>JAFKGI010000008.1 GCA_017307785.1 Vulcanimicrobiota bacterium | reverse complement strand
TAGAACTGGTTACCAACGAGATTGCATTCGCTTCTAATATCTTCTTCAGTTGTCAAAGATGGAGTTTGCTTAGTTGCTACTCCGTTTGCCGCTCACCGTTCTCGGTGGGGCGAGGCGTAATTTAGCATGGCGGTCCAGGGCTGTCAACCCGTTTTTCCATGGTTTTTTCGGTCACTTCAGCGCCAGGATTTTCCGCAGAATCGCCACGTTCAGCCCGTAAGTCGCGTCCAATCCCCTTGTAGACAAGGAGCGCGCCAGGCTTTCCCCCGGAACCAACGGGGCGTCCGAAGCGTAGTAGCCGATGGCGACACGCATATCCGACTCCAACAGCCCGAGCTTGAGAGCCTGGTGAACAGCCCGTAAATAAGGGATGCCCTCCATCTCCAGCCCCAACGCTTTCCAGTCATCTCGGTAAGAACGCAGCAACTCGTCGTTCTGCAGGATGGTACCCAAGACCGTAAGCACGGGGCCGGAATCGTGAACACCATCCACCAGGCCGTCCAGGTCTGCACACGTCAGCCAGTTGCCGCCCGGAATGTCATAGACGTCGTTGGTTCCTTCGCGAATCAGGTAGTTGGGCAGCATCAGACTGCCACGGGCCCCGACCAGGGAGCCCGCCTTTCCCATAATAGAGAGACTTCGCACCCGATGATCGGCCAGCTCCCTGAAGAGCTGCTCACCCACCACCCCGGCCTGATCTCCAAAGGCGTAATCGAAGTTTACCAGGATGGGCGGCTCGTCCCAGTCGCCCAGGCGCAGTCGTGGATCACAATACTCCAGAGGTATCCGCGCCAGGTCGATCAGTTGAGCGGTCACCCCTACCCTATCCAGGTCTGTCAGCGTGTAGATTCCGCACTCCGCGTGCACGCGAGCCTGCTCCTGGATTCGCTCCGGCGTGAGCCACTTCTTCATCAAGTAGTAGATGCGATTGGCGGGATGCACGTCGGCGGGGGCTTCCCCGGAGGCGAGGATGGCCGCTTCATGTTGACGGGGAAAGGGACTCAAGAGGTTTACGGTCGAGTGGGTGTTGCTTGACATCAGGTGAATCTGGCGACGGCCGGCGGTGCGCTGGGCCACTTCGCCGGCCAGTCGGTGGGCCCAGCTACGGGACCGGTCCAGAGCCGACTGCAGACAGTAGTCTCGATGCAGGCGAACCCTGAGATGAGGCGGCCGGTCCGCCAGAGCCACGATTCGCGAAATGGTTTCCCCGCCCCAGCGCTCGTGCAAAGCCATAATCTGGTCGTCGGTCGTGCCGAGCTCGAAAGCCAGGCGCACCAGCAATCGATTTTCCACTCCCTGATCACCCGCCTGAAAGGCCCGCAAATCAGCCAACATATCGCTCTGCTTGAGCAGCCGCTCGATCTTGCGCGATTCGACCTCGAAGGCGGCCAGCAGAGTCACCAGGTCGAGCAGTTCGGTGACCCCCTCGCGGGCCACGATGACAAGACGTTCGGGGCCCAGAAGATAGGTCGCTCGGCGGCGCGACTCGATGGAGACTTCCTGGAGCCCCTCCAGTTCCGGCACTTTGTCCGGGATATCAGATTGCACCAAAATCTCGCGAACCAGGTGAATGCCGTCGGGCAGACGCGCCAATACATAGAGAAGCGCATCGACGTCCACCATGTCCTCGACGTTGCAGTAGCGATGCAGGCTGGGCTGGATGGCGCGATAGCCGGCCAGAAAATCATCGACTAAGAAGCTCCCTCGAAAAGCCCCGTGGCGCACCAGAATCTCAAAGTTGTGGATGGATTGACTCATGGGCCGAACGTTCGCGAGAGCACGCAGGAAGTCCCCGGCCAACAGCCAACGGCGTGCGCCATGCTGCACTTTTCCAACATCACCAAACACCTGGGCGGCCGCACCCTGTATAAAAGCGCCAGTTTTCAAGCAAATCCGGGGGATAAAATCGGACTCGTCGGACCCAATGGGGCCGGAAAGTCGACGATCTTTCGCATCCTGGTCGGCCAGATGGGCGTGGACGAGGGGGCCGTCTCGATGCCGGCCAAGACCGTCGTGGGCTACTTCTCCCAGGACACCGCCGAAATGAGCGGTCACAGCGTATTGGCCGAAGTGATGGCAGGCGCCGGCAAAGTGGCCGAGCTGGCCGACAAAATCGCCAGTATGGAAGAACGTCTGGGCCAGGAAATGGGCGAAGACGAGATGACCAAGTTGTTGGAGCGCTATGGCGATGCTCGCGAAGAGTTCGAAGCTCTAGGCGGCTACGAAGTCGAGACGCGCGCTCAAACGGTGCTCACCGGCCTGGGGATCGCGGCCGAAGACCACCATCGCCCGGTCGAGAGCTTCTCGGGCGGTTGGAAAATGCGCATCGCGCTAGCCCGCATCCTGACCCTGCAGCCAGACCTGCTGCTGATGGACGAGCCCACCAACCACCTTGACCTGGAATCCATCGTCTGGCTGGAAGAATGGCTCAAGAACTACCCGGGCACGCTCATTCTGACCAGTCACGACCGTGAGTTCATGAATAAGATCGTGAGCCGTATCATCGAGGTCAACTACGGCCAATTGACGATCTACGGCGGCAACTATGATTACTATGAGCGCGAGCGCGACCTGCGCGCCGAGCAAACGCAAGCAGCCGCCAAGCGCCAGCAAGATATGCTCGCCAAAGAAGAAGAGTTCATCGCTCGCTTCAAGGCCCGTGCCAGTCACGCCGCCCAGGTCCAGTCACGCGTAAAGAAACTCGAGAAGATCGAGCGTATCGAGGTGCAGGAAGAAGGCCGAGCCGTCAAGTTCGACTTCCCCACTCCGCCCCGTTCCGGCGAGGAAGTGGTGCAGGTCAAACACGTCAGCAAAGCCTACGGCGAAAAGGAAGTGCTGAAGGACGCCGACGCGGTGGTGCGCCGCCTCAACAAAGTGGCCGTGGTGGGCGTCAACGGCGCCGGCAAGTCCACTCTGTTGAAGATGCTGGCCGGCCACCTGGAGCCCAGTGACGGCACCGTGAACATCGGTGCCAGCGTCAATCTGGGCTACTTCTCGCAGAACTCGCTGGACTTGCTCAACCCGGAGAAAACCGTGTTCGAACAGGTCTATGAGGAAATGCCCACGGCCACCATCGGTCAAGTGCGCACTCTGCTGGGTTGCTTCTTATTCAGTGGCGAAGACGCAGACAAAAAAATCTCGGTTCTTTCGGGTGGCGAGAAGAGCCGCGTGGTGTTGGCCATGATCCTGGCCAAGCCCGTCAACTTCCTGGTGCTGGACGAGCCGACCAACCACCTGGATATGCGCTCGCGGGAAATCCTGATGCAGTCGCTCAAGGAATTCGAAGGCACGGTGGTGCTGGTCAGCCACGATCGCCACTTCCTGAAAGAGGTGAGCAACCGCGTCTACCACATTGAGAACCACAAGATGCGCGTCTTCGAAGGCGGCTATCAGGAGTTCTTGGTTTCGGCCCAGGGCGACGCCCGCGCCAGGTAATTCCTCAGGGAATCGCCTTCAGAACTTCATAGACCGGCTTCGTGGCCGGCGGTCCAGCCTCCAGGGGTTGTCCGCCGGCCATTTGTTTTTCCCAGCGAGAGAGTTGATCCATGGTCTGGCAGGCCCGATACCAGGAAAGCGCGCCACCCCACAGCGCCCATTCATTCTCCCATTGCTTGCGCACATAGGTGCTGCCGATGTTATGGGCATAGGCGAGCCGGTCCTGAGCCGGCAGGGCGGCCTTGATACGCTTGAAACGAGCCTGAGCGTAGAGACCACGGATTCGCTGCTGAAAGGTATTGAGCCGGATCGCCCTGGCCAGGTCCATTTCCGGCGCCTGCCTCTCCTTCAGCCAGATGCCATTGAGAATGCGCACGGCAAGCTCCCAGCGTCGCTTGTCGCCCGTGCTCAAGGCGCCCATGGCGAACTCCAGCAAGTATTGCTGGGTCTCGTCCAAGGGTTGGCTGAGATAGCGGTAATCGATCTTGGCCAGTCCCGGAGCCAGAGCGATCAGCTGGCCAAAATCACTGCGCAACTCCTTATCGCCCGGGGCCGAATCGACTCGCGACCAGGTCGCGTAGAGCTCGTGAGCCCTGCCTTTGTAATAAACGGTCGCTCCCGCCCACACAGCCAGCACCAGGGCAGCGATTGTAACCAGGCACCAAAGCAAGCGTCTCACCGGGCCACTGATTGCACGCCGATTGCAAAAACCCCGTCAACCCGAGTGCAACGACCACCCCGTATTCTCTGGTCACACCAAACGCAAAGGAAACAAAAACAATGACCGACCAGATGATGCAGCAGATGATTGAAAACTCCACCAAGGCTTTCACCTCGGTGTTCTGGTTCCAGGAGCAGGGCGAGAAGTTCATGCAGACCTGGATGGAGCAGAACAAAGTGAGCCGCGACCAGGCCGTCAAGATGGCCGAGAAGATTGCCGAGCAGGCCAAGGAAAACCAGAAGCTTCTCCAGGACATGGTTCAGGCCAGCGTCAAAGCGAACTTCGATGCTTACAAAGTGGCCAGCCAGCAGACCATCGAGCAGATGCAGAAGCAGGTCGAAGTGCTCACCAAGCAGGTTGAGCTGCTCAGCGCCAAGGCTGCCAAGTAAACTGGTCGAACTTGGGGAAAAGCGTTGACAACGCATGCCCTCCAAGCTATTATTCCCGAGCCGGGCGGATAGCTCAACGGCAGAGCACCTGCGTCACATGCAGGGGGTTGTAGGTTCAAATCCTATTCCGCCCACCACGCCGCGGGGGCGTGGCCTAGAGGCTTAAGGCGCCGGCCTGTCACGCCGGAGATCGCGGGTTCGAATCCCGTCGCTCCCGCCACCGTTAGCCGCGGTAGCTCAGTTGGTAGAGCATGCGACTGAAAATCGTATTGTCGCCGGTTCGATTCCGGCCCACGGCACCACGAGGACCCTTTGTTTCAAAGGGTCCTCTTTTTTTTGCCCTGGAGCCCTCTAGGGGTCGGTCACGAACTTCGAAATCCAGTGGGGATACTCAACGAGCGGACGATCATCACTGATGACCGCGGTTACTCCACTCCAAGCAATTTGTCTGTCTACGATCTGGAGAAGTCCTGCAGAGCCGAAATGCTCGTGCGCCTCCTGAAGCAACCCGGGAAACTCCATCTTCCGCGCCATCGCTTCCCCTCGAAGGTCGAAAGGCTCATTGGAGCCGAGCAGCAGATAACCCCCGGCGACGCTGAAGTGATACGGAAAGACCTTGGCAAAAGTCTGCCGCACCAAAACTCCCTGCAGATAGGAATCGGACCGAGCATAACAGGCTACGACTCCACCGGGCTTTAGACGCTTAAGAAGAAGCTTGAAGTAGTTCTCGCTCAAAAGCAAAGAACTGCCACTTTGCTTGAGGTACAGGGGAGCAGAGGTTATCAAATCATACTTTGTATCGTTCAAACTCAGGCCACTGCGACCATCCTGCCAGTAGAGCCGAAGCCTGGGATCGCTCAGGATTGGACGAACCGAGTCCGGATAGGCCTCGAAGATTTGCTGAAAGCCACGATGAATCTCGTAGCAATCCAGCTTTTGCAGGTTCGGCAAGCGAAGGAGTGCGTTTGCCGTATGACCCATCGCAAAGCCAACCACCAGGCTATGGCGGATGCTCTCTGGACTTTTATGAGCTAACGCTGGCACTGCCGCCATGGCCCAATCGCTGTTATTCCCTTGCGAATGGGCGAGTGCGGAGTGCCACAAACCATCCAGGAAAACCTGTTCCCGGCGGATCTCCAAGATGCCGTCACTGGAATAGAATGTGCGACTGGCAAAGTTCGAGCCGAGAGTGAAAAGACTGCTCACATAGGCGATGAAACCGAACCCCAGAAGTGAGAGCACCGGGAGGCGCCGAGCAGGCGCCAGCCGCGCGAAGAAGCGCAGAGCAGCAAACAACAGGATCGACATGAGCACCAAAGCAAAGACTAACGGCGAAACCCGATATCCTAGCAAGTGCCCGAATAGAACTCCGAGTGCGGAGCCCAGAGTATTCCAGGCAACGAAAGCCCCGGTATCCCTGCCCCAACTCTGGGCGGCGCAGCCAGCAACCAGACTACCGTAAAGAAGACCCGAAAACAGACAGGGCAAGAAATACAGAATGCGGAGCACAAGAGGAAGGCTACCCTGACGATCGAGAGTCAGGACAACCGGCTCCAGACCCGTCACGGCAGCATAGAGCAGAAGAATCATTGGTAGTCTCGTCAGCAACCCCGCCCTTGGCAGAAACTCCGAACAAGCAACTCCTAGATTCCAACAAAACAAAAAGAGCCCAAGACAGACAGAGAAGGTCGAGGGCAAAGGCAGCCAGGCCAGACTCAATGCGCGTAACAGCCACATTTCGTAGCTGAGAGACACCAGACCGAAGATGAACGCGAGCTCCCCCACTGCCCCTTTATGCGAACCCGATCTCGGAGTTGAATTCTGGGGCACGGCCGGAACTCGCTCCTTCCCCACCTGAGTCAAAACCAGTAGACCAGCCAGGATATTACAACAAGAAGCCAGGAGCAGCGTTGCCGACTGGCCCCAAACGGGCAGGCAATAACCACCGGCGAAAGTCGCACCAGCGCAAGCACCCAGGGTGTTGAAACTGAATACTCGCGACAACCAGATGGTTGGCGACTCTCCCGTGTAGAGCCGCTGCATGGACTCCGCCGCAAGAGGAGTCGTCATACCCATCAACGTGCAGGCCGGCAACAACAGCAGCCCCGCCACCAAAGTATAGGCCCATCTCAGCGAAACCCCCAGTGAGTGCGAAACGGACTGTAGCCATTGTACAGATGCCGACAGGTCTGACCGCAACAATGCAAATATCCCCAGGTTCAAGAGCGCCAGGACGATCTCGATCGTGACCAGAGAAAGCAGCACCCGTCGATTGTTGGAGACAAATCGGGAGCCAATCGCCGCTCCCAGCGACAAGCCCAACAGAAAAACGAGGATCACGACCATTCCGCTCAGACTTTCGCTCCCGGCCAGGTACAGACGGAGCGCCCTCTGCCAGATGACCTGGTTCACAAGACTAGAAATTCCGGATAGTGACAGAGCGACCACCAGAACAGAGGCGGGTACCGATAAACGTTTCATCCAACATTAAGATTTCTTGATACAGTTTTGAAACCTGCCGCCCGCCAGAAGAAAAAAAAATGCCCCCCATTGCTGGGGGGCTGGAGCTGTTGCCGGCCAGGCCGTCAACAACTCCTACTCTGAGAGATCCACTTTCCGTAGGAGCTGAGCAGAGCTTACAGGCTCCCGTACTACCAAATCTCTACCAAATCCCAAAGTTGTTAACTCCAGTGGTCCAAAATCACCGAATTTGGATCCACCGTCCAGGGGTGACGCCGATCTTCATAGACGGCCACGGTCGGGGGCGTGAAGTCGGGATCGCCAAAAGCGCCGACGGCAATGGCCCAAAAGCCCTCCAACCCGGGGACCTCCCAGTACACCGTCGAGCCGCAGTCGGGACAGAAGTAGAAGGTAACGGTCTTCCCGGTATCGCCGGTGCGCCGAAAAACCTTGGCCTGCCCCTCCAGGCGAACCTGTTCCCGCGGCCAGCGCGACTGAGTGCCGAAAACACTGCCGGTGCGCTTCTGACACTCCAGGCAATGACAAATGGAAGCCCGGACGGGTTGCCCGGAGCAGTCGGCCTTCAGCTGGCCGCAAGCGCAGGTTGCAATCATGGGGGCCGCGGTTCGGGACTCGAGGGAATGCCCCCTCTGGGGAGGAAGCCATCCGAATGAGCTTTCCGTTTCAGCATCCCAAAGGCTGCTTCTTTGTCCCCGACGGCGCCGAGCCGGAGGCAGCCTTGCAGCGCACCACCCACCTGGGTATCGGGGCCCATCCAGACGACCTCGAGTTTATGGGCTGGCATCCCATTCTGCAGTGCCTGCATCAGGAAGAAAATCATCTCACCGGGGTCATCACCAGCGATGGGCGTTCCAGTCCGCGCTCCGGGTTGTATGCCCGCCACAGCGATGACGAGATGGTGCAGGTGCGTCTGCGAGAGCAGCAGCACGCGGCCGTCAGCGGCGAGTATGCGGCCACCTTATCGCTGATGTTCGAAGAGACGGGACCGGTCATGGGCGGGCAAGACAGCGAACCTCTGATCGCCGACCTGATGGAGATCGTGCGGCGCACCCAACCCCGGGTGATTTTCACCCACAACCTGTGCGATCGCCACCCCCACCACATCGTGGTTGTGCTGGCGGTCGTGGAAGCCCTGCGCCGCCTGTCCTACACGCCGGAGGAGTTTTATGGCGGCGAAGCCTGGCGCAGCCTGGACTGGATGAATCCGGCCGACCGCCTGCACTTCGACGTCAGCGAGCACCAGAACATGACGGCCGCTTTGATGGGCGTCTATGATTCGCAGATTACCGGAGGGAAGCGCTACGACCAGGCCACCGCCGGCCGCAAACGTGCCAACGCCACCTACTCCGACCCCTTCCACTCCGACGACTCGAGCGCTCTGGAGTATGCCATGGACTTGATGCCCCTTCTCAAGGATCCGCAACTGAAACCGGAGGACTACGCGGCCAGCCTGGTCGAGAACTTCCTCCAGGACGTCAAAACTCGCCTGACCTCGGGAGGCAAAGCCTGATGGAAGTCATCATCCTCAACACCCCTCAAGAAGTCGAGGAACTGGGCGGCAAGCTGCTGACCGAGCAAATCCGTAAAAAACGGGACTCCGTGTTGGGACTGGCCACCGGAGCCACCATGCACGGTGTCTACAAGTATCTGGCCGCGCAAGAACTGGACTTCAGCGCCGTCAAAAGCTTCAATCTGGACGAATACTATGGCCTGGGCGCCAATCATCCGTGCAGCTATCACACCTATATGCGCCAGCATCTCTTCGACCGGGTCAATATTCAACCGGAAAACACCTACGTGCCGGACGGACTGGCGCAAGACGTGGAACGACACTGCCTGGACTACGAGCAGGCCATCGAGCAGGCGGGCGGCATCGACCTGCAACTGCTCGGGCTGGGCGAGGACGGCCACATCGGCTTCAACGAACCTTCCTCTTCTCTGAGTGCCGGCATGCGCATCAAGACTCTCACCCCTATGACCCGTCGCACCAATCAGCGCGATTTTCCTCCGGGCGAGACCATGCCCATGCACGTGCTCACCCTGGGCATCGGCAACATCCTGGCGGCGCGACGCTGCGTTCTGCTGGCCAACGGGGCCAAGAAGGCGCCGGCCGTGCAGGCCATGGTCGAAGGACCGATCACCGCCATGTGCCCCGCTTCGGCGCTGCAGCAGCATCGCAGCACCACCGTCATTATCGACGAAGCGGCCGCCGCTTTTCTGCAGTTGGCTGACTACTTCCGCTGCGTTTACGAACATAAGCCGGAGTGGCAGCGAGGCAAGTAACCGGCAGTCCCAGGCTTTGCTGACGCCGGCCCAGCGCCAGGCGGTCCACGGCTCCGGCTCGAGCATCGGACTCCAGGTCAGTCAGGCTGACTTCCCCACCGTAAATCCAGAGCTCGGTGCCCACCACGATTTCCTGGTGCCGAAACAACTCGTCGACATCCAGGTTGCGCAGCGCGATACAGCCCCAGGTCCAGTTGCGCTCGATGCCCATCCCGTGAATCTGAATCTCGCCTCCAATATCCGCCTGGGGAGCCAGCAACTGATGACGGGCGATGTCCGTCTCGTTGGGATAGTCGACATCCAGAGCCCTGTGATAGGTCGCCTGGGGCTGCAAATTCAGGATGCGATACCGCCCCTCGGGAGTCGAAGCCCGGTCGACCTGTAGTTTGCGCGTCATAGGACGCGAGCCCATCGCGACCGCATAGCTCTTCAGGACCTTCTGCCCCTCCAGAACCGACAGAAGGTAGCGCGACTTGTCCACCAGCAAGCGGGGCCGGCGAGAAGGCGGCAGGGGCTTCCAAGGCAACCGGACGGGGCCAAGACGCCAGCGCTGACCGCCCGACGCAACTTCATAATAGTAGGGAATCCCGTGAGCCAGGGCCGCGTCGCGATAAGAGCTTCCCGCCACCCTCCAGTGACTGGTCGGGCCGTCTTGGGGAGAGGTGGAGCGCCACACCTGGAACTTGTCAGAGCAGCGAATTTCGACCCAGTCTCCTGCGACCCGCAGGGTGGGCTGCGCCCACACGACGCAAGTCAACAACAGCCAGAGCAACCACATAAAATCATCCTAAAAGAAAAAAAGACCCTGAGCAATCAGGATCTTTTTTGGCGGGAGCGACGGGATTCGAACCCGCGATCTCCGGCGTGACAGGCCGGCGCCTTAAGCCTCTAGGCCACGCCCCCGCGTGAGCTTGCAAGATATCAGGCCTGACGCCATCCGTCAAGCCCGTACGTCCAAGAAATTACGCAGCAGCCTGCTTCCTTCGGGAGTCAAAATCGACTCGGGGTGAAACTGCACCCCGAAATGCGGGCGCTCTCGATGCTGCAAGCCCATGATCTCACCGTCCGAGGTCCAGGCCGTAACCACCAGGTCGGAAGGCAGACTGTCCTCCCGCACGATCAGCGAATGGTAGCGCGTCGCCTGAAAGGGATTCGAGATTCCTTGAAAGAGCTGGGACTGATCATGATAGATCTTACTGACCTTGCCGTGCAGACGACGCTCGGCCTGGACCACTTCGGCCCCATAGGCCACTCCCAGAGCCTGATGCCCCAGACAAACTCCCAGCACGGGTACGGTTTCGCCAAAGAGGCCGATGGAGACCCCGGCACCTTCAGGGCGCCCCGGCCCGGGAGAAACGACAATCCGGTCGGCCCCCAGAGCGCGAACTTCTTGCAGCGACAACTCATCGTTGCGCCGCACCTGGATCTCACCGGCCTCCAGCTGCCCCAGCAACTGCACCAGGTTGTATGTGAAAGAATCGTAGTTATCCAGAACCAGAATCATTGGTAACCTCCGTGTAACCAGCCGCCTTCGGCCATTTCGACGGCACTGCGCAGACCGGCCAGCTTGGCCAGAGTTTCGTCATACTCTTTGGCCGGATCCGAGTCCGCCACAATCCCCGCGCCCGCCTGTAAATACAGGTCGTTACCACGCTTGAGCATGGTGCGAATGGTGATGCAGGTGTTGACGTCTCCAGAGAAACTGAAGACCCCCACCGCTCCCGCGTAGACGCCGCGCCGGGTCGGCTCCATCTCGTCGAGCAACTGCATAGCCCTCAGTTTGGGAGCTCCACTCACGGTACCCGCCGGGAAAGCCGAGCGAATCAAGTCGTAGCCGTCTTTGCCCTCGCTCAGTTCACTTTCCACTCGTGAGACAATGTGCATCACGTGCGAAAAGCGCTCGACCTGCATAAACTGGGGCACTTCCACCGTGCCGTAGCGTGAGACGCGACCCAGGTCGTTTCGACCCAAATCGACCAGCATCACGTGCTCCGCTCGTTCCTTGGGGTCGTCCAGCAGTTCGACTTCCAGCGCCTCGTCGGCTTTCTCGTCGGCCCCGCGCGGACGAGTGCCGGCGATGGGACGGGTGGTGCAGCGCTGGCCCTCCAGGCGCACCAACATCTCGGGAGAGGCTCCGATCAACTGGTAGTCTCCGAAGTCCAACAAGACCATGTAAGGGCTCGGATTGCACAACCGCAGGGCACGATAAAGAGAAACCGCGTCACAGGAAGTGGTTCGGTGCAAACGCTGCGAGAGCACCATCTGGAAGACCTCGCCCTGCGCGATGGCCTCCTGGGCTCTTACCACCGCCGCCTCGAAGTCCTCACGGGTCCGGTTGAAGCTCTCCTGACCGGCCATTTTGGGAGGCGCGGCGGGCGGCTGCAGAGGCAGCGCAAGCCGGCGCCGCATCTCGGCAAGACGCTCCTGAGCCAGCCGGTACTCGTCCTGAGCGCCACGTTCCGGATAGGTGGCCACATACAAGAACATGCGCTGACGAGCATGATCGAAGACCACGCCTTCGCGCGAGAGCAGAAATTGGGCCTCCGGTAGTCCCAGATCGTCAACCGGGCCGCCGCCCAACGGTTGCCACTGACGAATGGCGTCATAGCTCAAGTAGCCGACGGCACCGCCCCAGAAACTCGGCAACCCCTGGGCTTTCACTTCGCGCATCGGAGCCATCAGCGTTCGCAACCACTCCAGAGCATCGCGGTCACCGCGAGGCTGAACTCCATCGGCGGTTTCCACCTGGCCTTCGTGACAGCGCAGCAGAAACGTCGGTGAGGTACCCAAAATAGAGTAGCGGCCGACCACTTCGCCGCGCTCGACGCTCTCCAGCAGGTAGGCCGGGCCCTCTTTGCGCAGCTTGAGAAACACCGAAAGCGGCGTCTCCAGATCGGCGGGCAATTCACACCAGCAAGGGACCACCGGCTGGGAAGCGGCCGCCGCTAAATACTCATCGAGACAAGGCGTCATCAGATAGGACCTCCAGTTCAGTGCAAGGACAGGACCGCGCCCACCAGGGCGGCCGTCTCGACCCGCAGATTTCGCGGACCCAACGACCAGCAGTGCCAGCCGCGTCCGCCGGCCATGGAGACCTCGGCATTGGTGAACCCACCTTCGGGTCCCACGGCTAAGTGGTTATATTCAAAAGTAACGGGAGCGGGCGCGGCCAGTTGATGGAGCAAGCAGCCGTCATCGGCCGTCTGCAGAAACTGCACCAGCCGCATCGGCGCGGCGATCCGTAGAGGGCTGCCGCGACCGGCCAGTTGCGAAGCTTCGGTAGCCACGCGCCGCCAGCGCTGTAGCTTCGGCTCGCTGATCTGGCGCACGTTGGTGCGCTCGGTTAGCAAAGGGGTCACCGAGACAACGCCCATTTCCGCCAGTTGCTCCAGCATCCGCTCGAAACGCTCTCCGCTGATGGGAGCCACGCCGATGTGAAGAGCGTGGGCATGTTCCGCCTTGTTCGGCTGACAGGAGCCCAGAGTCACCCAGACCTGTTGCTGACGGCCCGTTCCTCGCGGCGGCAACAAAGTGGCTCGGTAGTCGTTGCCCTGACCGTCACAGACGGTGATGATCTGCCCGACATTGAGACGCAAAACCCGCATCAGATGGTGAGAAGTGGAGGGGTCGAGAGCCACCTGTTGACCTTCCTGCAGCGGAGGGTCCACGTAAACTCGAGGGTTGTTCACTGAGGACGCTCCAGCAGCAGGCTGGCCCATTCCTCGCGTTCTTTGTCGGCCTTCAGTACCAGACCGGCGGATTGCAACGCCTCGATGACCTCATGCTTACGCTCACAGATGATGCCGCCGCAGATGAGAAGTCCGCCCGGAGCCAGGCAGGCAAACAAATCCGCCGCCATCTCCTTGAGAATGGAGGCGATCAAGTTGGCCGTGACCAGGGCATAGCCCTCGGGCGCCGCCTTGGAAGCCAGTTCCACGCGAATCGACGCGCCGTTGATCTCGACGTTCTCGCGAGCCACTTTGACGGCCACCGGATCGTTGTCCACGGCCAGAATGTCGTGAACGCCCAGCTTGTGGGCGGCGATGGCCAGAATGCCGGAACCCGTGCCCAGATCGAGCATGGGCTCACGGGGGGCCACGTCTTCCAGGAACTCCAGGCACAGCCGAGTGCTCCAGTGGTAGCCCGTGCCGAAAGCACTGCCCGGATCCAGGATGACGACTTTCTGCTCGGGTCGGGGAGAAAACTCTTCCCAGGACGGGCAGATCACCAGCTGGCGGCCGACTTCCAAAGGATGGTAGAACTTCTTCCAGTTCTCGGCCCAATCCTCATCGCGAACCTGGCCACCGGTGGTCACCTTGACCTCGTCAAAGGAGCTTTGCAACATGGCCAGTCGTTCTTGCCAGCCCGGTTCCTGAGGCAGATAGAGCAAGTAGCCGAAGCCCTCGTAGGGCTCCTCGTCTACCCAGCCTGGAAAGCCCTGAGACTGCAGGGCGACTTCGACAAAGGAAACCAGCTCGGCCGGTCCGCTGACGCGAACCTCCAGCCAGTCAACCGAGGTCAATGACCCCCCCAGAGAGCGTCCTTGATTTTGTCAAACAGGCTGGCCGGCTCGGCGTCCTGAGATCCCGCTTCTGCGAATTCTTTGAGGAGTTTCTTCTGCTTGGCGTTGAGCTTGGTGGGCACGATGACCTCGACCATGACATTGAGGTCCCCGCGACTGCTGCGATCGAGTTTGGGCATTCCTTTGCCCTTGAATCGGAAGACCGTTCCGTTCTGGGTTCCGGCGGGAATTTTGAGCGTTTCGGTCTGGCCCAGCAGAACGTCCACGGTGACTTCGCCACCGAGGGTAGCGTCGGTGAAGTAGATCGATTTTTTCGTGAAGAGATCGTTGCCACGGCGCTCTACGGTCTTGTGAGCTTCGACCTCAATAGCGAGATAAAGATCGCCGGAGGGACCGCCCAGATTGCCGGGGGCTCCCTCGCCGGGCATACGAATCAGCTTTCCTGTGTCGATACCGGCCGGCACCTTTACCTGGAGAGCTCGCTTCTTTTCCACGCTGCCGCGTCCCTGACAGTCAGGGCAAGGCTTCTTCAGCGTGCGACCGCGACCCTGACAGGCACCGCAGGGCACCACCTGAGTCAACGCGCCAAACGGCGTGCGCACCTGCTGATGCAGTTGCCCCGTTCCGTGGCAAGTGGTGCACTGGGCAAATCCATCCGCTTCCAGCGTCTGCTTGCCGTCACACCTGGAGCAGTTGACGTCCGAGGTCAACTCGACTTCCTTGGTGACCCCCTCGAAAGCTTCTTCCAGAGTGAGTCGCATGCCCATCCGATAGTCGGCACCGCGGGCAGGACGCGATTGCTGACGGCGGCCTCCGCCACCGCCAAGGTCAAAGAGCGACTCGAAAAGGTCGCCAAACCCGCCGAAACCGCCGCCGCCAAAGCCCCCACCGCCAAAGCCGCCACCGGGGTCGCCCTGATTGGCGCCGGGAGCATGACCGTAACGATCGTAGTAGGCCTTCTTCTCGTCGTCGCTGAGAACCGAATAGGCTTCATTGATCTCGCCGAACTTGACCTCTGCCGCGGCCTTGTCTTCGGCTACGTCAGGATGGTTTTCGCGAGCAAGGCGCTTGAAAGCACGCTTAATATCACTCTTATCGGCGTCGCGCGCGACGCCCAGGATCTGGTAGTAATCTTTCTGACTCATGGGGCCCTCCGGAGCTTAAGGAAGCTCCTATTGCTGGAACCACCCGAACAGATCCTGATCGCTCGGCTCTTCGGCGCCGCCACCCTCAGCTCCGGCCTCCCCGCCAGCCGTCGCTCCCGAGGTAACGGTGGGCGTATAACCGGCTTTGCGAGCGGCCTCTTGAGCCTTCTCGCCGCCGACCGACATGTAGGCTTCGGTAGAAACAGCATACATGGCGTCCTGCAGGACCTTGGTGTCTTCCTTGATTTTTTCGGTATCGTAGGTTTGCAGCGAACCGCGCAGACGCTCGATGGAGTCGCGCAGACGCTTCTGTTGCTCGAAACTCATCTGTTCGCCCAGTTCGCGCAACTGGCGCTCGGCCGTGTCCAACTCGATGTTGGCCTTGTTACGGGCCTGCGATTCGGTACGCCGCTTGGCGTCCTCTTCGGCGTAAATGGCCGCGTCCTTAACCATCGCGTTGATTTCCTCTTGCGTGAGGTTGGTCGGCGATTGAATCACGATCTTTTGCTTGTTGTTGGTCGCCAGGTCCTTGGCCGAGACGTTCACGATGCCGTTCACGTCGATGTCGAAGGTGACCTCGATTTGAGGCACACCGCGCGGCGCCGGCGGGATGTTCCGGAGTTCGAAACGCCCCAGCGACTTGTTGTGCGCAGCCAGTTCGCGTTCGCCCTGGAGCACGTGGACTTCCACGACCGTCTGACCGTCGGCAGCGGTGGTGAAGACACGGGTCTTGGCCACGGGAATCTGCGTATTGCGCTCGATGAGCTTGGTGAAGACACCGCCCACCGTCTCGATGCCCAGCGACAGCGAAGTGACGTCGAGCAGCACCATGTCCTTGACCTCGCCCGAAAGCACGGCACCCTGCACGGCCGCGCCCAGCGCGACCACCTTATCCGGGTCGATTTCTTTCGACGGCTCGATGCCGAACAGGCTTCGCACTTTGTCCTGGATGGCCGGCATTCGAGTCGAGCCGCCCACCAGCAAAACCTTGTCGATCTCGGACTTGGACATGCCGGCGTCTTCCAGCGCGGTCAGCGCGGGCTCCACCGTCTTTTCCACCAGATCGTGGGTCAATTCTTGGAACTTGGAGCGAGACAACTCCACGTCGAGATGCTTCGGACCAGACGCGTCGGCGGCGATAAAAGGCAGCTTGATGTGGGTGCTGGTTTCCTGGGAAAGGCGAATCTTGGCCTGTTCCGAGGCTTCCTTGAGGCGCTGCATGGCGACGCGGTCGGTGCGCAAGTCGATCTGGAACTGCTTTTTAAACTCTTCCACCAGCCAGTCCATGATGCGCTGGTCCCAGTCATCGCCGCCCAACCGGTTGTTGCCGGCGGTCGCCTTGACCTGAAAGACACCGCCACCGAGATCGAGGACGCTGACATCGAAGGTGCCGCCGCCGAGATCCCAAACCAGCACGGTTTCTTGCTTCTCGGTCTTATCCAGACCGTAAGCCAGACAACTGGCCGTAGGCTCGTTGATGATTCGGACGACTTCCAGGCCGGCGATCGCGCCCGCGTCTTTGGTCGCCTGTCGCTCGGAGTCATTGAAATAGGCGGGAACCGTAATGACGGCTTTCTCGACCGGGAAACCCAGGTAAGCTTCAGCGTCCGCCTTGACCTTCTGCAGAATCATAGCGGAGATTTCTTGGGGAGAGTGCGACTTCTCGTCGCAGGTAAAGCGGAAATCGGTGCCCATGTGGCGCTTAACCGAGATAATGGTGCGCTCGGGATTGGAGATAGCCTGACGCTTGGCGACCGAGCCGACAAGTCGTTCGCCCGAGCGCGAGAAACCCACCACCGACGGGAAAAGATAGTCTCCCTCGGCACTGGGGATAGCGATGGGCTGACCGCCCTCGACGATCGAAATGAGACTGTTCGTAGTCCCCAGGTCGATGCCGACGATTTTACTGCTACTCACGACTTGTGCTTCCTCCTCGCACCTGGAACCCCAGATTCTGTGGGAATCCGGTAGTTCCGACCCAACGCGTTTCCAACTCTATCCCCGCCTTGACTGCTCGATCCACCCAATTTTCGCGAACTGAGCTTTGATCGTTATACCCGTTCGTTGCCAAACTTCGCTTCCCTTGTCAGCCTTCAGCCGCTTCGGGAGGGGGCTCGATGATGCCGCTCGGATTTCGCGAGATGCGCACCATCGCCGGACGAATCAGGCGCTCTCCCAGGCGATAGCCTCGCTGCAACTCATCGTAGACATGCTGGTCCGGCTTCTGGTTGTTTTCGACTTCGCCCACCGCCTCATGGAAGCGCGGGTCAAAGACGCCCGAAATATCCACAGGCTCCAGACCTTCACCCGCCATGGCGTCGAGGATCATCCCGTAAATCATGCCGTAGCCCTGAACGACCGAGGCCACATCGGTGGCACCGGCGCCCGTCCGCTGGGCCTGGTCGAAGGCATCGAGGGCCGGTAGAAAGTTTCCGAAGAACTTTTCCTTTTCCCGGAAAATTTTGATATCCAGGTCCTTCTGAGTGCGCTCGCGCATGTTCTTGAAGTCGAGCAGCAGCTTTTCGCGCTGCTCATTGGCCTGGACCACTTCCAATTCCAGCTTGGCGATGCGAGACTCGGCTTCTTCGGAGATCCCGGTGGCCGCCTGCCTGGCTGGCGCGCTTGGGGCCTCACTGACTGCCCCGGTGGCAACCGCCGTGGCCAACTCCAACTCCAGCTTGCCGACCTTGCTGCGCTGCTGCTCGAAGTCGCGGCGTGCCTGCTCGGTCTGCTCGGAAAGAGAGCGGGCCACCAATCGATAGAAGCTTACCAAAGTCAAGGCATCGGCGCCTTCGTCCAGAGCGCGAGCCACGCGGTTGCGCAGATAGGCCAGCGACTCCACAGCGTGCACGATGTCTCGCAACTCTCGGAGCTCGGCCTGCAGACGCTCGGCCAGAGTCGACTCCCCGCCCGCGCTTTCGGCGGGCTTTTCCACCTTGTCCGGCTCAGGCGCCGGGGCGGCCGTCACGGCAGGCGCAGAGGGTGGGGGGATCGGCGGCTTCTCGGCCTCCGGCTCCGGTGCGGGAACGCTAAAGAGTTCGTCATCCGCGGGAACTTCAACCGAGGGGGCGCCCAACAAACCCTCGGCAGAGGGCTCGGATACCACCGGCAGACTTTCGGACGAGGGACTGACTTCCTTACTCTTCAAGAACGACGCAGAAGGAGGCTTAATTTTTTTTGCCGGCTTTGCCTCTTCGCTCAAACCCAATCCTCCCAATCCCATCCTGGCGCCGCCTCGGACTTAAGTCCGATATCTCGGTCGCGGGTTCGGATCTTCCGTCGACTTCCCCAGCCTCCTTCTTACGAAGGAAAAGTTCGGACGGACTCCAATAGCAGGCCCATGAAAGCGCCCAGAATACTGCTGTCCGGCTACTTTGGCCTGGACAACCTCGGAGACGAGGCGATCTTTGAAGCCATGGTGCACAACTTCCGCAAGCACTGCCCGGAAGTCGAACTCACCGCGCTGGTCGCCTCGCCGGAGCGAGCACGCAAACTGGGCGTAAAAACCGTCCCGCGCAAAAAGTTACCGGCCATCTTGAGCGCCCTGCGACAGACCGACCTGCTTGTCTCGGGCGGCGGGGGCCTGATCCAGGACTCGACCGGCGTGGGCAGCGTGGTCTACTATCTGGGCCTGATCCGACTGGCCGCCCTGCTGGGTAAGCCGACCTTCCTTTATGCCCAGGGCTTTGGACCGGTACGCACGCCCTGGGGGCAGCGACTGTGTCGCTGGATGAGCCACTCGGTCAGCCTGGCGACCTTTCGCGACCAGGACTCCCTGAACGACTTCCGCAAACTTGCGGGCGACAAGGTGCCGGCTTTTGTCACCTCGGACCCGGCCCTATTGCTCCCTCCCTGCCCCCCCAAAGAACTGGGAGACCTGCTCCAGAAAGAGGGACTTAGCGGGGAAATCTCTCGCCTGGACGGCCCCACCGGCAAACATCAGGGCAGTGGCCCGCTGGTCGCCGTCACCGTCCGCCCCTGGCCCAATTTCAACCTGGAGGCCGTGGCCGAAGGACTGCAACGCTTTCACGACGAGCACCAGGCCCGCTACGTCCTGATGGCCTTTCATCCCGAGCAAGACCTGGAAGTTTGCCGCCAGCTGAAAGAAAAAATGACCGCCCCCGCGAGCCTGCTCGACCCTTCCTGGCAGCCGGCTCAGGTGGCGGGCTTCTTACGTTGCTGCGACTTGATCATGGGAATGCGATTGCACTCGCTCATCCTGGCGGCGGGAGCCCAGGTGCCCTGCCTGGGCCTGAGCTACGACCCCAAGGTCGAACGCTTCGCCCGTCGGGCAGGGGCGGTGCCGCTCAAACTTGAAGATCTTTCCAGTCAGAGCCTCTTCACGGCCCTGCAGCATCTGCTGAACGGACGCCATCAGGCCCGTCAGGCCGCGCGTCCCAAGGTGGAGGCCATGGAAAATGCCGCCCAGGGAACCACTCGGGCGGCACTGGCGTTAGCCCGCACCAAATCCATTCAAGAAGCTATCGGGGAGCTGGAAACGAATGACCGACTCTGAAGAAGAGCTCCTGGACGAGCCGGCCTCGCTGCTCGACCCCAAGCCCATTTTGGAGCGAGAGCCCGAGAAGATTCCGGAACCCGCTCCCGCACCCATCGAGGAACCCACGGGCGACCCGATGGTCGAGTATCTAAGCGTCAACCTGACCTACCCGAACGGCGTGCAGGCGCTCAAAGACGTGAATCTGGTGGTGCGCAAGGGAGAATTCGTCTTTCTGGTCGGCAGCACCGGCTCGGGCAAATCGAGCCTGCTGAAGATGATTCACCGCGAACTGGAGCCAACCACCGGGGCTGTCTATGTGGACCGCCAGGACATCGCCGAGTTGAAGAAACATCAGGTCCCCTACCTGCGCCGCAAGCTTGGAGTCATCTTTCAAGACTTCCGGGTTCTGCCGCACAAAACGGCCTATGAAAACGTCGCTTTCGCGCTGGAAGTAACCGGAGTCCATCATCGCTACATCCGCCCGCGCGTGCTGCGCGCTTTGGAGATGGTCAGTCTGGGCGAAAAATCCCACCGCCTTCCCGGGGAAATGTCCGGCGGCGAGCAGCAGCGTGTGGCCATCGCCCGCGCCCTGGTCAACAACCCCGTTCTCCTGATCGGAGATGAACCCACCGGAAACCTCGACCCCGACACCTCCTGGGACATCATGCAAACTCTTTCGCAAATCAACGCCTCCGGCACGACCGTCATCGTGGCCACTCACAACTCTCAGATCGTGGACGTCATGAGAAAACGCGTGCTGGTGATGCAGCGCGGCACCATTCTACGAGACGAAGAGCGGGGAATGTACGCCGCTCAGTCGGAGGCCAAAGCCTGATGGGACCGACCGTCTATTTCCTGCGCGAAGTCCTGATCAATCTGCGCCGCAGCCCGCTGATGACCATATCAGCCATCACCACCGTCATGATCTTGCAACTCATCCTGGGAAGCTTCGCGCTGCTCTGGCTGAATCTCGACAACTGGACCCAGGCCTTCACTCAACAGGTTCAAGTGGTGGCCTTTCTGGACGACGAACTCTCCCCCGAAGCCCTGGAAAAGCTGCAAAAGAAGATTCAGACCATCGGTCACGTGACTCAGGTCCGCTTCGTCGACCGGGACGCCGCTTTCCAGGCGCTGCAAAAGGAAATGAAGGGCAAAATTTCGCTCTCGGACGTGGGCGAGAACCCCTTGCCCGACCGCTTCGACGTGCGTGTCGACGAAGCGCGCTTTTTGGCGGCGGTGGCTGACAAGATCTTCAAACAGAAGGGCGTCTACAAGGTCAAATACGGCGGAGACATCGCCAAGAAGTTGATCAACCTGTCCAATACGGTCTCCTGGGTCGGCGGCGGCGTGAGCAGCCTGCTGGTGCTGGCCACCATCACGGTCGTCGGCAACACCATCCGCCTGACTGTGTTCGCTCGGCGTCGGGAAATCGAGATCATGCAGATGGTGGGTGCGGCCCGCTGGTTTATCCAGGTGCCTTTCGTACTGGAGGGCATCGTGCAGAGCCTGGCCGGCAGCGCCCTGGCCATCATTGTGCTCAGCCCAGGCTACGAAGGCCTGGCCGAATGGATGACCGATACTCTTCCCTTCCTGCCCAGTCTGCCGGGCGAGCAGCTCGGCGAATGGCTTTATCCCCTCCTCTTGATCTTAGGAGGACTGGTGGGCGCCCTGGGCAGTCTGGTTTCCGTCAACCGGTACCTCAAAATATGAAGCGTCTGCTGATTCTGCTGGTCCTATTGCAACCGGCACTGGCTCAGCCCGGCGGCGACGAATACACGGTTCGCAAGAACCTGATCAACGTTCGCAAAAAGCTCAAGATCTCGCACAAACAACTGGCCGAGGCCAACAAGCAAGAGCAAGAACTCGCGGACGAACTGGGCATCACCGAAGGACTGGTGGAAGAGTTCTCGGAACGCCTGCGCGAGGTGCGCACCGAACTCGCTCTGGCCCGCAGCCGACATCTCATCTTGCGCCAGCAAGTTCAAGAAAGCCGCGAGCGCCTGAAGCGCAAGCGACGCGCGCTGGGCTACCGGATTCGCGAAATGGAACTGGAAGGCAACGCAACTTACCTGCACGTGCTTCTCCATGCCAAAAGCTTCACTCAGTTCATGACCAATGGTGAATACCTGCAGCGAGTGGTGGACAGCCAGAAAAAGCTGATTGAAGCCGTCAAGCGTGAGTCCAAGATCTATGAATCCAGACGCGAAGCGGCTCAACGCACGGTGAACGAAATTGCTGGGCTGGAATCCGATTTCCGCTCAAAAGTGACCGATCTAGGGCAAATTCAAGACAAACAGGCCGATCTGCTCGCCAGGCTGCAAACCCACCGCAAGCGCCTGCAAAACTACGTAACCGGCCTGGAACACATCAGCCTGGAGATGGAGACCAAGCTTCAGGGGATGATCAAAACTCGGGGAGCGGCTGCCGGGCCCATCATTCCCGGCACCGGTCGCTTCATCTGGCCCGTGAGCGGCCCGATTACCTCGCCCTTTGGCTACCGCACCCACCCGGTGACCGGAGCCACCCGGTTCCACTCGGGCTTCGACATCGGCGTCGACCAGGGAACCCCGATTCGCTGCGCCGACAACGGAGTGGTCATCATGGCCGACTGGTATGGCGGCTACGGAAACTGCGTGATCGTTCAGCACGACAACAATTTGAGCACGCTCTACGGCCACCAGTCCCGCATTCTGGTCAAGAACGGCGACACTCTGATGCAGGGGCAGGTGTTGGGCGAAGTCGGCAGCACCGGCATGTCCACCGGACCCCACTTGCATTTCGAAGTTCGCCAGAACGGCACTCCGGTCGACCCCGGCGGCTACCTCTAGCCCTCAGCCCTTGGCGTAGACGAGGGCAGGACTGCCGCCGACGGGGGCATCCACGCGGTGTATCTTGCGCATACCCCAGCTGGTGAGCCAGTGCTCGATGTCGTCGAGGGCGATACTTCGCAAGGCGTTGTTGCTGTGAAACATCTGATAGAAAAAGCGCTCTCCCAGACGCAGGCGCATGGTTTGCTGCTCCTGCGCGTTCGGTAG
The DNA here is from genome assembly GCA_017307785.1 of Vulcanimicrobiota bacterium. Taxonomy (GTDB): domain Bacteria; phylum Vulcanimicrobiota; class Xenobia; order Xenobiales; family JADMJV01; genus JADMJV01. The sequence continues at coordinate 209,622 of JAFKGI010000008.1, read as the reverse complement.
CTCCGATTCAGAAGCGATCACCAGCACTCCGCCCGTGCGCAGACTATCGGCAGCCCGCTCGAGAGCCAGCTGCGGGTCCTCACAGAGAGCCAGGGCGCGATGAAAGACGGCCACATCAAATCGGCTTCGATAGTTCGTTTCCTCAGGAAGTCCGACCACCACCACCGCCCGGGTGACCCGCTCGGCCTCGCGGGCGCAATCATAGTCCCACTCCAGGCCAGTCAGCTCGAGATGAGGATACTCTTGGCGCAAAATCTCCAAGCCCAGGCCAAAGCCGCAGCCAAACTCGATCAGCCGCTTGCTCGACAACAGCTTCTGCTGCAATTCGGGCACGCTCGGAGCCCACTCCAACCAGAGCCAGCGGTAGGAAGCCTTCAGACCCTCGGCAAGGTGCAGACGCAAGTTGAGACTGGACTCGGGCAGAGCCCGGCCGCGAAAGACCGCTTCCAGCGTCTCGTAAACGCGATTGCTCAACTGCACGTAGGTACTGCCCCAGGCACCGGTCCCGCTGAGCAGGGGCTCCCAACCTTCGGCAACCCTCCAGACGCCCTCCGAGGCGCTCTCCAGAAAATCGAAGGCATGGGCCGCACGACACCAGACTTCCACATAGTCCGCCTCGAAGCCAAGCCCCTGGGCCAGGCTCGCGGAAGTGCGCTCGGGACGGTCGAGAAGCGAACGAAACAATCCCAGCTCTCTGCCCACGTGAAGCAACCAGGTCGCCCAAAAACCTTCGTAGTAGCCGCGGAGTTGCTGCCAGCGCTGTTCGACTAGAGTCAAATCACAGTCCCAGCGAAACCGTGACGGGAACGCTCTCTTCACCGCGCTCGATCGCGCGCAAGAAGGCCTCCACCACCAGAGGGTCGAGTTGGGTGCCGGCGTTCTTTCGCAGCTCATCGACGGCCACCTGACGCGGCAAAGCTTTGCGATAGGGGCGGTCGCTGGTCATGGCGTCCCAGGTGTCGGCCACGGAAATGATGCGCGCAAAGAGGTGAATGGCTTCGCCGGCCAGACCGTCCGGATAGCCTTTGCCATCCCAGCGCTCCTGGTGCTGGCGAATCGATTGCTTGATGCGCAAGGGAACGTCGATCGGCTTGACCAGATGTTCGCCCATCTCGGCGTGGCGCTCCATTTTCTCGCGCTCATCGTTATCCAGCTTGCCGGGCTTTTGCAAGACGGCGTCCGGAACTCCGATCTTGCCGACGTCATGCAGAAAGCTGCAGACTTCCAGATCCCGAATATCTTCACTGGTCATGTTCAGTTCGCGAGCGATCGCCAGACAGAAACTACAGACGCGCTCGACATGCCCGCGCGTATACTCATCCTTGGCCTCAATGGCGTTGGCCAGCACCAGGATGATTTCTTTTTTCATGTTGTAGAGGCGAGCGTTCTCAATGGCTCCGGCGGCCTGGACCGCGATCGCGTTGAGCAACTCGAGATTCTCTTCGCGAAAGATGCCGGCTCGCAGTCGGTTGTCGACGTAAACCAGTCCACGAATCTGGTCATGAAAGAGAATCGGAACCGCCATGATCGAGCGAATGTTGTGCATCGCCACTGTTTGAATGGAGGAGAACCGCCCATCCGCCATGGCGTTCGAAGAGAGAATCGGTTCGCGGGTGTCGATGACCTGGCGCACGATGCTGCGCGAGAAGCTGAAATCCTCGGTCTCGATGACCGTCTTGTCCATCCCTCGGGCGCCCACCATTTTGGGCTCGCCCTGCTCATTGAGAAGAAACAAGCAACCGCGCTCGGCCTTCAGAACCTCGATCACCTTATCCATGACCATCTTGACGACTTCTGGGAAGTCGAGCGATGAGTTGAAGAAGCGCCCGATCTCCAGGAGCAGGCGAAGTAAATTTGAGTCGGCGGGCGCGGGTGTGCCGTTATCCGTATCTGGCATAAGCCGAGCGGTTCGACGGTGACGGATCGAGGCCCTCTCTTCTCAATTACAGGGTTTGCCGGGAAAGAATCATCGGCTCGACTCCCGCCGGCCGCTCCAGAATCAGGTCACCACTTTGCACGGTCGTGTTGGTGGACCCCACCTCTCCCTCCGAGCCCCCTTGATAACCACTCACGTTATCGGTGTCTCCATTACTCGGGAGTGAAGAGGTGTTATCCACCTCGCCTGAGCCTGCCGGCCCTCCTCCCGTCCGGGCCCGGCGGGCTGTGGAAGCGCTGACGTCATAAATAAAGGTTGGATTGTGGGCGAAGGGCACGCCGGCGCTCGGAAACTTCACCTGCAGAGCAGCGGCGCTGAAGGCTCCCCGAATCTCGCGACTGGCGTCCGCCTGCAGCGTCACCGGGTGGCCGTCGGCGACCAGCGCCACACCGCCTCCCCCGGGAAGCTTGAAATTCAGATTGGGCGGATTGGCGGTCCCCCGGACCGGCTTGAGCGTGAAGCGAAAATTCTGCGCCGAGCCGTTCTCATTGGAGAGACCCAAACTCCCTTGACCCAACTGGAGGTCACTCACAAAGACCTTGGCGCTGTAGGGAGCGGCCACCCTGAGAGTGCCCCCCTGTCCGGTCGAGACCCCTGGAGCCAGGCGCAACTCATCAAACTGATAGGTGCCCCTCAGCGATACGGTCGCATCGGCCGGAACTTCGAGCCACTGATAGTGACCGGAAGGCAAGGTCCCGTTGAAGCTGTTCGTCAGGGCCAATCCACCCAGGGCAGGCAGTCCTGCCGGAGGAGTAAAGGTCGGGACGTTGACCGGTCCACCATCCTGAGCGATCGCGACAGGGGTCGAGGAAGTAAAGTGAACGACATTTTGATTGACTCCGCTAGGCAGCCGGAATTTGCCCCCGAAAGCGCCGACCTGACCCAGGTCGATAGCGGGCCCGCTCGACGGGCGACCGAAGGAGAAGAACGAACCCGTGCCGTTATACTCGGAAGCAGCAATGGATTCGCCCAGCACGGTCTGATTCGTGAGACCGTCCATTGCCACAAAATTGACCGGGTCAGGAGAGTCGACATAGAAGCTTCGGACCAGCGCGCCAGAAGTGCCGGCCGACAATCCGTAGCGCACCAGGGCGCCTACTCGCGCGCTTCCCAAACTGACCCCACCGGAGCGCTCCGAAGCCCGTCCCTCAGCCACCCAATACTCGAACCCCTCCGGGACATCCATAGGCGAGCCTGCCTCGCCGTGGTTGTACATCTGGACAGTGACCGAGTCGAAAGGGTGGGCGCCCGACTGCGAGGGCACCGTCAAAACCGTGCCCGGCGCTACGGTGTGAGATACGCAATATTCCAGGCCGAAATCCGCCGCCTGCCGAGCCCGCTCCTGGTAGTACTCATGATTGGCAACCCCCAGGTCGCCGTTCGTCATCTGAGCCGCACTCAAGCCCAGCATCAGAGTCACTCCCGCCACACAAAGGCTGAGTGGTAACGCATATCCACGCTTTTTCATCATACCCTCCAGTATAGCATTCAAGGGACCAAAAAACTGCTGGCCAGATGATAGCGAGTTGGGGGATTGCCGGAGTTGCTGGTCTCACTTTCCAACTCGACGCTGACCACGCGGCCATCCACACTCACCTTAAAGCTGTGAATCGCCGAGGCGAGGCGACGCTTGCTGGACAAGGTCGAAAAGGTCAGGATAGAAGCCGGCCGTCCAGGTGGTGGAGTCTCCGGCTCCGGCCTGGAACCGCCCGTCAGCGGCACCTCACTGCGGAACACCGATCCATCGTCCTGACGCCAGATCCCCACCCACTTCTGCCAAAGAATCTCGCCGTGCTCGTCAAACTCGGCCAACGCGGTCTGGGCTTCCAGCGGTCGATTGCTGACGAACCAAACTTCATTGATGGCACTACTGGGCAGAAACGTCGACGAGGCTCCACGACAGAATTCCGCCGAAAGCGCCTGCATACAGCGTACCGCCTCGCGCTGAGCACGAGAAACCTGCTGGGAAATCCGCGTGTAGCGGTGACTCAAGACAAAGACGCCGGCGATCAGGCCGGCCACCAGTCCGAAAACGCTGAGCGCGACCAGCGCTTCCGCCAGGCTCGAAGCACGCAGGCGGCGGCGCTTCATTTGGGAGAACTCGCTCCCACCAACTGAATTTCTTTGACCTTGCCGGAATGCTCCCACTGCACGGTGACTTTCCAGAGCAACGGATCGGCTCCGGCGGCGTTGTCCTGGTCGACTCGATAACAGTAGGTACTGTGGGCGGCCCGCCCCTGAACCGTCAACACAGAATCGACCGTCTGATTTCCAAGGGAGACGGCCGGTGCGGCCGTCTTCTGCCGCTCGAGTACCTGCCGGGCCAGACTGACGGCCCCGCTCATGCGGGCGGCCTGCAAACTGCCCTGATAGGTACTGGGAAAGAGACTGCCCACTAACAGGACTACGAAAAGAATGATGAGCAAACCAGCGATGATCTCCAAAAGGACCGCTCCCGAGCGCATCGCATTTCTTTTCATTGAAGTAGCTAAATTCTTTGAAAAATGGGGCTTCCTGCAGCCCTCGAACAAGTTTAACAAGGTGGTAACGCCAGTTAACATGTTCCAATTCGGACATGCCCCTTGCGCCCCCTGAAGGTCGATGCTATACTGCGCGGACCTTTTTAGAAGAAGCCCCAGGAGGAAGAATATCGTGGCCAACACATCGAGTGCCAAGAAAGCCGTCCGCGTAATCGCCAAGCGCACCGAGCGTAACCGCGGGATTCGCACCGGCATCAAGACCGCCATCAAAAAGGTGGTCAAATCCGAAGCCGGCCAGGCCGAAGAAGCTCTGCGCGACGCCGTCAGAACTTTGGACCAGGCTGCCGCCAAGAACCTGATTCACAAGAACAAGGCTGCCCGCAAGAAGTCGCGCCTGGCCAAGCAAGTCGCCGCCAAAGCAGCTGCCGCCAAGTAAGTCAAGTCTTGTCTGTTCATTGACCAGGTGCTAAGGTGATCCGGTGCAGGGTCGCCTGCAGAGTAGGTGTTGGAGCTTACAATCCTGGGCCAATGTAACAACCTCGGATGTGATGAGCTATCCCTGTGTCGAGTGCCGCGGTGCGGAGTCCTGACGGGGTAGCCCAAGGTCGCGTCCACCTGCTTTGAGCAGGTCCAGGGGTTCAAGCTCGCCACCGCTCAGGTGGGTCCCTGTTCTTAAAGAGAGTGCTGGACGGCACTCTCTTTTTCATTACCGGAGGAATTGTCCCATGCAAGCCGTTCTCGAAAAGCTAATCCACCCCGAGTTTCAACAGTCTCTGGGAGAACTGGAGATGCTCAAGGGCGTCGAGAAGAAAGACGGCATCTGGGAAGTCAAGGTAGACTTCCTGACCTTCGGCAGCCCCGTCAAAGATCAACTGGTCCAGGCCGTCAAAGGCGCCGCCGAAGAACCGGTCAACGTGGTCGACGTCACCACGCAGCGCTCCACCCAACCGGCTCTCGGCGGGGGCGTACTGCCCACCGTCAAGAACGTGCTGGCCGTGGGCAGCGGCAAAGGCGGGGTCGGCAAGTCGACCGTGGCCATCAACATCGCAGCCTCGCTGGCCCTGGAAGGGGCACGAGTCGGACTGATCGACGCCGACATCTACGGACCCAGCGTACCTCCCCTGGCCGGCGTCGAACAGTTCGGAGTCAGCATGCGCGACCACATGCTGCAGCCGGTCGAGAAATTCGGCTTCAAGATGATGTCCATGGGATTCTTTATGAAACCCGGCGACTCGGTCATCTGGCGCGGTCCCAAACTGCACGGCCGCATCGAACTCTTCTGCACCCAGGTCGAATGGGGCGAACTGGACTTCATGGTACTGGACCTGCCGCCGGGCACCGGCGATGTGGCTCTTTCCCTCTCGCAAATGATCCCACTGGGTGGCGCCGTCATCGTCTCCACCCCACAACAAGTGGCGGTGGGCATCGCAAGCAAAGCCATCAACGCCTTCGGCAAGCTGAACGTACCGCTGCTCGGCCTGGTGGAAAACATGAGCTACTACAGTTGCCCCAGCTGCGGCAAACCGGACAACGTGTTCGGCCACGGCGGAGCCCGCCAGGTCGCCAAAGACTTCGAACTGCCTTTCCTGGGAGAGATCCCCCTCAACAGCACCATGCTGGAAGCCAGCGACAAAGGCCTGCCGGTGGTGGTCTCGCACCCGGATTCAGCTCCGGCGCAATCGCTGCGCCGCATCGCGCAGTTGGCGGCGGGACGCCTGTCGGTGGCCGCCGTAGCCGGCTATGACGCCGTCTACGAAAACGTCCTCAGCTAACGAATCGAGGCGTAGCTCTCCCAGAGAGCCTGACCAAACTTGGTCATGCGCCACTCTTCCATGCCGTCGACCTTGCCGAGGGCCGCGAAAGAATCCGGCTGAGCCAGCACCAGAGCCTTCAAAGAGCGATTGGTAAAGACCCGATCCGGCTCGATGCTCAACTCTTGGGCGAGACGATTGCGCCACTGACGAAGCTTCTCAAAACGCTCCAACTGGCGTCCGCGCAGAAACGGTTCCGGCGCCGGCACCGCGCTGGCCTGAAAAGGATTCTTGGCGGCCTCTTCCGTGACCCGACTGATAGCGGCCGCGTGACGCTGCACGGTGACGTGGCGAAAATGCCCCTTCATCGCCTCCGGCCCCTCGTCAAAGAGCGCCACGGGAATCAACAAGCCGTCAGGCATGATGCGAAAAACCGCTTCATCCTGCTGACGGGCCAGGTCGTCACGCCAGGCATACAGGTCACGCAGGCGCGCTTTCTGGAAAGCACTGAGCTTGCGGGCGTCGGCCAACTGCAGGTAAGCGTGCGGATTGAACTTGCGGGGCTGAGGCGGGCTCTGATTGGTGCGCTGGAAGGCGGCCTGGGCTTCTTCTTCCAGTCCGTGCTCGGCCAACATGTCCCGCAGAATCTCCCAGAGCTGAATCAGGTAGCGCGTGTCGCCCTGAGCATACTCAAACTGGGCCGGCGGCAGCGGTCGCACTCGCCAGTCGGCGCGCTGAAAAGTCTTGTCGACCTCGATGTTGAGAAACTCCTGGAGCAGTCCACCCAGGCCGGCACGAGGCAAACCCAAGACTTTGGCAGCCGCGTGAGTGTCGAAGATCGGGCCCACCGTGCCGCCGACGCGCTCCACCAGATACGGCACGTCGTTATCGGCCGCGTGCAGAATCTTGACGATACCGGGATCTTCGAAGGGGCGGCGCAGAGCCGAGAGGTCAACGTTCGCCAGGGGATCGATGAGAGCATCTTCATGCTCGGTCGAGATCTGTATCAAGCAGAGCTTGGTCTGATAGCTAAAGTAAGAGTCCATCTCGGCGTCGACCGCGATGACCTTACATCTCATGAGACGCTCCACCAGCGCCTCGATTTCGTCCCCCCTCGCGAGCAGCCCGGACGGGCTAGACGAGGATTTCATTGGCGCCATCCGTTCGACTCAGAAAGCTGAGAACCCTTGGTTGACAAGCAATTCGCGTCTGCTATAATACCCCTGCCCTCGATACCGGGGGGGACGACCCGTCTCCCCCAAAAGGTCCCCCCTGCTTTCGCGGAGATGGCGGAATTGGTAGACGCGCACGTTTGAGGGGCGTGTGAAGCAATTCGTGAGGGTTCGAGTCCCTCTCCCCGCACCAAGCAAAAAGCCCCGGTTTACCGGGGCTTTTTTTATTTCAGTGCCGTCAGGCGATTCTGTATGGCCAACGATAACTCGTTGAGCCAGGGCAGGTCGGCCTGCTTGAAGGCGGCCGACTGAATCCGGCTGTCCAGGTAAATCAATCCTTCGATTTCGCCGCCGTCGTCGCGAATGGGACAACTGAGCACCGAGCGGATGCCCGAGAGCACGGCGCTGGTGCGCTCGCCGAAACGCGGATCTTGCATGGCGTCGACCAGCATCTTGGCTTCACCGGCCTCCATGGCGTCCTGGAGGATGCCCAGCGAAACGTCTCCCATATCGAGAACGGTTTTGGGGTCCAGATTGTGACCGACCTGGGCGGCCAACTGCTCCTGGGCGTCATACCCGTAAAAGATCAGGGCGCGCTCGGGCTTGAGCCGCTCCAGAACGAGATCCAGAGCCGCCTGATACACCTCCGTCGGTGTCTTGGCCTGATTCAAACGGTCCATCGCTCCTCCTCAAACTCGCTGCATTGGATTTGCCCGGAGAATTTTACTCAAGTAGGAAAAGACCTTTTCCGTTTACTTTTGACAGACTTTACACCAGGTGCTGGTGCGTTGGGCGACGGTGGTGCGCAGCAGGGTCTGCTGACACTTGTAGCAGGGTTGACCATAGCGGCCGTAAACCAGCAGTTTCTCTTGATTGCTGCCCTTTTTGCCGTCCGCGTCCACATAGTCCGAAAAGGAGGTGCCGCCGTATTGGAGACCCTTTTCCAGCACCTCGGGAATGGCCGCAAAAAGTTTTTTCAGGCGAGCCTTGGAAAGGTTCTTTCCGCGCACTTCCGGGCGGATACCGGCCACGAAGAGGGCTTCGTCGGCGTAGATGTTGCCCACGCCCGCGGAGACCTGTTGATCAAGAATGATAGCCTTGATGGGCCGGTCGCTGCGCGTGACGGCCTTGTAGAAGGGCTCAAACTTCCAGTCCTCGGTCAGCGGGTCGGTGCCGACGCGCGACAACTCGACCTGGAGCCTCGGGTTATCCCGGTGAATCAGACGCCACTTACCAAATTTGCGGATGTCTCGATAGAGCAAGGCGCAACCATCGGCAAAGTTGAGCGAAATATGGGTGTGCTGATCGACCGGGTGCTGCAGGGTGCGCTGCAACCCGGTGTGGGCGTGACGCTCGAAAGGAGTGTCAGCCCGACCGGGATCGCGAAAAGTGATTTGCCCGGTCATTCCCAGATGCACCAGCAGAACCCAGGGCGGTAGTTGAAAAATCAGCAGTTTGCCGCGCCGCTCGAGACGCTCAAAGCGAGCGCCCTGCAGCGATTCGACAAACTCGGCCGGACTGGGAAAAACCAGCACCTTGGGATGGTGGACGACCGCTTCTTCGATCACCCGTCCCGGCAAATAGGGCAGCAGAGAGCGACGAACGCTCTCGACCTCAGGAAGTTCAGGCATCCTTACGCGGATCCAGCACGATGACTCGGACCGCGTCCAACTCCACCCGGGCCTGGTTCAGGCAGTCCAGGGTCTCGCTGGCGCGGGCCTGCTGAGCGGCCAATTCGGTGGGCGAAACGTTGTTGTGCTGGGCCAGATATTCCAGGCGCAAGCGCTCGTTCTCCAGCTGCTCCTCGGCCTTGCGCACGGCTTCCTGAATCAGCCCTCCCAGACGCTGCTGAGCCTCGGCCGTGCCGGTCTCCTGCATCTGAGGCAGGCGAGTCAGGGTGGGACCGGCCAGGCGCGTCCAGAGCGCGTTGCCCATGCTGGAAAGTTTGCCCGGTTGCAGGTCGTCGCGCACATTGCCCTTCATGTCTACGTTGATGATCAAGGGCGTGGGGGCCAGGTAGCGATGCAGGTCCAGACGAGCCGGGCCTACCGCCTGCAGCAGGAACAAGAACTGAACCATCAGGTTCTGCTCGGGAGCTCCTTCCCAAAGGCCGGTGCAGGCCTTGCCTTCGGCCTGATCCAGCAGCAGGCCCAGGGTGCCCTCCACCAACGGGTGATCCATGCTGAGAAACTGGACTTCTTCGCGGGCCAGCGTCATGGACCGGTCGTAGGTGGCCAGACAGCCGCCGTCGCGCAGGCCCGGGTAGGGGTCGACCTTCATCAGATCGCCGGCTTTGATCTTGAGCAGACCGGGCGTGGCCAATTCTTCTTCGATGACTCCGAAATGCTCGAGCATGTCGCTGATGCAGTCCTTCAGCGGCTCCACCGGAGCCGCCAGAATCTCGGCCTTGAGAGACTCCCCCAGCTCCTGGTCATAGGAGTTGATGTCCACCAGGAAGTCGACATTGGCCTGCACGTTTTGCAAATGCAGGGCCAGCGTTTCCTTGGTCTTTTCCAGGAAGGCGGCCAGCTCGGCCTGGCGGTTTTTGTTGCGCGGCGTGAAGGACTGAAGCATGGTGAACAGGCCTTCTTGCAGACGATCCATGAGCGGGTCGCCGCTGGGAAGCGGCTTTTCGAAGACGCCGGTCAGCTTGTGCCATTCGAAAAGCGCCTGACTGGGCGTGCCTTCGACGTAGGGCACGGCCACCTGAATGGTACCCTTCTGTCCGATGCGGTCGAGTCGACCGATGCGCTGCTCCAGAGCATCGGGATGAACCGGCAGGTCGAACAACAGCAGGTGACTGCAGAACTGGAAGTTGCGGCCTTCGCCACCGATTTCACTGCACAGCAGAACCTGGGCGCCGTCATCTTCAGCGAAGTAAGCAGCCTGACGATCGCGCTCAATCAGGCTCAGTTCCTCGTGAAACACAGCCACTTTCAGTCCGGTCTTTTCGCGGAAGAACTTTTCCAGACGCAGCACGGCTTTGACCCGAGCGGCCATCACCACCACTTTGGTGCCGGCCGGCAAAGCGCGAATCCACTCCACCGTCCACATCCAGCGCGGATCGTCTTTCAGGACGGGCTTGCTGCGCTCTCCCCCGCCCACCGGGACCGGCGTGCGCTGCAGCATGCGCTCCAGTTGAGCCACCTCCGGGTAAAGCTCGGCGTTCTTCCAGCTGGACGGACAGGGCAGTGGAAACGACTGCAGGTGGCGACCCGGAAAGCCGGTCAGGCGCTCGCGGCGGTTTCGCACCAACACGCGACCGGTACCGTGGCGGTCCACCAGCAAGGGCAAAGCCTTGTCCGGCTGGTCCAGGCACTCGTGCAGGTCGTGGTCGTCGGGAAAGAGTTTGCGCAGGTCCTTGGCGGCCGTCTTGGAGCCCTGAGCCAGGGCGCGGGCGGCGTTGCCGACCTCCATAAGGTGCTTGTTCTCTTCGAGAAAATCGTCAAGACGCGCAAAACGGTCCGGGTCCACAAGGTGCATCAGGGCGAACTGGGTCTCCAGGCCCTGACGCAACGGGGTGGCGGTCAGCAGCAGCAAACCGCGCGAGCGCTGGGCCAGCGCCTGCACGCAGCGGTATTCCTGACTGACCTGAGTGCGCGACCAGCGCAGGTGGTGGGCTTCATCCACAATCAGCAGGTCCCAGGGGGTTTCCAGGGCCATCTGCAACACGCGCTTGTCGCGCAGCATTTCGATGGGCGCGATGATGCGCGAGGCGTCTTCAAAAGGATTCTCGATTTCGTCTTCCATGCCGCCCAGCAGAGGCATTTCATCGACCAGGCCCTCGAGTTCGCTGTGAGCCACTTTGAACAGTTCGTTGAAGCGACGGTAGAGTTCGGTCAACCACTGGTGCACCAGCGAGGCGGGAGTGAGCACCAGCACACGGTCGGCACGTCCTACGGCCCGCAACATGGAGTAGATCATGCAGGCTTCGATGGTCTTACCCAGACCGACCTCGTCGGCCAGCAGCACGCGCGGCAATTCGCGGGCGGCCACCTTGGTGGCGATGGCCAGCTGGTGCGGCATGAGGGCTACGCGCGCACCGGTCAGGCCGCGATAGCGCTTGCTCAGAATGTCGCCGCGCTGTTGCCAGCCCTGGACGCGCAGGTCGAAGGTATTGACGGCGGTAAGCTCGCCTTCGGCCAGGCGCTCGGTGGGACCCGAGGATGTGCTGCGGTCGGCCAGGTCGGTTTCACAGATGGTCTTGCCGCCCCCGGTGTAATGGATCAACCCGTTCTTGAGGAAGAGCTTTTCCACCCGAAAACTGCCGCCCTTGGCCAGCATGGCCACTTGTCCGGGAGCGAGATGAAAGCGACGCAGGGGCGCGCTGGCCAGGCTGTAGACCCGGTTTTCCTGGACGGCCGGAAAATAGACGGCCACCGTTCGCGAGTTGCCTTGCTGGCTGACTATGCCGAGGCCGAGGCCCGGCTCTCCTTCGTTACGAACCCGTTGTCCGGGCAACCATCCCTGATCTGACACTACGTACTTACTCCTTTAACCAAGGCCGTGAGAAATACCGATCCCAGCTGTCGGTCACCAGCGCCACCACCGGGCCGCCGGTCTCGGGAAGCGCGGCGCGGCGCAGAGCGGCGGCCACGGCGGTTCCCGACGAGCCTCCTACCCAAAGGCCTTCCTTTCGAATCAAATCCCGGGTGACTTGGAAACTTTCCTCGTCGCTGACGGTTTCGACCGCGTCGATTATCTGGATTTCCAGATTTTCCGGCGCCTTGCTGGCACCGATTCCCTCCACCAGATAAGGCCCGTCTCCCCGATATTCTCCGGTCAGCGCGTAGCTGCCCAACTGAGAACCGAGCGGGTCGGCCAACACCACCTGAAGGCCGGGACACTGCTCCTTGAGGTACCGGCCGGCTCCGCTGATGGTTCCTCCAGTGCCCGCTCCAGCCACAAAGGTGCGCACCTCTCCCCCACTCTGGCGCCAGATTTCCGGGCCGGTGGTCTGGTAATGAATGCGCGGATTGGCCGGATGGGAGAACTGCTCGGTGAGAAACCAGCCGCGCTCCTGAGCCAGCCGGGCGGCCACCTGGCGAAAGTTTTCGGGGGAATCCGGGGGAGCGTTGGGCGCCATGATCACTTCGGCCCCCAGCATGGCCAGGGCGTCGCGCTTGTCCTGGCTCATTTTCTCCGGCAGCACGCAAACCACTCGGTAGCCGCGCGCCAGTCCCACCAAAGCCAGTCCCATGCCGGTATTGCCGGCGGTGGCTTCGATCAAGGTGTCCCCCGGCCGGATACGACCTTCTTGTTCGGCCGTGTTGACGATGGCCAGAGCCAATCGATCTTTGACGCTGCCGCCGGGATTGAGATGTTCGCACTTGACCCAGACGGGCCAGGCCAGGCCGGCGTCCAGGTGACGCAGTCGCACCAGCGGCGTGTTGCCGATGGCCTCATCAATGGTGGGTAGTTTCATCGGAATTCCTATGCGCCGGATGGGCCTTGGCAAAACTTCAGGCGATGGATTTCCAGGGCCGGAAAGCGGCCAACAGGGCCACTTCGGCCAGCAGCCCCAGAGCCACCGCTCCGGCTCCCACGCTGGCTCCGGGCCAGCCTTGCTGCACGCCCCAGTGGGCCGCCAAGAGGGTCAGAGACACGCCCACCAGCCCGGCTCCGTTGACCCAGGTGTTGCGGCCGACCACGATGCAAAAGCCCTGCAGGACGTTCTGGGCGGCCACCAACAGCGGCACCAGCAAGCTGTAGCCGACCACCGCTTCGGCCGCCACCAACAGCCTGGGGTCGCCGCCGATGAGCAGGGCCAGCAGTTGTTGGCCGGGCCCCGTGTGGCCCAGCAGGGTCAACAGGAACGAGCACGACCCCCCGGCCAGCAATCCCAACCCGGCCAGGCGGGCGGCCGGGACCTGACGGGCATATTTGATGACCAGTTGCTGCACCATGCGGCTGAGGTTGGCGATCAGAATCACGAACCCCCAGGAAGCCGACCAGGCGGCCAGAGCCAACTCGGAATCCTGGGCGCGCGCCAGCACGGCCACCAGGGCGGCCCGCCCACCCCACATGAGCAGCATGGTCAGCGCCAGCGGCGCGTAGTAGCGGCTGACTCCGGGAAGGTCGGTGGGCAGCGGGGCGGCCGGTTCCCGGTCGATTAGCGCCTGCTGGCGCGTCCAGCGCACCACCAGCAAAGCTTCCACCCACAGGCCTCCCATCGTGGCCAGGGCTCCCAGGGTGGCTCCAGGCAAGCCCCAGAAGCCGCCCAGGAACAAGGTCAAAGAGAAAGCGGCCACGCGCAAAAGCGAAGCCATGCCCATGAACTTTCCGCGCCCTTGCAAGATGAGTTGACCTTGATGAATGCGACGCAAGGCGATGACGGCCGGCCACAGGCACATGATCAAGAGGGGCCATCGCGTAGCCGCCGCCACTTCCGGCACCAGACTGTAGACATCCGCCGTCAGCCAATGGTGAACGCTGGGCAGGCTGAGAGAGAGAAACAAGACCGTCAGCAGCGAGGCCAGCAGCAGCACGAAACGGCCCAGGGCGGTGCGCGAGCGCGCCCAACCCGAAAGGGCGGTGGAGGCGTGCAAGACCATGATGATGGGACTTTCCAGGAAGTTGGCCAGGGCTTTGACCACCCCCAGAGCGGCCAGCTGCACTTCCGGGGAGGGCAGACGAGTGAGAGTGACGGCCAGCAAGGGGTCGGCCAGGGCCATGGCGGCGTCCGACAGGGACAGTGGCACCAGTTGGCGGGCTAACTGGCCAAGCGAGGGACTTTCGGACTCAGCGGGGGGATTCACAGCTGCACAGTTGCTCAATGGCCACGTCCATATGTTCGGCCGGAATGAGCGTGAAGCCGTTGTCCTGGAGCCAGTCGAGGTCGTAAATCGTTTCCAGATAGCGGTCGCCACGGTCGGGGTTGATCATGGCGATGCGACTGCCGGGAGGCATTTGCTGAGCCAGATGCAGGCCGGCCGAAACAATGGCCCCGGTGGAAGAACCCAAGAGCAAGCCCTCGCGCTAGGCCAGCGCGTGACACATCGAGTAGGCCAGGTTCTCCGGCACCACATAAGCTTTGTCGATGGCTTCGTAGTCCAGATTGGGCGGCCGGAAAGAGAGTCCGATGCCGGTCATTTTGTAGGGCGCCGGGGCGGGATCGAAGATGACCGAGCCCTGCACATCGACCCCCACCAGCTGCAGGTTGGGGTAACGCGGCTTGAGATAGCGGGCCAAACCGGACATCTGGCCGCCGGTGGAAACACCCACCACCAACGCGTCCAGTTCCGAACCGAAGGCCTCTTCGATCTCTCTTGCGGTAAACAATGCGTGAGCATCCGGATTGTTAGGATTGTAGTGCTGACAGGGATACCAGCCGCCGGGAATGGTTTCCGCCAGGTGGGTGGCCAGCGAAATGCGGGCTTTCTGCATGGAGCCGGAGGCGTCCATCTCGTTGACCTCGGCCAGCTCGGCCCCGTAAGCCTTGAGCATACGGCGGAATGCCTGGGTGGTCTTAGCGTCGACCACGATGATGACGCGGTAGCCGCGGGCGGCCCCCACAATGGCCAGGCCGATGCCGAAATTCCCGGAACTCGATTCGATAATCGTCCCGCCCGGTTTCAGTAGACCCGCTTCTTCAGCCTGGTTGACCAGCACGGTGGCGTTCTTTTCCTTGATCGAACCGCCCGGATTGCAGCTCTCCAGCTTGAGGTAACACGAACTGGTCTCACAGACGCTGGCCACTCGGCGCAGGCGCACGATGGGCACGTCCCCCACGGCCTGAGTGATGTCTTCGCGGATGCGCGAGCGTTGCGGCGGTAAGATCAGGTTCACCCTCACACCTAAACACTTTCATGTTCAGGGAATTATGGCCAAGTTATGAACACTTGGCCAAAGCAAGTTTAGGGAGGCCTGAACACTTTCCTGCCCAGGGACAAAGAAAGGAAGTGAGAAACCATCCCTTCCATCACCTCCGGGAGGGTAGAAATGCAGACTGAGACAGCCAACAGCAAACGTTGCGATTGCCCGGGTTGCGGCGCAACCTTGATCTTTGCCGCCGACCTGCAGAAACTTCGTTGCGAATACTGCGACGCCGAGATCGAACTGGACAAGCTGCAAAAGGGCGACCCCCCGCCCAACGTGGTGGAGCGGGCCCTGTCGGAGCTCCTCAATTCCGACGCCGCCAAAGGGTACGGTCTGCCCACTCAGGCCCTGCAGTGCAAGCAGTGCGGAGCGGCCATCAACTACCCCGACAAGGTGACTTCGGGCAAGTGCTGTTTTTGCGGTTCCGACACCGTCATCGAGCGCCCCGCCAACACGCAACTGATCCGGCCCGAGAGCTTGATTCCTTTCAAAGTTACCAAGGAGCAGGCGGGCTCCAAGTTCAGTGAGTGGGTCGGCTCGCTTTGGTTCCGCCCCAATAACCTGAAGCGTATGGCCAAAGTCCAGGAGATCGGGGGCGTCTATGCACCTTTCTGGACTTTCGACGCCCAGGCCGACACGCGCTGGAACGCCGAGAGCGGCTACCATTACTATGTCACCGAGGAATACACCAATTCCGAGGGCAAGCGCGAGACGCGTCAGGTTCAGCACACCCGCTGGGAGCCGTCTTCGGGTCACCACCGCGGCAATTATGACGATCTGCTGATCTGTGCCTCCAAAGGCCTGTCGGAAGCTTTGGTGCGAGTGCTCGAGCCTTTCCACACCACCCAGAATCTGGTCGGCTACCAGGCCAGCTATTTGTCCGGCTGGGGAGCCGAGGAGTACGCAGTCGGTCCGAGTGAGGCCTGGGAAAAAGGCCAGCAACGCTTTGAGCAAAACGAGTATTCGGCTTGCTCCAGCGAGGTGCCCGGCGACACCCACCGCAACCTGCGGATCTCCATGAAGCTCTCCTCGGTCACCTGGAAGCACTGCCTGCTGCCGGTTTACGTAGCCGCCTACCGCTACAACGACAAAGTCTATCGCTTTCTAGTCAACGGCGAGACCGGCAAGGTTTCCGGCGAAGCCCCCTACAGCTTCTGGAAGATCTTCTTCGCGGTGGTCACGGCCATCGCCATCTTCGTCTTCATCATGTCGCTCAAGAAGCACTGATGCGGCGGGCGGCCTCGCGGTAGAGTTCCACCAGGCGGCCGGTGTAGCGTTCGATCGAGTAACTTTCGGCCGAGCGGCCGGCTTCTTCGGACATATCCAGTCGGAGCTTGCGGTCGTCGCACAGGCGAGCGCAGGCTCCGGCAAAGTCGTCCAGGCGCTCCGAAGTCAGCAGTCCGTCATGACCGTGACTGACGGTATCGGCCGTACCGCAGGCGGAAACCGCCACCACCGGCAGCCGCGAAGCCAGAGCCTCGAGCACCACCAATGGCTTCACCTCGGTGGTCGAACTCATGCAAAAGAAATCCGCGGCCGCGTAGTAGTTGGGCATCTCCGGATAGCTGGCCCCACCGGTAAAAAGCACTCGCTCGGTCACCCCGAGGTCACGGGCCTGTTGGCGCAAGGCCGGCAAATCCGGACCATCGCCGACAATGGCCAGACAGGCCCCCGGCACCCGTGTAAAGGCCTGCAAGAGAAACGGCAGATTCTTCTCGCGGCCGAGCCGGCCAGCGTAAATGGCGATGGGTGCATCTTGAGGCCAGCCCAGCTGCTGGCGCAGGGCCTGCCGGTCGCGCCGCCCCTGGAAACGTTCCAGATCGATGGCATTGGGCAAGGTTTCGGTCCAGGTGCGAATGCCCAGGTCCTGCATGACGTCGCGAATGGCCGGGCTGGGCGCGATGATCAAGTTGCAGCGACTGGTAAAGCTTTTCACGGCCCAGCGCGTCACGGCCCGCAAGGGCGCCTGGGGCAGCTTGAGGTAATGGCAGTACTGCTCATACTGCGTGTGAAAGGTATACACCAGCGGGATCTTTTGCAGCCTGGCCCACATCCAGCCGACTTCGCCCAACCAGAAGGGATGATGGGCGTGAACGACCTGCAGGCGGCTTTGCGAGATGGCATAGTGAGTGGGCGGCCAGCAAGGATTGGCCAGCGGATACTTCACGCGCCGGCTGAGCTCGATAGAGGGGAAACGCCAGACGCCAGAGTGGGCGTCTCGATAGCCGGGGGCGCGGGGCGCAAACACGAAGGGACAATGGCCCTGGTTCAGGAGCTCTTTGCGGATCAAATCAATGGAGTTGACCACCCCACTGATGATGGGGCGATAGATGTTGGAGAAGAGTCCGACTCTCAGCGGGTCAGGGGAGCTGCCCAGCACGACGGGCTTCCTCGATCATTTCGCACCAGATGTGACCGACTGACAGATGGATCTCCTGGGTGCGACAGGTACGCACGCAGGGAACGACCAGCGTATGCGTACACAGTTGGGCCAGTTGGCCTCCCTGCCCGCCCGCCAGACCGACGGTGGAGCAGCCAATTTCGCGGGCGGCCTCGACCGCCTTGACAATGTTGGGAGAATTTCCGGAGGTGCTGATGGCCACCAGACAGTCTCCCGGGCGTGCCAGCGCGCGCAGTTGACGCACGTAGATCTGCTCATAGCCAAAATCATTGGCCACGGCCGTGAGGATGGAGGTGTCGGTGGTGAGCGCCAGGGCGTTGAGCTGGTTGTCCATCTCAAAACGGCCCACCAGCTCGGCGGCGAGGTGCTGGCAGTCGGCGGCGCTGCCGCCGTTCCCGCAGAAGAAGATGCGACCGCCTGCAGCCAGAGATTCGATCAGCAGCTTACCACCGGCCTCGATTTCGTCGGCCAGCTCCAGCATCTTTTGGCGTAACTCGATGCCCTCCTGAAGGGAGGCGCGAATCAGGCTCTGGTACAAATTTCCTCACAAAACAACAAAACCACCGTTAGGTGGTTTTGTTCAGACCGGTCAGGCGCTGTTTTACCAGCTGCCTTTTTTCATTCCCGGAATCAAGCCCTGGTGAGCCATTTCTCGGAGCACGATACGCGAAAGCATGAACTTGCGGTATACAGCCTTGGGGCGGCCCGAGATCTGGCAGCGGTTGACCACGCGAGTGAGTGAACCGTTGCGGGGCATGGCTTGAAGCTTGATCCGCGCAGCTTCCTGTTCTTCAGGGCTGACTTTGGGATCGATGGCTTTCTTGCGAAGCTCATCGCGCTTGGCCTTATGGCGCAATGCCATTTCCCGGCGACGGTTATTGTTTACGACTTTGCTGACTTTCGCCATCGAAAGGGTTCCTCGTTGCTGCCTCCCGCAAGGCGGGGGGTCGGTAGTATTTGCGGAGTATAGGCAAAAGCCGAAGCACTGTCAACCATGAGACTGCTTGATTAGATAATCGACGTACCCACCCATGGCCACCGAGGCCGCTACCCCTCCGCTGAGAAACCCCGCCAGCTGCTCGGCGAAGAAGTGATCGGGTCCGGTCCAGCGGGGATCCTGGGCACGGCACTGATGGTAATTCGAGAGTACCGCCAGGGAACTGAGGCTGGCGCAAAGACCATCCCCGAGAGCCAGGTCGTAGGCTCGGGCGAAGGCTTCGTAAATCTGCACGGGCGGGGCTCCCGACAGCACCGTCACCTGGAGCTCGTGACGGGCAAACTCGGCCCCCAGATGAACCGTCAGTCCAAAATCGATGCAGCGCCGGGCGATGCCGGGTCCGAAGCGGCACAGCAGCCAGGCCAGTCGACTGCGGCCCGGGTGGTCCGGAGGATCGGCCAGCAAGGGCTCGATCCAGTCCGGGCAGCTCCAGTCCACTTCCACTTCCAGGTCGGGCCAGGGCTCCGGCTCGAGGGCGGGACCGCTCCAACGGCCATAGCTGGGCAGGTCTTCTTCCTTCATGGGCTTCTCGGCTTTGGGCTCGGGCGCGCCCTTCATGAGGAAGCCGCCGCCGGCGGCCTGGCGCGGTGCCGGAACCGGAGGCATGGGAAAGGTGGGCCGACGATAGGTTTTCTGGTTGCGCTCCCGCTCTTCGCGCTCTTTGTCTTTTTTCGAAAACGACACGGAGTCGTGAGAGGTGGCAGGCGGAGCTTCTTCCGAGGGAACGCCTAACTGGTTGCGCTTGAGCAGCCCTGCCGAATCCACCCAGGGTTGGCGCGGACCAAGCGGCTGGAAAGGCTGCATCATCGAGCTAGAAGGTGCCGGGCTGCCAGGTCGTCCCGGCGACCGTGGTCATCGAGTCGAGATATTTGCGCACCTCCGGTGCATCGCCCAGTTGCTCCCCGCACTGAGCGGCAAAAATCGGCCCGCCCATTTCCAGGGCGCGCAGAACCGAACCGCCCAGCCGCGGCTTCTCGGGGTCCCCTTTGATCAGCGAGGCGGCCCGCTGAATGTCTCGGGCGGTTTCTTGCACGGAGACGGCCTGCCGCGTTTCTCCAGGCTGCTGACGGAGAGCGTCGAGAACCCAGCGGCGGCGAGTCTGCTCGGGTCGGCTGACGGCGAAAACCTTTTCCTCGTCCAGAACCCCGCCCGGGCCTGTGTGAGCCTGGAGCGTCTTGAGGATTCTCTGCAGCGTCTTGTCGGCCTCGACCAATTCGCCCGCGGCGTTGCGGTAGCCCAGCGGAGACTGACCGGAGCGCACATCCTCAGCCATTTTCACCAGATGGGGCCGGGGCGCGGCAAAGGTCCAGTCGTAGCAGTTCTGCGCGATGAAGGTAAGCTTCTCGCCGTACTTGCCGCGTGCCAGCATGCCGAGCTCGGGAAACTGCTTGTAGAGGCGCCAGTTCAGCATCAGGTCGGTGTGGGTTTCGGCGAAATCCTCCATCCGGTTGCGTCGGGCGTAGTCGCTGCGGAAATCGCCGACCTCCCCTTTACCAAAGGGACTGACGGGGTGGTCGCTGAGGAGCAAGACGCCGAATTTGCGGCCCATCTCTTCATCCACCAGGTGCCCGATTTCGTGCCCTAAATAGTCCCTGGCTTTTTCCGGGTCCAGCAGGGCATCTCGGGCAATGGCCACCTGCCCCCCGCCGCCCAGTCCTCCCATTCCCGCACTCGGGCCGGACTGGACTTCGCCCAGGTAGGTCTGAATGTGGACGTTCTTGAGAAGGTTCTGAAGCCGTTCCGGACCGATCTGTTCCCGCAAAGGCTGGAGCGCCTGGGATACGCGTTCCGGCTCGGCTCCATCGAGTACCCCTGTGAGCGGAAATCCCAGGGCTTGCTGCTGGCCTCCGATCGCCTGGCTGACCCGGATTTGATCCGCCAGGCTGCCTCCGGCGATGTTCCACTTGTTGTCGCCGTTGGAATGCGAGACTCCGGAAATTTTCTGCGGGTCCAGGTCTCCCAGTACGCCCACCAGCAGGGGAGCCAGAGCGGGAAGGCAGGTCAACTGGGCGCTGACCAGCGAGTTCATGTAGGCCTGGTTCCCCAGCATACCGGATCGAGGCTGGCCGACGGCGGGCGCCGGGGTCACTTCGCCTTGCCCCTGCTTCAGGTAGTGAGCCTCGGCCAATTGCAGGGCCGTAAATTCCACCAGTTTGGCGCCCGGATAGGAGTAGGTGGGCTTGAGCTTTTGGCGAGCCATCTCCCGAAAAGAATCGGCGGCTCCGGCATAAGGCGAGGGCCCGTCCGGGGAGCTCTCCTGAGCCGTACTCTTGAGCTTGGGCCGGGCAGACTGCATCCAGTTCGGCTGAGATGGGCGGAGCGGCTCCATTCAGGCGAGTTCTCTTGGGACTGGCAATGCCCTGGTAGTCATGACCATGTCACCTTTTTGTAACATGCATGGCCCCGGTAGTGCCTAGACTGTCTGTATGAAAGTTTCCTCGCATTCGCCCGCTCCGCTGCCGCGAAAGGCCCCTAAACTGGTGGCCATCGGCGACAGCCTGACGGCTGGTATGCAAGACTGCAACCTGGTGGGTAGCCGCCAGCAGCATTCTTATCCCGCCCTCATCGCCAAACAGGGCGCGATGCAGTTCAAGCAACCGCTGCTGAGCGAAAACGGCATTCCTCCGAAACTTTTCATGAGCCCGGACAGCTCCTTGATGAAAACCGCCTGGCGCTATTCCATCGCGGGCCTGGCGCATCTGGCCCCGATGGCCGCCACCGCCGTGGGAATCAATCCCCCCGAGTGGCTCTACACCGGCATCTATCACGCCGGCGGCATGGGTCAACGGCTGGAGAAGGGTGAGGTGCAAAACTTCGCCATCCCCGGACTGGAGGCCCGCCACCTCAACACCGTCAGCAATGTCAAAGACTACGCCCACGAAGTGATCATGGGCATCGAGGGCAAGGGGGCGATGCTGGCCGAGGTTCCTTTTATCCGCCAGATCACCCAGGGGGGCCGCTCGGCCAAGCACGGCGTTTCCCAGATCGATTCGGCCATCGCCCAAAAGCCCGACATGGTGATGCTCTGGGCCGGCAACAACGATGCGCTGGCGGGCGCTTTGACCGGCGAAGTCAACGATCTGTCCCTGACCCCAATGGAAGATCGGCCCTGGAAGGTCGAGCACAAGAAATGGCCCTGGAGCAAGACCGAGCTGGTCGACACGCCCGAGGTGATTCCAGGTTTCGCCTCCACTATGGCCGGCCCCAATGGCACGGTCACGCGTCTGCTCCAAGAAACCGACGCCGAGATCATGTTGATGAACATTCCCGACGTAACGGTGATTCCGCATCTGTTCAAGCTGGGCGAGAAGGTCGGCCCGCTGCCCTTCCGCATGGTTTTGCCGGGCGGCTGCGACGTCACCGACAAGATCTCCAACTGGAAATTGCCCACCAAAGTGGCCGGCAAGGGAAAGGACGGGCGCGAATATTTCCCGGAGGGCACGCGCGTGGGCCTGGCTCAGATCCTCAAAAAGCTGACGCACTACTATAAGGTGAAGACGGAAAAGGACCTGGATGCGGCTCTGCTGTCGATGACGGCGATGCGCGGCGGCGGCGGTGTCTTCACCGAGGCCGAAGCTCTCGATCCGGAAGAAACCGCCACCATTCAGAAGCGCGTCAGCGAATACAACGGACTATTGAAGGACCTGGACGCGAAACATGAGCGGGTTCATCTGGTGGACGTCAACGCCACTTTGAGCCGGGCCGCGCGCGAAGGCATTCCTCTGCGGGGCGAGGGTGAGGCGGTCACGGTCACCAACATCTTCACCGGTTCCGAAGATCGCCGGGGCTATCAGGGGATGTTCAGCTTTGACGGCATTCACCCCAGCGACGTGGGCTATGCAGTCATCGCCAACGAGATTATCGACAAGGCTCGCGTCGACCTGAAAGGCGACCAACGCTTCACCACTTTGCTCAACAGCCAGCCGGTCGACGAAAAACAGGCCCTGGCCGGCGATCCTCATCGCCAGGCTGCCAAGCTGTTGCTGAATGGTTTTGTCTCGGAGCAGTTGAACTCGGTTTCGTGACCCCGTCCCAAGCAGCCGAACTTTTACGCAGTGGCCAACTGGTGGCCATCCCCACCGAAACCGTTTACGGATTGGCCGCCGACGCCACTCAGGAAGCCGCCATCCGCCAGGTCTTCGCTCTGAAAGGCCGACCGGCCGATCACCCGCTGATCGTTCACCTGGGTGAGGCCGACTGGGCCGCCCATTGGGGCGTGCTGCCTCCCCTCTTCGAACGCCTGGCCGAGCGGTTCTGGCCCGGTCCCCTGACCATGGTGGTGCCGCGTCTGGCGCGCGTCAGTCCGCTCATCACCGGAGGGCAGGACAGTGTAGCGCTGCGCGTGCCGCGCCATCCTCTGACTTTGGAGACGCTGCGAGAACTGGGGCAACCGGTAGTGGCCCCTTCGGCCAATCGCTTCGGACACACCAGCCCCACCCGCGCCGCTCACGTAAATTCGGAATTCCCCGACCTGGCCGTGCTGGACGGCGGTGCCTGCCCGGTGGGATTGGAGTCATCCATTGTCGACCTGACCGGCCCCCAACCTCGTTTGCTGCGGCCGGGCCAACTTTCGCGGGCAGAACTGGAAGAAGTCACGGGTCCCTTGGCGTCTTCCGATCAGACCGCCCCTCGCGTGCCGGGAGCGCTGGACCGTCACTATGCTCCGCGTACCCCCACCCATTGGGACGACGGCGATACCCCCTCGGGCCGCTGGGCCTGGTTGGGCTTCACTTCTCGCGGCGCCACGGCCGAAGTGGTTATGCCAGCTTCGGCGGCCGAGTATGGGAGCCGCCTTTACGCAGCCCTGCGCGAACTGGATGAGTCCGGGGTGGATGTCATTGTGGTCGAAAAGCCGCCTCAAGAGCCTTCTTGGGAAGCCGTTTTGGATCGCTTGCGTCGGGCCACCACCTGAGTTTTCGGTTGGGGCGGGTCCCAGTAGAGAACTCGCTGGAGTAGCAAGGCACGCGGCTTTCCTTTGACCAGCATGCGAGGCAAGACACGCGAACCAGCCGCGTTGGACAGACGAAGCTTCACCAGCGGCTGAGCGTAGGTTCCCATGAGAAACCAGCGCCCGATCGGGTCCCACAGATGCCCGAACTTCTCCCAGTATTCCTGGCCGTGGTCAGGCGGGCGTCCCTCTCGAAGAGCCGTGGTGGCGCGGGCAATCCTGGAATCGCGCAGCAGGCCATCCATCACCGCGGTCAGAGCTTCGTCCATTCGCCCCTTAGTGCAGTAAAGCGAGGCCAGGTTGTAGTGACGAATCGGGTTGGCACGGGGAATCCGTCGATATTGCGCGATGGCTTCTTCGGTCCGCCCGAGCATCTGTAAGACGGCACCGTATTCTGCCAGATTTTGCTCGCTCGGATTGGCTGTCACTCGACGCTCGAGCAGGCCACAGGCCTCGTCCATTCGGCCTTGTTCTTGCAACTGGGAAGCCCGCTCCCCGAGCGTTTTCAGGTAAAAGTCCGCGCTTCCATCCTGTCGTTGGGTTCGGCGCGGCTCGAGAGCCGCTTCCGCTTGCCATTGAAGGGTCTCTAGTTCAGATTCGGGCGCTTCCATCCGTCGCAATTGCTCGCGCAGCAGATCGGCGATTTCGCGTTTTCGCCGGGCGTCTTCCAATTGCGGCCAGAGCCGAAGAAAGGTGCTCAGGGCCTCTTCCACCCTTAGTCCCAGCGGTCGCTGAGGAACGGGCTTAACGTCCGCGTCAGGCAGTTGCTCCGCCTGGTCGGCAAGCCCGTCCCAGTCAATCTTCAGTCCCACGTTGCGACGACTGAAGTCATCACGCCAGTCCTGAGACCGCAAGCTGTCCCGAGCCTCTTGCACACTCAAAAAATGGCCCAGTCTTGCCTGACGCACCTTGCCTTCGCCGTCCCGATAGGACCGCAACAGCAAAACCCGGTTTGCTCTCTTCCTCAAAAACATTCGACTTCACCCTCCCCTATTTTGTAGTGCACTTCACGAAATGCACTACAAAAACCTGCAACGGGGCAGCCCACCCTGGGAGCAGGGCCCCGGCGTCACGAGCACGAGCCGCAGGCGGAGGCAGGCTTTCGGGCTTACTCGCAAGCGTAGTGCAGTCTATGGAGTGCATCACAAATGCGGCCAGGGGCGGAAAGTTCAGAAGCGGCGCGAGGCGGATTTCTGGATAGCCCAGAAGTGCGAGATTTAGCTAGTCGTATCGAGCACCAGCCGCAGGCGGAGGCAGCTTTTCGGGCTTACTTGCAAACGCAGTGCAGTCCATGGAGTGCATCACAGATGCGACGAAGGCGAAAACTTCAGGAGGGCGGGCAGCGCGGATTTTCTGGGCAGCTGAGAAGTGCCAGATTTCGCCCCCGGATCGAACACGAGCCGCAGGCGGAGGCAGGCTTTCGGGCTTACTCGCAAACGTAGTGCAGTCCATGGAGTGCATCACAGATGCGACGAAGGCGAAAACTCCAGAAGCGCGGCTAGTCGGATTTCTGGGAGGCGGACGAGTCCGCGGTCGTGTTAGAAGCGGCCGGGTTGGCGGCTGAAATTGGGGGGTTCGGGGTAGCCGACGAGCTGGAACTGGGACACGAGTTGCTGGCCCTGATGAAGCTGAAAGAGGCGCCAAAAATCGGCCTGGGCTTCGAGCAGGTAAGCTCGTGACAGGGGGCCGCAGTCAAAGGGGAGCAGACCCAGGTCGAGGGCCAGTTGGCGCACTTTGGCTTTGTCGTCAGGAGAGTCGCCACAGAAGAAGGTCTGCACGCCCCAGCTGCGCAGGGTGTCGGCGCCGTGGTGATAGAGTTCGACGGGATGCAGACAGAAGGCTTTGACCACCTGGCAGAACGGCAGCGAGGCGGCCAGTTGTTCGGCCAGACTGTAATCGCGGGGCTTGAACTCGAAGGCCAGGGGCAAATCCGGCTGATTGCAGTCGATAACCGTCTTGCCGGACCAGCCTTTCTCGCACAGCGACTGAGGCTCGACCCCGCGAATGCTGTAGAGCAAGATGGGGCAGGCTTCCACCACTTCCGCGTAGCTGCCGTGACCACACTGGTTTTCGGCCGCCAATCGCTCGGCCTTTTCAGGCTGGCCGGAGGCAAAGAGCACCTCGTGGCCGGCCTCCACCCAAAATTTACCGAGCGTTCCGCCCAGATTGCCGCAGCCCAAAATGCCGATTTTCATCCATCGCCCTTCGCTCGCCCGCGGGAACCCGCCTCCGAGTGTTTGGAAGCCGGCTCTCCCGGACAAAACTTAGGTATGAGTGAAGAACTGTCCAACCTACCAGCCGACGAATGCTATGCCGCGATGGGATTTAAGCCTTTCGAAGGGGGTCCGCACATCGAAGCCGCTGAGTGGAAGCGCGTGCAGGAGAGCAAGTTGCTGAAGGATATGCATCTGCGCTATCAGTATCTGCGCGACCTGGCCGGCAAGCCACTGGTCGACCACGGCTATGTGGTGGGCTGGGTACCGCCTCTACGCTTGGGAGAGGCCGAGTTTGGCCGCTTGATGGAAACTCTGGAAAAGGGCCTGGCCTGCGGCTGCACGACCGTGCAGGAATGGCAGAGTCGCAAAGTTTCTTCGAATTAGTCGACCAGTTCCAGATTGAGATTGGGATACTGGGGCGGGGGTCCGTCCTGATGCAGAAACAGCCAGCGCAACAAATCTCGGTAGAATCCGTAAAGCGGGATGCGGCGGGCGACTTCGTAGCGCAGTTCCTCGCGCCGATTTTTGAAGCTGGCGTGGCTCTCGCGACTCAGACGCTCGCGCTCTTTGAGGTAATTCCGTAAAGGTTGGACCTGAACCTCGAAGGTCTCGCCCCACCAGCGCATAACCGACTTCATGGCTTTCCAGCCGCTGCGCTTGTTTTCGCCTCCCAAGTAGTCCTTGGTTTCCACAAACTCGAAAGACTCGGTCTTGTCCTCGAGGGGAATCGAGAGTTGCTCACGCAGCTCCTGGCTCAGCCGCAAAGACTTTAGCTCGTCGTGGAATTGGCGGACGCGTTCGCCCTCGCCCACCACCACTTTGAGACCAAAAACATCCTTGACGTAGCGAGACAGGTGGCGGAGGTGTTTATCGCGCTTGACGATCTTGTCCATCTCGAAAAGTTCGTCGACGACCTTGTTCCAAATCTCTTCCTCGGCCTTGATGCGACTGGTAATGCGATAAATAGCCCGCTGGTCGAGCTCCAAGGGCTCATAGTCGAGAAAGTTGGCCACCAGCGTGGGCTGACTCCAACCCCTCTGGTCGTCGCCAAACCGCAGCTTACGTAGCTGGCGATTGCCCAGATCGAGGTCGGTCAACTGGAACACTTCCTCGGCATTGAGGCTCTGCACCAGGGTAAAGCGCTCGTCCAAATGATGAACCTGGCCGATGACCACGCTGTGGATTTCCCAGCTCTTCAGGTAGCTGTGGCAGAGAACGGCGCACAGCCGATGCAACTTGGACTCTCCACGGCGAATCAAAGCAGCGAAGGTCTCTCGCATGAGATCGGCTTGGCGAGAAGAAACCCGCAGGGTGTGACTCCGCTCTGGGAACTTCAGCTGCTCCTGGCAGGTACGCTGCAATTCGGCCACCCACTGGCTGAGCACAGGCTCCTGAGTGACCATCCAGAGAGGCGAGCGGTAGTGAAACTCCTCGCCGCTTTCGTGAAGTTCGGGCGGATTGCTGATCAAGTCGAGTCCAGAGACCCTTTAGTATCGGTTAGGGCGGTCCACCACTACGTTGCCGGTGGCGTTGATGCCTTCAATCTGATAACGGCGGCCATCGGCCCAGGTTACTTCGATCCGGTAGGTGCGGCCTTTGACGGCGTTGCCGAAGCGCGCGTAGACTTCTTTGCTGCCGGAGTTGTTGTAGGTCTTCTCGTCAACGCCGGTGTTGACTTCCCAGACGTCGACCGACTGGACCTGCTGCAACTGCTGATTCTCATCGTAGTAGGCGCGTGCCGTCACGTTCAGCGGGAGATACTCCAAATTGCCTTTCGGATTGGTATTGGTCTGGTTGCCGGGCTTCACTCCCTTGAGGCGCGCCGCGGCCAGCAGAAAATCATTGAAAGGCATCGTGCGCCAGTTGGGAATCTTGGCCTCGGCGCCAGGGCCCAGCGCCTGGAGCACCTTGAGCCGGCGCATGTAATCGGTTTCCTGTTGGACGCCGTTGGTGTTCTGGGCCTGGCCGACTCCGCCCCCGTCATAACGGTCCAGATTGTACTGGTAGCTGCCGTAACCATACGGCGTGTTCCCGTTGCTGCTGAAATTGTTCGTCCAGGAAGTCCAGGGATTGTAGTTCTGGGCGGGCTGGGCCTGATAGCTGTTCCAGACGTTGAGTCCGCCGTAGCCGTAACCGCCCCCGTAATTGAGTGCGAACATATCCAAGAACCTCCAAACAGTTTGACCCTAAGATGCCACTTGAAGGTGAAAAGGTTCTGAAAAAGTTCGTGGAAGGCAATCATCAATTGTTAGGCAGGGAGATTGAAAGAATGCGTTTGCTACGTTGGGTGGGATTGCTCGGGGTCCTGGCGATCGCGGGTTGCGGCGGAGGAAGCAGCAGTTCCGTTAGTGGTGGCGGCGGCTCCAGCAACAACAATAACAACAGCGGAGGCAACCCTCCCAGTCCGCCGGCTCCCACGACCCTGAATTTTTCGGTGCCGCTTTTCAATCCGACCAAGCAGGCGACGCTGATTCGCAGGAACATGCCGGCCAGTGAATCCGGCTCCAGCCTCACCGTGGTTTCCGCCTCGACCAACAAAGTGGAAGGCGAAGACGGGCCGGGCAGAGACCTTCCGCCCGAGTTGCTCGCTCAACAGCTGGCCGATCTCACCAATCCTTCCACCCGCAACCGGGTGGAGGGCATTTTGCCTCGCTTTCAACAACTGGCCCAGGGCGCCGATCAAAATTTCTTGATTGTGACCAACAGCCAGACCGTCACCTGCCGCAAGATTCTGGCCGAAAGCCAGACCGTCCATTGCACCATCTTTGCTCAGGTGGTCAGCGGCACTCCCATTCTAACGGAGGCCCAGGCCTTAGAAATTCAGGCAAAATGGGATGAAGCCGGGACCGGCATCTACGATACGGACCGCGACATCTTTGGCTCGGAATGGACCACCGGGGGCGGCCGTGACGGAGATGCCAAAGTCAACCTGGTGTTTCTGAATAGCTCGGGAATCGGCGGCTCCAACTACTTCGGCTTTGTGAGCCCAGCCGACGAGGGAACCACCAGCAGCAGCAACCAGGGCGAGATTCTCTACCTGAACTACGACAAGTTCGGCACCGACGGCTTCAACGTCTACAGCACCATGGCCCACGAATTCCAGCACTTGATCGCCCTCAACACCAAGCTGATCCGGCAGGGCGCCTTCAGCGGTCAGATCGAAAACGCGGCCATCGACGAAGGCAAAGCCGTTCTGGCCGAAGATCTCAACGGCTACGGCCTGGAAGCCGTTGGCGGCGGCAACAACTTTACCTACCAGGCAACCCGAGCCTTTCTCCAGAGTCCCAGTAGCCAGGGACTTTTCCAATTCAACGGCAACCTCGATTCCTATGGCAGAGACTACGCCTTCATGCGTTACCTGCTCGATCGTTTCGGATTGACCGCGTTCCGCACTTACGCGCAGTCCGGCGGCAGCGGCCTGGCCCAACTGAACGCCTCGTTCGGCAGCGCCAGCACCATCTTCGCGGACTGGACCAACGCCCTGGTTGCCTCTCCGCTCGGCGGTAGCGTTCCCACCAATCTGCGCTACACCGGCCCTTTCAACCCGGGCAGAAGCTACAGTTCTATCCGTGGATTTACCGGCGCCCAGACCTTGCCGACGCTCACTCCCGGGCAAACGGTGAGCCCTCCCACCGGCTCGCAGACCACCACCCTGGGGCCGTGGGTATTCAGCACCGTTCGCTATCAAAATGGCACCGGCAACACCCTGAACGTCTCCGTCCAGGTCGACTCCGCTCAGGGAGCTTCGATGGTTGTAGAAAATCCCACCGGAACCTTCGGAGGCTTACAGTAACAACGTGAAAGTAGCCGTTCTGGCCGGGGGAGTTGGCGGAGCAAGACTGAGCCACGGGCTCTATCGCATTCATCCTCGGGACCTGACGGTGATCGTCAACACCGGGGACGACTTTCAACTGCACGGTCTCTCGATCTCGCCCGATCTGGACACTGTTCTCTACACGCTGGCTGAATGGGCTGACTCCGTCCAGGGCTGGGGACTGAGTGGCGACACGCGAAGGTGCGCCGAGCAACTGGCCCGCCTGGGCGGAGAAACGTGGTTTCAACTGGGAGACCTGGACCTGGCCACCCATCTGTATCGCACTCAGCGACTCGGTCAAGGAGCGACCCTGACTAAGGTCACCGAGGAACTGGCTCGATCGGCCGGTTTGCAGTTGCGCCTGCTCCCCATGTGCGATGCCCCGGTGCCCACCAAGTTGCGGCTGGCTTCCGGGTGGGTCGACTTCCAGGACTACTTTGTGCGGCGCCAGCATGCCGATCCCGTGTTGGAATGCCGCTATCAAGGAGCGGATCAGACTCCCCCCGGCCCCGAGGTCGTGAAGGCCTTGACCGAGGCGGAGCGCATCGTGCTGGCTCCCTCCAACCCGTTTCTCAGCCTGCAACCGATTTTCTCGCTGCAGGGATTCGCGGAACTCTGGGCAGGTTGCCGGGCACGCAAGGTGGCCGTCTCTCCCATGATTGGCGAGGCAGCCGTCAAAGGACCGCTGGCCTCGCTGCTGGCCAGCCTGGGACAACCGGTGAACAGCCTGGGAGTCGCCCGCCTTCTGAAAGACTGGATCGATGTGCTGATCCTGGATGAAGGGGACGCTCACCTGATCCCCGAGATCGAAAAGTGTGGAGTGCGCACCGTGTGCACCCTAACACTGATGAAAACCGATTCCGACCGGGAGAGATTGGCCCGGGTCGCCCTGGATGTCTGAGCCCTGGATCGCCGTTCTGCCCTTTAAAGGCAACGGTCAGAGCAAAACCCGTCTGGCCCTTCCGGAAGCTCAACAATTGGCACAACAGTGGTTGACTCAGGCCGTGGAACAGTGCTTGAACGCTCCATCCATCGCCCAGACCTGGGTGGTGAGCCTGGGCGATCAGTTTCAGCTGCCACCCTCCGTGAAGTGGATGCGCCAGGCCGGCCAGGGACTGAACGAAGGGTTGCGCGAGTGGCACTCTCTGCATCGGCCCGCGCGCTGGGTGGTGATATTGCCTGACCTCCCTCACGTCCGCTTCGACGACCTGGAAGAACTGCTGGGAGCCTGCCCCGCCCAAGGCCTGGCTCTGGCGCCCGACCGCCATCGACGCGGCTGCAACGCCCTGGCCGTACAGGGCTGCTCTCCCGAGCTGGTTTTTGGAACCGACAGCTTTCTGCGTTATCAAGCGCAACCGTTCACCCAGGCCGTAGTGGAACGCTGCGGCCTGGCCAACGACGTCGACACTTTGGATGATTGGAACTGTCTGGCATGCCAGCATCGGTAAGTCTCTGGCCCGTCTCGGGCATCCCCGAAATCCGCTCCGGCGACCCACTGGCCGAGAAAATGCTCCCCTCGCTAAGAGAACTGGCTCAGGCCGGGGACGTGCTGGTGGTGACCCACAAAATCGTCAGCAAAGCCGAGGGCCGGGTGGTCGACCTGACCACCGTGGAACCTTCAGAATGGGCGCGCCAGTGGGCCGAAAAGTGGAAAAAAGATGCGCGCCAGATCGAGGTCGTCCTGCGCGAATCGGCCGGCATCCTGCGCATGGAACACGGCATTATCGTCTCGCGCACTCGCCACGGCCTGGTCTGCGCCAACGCCGGAGTGGATCGGTCCAATAGTCCGGGCGAAACCGTGTGCTGTCTTCCGGACGATCCCGATGCTTCAGCGCGCGGCCTGAGTTCTAGCCTGTCACAAAGCCTGGGTTTCACGCTGCCGGTGCTCATCTCCGATTCTTTCGGCCGGGCCTGGCGCATCGGTATCATCAACGTAGCCATTGGCGTGGCCGCCATGGACCCGTTTACCGACTATCGCGGCCAGGATGACCCTCACGGCTATCCGCTGGAGGCCAGCATCATGGGTTCGGCCGACGCCATTTGTGCCGCAGCCGAACTGGTCATGGGCAAAACCGACGGAGTTCCGGCCGCCCTGGTGCGAGGCTTCGACTGGAAGCCCATGGAAAATCCGAGTTCAAAATCCTTGATCCGCCCCCTCGATCAAGACTTCTTCCGATAATATAATCCTCAGGAAGCAACTTTTAGGGAAGCCCGAGGTTGAACGGTAGATGCTGCTACTTCATGGACGCTACGAGATTGTGGAAATCATCAAAAGCGGGGGCATGGGAGCCGTCTACGAAGCCAAAGACACCAAACTGGCCGACTCACCCTGCGCCGTCAAAGAGATCCTGGAGGACAAGCAAAACGTGCTCTACTTCCAGACCCGCTTCGAACAAGAAATGAAAGCGCTGGCGGAGCTCGACCATCCCGCCATCCCTCGAGTGCGCGACTTCTTCCGGCTCCGCGGCAAACACTACCTGGTCATGGATCTGGTGCGGGGCCAGAGTCTCTTTGACGAACTGGTCGAGAAAGGCGCGCCCCTGGCACCGGAGCAGGTCGCCTCGGACATGCTGGAGCTGCTGGCGGTGCTCGACTACCTGCACAGCCACTCCCCTCCCATGATCCACCGCGATATCAAACCTTCCAACATCCTGCGCGATCGCCGCAGCGGTCAAATCAGGCTGGTCGACTTCGGACTGGCTCGAAGCGCCTGCGGCGCCACCCAGACGGCGGTAGGAACCCTGGGCTACTGCGCGCCCGAGCAGTCGGTGGGTCGAGCCGATGCCCGCTCCGACCTCTACTCGGTCGGGGCCACCATGATGCAGTTGCTCACCGGTCAGGACCCCGACCTGCTCAAGCCCGACGCTCAATGGAAGTCGATTGCGCCCGGACTGCGCCCGATTGTGCAACGGGCCACCCGCCTGAAGGCTCAAGAGCGCTACGCCAGCGCCAGAGAAATGGCGGAAGCTCTCAAGCTCTATCTGCGTCAGGGAACGCGCGCCGTCGAGGCGGAACCTCAGGAGTCTCACGTGATCTACGTGGATTCCCCAAAGAGCCGCTGGCAAGGCTATGCCACGGCCGCAGCCATTGTGGTGGCGCTTGGTCTGGGCACTCTGCTGGGACGCGCGGAAGGACCCACGACCCCAAGCCCCACTCCCTCACCGCCAGCCCAGGCGGTCGCCCCGCAGCACCTGGTTCCGTCGGCTCCGGTGGAAGAGCCCGCTCCGTCCATGCCCACGACCGCTCCCGTGCAGATGGCCGAGGAAATTCCGCCCGAGCCGGTAGTCGCCCCTCCCCCACCCAAACGGGTGGCACCGGCCGAGATTCGTCCCAGCCTGGGGGTCAGCAACTATCCGACGTATCAGCCTCACCCGACTCCGCAACCGATTGTGGAAGAGGAACGGGTGCGGGTGCGGCGCGGTCGCTTCAGGCGCTGGTTTCCTTAGCCCCGCGAACGACATCATAGGCCACCACCGCAAAGGCGCTGGCCACGTTCAGCGAGTTCTTGATGCCGAACATGGGGATGCGCAGGAAGATGTCGGCCATTCCCATGACTTCCTCAGAGACCCCCACCACCTCATGGCCCAGAACCAACGCCACCGGGGTAGGCCAGACAAATTCGCCCATCACCTGAGCGTCATCGCGGGTCTCCAGGACCACGATGGGAATGCCCTGAGAGCGCAGCCATCGCAGGGCCTCCTCGGTGCTCTCGTGGCGCTTCCAGGGCACGTATTGATGAGCTCCCAGCGAGGTCTTTTCCAGCTTGGGATGAGGCGGCCAGCAAGTGATGCCACACAGGTGAATGCAGCCAATACCGGCCGCATCGGCGGTGCGGAAGATGGAGCCCACGTTGAAGGCGCTGCGCACGTTGTCGAGCACTACATGAATCGGCAAGCGCTCCGGCGGCAGGCCGGAGTCATCGGAGTAATAAGGTTCGCGCGTCAAAGTCCCAGGTAAGCCTTCTGCACTTCAGGATTGGTGGCCAGGTCGGCGGCCGGCCCGCTCAGCACGGCTCGGCCCACTTCAAAAACATAGCCGAAATCGGCCACCTGCAGAGCCTGGCGAGCGTTCTGCTCGACCAGCAGCACGGCCAGGCCCAGTTCGCGGATCTCGCGGATGATGGAGAAAATCTGCTTGACGATCAAGGGGGCCAACCCCAGCGAAGGCTCATCCAGGATGAGCAACCGGGGCTTGCTCATCAAGGCGCGGCCGATGGCCAGCATCTGCTGCTCACCGCCGGAAAGCGTGCCGGCCGTTTGGGCGATGCGGTCCTTGAGAATGGGAAACAAGCCAAAGACTCTTTCCAGGTCGGGCTTAAAATCGTCGTTGCGAGTGAATGCCCCCATCTCCAGGTTCTCCAGAATCGTCATGCGGGGAAACACTTGGCGGCCTTCGGGGGACATGGCGATCCCCTCGCCCACCCGTTTGTGAGCGGGCATCGCGCCCAGATCCCGGCCCTGCCAGAGCACCTGGCCCTGGCTGGCGGGCAGCAGACCGGTGATGACCTTGAGGCAGGTGCTCTTGCCGGCGCCGTTGGCTCCGATCAGGGTGACCACCTGACCCGGCTCGACCGTCAGGCTGACATCGTGCAACGCTTTAACGGCGCCGTAAGCGGCGCTGACGCCGCGCAACTCCAGCAGGGCGCTCATTCTTCGAGGGCTCCCAGGTAGGCTTCGATGACTCTCGGGTCCTTGCTCACCTGCTCGGGGGTGCCTTCCGAAATCTTGTGACCGTGATCGAGCACCATCACCTGTTGGGAAATCTCCATGACCAGCTTGATGTCGTGCTCGATCAGCAGCACGGTGATGCCCTTCTCGCGAATACGACCGATCAGCTGG
Organism: Vulcanimicrobiota bacterium; assembly: GCA_017307785.1. Taxonomy (GTDB): domain Bacteria; phylum Vulcanimicrobiota; class Xenobia; order Xenobiales; family JADMJV01; genus JADMJV01. The sequence goes on along the minus strand of JAFKGI010000008.1, from coordinate 175,251 downwards.
GTGAGCTCGTGGGTTTCGCTGGGATTCATGCCGGCGGCCGGCTCGTCCAGCAGCAGCAGCTTGGGATCACTGGCCAGCGCCCGGGCGATCTCGATGAGGCGCTGATGCCCATAGGGCAGACTGTTGGCGGCCTTGTGGGCATCGTCCTGGAGGCCCACAAATTCGAGGGTTTCCAGGCACTTCTGGCGAGCCGCCCGCTCCTCGGCTCGAGCGGCCGGCGTGTTCAACCACTGACTGAGCACGCTGGTTTTCCTCTGGGTGTGCATACCGATAAGCAAATTCTCGAGCACGCTCATGGGCCCGAAGAGACGAATGTTCTGGAAAGTCCGGGCCAGACCGCGGCGCACGATTTGATGGGTGGTCAGGCCCACCAGCGGCTGCCCCTGAAAAAGCAGCGTTCCCTCGGAAGGCTCGTAAACTCCGGCCAGCAGGTTAAAAAAGGTGGTCTTACCGGCGCCGTTGGGACCGATGACCGAAGCCACGATGCCGGGCTCCAGGCGAAAGTCGACTGCGCTGACGGCCGTCAGACCGCCGAAGCGACGGGTGACTTTCTGGGCTTCCAGTAGACTCACTGGTAGCTCACCGGCTCTTCGGGAATGATTCCCTCGGGTCGCATCAGCATCATCATCACCAGCGTCAGACCGAACATCAGGAACTGGGCCTTGGAAAGATCCAGCCAGGGCTCGATCTGGGCCCACAAGGCCGGGCTGTCCGAGAGGGCTCGGGCCAGCATCGGTTGGACGTGTACCTGGACCACATCGATCAGCTTGGGGATGCAAATCAAGTTGAGCACTCCCAAAGCCAGTCCGCCCACCAGCGCGCCGCGAATGCTGCCCACCCCGCCCAGGATGACCATGGCCAGCACCATGATCGAGCCGTTGAAGTCGAAAGGAAAGGCCAGATTCAGCGTCCCGATATAGGAAGCATAGAGGGCACCCGCCAGACCGGCCACAGCCGCCCCCAGAGTGAGCACCTGGAGCTTGGTGCGAGCCAGCGAAATGCCGCAAGCCTCAGCCGCCACCGAGTCTTCGCGGATGGCCCGCAGCGCCCGTCCCAGACTGGAATGGCGCACCTGGTAGGCCAGGCCCACGCACAGCAGCACGCCGACCAGCATCAGATAATACCAGGCTTCGGTGCTCATTCCGGCCAGGGGTGTGGCGATAGCGGCCATTCCCGTGATGGCTTTGGTTGCGTCATCGTAGTTGCGCATCAGGGGATCAAGCATCAGCCCGAAGCCCATGGTGACGATGGCCAGGTAATCCCCGCGCAGCTTGAGAGTGGGCCAGGCCAGCAGGGCCCCCACCAGCAGGGTGAAGAGCACGCTCAGGGGCAGAGCCAGATAAAAGGACCACTGCAAGCCCAAAGGGCTCTGAGGACTGGTCAGATAGGCCATGGAGAAAGCGCCCACGGCGAAAAAGGCGGCGTAGCCCAGATGCAAGAGACCGGCATAGCCGACCACCAGATTCAGGCCTTGCGCCAGCATCAGATAGACCAGCACCTGGCAGCAGGCGGGCAAAATGCTGCCGTGCACGGCCGCGTTCATGGCCGGCAAAAGCAGGGCGAGGAGCAGTAGCGCCTTCATACCTTCTCCGGCAGGTTGGAGCCCAGCAGACCGGCCGGGCGCACCAGAATGATGGCGATGAGCACGCCGAAAACCACCGCCGGGGCCACCGCCTGGGACCAGTAATAGGCGGTCAGCGCTTCCACCACGCCGATGATCAAACCGCCCAACATGGCTCCGCGCACGTTGCCGATACCGCCCAGCACGGCCGCCGTAAAGGCGTTCAGACCCTGGCGAAAGCCCAGGTCAAAGCGCACCTGGTGATTGTAGAAGCCGTAAAGACAGCCGGCCGCGCCGGCCAGCGCGCCGCCCATCCAGAAAGCGGCCGCGATGGTGCGGTTGACGTCGATCCCCATCAGACGGGCGGCCTGGGGGTTCTGGGCGGTTGCCCGCATGGCTTTGCCCAGCTTGGTGTAGTGAATGAAGAAGTGCAGACCGGCCATCAGGGGCACGGCCACCAGAATGACGATCAGCTGACTGAGCTTGAAGTGAATGTTGTCGCCCAGCAAGTTGACGTCGTGCTTGCCCAGCAGATCGGGAAAGAAGACCGGGGCCCAGCCTTTCCAATAACCGCCCAGATTCATCAGCACGAAGGACACGCCGATAGCCGTAATCAACGGGACCAGACGAGGCTTGCCGCGCAAACGACGGTAGGCTACTTGATCGATGAACCCGTTGAGAAGGGCCGAGAAACCCATGGCGCCCACCAGCACCAGCGGAATGCCCCAGGTGCCCCCGATGGCGGTCACCCCGGTGAGGGCGGCCATGGCGCCCATCATAAACACGTCGCCGTGAGCGAAATTGATCAGCTCCACCAGGCCGTAGACCAGCGTGTAGCCCAGGGCCACCACCGCGATCAGGCTGCCGTTGGCCAGGCCGCTGAGCAGCTGCTCCAGGAAAATCTGGAAAGCATTGGCTCCGCCGGCCGCCTGCTCACCCTTTTTGCCCTTGAGCGTCAGCTTCTCGGGCGGAGTGGCCGGGGCCAGGGCGGCCGAGAACTCGAATTTGCCGCCCACCACCTCGTAGCCGGACATCGAAGTAATGGTGGTGTCGCCATTCTTGTCAAAGCTCCAGTCGCCCAGGACGCCATGGTAGTCCTTGGTGGACATGATGGCTTCGCGAATCTTGGTGCGGTCCTTGACGCCCACCCGGGCAATGGCCTTCAAGGTAACCTGCATGGCCTCGTAGGAATAGATGGCGTAGGCCTCGGGCTCGCTCTGGAAGCGTTGACGGTAGCGGGCATACCAGGCCTTGGCTTCGTCGTTCATCTGCTCGGGAGGCAACCCGCCCAGGGTGATCAGGGCGCCTTCCGCGGCTGGACCGGCGGCTTCCAAAAAGGCCGACTCTTTGTTGGCGTCAGGACCCATGAAATAGGCATTGCTGCCCGAGTCGCGCAGGTCTTTGACGATTTTCCCGGAGCCGTTCTGGGTGATGCCGCCGAAGTAGACCAGCTCGGCCCCGGCTTCGCGGATCTTGTTGACCACCGCCCGGTAATCGGGAGCCTTGGAGTCGATGCCTTCATGGCCGAGCACCTCGATGTGGCGCTCTTTGCAGCTCTTTTCGAAGACATTGGCCAGGCCTTTGCCGTAGAGCTCTTTATCGTCCAGGATGTAGACCTTTTTCACGCCCAGCGACTGGGCCCACCAGGCGCCGGCCGCGCCCTGCAGATCGTCGGCCGGAACCACTCGACAGAAATTCCGGAAGCCTTTGGGGTAGTAAATCCCGGGCTCGTTGGCTTCGCCGGTGCCGGGCTTGGTCAGGCCCGGATAGGTGGCGGCCGGACAAACCTGCACCAGGTCCGCCTGATTGAGGATGGGGATGGAGACCTTGGAAGCGCCGCTATTGTAGGTGCCCAGGTAGGCCATCACGTCGGGATCGGCGGCGGCCCGCTGGGCGTTTTCCTTTTCCTTGCCCGCTTCCCAGGTGCCGGCCTGAGCGGTGGCGTCATCCCAACTCAGATAGTCGATTTTATACGGACCCACCCGATAGTGAGCTTCCTCCAGGGCCATAATCATGCCTTTGGACATGGTCTCGGACTGGGTGCGTGAACTGCCGGTCAGGGGCAAACTGGAGACCAGGCGAATGACTTCTCCGCCTTCTTGGGAGGCGGGCTGGCTGCAGCCGATCAAAGCGCCGGCCGTGAAAAAAACTAGCCATTTAGGTCCCCGCATGGGGGTGGTTCATTCAAACTAGGGCGGAGCTTTCCTGTGACCCTGGAAAGGAAGCATTGTATGCTGGACGATTTCCTGCAGCAATTGGTCGAGGAAGGCGATCTGGATTCGCACGGGCGCATCACCCTGGACGCCTCCAAAGCCCGTGAGAAGCTGGCCGAAAGCCGTTTTTCGCGTTCGTCCGAGGCGCTGCTGGCGGTGATCGCGGCGGCCCTGTTGGGGGGCGCCACCCAGGTCAAGGTGGGATGTTCGCGCACGGCCTGGACCCTCGAGTGCGACGCCGCTCCCCCGGCGCCGGCCCAGTTGGAGCATCTGATGCGCGATCTGTTTCGCAAGGATCAACCGGCCCTGCTGCGCGAGCTGGGGCTGGCCTTCAACAGCCTCTTCCCCAAGTTTTGCACGGCCTTGGAAATCCTGGCCGGCGACCGGCGCGGTTGGTTCGAGGGGGGCGAATGGAAAACGCAGCCGGTGCCGGTGCCCACTCCGGGTTGGGAGTTACGGCTGCAGCGTCCCTCGTCGCTGAGCGACTGGTGGCGCTGGTTTACCCGCCATTGGGCCTCGGCCACCGACCTGCAGATTCTGCAGGCGCGCACGCGCTGGTCGCCGTCCCCCATTCTCTTCGAAGAGAAGAAAGGCCAGTGGCGCTCCAGCTACGAGCTGGACCCGCCCACTCTGCCGCCGGCCACGCTGGCCACCCTCTACATCCAGTCGCCCATCCCCGGCCTGGGACTGCCCGACTTCCCCGGTTCCGAGGGGCTGTTCTGCCATCAGCGCAAAACGCGGGCCCGCACCAGTTTGCGTTGCCTGATCCTGCCGGGCGACCCGCGAGCCAGCCAGATTCTGCTGGTCTACCGAGGCCTGATCCTGGCCCGCCATCACCTGAACGGACAGGTGGTCTGCTTTCACGGTGTGCTCAATACCGACAGCCTGGATCTGGACGCCTCACGCCAGCACGTGGTGCAAAATCAGCGCCTGCGCCAGCGTATCGAAACGGGGCGTCAGTGGGTGCTGGAAGCGACGGCCGCCTGGATCTATCAGCTCGACCCGGGCAAGTTGAGTGAGGAGCTGGTCGCCTTCTTGCGAGAGTTCCTCAACCGCCTGAATCTATCGTCCAACCACCAGACCTTGCTGACCGCTCTGGAGCCTATGCCACTGCTGCTGCTGGGCGACGGAAGCAGCCTGACCTTGCGAGAGCTCAGGGAGAGTCTGGTGCGCTTTCCGGCTCTGCATACCGGTCGACAGGCGAGTCTACACGATCGACCCCTGCTCCACCCGGAGCGTAACAATCTCAAGAAACTGAGCCGGCTGCTCAAAGTGCCGGTGGTGGACGCCACGCCCTGGTGTTTGGCTGCCAACAACAAAGAAGACGTCTCATTCGAACCGTTTGAGCGCTTTGTGGTGGGGAGCGAGACGTGGGAAGCGACCGTGGTCCTGCCTCGTCACTGGGGAGACAATTTTCTGGTCTTAAACCGCAACGGCGAGCGCTTCTGGAGCGACCACAAACCGCTATTCCCGGTGCCGGTTAGCTTGATGATCACGCTAGACGGGAGTTACGACGGAACGCTGGAGTCGGCCCAGAAGTCCATTCTGGATGAACTCCGTCAGGCGATTTTGACGAGAGTGGACCCTTGGCTCGACCAGTTGCAGCAGATGTCGCCAAGCAAGAGCCATTTGGAGCATTATGCGGCACTGCTTTGCCTTTGGATGCGCGGGCAATCAGGAAAGACAAGACGTCTGCCTCCGGGCCGCCTGAACTACGCATTGAGCCGACCGGGGCGGGAAGGTGGCGGGCTATTGTCCCTGTCTCAACTCTTGGACAGCCCGACACTGGTCGAGGATTTTACTCCAAAACATCCTGTGCGCCTCCTAGCGGAGTGGCTCTAGGGCGCGGTTCCAGGCGTCGCTTTCGGGGTATTTCCCGAGAGCTTTCTGTAGCAGTTCGGGCTGCTCCAGCTCGGGCCGGGCCGCTTCCAGGGCCTGCAGCATGTCGCCGGTGACCTGATCCAGCTGGACGCGAATTTCGGCCAGGCTGGGGGCGGTGGGAAAGGTGCTGGTGTGCTGGCTCACCCAGTTCTGCCGGCACTGCTGCTGGATGGTCTTGCTGGCCTCGAACTGGGCCCGCAAAAAGGCCCGTTGGGCTTCGGGAGCTTTCTCCAGGATCTGTTCCTCGCGGACCGGATCGTCGATGGGCAGGTGGTTGTTCCACTTGACCTGAGCCACCGTGGGCGCCAGCGCCAGCCGTTTCTGCATCAAGAGCAGCAACTTGTCGATGTGTTCTTGAGCGCAGGCGGGTAGGGCGCACAGCCAGAGCAGCAGCAGAATTCTCTTCATTTCCCACTCTTTGTTCCCACTCGTGGGAGGCCTGCCCGCACCCATCAAGTAAGCCAGGCTTTATGAAACTACTGAACCCGGGTCCCGTGACCCTTACCGAGCGCGTGCGCTCCGCCCTGCAAAAACCCGATCTGTGCCATCGCGAGCCGGAGTTCTTTGAGATGCAGCGCCGCATTCGCGACGGTCTGACGGCCGTTTACGCCTGCTCACAGGACTATGCGGCGGTGCTCATGACCGGCTCGGGCACGGCCGCCGTGGAAGCCATGGTGGGCAGTCTGGTGGGACCTTCGGAAAAGCCGGCCCTGGTAGTGGCCAATGGGGTCTACGGGGAACGCATGGCGGCCATGCTCAAGCGCCACGGTCGTAACTTCGAGGTGGTCAGCTCGGCCTGGACCGAGGGAATGGACCTGGAAGCGGTCGCCCAGCGCATCGCCGCCAGTTCGTGCGTGCTGGCCGTGCATCACGAAACCACCACCGGACGCCTCAACGATCTGTCCGCCCTGGGCCAGTTGTGCCGCCAGTCCGGCGTTCCGCTGCTGCTCGACGCCGTGTCCAGCTTCGGCGGCGAAGAAATCCATTTTGAGGAGTGGAACCTGCTGGCCTGCGCGGCCACCGCCAACAAGTGCCTGCACGGCGTTCCCGGCGTCTCCTTTGTGGTGGCTCGCCGCTCCGCGCTGCAAGCTCCCGGCCACAGTCCCGCTCTCTATTTGGACCTGCAGAACTACTACGCCCTCCAGGAGAAAGACGGTTCGCCCTTCACCCAGGCGGTGCAAGCCTGCTACGGTCTGGACGAAGCTCTGCGCGAATTAGCCGATTCGGGCGGATGGCAGGCGCGACGGGAACTCTACCGGCAGCGCACCCAACAGGTGGAAGAAGGCCTGGCTCGTCTGGGCATCGACACCTATCTGCCCGCAGGCCGCTCCTCCATCCTGGGTTCTTACCGCTTGCCCGCCGGGGTCAGCTATGAGCAGCTGCACGACATCCTCAAGGCGGCGGGATTCGTCATTTACGCCGGACAGGGAGGCCTGAGCAGCGAGATGTTCCGCATCGCCGTCATGGGCGACCTCGAGGCGGGCGACTTAGAGCGCCTGTTGGCGGCGTTCCCGACCCCATAACCACTCACAGCCGGCCATATACCAGCCCAACGGACAGGCCACCACCCAGAGACTGAGAGCCAGTTCCAAAGAGGGGAACCAGCCCAGTTTATACTTCCACCACACCGACCAGATGCCCAGTACGCCGCCGCCCAGGGCCAGCATGAGGATGATTTCCAGACCCTGGCGAGGTTGACAGGGGGCGTAGCGGCGGGCCAACAGGGCCAGTCGCCACCACAGCAGCAAGCCCGGGATGACCCAGATTCCGCCGCGTTTGACCAGGTCCGGAAAGTTGTGCTGGAGACGAACCCAGTAGCTGAACTGCGTGTCCTCTCGCCATTCGGGGCAGTAGAGAGTGGCGCAACGGCCATCCTTGAGGGCCTTCAAAACTTTGGCCGCCGTATTGGCTTCGTAGGGCAGCACGGTGGCCGTCTTGGGAGAGTTTCCCTGACGAAAGTCCAGGCTACCGAGCAAGGCCAATCGATGCTCGCGGGCCAGTTTCAGGGTTGCCTCATCGACGGTGGTGGGACCGTTGCAGGCCTCAAAGCCGGCCGCCCCCCATTGCAAAAGCTCATCGGGAGTCTGTTTGCCGGTCCAGGTATGGGCGGCAATGACCAGAGCTCCCTGTTCGCGAGCTTTGGCCATGGCGCTGGAGATCTCGACCTGATCGGCGCGAATAGGCTCTTTCAGGCCGAACATCAGCAGATGGGTGGTGCCGCGGTATTCCTCGCCGGGAACGACCACCACCGGAATATCCTGGTCGCCGGCTTCGCTCAGCGCCCGCACACCCGGGTAAGTCTTGTTGGAATCGGTCACTCCGACCACCGAGAAGCCTTTGTGCTGATGCCAGCGCAGGGCGTCGGCCGGCATCAAGACTCCTCCGGAAGCCTGGGTGTGGCAGTGCAGATTGGCCAGGCGGAACGTCGGCTGGGCCGGCAGCTCATAGCGAATCCCGTAGGGAATTCTGGTGTAGAGCCAGGCGTGGGCCTGCATGCCACCGATCAAAGTCATGGTCAAGGTGGTCATCCAGGCCAGTCCGGCCCGCCAACCGCCTTGCCGCGAAGCGAACCAGCCGCCCAGGGCCGCCATCAAAAGAAAAAGGGCGGCCGCGTAAAACGAGTGCGGTGCGATCCCGAAGATCGAATAGAACCAGTGCATGGGCTCGGCCGCGAAAGCCCACCAGGGACGGGACTCATGCACGATTTGCACGGATTGAGCGGCGGCTTTGCCCAGGGCATCGCCTTCCGGAGTAGTGGCCAGCCAGGCCAGGCTTTCATTCACAGGCTGCCCACCTGCTTTGTTGGCCGCCCAGATCCTGCTTGAAAGAGGGAGCAACCGCCCGTCGGGGCAACATGGAGGCCATGCTTCGCCGCTTCCTTCTGGCCGCTTTGCTCTGGAGCGCGGCCACCGCCGAACCCGTCCGCAAGCTGGACATCCTTTTCGTGGGCGCCCATCCGGACGATGATTCCACGGCCACCGCCACTCTGGCCCGCTACGCCGCCCAGGGCAAACAGGTCGGTGTGGTCACCGCCACCCGGGGTGAGCAGGGGGGAAATCTGGTCGGCCCGGAAGCGGGCGCGGCACTCGGACTGCTGCGCGAGGGCGAGCAACGAGCAGCCCTGAGCCTGCTGGGCATCCCCACCATCCACTATCTCGAGCGCCTGGACTCGGGTTTTACCACCAGTGCCCGCGTCAGTGAACGCAACTGGGGACGGGCCGAGACCCTGAAGCAACTGGTGCGATTGGTTCGCTTCTATCGCCCCGAGGTGCTGATCACTATGAACCCCGCACCACGCGGTCACGGCGACCACCAGCTGATCGCGCAATTGACAACCGAGGCCTTTTTCGAAAGCGCCCGGGGAACGGCTGAGGGGTTGCCCGCCTGGGCCCCGCGCAAGCTGTACTACACGCTGGAATATGGAGCCGACGGCCTGCGCCCCAGCCTGCAGGTTCCCACCGGGGAGTACGGTGACCGCGAACTGCAGGCCCTGAGCCTGTATCGCAGCCAGTGGCCGGCCACCATGCTCAAGCGCTCGGAACTGGAATCTTTCGTGCTGGCGGCCGCCCGGGTCGGCGGCAACGACCTGCTCGAGGGCCTGAACGAGCCCCTGCGCCCGCTCCCGGCTGCGCGGCCGGCACCGAACCGGGAGTTGGAACGCAGCCCGGCCCTGAGCCGATTTCTGAGCTGGAGCCGTCGATTCGGCCTGGACCTGGACGTGCTGGCGCCGGCCACCCGGGTGTGCCGGCCGGGGCAGACGGTTCACTGGCCGGTTCGGCCCCGGGGCGAGGCCGTTTTCCAGGCTCCCGCGCGGCCGGGTCCGCACCCGGTGAGCCAGAACGGCCTGGCGGGCACCCTGCAGGTCGTGCCCTTTCTGCAGCTCGGCTCGAGCTGGAGCGACTGGCAGCCGATCCACGCCAGCTGGGAAGGTAAGAATCGGGGCCCGCAGGATGCCTCCGGACGTTTTCGCCTCAAGCTGGAGCCACGACAACTGCGCATCGAAGTCGAAGTGCTCGACGACCAGCTGGTTTCCGACCTGGGGCCCGGCGAAAACCGCGCCCACTGGCGCAGCGACGCGGTCGAGATCACGCTGGACCCGAGTGGGCGAAGCCAGGACACCAGCACCACCTTCAAGCTGGGAATCATCGCCCAGAATACCCTCGGCAAACCCATGGCCGCGCGCGACGCCGATGCCGCCCCCGGCCCCTGGAAAGGCGATTTCACCGTAAAGCGTCGCGCCGGCGGCTATCAGGTGCGCGCCAGCCTGCCTCGACCCACGGCCCGAGAATTCGGCTTGAACGTGTTGATCTACGATAGTGACCCCGGCGAAGCGCCCTGCCGGCTGGCCTGGAGCGCCTGGGAGACGGTGCAGGGCTGGCCGGAACTTTGGGGCCGGGTAGCGCGGCTGGAAAAATAAACACTTTCTGCAGTAGTCCAGCTCACAAAAGTGCCTATAATAATCCCCGTTGACTCTCCCGAGCGGAAAGTTCAAGAAAGGTGGAAAATCTCGTGAAACAACGTGCTGGTTTCGGTCCGCGCCTGGTGGCGCTGGTGATCGACATGCTGTTACTGGGCGCGATTTCGTGCGTGTTCGGGTTGATGGCGGGTAGCCTCTCCTCGGTGGTCGCCCACAAGGTTTTTCACCTGGACGCGGCTGCCAACGCGGGTCCGGAGGCTATTTTTGCCAGCGGCCTGCTGGGAGTCGGCATCTTCCTGCTGGTGACGGCGCTGGTGGCAACCTTCCTCAGTCTGCCCTACAACTTGATGGAGGCCTTTTTCGGCTGGACTCCGGGCAAACTGGTGATGGGATTGCGCGTGCGCAACGAAGACGGCGCTCTCCCGAGCCTGGGCCAGGTGTTCTCGCGCTGGCTGATCAAGCACAACGCCATCCTGATCGCCTTGCTGACCTTCATCGGTCTGGCTCCGGCCGCATTCGTGGCTCCGCTGCTGCAGGCCATCGTCTTCGGCGGCTGTTTTATGGCCCTGGGCGCCGGCCGTCAGGCACTGCATGACCAGATGGCCCACACCGCCGTCTACGAGGTCTCCGAGCTGCAGGCTCATTCCGAGGACAACTCGGTCCTGTAAACGAAGCGCCGGCCATGTTCAAAGCATGGCCGGCCTTTTTCTTTCTCGCACTGTGCGGCTCCGCAATCGCTGAGCCCGACTTCAAGACGCTCGGGCAAAAGGCCCTGAGCCTTTCGCAGGAATACATCCGCATCCCCTCGGTCAATCCGCCGGCCCAGACCGCTCAGACGGCCGCCTTCATGAAGAAATTGCTGGAAAGCGAAGGCATCGAATGCAAGCTGTTTGAGTCCTCGCCGGGCCAGGTCAATCTGGTAGCCCGCCTGCGCGGCAAAAATCCCGGCAAGCAACTGCTGATGCTCAACCACATGGACGTGGTGCCGGCCGACGCCAGCCGCTGGCCGGTGGATCCGTTCGCCGCCCAGATCAAGGACGGCATGCTCTACGGCCGCGGTGCCATCGATATGAAAACCACCGGCATCTTTCAGGCTCTGACCCTGATCGCCCTGAAAAAGGAAAAAGTAGCTCTACAGCACGACGTGATTTTGCTGTGCAGCGCCGATGAGGAAAGCGGTGGTGACCAGGGGGCCCAGTGGATGATTGCCCAACACTGGCCCGAGATCGAGTGCGAATATGCGCTGGACGAGGGGGGTTTCGGCACCAGGGACCTCCTCTCGGGCAAAGGGGAGCTGGTCTTTGGCGTGTCGGTGGCCGAAAAGAAAATCGTCTGGGCCAAGCTGATCGCCGAAGGAACCAGCGGTCACGCCTCCCAACCCGTGCCCGACAACGCCAACGACCGCTTGCGCGAAGGCCTCAATCGGCTCAGCCAGATGATGCAGAAAGATTCGGGCGTGAAAAGCCGCCTGATCGAGGACTTTCAGAAGCGCGTCAACGGCATGGCCGACAACAAGTTCACCCGAGCCATCCAGCGCGACACGCTGTCGATTACCTCGCTTCGTTCCGGCGTGGGCGACCCGCCCAAAGTCAACGTCATTCCCTCCAAGGCGGAAGCCACTCTGGACTTCCGCTTGATGCCGGAAACCGACCTGCCCGCCTTTCTGAAACGGGTGCAGGCCTTGCTGGCCGACATCCCCGGCCTTAAATTCGAGGTCACTCACAGCACCGACCCGACCCCGGTCAGCGACTATCGCACCGGCTTGTTCGCATCGATCGAGAAGGCGGTCCACAGCGAGTATCAGCAGGCAGTGGTGACCCCCTACCTGGTGCCCTTCGGCACCGACTCCAACGGGCTGCGCCAGAAAGGCGTCCGCGCCTACGGCCTGGGGACCGCAGTCGTGGACGCTTCCATCATCGCCTCCATGCATTCGGATGCCGAGCGCATGCCGGTGGACCAGTTCGAGCCGGCCTTGCGCATCTACTATCGCGTGGTGGCCGACTACGCAACCGCTCCCTAGAGACTGTCCAGGATCCTCAGGTAGGAGGCATAGCGCTCCTCGTTCACCAGCCCCTGCTCCACCGCTTCGCGCACCGCGCACTGCGGTTCGCCGCGGTGCAGACAGTCCCGGTAACGGCAGCGGCAGGCGGCAAACTCGGGAAAGCAGCCTTTCAGCTCCAGAGGATCCATGGTCAGGGGTGCCAGCTTGAGGCCGGGCAGGTCGAAGAGCTCAGCTCCCGAGGGCAAGCGCACCAGACGCACCGAGGTGGTGGTGTGCTGACCTTTGTCGGTGGCCAGACTCACCTCCCCGGTGGCGGGAGCCAGTTCCGGCTGGAGCGCGCCCAGCAAGCTGCTTTTGCCCACTCCGGAGTGACCGCAGAGAGCCGAGCGACCCGCCAGGCGAGCCGAAAGCTCCGCGATTCCCTCTCCGCTGGTCACCGAAGTGAGCAAACAGCCGTAGCCCAAGGAGCGATACAGTTGCTGGTAGGCTTGCGCCTGGGTGCGATCCTCCACCAGGTCGACCTTTGTGAGAACCACCAGAGCTTCCAGATGATCTTGCTCGGCCATGACCAACAGGCGGTCGATCAGGCCGGGCCGGAAAGCGGGATGCACCAGCGCGGCCACCACCACCAGGCGGTCGAGATTTCCGCTTAGCAGTTTGACCACCGGTTGGCGAGCGGACGGCGATGTTTCCTGGCTGCGCAAACGCAGCGCGCGTTCTTCTCGGGCTTTCTGACCCAAATGAATAGAACGCATCTGACGACGTGTGAAAAACTTCAAGATTGGACTCCTTTGTCAATCGGTCGTAAAGCGACCGCGCGGAAGTCCTAAAAGAACGAGTCGACCCGCGCGGCAAGAGGGGTGAAGAAGAAGACAGTCATCGGGCGGGTCCACCTTTCGCAAAGATACCCCCAGTATAGAGGTGATGCGAATCTAAAACAAGAGTCCGAAGCGGGCCGTCGGCCGCTTGAGAAGTTCGTACTTTGCAAACTTTCCCACCCTTCCATTTCTCCGCCCTTTGAGAAGCCTCGACTATCCTGGGGAAGTCAGATTTCTGCTTCGGAGGTTCGCATGGCTATTTCCGGCGTCCAGATGCCCAGCACCATGGTCGATTATTCTCGCGACACCAGTCTCAATTCCAACGCGGGAACGGGCGACCCGTTCTCCACCCCCAGCAGCTCGAGTTCCAGCTCCAGCGCTTCGCCGGCCGACGCTCAGGCGATGGCCAGCAGCATGCTCGGCTCCTTGCCCGACCTATCTTCGGCCTGGGCGGGAATGGCCGGAGCCTGACCTTACTCGGCCGAGCTGATCCTTTTCTGCATGGGCTCGGCAGCGGTCGCACCGACGTGCATTTTCACACGAGCCGGTAGGTGCCGCTCCCACTCCAGCAGCTCCAGGCTCAGGCCCGGCATTTCATGCTGCACGCACCAGTGGCGGGTGCGACAGACGTAGCGCCACTCTTCTTCATAGGCCAGCAGCTCGGAAGCTCCACTCACCAGGTGGCGAACTTCGTGCTGCAAGGTGGCCAGTGTAGCCACCAGGTCGGCGTCCGCCACCTCGCCGCGCAGGCGGGGAGCCAGCATCTGCTGACAGGTGAAACACATGTTGGGGTTGAGCAAGATCCGCTTGCGTTCGTCGGTGTAGCCGAACGCGGAGCGTTCTTCCGGGCGCGCGAAGGTCATTTTGTCCATGGCGCGGATGCGATGAGCCTTGAGCATGGAAACGAGAACCGGATGCTCGTGACCTTCTTGCTGCTTGTAGAGCTCCAACGCGGCCGACACCACACGTTCTTCCCCGGGGGTCAGCGGCCTGGACAGAAACCGCCGGCCTTCTCGCAAGGTCAGCATGGAGGCGCTGAAGATCAGCATGGATAGCGAAAAGATCAGCCACACCCAGGGGGGTGGCATGCGCCAGAAAGAGTCTACTTGCTCGGAACGCACTGCAGCGTGAAGGAGTGATGATCGGGACTGACATGATAGCCGGTGCTGTAGGTGTCGTCGCCGCTATCGGGACAGTCCGGCATTCTCTGCAAATAGTCAGGCTGCAGCTGACTGAGACGGTCGGGATAAGCCCCGGAATGCTCCTTGCGATAGGCCTCCAAAGCCTGGGTGACCACCTTGAGGTTGCGCTGGCAAGCGCTGCCGTCGCTGCTGGAACGGCCCCGCATGAGGTGAGGGCTGAGCACCTGTCCGAGCAGCACGACGGCAACGGCGGCCGTGGCCAGCCCGGTCAGAGCCGTGGGGCGATGGGCGCCGAAACGCACCAGGGCGCGGTCGATGCGAGCCCAGAATCCCAACTTTTTCTCGGCTTCCTGGCGGATGGCCGCCATGGTGCGGTCGCCCAGGTCCCTGGGAGCCTCCTCGACCTGCCAGTGCTGCAAATCGGATAGACCCAGCTGGAGCATTTCCCACTGGGCCCGGCAGTCCGGACAATCGGAAAGATGACGAGCCAGAGCTTCGTCCGCCTTTTCCTCCAGCTGTCCGAGCGCGCGCTCCGGCAGCTGCTCCTGATAGTCATCGCAGGTCATCTTCAACGTATTCGCTGTCCTTTGAGGGAATCTTTTTAGACTACGCCGTCTGCCAGGCTTTGGTTCAAAAAAAGCCGAACCCCCGGCCTGAGTATGAGCGACCTGTCCGACGAAGCCCTCATGGAGCGCGTCCAAAAAGGCGAAACGCATTTGTTGGAGCTGCTCATTAAGCGTTACGAGAAGCCGTTGTTCGCCTATGCCTTTCGCGTCGTGCAACAGCGCAACGCGGCCGAGGACGCGTTCCAGGAAACCTTTCTGCGGGTTTTCCGCAAGCGCGACAGCTACAAGGTGGGAGCTCTCTTTCGGCCCTGGCTCTACACCATCTGCCTGAACACTTGCCGTGACGCCCTGAGAGCCCGCTCCCGGCGGCCCGAAGCGGAGCTGGAGAAAGCCGCTCTCTTCGTGGCCGACGCGCAGCCCGGGCCGGAGACCCTTTCTTCCCAGACCATGCTGGCGGAACGCATCCGCACCGCCATCGAGCGGCTGCCCGACAAGCAGCGAGAGGTCTTTCTGCTGAGTTACTACCAGCAATTGCAATATCCGGAAATCTCGGAAATTCTGGAAATTCCGGTGGGCACCGTGAAATCGCGAATGTTCCACGCCAGCCGATTCCTGGCCGAGCAATTGAAAGACTACCGCGAGTCCTAGCGGGAGGCGGCAGCCCACCCGATTGCGAATGCCCTGCCCTATGTCAGACCCCACCAAAACCACCCTGAATCTCAAAGATATGCACGATCTCTCGGTTGTGCGCATGCTGGCCGGCAATCAGCGCTTCGTCGAGCGGATGGCCGCCGAGGACCCCGCCTTTTTCGACCGCCTCGCCCAGGGGCAGACTCCTCATACGTTGTGGATCGGCTGTTCCGACAGTCGCGTCTCCACCGACGTGATCACCGATACCGATCCCGGTAGCCTCTTTGTGCATCGCAACATTGCCAATATGGTGGTGCACACGGACTTTAACGTGCTCAGCGCCATCGATTACGCCGTCAATCACCTCAAGGTGCAACATATCGTCGTTTGTGGGCATTACAAATGCGGCGGTGTGGCCGCCTCGATGGAAGCCGCTGAATTAGGATTGATCGACAATTGGCTGCGCAATATCAAGGACGTATACAGATTGCACGCCGGCGAGCTGGACGCTATCGAGGATAAAGACGCACGCACCGCCCGCCTGGTGGAACTGAACGTGATCGAGCAGGTCTATAATGTCTGCAAAACCTTCACGGTGCAGAAAGCCTGGCGCGAACACGGTCGTCCTTTCGTTCACGGTTGGGTCTACGACCTGAAAAGCGGCTTGTTGAAAGATCTGGAAGTCAATGTCAGCGGGCGCCGCGACCTCGAAGAAATCTATCGCTTCGATGTCGACAAAAACCTGGGAGCCGCCCACTAAGAGATGACGCCGGCGCAAACGTCCATCCTCCTGTTGGAGGACGATGACAATCTGCGCGAGGTGCTGGCCATGACGTTAGAAGACGCCGAGTATCAGGTGACCGCCTGCAGTCGGCCGGACGACGCCATCGCCGCCGCGCGGGCCCAGCGCTTCCAATTGTTCATTACCGACGTGCGCATGGCCGGCAGCACCGACGGCGTGGGCGCGCTGGTCGCCATCAAGGGAATTCGTCGCACCATTCGCACCATCGTGATCACGGGTTACGCCAGTGAAGACGTGCCGGTGCGGGCCATGAAGGCTCAGGCCGACGACTATCTGCTCAAAGGCGACCAGGGGTTCGGCATCAGTGAACTGCTGCGCGTCATCCGGCGGGTGCTGGAGCGGGCTCCGGTCAGTGCCAGTTGGGGCGATAAATTGCGGCGTTGGGTCTCCATGCCCAGCCGCATGCTGGTGGAGGCCCGACTGCCGGAACTGGAGCAGGAACGGCAGAACTTCTTCGATCAATTCTTCGTGGGATTGCGTCCCGGCCACATCAATCCGGAGAACGCCTTCCAAATTTGGCGTCGACTTCAAGAATACGAACTCAAGTTCCACCAGATCAGTCAGCCCTCCCAGGTGGATTTCTTGCGCGACGGATATCGAGGTTTGTCCCAGCATTTGCTGACCACCTCGCCGCTGCCCGAGGTGCTCTGGAAAGAGCATTTGAACCGCGAGCAAGTCTCGCGTCTGGTGCGTCAGCTGCGCGAAGGCAAGGTCAGCAGCGAGCAACTTCGGTTGGCCACCATCCTGCTGCTCGACCCGGAGGCCCGGCGCAATTCCGCCGAAGCCTACGCCTGCTATCAGATGCTCTGGGGCCATCCCGACCAGTCCGACGAGCCGTCTCCGGTCGATCCGCGCATTGGGCTGACCATAGCCGGTCACCGCATCGCCGAACTGCTGGAATCGAAGGGAGACGTCGAGCGCTATCGCGCCCTCTCTCCTCAGCCCAATACGGAACCTCGCCTGCTGGAAATCATTCCCGTCACTCCTGAGTCTTCCGGGGCCCTGGCCCGAGCCAAGGAGCGGGGCAGTCTGCGCCACGGTGAGCGCCGCGAAAATCACTTCTGGGTGCTGCGCGATTGGCACACCCGAGAGCAGACCTTGAGCAACTGGCTGCGGCCGGGCGGCTACGACGCGGTCGAACTGGTGACCAATCTGCGGCCCCTGTTTGAGGCCATCTATCAATTTCACAGTCAGGGGCTGCACGACGGCGGGCTCAACCTGGGACGCATTCACGTCACCGCCCGGGGTCCGGTGGTGGAAGAATTCTCCAACTTTCTGCCCTGGCGGCTTTTCCTGGAACGAGGCAAAGCTATGGGCGGGGTGCAGGTCTTCTACATCGCGCCCGAGATTTTTCACGATGGATTGGGCCCGGCTTCCGATCAGTATTCGCTGGGCGTGATGGTCTACCAACTGCTCACCGGGTCGAGTTCTCAGGATCTCACGCAGCTGATGCAGGCCCGCTTCAACGGCCAGACGCCCGACCTGTCCGATGCGGAAAAACTGGCCGCCCCGCTCAGACAGATGGTCCATTACGATCCCGGCAGGCGCTTCGCCAACCTGGGGCTGGCCTGGCAGGCGCTGCGCCAGGCCGGCAATTAGCGGGCTTTGCGCCAGACGATCTGTCCCCCGCGAGCGAAAGCCAGCCATTTGCCGTCGGCCGACAGGCACGGATTGTAGCCGGGCCCCAGGTCCCAGTAGCGGTGCAGAATCTCCAGACGGATGCGGCCACCTCGATTGTAGGCCAGGCATGAGTCCCGGCTGAGACTTGGCTCCAGACAGTCTATCTCGCCCCGGGTCAAGGGCTGGCCGTTCTTCATCAGCTGATAGTGCTTGCCCACCCTGGCGCTGTAGAGGCCGGTGGCGACGGACGGTTCCAACCAGCCGTCGGCGCGGATCCGCATTCCCACTCCTTCTCGAACGGGACCGATCCAGAGTCCGCTCTCTCCCGCAGGCTTGCGCTCCGGGCCGTAACCCAACACCAGCGGCCGGCCGTCCGGCTGAAAGCCGCCCCAGTAGGCGGAGACGCGCCCGGCCGGGCCCTCGGGGCCCAAACGCGAGAGCTTTCCTGACTCCCAGAGAAAGCAGTCGGCCGAACAGTTGCGATCGCGGGGCACCAGATTCTGGTCTTCGCTGACGAAGATCACCCGCTGACCGTCCGGGCTGACCTCGGGAGAGTGACCCGGTCCCAGCCTTTGCGGAGCCTCCCCCATCTGCTGACGCCAGACCCCACGGGCATCGGCCCAGACCAGGACGCTACCGTCGGCCGAGAGACGGGGGACCAACTCGGAGGAAGGCATGCGCAAAGCCGTCTTTTCTTTCCGCTCGAAGACGCCTGGAGAAATCTCACGATACAAATCGGATCGGCGCAGCTCACTCAGCCAGTAGGCTTTGTCGAGAGGGCGCAGCGGCCAGGTATCCTTGTCCAGGCTGAGCACCAGGTAGTCTAATCCACACTCTTGCAGTCGACGGTGCAAACTGCCGGGTAAAGGCGGCATTCCGGCTTCACCCATGGTTTCCACCATGGCTTCGATGCGATTGCCCCAGCACAAAGGCTGCAAGGGATTGGGAAACATGAAAAGGTTGGGGCGCAGGCTCAAATGAGCGCCTGGGCCATTGTCGGCACTCACGCTGGCGGCAGCCGGCAAGTCCGCCAGCGGCGGATGCGGGCGCAGGGCCGTGATCAACAGCCAGCGGTGCATGAGCAGATTGACCACCAGAAGAATGCCCAACGTCCAGGCCGGCAGACGGCGACGGCGCAGGCCGGCCACGGCGGCCCACATCAGGAAGGGCAAAATACTCGCCAGATAGTGGTGGTCCAGTCCTCGCTGACCGTCCCGCCAGCTCAGACAGTTGGCGGCGATGACCGGCACGGCCGGCAGCAAGCGCGGCCAACCGGCCAGCGGCAAAAAGGCCATTGGCAAGAGCAGCAGAGCCCCGTAGAGCAGCCAACTGAGCACGTTCCAGTTGGGTTGCAAGAAGAGAGACTGATACTGGGAGGCCTGGCCTCCGTTGGCCGCTCGCATGACCGAGCCGGCCAGGAGAATGCCGCCGATTCCCAGAGCCAGGGTGGCCAGGGCGGTGCGCGGGCGTTTAGCGCGCCAGGCTTCGAAGCTCAGCAAAACGACGCTGACTCCCAAGGCTTCGCCTTCTCCCAGAGTGAGCAGCAGGCTGGCAAAATACAGCGGCAGCTGACCGGAATGAAGCCCCCAGAGAGCCCAGCTCAGAGTGCCCATGGCCAGGGTCGAAGCGTGAAAGTCAAAGAGATTGGCCGACCACAGTCCTGGCTGCAGCAAGTAAGCCAGGGCCAGAGCGAAAGCCGGCTTTTCAGACAGTTCCAGACGAGCCAGCCGGAAGAGGGGCCAGGCGGCCGAGGCCAAAACGGCGGACTGAAAGGTGAGAATCAGCTCGGGTCGCGCCAAGGGAGCCAGCAAGAAGAGAATGGGCGTGAAGTGGTCGGCCAGCGAGGCCATGCCGCGCGTGGTCAGAAAGTCCGGAAGTCCCTGGCCAAACAGCCACATGGCCTGACAGTGGATGCCCAGGTCGAAGATACCGGTGTCCAGGTTGCGATGTAAAGCCAGCGACCAGATGCTGAACAGCACCCAGTAGACCAGCATGCAGCCGATTAGCGGACGAGCCACACGTCTCCGTAGTAGGGGCGGTAGTGAGCTTTACACCAGTCAAAGGAAACCTGTTCAAAGGCCCGGTCGTCCACCACCAACCATTTGCTCAGCGCCAGTCGCTGGTTGACGCGGGTGCGCGAAGCCTTGGCGGCCATGGCGGCGATCACGCTGGGCTGGTTGGCGCCGGCGTCGATCAACATAGTGCCGTAGCTGTCGCAGATGACGGGAGCATGGCCGTGCCAGTCGGGCAGGCGACCGGCCCGCAACAGCACGCTCGGTTCGAAGGCAAAGACCGTCTCATCCGCGGGCACTTGGTCGCGGATGGTCTGGGCTCTTTGCACGTGCTCGTTGTCTGTCTTCAGACACAGAGCCAGCACGAAGGCGAAAGGCACCGTCAGCCAGATGGCGGCCAGCCGGCGGTGACGCCACACCAGTTCAGCGGCGGCTCCGGCCCAAAAGCACTCGGGGATGGCCAGTTGCGTTCGGTAGTGAAAAAAATGACCGGGGGCCAGGTAAAAGACCAGCACCAGCAGCACCCAGCTGGAGGCCAGCTGCAAAGCCACCGGGTCGGCCCGGCGCCAGCCGCGGGCGAAGCCGATCCAGGCCAGGATGGTGATGGCCAGATGGCGCGGGTCGAAGATGTCCCAGATGCGCTCCAGGGCGCTGTCCAGGCCGTGTGAGGGGCGGTGCGCCTGAAACCAGAGGACGTCGGTGTAGAAGCCGTGAGGCGAGACCAGCACCAGCGGCAGACTCAGCAAAATGCCGAGAAAGCCCGCCGCCACCGCCCAACCGCGCAACCGCGGTAGACTGGTAAACAGCCAGAGCGCGCCCCAGATTTTTACGCAGAGAGCGCAGCCGCCCCACCAGGCCGCTTTCCAGGCGCGAGTCCAGAGCAGCATCAGCACGCAGCTGTTGAGCAGCGGCTCCAGCAGAATGCGCCGCTCGCTGGTGGCCGCCTCGGGATAAATCGCATAGCAGAAAGCGGTCAGGTAGCCGGCGCGGGCTCCCCAGGAGCGCTCGCTGATGCGTCCCATGAGGTACACGTTGAGCGCCCCCACCAGCGTCATGGCCAGGCGAGCAGCCAGCCAGCCTTTGTCCGGCGGTAACCAGGCCAGGGGTAGCAGGGCGTAGAGCAAGCCGGGGGGGTGGACGAAAACGCTGTCGCGGTAGGGGAAGACTCCACGTGCCAGCAGGGCCGCCGACGAGTAATAGACGCCTTCATCGTAGTCGAGGTCATACCAGGCGCATGGGAGCAAACGCAGGGCCCAGCCCAGCAAAACCAATCCCAGCAGGGCTTTCCGCGACATAGGCCGCGCTTCTTGCGGTGCCACCAGGGTCCTGCCGGCCGGCGAGGAAGCGCCGCCGATGCAACTCTGGAAAACCGTGCAGGGCCTGCACAGCATGCCCAAGGATCGTTACGCCCTTTATCATCGGATCGACGGGGGCGAATGGCGTCGTCTACCGCAGCCCATGCTGACCTATCGAGCCGACCCGTTTCTGCTGGAATGGAAAGGCGAGACCTGGATCTTCTTTGAGGAATTTGAATACCTCACCAACAAGGGCCGTCTGGCTCTGTGTCGCCCGGACGGCAGCGACGGGCAACTGTTGATGGATCGGCCCTACCACATGTCCTATCCGTTCCCGCTGCAATACGATGGCCGACTGTGGTTGCTGCCCGAGTCCTGTGCCAATGGCACGGTCGACCTCTACGAATGCATGATGTTCCCCGACCGTTGGCGGCACGCTCGCACCCTTCTCCAGGGAATCGATGCCTGCGATCCCACGCTGCTGCAGCTGGACGGTTACTGGTGGCTGTTCCTGTCCGTGCGCCCTCAGGGCGAGAGTCAGCGCCACCTGGAAATTTATTTCAATGAGGACCTGCTGGCCGACGGCTGGCAGCCCCATCCCATCAACGTGCAGCGTCTCTACGCGGGTTTGCGCAACCAGACCGGCCGTCCCGGCGGGGCTTTCTTCCAGCACCAGGGCGGGTGGGTGCGACCGGCTCAGTACAGTCCGGACTACTACGGCCAGGGATTAGCCTACCGGCAATTGGTCAAGCTTTCCACCAGCGAATTCGAGGAAAGGGGGGTCGAGCTGGCCGGCTATCCCTGGCGGCGTAACCACCACTTCAGCCAGCTGGGAAACCAACAGGTGATCAATCGCAAAGAGCGGGTCTCCTACCGCAATCGACCCATTCCCCTGATTCAGCCCTGGTTGGAGTCGTCCGCCTCGGAGCTGCCGATCAAGGCTTGAAACTGACTGGAGTGGGCCAGCAGCTCTTCGAAGCTGCCTTGCGCCACCAGTTTGCCATGTTCCAACAGGCAAATGACGTCGCAACTGCGCACCGCTTCCAGGCGGTGGGCGATGACCAGCACGGTCAGGTCGCGACTGACCTCGTTCAGGCTTTCCAGCACTTTGCGCTGGGTGGCTTCGTCCAGGGCGCTGGTGGCTTCGTCGAAAATGAGCAGCTCGGGGCTTTGGTATAGAGCGCGAGCGATGCCGATGCGCTGACGCTGGCCGCCGGAAAGGGCGGCACCGCGCTCGCCCAGCTCGGATTGGTAGCCGTTGGGCAGGTCCTGGATGAAATCGTGGATCTGAGCGGCCCGGGCGGCTTTTTCCACCGTTGCCTGGTCCAGGCGCTTGGGATTGAGGCCCAGGCCGATGTTGGCGGCCACCGTGTCGTCGCTGAGGAAGATCTCTTGGGGGACATAGCCGATGTTACGGCGCCATTCCGCCCTTTTCTTATCATCCAGGGCCTCGCCGTCGATCTTGAGACAGCCCTGGTCGGGGATCAACAGACCGGCCACCATGTCGGCGATGGTGGTTTTGCCCGAACCGGTGCTGCCCACCAGTGCCACCCGGCTGCCCTTGGGAATCTTCAGGCTGAAACCGCTGAGCACCGGCTCCGTGACGGACGGATAGCTGAAGTGAACGTCCTCCAGTTCCAGGCTGGCCTTGAGCGGCAGGGTCTGATCGGCCGAAACGTAGCTGAGCGGCTCGTGCAGTTCGGCCGCGATGCGTTCCAGAGCGGGCAGGAAAAAGCGCACCCGGGCCAGGTTGCGGTACATGTTCTGCAGAGACGGGAGCATGCGCCAGGTGGCCATCACGTAGAGCATCAGCCAGGCCATGGCCTGGCCGGGATAGCGCAGAGCAAAGTAGACCAGCGAGCCGATCAGCCCGGCCACGGCCACCGCTTCGGTGAGGTAGCGGGGCAGCTCGTAGATCATTTCGCCGCCGGCCAGCGCGTTGTTGTATTTGCGGGAAATCTTAGTGTAGCGGTCGAGGAACTCTTCGCGGCGGGCCAGTAGACGCGCTTCTTTGAGGGCATAGAGGCCGTCGTTGACGGCCCGCGACCGTTTACTGTTGTATTCGTCGCGCACCTCGCCGTTCTCGGCCAGTTGACCCCGATTGAATCGATAGATCAGCGTAAAGAGAATCATCAGGGCGCCGCCCGTGCCGAAAGCCACCCAGGGATCCATAATCAGCAGGCCCCCACCGATGACCAGAGCGGCCAGGCCGTTGGTGGCGATCTCGGCCAGGGGCAGGTAGACGTTGCGGGTCAGGTTTTCCGTCTCCTGAAGGATGTCTTTGCCCAGTTCGTTGCTGTTGCGTCCGCGCAGCCAAAGGTAGCTGCGGCTCAAGTAGCTCTCCAGCAGGCGAATGCTGAGGCGGTGACTGACATGGTAGGCGAACTTGAGGCTCAGCCACATGGTGATGCCGCGCACCAGATTGGTCAGGGCAAAGAGCAGGATGAATCCGGCTCCCAGGGCGACCAGAAAGCGATTGTGGTCGGTGAAATGCCCATTCTGGTAGACCCAGCTCAGGAAGGCGCTCTTTTCCACGGCCGCCGGGTCGGAGGCCACGCTGATAAAAGGCATGATGCCGCCCACGCCGAGCAGTTCCACCACCGCATTGACCACCATGGCCACGATCAGGGCAACGGCCAGGCGGCGCGATTCGGGCTGGAGCAGTCCAAAGGCAGTGCGGATACCGCCGGCCAAAGTCTGTTGGGGTTCTTCTTCCACGGCAGCGTAGTGCGAGAAAAATCGGCGTTTCCTCTTTTACCGAGGATCTGGCCCCGAGTGAGGGGAAGGAAATTGTGCCATGAATACGACCGAACTCGACAAAACCTACGACGCCAAAGCGGTGGAGTCTCGCACCTACCAATACTGGATGGACAACCACCACTTCCGGGCCACCCCCGACCCCAACAAAGAGCCGTTCACCATCGTGATCCCGCCTCCCAACATCACCGGCTCGCTGCACATGGGCCATGCCCTGGACAACACCATTCAGGACGTGTTGATCCGCTACAACCGCATGTTGGGCAAGGTCGCCTGCTGGGTACCGGGTACCGATCACGCCGGCATCGCCACTCAGACGGTGGTCGAGAAGCAGCTGAAAAAAGAGGGCAAAAGCCGCCACGACGTGGGTCGCCCCGAATTTCTCAAGCTGGTCTGGAAATGGAAAGAGCAATACGGCAGCACCATTGTGGGCCAGCTCAAGCGCCTGGGCGTTTCCTGCGACTGGGAACGCGAAGCCTTTACCATGGACGCCCCGCGTTCACGGGCCGTTCGCGAAGTTTTCGTGCGCCTCTTTGAAAAGGGTGACATCTACCGAGGCAAGCGCCTGATCAACTGGTGTCCCCAGTGTCTGACGGCCCTATCCGATCTGGAAGTCGAACACGAAGAAGCCAAGGGCGCGCTCTATTATCTCGACTACGGCAACGGCGTGACCATCGCCACCACCCGTCCCGAGACGATCTTTGCCGACGTAGCCGTGGCCGTGAATCCCACCGATGAGCGCTTCAAGCATCTGATCGGTCAGAAGTGCAAGATTCCGCTGGCCAACCGCGAGATCCCCATCATCGGCGATGAAGCCGTGCTCACCGATTTCGGCACCGGCGCCCTGAAGATCACGCCGGCCCACGATCCCACCGACTTCGAGATCGGGCAGCGCCACAATCTCGAGCAGCTGGTGGGCCTGACCGAAACCGGCAAGCTGAACGAGCTGGCCGGTGAGTTCAACGGCATGGACCGCTTCAAAGCGCGCACCGCCGTCACCGAAAAGCTGGAAGCCGAGGGGCTGCTGGTCAAAAAGGAAGAGCACATCAACAAGGTGGGCCACTGCTATCGTTGCCACACCGTGATCGAGCCCTACCTGTCGGATCAGTGGTTCATGAACATGAAACGGCTGGCCGAGCCGGCCATCGCGGCCGTCAAAAACGGCGACGTGCGCTTCGTCCCCGACCGTTACTCTAAGACCTATCTGGCCTGGATGGAGAACATCCGCGACTGGTGCATTTCCCGCCAGATCTGGTGGGGTCATCGCATTCCCATCTGGACCTGCGAGAGCTGCTCCCATCGCCAGGGCTATGTCGAAGATCCGACCGGCGGTTGTCCGAAATGTGGCGACGCTCGCTACGAGCAGGATCCGGACGTGCTGGACACCTGGTTCTCTTCGGGATTGTGGCCGTTCTCCGTGTTCGGCTGGCCGGAACAGACGCCGGACCTGAAGTATTTCTACCCGACCAGCACGCTGGTGACGGGTCGCGACATCATCAACCTGTGGGTGGCCCGCATGATTATGCTGGGCTATGAGTTCCTGGGCGAGAAGCCCTACACCGACGTGCACATCCACGCCACCATCATGACGCGGGACGGGCAGCGCATGTCCAAGTCCAAGGGCACCGGCATCGATCCCCTGGAGCTGATCGAGGAGTATGGCGCCGACGGCACCCGCTTCGGCTTGATGAGTCAGGCCACCCAGTCCCAGGACGTGCGCCACACCGAGGAACGCTACGAACAGGGCCGCAACTTCTGCACCAAGATCTGGAACGCGGTCAAGCTTTCGCTGTCTCTGGCCAAGGACACGCAGCCCACCGACAAGCCCGAGCCGACTTCGCTGGCCGACCGCTGGCTGCTGACGCGCGTTTCCCAGTTGACCCGCAAGGTGCGCGGCGCCATCGAAGGCTACAACTTTGACCAGGCCGCCGGCGCGCTCTATGAGTTCTTCTGGACTGAGCTATGTGACTGGTACCTGGAATTGATCAAGCCGGTCTTTTACCAGCGCCAGGACGCCGAGGAGCAGAAGCGCGTGGCCCAGTGCCTGCTCTACGCTCTCGACCACTACCTCAGACTGAGCCATCCGATCATGCCCTTCGTCACCGAAGAAATCTGGCATCACCTGCCGGGCGAACGCGCTCCGCTGATTCTCTCACCGATGCCGGAACCCGGCTGGGAAGACGCCCAGGCCGTGTCCGAAATGGACACCCTGCAGGCGGTGGTGCGGGCGGCTCGCAACCTGCGCGCCGAACTGGGTCTGCTGCCCAAGCAGAAGGCCGAGATCTTGCTGGTGGCTCCGGCCTCCAGCAAAGAGCTGCTGGAAAAGAACCGCCCGATGCTGGAAGCTCTGGCCATGGCCGAGCCTCTGACCATCGGGGAGGACCGACCGGGCAAGGCCCTGTCGCAGGGCGTGGGCGAGTTGGAAGTCTTCCTGCCCTTCCCGGCCGACTTCGACCTTTCTCGTGAGGTCAAGCGTCTGGAAGCCGAACTGGCCGAAGCCCGCAAGTTCGCCGAAGGGACCGAGCGCAAGCTCTCCAACCAGGCCTTTGTGGACAAAGCCAAACCGGAGGTGGTGGCCAAGGAGCGTGAGCGTCTGGCCGAATACCAGGAGCGAGCCCGCGGCGCCGAGGAGCGCCTCAAGCTGTTCACCAACCAGTGAAAAAGCTCGTTCTGGCCCTGGCTCTGTCGGGGATGAGTTGGGCGCAGCCCATCATCCCCGGCACCAACCTGCCCAACGTGCCCAACCGCGTGCCCGAAACGTCGGACATGCGCGAGGCCAAGTTCCTCTTTGCCGAGGGACAAAGGCTGCATCGCGAGGGCCAGGTGAGCCGGGCCGTCGATCTGTATCGCAAGGCACTGGCGGCGGATCCGGGTCGCCTGGAGTATCGTCCCTACCTGGCTCAGGCCCTGGAGAGTCTGGGCCAGCATCAGGAGTCCCTGGAACAATACGATCTGTATCTGGCCCAGGAGAGCGAGGACGTCAAAGTTCGACGGGCTCGTCTTTTGCCTCTGATCGGCTTGAAGCGCTGGGAAGAAGTCGACGCCGAGCTGGCCGCCCTGGAAAGTCAGGATCCCGACTATTTGCTTTACAAGGGCCTGAGCTGGCTGGAGCGCAACGAGCCGGCCAAAGCCGAGGGTCCCCTGCGAGCCGCTCTGGCCCAGCAGGGAGAGCGCCTGGACATTCGCCTCAACCTGGTGACGGCTTTGCTACTGCAGAACAAGTCTCAGGATGGCCTGGATCTGCTGCCCGCGGCGGGCATCAGTGGGCGGGCCGACCTGTTGCGCGGCGTGGCCCTCTATCAGTTGAACCAGCCGGCTGAAGCCGAAAAGGTGTGGCGGGTGCTGCTGCCTTCTCAGGAACTGGTCGAGGTCATGCTCAATCTGGCCACCACCCTGGCCGAGCGCAACGAGACTTCGCAGGCGCTGCGCCTGGCCGCTCAGGCCCTGGATCAGCAACCGAACCACCAGGCCGGGCGTTTGCTTTACGCGCGCCTGCTGAATCGCTCGGCTCGTTACGAGGAAGCTCTGGTGGTGCTGCGGCCTCTGCTGGAGCCGGATGCCTTCGAGGGTTCTAGAGTCTACCTGGACGAGCTGACCGGCTGGACCTTGTTGGGTCTGGGTCGCAATCAGGAAGCTCTAGATTATTTGAACCAGGCCGTCAAGTTGGGAGCGGCGGGACCGTCGCTGGAAAACAACCTGGCGCTGGTGCTGACCCGCTTGAGCCGCCTGGACGAAGCCTTGTTGCACCAGCTCAAAGCGGTGCAGTTAGCTCCCCAGCAAGCCAGTGCATGGTACTTGCTAGGACGCCTCTATGAACGGCGCGCCCAACCCAAGCAAGCGGTGCAGGCTTATGAGAAATACCTGGCGCTGGAAACCGATGAAACGGCCGCCAAGCCGGTGCGCAATCGGGTAAAGACGCTGCGATAAGGGCTACTTCAGGTTGGCCTGACGCAGTTCGTCTTCCAGTTGGGTTGCCTGCTTGGCGTCGAGTGGCTTGAGCAGATCGATCTGGCGCTTCACCTGGGCTTTGTTCTTCATCACCAGGAAAGTGCGCCCCAGATACAGGTATCCCAGGCGCTCCTTGGGGTCCAGGCTGGTGGCGCGCGTCAGGGCCTCCACAGCTTCTGAGTATTGCTTGGTTTTGAGCAGGCTGTAGCCCCACTCCAGCCAGATGGAGCCGGACTTGGGCTCGAGGGCGGCGGCTTTTTTTAGCTGCGGCGCGGCCAGGTCGCTCTGGTTGAGGTCGTTGTAGCACCAACCCAGGCGGTAGTAGGTCGAGGAACTGTTGTTGCCCAATTCGATGGCTTTGAGGTAGGCGGCCGCAGCGGCTTTGGAGTCTTTCTTGAGCTCGAAGTTGGCGTCGCCCAGACCCACCCAGGCGCTGGGGCTGTCGGGCTTGATCTGGGTGGCTTTGGTGAAGGCCTCCAGCGAGCCGTCGACGTTGTTGAGCTTGCCGTAGGCGAAGCCCAGTTCGCTCTGGATGCGGATGTCCTGAGGCTCCAGTTCGGTGGCCTTTTTGAGCCAGCGCACGGCCGTGTCGAACTTCTTTTGCTCGTTGTAGATCCAGCCCATCTGAAAGAAAGCTTCGGCCGACTTGGGCTCTTTCTCGGAGATGACGCGGTAATACTCGAGAGCCTGGTCGAAGTTCTTGTCGGTGACCGCCTGCTTGGCGGCTTTATCCAGTTCGGCCAGGGTCTGCTGCTGCGCGAAGGTCGCGCCCGTAAGTAGAGCGACCAGGAGAAGGGTCCTTAACATGAGCCGTGGATTTGTTCCACGAAGCGGATCTCCTGGGCGCCCTCCCAGAGCACCCGCCGACCGATCTCGGGCAGGTCTTTGAGGCCCTCGGTGATGGTCAGGAAGTGATTGCCGGCCAGCTGTCCCATCTTGCTGGCAAACATGCAAGCGCCATAAGGGAACAGGATCTCCGTCTCACTGTAACCGCCCGGATAGAAGAGAATCTGGCCGGGAGCGGGGTGGCTTGTGTGATTTTCAAAGGGCACGTCCAGCTTGAAGTCTCCCAGCGGCACCCAGGCAGCCTCGCCCGACCAGCGCGCCTGAATCAGCTTCTGGGTGTAGGGCAGCAAAGCGCGAAACGCGCGACAGGTCTGGGGAGCGGCCTGCTCTTCCCAGCGGCAATGCAATTGGAATCCAGCGACTTCGATGAGCATTTCCAGGGCTTTGGCCTGGGCGCTGATTGCCCTGCTCAAGGTCCATCCCTTTCCCCGTCGAAAGTGTCCAAGATGCGATGGCTACGTTTGCTCTGTATCCTTCTGCTCGTCCTTCCTGGAGCTGAGGCCAGGCCCCGGCCCCGATCGGTTCCGGCCGGCTGGCTGATTACGGCAGCCGATGTGTTGGCCCGGTGCCCCGGATCGTTCGTGATCCGTCGTGGCCTGGAAAAGAAGAGTGCCGAGCAAGAGTTCATGGGCGCCCTATCGGCGGACTATGAATACAAAGTAGAGGGCGAAGTCGTCGTGATGTCCAGTTGCTCCAAGGAAATCAGCAGTCTGGATGCGCAGATCTGCTACTCGGCGGCCAACCTGTCAGCGCGCTTCGGACTGCTCGACGAAAAAGAGCGCTACGTCACCAAGTCGATCCGAGCCGGCGAAGAGTCGCGCTGCCTGAAGATAAGAGACCGCTACTTCTGGGCCTTCAGCTTCCGGCAAAAGCGCTATTGGGGATATCTGATTATCGGCGGCCCGCCGCTGGAGGACCAACAGGTGCAGTCGTTGGTGACGAAATGGGTGGCAAGACTGAAATAGTCAGGGCATGCGGGTGGATCGCAGGTAACTGCGGGCTTCCCAGCCGATGAGCAGGGCCGAGAATAAGCCGATCAATCCGCCCCAGAACCAATAAGGCAGAGCCAGACGGTCGGCGATGGCGCCCACGTCGGAGACGCGCTGCACTCCATTGATCACAGCCGAATCGACAAACAGGTAGTCCGATCGACTGTAGGTGAGCACCGACAATTCAAGGGCCAGCACCAGCGTGGTCACCTGAACCGCGCCGGCTCGGGCACGCAGGCCAATCGCCAGCAGAGCCAGCGACATGACCAGCATGAAAGGCCAGGCCATGCCGCCGCGCACGAAAAGAATCAGGCAGCCCAAGAGAAAGGCGCCCATTCCCAGCACCCAGACGCGGGCGGCCCGGGGCGAGCGGGCGGCCGAAAAGGCGAAGGCGGCCAGGAAGGGTGGCCCCAGCAATCCTCCGGCGGCCACCGCAGCTTGCTTCCAACCGGGCTCGACGGCGCTCCAAGCGACACCGGAACCGTCGGTGAAAAGCTCCAGCTTCTGCAAGTGTCCTCCGAGCAGGATGGCCGTCAGGCCGTGCCCCATTTCGTGAACCATGGTATCGAAGAGCATCAGGGGATAAAGAAAGATACTGCTGCCGGGCATGTAGTGAAGTCCGCAGAGTACGAGAAGCGCCGCCAGTAGAGTCAGACCTCGGTGCTTGTGCATTCACATGGATTCTTTGCGGCCGGCTCGTTCCCTATTCCATTGGACGACGCTGGCGGCGCACAGCGCCAGCAGGACACTCCAACCCAGCAAGCGAGCGGCCTCGGCGTAGTTACCGCTTTCGCTGGCCACATACAGGGCCAACGGCAGTGTCTGAGTTTGGCCGGGGATGTTGCCGGCCACCAGCAGCGTAGCCCCGAATTCACCCAGGGACCGTTGGAAAGCGATGGCCCAGGCGCGCACCAGCCCGGGAGCGACCTGAGGAAGTCCGACTTCGCGCCACACCCGGGCGGGGTCCGCGCCCAGACCGCGCGCTTCAAACATCATCTCTTCGGGGAAGCGCTGCCAGGCGGCTTCGCCCGCCTCGACGGCCAGCGGCAGGGCCACCAGGCTCGAGGCCAGCACGGCCCCATACCAGGTGAGAATCGGATTCATCCCGTGCTCAGCAAACCAGGCACCCACCGGCCACAGCGGGCTGAACAGCCAGAGCAACAGCAAGCCTGAAGCCAGCGGCGGCAGACTGAGCGGCAGTGAGAGGAACCAACGAGCGACCACCCCGAGTCGACCGCGCTGAAGCAGGTAGCCCAGACCGGTGGCGATGGGCAACAACAGGGTGGAGCTTACGAAAGCGACCAGCAGCGACAATTGGATGGCGGGCCAGGGATTCACGGCGCTCGGTTTCGCCGGCCGCAGCGGGGAGCCTTGGTTCGCGGATTCGAGGATTCTGTGGTGCAGTTCATGGATGACACTACATCGGCGGCGAGGGCGTGAGGCGCTTGCCTGCGGCCCGGCCGGAAGCGGGGGCCTTAATTCGCAGGTTCGAGGATTCTGTGATGCAGTCATGGATGACACTACATCGGCGGCGAGGGCGTGAGGCGCTTGCCGGCGGCCTGGTCGGAAGCGGGGGCCTTAATTCGCGCGTTCGAGGATTCTGTGATGCAGTCCATGGGTGACACTACATCAGCGACGAGCGGGTGAAACGCTTGCCGGCGGGGCCTGGCCGGAAGGGGCCTCAATTCGCGGGCTCGAGGATTCTGTGATGCAGTCCTTGGATGACACTACATCGGCGATGACCTGGTGGAGCGCTTGCCGGCGGGGCCTGGCCGGAAGCGGGGGCCTTAATTCGCAGGTTCGAGGAACCTGTAATGCAGTCTATGGATGACACTACATCGGCGACGAAGCCTTAAGCGCCTGACGCCGGTCTCGGCCAGAAGCGGTGACCAGATTCGCAAGCTCAAGAATTCTGTAGTGCGCCCTACGGAGTGCACTACATCGAATCCGAGTCGTGAAGTGCTTGGCGGCGCCCCGGCCGGACGAGGCTGCCTTGATTCGCGCGTTCGAGGATTCTGTGATGCAGTCCATTGGGGGGCACTACATCGGCGGCGAGGGCGTGAGGCGCTTGCCGGCGGCCCGGCCGGAAGCGAGGTCCCTGATTCGCAGGCTCGAGGATTCTGTGATGCAGTCTATGGATGACACTACATCGGCGGCGAGGGCTTGAGGCGCTTGCCGGCGGCCCGGCCGGAAGCGAGGTCCCCAATTCGCAGGCTCCAGGATTCTGTGATGCAGTCCATGGATGACACTACATCGCCAGCGACGAGTCCAAAGGGGGTAAGACGAGAACTTGAGAACGAGTGAAGGTGAAAAAACTGTTGTTTCTTTTCTTGCTCACTCTGTCGGCCTGGGCCCAGGAGTCGATACCTTTCCAATACCTGCCGGGGAGCGATGACGGGCTGATCCAGGGTCACCTGATTAGCATTCCGGTGGCCGTTGGAAACGGCACCCGTTCGCGCTTCATCCTGGACACCGGAATCGGGGTGGACCTGATTTCCACGCGGTTGGCCCAAAAGCTCAAGGTACCGAGTACCAGCATGGGCTATACCGGAGAGCGCATGTCGGGGCAGTCGGTGGAAGTTCCGCTCAGTTATCTGGGCAACCTGACGGTCGGGCGCGAGGTGCAAAAGTTCGGAACGGTGGGCGTTTGGGACTTCAAGGGGTTTCTGCCGGACACGCAGGCCTTTGCCGACATCGACGGCTTTTTGGGATTGCGTTTCTTCCAGCATCGCCCGTTTACGCTGGACTATCGAGAGAAGCAGTTGATCCTGGAAACGCCGCTGAGCCTGGGCGTGCGCGAGAAGGCGGGCATCGTGGTGCCTCTGGAGATTGACGACGACCAGAACGTGTCCATCACCTGTTTTGCCCCTCTGGAAGTAAGTGGCGCCGGTCCGGCCAAGGTGGAGATAGATACTGGCAGCGATTCCCTGATTTTACATCGCCGCTTCATGCCCGCCCTGGGCATCCCCGACCAGGGCGACGGCATTCGAGTCGTGCGCGAGAAGGACGAAACCGACTATTCCTTCACTCGCTGGTTCACCCGGTTGCGGGGCAACGTGCGCCTGAACGGGGAGGCGAAGCTGGAACAGCGCGGCGAGCGCGTGATGTTCCAGCAGATCATTCACGACGGACTGATCGGCGATGACTTTCTCAAGCACTACATCGTGACGTTCGACCTCAGTCACAGCCGCATGATTTTACAGCCGTTCTGGAGCCCCGAACACTAAGGCGACGGCTTTCGGAATTGCGCCTACCGGTCTCGGCGCAAGCACGGGTGGCGGAATTGCGCCCACCGGTCTCGGCGCAACTACGGGTGCCAGCGCGCCCACCGGTCTCGGCTCAAGCACGGGTGCCGGAATTGCGCCCACCGGTCCCGGCGCAACCACGGGTGGCGGAACTGCGCCCACCGGTCTCGGCGCAACCACGGGTGCCGGCGCGCCCACCGGTCTCGGCGCTACTACGGGTGCCGGAATTGCACCCACCGGTCTCGGCGCAACTACGGGTGCCGGAATTGCGCCCACCGGTCCCGGCGCAACCACGGGTGCCGGAATTGCACCCACCGGTGCCGGCGCTACTACGGGTGCCGGAATTGCGCCCACCGGTGTCGGCGCTACTACGGGTGCCGGCACGCCCACCGGTCTCGGCGCAAGCACGGGTGGCGGAATTTGCGATTAGCCCAGGATTTGGAAGTCGCGGACGAGGCTATCGATGGTGGCTCGGTAGGTCATTTCCTTTTCGAGGGGGACCTGGAAGTTGAGGAAGGCCCAGGCTTTTTCGTTGCCGACGATCCAGACGCGCACGGCGCGTTCCAGCTCGGCGTACTGATAGGCGAAGCAGAGGGCGCCGGAAAGTTTCACGGCCAGCAGTTCGTCGGTGGCCACGGGCTTGTGGTGGAGGGTGAGGAAACCGGCCAGCATGCGGGTCAGGTTTGGCAGTTCGGAGGTGTCTTCGACCGCTTCCGAGTGGATGTGTAGAACGGCCGTCTGGCAGGGCGTGATCAGGCTGCCGCCGTGCTCGTCGGCGAAGAATTGCCAGCCTTCGGGGATGGCCACGGAGAAAAGGTTCTGGTGCTGGGCGCGCATCGGGCCGCTGTTCCGGACCGGTGGGAAGCGTCCTGCCGCATTCGACCTAACGATAACCGACGAGATCTGTTTTGGCGAAGTCCTCTCCCTTAAACAGCAACTTCCCCCCATTGAGCTTGGCCAGTGCATAGGCGAAACAGTCGCCGAAGTTCAGCCCGGCCGGATGCCGGCCCTTCCCGTAGGTTTGGTAAGCTTGGCGGGCGATGACGGCCTGGGAAGCAGTGACCGGCCGGAGGTCGATGCCCAATAGCTGGACCAGGTCATCTAGGGCCGCGGCCTTCGCGGGATTAGCGTGTCGGTCCGCGACCATCCAGGCCTCATCGTGGCAACCCGTCGTCTCCGTAGAGTTCAGCATGGTCCATGTGGGGCTTGCCGGCCCCCGGAATCCTGAATCAATCGCTGAGCCCTCTCCAGCAGATCGCCCTTGTCCTCCGCCCTCTGAAGCCGATCAATTCGTTCCTGAATCGCCTTCGTGACCGCACAAGTCATGGTTTCGCCCGTCAATAAGGCCAGGCGTGCCGCCAGTCGATGGGTCTCTTCGTTCTTGATGTTCAAGCCCCACGGTCGCTCCCTGGTAGAACACCAGTGCAGCACAAGTGCAGTTCGGCCTGAACCCGGCGGAAAGGGTCCGGCTTTCGGTGGGCAAAGGGTCCGGCAAATGCGCAGTTACTTGCCTGAACAAATCGATGACCTGGAAGACCCGGCCACGCTGCAGCGGCTGAAGCCCTTTCTGAGCGATGTTTTTGATCCCATCAGCCTGGACCGACCGGGCTTTCTAGCCGAAATCGGGCTGCAGCCCACCGACGAGTGCTGGCTGCGGGCCGGCGCCTACTTTCAGTCCTGGCTGTTCACGCCGGTGCTGCCGCGAGCGCTTTCCGAAGAGGCGCGATCCAAAAAGCTGACCAACCTGGAGTTTCTGGAACGCAGCAAAGGGATGAACGGAGAGGCGCTGTGGCGTCAGGGCGAGCGTCTCTTCTTGCGCTGCCAGCGCCTGCTCAACCATTCCGAGGCCAGCAAGGCGGCCGAACAGCTGGGCCTGAAGCTGCCTGACTACGAAGCACTGCGCACTCGCTGGAAGAAGGAGATGGATCAGAAAGACCAGCTGATGCTGAACGGTATCCTGCTGCAGCTACGCGGCGTGGGCCAGGAAACGGCCGCGCTGGCCAAGCGCATGGACGAGCAGACCACCGAGACCTACGCGCTTTTTCTGACGCGCAACCGTCCCATGCTGACCGAGGTGAGCGACGAGGAAATCGAGCTGACCATGGCTCTGGAGCTGAACGGCAAGACCTTTTCGGTGGCCGCTTCCTTTGCCAAAGAAGTGGCCGAGAACCAGGAGCTGCCGCCGGAACTGTGGGCCAAAGGCTGGGGCGACTTCATCTCCACCCGCACTCGCTTCAGCAGCGACGAGTTCCGGGCCCTGCTGGAGCACTTTCAGGACCGCGAGCGCTATAAATGGCCCAATCTGGTGGCCATCAAGGGCGCCACCAAAGCCCGCCGGGCGGTGGCCGCGGTGGCCCTGGCGGCCCTGCAAAAGCTGGAGTCGGCCGAGGACACCGCCTCCATCGACCGGCTCTGGCAAATGATCCCCGACTTCTCCGAACGTTACGACTTACAACAGGTTCTCAAGAAGCGGTTTAACCTCTGAACTGAGTTGGGCAAATGCCCAGGGCAAAAAACGACGGGGGTCGGGAACGCCGACCTGGAGGTGTAATGGAGCAAAATCTGGACCTTTCCAAGCTAACCCTGGGGCAGATCAGCGGCGAGCATTTTCTGCGGGTGGCGGCCGACGAGAGCCTGGCGCAAGTTGTGGACAAGTTGCGCGACCACCGGTGCGCGGCCGCCGTCTACAATGACAACGGCAGCTGGCGTGTGGTCTCGGCCGACGTTCTCCCCGAACTGCTCCTGAAAGGCCCGGAGGCTCTGCAGCAGCCGGTCTCGGCGCTGGCCCAGCCCCTCACCACCCTGGCCGTCGGCGACTCGCTGAACAAGCTCTCCGACGCTCTGCACAAGAGCACCTGGGTGGGCGCTCTCGAGGGTAACGAAATCACGAGCCTGCTCCACTGGACCAGCTGGGCCCGCTTCACCGCCGGCCAGCGCGTGGCCAAACCCTACCTGTTCTCACCGGAATGGGGCAGCAACCAGAAGTCGACTTTGGCCAAGGTATAGGAGTTTTATGAGCAACTCACCCGTTATCGAAGAAATCGAATCCGTCATCATCCGCTTCACCGGCGACTCCGGTGACGGTATGCAGTTGACCGGCACCTTGTTCACCAACGCCTCGGCTCTGGTGGGCAACGACATCAGCACCTTCCCCGACTTCCCGGCCGAAATCCGTGCCCCAGCCGGCACCCTGGCCGGCGTCTCCGGCTTCCAGGTCAACCTGGCCAACACCGACATTTTCACGCCCGGCGACGCGCCCGACGTGCTGGTGGCCATGAACCCGGCCGCTCTGGCCGCCAACCTCAGCGACCTCAAAGCCGGCGGCGTGCTGATCATCAACACCGACGCCTTCACCGATGGCAACCTCAAGAAGGCCCACTTCAAGAGCAACCCGCTGGAAGACGAAAGCCTGAACAAGTATCGCGTCCACAAGCTGCCGATGACCACCCTCAACCGGGAAGCCGTCGAAGGCATCACCGGCCTCAACAAAAAGGACATCGACCGCACCCGCAACTTCTTCGCGCTGGGTCTGGCCTTCTGGATCTTCGACCGCCCGGTCACTTCTCAGGAAGAGTGGATCAAAGCCAAGTTCAAAAAGCCGGAAGTGCAAGAATCCAACATTCGCGCCTTCAAAGCCGGCTACAACTACGGTGAAACGGCCGAAGCCTTCCAGCACCGTTACCGCATCGCCCCGGCTCAACTTCCCCCCGGCGTCTATCGCAAGATCACCGGCAACGAAGCCACCGCTCTGGGCCTGGTCACGGCCGCGGCCCGCAGCGGCAAGCCGCTCTTCTACGGCACCTATCCGATTACGCCGGCCTCCGACATCCTCCACTTCCTGGCCGGGCTGCGCAACTACGACGTGCGCACCTTCCAGGCCGAGGATGAAATCGCGGCCATGGGCTCGGTGGTGGGCGCCGCTTTCGGCGGAGCCTTCGCCGTCACCGCCTCTTCCGGCCCGGGTATCGCCCTCAAGTCGGAAGCCCTGAACCTGGCCCTGGTGCTGGAGCTGCCGATGGTGCTGGTCAACGTGCAGCGCGGCGGACCCTCCACCGGACTGCCCACCAAGACCGAGCAGTCGGACTTGATGATGTCCTTCTTCGGACGCAACGGCGAAAGCCCGCTGCCCATCATCGCCGCCTCTACCCCGGGCGATTGCTTCACCATGGCCGTGGAAGCTTTTCGTTTAGCGGTGCGGGCTATGTGCCCGGTAGTGCTGCTGACCGACGGCTACATCGCCAACAGCTCCGAGCCCTGGCGCATTCCCGACCCGGATCTGATCGCCCCCATCGAATGCGACCACCCCAGCAACCCGGAGAACTTCCTCCCCTACCTTAGGGACGAGGCGGGCGGACGTCCCTGGGTGCTGCCCGGCACGCGCGGTATGGAGCATCGCATCGGCGGTCTCTCCAAGGCTCCGCAGACGGGCAACGTCAGCTACGCTCCCGCTCACCATCAGCAGATGGTGCGCGAGCGCGCCGCCAAAGTGCAGAAACTGCAGGACGTGATTCCCGACCAGGAAGTCTTCGGACCCGACAGCGGCGACGTGCTGCTGGTCGGCTGGGGCGGCACCTACGGCGCACTGCGCGCGGCCGCTCAGCAGGCTCAGCGCGAAGGTTCGAGCGTGGCTCACGCTCACATCCGCTACCTCAGTCCTTTCCCCAAGAACCTGACCGAAGTCATGAAACGCTACAAAAAGATCCTGGTGGCCGAACTCAACGGCGGCCAGCTGGCCTTCTTGCTGCGCGGCCAGTTCGGTCTGACCAACATCGAAGAACTCAACAAGGTGGAGGGCAAGCCGTTTAAAATCGCGGAAGTCCACTCCCGCATCGTCGAAGTCCTGAAGGGAGCCCGTTAAGTGTCGCTCGAGATGTTACTTCCCGTCGTTCCGCCCCAGAACCGTAAGGATTACTCCAGTGATCAGGAGGTGCGTTGGTGCCCCGGCTGCGGCGACTACTCCATTCTGGCGCAAATGCAGAAGGTGCTGCCCGAACTGGGCATCGCTCGCGAAAACTTCGTGTTCATCTCGGGCATCGGCTGCTCCAGCCGCTTTCCCTACTATATGGACACCTACGGCATCCACTCCATCCACGGTCGCGCCCCAACCCTGGCCACCGGTCTGAAAATCGCCCGCCCCGACCTGCACGTCTTCATCGTCAGCGGAGACGGCGACGGTTTTTCGATCGGCGGCAACCATCTGCTGCACGTGCTGAGAAGAAACGTCAACGTGACCCTGCTGTTGTTCAACAACCGTATTTACGGTCTGACCAAGGGCCAGTATTCCCCCACCTCGCTGACCGGCGCCAAGACCAAGTCTTCGCCCATGGGCTCGGTGGAGAATCCGCTCAATCCCTTGAGCGTGGCCCTGGCCGCCGAAGCCACTTTCGTGGCCCGCTCGGTGGACACCGACATCAAGCACCTCGGCGAAATGATGAAGCAGGCCATCGCCCACAAGGGCGCCTCTTTCATCGAGATCATGCAGAACTGCAATATCTTCAACGATGGCGCCTGGGATCACGTCAAAGACAACGCCACCAAGAAGGACAATGTGCTGGTGCTCGAGCACGGCAAGCCCATGGTCTTCGGTAGCGAAGGCCAGAAAGGCATCCGCCTCAACGCCAAGACCATGATTCCCGAAGTGGTGGAGAACGTCGCCGCTGACGAACTGATGGTGCACGACCAGTCGCGCGACGACGCCACCCTGGCCTACCTGCTCAGCCGCTTCACCTTCCCGGCCTTCCCGGTTCCCATCGGCGTGTTGCGCTCGGTGGAGCACCCGCTCTACGAAGAGGGCGTAATGAACCAGGTGGCCGAGGCCCGCAAACTCAAGGGCAAAGGCGATCTGCGCGCGTTGCTGTGCTCGTCCGACCTGTGGTCGGTGGGTGCCGACGGCAGCGAGAACCACACCCTGACCCGCAGCTCCCCAGAACTGGGCGAAGAGATGCTCAAAGGCTGGGCCGGAGGCTACTCGGCTCAGGCCCTGGGCGCTCTGGCCAAGAAAGCCGGCGATCTGCAGCTGGGCAAACTGCCTCAGGTCACTTCCGGAGCCAGCCTCAAGCAAGCTCTGGAAGTGATGAAAGAGCACGGCCAGCCGTCCGTGGTTGTCGTCGATGCTCAGGGCTGCTACGCAGCTACCCTGACCTCTGCCGACCTGCTGCGCGTGGCCACCCTGGCCGCCGACCCCTCCACCGTGACCGTCGAGCAAGTGGCCACCTGCAAAGAAGGCTGCGTGACCGCCGGCGCGTCCCTGTCGCAAGCCTTCCACCAGATGGCCAAACTCGGCCTCCCCGCCCTGGTCGTCGTCGACCAGGACCTCAAACCTAAGGGCTGGCTCACGGCCGCTGCCGCAGAAGCTGGCCTCTAGGGGAGAGGGGGAGAAATTGGAGAGGGGGAGAGGGTGAAGCATATCTCTCTCCACCTCTCCAAGAATCTCCCCACCTCCCCATCCGAAGGATGGCGAAACTCGGAAAACATAGTCCGAAGCTGAAGCAGTTGCTGCAGTTGGACAAGGCGTCGGTGAGGCGCGACTTGGGGCTCTTCCTGGTGGAGGGGCCCAAGTTGTTGCTGGAGGCGCACAACGGGCATCATCAGCTCAAGGAGATCTTTTTTGATCCGGCGCGTCACGACCTGGACCTGGGAGTGCCGGGCTGGCACGTGGACTCGGAGCAGCTGGACCGGGTCAGCGACGCCCATCAGGGCGTGGTGGGTGTGCTGGAAGCTCGCCCCTGGCCCGATCTCCAGCAATACAACCGGCTGGTGGTGGCCGACGGACTTTCCGACCCGGGCAATCTGGGCACGCTGATGCGCAGCGCCTGGGCGGCCGGCATGGAAGCGCTGGTCTGCCTGGGTGGAGTCGATCCCTTCAACCCCAAGGTGGTGCGAGCCAGCGCCGGAGCCATTTTTCACTTTCCCGTCTTTCGCCTTAAGTCGGGCGAAGAACTGGCCGATTACCCCCTGGTCGGACTCTCGCCCCGAGGCGGACGTGACCTGTACTCCATGCACTGGCCGCGGCGCTGGGGGCTGGTCGTCGGTAACGAAGCCCACGGACTGAATTTGAACGTCCAGACCCTTTGCACCATCCCGATGGAACACGGTTGCGAGTCGCTCAACGCCGCCACCAGTGCTTCCATCGTCTTATTCGAATATCGCCGAACGCTCGGGGTCTAACCACCCTTACGTACCGCGGTACCCTTTTGACCGGTAGTTCATAACTCGGCAACCGATGGGTCGAACCTGGACGCTATTCTAATAGAGCGATGAACTCGATCACGTCCAGCTTAAATCTAAGGAAGCCGATCTGCACGGGCAGCCCCTGGGGCGCCGTAGCCCCGCGTGCCCACGTCGGCGAGTCCGAATACAAGCTGGTGCCGGACAGCGTGCAGATCAGTCCCGCTCCCGCCCAACCGGCCGCCCCCAAGCCTTCCTCCGGCTTTCCCAGTATGGAATCGCTTTCCAAGCAAACCGGCATCAACGCTGCTGCCGCCGCCACCAATTCGCCCCTGATGGTGGTGCTGCTCGGCACCCACGAGTCGTCCAAAAAAGACCAGGCCGAGACCATCGCCAACAACCTGGGCCTGGTCCACCTGAACATGGGCGAAATGATCCGCAACGAAGTCAGCAGCGGCTCAGAACTGGGCGTCAACTTGAAGAAAGCCCTGGACGGCGGCAACGACTCGCCCGCCCTGCTGCTTTACGACCTGGTGGCCAAGCGCGTGGCCCAGCCCGACGTGCAAGAGCACGGCATGGTCATGGACGCCTACCCGGAAGACTTTAAGCACCATAAAGCCGAAGCGCTGCTGGAAGAACTCGAAGGCCTGCGCCTGATCGAGCTCTCCAACCCGGACGAGAAGTGCGTCGACTGCACCCCGGTGGTGAAGGCGGCCCGTCAGCGTGGCGCGTATTTCCAGGTGGATGACGAAAAAGACCAGCAGGACACGGCTGATGTCCTGGAAGCTCTGGTGGACAACTTCCACAGTGCCCCGGTCCGCATGCTGGCTGTCTAGCCAGTTCCGTGCGTGAGCCCCTGGCGCCGGGGACGATTCTCGGCGAGGGCGCCTTTCAAATCGGGGAGGTCATCGGTGAAGGCAGTTTCAGCCTGACCTATTCCGCTCTTCAGGGGGAATGGCGCCTGCCGGTGGCCATCAAGGAGTTCTTTCCCCAAGGCGCCCGACGCGAAGGGTCCCACGTTCTCACCGAGCCAGCCGGCGTAGAAGCCTTTCTCCAAGAGGGCGCCACCCTCGAGCGCTTCTACCATCCCGGTGTGGTCCGCGTGCTCGGTCATTTTCGAGCCAACGGCACCGCCTATCTGGTGGAGGAGCTCTTGCAGGGCGTCAGCCTGGGAGCCGGTCTACAGCAGGCCGGGTCCATGTCCGAGCAGCGCATCCTGGACCTGGCTTCTCAGGTGGGACAGGCCATGCTGCTGGTCCACGCGGCCGGGCTCATCCACTCGGACCTGAAGCCGGACAACCTCTTTCTCACCCGCCAAGGTCGCTACGTCATCCTGGATTTCGGCACCGCTCGCAGCGGCCAAACGCAACTGACCCAGCGCGAAGTCTCACCCGGCTACTCCCCTCCAGAACAGTACGAGCGAGTCGCGCTGACACCGGCGGCGGATGTCTACGCCCTGGCCGCCACCCTCTATCATCTGGCCACCGGAGGACCCCCACCCGAGGCCCGGGCCCGCCTGCAGGGGGAAACTCTGGCAGCCCTGCCTCCA
Source organism: Vulcanimicrobiota bacterium (assembly GCA_017307785.1). Classification (GTDB taxonomy): domain Bacteria; phylum Vulcanimicrobiota; class Xenobia; order Xenobiales; family JADMJV01; genus JADMJV01. The sequence continues at coordinate 133,791 of JAFKGI010000008.1, read as the reverse complement.
TCCTTGAGCGCGGCGCTGGTTCAGGGGTTGCACCTCGACCCGCTGCAGCGCCCCGCATCCGTGCGAGCCTTCCTCAGCAGCCTGGGATTGGACGTCACCCCCAGGTCCGCTCAAGGCGGCTTGCCCGCCTTGGAAAGTCTGAACAGCCGGAGCGCCCACAACGGCGGGGTTTACGCACTCTGTCTCGACGCCGGCGGCGGGCGCCTCTATTCCGCGGGGCGCGACGGCTGCTGGAGCTGTTGGAGCTGGCCGCAACTGGAATTGCTTTCCAGCCATAAAGCCCACGAGACTCCCATTCAGTGCCTGGCCTTGTCCGCCGACGGTTCTTACCTGGTCAGCGGAGCACAGGATGGCTCGGTTCGCCTGTGGAGCGCACTGGCCCCTACTCAGGGCTTTCCCCTGCTGGAAAGAGGTCCGGCGGTGAACGGTCTGGCCTTCCACCCTCGTCAGGGTCTGGTGGCCGCCAGCCTGACCAACGGAGAATGCTGTCTGCTCGGGCCCTCTCTGGAGACGCCCATTCGCTGGTCGGCCCACCAGGGCTCGGCCAACAGCCTGGCCATGCATCCGCAAGGCTCTTTGTTGGCCACGGCCGGGGACGACAAGGCCGTGCATCTCTGGAAGCTGCCGGAGGCAACTTATGCGGGCAGCTTGCTCGGCCACCAGTCACGGGTTCAAGGAGTGCGCTTCATGCGGGAAGGGGCCGGCCTGCTGACGTGTTGCGCGGACATGACGGTACGCGCTTGGGAACTGGAGAGCAAACGAGAGGTACGCTGCCTGCGCGGACACCGGGGGATGATCTGGGCGGCTCAAGCTCAGCAAAACCTTATCTTCACGGCCTGCGCGGACCGCTGTCTGCGCGCCTTCCGCCTGGACGGCGGTCGGCTGCTGGTGCAAAGCGAAGCGCACGAGCAGTGGGTACGCTGCCTGGCCGTTGACGAGGATTCCCGGTTGCTCGTAAGCGGCGGTGGCGATGGGAAGATTTGTCAATGGCGCCTGCCGGTCTCAGGCGCATGTTGACCAGCTAAAGAGAGTTTTAACTTCCCGGCAACAAAAACCGACAAACATTAACAAATACACACTACCAATAGCGGTCGTTTATGCAAAACTAAATGTAACCAGCGAACGAATCAGGAGGATATACATTTATGGCAGTAGGCGGAGTAGGCGGCGGTGGCGGCCAAAACATTACGAACTACAACCAGCAGGCGATGGACCAGCAGATGCAGCAGACGGATCAACGTCAAGCTCTCTCGACTCAGCGCCAGACCCAGCTCGAACTGAAAAAGGCCGACGAGAACGACCGCGCCAACGTGGCCAAGCTCATGACGTCCATCAACGACATCACCTTCGGCATCCAGAAAGACAAGATGGCTTCGGCAAACAAAAACTCCGAATCCGCTCGCGCCCTCCTCTAGGATTCGCAGTTCCAGCAACGAGAAAGACCGGCTTCGCGGCCGGTCTTTTTGTTTGTCCGAGGGAAACTTTGGAAAACTACGAAAACGAGTGGAAACACTCGTGTGTCATATCAATCTCCTACAAAACCTGGGGTCCCGGGCTGCATAGGTGTAATGGAGAACCTCAGCCTTGCATATCGAAGATCTGGTCAAAGAACGCATCCTCATTCTCGACGGCGGCATGGGCACGATGCTGCAGCGCCGCGAGATCACCGAGGAGCAGTACCGCGGCGAACGCTTCGCCAACCATCCCGGTAGCCTCAAGGGCAACTGCGACCTGCTCAACCTCACTCGCCCCGAAGTCATTGAAGCCATCCACCTGGAGTATTTCCGGGCCGGGGCCGACATCGTGGAAACCAACACGTTCAGCGGCAACGCCATTTCCCAGGCCGACTACGACATGCAGTCGCTGGTCACGGAAATCAACCTCGAGGGCGCTCGCATCGCCCGCCGAGCCGCTGAAATCGCCGAGAAAGAAGACGGCAAAAAGCGCTATGTAGCCGGCTCCATCGGTCCCACCACGCGCACCAGTTCGCTGGCTTCCGACCCCAACGACCCTGCTTTCCGCGCCGCCACCTTCGAAGAAATGGCCGATGCCTACTACGAACAGATGGTGGGCTTGCTGCGGGGCGGCGTCGACCTGCTGCTCTTCGAAACCATCACCGACACGCTCAACCTGAAAGGCGGGTTGTTCCGCCTGGAGGACGCCTTCGAGGCGTCCGGGCGCCGCGTTCCGCTGATGATCTCGGTGACCATCATCGACAAATCCGGACGCACTCTCTCCGGCCAGACCACCGAAGCGTTCTGGGCCAGCGTGCGTCACGCCAAACCCTTCTCCATCGGCGTCAACTGCGCTATGGGCGCGGCTGACCTGCGTCCTTTCGTGGAAGAACTCAGCCAGCTGGCCGATTGCTATGTCAGCTGCTATCCCAACGCCGGTCTGCCCAACGCCATGGGCGGCTACGACGAGACTCCCGAGCAGATGTCGGAAGTTCTCTGTGACTACGCGCGTCAAGGCTGGCTCAATATCGTGGGCGGCTGCTGCGGCACCGGTCCCGAGCACATCGCCGTGCTGGCCAAGGACATGGTGGCCATGCAACCGCGTGAAGTGCCGGAAGTGCAGAAGTATCTAAAGGTCGCCGGGCTGGAAGCCTATACCCTGAAGCCCACCACCGGTTTTTCCATGATCGGGGAGCGCACCAACATCACCGGCAGTCCCAAATTCGCCGAACTGATTCGTCAGGGCGACCTGGAAAAAGCCCTGGCGGTGGCCCGCCAGCAGGTGGAGAACGGTGCCAACCTGCTCGACATCAACATGGACGAGGGCATGATCGACTCGCAAGCCACCATGGTGCGCTTCCTCAACCTGGTCGGCTCGGAGCCGGACATTTCCAAAGTGCCCCTGATGCTCGACAGCTCCCGCTGGGACGTGCTCGAAGCCGGCCTGCGCTGCGTGCAGGGCAAGTGCATCGTCAACTCCATCAGCCTCAAGGACGGCGAAGCCGAGTTTCTGCGCCGCGCCAAATTGCTGCAGCGCTACGGCGCGGCCGCCGTGGTCATGGCCTTTGACGAAAACGGTCAGGCCGACACCCGCGAGCGCAAGCTGGCGGTGTGTAAGCGCGCCTTTGACCTGTTGCGCGAAAAGCTCGACTTCGCGGCCGAGGACATCGTCTTCGACTGCAACGTGCTGACCGTGGCCACCGGTATGGAAGAGCACGACCTCTATGGCCTGCACTTCATCGAAGCCGTGGGCGACATCAAGAAAGCCTGCCCGGGCTGCCTCACGGTCGGCGGTATCTCCAACGTCAGCTTCTCCTTCCGCGGTAACAACCCGGTGCGCGAAGCCATGCACGCCGCTTTCCTCTACCACGCCATCAAGAACGGTCTCGACTTCGGCATCGTCAACGCCGGCATGCTCAGCGTTTACGAGGAGATTCCCGCCGACTTGCTGACCCTGGTCGAAGACGTGCTGCTCTTCCGCCGCCCCGACGCCACCGAGCGCCTGGTGGCTTTCGCCGAGGAACTGAAGGCCAAGAACGCCGCTCAGGGCGGCGCCACGGTCGTCAAAGAAACGGCCGAATGGCGCAGCTGGCCGGTGGCAGAGCGCCTCAAGCACGCGTTGGTCAAGGGCCTGGTCGAACACATCGACGAGGACGCCGAAGAAGCTCGGGTAGCCCTGGGTCGTCCCCTGGCCGTCATCGAGGGGCCCATGATGGACGGCATGAACGTGGTCGGCGACCTGTTTGGCGCCGGCAAGATGTTCTTGCCCCAGGTGGTCAAGAGCGCGCGCGTCATGAAGAAAGCGGTGGCCTATCTGGAACCGTTCATGGAGAAGGAACGAGCCGGCGCCAGCTCCAGCAAGGGAACGGTTTTGCTGGCCACCGTCAAAGGCGACGTGCACGACATCGGCAAAAACATCGTCAGCGTGGTGCTGCGCTGTAACTCTTACGAGGTGATCGATCTGGGCGTAATGGTGCCCTGCGAGAAGATCCTGGCCACGGCCAAGGAGCACAAGGTGCAGGCCATCGGACTTTCGGGTCTGATCACGCCTTCGCTGGATGAAATGGTGCACGTGGCCAAGGAGATGGAGCGCCAGGGCATCGGCCTGCCGCTGCTGATCGGCGGTGCCACCACCAGTCGCGCTCATACGGCCGTGAAAATCGCCCCGCGTTACCAGCAGCCGACCGTCCACGTCAAAGACGCTTCGCGCGTGGTCCAGGTGATGCAGAACCTGAACGACCCTCAGGCTCTGCCCGGCTATCTGGCGGAACAAGAAAAAGACTACGAAGAACTGCGCCGCCGCCACGGTGAGGGGCAGGCCAAAGAGCGCTTCCTTTCGCTGGAGCAGGCCCGGGCCAACGGCCTGGGCCTGGACTGGAGCGAAACCAAGCTGGCTCAGCCCGAATTCTGGGGCGTGCGCAACTGGGAACCGGAAGTGTCCGAACTGGTGCCCTACATCGACTGGACGCCTTTCTTCACCACCTGGGAATTGAAAGGCGCCTACCCGCGCATCTTCCAAGATCCGCAGGTGGGAGCCGAAGCCAAGAAGCTCTTCGAAGACGCCCAGACGCTGCTCAAGCGCATGATCGACGAGAAGATCCTCAAGCCTCGCGGCGTCTACGGCTTCTTCAAAGCCCAGGCCGAGGGCGACGACATCCTGGTGGAAGGCGGCAAGTGGCGCCTGCCCACGCTGCGCCAGCAGATGGTGCGGGCCGAAGGGCTTCCCAACCTGGCCCTGAGCGACTTCATCGCGCCTGACCGCCAGGATTCCCTGGGCGCCTTCGCGGTGACCTCAGGCCACGGCCTGGATGAATTCGTGGCCCAACTGGACGCCCAGCACGACGAATACAACTCGATCATGGCCAAGGCCCTGGCCGACCGCCTGGCCGAGGCTATGGCCGAAGTGCTGCATCTCAAGGTGCGTCGCGAATGGGGCTACGGCAAGGACGAGAAACTGGAAATCCAGGACCTGATCAAGGAACGCTATCGCGGCATCCGTCCCGCCCCCGGCTATCCGGCCTGTCCGGACCACCAGGGCAAGACGATCCTCTGGCAGATGCTGGACGCGGGTACGGCTACCGGCATCACCCTGACCGAAAGTCTGGCCATGTGGCCGGCCAGCTCGGTGTCGGGCTTCTACTTCGCTTCCTCGGAAGCTCGCTACTTCGCGGTAGGCAAGGTCGGCAAGGATCAGATCGAGGACTACGCGAGCCGCACCGGCTGGAAGCTGGAAGAAGTCGAGCGCTGGTTGAGCCCCAACCTGAACTACGAGCCGGAAGCCGAGCTAGTCCGCAGTTAGGCCAGGATTCGCGACCAGGGGAACTCCGCTCGCACCTGGGTTCCCCCGCTCTCCCTACTGGCCACGCTCACTTCACCGGCCCAGCTGCGGGCGCGCTCCTGCATTCCCAGAATGCCGAAGTTGACGCCCGGGGGCCTGGCGTCGGTGGGCAGGCCGCGGCCATTGTCCATGACCAGCGTGACCATGCGGTCCCCTTCCTGACTGAGCACCACCCGCACCTCACTGGCGGCGGCGTGGCGCACCACGTTGGTCAGCGCTTCCTGAACGATGCGGTAAATGGCCAGCGAGGCGTCGGTGCCGAAGTTGAACTGGGCCACGTGACATTCGTAAACTGTCTCGAGAGGGTAACGGGCGGAAATTTCTCCCACCAGCTCATCGATGGCGTGGCACAGACCCAGCTCTTCCAGCAAGGGCGGCCGCATTTGCTTGGATACGCGGCGCAAGCCGGCGATGGTGGAGTCCAGCAGATGGTTGAGGGACTCCAACCGCTCCTCCACTTGCGGGTCATCGTCCAGGTGGCGCTCGAGCCAGGCCAGTTCGAACTTCATGGCGGCCAGCTGCTGGCCGAACTCGTCGTGCAACTCGCGGGCCAGCGCGCGCAACTGTTGCTCCAGCAGGTTCTGCTGACGCACCGAAAGCTGACGGAGCTGTTGGCGCGATTCTTCCAGCTGGGATTCGGCGCGCTTGAGACGGGAGATGTCGCGGGCCACCACCACGCCACCGATGACCGCCCCGTTGGCGTCACGCATGGCGGTAATCGAGCGGGAGACGGCCACCTCGTGGCCGTGCTTGTGCAGAATGCGGGTTTCCAGCGGCGGTAGTTGCTGCTGAGAGCGTGCTTTGTCCATCAGCACCTCGATTTCGCGCCGGCGGGCCGGCGGGACCAGGCGAAAAGCCGAGCGACCGATCATTTCTTCGGAGCTCCAGCCCAACAGGCGCTCGGCGCCGGGATTCCAGAGCAGCACGGTGCCTTCCATATTGATGCCGATGATGGCGTCATCGCTGGCCGTAAAGAACCAGGACATCATCTGACTGGCCAACAGCGAAGCTTTTTCGTGGGTGACGTCGCGGATAATGGCGGCCCCACCGATCAATTCCCGCTCGGCGTTGAAGAGCGGTCGGGCAAAGACTTTGATCCAGCGACCCTGAGGATGGACGTCGTTGATCAGGACGACTTCTTGCTCGACTTGCTCCAGCCGTTCCATGGCCTGCACCAGGGGTAGCTCCTCGTGGCGCAGCAGGCGTTGCTCGATGGGGCAATGCAGACCGTAATGCGCGGCCCAATCCTGAGCCTCCAGGCCGAAAACGGCGCCCTTGCCCAGAATCTTCGTATTGGCGGCATTCCACACCTGGAAGCGGCCCTGGGCATCAACCACGGCAAAGCCAGCATCCAGGCTGTCGATCATAGGGCCTATAAATTGAGGATCGGCGGGTAGTTGAGCGAACTCATCCATCCAGCTTGCAGTCCTTCTCTCGATAACTACGGAACATTTCAAAGTATTGGTCAAAGGGAATGTGCCTGGCTCCAAACTGGGCGAGCGTCGAGGTGACATCCTGACAGTCGATCAGCTCGAAGCCTCCTTGATCCATCCTACGGTATAACTCAACCAGACAAGCCTTGCTGGCATTGTCAGCGCAACTGAACATCGATTCGCCACAGAACGTCCCGCCCAGAGCCAGACCATAGAGTCCACCCACCAACTGTTCCCCCTGCCAGGCTTCCAAACTATGGGCCAGACCGGCACCGTGCAATTCGCAGAAAATCGACTCAATCTCGGGACAGAGCCAGGTGTTGTTGCGTTGCCCACAACGACGAATCACTTCCGGGAAAGCCTGATTCAGTGTCAGGCGGTAGGGTTGCGTGCGCAACCAGCGACTAAGACGACGCGGAATATGAAATTCCGCCATTGGGAGGACCCCCCGAGGGTCGTAACAGTAGGCCCGCACCCGTCCATCCTGGTCGGCCATCGGAAAGTATCCGTGCTCATAGAGCGCCAGGTATCTTTCAGCGAGAGGCGTCACGGTGGTTGCGTATGGTTCTGGTCAATTCTGGGGGGTCCTCCAGGAAGTGACTACAAAACGGGTCGCTCTTTTGGAGCGACCCGTTCTGTTTCTTAGGCGGCCAGCACCACTCCGGTCATTCGCACATACTCGGCGATGGCCAGGCTCCTGAAGCTGTCCATCAAGCTTGCGTCCAGAACGGAAGCATGATCGTAATACTCCCCGTCGGACTCGCTCTTGCGGGCAGGCATGGAGAGAAAAAGTCCCTTGTCGCCGTGGACGAGCTTTCCATTGATCTGAATGGGCCCGTAACGAAGCTGCACGGCGGCCACGACCTTGCTCTGAATGTTGGGGTCGGAGTTGAAGGGAATGACCCTCTGGACGATGGCCGGATGAGGATAGATGGTGGTGGCCGTGGCGCCGTTCTGGTGCATCTGATTGTTATCCATGGTTGTGTCTCCTGTGTTGTGTGATTTCGTGAACCTTCAGGTCCACGAACGGAGCCTAACTCAGAAAACCGGGCATGTGTTTACACCAGTTCTGCCGTACTATGAATTTTCTTATTCGGGAACCAAGACCGCCATGCGGTGATTGATTTGCGAGCGGGAGTTTTCTAGGTCCAGCAGGAAACTCTCCTAGATTCCTTATCATGAAAGAGGTCTCCGTTGCAGGCATCTCCCTCCAAGTATGTCGCTCTCTCACTCGCTACCGCTCTCTTACTCTCCCATCAAGTGCTGGCCGCTCCTCCGAGCCCCGAAGCCGTGGGTGGTGCGGAGTTCGTAAAAAATCTGACCGCGCTGATCAGCTCGGAATACATCTATAAGACCCCTTCCGAGAAGCTTTTCGATGGAGCCGTGGACGGTCTCAACAGCGCCCTCAAGGCCAAGAAGCTGGCGCCCGTCAAACTCGAGAAAATCCACTCCAAGGGCGACTTCGAGAAAGCGGCTAAGGAATTCACCGCTGATTTTTATAAGGTCGCCAGCAAGCATCCCAAGCTCCTGTCTGACGAGTATCTCCAGGTAGCGGCCGTGCGCGGCATGCTCAAGACTCTGGACGATCCCTACACCGTCTACATGGACAAGAAAGAGTTCACCTCGCTGAAAGAGGCCATGAACGGCACCATCTTCGGCGGTCTGGGTATCTACATCGAGCTGGACAAGAAGAACAACAACGCCCTGACCATCATCGAACCGATGGCCGACACCCCGGCTATGCGCGGCGGTCTTCGTTCCCGCGACGTGATCATGCAGATCAACGACACGCCCACGGTGACGGCCACCATTCCCCAGGCCCAGACCCTGTTGCGCGGCGAAATCGGCAGCAAAGTCAAGTTGCTGATCAAGCGCGCCGACCAGGAGCCCTTCTGGGTCGAGTTGACCCGCGATCAGATTCGCACCAGCAGCGTCAACAGCAAGATGGTCGACCAGGACGGCACCAAAGTCGGTTACATCAAGCTCAAGGTCTTCGGTGAAAACACCAACAACGAGATGGAAGGCGCCATCCGCACTCTGGAAGAGCAGGGCGCTCAGGCCTATATTCTGGACCTGCGCAACAACGGCGGCGGCTACATCAACGCGGCCGTGGACGTCTGCTCCAAGTTCCTGGCCACCGGGAGCCGCGTGGTGACGGTGCAGGAACGCGGACAGGCCGAAGTCCCCTACCCCAGCCATCCCAACCTGCATCCGGTGAAGCCGCTGGTAATGCTGGTGAACGAATACTCGGCCAGCGCCTCGGAAATCACCGCCGGCGCCATGCAGGACCTGTCCCGGGCCAAGCTGGTGGGCAACAAGACCTTTGGCAAGGGCAGTGTGCAGAAGATCTTCCCCCTGACCGAAGGTTCGGCCATGAAAGTGACCACTGCTCACTATCACACGCCCAACGGCAAGGACATCCACAAGCTGGGTATCGAGCCGGACATCAAGGTCTCCATGAACATTCAGAAGGTCGGAACTGAAGAGGACGACCAGTTCAAGACCGCGATGAGCACCGCCATCGGTGAGGTCAAGGCCCAGCCGGCCGCGGCCGTGCCCGGACCCATGGTCGTCGCCTCGGTCGAAGATGAACTGAAAATCATCGAAGAGCAGAAAGCCCAGGGATATTCGGTCACCAAGCGAGAATTCGTGCGCGAGCAGGACCACCTGTTCGAAGACATCACGCTCGAAAAGTCCGGTGACTCGCGCAAGTTGCGCCTGGAACTGCCCTTTCTGACGCACTAAACAACGGAGTTTTTCAATGAGTTTTCACCGCATGGGCGTCCTGATGGGCGGCTATACCCTGGTTGGTTTGGGATTTGTCAGCACGATTCTCATTTCGCAGAAGTATCTTCCCAACCCGGCCATCTCGCCGCCCGCGGTGGCAGCTCCGGCCACTCCGGACATCCCTGAGATTCAGGAAACTCCGACCGCCAAAGAAACTCCCAAGCAGCCGATCGACGCGACGGCCAATCTGGACGTTGTGCTCGATCTGCTGCACCAGGAATACCTGAACGAAGTCAACGACCGCGCCCTCTTCGCCAGCTCTTTCCGTCTGCTGAAAGAGTTCTTGGCCACTCAGAAGGTGGACGTCAAGGACTTCCCCGCCCTGCCTCCCAAGATCGAGGACCGAGCCAGCCTGACTCAGGCCTGGAAAGCCATGATCAACAAGATGGAGCCCAAGGTCGCCGGCAAGTTCGACCGCCAGCGCCTGACCTACCTGGCCCTCAAGTGCATGCTGGGGGCCCTCAAGGACCCCTACTGCTCGGTGCTGGAACCACGCGAGTTCCGCGTCTTCGAAGAGCACATGTCGGGCGGCAATTTCAGCGGCATCGGGGTGATGATCGAGCTCGACCGCGACCATAAGAACCGCGTCACCGTCTCGCAACCGATTCCCGAGGGTCCGGCCGACAAGACCGGCATCCAGACGGGCGACGTGCTGGCCAAAATCGACGGCCAGCCCACCGACGGCTGGGACATCGAGAAGGCGGCCAACAAAATTCGTGGACCGCAGGGCACCATGGTGGCCCTGACCATCTACCGTCCCAAAGAGAAGCGCACCTTCGACGTGAGCGTGAAACGCGATATGATTCACGTGCGCAGCGTCACCTCGAAAATCGTGGCGCCCAAAATCGGCTACCTCCAGGTCAACGTCTTCGGCGAAGAAACCGTTCAGGAGTTCGAAGAAGAAATCGACAAAGTCCAGAAAAAGGGCGCCCAGGCCTACATCATCGATCTGCGCAACAATGGCGGCGGCTACATCAACGCCGCCCTGGAAATCTGCAGTCACTTTGTGCCCGCCGGTCAGCGCGTCGTCTCGGTGGTCAACCAGCGCCTCAACCGCTCGGAAGATCACGACAGCCTGGGGCGTGCCCAGATCGACGGCCCCATGGTGCTTTTGGTCAACCGTTTCTCGGCCAGCGCCTCAGAAATTACTGCCGGATGCTTACAGGATCACAAGCGCGCCAAGTTGATCGGTGAAACCACTTTCGGCAAGGCCAGCGTCCAGCAAGTGGAACATCTGGCCGACGGTGGCGCTTTCAAGTATACGGTGGCCCATTACCTGACCCCCTCGGGCAAAGACATTCACCGCAAAGGCATCAAGGCCGACATCAACGTCAAGGTCACGGAAAAAGACAAGGACGATAAGGTGTTACAGGTGGGGATCAAGACGCTCCAGGAGCAGATGAAGAAATAAATTGATCTCGGAAAAACTGAAGCTTCTCCCGGATAAGCCGGGAGTCTATTTGATGCAGGACGCCAAAGGCCGCATCATTTACGTGGGTAAGTCCGCCTCCCTGCGCCAGCGTGTGCGCAGCTATTTTCAGCCTTCCTCGGACCACGCGCCCAAAATCCGCTGGATGGTTTCCAAAGTCAAAGACTTCGACACGGTGGTGGTCGATTCCGAACTGGAAGCGCTCATTCTCGAGTGCAACCTGATCAAAAAGCACCGCCCCTACTTCAACACCAAATACCGCGACGACAAGCGTTACCCGCTGCTGGAGGTGACGACCGGCGAGGAGTTTCCGCGCCTGCGAGTGGTCCGTCGTCAGCGCAATCCACGCAATCGCTACTTCGGGCCGTTTCCCGATGCCGGTGCCTTGCGGCGCACCGTCACCATCCTGCAGAAGATGTTTCAGATCCGGACCTGTTCGCTGGATATGGACAAGAAAGTGCGTCGCCCCTGCCTGGACTACTATATCGGTCTGTGCACCGCCCCCTGCACCCGCTACGTGGATGCCCCCCACTATCGCGAGCAGGTCGAGCAAGCCATCGACTACATGGAAGGCAATTCTGACAACCTGCTGCGCCGTCTGCGCCAGGAAATGGAAGTAGAGGCGGAGGCGCTCAACTTCGAGCGTTGCGCCCGCATTCGCGACATGCTGCTGGACCTGGAGCGCACCGGCCAGAAGCAGAAGATGGTCTCGGACAAGGACGAAAACGAAGACTACCTGGCGGTTGCCTCCAGTGGCGAATTGATCTGCGCTCAGGTGTTGCAGGTGCGCGAAGGCAAACTGCTCGGCCACCGCTCTTTTCTGCTCGAATCTCCGGGCGGCAGCGAGCCGGGCGAGCAAATGTCGGCTTTCTTCAAGCAATACTATCAGCAGAATACCTACATCCCGAAGCGCATCCTGGTCAGCGTCCTGCCCGACGAGTGCGAACTGCTCGGCGAGTGGCTGAGCACTGCTCTGCAGGCTCGCGTGGAGATTCGCTTGCCGCAGAGGGGCAACAAGCGCGAGCTGATGGAGCTGGCCCAAAAGAACGCCCGCCAGACCCTGGAGCAAGAGAACCTGCGCCCCTCCCGGGGCGTAGAACAGCGCCGCCTGGCCCTGGAGGAACTGCAGCAAGCTTTGGGCTTGAGTGAAGCTCCCTGGAGAATGGAGTGCGTGGACATCTCCAACTTTCAGGGTCGTCAGGCGGTGGGCTCGCTGGTCGTCTTTGAGCAGGGGTTGCCGCGCAAAGACCAGTACCGGCGCTTCCGCATCCGCAGCGGCGACACACCCGACGATTTTCGCATGATGCGCGAGGTGTTGACCCGGCGCTTTTCCCACTCTCCCGACGATCGGCGCAGCTTTGACGGCCTGCCGGAACTCCTGATTGTCGACGGCGGAAAAGGGCAGCTGGGCGTAGCGGTGGAGGTATTGGCCGAGCTGGGCCTGAGCGATCGAGTGGCCCTGGCCGGCCTGGCCAAGGAAAACGAATGGCTCTTCGTGCCTGGGCGTAGCGACCCGGTGATTCTGGCCCGTACCTCGAAGGCTCTTTTGACGGTGACCCATATGCGCGACGAAACCCACCGATTCGCCGTCACCTACCACCGCAACGTACGCAAGACGGCCTTCAAGCAGTCGGCCCTGGACGAAGCTCCAGGCATTGGAGAGGGTCGCAAACAGGCGCTGCTCAAGCACTTTGGCTCCTTGCGCAAACTCATGAGCGCCTCGCTGGAAGAGATTTCGCAGGTCGAAGGCATGGGGGGAAAATTGTCGCGCAAGTTATTCGAGTACTTGCATACTGCAGGCGAATCGGAGGCAGTCTCCGAAACGATTTCGCATGGCCAGCAAATCGTCTCGCAACAAGAAAAAGAACGAATCCGTGAAGGCGCAAACCCCGCCTCCTCCGGTCGTGGAAGAAGTCGTAGCCGCACCAATCGAGGTGGCGCCTGAGCCCGAACCCGTAGCCGCGCCTGTGAAGGCCACGGCCGCCAAAGCGGCTCCTAAAAAGGGCGGAAAGAAAGGCAAAGCGGCCGAGTCCGCCGGGGTGGCCCTGCTCGACCCGCCTTCCATCGAAATCGCCGAAGAAGCTGTTGCGCAAGGTCTGGCCGTGGTCCGTCCGCCCGATCCCGAGGTGGCGGAGCCGGCGCTGCGCAGCCTGGGACTGCAGGCCGAGATCGACAGCTTGCGCGCTCAACAGGGTGAGTGGGAGCAGAATCGCAAGGCCTGGGAGCAGGAGCGTTCTCAATTGATCGCCGAGCGCGATCTGGTCGAGAGTTTACGCAGAAGTTGGGACGAGGAGCGCGGCCAGTTAGAGCAGGCTCGCCTGAGCTGGGAAGCCGAGCGCGCCCAACTCGTCTCCGAACGCGATCTGGACGAGCAGCTACGCGAGAGCTGGGCGGATGAGCGCACTTCGCTGCAGGACAAAGCCGCCGAACTGGAGTTGGAGCTGGAACTGACCCAAAAGCAGCTGGCCGATGTTCAGTCCAGCAGCGGCGATCTGCAGACTCGCTTGAATTCCGCCGAGCAAGAAGCGGCCGACGAGCTCAAGCAGATCACCGCCCTGCAGGACGAGATGGCCGAGACCTCTCGGCGCCTGGAGCTGCGCGAAGGCGAGATGGAGCAGTGGTCTCGTCGGCTGGGCGAATTGCAGGCCTCGCTGGACGAGGTCCGTGAGACCGAGTCTAATCTGCGCCTGGAGATGGAAGAACTGGAGCTTCTCAAGGAAGACCTGGAGGAGACCATCGTGGAGCGTCGCCGGGAGCTGAAGGCTCTGCGCGCCAGCGAGAGCGAGGCACGCGCTTACGCAGAAGAATGCAAGGGCATCCGCGAGGGTGCCGAGGCGGAGATCGCCGCCGCTCAGAACGAGCTGGTCAGCTACCGCCAGACTCATCAGGACGAGCTGAGCTCGCTGGGCAGTCGTCTGGCGGCCGCCCTGCAGCGCGAGGAAGAGCTGAAGCAGGTGGCCGGAAGCGCCAACCAGGAGGCCGTCAAGGAAGCCGAGCGCCGGCATCTGGAAGCCGAGCGACGCCTGATCGAGGTCAATTCCGAGCTCGACTCTCTGCGCCGCGACGGTTCCGATCGCGAGCGCCTGGAGCGCAAGTGTCTGTTGCTGGAGAATGACTTGAAGGCGGCCAATCAGGAGCTGATGACCCTGGAACGGGCCCAGTCGCGTCTGGAGACCGAGAAGCAGCAGCTGGCCGAGGAGCTGGAGAAGGTCAAGGCCGGAAGCGGCGGCCCGGTCCTGGCTGCGGCTGCGGCGGGTGCCGGCGACGAGGCCGAGATCAAGCAATGGAAGATCCGCGCCGACGATCTGCGCGAATCTCTGCGCAAGCAGCGCACCGAGAACGAGCGCCTGCAGGAGCGCGTGGACGTGCTGATCAAGGCCAAAGAACTGGAAGAGAAGCAGCGCAAGGAAGTCGAGAGCCGGTTGCGCACCGCTCTCCGCATCCAGGCCCGCCAGCAGGGCGGCTTCTAGGGCTCCCTTTTTGGCTTAGCCGCGGTTGAAGAGTCGGGCCAGGAAAGGGTCCTCGGCTCGGGCCTGTTTCTGGGAAGCCAGTTCCTGGCGCAAGAATCCACCCAGCGCTTCACTCTGATAATTATCCAGTTCGGTGAATTGCAGCGAGTGGTGAGGGCGGTCGTCGGCCCCCTGGCGCACCACGTGGGCTGGAGCATCGATGACTCCGTAGGGCAGGCAAACGCTGACTTTGGCGATGCTGCCTTCGCGCAATACCTGGTCGGGCAGACTGGCCTGCACGCCGCCCTGACTGAGATCGAGACTGACGGCTTCGAAGGTGCGGCGCACGCCGGGAACTTTGATCTCCATGTAGACCTCGGTGGCCACGCGAATGCTGCTGCGGCGCTCGTTGCGCCCGTGGCAGAGGCGGCCGACCCAATTGAGACTCAGTCGCGAGGAAGGTTCCAGGAAGCGCAGGCCGGCTTCGACTCCTTCGCGAGTCCAACACACCTGGGCATAGACCCAGGCGCGCGGCCCACAGGGCATCCACTCGCTGAAGGTGGGACAGAGGCGAATCAGCGTGCCTACGGCCGGCAGTTCCGCGCCCTGCAGCCGGGCTCCGGTCAGCGAGACATCTCGCAGGAAAGCCACCCGCACCTGGCCCCGCACTTCGCAGTCGACGGCTTCATCGCATTCGAATCGTCTCGCCTGTCTCGTCTCCAACATCGGTTCTGCCCTCCTTGAGGAATTTTCTTCCATGCATGTTGGCGAACAAGTTTTCGATGCCTCTTTTCATGTAGGGAAGATTTTCCCAGGGCTTGCGAAAGGCATAACTATGCGCAAACTCGAGCTTGCTTTCGTCGTCATCCTGGTCGCCTGTGCCACCGCCTGGTGGACTCATTCCAAAGAGCCGGTGGCGGTCTCGTCGCAGCTGACGGTCACTCCCACTCACAACATGAAGACCCGCAGCGGTCGCTATGAAATCCACAGCCCCGCTTACCAGATTGCCGGAATCGGCATCGGCTCTCCGGAGGAGGGCGTGGTGGCGGCGCTGGGGCAGCCGGACCGCAAGGAAGACGATGAAAAGGCCAAGGAGGCCCATCGCTGGATCTACGAGCGCGATGGCCAGCAACTGACCGTGAGCTTCATGGAAGAACGCGTGATCGGAGTGGGCGGCAGCGGGCGCTGGGGTTTCGAAGAACCCGGCAAACCCGGCATGACCCTGTTCATGCAGAGTCGCGAGACCATTGCAGCTCGCTTTGGGACACCCAGGCGGAGCGACGGGTCGGCGGTCGTCTACGACGCCCACCCGGGCGAACTCACCGTGCACTTCGGACCCGGCGGGACGGTGCAGCAGTTCTGGCTGGTTGGAGAACTCAAGCACCTTTAAGGAACCACAGTGGCTGGACCAAGGTTGGTCCAAGCCGATGAAAGCCACTCATGTGCTGGTGCTTATATCCTCGATTGCCCTGTTTGCCTGGACCAGGCCGGCTCCACCGCTTCTCGAGGGACCTCGAGGCCTGCTGGAACTGCGCCACAACCTGCTCACCGTGGGGTATGTCCAGTTAGGAGAGCGGCAGGTGGATGTCAGGGACAGGCTCGGCCGCCCTCAAGAAGTGGAGCACCTGCGCGACGGCTCGACGGTGTGGACCTACAAGGACGGGCAGAACGTGACTACCGTCTACCTGCACCGAGGGCTCGTCGTGGCAGTTAGCGGAGCGGGTCTTGGGGCCGCCAAGGTCAGCGGCTACAGTGCGTGCACCCGGTCCGAAGTAGAAAGGCTCTTCGGCCCTCCCCTCGAGCAAACGTTCGACACTTATACTTACGAGGCCGCGAACAGAAGCGTCACTTTTCTCTTCACGGGGGACACTTTATTCAAGACCACTATGATCCAAGGAGACTAATCCTCGAGCAAGCGATTGCCGCGGGGTGGCAAGTTTGCGGGGGCGGGACTTAGTTGCCGGCGAGGCGGTAAGTTTTACCGCGAGCTGGTAAGTTTTGCGGGGTCGAGACTTAGTTGCCGGCCAGGCGGTAAGTTTTACCGCGGGCTGGTAAGTTTTGCGGGGTCAGGACTTAGTTGTCGGCCAGGCGGTAATTCTTACCGCGGGCTGGCAAGTTTTGCGGGGTCGGGACCTAGTTGCCGGCCAGGCGGTAAGTTTTACCGCGGGCTGGCAAGTTTTGCGGGGCCGGGACTTAGTTGCCGGCCAGGCGGTAACTTTTACCGCGGGCTAGCAAGTTTTGCGGGGCCGGGACTTAGTTGCCGCCCAGGCGGTAATTCTTACCGCGAGCTGGCAAGTTTTGCGGGGGCGGGACTTAGTTGCCGGCCAGGCGGTAAGTTTTACCGCGGGCTGGCAAGTTTTGCGGGGTAAGGACTTAGTTGTCGGCCAGGCGGTAACTTTTACCGCAGGCTGGCAAGTTTTGCGGCGAATGTTAAGCCGCTATAACAATTTCAGTCCTACTCTGTGACGAATGCCTGGCCCAGCATCTTGGTGTGGGTCGGGAAGGCCAGCTCTTGAGGGCCGTGCAGAACCACCATTTCGCTGACTTCCTCATTGCGGAAGCTGAGATCCACCTGGGCCGCGGTGCGCGGCTGGGCGCGGCAGAAGATCAGCAAATTGCCTTCGGGCACGCTGATCAGCTCCAGCAGGGTCAATTCTTCGGGCTGAATGACCAGGCTGGTTTCCTCGAGCACTTCGCGACAGGCGGCCTGCTGCCAGGTTTCGCCCCAGTTGACGAAGCCGCCGGGCAGGGCCAGGTGTCCGATTTGGGGCGGGATGGCGCGGCGCACCGCCAGCACTCCCCCATCCACCGGAACGACCACCACGGCCACGGGGGTGGGGTTTTTAAAAAAGGGGCGAGAGCAACTGGGACAGGTTTTGGGCCAGCCCTCCTGGGCGCCCATTTCCGCGGCGCAGAAACTGCAGTATTTCAAGACCTCATCCTTTCCTCAAGCCATTGCTGAGCTTGTTCGGGGGAAGTCCAACTCTCGTCTAGCTGGCGAGCGAAAGCCTCATCCTTGATTTTGGCCACCTGCGGACCTTGCTCCACGCCGGCGGCCAGAATTTCCTTGCCGGCCAGCAGAGGCCGGACCGCGGCCAGTTCATCCAGGTAGCGCAGAATGCGTTCCTCCCCGCGCTCCCGGTTCATTTTGGAATCGCGATTGAGCGCCCAGACGACCACCAGCTCGTCGGCCGCCAGCGGCTTCAGCAGGCGATGCAGGGCGCTGTTGCTCAGCTGGTCACGGTTCAAGCGCCACAAGACTTCGGGCAGCGGGTTGAAGGTGTTGAGATGGAAGTGGTAAGTGCGCAGCAATTCCTTGAGCGGCTCGGGCTTCCAGCGGTGCAGCCAGGCGCGCACGTAGACCCGCCACGGTTCGACCAGCAGGCGCGAGTGCAGCGCTTCCAGGGAGGGCGGCACCGCCTGCAGCAGTTGGCGAACCTTGGCGTCGATGACCAGATCGGGGTGCAGCGAAACCAGCACGCGCAGCTTGTTGAGGCGCTCCAGGATGATGACGGCCTGCTTTTCGGACAGACATAAGATGATCTCGTCGCGGATGCGCTGGGGACCGGCCAGGGGCAGAATTCTCTGCTGCAGGGCACCGCGCAGCAAGTTCTCGGTGGTATTGCCCAGGTGGAACCCCAGTCGCTGCTCCAGGCGCACGGCTCGCAAAATGCGGGTCGGGTCGTCGATGAACGAATGATTGTGGAGCACCCGGATGGTCTGGCCCTGCAGGTCGGCCTGGCCGCCGAAAAAGTCGACCAGTTCGCCAAAGTGACCTTCGGTCAGGCGCACCGCCAGCGCGTTGATGGTGAAGTCGCGGCGAAAGAGATCTTGCTTGAGATTGCTGCTTTGCACTTCGGGCAGGGCGGCCGGGCGCACGTAGCTTTCCTGACGGGCGCGCGCCAAGTCCACTTTCTGACCGTCGGGCAGCACCAGCGTGGCCGTTTCGAAGCGGGGGTGACGATGCACCGAAGCTTTCCAGCTGGTAGCCAGTTCATCCAAAAAGTGATCGACGGTTCCTTCCACGCACAAATCCAGGTCCCAGGTGCGCTCATCCAGACGCTGCAGCAGCAGGTCGCGCACGAAACCGCCCACCGCGAAGACTTCCACGCCGCAACGAGCGGCCACGGCGCCGGCCTGCTTGAGCAGTTCCAGCGAGCGATAAGGCAACTGGATCAGAAAGTCGCTGGCCGGGGCTTCGTCGCTGGGCAAGCGCAGGCGGCTGGTATCGTAGAGGTGGCGCAACAGGTCGGTGCGACTGATGATGCCCAGCAGCTTGCCGTCTTCCATCACCGGCATGCGACCCACGTTATGATGCACCAGCTTGGCGCGGGCGTCGTCGATGGTGGTGTCGGGGGTCAGCGAAATCACCGGCCGGGTCATGATCGACTCGGCCGGCATTTCTCCCAGGTTGTGGGCCAGGGCTTTGTCCAGGTCGGAGCGCGCCAGCATGCCCACCACCAGACCGTCTTTGAGCACGACGGTGGCGGTGCGGCCCAGTTCGCGCAGCTTCTGATCAGCCTGAGCCACAGTGCAGTTGGTCAGGTCCAGCGGATCGACACGGGGACTCATGTGATCGCGCACCAGATCGCCCTGGCTCTCTCCGAAGCGGAGGTGGCCGAGCAGGCGCATGAGCGCGTCGGTCGGGTCCTCGTCGGCGATGGAAGCGGAGGCCGCACAGGGATGGCCTCCCCCGCCCAGCGCCTGGAAGCCGGGCAGCATGTTGAAGCGCGGATGGCGACTGCGACCGACCAGATAAAGGCGGTTGCCCATGGACACCGAGGCGATGACCAGATCGACCGGCTCTTGCTGGAGCAGCCGCCAGACCACCTCGTTCATTTCTTCGATGTAGTGAGGCACGCGGGCCGTCACCAGCAGGGAGGCGGCTCCCTCGATGGGTACGCGACGGGCATTGGCCATCAGCTGGTCGCGCAGTTCTCGCTGCTCCTGACTGAGTGGCTGCTGGAGAATCTCGTTGACCAGGCTCAGCTTGGCGCCTTGCTCGAGCAGCCAGGCGGCGGTGCGCAGATCCGACGGTGTGGTGGACGAGTAAGTCAGGTTGCCGGTCTCTTCGTAGATGGCGATCAGGAAAAGGGTGGCTTCGGCCACGCTCAGCTTGGTGTCGCGCGGCAGTTGTTCGAGAACGACGGTGACGGCCGCGCCCAGCATCTTGATGTGGGAGACGTCGCCGTGGACGCATTCGGCGCTGGGCGGGTGGTGGTCGTAGATGTGGACTTCCACCCCGCTCTGTTGAGCCAGCATGCGGAAAGGTCCGAGGCGACGGGGATTGCTGGTGTCGACCATGACCAGACGGGTCACCTGGGCCGGGTCGACTTGCTTGGCCGTGAGCACCGGGAAATGCCCCTGGTGCAGGTGGAGAAATTCGCGCACGGTGGTGGCCGGTTTGCCCATGGTGACCAGCTTGGCCCCGGGGTAAAGGCGCTGAGCGGCCACCATCGAGGCGTAGGCGTCGAAGTCGGCGCCGGCGTGCGAGACGATGATTTCCATTAAGTGGGGGGTTCAGGGGGAGGGGCGTAACCCCCCCCTGATGATGCTGATATAAGGTCGCCCAGTTCGTTGCCCCAGCCTTTGTTGGCGCCCGGGTTGGCGGGGCTGGGGTGTGGAATGCTGGTGACTTCGATGGGCAGGCCAAGCTTGTCGATCAGGGTCTTGCCCTGCTTCTCGGCCCACTTCCCCACGCCCACCAGCTTCTTGGGCTGCATTTGCTCGAGATGAGCGGCCAGGAACTCGTCGCAAATCGCCAGCAGCGGGGTGCGCTCGGCTTTGGGGAGCTTGTCGGGAGTGACGTTGGCGCCGCTTTCTTCCATGAAGACGAGCGGACAATAGTTGGCCACGTAGCCTTTGGCGAAGAAGTCTTTAGGGTCGGGGAAGCGGTCTCTGAGGTAGCCCCAGAGGCGGCGGCCGCTGACCTCGCTGCGCGGACAGTCCCAGCCCTGAATGGGTCGCTTGGGATGCTCGTTCTTGGGCTTGCCGATCTTGCCGCGGATGCCCAGCCAGTCGCGGGCCAGTTCGACTTCGCCGAAGGGAATGCCGGTCTGAGCCATGCCCCAGGGTCCGGGGTTCATGCCCAGCAGCATGAATTCTTTGTGGCCTTGCCCGTAGCGCCGCCAATAGTCCAGGTAAGCTTCCTGCGCGTATTCCCAGGGATTGTAGACCCAGGGGACGGAGAACTTGAGTTTGGCGAAGTCCTTATTGAGCTTCTGGATCAGCTTTTCCACGCCGGCTGCTTTGGTCTTGACAGGGGATGACCCTGCCCGGACCGGCCTCTAGTAGCTGATGCGTCGTCTCCGGGAGAAAATCAGACAGCTGAGGGCGGCGAAGGTCAACGGCAGAACAGCTCCGCCAGGATGAAGTTCTGGAGCTCCGGCAGCCGTAAAGTTCAACTGAGTTACCAACGTGCCATTGCTAGTAGCGGTGCCACCAGCGTCTCCTGGCGAACCTTGAGACGAGTAGACTCGCTCAGTCGTGACCGCCGAACCATTAGCGCGGAAGAAGGTCGCAGCGCTCGAGCTACCGCCCGCCAACACGTCGATCAGAAGGTCGCCGCCCGTATAGAGAAACGGGGTCGTGAAAGGGAGGGCGAAGTCGAATCCGCCTGATGAAGAATTGGCTCCCACGGTCACGTTTGCTTGATTGAACACAACCGTGTTGTCAGATCCGATGTTATTCGCAAAAATGGAAGATAGCGAGCCGGGAGCATTGTTTGAAGTCGACACACTGATGACCAGAGAACTGATGGTGTAACCTGTAGCTCCTTGGACTGTTTGATAGGCTATCTGGTCCAAATTCTGACCGACAAATCCGGTCAACTCAGCTGCGGAGAACACCTGCTGCCAGCGCATACCGCCGGTAGTTGACCAAGGGAAACGATTGCCGGCTAAACCGTCGGCCAAGCCGACGACCACAGGCGCGGCCACCGCAGTAGACGGAAACCCGGCAAACCCGGAAAGACAGACAAACATCAAGAGCTTTTTCATGGCGCCGACGCTTCCGTAGGGACTTGGCGCCCCCTCCTTCTGAGCCGGGTTTGATTCCCGCTTCGGACGTGGAATGACGCAGTGTGGAAGTTAGTAAGTTTTTCGCCCAGTGGCACCCGGTGTTGGTCCACTTTCCTATCGCCTTTCTGTATTTCGCGGTGTTCCTGGACTTGTTCGGCTATCTCACCAAGAACACCAAGGCGGCCTGGGCCGGTCTGGTTCTGACGGCGGCCGGCACGGTGGGGCTGATGATGGCTTTTATCACCGGCAACTACGCCGAAATCGTGGCCGCTCATCAGCAGATTCAGCAGAAACCCATCGGCGATCACGAGGCCTGGGCGACGGCCACTTCCTGGACTTTCATTCTGCTCACCGGCTGGCGTTCGTATCTGAAGCCCGAGACTCCGAGCTATCGCAAGAATATGCCCATGTTCATCCTGGCGGCGGCTCTCACCCTGGGCTGCCTGACGGTGACCGGTTACAAGGGCGGGCGGCTGGTCTATGACCACGCCGCCGGCGTCAACATTGCCACCAGTGCCCTGCCCAAGCCGGCCACTCCCCAGGACCTGGCCAATCTGAGCCTGATGAATAGCCAGGACGAGTTGGACTACTCGGGCATGATGCACCACGTCTTCGGCTGGCTGACGCTGGGCCTGGCTCTCTGGCAGGGTTATCAGCACTTCAACCTGCCCGGCCAGGAGAAGGCGCGCGCGCTCGGCCCCATCATGCTCACGGGCGGCGGCATTTTCTTGATGATCTGCTCGGACTGGGATGCCTGGCCTTTGGGCGACACCCTACCGATCACCGATCCGGAAGTGCTTTTCCACAAGATTCTGGCCACCATCATGATTTTCTTCGGCATCGGCATGAACCTGGCCCGACGCCGTCCCAAGGGCGAGGTGAACTCGCTGCAGTCGCATCTGCTGGCCATTCTGGCGCTGGTAGGCGGCGGCATGCTCTTCACTCACGTGCACACCGGCGCGCCCTTTTCCACCACCGCCATGGGCGTCTACGTGCAGCACTTCGTGGTCGGCTGCCTGGCGCTGGCCTGCGGCGGCGTGAAAATGATGGAAACTGTCAAACCGGAATACAAAAAGCTCTGGGACCGCTGCTGGATCGTGTTGTTGATCATCATTGCCATCAACTTGATCTGGTATGTTGAGGGCTTCCCCTGGTATATTCACAACGAAGCATGATGTTTTTCGCCCACGGTAACGACCCCAGTTTTCTGCCGCCGATCGAGTTGTTCGGCAACTGGGTTTTGGCGATGGTCACGTTACTGATGGCGGGCGGAATGGCGCGCATGGCGCTAGCCCCCTTGTTTTTGCAAGACGATGATCCCAAAAGCCGCAGCGAAGTAGCCGGCTGGACGGCGATTTCCATCGGGGTATTGGTGGCCATGGGCACCTGGATCACTCGTCAGTCTCTGGTAGAGGCGGTCTCCCCTCCTCCGGCCCCGGCCGAACACGTGCATTCGATTTACCACGGTGGCCAGATGGTTATGTGGGGAGATTATCACGCCGAGGTGGCGCGAGCCGTCAGCGGCGAGTATCGAGTGTGGCTGACCGACGTTTTCCGGCGCTCGATTTCCAGCCAGTATTTCAGCGGCACCATTTACCCGCGCGACCCCAAGACCGGCAAACTGGGACCCGGGACCGATCTGGAAGCGAGCCTGGACAATGACTACGTAATGGCCATGTTGGACCGCGACGTCAAGTCGGTCGAGGTGTTCCTCAAGTATCCCGGCAACACCATTCGGCTGGACTTCGAATTCGACTCGGACAAGGGCCGCAAATCGGTGAAGGAATGGTGCGGAAGGTAGTCTAAGCGCCCCGCATATCATCCTTCGGAGGCACCCCCCTTGAAAGCACCTGTGCGAGTCGCCGTGACCGGCGCCGCGGGCCAAATCGGTTACGCGTTACTTTTCCGCATTGCCAGCGGAGCCATGCTGGGTCAGGACCAGCCCGTCATCCTGCAACTTTTGGAAATCACCCCGGCCCTGAAAGCCCTCGACGGCGTTCACATGGAGCTGGACGACTGCGCCTTCCCCTTGCTGGCCGGCGTAGTCAAGAGCGACGACCCCAAGGTGGCCTTCAAGGACGCCGATTACGCCATCCTGGTGGGCGGTATTCCCCGCAAGGCGGGTATGGAGCGCAGTGACCTGCTCAACCTCAACGGCGGCATCTACAAGCCCCAGGGTGAAGCCCTGGCGGCCGTAGCCAACAAAAACGTCAAGGTGCTGGTGGTCGGCAACCCGGCCAACACCAACTGCCTGATCGCCATGAACAACGCCAAGGGCATCGACCCCAAGAACTTCACCGCCATGACCCGTCTGGACCACAACCGCGCTCTCTCGCAGCTGGGCTCCAAGCTGGGCAAACCGGTCACGGCCATCAAGAAGATGACCATCTGGGGCAACCACTCGGCCACCCAGTATCCCGACCTGTTCCACTGCGAGGTGGACGGCCAGAACGCGGCCCAGGCCGTCAATGACCAGAACTGGTTGGAGAAAGACTTCATCCCCACCGTGGCCAAGCGCGGCGCGGCCATCATCGAAGCCCGCGGCCTGTCCTCGGCGGCTTCGGCGGCCAACGCGGCCATCGACCACATGCGCACCTGGGCACTGGGCACCGCTGACGGTGACTGGACCTCCATGGGCATTCCCAGCGACGGCAGCTACGGCGTGGCCGAAGGCCTGATCTACAGCTTCCCGGTGACCTGCAAAAACGGCGAATACACCATCGTGCAGGGACTGGAAATCGACGAGTTCAGCCAGGGCAAGATGAAAGCCACCGAAGCCGAGCTCGAAGAAGAGCGCGCCGACGTGCGCAAACTGGGACTTATCTAAGAGTCCTTCTCTAAAAAAAGCCCCGCTCAGGCGGGGCTTTTTTTGTTTTCGAGGAAAATTGCAGCATGACCAGTCCGATTCAACCCTCTCGTTCTGTCGCTCCCAGCCTGCCTCGCTCGCCGATGGCGCCTCCCGCCCCACGAGAAAGCGAAAGCCTGCCGCAAGACGCGGTGACCCTTCAAGGGGCTCCCGTAGCCACACCGGCCCCGCAGACGCAGATCCAGGGGGAAGTGCAGACGGAGCCCGCGGCCGTCACGCCAAACAACACTCCTCCCACCGTCCTCACCGAAGTGCAGGCACCGGCTTTGCCGGAAGACTTGCAGAAAGCGGTGCGTATCCTGGAAAACGCTCCTGTCTATCGCCAGCAGGTCGGGGCGGAGTACGTGGGCCAGGTGGTCGGACAAGTTCCGCGCGAGTTTCATCCCTGGCTGCAAGCACTCCAACCGGTGGTTGCGGGGCAGGCCGGCAATGAGCCGAAAATGGGCAGCGACCCTTATCACCTGCTGGGAATGCAGTTGAAGACCCTGGCACTGGCCGCCGTCATGGCCGAGACCCAGGCGCAAATGGCCCAGGTGCGGGGAGAAGCCCCGGATCGCAAGCAGCTGCTGGGTCAGGAGCTGGACTTTCAATTCCGCACTCAGGCCTACTGCCAGGTGGCATCTCCCGAACTGCTCGACCAGATCGCGGCCCGACCAGCGCCACCCGAGGCGCAGTTTTCGGGCCGCTGGTTCTGCGAGCAGTTGCAAGGCGCGCTAGGCCGACCTCCGCAAGTGCAGAGCTCCGCCCTGCAGCGAGTTTTGACCGGCAATCCCGAGCTGCTGACCGGCGTCGACCAGCAGTTACCGGGGACCGCCAACAATTGGACCCAAGTGATCAAGACCACTTCCGGCTATCTGGAGCACATGAACTGCGTGATGGTGGCCGAGAACGATGCGGCCGGCAAAGTCATGGAGTTCACCCAGCGCTAAGGCTTATTGCTTTCGGTGGGCTCCGCAGGCACCGCAAAATTTGGCGGTGGCCTTGAGCTGGTGCCCACAGGCCGAGCAGCTCGGCGGCGATGCGCTCGGCTCCGGCTCCTCCACCGGTTCGGGCGCCAGCACCTCCATTCCCATCAGAACCCTGGAAGCGTAAGCATAGGGGGTGGCCAGGAAGGGATGGCGGCGCAATTCTCCCCACAGCGAATTGTAGACATCCAGTTCGTCGAATTCGCACAAGGAGAAGTCGGTGAACTTTCCGGTCCAGGCCTCGGCGTCAAACCAGCGGAAGCGCACGGTCGGGTAGCCTGCAATGATCTCCTGCATCTGACGGGTGAAGTCCAATCGGGTGCGCGAATCCAGTTCGAACCAGCTGGCCTGCACCTGCCATTCGATCATGGCGGTAAATTTGGCCATCAGGTTTCCACCAAGCCGCTCGTCAACGGCCGCTCGAGTCCCAGAGAAACGCGGTCAAAGGTGGCGTAGGGGCGGTGCAGTTGGGTGTGCTCGCGAATCTCGTTCCAAAAATCCCAGTAAGTGCGCAACGAGGCAAACTCGCAGATCATGAACTCGGTGCCCGCTCCCGTCCAGGGGTCGGCGTCGAACCAACGGACCTCGATTTCAGGGTGCCTCTCGATCAGGTCGAACATCTGGCGGCGCAGCCTTTGACGCTCCTCCGTGGGCAAGCAGAACCAGTCAGGCCCCAGCGTCAACTGCACCACCGCCACCAGTTTCAACGAGAGCGAACCACCAGCACGTTGGTCAGTTTGCGGCCCGGCT
This sequence comes from Vulcanimicrobiota bacterium, assembly GCA_017307785.1. Taxonomy (GTDB): domain Bacteria; phylum Vulcanimicrobiota; class Xenobia; order Xenobiales; family JADMJV01; genus JADMJV01. The sequence continues at coordinate 107,801 of JAFKGI010000008.1, read as the reverse complement.
TGCTGATGTAGCTGCCCTGGGCGTAAAGACCGGTCGAGGTACCGCCGTCGAGATTGATCCCATCGGTCACTCCCAGGGCTTTCATGGACTTGGCGAACTGGCCCAGCGTGATGGGCCGATTGACCGAAACCAGCAAGAGGCGGCCGCTTTTGGTGGTGCCCAAGCCGGAACGACGGGCTTCGCGGAACAGACCGGGATCGGAAAAACCCTCGGATTCGGGGCAGAGCACGATCTTGCGCTTACGCACCAGGGTGGGTCCGGCCGAGATGGCCAGAGCCGTGTTCTTCCAGTTGACTCGGCCACCAGCGCGGCCGGCGGTGGTCATCCAGCGCACCTTGCGGTCGCGGCCCAGGGAAAAGGTATGGCCGGCCCCGCCCGACTCGAGCAAGCGCCCGTTGCGCACCACGTTGCAGATGATGGCTCCGCTGCGGACGTCGAAGAAGGTTCCGTTGATGGCGGCCAGGGGTCGGGTTTGGCGCACAAACTCCGCGAAAGTGTGAAAGCGACCACCCAGGTCGGCGGAACGCACCGCTTGCAAGCGCACGTTCTTCGAGCGCAAGTCCACAAACAGGACGTGACAGGGGACTCCGGCCGCATAAATCAAGCGATAGCTAACCGGCTTGGAGACCTTGCGGCGGGGAGCGGTCGGCTGCACCTCTTTGATCGACGCCGAAGCGCTCGAGGTCAGCAGCAGTAATCCTAACAAAAAGAAGGTCAGAATTCGGGCCACTTGGTTATTTTCCCCATAACCGTGCCGTTCACCTGCCTTAGGGGGAGTTCCCAAAGAAAGAGCCAAAATTCACAAAGATGCGAAAAGGCTATGCGCTGCAAGAACCCGCCGTCATGTACCTGCTGGCACGCCAGAAGGAGCGAAAGGCGTTAGAAGACCGCACCGTTCTCTCGGTTTATCTGGCCAGTCTCTTGCTGGGACTTTTTATGGGTTGGCTGTTCGAGAACGCCAGCTTGATTGGACCCTGGAGTTCGGTCACGGCTTTGCTGGCGCTCATCCTGGTGCGCTCCATGAGCGACGCGGGCACACTACAGCAACTGCTGATCGGTGGTGCCTGGCGGGAGATTCGCCTCAGCCGACTGCATTCCAGCCAGGTCGTCTCGGGCATCCTGGGCGACGGCCTGGGTCATCAAGCGGCCTGGGCCATCCTGCCCGCCTGCATCATGATGGCCACCATGCCGGGACACGGGCTGGACTGGTTCGCCGCACTGGCGCTGGGCAGCGCCCTGGCCAGCCTGGTCGGTCAGCTCTCGGTGGTACAGCGCATCATTCCCAAGCCGACTCTGACTCCGCCGCAGGCGATCACGGCGGTGGGCGTAGCCATGCTGCTGGTGATGGCCAGCGCCTGGATCCCCTGGCGATTCCTCTCTATACCGATCGTTGCCGGCGTGGCTGGAATTCTCTGGCTGCTCACTTCCAACGCCCTGGACAAAATTCCCGAGGGCCATATGGCCGCTCCGGAAATCGTGGCGGCGCGCCGCTGGGGCTCGTGGGTTCCCTGGAGCGAAAATCCCATCGTGGCACGCGAATGTGCTCGAGAATCCTGGAGACTGGGCGGCGGACGACTGTCTGCAGCCGCCTACTTTTTGGGCTGGGGCCTGGTGCTCACGGCTCTCCCCGTGGGTTACCTGGGATTGACCTACTGGTCCGAGGGTGCCTGGCCGGTCTGGGTGGGTGCCAACGGAACCTTCTTGCTGAGCGCCTACGTGCTGCTGGCCGGACTGATCCAGTCGATGCGCTCGGCCCAGCGTGTCTTCCGGGCCCTGGCCGAAGAACGCGACCGCCAGACGCTCGACCTGCTGGTGGTCACTTCGCTCGACCCGATTGACTTCGTAGACGGTTGGGCTCAGGTCGGCTACTCGACCCGCCAGCTGGAGATGGCCCTGATCAGCCTGGGCTGCCTGTTCACCGCCTACACTTGGGGCCCGCCGCTGACCAACCTGGCGCTCATCGCCTACTCCGGCCTGGTGGGACTGGGACTGTGCGCGGCCGGCGCCTACGCGGGATTGCTGCTCGGCTTCCGCCACTGCGGCCGGGTCAAACGCAAGCGCCACATGCTCTTCCCGCTGGGAATTTTCCTGTGGGTCGTGCTGACCGCTCCGTTCTACTACACGCCCTGGTTTTACCTGATGCTTCAGGCCTGCGCCACCTACGGATTGCTGAAGTATTCTCGCCGTCAGGCGATGGCCACCCTCGGAACCTGAACTACTTCACCTCGACCTGAAGTTCGGCCGAGTCGGCGCGCGTGCCGTCGAGCACCCGTCGCACCACCTTGGCCAGCTCCGGATCTTTGGTATGCAACTGTTGGTAGGCCTTTTCTGACAGGTCCTTGTGGCCCAGACCGGCTTCAGCCAGGGCTACACTGGCGTAGAGCGAGCTGAAGTGCGGAGCCGCCTGCAACCCTTTTTGGGCAATTTCCAGGGCGTTCTTGTAGTCGTTGCGCTCGCGGTAAAGTCTGCTGGCCGACAAATACAGCTCGCCGTTTTTGGGGTAGAGAGCCAGGAATTCCAGGCAGCGCTTGAGCGCCAGCGGGGTCTGACCGGCCTGATGCAGTCCAGTCACCAACGTGTTGGAGTAGGACGACATCTGGTCGGCGTCTTTCTTCTCGGCCAGGCCGTAGTCCACCGATTTTTCCAGGAAGGGAAGGGCCGCCTCGGGCTGTCCCTCCAGCACCAGCAGAAGGCCTAGCAGGGCATTGTAATCGGAGCTTTTGGGGTCGGCCTTGACCAGCTCGGCGGCGTTCTCGTGGGCGGTCTGCAGATCGTTCTGGGCCAGAGCCGACTTGGCCAGGGTGAGACGCGCACGCACGCTCTTGGGGTCGGCCGCCAGCTCCTTTTCGGCGATGGCCCGGGCCTCGACGGGTTTACCGCGCTTCAGTAAAGCGTCGGCTTGTTCCAGGTCGGCCGGAGTGGCCCAGGCGCAGGTCGCCAGCAGGGCAAAAGCGAGAAGATTTTTCATTCTCGTGCAGTTCCTGGGCTGCATGGGCTTTCCTGGTCAGGAGAACTTGAGACGGCTGAGTTGGCGCCAGGCATCGGCATCCAAAGACGAAGAGACGGCCGGGCCGGGTCCGGCAGGGTTGAGGGCGCGCCGTTCTTCCTCCTTGAGCGCGCCCAGGGCCAGACGAGCCGCTCCCACTTCGGGCGGAGCGTCGGGGGGCGCCCAACTCAACTCGGGCAGATACTTGGTGAACTCGACCTGCATGGCTTCCCAGAGCGGTCCACTCAGGCTTCCGTCCATCCAGGCGCCACGCGTCGGATTCTGCAGGCGCACGCGCGAAGTCAGACGGCGCAACAGATCGGAGAGGCGACGAGCGGCTTTGGAAAGCACGGCCAGACAGGCGGGGTCAGGACCTGGATAATCGGCCAGATCGAGCACGGCGCGGCGCACGGCCACGGCCCGGGCGCGCATCGGCTCGCGCTCGACAGGGTTGCCGCGAAACTCGGCCAGGGCCCGCTGCAGCCGGTGCTGCGACGGTCCTTTCACCTCATCGAGCAAGCGCAGAGACTCGCGCGCCAGCCATTCCAGTCCGCCTTCGCCGTGGGCGATGGCCAGGGTTCGGTGGTTGGCCTCTCGTGCCAGGGCCAACACCTGACAGATGGCTTCCGGCCCGTTTTTGGCGGCGCAGCCGGAATACATGGTCCAGTGCTCGGTGGAGAACAAAACGCCGGGACGACCCGAGAAGGCGCCCGCCAGGGCGGCATCCGGCCAGCTGCACCCGAACCAGCGCCCCCCGAAGCCCTCGATCCACTTGCGAAGTTCCGCCTCGCGCTCGCTGGTGGCGCTCACGGAATAGATAAAGTTTTCTTTCAACTCGGGCAAGGACGTGAAGCTCTCCAACACGTTCCCATTCCCATCCAGTAACGCCGCGCGGGTTTCTCCCAGGCGGGCGGCCACACCCATCAGCATAGGAGTTGGGTTCTGTAGTGGGACTTGAGTACCCTGGCCGCCATTACTGACAAGCCTGTCGACCCCTATACCGGGCGTCCTATGTTCGGAAGTGGAGGTTTCAACCGATGAGGTTTTCCCACTGGATTTTTCTAATTTTGCTTTGGACGGCGCCCTGCTGGGCCGACAAGGAGCCCACCGCGGACGTCACTCCGACACCCACACCAGTCAGCATCAGCAATGCGATTCCACTGGGAGATATCTCGAGTTCGGCGGATACCGTGGCGGCCCGACTGGCCGCTCTGGACGCCGAGCTGAAGGATGATAACCTGCTCTGGTCCATTCGCGACAAGCTGCCGCCGCTCACTCAAGAAATCGACGTGCGTCGCAATGAGGATGCCCGCGTGCTGCAGGCGCGTCCCGACCTGGACACCTTGCGCAGCCTGGAAACCAACTGGAGAGTCCTGGGCCAAGAACTTCCTGACTGGAAGCAGAACCTGGAGATTCGCGTCAAGCGGCTGGATGAGGAGCTCGCTCAGCTCGATCAGACCACCGCTGCCTGGAACGCGACGGTCAGCGCCGCCGGACTGGCCGGTCTGCCGGCCGACCTGCTGATGTCGGCCCAGACCACCGTAGAGAATATCAAGAGCCGTCAGGATGCCCTGCGCAAGCGCCGCTCCGAAGTAGTGGCCATGCAGAACGCCGTCACTCGTCAGGACGCACGCGTGAAGGAGGCGATGGACCTGCTGAGCGCCGCCCGTCAGCGCGCCGTCAGCAACATCCTGGTGCAGGATAGCCCTCCCATGTGGAGCTCCGAGGTAACCAATCGCCTGGGTCCGACCATGGTTTACGACATCGTCTCCTCGTCGGCTTCCCAAGTGGAGGCGCTGGGAGCCTATCTGCAGCGCCAACCCGGTAAGCTGCTCTCCCCTATCGTCTTCTTTTTAGTGTTTTATCTGCTGCTTTCGCGAGCCCGTAGCTGGGTGCAGACCAAGGAATCCGCCGAAGGCAACACGGCCGACTTCACCCCGGCCATGATGATTCTACAAAGTCCGATTGCCACGGCCGTGCTGCTCTCGGTGATGGCCACGCGTAACCTGGATCCGTCCGCTCCTCGCCTGCTGGTAGCCAGTTTGGGCGCCATCGCCTTGATCCCGGCCATCGCTCTGATGCGCCGCCTGGTCGAGCCCTATCTCTGGCCCATTCTGAACGCCCTGGTAGGTTTCTATTTTGTCGACCAACTGCGGGCCATCACAGTCACCATTCCCCTTTTGGCCCGACTGCTGTTGCTGCTTGAGGGCCTGGCCGGACTGGTCTTCCTGGCCTGGTTCAGCAAGATCGGACACCTCAAGCTGCGCCGCGCCACGGCCACCGAGAAGTCGAGCAAGGTCGACATCTTCGTCCAGGTGGTGGCTATCAGTCTGGTCTCGGCGGCGGTGGCCAATGTGCTCGGCTATGTGGCCCTGGCCAATCTGATCACCAATGGCCTGCTGGGAGCCGCCTATTTGGGCATCATCCTTTACGGGCTGCTGCGCATCATCGAAGGCCTGCTGGTGCTGGCGCTCCAGCTGAGACCGCTTTCCATGATTCGCAGCGTGCGCATGCATACTCGCGTGTTCCAGCGCCGCATCATGCGCGTCTTCCGCTTTCTGGCCGGAATTTTCTGGGCGCTGGCGGTGCTGGAAATCCTGGGCGTGCGCGAACCCGCCACCACCGGTTTGAGCAACATTCTTCAGGCCCCGATTGGAATCGGCAAGTTCTCCTTCTCGCTGGGACCGCTGTTCGGCTGCATCGTGGTCATCTACGTGGCCGTGCTGCTGTCCCGATTCTCGCGCTTTATTCTCAGTGAGGACATCTTCCCGAGACTGACGCTGGGCAAGGGCGTGCCCTACACCATCACCACTACGGTGCACTACGCCATCCTGGTGATCGGGATTCTGACCGCGCTGGCGGTAGCCGGTGTGGACACCACCAAGTTCACGGTGGTGGCCGGTGCGCTCTCGGTCGGTATCGGTTTCGGTCTGCAGAACATCGTCAACAACTTCGTCTCGGGCATCATCCTGCTGATGGAACGTCCGGTCAACGTCGGCGACACTGTCAAGTTGGGCGAGCACCAGGGCGAGCTGCGCCGCATCGGTCTGCGGTCCAGCCTGCTGGTGATCGGCGACGGTTCCCAGGTGATCGTGCCGAACACCGACTTGATCAACCAGCGCGTGGTGAACTGGACCAAGTCCGGCATCTCCCGCCGCTGCGAGCTCAAGTTCGGCATCACGCTGGACTCCTCGCCGGAAACGGCGCTGGCCATCATGGCCAAGGTGGCCAACGAGAATCCGCGCGTCATGAAGACACCGGCTCCGGCCTGCTACCTGCTCGGCTTCAACGGCCGGGCCGTGGAAATGCAGCTGCTGGCCTGGGTCGAGGACTATAAGAAGATGCCCAAGGTGCGATCGGAACTGGCGGTAGAGGTCACTCGCCAGTTGCGCGAAGCCGGCATCGAACTGATTGCTCCGAACTGATGCGACGCGTCTTTGTGCAGGGCTCCTGGATCGTCAGCGTATGGCGGCCGGGCTGGCGAACTCGACGGTAGCTCCCGTGCGCGGATGCTGCAGGCGGACCTTCCAGGAATGCAGGTGCATGGGAGGGTCGTCGGGGGTCAGAGTCTGGTTTGCGGACTGCTGACCTCCGGGCAGGTAGCTCGGATCGCCCACGATGGGATGTCCGAGCGACCAGAGGTGAACGCGGATCTGGTTGGTTCTTCCGGTTATGGGCCGGGCTTCCACCAGGGTAGCCTTGTCTCGCCTTTCGATCACGCGAAAGCGGGTCAGGGCTGGCTGCCCGCTACCCGCTTCCCGCAGGCCGGCAGGGCCCGGCTCGCTGGCGATGGCCAGGTCGACTTCAAATTCGTCCTGTTCGGGATGGCCGTGAACCAGCGCCAGGTAGCGTTTCTCGACCGCTCCCTGGGCGAACTGTTGCTGCAGGCGTTTGGCCCAGTGGTGAGAGCGGGCGCACACGACCAGTCCGCTGGTGTTGGCGTCCAGCCGGTGGACCGGGCGCGGGACCTCGGGAGCAAAGGCCAGTTCCAGCATGTGACGCAGAGTGTTGCGCTCGAACCGTCCGCAGGGGTGCATCGGTAAGGGCGCGGGCTTGTCCAGAATGAGCAAGGCTTCATCCAGGTGGAGGATCTTGATGGCCGCGTTAACCGCCGGTTCGACCTGAGCCGGACGGATGCGCAGGTAGCGCTCCCCCGCCCGGACGAGAGTCTCCCTATCCACGGGCGCGGCTTGAGCGTCGCGTAGATCGCTCCAGTCCTCGACCTGTGGAAAGAGTTGCTGCAGGGCCTTGTGAAGCGGCAGGCCGTGGCAACGGGCCGGAATGTTGAGAGGGATGCGGCTTTCGGCCGGCAGGCTCCCGGGCAATGGCTGGCTCACTCTTTGCAAGGCTTGCTGGTATTGGTCGGTCTCGGTACGGTAGCAGTGGGGGCAGCTCTGACCGCGCTCATAGCGCGGGTCTTGCTGCTGCTCCGGAGTCAGCGGAGCGAGACAGACGGGGCACACGACGGAATCGGTTTCTTCCAGCGCCGGGTCGACCCCGACGCGCCGGTCGAAGACGAAGCACTCCCCTTCGTAATGGGCGCCACCCACCTCTTCAAAGTAGCGCAAGATACCGCCGTCCAGCTGCCAGACCTGAGTGAACCCCTGGTCTTCCAGCCAGGGGGCGGCTTTCTCGCAGCGGATGCCACCGGTGCAAAAGGTGACGACAGGGGTGCTCTTGAGATGCTCGAGAGTACGCGCCGCCTCGGGAAAATCGCGAAACTGGGTCAAGTTCAGGTCGACGGCGTTGCGGAAGGTTCCCATGCGCACCTCATAGTCGTTGCGCGTGTCGAGCAGGGTTACGGGACGTCCCTCGTCGAGCCATTGTTTGAGTTCTCGAGGTGCCAGACGGGGGGCGGTGTGGGTGAGGGGGCGCCCAAAAGCGATGATTTCTTTCTTGAGGCGCACCAGCATACGTGAGTGTGGCCGGGTTTGGCTGTAGCTGAACTTGACGTGTTCCGGCTCCAGGGGCAGGTGCCTGAGCAGTTCGTCCACGGCGGTTTGCGAGCCGGCCACGAACAGATTGACACCTTCGGGCGCCAGCAGGATGGTGCCCTTGAGGTCGAGCCGCCGGCACAGGTCCTTGAGTTCTTCCCGCAACTCTTTGAGGTTGCTCAGGGGAAGGAAGCGGTAGGCGGCGGCGTTACAGACCAATTAGCCGATGTAGTGGACGGCCGTGTAACCCAGGGTCAACATTGCCATCAGGTAGGCCAGTCCAGCGTTGAAGCCGTCGGCAGCGGTGTGCGGGTTGGTGTTCTGGTTGCTGTTTCTCATAAACCTCACATTAGCTGTTTGCTTCATGATTTACTTGACAACTTCTGACGCCTCCGTTAAGGCGACCTTAAGGTTGAAATTTTTGCCAGGCGTACTTGAGCAGGATTCCATGGGCAAATCAACTGTTTGCGGGATTTGAGCAGGATTCCCCGGCTCGGGCGCGGACTGCCGTGCCGATGAGGAGCCTTGAACAGATATGGAAGAACATTATTGTTGGCGTTGCCGCGAGGTCGTGCCCATGGTCGACGAGACCGAGTATGAAGAACTGCACCGGCTCTTCGATGAGTGCACGCACTCCGTAAAAGAGGGCGGTCTGGACCCTGACGAAGGCTTCAAACCCTTGCGCGAAGCCTATTCACGGCTGACCGGAGCCAAGGAGACGCATCACGACCACCTTTTGGAGCACCGGATTACGGCCATCGGCCCGCCCTGCACCGCCTGCGGCAAGCCGCTGCGCACTCCCGAGGCCAAGCTGTGCGCAGCCTGCGGTCAGTTCAGACTGGCCGCTCGGCGCTAGCCGCTAGCTTTTCTGCCAGGCGCTGCCCACCAGCCAGCCGTTTGGCTGCAGCATGTGGCCGAGGGACGAGAGTTCGGATTCGAAGTCTTTGCTGGGATCGGCGGCCGGTTGTGTGCGCGGCAGGACGGCGCTCGATTCGTTGGCGATTTCCTGAGTTTGCAGATTGAGGCTGAAAGTGTGCTGCTTGCCTTCGCTATACTGCTCTGGAAGGGCGCACTCTTCGACCCAGAGTAAATCGCCCTGACGGCGGAAGGCTATGCTCGAATTGGGCAAATTGGAGGGATTCTCGACCTCGTAGCTGGCCTTGACCGACTCGTCCTTTAGATTCGCCTTCAGAGTAATGGTCGCCTCGCTGAAGAGAACCTGGGCGCTCTGACGGACAAAGACTTCCTCAGGGTCCTGGTTGTGGTCGATCTCGGTATCGTTGAACTTGCGAGCTTTCTCCAGCAAGGTCTGATACTGCTTGATGTAGGTCTGAGGGATTTTCGGCTCTACGCTAACCATGGATTGAGGCTACCAGAAGGTACTGAAAGAGGGCTGAAACCGACCCTCGGGCTGCTCCGGCCAGGAATTGTTCGCCTTGAATCCAATTTTTCCGATGTGAGAATTGCGCTGGCATTTTTGCTGCTGCTGGCCGGATGCGAACGGGCGGAATCGCCCCTTCCGCATCCCACGCCAACTCCCGCAAGGACGATCCCCTCGCCTACTCATACTCCGATTGTCATGACGGTTCCGCAGGTCAAGTATGACCCACTGGCCCCCGGTGGCCATTGTTAAACTACCGGGTGAAATAACCCACCTGGACCTCTGAACGAGGGGTGCGGAACTCCGCCTAAGGATGCTGGTTCCGGCCTGAGCGGATCGGTTAAACTGCCCCGGTTTATGCTGAATTTCGTTCTGATCGGGGTTTGTATTGCGGTGGGGTGGTGGATGCGGCGGCGCCGGATGGTGCCCGCCGATGCTCATGTAGGCATCAACGCCTGGCTGATTTACGTGGCCATTCCGGCCACGGCCCTGCACTTCGTGCCGCAGATTGTGTGGAGCAGGGAACTGTGGTTGCCGTTGGCCATGCCCCTGGTCGTCTGGGGGATGGCCTGGCTGTTGTTGGGGCGGTTGAATTATGAGGCCGGCACGCGGGCGGCGCTGGTGCTGGGAGCCGGGCTGTGCAACACTTCGTTTGTGGGCTTTCCGCTGGTGTCCGCCTACTATGGCGACGCGGGGCTGCGGTTGGCGGTGCTCTCCGACCAGATTTCGTTCCTTCTGCTTTCCAGTGTGGGCGTGATGACGGCGGCGGCCGGGGGCGACTGGCGCCGGCAATTGCGTCAGGTGCTCAGCTTTCCCCCCTTGCTGGCCTCGGTTGTGGCGCTGCTGCTTCCCGTGTCGGCCCTGGACGAGTTGTGGGTACGGCTGGGCGCGACCATGATTCCGCTGGCCCTGTTCTCGATTGGCCTGCAACTGGAAATCGGCCTGGGTCGAGAGCGCAAGGCTCTGGCTCAGGGGCTTGGGTTCAAGCTATTGCTGGCGCCGGCACTGGTAGCCGCATTGGCGCTGGTCACCGGAGAACACGGATTACCGGCCAAGGTCAGCGTGTTGGAGGCGGCCATGGCCAGTATGGCCACCACCAGCGTCTTGGCCGCTCGCTATGGTCTGAATTTGCAGCTATCCAATCTGCTTATCGGCATTGGAATTCCCCTTTCGTTGCTGACGACCGCAGGTTGGTGGTGGATTTTGGAACGCATTTTTTAACAAAATTCGATAAATTGTAAGAAAACTCGCCCAGGAGGCAGCCGGCGAGACTCGTAAATTTCCTATATGGTAGATTTGGACTCCAGCCGTGGCTGCTCCGCGGCCTACCTGCAACTGAGGGACGTGGCCACGGCGGCGGCCGGCGGGCGTCTGCAGGGCGTGGACCTGGAGAATTTCCTGGAAGAATTGCGCGGTTATTTGGTGCAACAGGAAGAGCGATTTCAGGCTTATCCCGACCACCCGGAACTTCCTGAATTCGCGGAAGCTTTGGATCAAATTCAGACCGGATTGGAAGAATTGCGTTCTCTGGTGGAAGAAGCTCTGGAAAACCACCCGCAAATGTCGTCTCTGGACTGGGCCAGCCTGCTGGATGACGGCGGAGTGGCCGACGATCAATTACGCCAGGGGGTGGAAATGCTAGATCGAGTGGAGGCTCCGTAGCGATGGCGATTGGTGATTGGCTGCACAGCACGTATCAAAGCGCTTCCAACGCCGTGGGTTCGGCAACCCAGACGGTCACTCGCAATGCCGGAGCGGTTCTCGACTCGGCCAAATCCTCGGCTCACGCGCTCTATGATCAGGGGAAGGCGACCCTGACCAGGGTCGAGAGTTCCGTCTCCACGGCGGTGGGCAGCGCGGTGGACGGCGCCAAGCAGACGGCCCACGATCTTTATGACCGCGGCAAGGCCGGCCTCAGCCAGGTCGGCGATGCCCTGCGAGATGACAGCAACATTTACGGCAATCTGAAGTATGCCAATCCGATGTTTTATGCCGGCAAAGCCACCGAACTGGCGGGCGAAGGCGTGAAACTGGTAGGCCACGGGCTGAATCAGGGCGTCGAGTTTCTCGACCAGCATTCCAAAGATCTCCCAGAAGCGTTGAAACCACAGGCAGGTATGGTGGCGGGCGTGCTGGGTTTCGCCGGCAGCCTGACCGAAGGCGTGGGCAGCATGGCCAGTTGGGCCGGCCGAGTGACGCAGGGCGACACCAAGACCCTGAAAGACACCGGCCACACCATTCAAAAGGTCGCCGAAGGCGCGGCTTACATCGACGGAAAGGGCCGCCAGGTGGTGGGTTCGGCGGTGGAGTGGATCGGCGAGAAAACCGACAGCCAGACCATCAAGGATGCCGGTCAATGGTATCGCGGCGTGGGTGAGGCCGAAGCCAATCTGGCCGGCGCCGATACCAAGAAAGTTCTCGACAACGTGGGCCAGGCGGCCGTGCACTACACCGCCAAGGTTGGCGAGGCCGAGGGCAGTCTGGTGCAGTGGGTGGGCGACAAGACCGGCAGCCAGACTCTGCAAGACGCCGGCGGTCAGATGCAGACCAACGCCAAAGCGGTGGCCGATGCCAACGCCAACGGATTGACGCAGGGCATCGACAAAGCCGTGGACGGGCGCCTCACCGAATACAAGGAGAACGGATCCTACGCCGTCACTCGCGACGTGACGCGCGTGGCCGGCGAAATCGCCAGCCTGGTGGTGGCCCCCGAAGCGCTGTTGGCCAAAGGCGGCAAAGTGGCCCAGGTTGCTGAAGGAACGCAAGATTTAGCCCGCCTGGGCAAAGGCGTCGAAGAACTCAGTGAAGCCGCCAAGGTCACCAAAGGAGTGGAAGGATCCGAAGACCTGGCTCGGGCCGGACAGAAAGTCGAGGATACCGGCAAGGTCAAGGGCCCGGTGGAGCCCGAGCCGGTCAAGGATACCAATGGAGGTGGCGGCCCCAAGGATACGCCCCCTAAGATCCCGCCGAAGACGCAGGCCGAACTGGACCGCCTCCAGGAGAAATTCACCGGCGATACCGCCGATTTGCGCGCACGCATCGCCGAGTTGCAGAAGCCCAGCCCCGAAGCGGCCCAGAAAGTCCAGGAAGCGGATGCAGCCTATCAGCAAGCCAAAGCTGCCTTCGAAGCGGCTCCGGCCGGGCCGGAAAAAGGCGCGCTCAACAAGGCCATGAAAAGCGCCCGCAACCGCCTGTCCAAGGCCAACGAAGCGGCCCGCGGCGACCTGGACGAGATCGGCAAGCTCAGAAATCAGCTGGAGTCGAAGGAGAACGTGATTCGCCGCATCGGCGAAGTAGAGATGGCTCCGACCGAAGGCTTGCCGCTGAGCAAAAACCAGAGCTGGTGGGACAAGAAGATGGGTCCCCAACAGGAACAGGCGGCATTGGCCGAGCACGTGGCCAACCACCGGGCCGAGTTCGGGATTCCGGCCAGCGCCAGCGAAGCCGAAGCCACCCAGATGTATCTGCAAAAGGCGCGCGAATTCGCCACCAATCCGCCCGAAGGAACGCTTATGCTGAAAGGCGCCGGCGAGCAGCCCGCCACCATTTTCTACAATCCGGAGTCGCGCACGCTGGGCGTCTACCAGCAGGTGGGAGACGGAATGGTGCCGGTGACCATCCACCAGCTGAACCCGGTTTCCGAAGCTTTCCCGCGGGGACACTATTGGGGTGAAGGCAACGACATGGCCGTGTTCCTGGATAGCCGATGATGATAGCGACTTTTTGCCGCGTCTGCGGCTACGAACCCGAAGAGGCGCCCTGGGGAGAATCGGGCCAGCAGCCGACTTACCAGTATTGCCCTTGTTGCAACACCCAGTTTGGCGTGACCGACGCGGTTTTCGAGCAGATCCAGGCGGAGCGCAAGGCCTGGATCGAAGCGGGCATGCCCTGGCGGTCCAAGCGCTATGCGCAGCCGGAGGACTGGAATCCGTTGGAACAAATTGGACTGATTCCGTATCAGTTCGTGAATCTCAAGGAAGAACCGGAGCTGGTTCGCGCCCTGGCCAGCCGCCCGAAAGATGAGGAATCATGAGCACTCTGCAGTTTAGTTCGACCCCGCCGGAACAAGTCGGTCACTACTGGTGGATCCAGCGTCCCGGACAGACCCCCGATATCCTACAGTATTTTGGAGACGAGCTGCCGCACGTGCTGATGTTCTCGCGCGACGAGACGCTGCCCCTGAGTGAACTGGTCGACTTCTATCCCGAGATCCAGTTCGCCGGGCCTATCCCGGTGCCACCCACCTGATTGTCAACAGATAAGAAACGGTTGGTCAACCAGACGGTCGTTGTTCCTTTTCTGAGTAAAGGATACTCTCAGGGAGTCAACACGAATGGAGGTCACACCGAGATGACTGCAACTTTAGCTCCCACGCTGGAACAACTTTTTCTAGAAGCCCGCACCCACAGCCACTGGCTGGACAAGCCGGTGCCGGCCGAACTGCTGCAAAAGATTTACGAGACGGCCCGTTGGGCGCCGACCGCCATGAATTCTCAGCCGGCCCGATTCGTCTTCGTGGTCAGTCCGGAAGCCAAGGACCGCCTGGAGCCGACTCTTTCGGAAGGCAACCGCGAGAAGACGCGGCTGGCCCCGGTGACCGTAATCGTGGCCACCGATACCCGGTTCTACGAGAACCTGCCCACCCAGTTCCCGGCTTACGACGCCAAGCCGATGTTTGAGGCCAACGCCGATATGGCTCGCGACACGGCCGTACGCAACAGCACTCTGCAGGGCGCCTATCTGCTGCTGGCCGCCCGCGCTCTGGGTCTGGATGCAGGCCCGATGTCCGGCTTTGACCCGGCCGCGGTCAACGCGGAGTTCTTTCCGGACGGACGATTCCAGGCCAATTTCCTGATCAACCTGGGCTACGCCGACCACTCCAAGGTCTACCCGCGCGGTCCGCGGTTGGCCTTCGAGGAAGTGGCCAGCGTTCTCTAGGACTTCCGGGACTCGTCGCCATCGGGGTTTCTTCCCCACCTAAGCCTACCTCAGATTTCTGAACCAGGCAGCGCGAGAGTCCCAGGCTGGAAGAGCTATCGGGTAGGTCTCATGCCGGGACCGGTGAGTGCGCCGGAACCGGTGGGCGCAATGCCGAGACCCGTGGGTGCGCCAGAACCGGTGGGCGCGATGCCGAGACGGGTAGGTGCGCCGATACCGGTGGGCGCGCCGAGACCGGTGAGTGCGCCGGCACCGGTGGGTGCAATTACGAGACCGGTAGGCGCGCCGACACCGGTGGGTGCAATGCCGAGACCCGTCGGTGCGCCGGAACCGGTGGGCGCGATGCCGAGACCGGTAGGTGCGCCGGTACCGGTGGGCGCAATGCCGGAACCCGTGGGTGCGCCGGAACCGGTGGGCGCAATGCCGAGACCGGTGAGTGCGCCGGCACCGGAGAGTTGGATTGCCCTTAGAGCGTCAGACCACACCTTTTCTAGCAACGGTCCGGGCTCCCACTCGTCCGGGCGACCTTTCGGTCAGACGAAGCACCTCCCAAAAGCGGATAGCCAGCGGGGATTGCCCTTGAGGCGTAATTTCCCGGTCAGCAAGAGTCTTGCTAACCCCCATTCCTTGCGTAAGAACTTGATCCAGGCTCGGGAATCGGCCTGGACGCGCAGGTTGCACTCTCCGTGCAGGCCTTCTTCCACGCTCAGGCAACCCTCGGCGATGACGATGGTGGCCTGATGTGTCTCATCGCCGTGAAAGAGAAAGTGATAGCGGGCGTTGAGCTGGCCGGCTTTGCCGGGCTGGAAGACCAGGCGCATGCTCTGCAGAAATCCGGCCACCGAAGTGGGCCGAAGTCCGGAGGCCACCGTCTTGGAGCGTTTGTGAGGGAAGCGCTTCTTGACGTAGGTTTCGGCGTCGCTACCGGGCAAAACGTAGATGGTCTCTTCTTTTTGCTGGAGCGGCTTGACGATTTCGCGCAGAAAGCCGGGGCGGTCTTCCAGAAAGGGGCCGATCACTTCTTCACCGGCGGGGCAGACGGCCAGGCAGTAGGCGGCTTTGTAGTTGGCTCCGTAAGTGAGGGACTGCCACATAGAGGCGTTCTCGGAGTCGCTGACGCGCTCGCGGTAGTCGAGGGCGTTTTTGCTGTCGGCAATGGTCTCCACCCAGGTGGTGAAGCCCCCCATGAACTCTCGGTAGTTATGGGTGTAGCAGGCACTGAAGTCAAAGTCTCCCTGAGGGCTGATGGCGCCGACCGGGCAGGCGGCCACGCACAGCTTGCACTCCAGGCAGGGATTGTAGTCGAGCGGTTGGTGCTCTTCTTCGAGGTCCTGATCGAGCAAGACGGCGCCTAAGAGCACGAAGTTGCCGAAGCGCGGATGGATGAGGTTGCGGTGGATGCCGATGCGCCCCATTCCCGCCGCCTGGGCCAGCGTCTTGAGGGAAAGGGCCCAGGTCTTACCGGGGAATTTGTCCATTTCCATAGGAAAAGCCATGGGCGGGTTGAGGGCGCGATGGCCGGCCGCGCTGAGTTTGTGGACGATGCGTCGGGCCACTTCGTTGACCTCGTGACCGGTGGTGTGGAATTCCTGATTGGCCATGTTGCGGGCCGGGCTACGCACGGTCTCGACGGACATGCGGCAGACCAGGCTGATGACGGTGCGCGCGGCCGGGAAAATGCGCAGCACCTCTTGCCGATCGGGGTCGAGTTCGGGCCGGTCGAGGGAGACGAAACCGACGTCGTCGGCCCCGGCTTCCAGACAGATCTTACGCAATTCCTGGGGGGTAATGGGCTGTCGGCTTCGGGGTCGGTAGGCGACCACGGTGGGGTGGGTTTTCAAGTCCATGGGCCACTCCTTATTTACTTGCATTTTGCAAGTTTTCTTGCGCTTGCATTTTGCAAGTTGCCTGGAGTATTGTCAAGGGGTGAGTCACCGATCGCCTTGTCCCATCGCCTGCACCCTGGACCTGTTAGGAGACCGCTGGACCCTGCTGGTGGTGCGCGACCTGATCTACGGCCGCAGCCAGTTCAAGGAATTCCTGGCCTCGCCCGAGGGGATCGCGACCAATATCCTGAGCAACCGACTGGCCCGGTTGTGCGAGGCCGGGCTGGTGAGCCGGACAGGCACTAGCTACGCTCTGACGGAGAAGGGGCGGACGCTGGGGCCGGTTCTGGAGGCGGTGCGAGACTGGGGTTTGAGCCAGCTACCGGGTACCGGGGTTTTCATGTAGCGTGAGGGTCGTGATGATCGGTAGATGATCCGAGGCGCTGCCGGGGAGCACTCGACCTTTGCCGGGTAGGAACTGCCGGCTGACAAAGAAGTGGTCGATAGCGCCGGCCGGATGCCGCGCGGGAAAGGTCGGAGGGGTCTCGACCCGACGAAGCACTGCACCGAGTCGGGTGGGTGGCTCCATTTTCGGAGTGGAGTTGAAGTCTCCGCCGATCAGCGTCTTCGCCGGCTTGATCAGGGCCAGGAGCGCGCTCGTCTGTTCGCTCCGGATCTCCGCCGTGTGCAGCAAATACTGAGCCGCCTGTTTGCCACTGGTTGTGAGGCTACGGTTGCCCACGGCGGTGCTGAAGTGAACGTTGATGACGGTCAGGTTGCGCCATAGGGCAAGCAGGCAGGGCCGCCCCCGACCGAGTTTGACCTCCCGTTCTGCGCTGAGCGGAGACCGGCTCAGGATCAGCAGTTCTCGATTGCTGCCGCCCCTGTAGGCGGACCAGCCAGGAAACGCGCTTTCGATTTGTGATCCCGCAGGGGCTTCCTGAAGCAGAAATAACTCAGCCCGGCTGGCTTTGAGCACTTCGACCACGCGAGAAACCCCTTCGCGCCCGCCGTGAACGTTCCAGGACAGCACCGTGATGGGCTGCGACCAGGCCGGACTGAACAGTGCCAGGACCAGGCACAGTCGGATTGACATCGTCTGCATCCTCCCCTACACTCCGGCCACCTGAAACGAGGAGGACAAGATCATGAGAACTCCTGACTTCCAAGAGTTGTCCAGCTTTCGAGCCAACCAGCAAGCGTAAGAAGGGCTTCCCTTCGGAAACCCGGGTAGGCAAGGGCGACCGGGTCGTCGGCGGGCACAAGGAACTGGTTGAGAAGCTGGGCCGGCGAGACCTGTGCCCCTGCGGATCTACTCGAAGCTTTCAATCGGTGCTGTCTGGCCAGCAAGCGCTACGACGGCAGCCAGCGCCATCATTACTACCGGGAGTGAGCCGTAGGTCGGCGGGGTCCTCTACAGCGGGGCGGCGAGAATCTACGCCGGGCTGTAGATTTCGGCCGGTTTGCGGGCTTTCAGGGCCGGTGGGCGCAGGCCTCAGGCCCGCGCCGGGGTGACCGCGGGCGACAGGACGGCGTACGCAGGCCTCAGGACCGCGCGGATTGGCGCAGGCGACAGGAGGGCGTACGCGGGCCTCAGGACCGCGCGGGTTGGCGCGGGCGCCAAGACGGCAAACGCGGGCCTCAGGACCGCGCGGGTGGCCGCGGGCGACGGGACGGCGCACGCGGGCTTCAGGACCGCGCGAGTTGGCAGCGAGCGACAGGACGGCAAACGCGGGCCTCAGGACCGCGCGGATTGGCCGCGGGCGACAGGACGGCGTACGCGGGCCTCAGGACCGCGCGGGTTGGCAGCGGGCGACAGGACGGCAAACGCGGGCCTCAGGACCGCGCGGGGTGGCGGCGGGTGAAAGGACGGCGTACGCGGGCCTCAGGGCCGCGCGGGGTGGCCGCGGGCGACAGGACGGCGTACGCGGGCCCCAGGACCGCGCGGGAGAATGCCGAGACCCCAGTGGCGACGAGGCGGAACGCAAAAAGGCCCGCGCTCCGGAGAGGGCGGGCCTTTTAAGAGCTGGCTCTTTTAGGCCTGGGGGGGGCGGACGAAGTAGTCGGCGGTGTCGGTGCCTTTGGTGAGGACGACTTTGCCGCCTTTGGCGCCGGTGAGCAGCCAGAAGTTGGCTTTGACGGACATGCCGTCGAGTTCGTTTTTGCCGTCTTTGCCTTCGAAGCCGGCGTAGCTGAGGTAGCCGTCCTTGATTTCGGGGTCGCTGATTTTGCCGGTGTAGGTGTTGCCGTTGACGACCACGTGGAGGTCTTCTTTGTCCATGGTGATTTCCATGCCACGGGGGAATTCTTGGTTGCGGTTCTTGGTGGTGCCGGTATAGGTCTGCGGCTTCATGCGGTCTTCGGGCGTCGAGATGGGGGCGGCGGTTTTGTCCATGCCGGGGGCGTCGACGTAGATGTTGTCGCGGGCGGCCAGGTAGTCGGAGAGCGAGGCAATCATGTCCATTTTGTTGTCGGGGACGGCCGGGTTGGGGGTGCCGTCGGCCTTCTGGCGCCACAGGGCCATGTGGTTGTTGGCAATCTGCGCGGCTACGGCTTTGGCGTCGGCCGGGCCGTTGAGGCCGGAGATGAACTGGCCGGCCAGCTCGCCGTGTTCGTTGGAGTAGCCCTGCCAGGGAGCGCCACCTTTGACCGAGTCGTGGAGGACCAGACCGGCGCGCAGGTTATCTTTCTCACTGGGATTGAGACCGAAGAATTCGCCCAGGTGCTCGCCCATCTGGACCACGCGAGCGGTGTGCAGGGCCAGGCCGCCTTCGTTGATTTCGTCAGCGGGGTGGAACATTCCGGACTTGGAGGAGGGAGCGGTGAAGAACTCGGCGTCGGCGCCTTTGAGGCCTTCGTTGACCATGGCCTGGATGGCCGGATTGCCGATCATGCTGGTGGCCGTCTGCAGAGCCACGCGGCTGGAAGCTTTGACCCAACCGGAAGCGGCGGCGGCCACCTCGGCGCGGTCCTCGATGCGGCCTTTGCCGAACTCGGGGGTAGCGCGGAAGGTGATGCCGTCCTTGGCGGCCAGGAAGCTGGACAGGTCATCGACCCGCTTTTCCAGAGCCACCTGATCGTTGGGTGCGATGTCGGGAGGATAGATGGTGCCCTCGATGGGCGAGCCATTCTTCAGACCATTCATCTGGTAGTAACCCTGAAGTTCCTTTTTGAACTCCTGGCGCAGAATCGTGCGGTTGTTGCTCACTGAATTCATGGTCTTCTATCCTCCCTGAGTGTCTACACTGTAGACGACGCCCCTGAAAAAGAGCTAAACGGATTTCTTCCAGCGCTCCACCTTGGAGTGCAGGCGGTCCAGCTCGATGGTGGAGGGCAGTTCCGAGGTGAGCTTGGTCAGCTCTTGCTTGCCCACCACCGCGTCGGCGGCCATCAGCATGGCGTCGCCGTCCGAGTAGCCCTGGTTGACGAAGTCGGCCTTCTTGGCGGCCACTTCGGGACGCTCGTGGAGGCGCTGCATCAGCGAACCGGTTTCCACTTCGTAGTTCTCGATGGCGGTCAGGACTTCGCGGGTGGCGCCGGCGCGGGCGCTGTCCACGAAGTGCTCGTGACCGTCGGCCTGCTCCTTGCTGGCATACATACGGGCCAGGTCGGTGACCGAAAGCGGATAGCTGTTGTTGTTCCAGAGGTCTTCGAACTGGGCCTTGGACTGGGCCTTGAGGGCCTGGGCTTCGGCGTCTTTCTCTTCGAAGTGAACGTAGGCCGAGGTTTCCCAGTTCTCGCGCATTCCTTTGGCCGAGAAGTTGGTGGAGCCGGCGATTTCGCCCTTGTCGGTGAGAATCTGCTTGGCGTGCACTTTGCGGTCGTGAGAACCGGTGCGCTCCAGCTGGGCCCAGCGCACGGCGATGCCGTGGTCCTCGAGATAATCGACGCCGAAGCTGTTGGGCGTGCCGCCGAAAGGATAGATGCCGGAGTCGGCCACCACTTTGATGTCGAGCGGCTTGCCTTCGGCGATGGCCTGCTCCTGCTTGGCCACGATGGCGGCGGCGACGGCGCGGGTCACCACGAAGCCGGGCATATAGATGAACTCTTTGGCCTGGTTAATAGCGTTGAGCACCAGCGTCTCGCGCTCGGCCGGCTGGTCAGCGATGTCGACCACGGTCTTGCCGTTGGCCTTGCCTTCGGGCAGGGTCACGTCGGCCAGTCCGGCCAGATTCTTGGAAGTCTGGGTGGCGGCCACGCCGCGTTCCATCAGTCCTTTGAGCAGGCTCTTGCCTTCTTTGCTGAGGCTGACCACGCCCTCGCTGTTGAGGAAGGCCTGGAAGCCGTCGGCCGGCTTTTCGACGATGGAGCCCAGCTCGACGCCGGCCTGCTTGGCCATCTTCTCCAGGTCCTCGACGGACTTGGGATGGGCCGATTTGCTGCCGGCCGGGCTGGGACCGTTCAGGCTGTCGAGCAAGGAAGCCAGACCCGAAGCGCTGACGCGCAGGTCGCTTTTGTCGAACTTTTCAAACTGCTTCTTGCCCCAGATGGCTTCGGCGTCGGCGCCGGCCGAGGTGTTCAGGTCGCGAGCGACGTTCTGGGTGAAGTTGCGGGCGGCCGGGCCTTCGATGACGTAACCGGCGTCCACGTTTTCGCCGGAGCTGACGTTGCCGTTCATGCCGCTCATGAGAACTTTTTCCCCCACGCGCAGCACTTTGCGGTGCATCAGGTCCTCGGCGCTGCCCAGCTCGCCCTTGGAGGGGAAGAGCGAGACGGCCACATCGGCGTCCTTGATCTCGGTGAACTGGATGACGGTACGCATTTTCTTGGCGATTTCGTCAACCTGGAAGTAATCGGTCATGGTGACGGGGTCGGTGGCGGGGTAGGAAAGGCGACCGGCGTCGAGGTTGAGGCGCAGCTTGCTGCCGGCCTTGGCGGCGTCGGCCAGATTGCCGACCAGTTCGGGAGAGGTCAGCTCGTAATACTGAGCGGTGATTTCCAGCGGCTTACCGGCCTTACCGGCTTCGGCGGCTTCGCGGGTCAGACCGGTCAGGGTCTTCCACAGCTCGGCGCGGTGCACTTGCTGCACGGTGTTGCCCTTGGTGGTCATCGGCGATTCGCCGGTTTCGTAAGCTTTGTAGGTGTTGACCAGTTCGGTGGTCTTTTTGGTGGCGCTGTTGTCCCACTTGGGGCCGTTCAGGTAAGCGGCGTAACCGGCCACCAGGGCGGCGGGACCGAAGCTGGCTCCGGCGATGGTCGCGACAGCCATCGCGGCCGTCTGCTCGCGCAGATTGTCGACCAGCACGTTGAACTGACCCAGGAAAGGAGCGTTGCTGTTGAGCTTGGCTTTGCGGGCTTCGATCTGGGCACCGTCGACGGGTGAGGCCTGCTTGGCGGCCCAGATGGCGTCCTTGTCGGCTTTCCACTCTTTGCCGATGGCTTTGCCGTAAGCTTGCAGACCTTCCATACCGGTGGAGGTCATTTCGCCTTTTTCGAAGATCTCGGCCAGAGCCTGAGCGGCGGCTTCCTTACCTTCAGCCGGCTGAGCCTTCTCGACGTTGGCCTTCATCTTCTCGAGGAAAGCCTTATTGATTTTGGTTGCGTCGAGGGGAACTCCACCTACCCGAAAGCTGCCTGGCTGCGTCATCTTCTTGTCTTGCCCCTTTAGTTGAGAGATTTCGAAATCAGGATAGCATCAACAACTGAAATAACCTTGAAAAGGATCTGTAACAAGTTTCAGGTACGCATATTTCACGGTTTTTTAAATCCCTAAATCTATAGTGGACCCATGAATCTAGAGGGACCTCGATTGGTGGTGGGCCACGTGACTCCGAACTCGGCCCGCGTGTGGGGACGCGGCGACGCCGAGAATCGGGTCATGTTCGTCAAGGCCACCGGACCGGACGGTAAGTCCAGGGAAGAGTCGGTCCAGCTGTCGGCCGAAGATGGCTACACGGGAGTGGCTCAGCTGGACTCGCTGCAGCCGTCTACCCAGTATGATCTGGAAGTGGCCTACGCGGCCTCGACGGAGGCGCCGGCGCGCTCCCTGAGCCGGCGCGGGGCGGTCAAGACGTTCCCCACGGAGGCGCAGCCCTGCACTTTCTTGCTGAACAGCTGCAACTTCCACGGTTGGGGTCCTTTCCGCAGCAATCGGGAGGCCGACTTGCGCCGAGCCGAGGTGGCCCGGGGAGTAGACCTGGTGATTCACGCCGGCGACCAGGTCTACGCCGACAAGGCCCCTTTCAGCTTTACGCTGGAGGATTTTCGCAAGGCTTATGTGCGCACCTGGGGACAGCCGGGCACGCAGCAGGTGCTGGCCGGTCAGGCCAACTATATGCTGGCCGACGACCATGAGGTGGTCAACGGCTATGCTCAGGACGGACAGTTGACGGGCATGCAGCGAGCGGCCCTGTGGCTGCGCGGGCACGGCGGACCCCGTGAAGAGCAATACCAGCGACTGGCCCAGAACGGCCTGCGAGCTTTCGATGAATTCCAAAGCGCCCATGGGCCCAAATCTTACGGGGAGAATGCGCGCTATTATCACTTTTCCCACGGCGTTCATCAGTTCTTCGCTATGGATACCCGCTTCGAGCGTCACAACGGAAAGCGGGAGATGGTCTCGGAAGGGCAGCTGCAGGCGCTCTTCCAGTGGATGAGCGAGCACCGCGACCAGCCCAAGTTCATTATCACCAGCTCGCCCTTCGTCTTGGAGAAGAAAGACGCCGAAGAAAAATGGAGCAGTCCCGAGTTCTCGGGACAACGCGAGCGCATCCTCGACTTCATGGCGCAAAACAAGATGGAGAAAGTCGTTTTTCTGTGCGGGGACATCCACGCCAGTGCCCACGCCAGCATGCAAATCACGGGCAAGGACGGCCACGAGCTGGTCGTCCATGAACTGTGCGCCAGTCCCATCAACGGCACACTGATGCGCTCTCGCTCGCAGTTTCTGGGCGAGTCGCAGGGCACGACCCCGGGCGGAACCTCCTACAAGATCGAGTTGAACGAAGACTCATTCCTGGGCGGAACGACGCTCGACACCAGCAACTCGGCAGTGATGAAAATCCACCTCGACGGCAGCCGATTGAATTACCAAATCTATCGCACTCGAACGGGAGACCAGCAACCAGCCCGCCAGGGCGGATTTACGATCTGAGCCGAAACTCGTTTAGCTGACCCAGGTCTTGTCAGCGGTAGGCCTTGCTGGGCGTTGTGCAGGTCGACCACCCGGCCCACCACGATGGGATGGTTTCAGGAGCAAAACTTTCTCCTGCTGCTGAAACCAGGGATAAATGGTCAATGGAATCGCCAAACAATTGGATTTTTTCACTTAAGTTTTTTGCCGTTTAGAAAACCTATCGCAAAAAGGCTCCCCTACACTGAAGGCGGAGGATTTGTAGCGATGATGACTGGCATTCAAGGCTCATTCCTGCGCGATTTCAGCGCAGCCCCGCGCGCGCCCCAAGGCGTTGCAGAGCAGGGTCCGATGGACCAATTCGTTCCCTCCGAGCAACCGGTCGGGGAAGTGCGAATGCGCGACTTGCTGCGCTTTGCCGTGCCGCCCTCGGGAGTCAGCAGCCGCGACCGGGCCGCCTACGCCAGTGCCGTGGAAACGATGGGAGGCCATCTCGGTCTCACGCAGGCCGACCATAAGACTTTGAAGCAGGCCTACGGCGGAGACCTGCAATTGCAGGCTTTCCTGGCTCAGGACAAACCCAAGGCCGGAAAGGCCGGACCCACCCAGCCTGCAGGCGACATCAAGCAAGGCTTAATCCAGCGAGTGGGCGACGCTCTGCGCTCGCAGTGCCAGCAGGTCGGCGAGAAATGCCTGAAGCAGGCCGCCGGTATGGCCGATGCAGCCGAAGCCATGAGGTCCCATCCCAAGCTAGCCAAGCTGTGCCCGGTGCTGGGCGCGTTGGCCAAAGGCATCAGCGCCCTGGGCAACGCCATTCGCGGCATAACCGGCCAGGGCGACCCCAAGCAAATGGCGGCCGACCTGGCCAACGCCGTCAAAGACCTGCTCGAACTGATGAAGGGCACGCGACTGGACAAGCTGGCCAAGATCGGCAGCAAGCTGTTGCCCGGGCTGGGCGAGCTGACCACCGGCTGGGACTTCTATTCCGCTGTTCGCAGCGCCCGGGAGAACAACCAGAAGGGAAACAAGGCGGCGGCCATGGCCTGGTCGGTCGTGGCCGGCCTGAACTCGCTGGCCTTCAGTTTGCGAGCCACCTGCGACCTGGCCGCCGTGCTCACCGCCCTGACCGTAGGCGGAGCTTCCCCCGGGACGGCCCCGGTGATGGCCACCTGCGAGACGGTGGTGGGCGTGATGGCCGGAGCCTCGGAGCTGGTGGCGATAGCGCTGGAATGAGAGAAGGGAGCTTGAGTTGGTGATGAGGATAGCGATTTCCGGAGCGAGAATACACAATTCCGGTCGGTTGGATTGCCCGCCGGAAAAGGCCGTGGAGGCGGGTCCGGCCGACCGGTTCGTGGCAGAACAACCGCTGGTCGACCAGGCCGTCTACGCCAGAGTGTTGGTGATGATGAAATGCGAGCTGGGGATGTCTCAGGCTGAACTTCTAGCCCTCCAGCAGGCTTATCCCGAGGACCGCCAGCTGCAAGCTTTCCTGGGACAAGGAATCCCCGAGAAAGAAGCCTCTGGCCAGACTCGGGACGCCGCCGAAATCAAGAAAGACCTGCTGCAGCGTCTGGGCGAGATTCTCCTGAAAGACTGCCGTTGGCTGGGTGAAAAGTACACGGTCCAGTCCGGCCATCTCGCCCAAGCGGCCAAAGACCTGGAAGCTTCGGACAGGCTGGGCGCGTGGAGCCCAAAACTGTCGGCAATGGCCTCGGTTACACTCGACTTCGGTCAGGGCGTGCAGGCACTGGGCGACCAGAGCGACCCCGGGCGAGCTGCAGCGGCTCTGGTCGGCATCAGCCAGAAGACCGTCGACCGCCTGAAACTCGCTCCCCTGCGGAACCTGGGCATGACAATGGCGCCCGAGGAAGCCATCGAGAATGTCGGCATCCACTTGATGCAGGCTAGCCAAAACGCCGCAGCCTGCACGCAGCGAGGCGATCTAGCGGAAGCAACCGCCTGGGGGACCGCGGCACGCATGAATTCTATGGCCGCAAATCTGCGCTCGACCTGCAGCCTGGCCGCCACATTTGCCGCCCTCAGCGGCACCGGTCCCGCGCCGAGCATGGCTCCGCTTCTGGCCAATTGCCGACAAATCGGCGGAGTCCTGAACGCCAGTTACCCGTGGGTGGCAAAAGCGCTAAATCAGGAGCTTCTTCTGTAACTCTGCTTCATCGTTGGTCACGGCTCGGGTGCCCATCTCGACTCCGAAGGCGGCTATGCCGATCGCGGCCCCGACCAGCTGACCGCCCGGCACGCAGGTGACCACGCCCGCGGTCGTTTCGAGGGCGGCGGAGAAGGCCATTCCGGCCATTCGGACGTCTTGGCCGACGATTTCGTCGTGCAAGCGTCCTTTGTCGGCGAGATTGTTGTTTTTGAGTTTCTGCAGCGTGGCACTGCTGTCTTTGATGTCGTTGATGCGCTGCACGGTGGCCACGGCGTGACCGGCCGGTCCGAGCAGGCGGCCGCCGAATTTGAGCGCGCCCTCGCCCAGGGGCGAGGAGGCGACTTTGACGGCTCCGGAAATTAGCTTGTTGCCGCCCTCTCCGGCAGCTTTCAGGGCTTGGGCGACGGTCTTGTTTTCGGCGGCGCTCTTGACGCCTTCCAAGACGTCCACCACACCTTCGGCGCGATTCGAGTTGGGGTGGTCTTTGTCGTTGCTGAAGACCTTGGTTAGCCCCAGGCCCGGCACCAGTGCTCCCGAGACGCCGAAAGGAATGTGCATTCCTTTGACTCCCTTGAGGAAAGAGTGCTCGACGGCCTTGTCGACATTGCCGACGAAGTCGTTGGCATTGTAGTAGCCATCCAGTTTGGCCGGCTCACTTTCTCGGCGACAGGCAGCCAGCATCTGGGCCCGGGTGGGCGGTGCCGTCTCGTGAGAGCCGGAATGAAACGAGTCGGTAGGCTCCCCGTGCGGCTGGGGCTTGAACAGCGATGCCGGGGAGGTAAAAAGCAGTTGGGCAGAGCGGAGCGGACTGTCGAACTGAATCATGGGTTAAGCATAGGGGTCAGATTTTGCTGGATGTTTACCGGGAAAAACGAATTCCAGGCCCGTTTGTCTATGGTGTTTTAGGTTTGTCTTAGAACCGACGCGGGCGGGAGGACGGCAAACGCGGGCGTCAGGCCCGCGCGGAACCGGCCAGGCGAAACGCGGGCGGGAGGACCGCAAACGCGGGCGTCGGGCCCGCGCGGAACCGGCCAGGCGGAACGCGGGCGGGAGGACCGCAAACGCGGGCGTCAGGCCCGCGCGGAACCGGCCAGGCGAAACGCGGGCGGGAGGACCGCAAACGCGGGCGTCAGGCCCGCACGGAACCGGCCAGGCGGAACGCGGGCGGGAGGACGGCAAACGCGGGCGCCGGGCCCGCGCGGAATCGGCCAGGAGATCATCGCCCCTGCGTCATATAATCCGCGATTCCATGAGGATTTTGTGATGCGCAGATTGGTAACGGGCCTGGTTGTGGGGCTGGCCGTTCTGATCGCCGGTTGTGGTTCGCAAAGCGGGGGTTCCACGGCGGGGGGTGGGGATGTTCCGCTGCTGACTCCGCCGGCTTTGCCCGCGCGCTTTCTAACCGCTGTCGACCCGTTGGGCGGGGACAACGAGGACGTTTCCTCGGCCGAGGATTTGACCTTTCGGGTCTCGTTACAGCCGGGCTGGAACGCTCTGGTTTTCCAGGTGGATTACGTGACCAGGATTTCCGCCGGCCCGGAAGTGCTCGGCTTCACGACTTACGAGCGCGGGGCTTACCTGGACCCGCAGCCGCTGACGACCGACACGGTCAATCGGGGCGAGGGAACCAGCCTGGGCTTTTTCGTCTACGCCAGCCAGGCCACCGTGCTGGAGTATCGCGGCCGGCCGCACCAGGGAGTCGCCTTCGCGGGTCTGGAGCCGGGCTGGAATCTGGTGGCGCCGCCCGTAAGCGAGCTGGATTCGTTGCAATCCGTGCCCGGCCCCGTGTTCGAAGTGAACGCCCAGGGCGATCCGCTGCCGGCCCAGGGGGCTGCCGATCCTGGCTTACCGCTTTGGGTCTATACCGAGAGCGCCGCCTTGCTGACCGGTCCCCAAGATGCGGACACCAGCGTCACCCCTATCTCGGGAACGGGGCCGGAGGTGCCCCTTTCGGAGCGAGATTACCCTGGCAGTGATTATCATTGCGATGCCAGGCCATCGCTGAGTGGGGTGCGACCGCTCGCCACCCAGACGGGCAAACGCTGGGCGCCGGGGCAGACCCTGAATGTGCTTTTCTGCGACGGCAACAATGTGCCCGATTCGGTCTACGAAAACACCAGCCGGCTGGTCCGCCAGGGTTGGGAAGCCAGCTCCAGCCTGCGCTTCCACTTCTACAAAGGGAGCCTGGCCAACCGGGACAGGACCTATCACATCCGAGTTCGATTTCTGGCCGATCAGGGCTACAACTCCAACATGGGTGTCGATTCGCTGCTCCAGCCGGATCGTCCCAGCATGCACCTGAGCCGACTGCACACCATTCCCTACAACACCATCACCTTTCACAGCGTGGTGCTGCACGAATTCGGTCACGCTCTGGGCATGATTCACGAGCACCAGAGCCCCAACGCGCGCATCAACTGGAACCGTCCCGAAGTCTATCGCATCCTGGGCGGAGCTCCCGACTATTGGACCCGCGAGCAGGTCGACTTCGCCATGTTCGAAACCCAGGACAGCGACCTGGCCTCCATCTTCGACCCCAAGTCGGTGATGATGTATCGCATCGAAAAGACGCTGACCACCGATGGATTTTCCGTAGAAGAATCGCCCCGACTTTCCCCTATCGACCGAGAAACAACGAGGAGAGCCTACCCGTGAAAAAGACGACTTGCCTGATGGCCCTGGCCGGAGGTCTGATGCTGGGATGCGGAGGAAGCTCGACCCAGAGTTTGGGGACGTTCGGAGCCGCTGCCTCCGCCCCCACACCGGCAACTCTGTTTCCCCCCGCCCTGCCGGCCCGCATCGTGAGCGCCACCGATCCGGAGGGAGAAGACAACGACGACGTCTCCTCCCCCGACGATCTGACCTTCGACGTTCCTTTAAAGGCGGGATGGAACGCCGTCGCTTTGCGAGTCGACCTGGTCACTCAGGTGGTGGCGCCGCCCGAGATTCTCGGCTTTACCACCTATGAAGAAGGCGAATTCTTAGACCCGGAACCGCTGACGACCAGCACCCTGAACCGGGGCGAGGGAAGCAGTCTGGGCTTCTTCGTCTTCGCGGCCAAGGATACGGTTTTGCGTTATCGGGGCACCCCGCCGGCCGGCCTGGAGTTGGCCGGCCTGGAGCCGGGGTGGAATCTGGTGGCACCGCCGGCCGCGCGCCTGCAAGAGCTGGATCTAACCGGACTGACCATCTACGGTGTGGGTGAGAACGGCCAGCCCACCCTTGCGGGCGATGTGCTGGAGCCGGGCAAGCCGCTCTGGGTGTATACGGCCAGCGAACTGGAATGGCGCCTCCCCCACCGCCCCTCGGCCACGGTCGCATTGAATCCTACCGGATCCGCCTCGTCCCAATCGCGGCTGGATTACCCTGAGCCCAAAATCGTCTGCGATCGGCCCGAGGACGAATCGGGCGGGGTGCGCCCGCTGGCCTTTTATCGGGGCAGTCGCTGGACGCCGGGACAGACCATCAACGTGCTTTTTTTGGACGGCAACGATATCGACCCCAAATATTGTGATGAAGCCACCCGACTGGTCCAGGAGACCTGGGGAGCCAACACCAGTCTGCAGTTCCACTTTTTTCGAGGCGACGGCGAACCCGGCGAAACCTATCATATCACCGTCAAGTTCCTGGCCGACAAGGGCTGGAACTCGCGTCTGGGTCGCTGGTCTCAGCAATACAAGCCCAGCATGTATCTGAGCCGGCTGCACCACTGGCCCATCGACAGTGCCGTCTTCAAACGCGTGGTGATCCACGAGTTTGGACACGCCCTGGGAGCCGTGCACGAGCATCAGAATCCCAACGTCAACATCCAGTGGAACCGCGAGGCCGTCTACGCGGCGATGGCCCGGCCGCCGGGACGCTGGACCCGAGCCACCACCGAGAACGCCTATTTTAATACGATGCCCAGCGACCTCTATTCGGAATTTGATGACAAGTCGATCATGCTCTATCAGATTCCCAAAGAGTGGACCACCGACGGCTTCTTCAGTCCCTATATTTCGAAGCTTTCCGAGATGGACGCGGAATGGGCACGCCAGGCTTATCCCTGATAGCCCGACCTAGCCGACTTTCTTGAAGACGATGGTGCTGCCGGCGGGGAGCATGACGCCCTGGTTGCCCTGGACGCTGACGCCGAAGTTGCCGGCACCGGTGCCGCCGTATTCCTGAGCGTTGGTGTTGTGGACTTCTTTCCACTGGCCGGGGGGGAGGTTGATGCCGTAGCCGCCGCGGTCTTTGTCGGACAGGTTGGTGGCGACCACGAACTGCTCGTTGCCTTCTCCTCGGGAGTAAGCGATGACGCGGTCCTGGTTGCTGGTGAAGACCTTGTTGATGGGAGAGGTGGCGTCGAAGGCGTGGGATGAGCGACGCAGGCCGATGAGATCCGAGTAGACCTTGAACTGGCCGGCGCGGAACGAGCAGATTTCGGCCTGGGCCTTTTGCTCGTCGTTCATGGCCTGGTAGCGCTCGAAGTATTTCTCCTCGCCGGGCTTCAGGGCCGAGCGGTTGCCGCTCTTGAAGACTTCCAGGCGGTCGGGGGTGACTTTGAAGTTGAGCCAGTCGGTGTCGTAACCCCAGGTCGAGGTCAAACCGTGCTTGAAGTCGTTGTTGGCCAGGAATTCCTCGCCCTGCCACATCATGGGGACGCCCGGACCGGTCAGGGTGAGGGCGGCGCCGGCGCGTGAGGCGGCCCGCGAGTAGGAGCCCATCACGTCCTTGCTGTGAGCGGCGGCGCGAGCCACCCATTTACCGGAGTTGCCCACTTCGTCGTGGCTGTGGGCATACATGATGGCGCGGTCCCAACCGCTGACGCCGTAGTGGCCCTTCATCGCATCCATCAGGTGGTCGACCGATTCGCTGCCTTCGACACCCTTGTAGATGCCTTCGCGAGCGCCGTCGTTCCAGACCGCCTGGAAGCCCATGCCCTTCTTCTCGATGCCCCACTGGTTTTCCGACTTGTCCAAATCGGCGGCCACCAGCCAGTTGCGTGAGAAATCCTCGGCCACGGTGATGGTGCCCGGCTTGACGGCCTGCAGGGTGCGGTTGATCTGGCGCAGGGCTTCCATACCGGCCACTTGCTGGCCGGCGTCGCCGGTGTTGTGCAGCACCTGAGTGAAGTCGAAGCGCAGGTTGTCGTAACCCATCTCGGTGACTTGCTGGACGGCGTTGTTGCTGAAGAAGTCCTTGACGCCCTGTTCGGCGTAGACCGGCTTGCGGCCCCACGGGGTTTCGCCACCGTTGGCAAAGAAGCTGTTGGCGTCGCCGTCAATGCTCCAGAGCGGGTTGTCACCGTCGGTTTTGCCCGACGTATGGTTGTAGACGACGTCGCCCATGGTGGAGAATCCACGCTTGTGCATCTGGTCGTTGAGCCACTGGATGGCTTCGGTGCCGCCAATCCAGACGCTCTCCTGGTCGGTCTTCTGGTCGGCCCGCAGCAGACCATCGGCCACGGCCTGATCGCGCTTCATTTCGAAGCCGTAGGCGTCGGCGCCGGCGAAGAAGTAGTCGGTGGTGTAACCCCAGTCGCGCTTACCGCCGAATTCGGAGGTAGGCATCATGTAGATGTCGGTGGCGCCCAACTGCTCGAGGTATTCCAGGTTGTTGACCAGGTCCTCGGCGGTGGGAGCCAGGGCGTTGTCTTTCGGAGCCAGGAACGAACCGATGTGCAGTTCGAAAATGACCTTCTTCTTGTAGTCGGTTTCTTTGCGCGGCGTGTCGTTGTAACGCGGCACATAGGAACTTTCCTGAATCAGACTGCGGCGGGCCGAGCCCGGACGAGCCGAAATCGTGTTGTCGTAGGCGTCGTTAAAGGGGGTTTTGACGCGCTCGGCGGCACTCAGCTTGCCGTCGCCATTGGTGTCGCCCACCATCTTGCCGTCTTTGAAGACCTGGAACTCGTACTTCAGGCCTTCCAGGTTAGGGAAATTGTTGACCACGGTGGTCCAGCCCGAGCCGACGCGGTCGGTTTCGATCTTGTTCATCTCGATGGAGCCATCGTCGTTGACTTTGTTGGTCCACAGGTAGGAAGTCAGCTTGGGAGAGTTGCCCAACGACCAGCTCTTGAGCACGTCCACGTCGCGCTTGTCGGCGGCGCTGGCTTCTTCGTAGCTAGGAAACTTGGGTTCGCCCAGGCGCTCGAGCAACTCGGCCTTGGTGAGCTGGCGGTCCTGAGCGTCGCGCAGCACCAGCTGGACTTTCTGAGCATCGCCGTGGTTGTCAACGATGAAGCGTCCGTAGGTGGGATTGTCGGCGTAGTTGGGACCGCCCTTGCCGCTGTCGTCATACCAGCCGGTCTCGAAGCCGAGCACCGGGTCCACGAAGATTTTCTCGACGCCGCGCTGCTGGCCCATCTGGTGACGGGAGTAAGGGTCGGAGTAGGAAACGTCCTTGCCGCCCTGGGTCTTGAGCACATTGCCCTGGGAGTCGCGGGCGGAGTAGAGGAAACTCTTGCCTTCCAGCTCTTTCCACTGGCCGGGAAGCTTCAGCGACCAGTCGCCGGTCTTGGCGTCTTTGGTCATGGGGATGGATTTTTCGAGTTCACCCTGGTCGTTGTAGAGGTCGACGTTCAGCTTGTAGTCGGCCAGCTGATCTTTGCCCAGAGCCGGGGCCCAGGTCTGGAAGCGCACGCCGCCGTCGTCCTGATGGACGCCGTAAAGGTGATTGGAAACGGGAGTGTAGCGAGCGGTGGCTTCTTCGCCCAGCTTGATTTTAAGGGGGCGCTCCTGAAGCACGGCCCACTTGCCGTCTTTGCCTTCGGCACCCCACTGGAATTCTTGACCGGGCGTGCCCTGCAGGGTGACCTGAGCGGTGTAGACGCCGTCTTTGTCGTCGTCCCGCATCGGGATCGACTTGCCGCCGTTCCACTGTGGATCATAGGCACCGGTTTCGGGGTTGAAAGAACCTTTCAGACGCAGGTCGGTGAAACGCCCCTGCAATCCGCGCGTGTCATATTCGAACGTCCAGGTGGTCTTATCCTCAGCAGCAGGCTTTTCCGGCGCCGGTTGGGCGCGGAAGATGGGGCTGTGGGACGGGCTGTTCGATTGAATCTGCACGGGCAACGACTCCTGGCTTTTTCTCACTCACATCCTACTTTTAAGCCCTTAAAACTTTCCGAATCGGTGTAACGTTTTTGTTACGTTCCCGCTGGCGTGACGGGGCGGCAATAATTTGTTCATGCTTTGGCCAGGCTTCGGCAATCATACTGAGGCTATGAACGCAATGGGTCATATGCTGGTCGCCAGGGTTGCCTGGGACAATCTCACGCCTACGGCGCGCGCCGCCGTCGAGAAGCTCAACAACAATCCGCACAATCCGGGAGCCGGCAAGGACTGCACCGATCAGGACAATGACGTGTTCACGGCGGCCGTGTGGATGGACGACGTACGCCCCACCTATCATGATCTTCACTACGTCAACACACCCATCGATAGCGATGGCACCATTGCGCCCGGGCCCAACAGCATCACTTTCCTGAATCAAAATCTGGGCGTGCTACGCGATCCGAAGGCCAGTGACGACCAGAAAGCGGAAGCCCTGCGCATTACCGAGCACCTGGTGGGCGACCTGCACCAGCCGCTGCACAACGCCGACAATCATGACCACGGCGGCAACGGCTTCAAGCTCAACGGCCACGAAAATCTTCACACCTTCTGGGACAGCGGCGGCAAGCAGTGGAACAATATCAAGCGCCCGTTGGACGCCGGCGGCAAGGATCAGATCGCCAAGATGGCGGCTCTGCTGGAGAAGCAGTACCCCATGGACAAGTACCGCATCGACGCCAGCAATCTTAAGCCCGAGGACTGGTCGCGCGAAGGCTGGGAAATGACCAAAAGTGACGTCTACCAGGGCGTGACTCAGGGTGAGGCGCCCAGCGCGGAATACACCGAGCGAGCCCGCAACGACATGAGTCGCGAAGCGGCCCTGGGGGGTTACCGACTGGCCGGACTGCTGAACGAGATCTTTGTGTAAGCTGGCGGACTGTTAACGCCCCGGTGCAGGCGGGCGTTTGGAAGCTCGGCTAGAGTGAAGGGGTGAAAATCCAGCCTGCGGCCGCCTTTCAGTTCGCGCCCAAACGTCTGCATTCGGAGAACTCCATGGAGGAGCGGCCCGAGCAGTTGCAGGCCGAGAATCCGGCTTTTGTGCGCACCGTCGACCTGGGTAAGCTGGGACACGACGCCATGGGAATGTGGCAGACGTTGCAGGCCAGCCCCTTGGGCCGGACCGCTTCAGGAGGCGTGGCCGCCGGCGCCGGGATCTGGGGAGCCAATAAGATCTTGCGGGGCCAGACGGTTCTGGACCGGGTCGAAGGCGTGTCGTTGCTGGCCATGGCCGCCAGCAAGGCGGAAGACGCCGGCGGCAACCATCATCCGGGCGTTTCCACGGTGGCCAATCTGGTGCAGGGCGGCGCCGATCTGATTCTGGGCGCCGCCGACACCGTGCGCGGAGTGCGCGAACACAACAATCGCCGCCTCACGGTGGGCATCTGTCAGATGGCCATCGGTGCTTGTCTGGGCACTTCCGCCCTGGTACCTTCGGTGGCCGGCATCAGCACGGCGGTGATGTGCGCCGCCGTGGTGACCAAGCAACTGGCCATCGGCTTTCACACCTCGCTGCCCGATAAGTAGTTCCGTACCGCCCGCGCTCGGACGAGCGCTTCTGGAAAGTCCCCCTCCGGCTCGCTCACAATGGTGAGGAAACTGGAGGTTTGTATGGGTATTTCCGAACACGTAGACCACAACATCTTGCAGACGCCGGCCCATCAGATCCGCGGCCGGGTCGACGCGCTGGAGCAAGAATGGAGCGACGACCGCTGGCTGGAGACGCACGCCGGCGCGGTTGGACTGCTGACCTTGACCGTGGCGCGCTTTTTCTTTCCCAGGCTGACGGTGGTGCCGGCGGCTCTGGGCAACTTACTGCTGGCCCACGCCGCCCAGGGTATCCATCCGCTGCTGCCGGTTTTCCACTGGTTGGGAAGCCGTCCGCGCACGGAAATCGACCGCGAGCGCTACGGACTGGAGCAACGACTGCATCCGCGCGACCCGGTTCAGCTGGCCCACAGTGGCCGTCGCCACGGGGATCGCTTTGACCGGATTCGCCAGCAGACCTCGCCGACCGTGAACCAGAAAATCGACCGTCAGATCGAGGCCAATATCGAGGGCCTGCGCGGAGCGGCGCCCGACGACATCCGCGAGCGTCTGGCCCACCTGGAGAAGGAATGGGACATCGACCAAGTGATCCAGGCCAAAACCGGCGCCCTGGTCAATCTGGGTCTGGTATTGGGAAGGCGCAACCGCAAGGGCTACTGGCTGGCAGGCCTGGGATTCGCTTCCATGCTCAGTCATGCCATCAGCGGTTGGTCTCCGCCTTTGCCGGTGCTGCGTCGCATGGGTTTCCGCACGCGTCGGGAAATCGACCGCGAGAAATTCGCCCTGCTGGCCATGCTCTAAAATCGATCCAGGGTTCCGTAGAGCGGCAGAAAGATGGCCACCAGCGTGGTGCCCGTCACGATGCCGACGAACAGCAGCAGAAACGGCTCGATGATGGCCGACATGGCTTCCAGATGGGTTTCCAGACTGGTGTGAAACCAGCCGGCCAGGTGCCCGAAGATGCGGTCCAGGCGCCGGGATTCCTGACCCACGGAAACCATGGAGGCGATCATGGGGTGGTAGAGGTCGCGATAGTCCCAGAAATAGTCGCCCAGGGAGTCGCCGCGCTCCAGCGCCTCGATCAGATGCGTCTTGTCTTCCTCGATCAAGGGGTTTCCGCTGGCCACCGCCACCAGTCGGACGCCTTTGAGAAGGGGCACTCCGGCGCCCAGCACGCCTTCGAAGGCCCAGCAATAGCGGGTCAGGCTGGCGTAGCGCAAGATGGGCCCGAAGACCGGCACCTGGAGAATGCGCGCGTAGGCCTGGCGGCGCGAGTCGGGGCGAGCATACCAGGCCCGGAACTGCATGGTGCCGACCTTGGCCAGGCCGACCGCAAGGAGCCAGGCGACCGGGTTGGTCACCCAGTTGGTCAACGTCATGAGCAGCCGGGTGACCAGCGGCAGCGGGGTATTCATATGGCGGAAAGTCTCGGCGAAGCTCGGAAATATCACCAGCAAGGTGAACAGCGAGAGCACGACGATCAGCGCCAGCACCAGGGCCGGATAGGTCAGGCTGGCCAGCACCTTCTTTTTCAAGCGGGCCTCATGGGCCAGCATCTCTGAGACTTTTTCCAGGTTCTGCACCAGCGCGCCCGTCAGCTCTCCGGCCGCCACCATTCCGATCACCGACCGGGAAAAGACCTTTGCGTGCACGTTGAGCGCGCCCGAGAGCGTGCGGCCATTCATCACCGAAGTGCCGACCTCGGACCAGATACGTCGCAGTTCGGCCTGGTCGGCGTGGGCCGCCAACACTTCCAGAGCGCGCAGCAGCGGCACCCCCAGCCGGGTCATGAAGGCCAACTGGCGCAGGCTCTCGGCCAGGCGAGCGGGTTCGGGGGCTTCGCCGGCTTCCGACTGCGGTCGTTCCCCTACCAGCAGCAAAACCAGTATCAGGCCCAGGAAAAGTGCATTCCGGCCGCCCCACAGTTGGGCTACGCCCACGAGCAAACAGAGGCAGGCAACCAGCCAGCCCAAGCGCTTCCAGGTTGCTTTCGAATCAGCGGGGCGAGTCACTGGCAGGATCGCTTCGTGCCAGGAAGTGGCCGGCCTGTCTTGAACGCGTTTTTAAAGGCAGGAGGGGCAGATGAAGTCTCGAGCGTTTTCGCTTCTGGAGATCATGGTCGCGCTGGCAATCGCCTCCTTGATGGTGGGCCTGGGC
This sequence comes from Vulcanimicrobiota bacterium, assembly GCA_017307785.1. Classification (GTDB taxonomy): domain Bacteria; phylum Vulcanimicrobiota; class Xenobia; order Xenobiales; family JADMJV01; genus JADMJV01. The sequence goes on along the minus strand of JAFKGI010000008.1, from coordinate 71,698 downwards.
GTGCTACAACTGCGCGGCACACGCGATTCCAGCAGTTCCCGCGCACTGGCCATGGTGATGGCCGAGGAACTGCGCCGGGCCCGCGAAACGGCCATCGCTTCCCAAACTCCGGTGGCCGTCTGCCTGCCCACCAATGGGCTGACCACCCCGCTGGCGCAAAAACTCTACGTAGCCAGCGGCCTCTCCATGGCCCGAGTAACCCGGGTGGTGGATTTTTCCGGGGACTTTCCGCAGGCCCTGATCTTCCAAGGCACCTGGCCGACCACCAGCAGCCTTTCCAGCTTTCCCCGGGTAAACGGTCAGCGCAACAGCGCTTTTGACGCGGCCCGCTGGCTGCGCAACCCCAACTTCCCGGGCCACGACATGACCCGAGACTTCGCGCTGGTTTTCACTCCCGAGGGAGGAGTGGTCAGCAACGGGCTGCCCTACCAGGACGGCTCCTACCAGCTGGTGGCGGCCTCGGGAGCGGCGGTGAGTTCGGCCGCCAGCCCGACTTCCGCCACCCCGGGCCGGACGCCCCTGCCGTGCTGGGCGCTCACCACGGTGGGCAATCCCTACACGGTCTCGGTCGCTTCCAACGGGCAGATCTCTGTGCGCGGCGGTTTGCCCGGCCTGACCCAGGGTGGGGTCAACGTGCTGCGAGGCACAATTCCCATCGCCAGCGGCGCCCTGGGCCGAGCTCCAGCCGCCTCGCTGCGCCCGCCCGCGCTGACCACCTCCAGCCTGACCCTGTCCAACCCCGCGACCGCGCTGCCGGCCCCGAGCACCGGCAAGAACGGTCTGTTTTTGGCTCCCGAAGGAGCTCCGCCTCCCCCACCCTTTCAGCTGAGCCTGGTGCCCGGACAGCGCATGACGGTGGCCCTGAACGTGACCGACACGACGGGATCCGACGTTTACGTGCAGTGGCACAGCGACTGTCTGCGCGGCACCTGTGGTCCCGGCGTCTTTTCCAAACCGGCCCGGCCGGAGCGCATGAACTGGGACGAAGCCAACCAGTGCTGGTCGGCCGCCTGGGATTGGGAGTGCCCGCAGGACTCCAAGCCCAACGATCAGTTCCGCTTCTACTGCGACTTTGCCGATGCTTCCGGCACGGTGGTGCCCTATCCCAACCTGCTCCAGGTCAAGACCCAGACCGACACCAAGTTTTTTGCCTATTACGACAACCCGGCCGGTCAGCATCAGCTGGTCAGCTGCAACGCGGACGGTTCCGGACCTACCTTTGTCAGCGCTCCTTACGGCAATCAGAAGTCCTCTGGAGACGGACTGCTGTCCGTCACGGCCGGCGCGTTGCCCAAGAACACCTTTCAGGTCTACTCGACCCAGAGCGGCGAGCTGGTGCGCAACGCCAGCGTGCCTGTGCCAACGGGAGGATGCATCGCGGGAGCCACCCTTTCCTGGCACGGGGACAAAGTCGGCTACGTGGTCTGGACCGGTTCGCTGCACGAATACTGGATCAGCAACGCCGACGGCAGCGGAGCGCGCCGATTGCTGAGCGATAGCGGCACCGGCAGCTACAACCCGCCGCAGAGCGACAACTGGACGGACTCCAACTATCAAAACGGGGCGCACATGAATTCCGACCCCAGCACTCATCTGAACGGCTACATGATGTCGTTCTCCCCGGACGGCAACCAGATCGCTTTTTCCGCCTACGGCAATCACCTCAACACCGACCCCCATCTGTGCGTCACCAATACCACGGGAGCGAGCGGAACCACGGCCGTTTTCGACACGGGATTGGCCTGCCGCTTCAACTGCTGGTCTCCCGACAGCCAGACCGTTTACTTTACCGACGGCGGCGGTCTGGGCGGCGAAGTCTTCAGCTATCGGGTCAATCCGCCCGGATCGGCCGTGCAACTGACCAACACCGGCGGCAAGGCCAAGCGCCAGCAGGTCTCGGTCGATCCTCTGAATCCTGGCCGCATCTATCTTTGGAAGAGCGGCAATATGCGCTCCTTCGCTATCCCCGCGGCCCCAGCCACCGTTCCCCTGTCGGCTTTCGAGGTAGACGCCAACCTGATCGGCAGTGCCTTGCCTCTGCCGCCCGGGGCCCAGACCGATGACTTTGGCCTGCCCACCAACGCCAACCTGTGGATGCTGGCCGTGAGCAAGGTCACCAAAATTCTGCCGTGAGGGGTCGGGTTCGCGGGCTGACGCTCCTGGAATCGGTTTTCGCCAGCTTTCTGTTGCTCTGGGCCATTCTCATCGTAGTGCGGCTTTTCCACAGCGGGATCGGCTATACGTCGCGCTCGCTGGACCAGGAAACGGCGGTGCTGCTGGCCGAGCAGCACCTGGAGCGGATGCGCCTCTGGAGCGAGACGGTGAGTGGCGGGGTCTACAACTACGATCAGTTGACCTCGCTGGCGGTTTACAACGGCACGCCGATCGCCGGCGACTTGCCCGGCTTCACCCTGACCACGCGCGTTATGGCTCGCGAGCTCTATTCGGGCTGCTCGCAGATCGAGCTGAGCCGCCCCGCCGACCGGCGGGTTCTGACGGATTCGGCCTGCACCGTCCAGGTGGACGTGAAGTGGGCCGGAGACAGCCGGAAACTGCGCCTGTGCACCCTGTTGGCGCGGCCGGCCCTGACCTTTCCCATCCCGGCCGCTTCGCCGACCCTGCCCACGGGCGTGACCATCAGCCCACCCGCCGACAATCCGGTGCCCCATCTGGGCAGCACCACCCTGCAGGCCGGAGCCCTGGACCGCAACGGCTCTCCCATCCGCGATCTTTTCTACGACTGGGAACTGGTCCCCATCAGCGGGGCCGCCACCTTGGAGCAGAGCCGTTCGGGGGCCAGCGCGCGGCTCTACAACTGGGTATACCTGCCCGACGGCAGCCGGGCCAGCACCGGAGGAGACGTCACCATCCGCGTGACGGCCCGCTATCACGGTCAGACCGTCTTTGAAGAAACGGCCCCCATCCATCTGCTATGAGACGGCGTGGCTTTACTCTGCTGGAAGCTTTGATCAGCTTGTTTTTCGTGATTCTGCTGTTGGGTTTGTTCGCCAACCTGGCCCACGAATTTGACGTGGTGCTGAAGCAGTCGGCTTCCAAAGGCAATACCCTGACCACCATGCAGGTCGGGCTGCGCACTGTGCTGGATGAGGTGCGTCAGGCCACGCCGGGCACGCTCTCGCCGGCACCGGGTGCGAGCGGGGTAGAGTTGCGGCTGGGCCGTCCCACTCAGGACTTGAGCGTGTGGCTGCCGACTGCGCCCCCGGCCGCGCCCTGGACCCCTCCGGCCAGCTTGACCCGGGTGCGCTTTTATCTCTCCCAGGGCGTCCTGCTGCGCGAAGCGGGTTCGCCGGCCACCGTTCAGCCGCTGACCGAGGGATTGAGCGATTTCCAGGTGCGAACCTTGAACGGCGGCCCGCTGGCGGTGGAGGTCCAGCTGACTCAGGAAGAGTCGAAACGCACCCTGGTGATCAAGGGGGTGGCCGTGGTGGCCCGCTTTTGATGCGCCGCGGTTTTATGCTGGTCACGGCCTTGCTGCTGTGCACCATCGTGCTGCTGCTGGGTATGGGCTTTCTGGGTAGCCGGGCCGGCCAATACCACAGCACCGTGCAGGCCGGATTGGCGGCGCGAGCGCGCAGCGTGGCCCGGGCCGGGTTGGAGGACGCGCGCGCCAAGCTGCAGCGCGACCTGCACTTTCCGCCGCATCCGAGCCAGGCGCAGACGAGCTACAGCTATACGGAGGACTTTTATGATTTGTCCACGCCGCCTCAATATGTGGGCACCTACGACGTGCAGGTGGACAGCTCCAAGGATGTGCCCAACATCCGCGTGCTGGTCATCACTTCCCGGGGTCAGGTGCGGGCCAGCGGCCAGGGACCGGCGGCGCCACCGCTGGCCTGCCATTCTTACCGGGCCTGCATCGACGTGACGCCCTCCAGCTATGATCAGGTCCGTTATTTTCCGCTCCTGCGCTTCGACGACCTGGGCGCGCTGTAGCCTCGAAGGTGCTGTTCCGGCGACCGGGGAAAGTTTGACCATGCCGACCTTCGAAGACTACCGCAGTTGGGACGACGAGCAGAGTTGGGAACTGCTGGAGGGCAGGCCTTACTTGATGTCCTCCCCTTCCTCGCTCCACCAGATGCTGTCGATGAGTTTGATTCTCGCCTTGGGGCCCCACGTTCAAGGGCAAGGCTGCCGCCTGCTGCACGCGCCCATGGACCTGAAGCTTTCGGAGATGGACGTGGTGCAACCCGATTTAATGGTGGTCTGCGATCCCTCTCAGATTCGAGCCGGCCACATCGAGGGTCCGCCTCGTCTGGTGGTGGAAATCCTGTCGGCAACCACCCAGCGTCATGATCGGGTGCGCAAACTCAACTTGTATGCCCGAACGGGGGTGGCCGAATACTGGCTGGTGACTCCCTATCCTTTCATGGTCGAGGTGCTGCACAATCGGCAGGGCGTTTTTTCGGCGGTCGGTGCCTACACGGAGGGCGATACTTTGCACAGCTCGGAGTTCCCAAACTTGCGTCTGGAACTGGCCTCCCTCTATGCCTCGCTGCCGCCGCAGCCTCCCCTGGATGAAGTTCGTGAGGGAACGCCCGCCTATCTTAGCGGTCGCTAAGGCCGGTTCCGACGCCGAACTGATCCCAGTAAGTCACCTTGCCGTCATGTTGCTTGACCATGCGGATGCGTCCGTCCTGAGACTGCACGATGCCCAGCAATCGGGGTAACTGAGCGCACAATCGGTAGACCGAGCGATGTCGCGTGCCCACCCCGGCGGTACTTTCGGTGCGGGTGGCGGCGGCCTCGATATCGAGCGCCGCTTCGACCTCGGGGACGGCCGGCAGATTGCCTGCGATTTCGGCTCCGAAGGCCAGAATTTCCAGGCGTTGGGAGATCAGGACCGCTCCGTCCATGGCCAGCAAACCGGCCAGGGTGTAAGAAAAATTCTCGAAGGCCTCGTCCAGTTCACTCAACTCTCCGTCCTGACAGCCGCGATAATCCTCCCAGTAGACCCGACTGTTTTCCGGAAACAGCTGTCCCAGTCGATGCATCACTCGAGTCAAAAGCTCCCGATAGAGCCGGCGGGGAGCGCTGTCCACAAAGCGATAGTGGAGGTTGAGGTAGGGATTGGGCGCGCTGAGCTCGGCGGTTTGATCGGCGGGCACCACCAGCAGGCTGCCGCCGTGCCCGGACTGGCGCAAATGGTCCAGGGCCCGGCGCAGGGTGGTCTGCGAGAGGGTGCGGGTGATCTTGACGTCGATTTCCACCGGTTGCTCGACCTGGCAGGCACTGGCGTGCAGCGCCTCCAGCTCGTGGCGCACGTTCTGAAAGACTTCCTGTAGCCAGCGCGAGCTCAAGACCTCCGGCCCGGGCCCACGAATCTCCCCGTTCTTCAGGTGAGCGATCAGGACGGTGCCCGAATAGATCGAGAGCGAGCCCGGACCGCTCACGTTGATGGCCAGACTGTCATCCGGCGGGCGAGCCGGAAGGCGTCGGCTGTACTGGCTGGAGGACCAGCGCGAGCCCGAGTTGATGAGGCCCCAGATTTCGAAGCCATGCTCGCCCAGGCGCAGACCCACGGCCGAGCGGGAGAATTCCACCACCGGGGCCAGTTTGGCCAGAACTTCCGGGCGCAATTCGCGGGTTTCATCGAAACGCAGGCAGAGGTGCCCCCAGGGAGGCGCAAGCTGCGATTCGTCGGGCTCGACCAGCACGATGCGAAAGGTGACCTTATGTAGTTCTTCGGTCATCATGCTGGCTTGATAGCAGCACGAAAGCAGCTCCGTCAGGCGACTTTGGGGAGGCAGTCGGCTTTCCCGATTCCAGTGGGAGGTGACATAGCGAGACAGGTCCGGTGGGTAGTCAAAAGGCACCGGGCAGGCTTCGAAGCCACCCCGGTGTTTACATTCCCGGCGGAAGGGTTAGGTAGAGGGGGTGAGTACTCACTTGATGGCCATGTGCTTCGACTCGGGAGCATCTCCGCAGGTTCACTTCGGGGAGCTGCCGACCGTGGAGGGACCGGAGAAAGTGCCCTGCGGCTGGGGGTTCGGCTGGTACCCCGAGGGAGAGCGGGCGGCCTCGGTGGTCAAGGACCCGATCTGCCGGGGCGACAGCGGCCTGGTGCGCATGCTGCAGGACTGGTCAGCTTTCCGCTCCACCATCTTTCTCTCGTTTGCGCTGGGCGCGGCCGACCGTCGCAGCCAGCAGGATACTCACCCTTTTCAGTTGCGCCACGCCGGCCGCGACTGGCTGCTGTCCCACAACGGCAAACTGCGTGACTTTCAGGTCAAGCTGGCTCTGCAAACCTATGAACCGGTGGGAAGCACCGACTCCGAACACATCTTGTGCTGGCTGGGAGATCGCCTGCGCGAAGCCGGCGCCAGTCGCCTGAGCGACCTGGGCTGGCCCAAACTGCACGAACTCTTTCAGCAGATCAACGAACTGGGCACGGCCAATCTGGTTTTCACCGACGGCCTCGACCTGGTTTTCTACCATGACAAAAACAGTCATCACCAGGTGCTCTGGACGCGGCGTTTGCCCACCGAAAGGCCGGCCCACCTGAGAGCCGGATTGATCCGACTGGATCTGGACGACGCGGTGGAACATCAGCGCACGGCCGTGCTGTTTTCCACTCTACCGCCCTCGGAAGAGGAGTGGCTGAAGATGGAGCCGGGCCAGATGCTGGTGGCCCGGCGCGGAGCCCTGATCTGGAACTCGCTGCCCGAGCAACAGCACACCTCCGCTCCGATCCGCCCGGTGAAGGCGGCCGAGCCTGCGCGAACCCGACTGGTGCAGGTCCTGCATGAGACGACCTATACTTATGAGGTGCCGGTGGAGCGCAGCTCTCACCTGTTTCGCCTGACCCCGGTGTGCGACCGCAACCAGGAAGTGCTGGAACACAGCCTGGAGCTGTCGGTGGATGGCGGACGGCGTCAGTATGAGGACGTCTTCGGCAACTTCACCACCTCGCTGGAGGTGGACCGGCCGTTCCGCGAGATGCGAGTGGTCAGCAAATCGCTGGTGCGCATTCATAGCGTCGCTTTGGAGATGCCCAATCAGCGCACCTCGATTCCGCTGGTATGGATGCCCTGGCAGCGCCAGATGATGTCGCCTTACCTGCTGCCGGTGGAATTGCCGGAGAACCAGTTGCTGGCGCTCTCCGACTTCGCCATGGCGGCGGTGGAGCGCTGCGATTTTCAGCTGGTGGATACACTGCTGGACTTAAACCAGCAGATCAAGCGCGACTTCGAGTACGCCCCTCAGTCGACCACGCTGGCCACCACCCCTTTCGAACTGCTTTGCAACCGTAAGGGTGTATGTCAGGACTTTGCTAATCTTTTGATCTGTCTGGCGCGTTTGCTGGCCATCCCGGCCCGCTATCGCGTCGGATACATTCGAACCGGAGCCGACTACTCCAATCAGGTCCAGTCGGAAGCTTCGCACGCCTGGGTGGAGTGCTATCTTCCCTGGATCGGTTGGGTCGGCTTCGACCCGACCAATGGAACCATGGCTGACCTCGATCACGTGCGTGTCGCCTGTGGACGTAGCTATACCGATGCTACGCCCACTTCGGGCACACTCTATCGAGGCGGCGAAGGGGAAAAGCTGTCGGTACGAGTCAAGACGGAGGTCGTGGGGGAATGAGCTGGTCTCGAATCGAGCAATGTGGACGCCGGGTGGACGCCTTCTGGGCGCTGCACGGTCTGACGATGACGATGGGCGCGGAGCCCACTTATCTGGATCTGGAGCAGGCCGACCAGGCCGAGTGGTCCTTGGAGGCGCTGGGAGAAACCAAGCGCGCTCGGGCCCAAGAGTTGGCCGCGCGACTGCTGGCTCGTTTCGCTCCGCAAGGCTTGCTACAGCAAAGTCAGGGCAAGTGGTATCCCGGCGAGGACGCACCGCGCTGGGCGCTGCGCTGCTTGTGGCATCAGCAGCGGAACCTGGGCCTTGAGGGTAAGCAGCGGTTGTCGGCCCTGGCAGTCCTGGCCTCGGTGTGCGGCGCTTTGGGAGTGCCGGCCAGTTTTTGCCGCCAGGTCGACAACGACCGCAGCGTGGTGCTGTTGCTGGCTCACGATGGGGACCTGGGCTGGCAATCCGCTCCCTGGCCCGGCAAGCGGCTGCGCCTGATCGACTGCTCCGGCCCGGCCGGTATGCGCCTGCCCTGGAACGACGAATGCCAGCTCAAGACGGCCCTCTGCGTTTCTGAAACCACGGACAGATTGGAGGTCTTTCTGCCTCCCCTGTCCTCGGTAGCGGCTTCCCTGGAACTGCTGGAAGCGCTGAGGGCGAGTGGAGCTCGCTTGACCCTGCACGGTTACGCTCCCCCCATTCCCAGCCTGCAGGACGAAGGAGTAGAGGGCTTTCGGCAACTGTCGGTGACGCCCGATCCTGGCGTCATTGAGGTCAATCTGCATCCGGCCGGTAGCTGGGAGGAACTGGTCTCGATCGTGACCGGAGTGGACGAGGACGCCCGGGCCTGCGGTCTGGTTTCCCATCGCTTCGGGCGCGACGGCAGCTGGCAGGGCAGCGGCGGTGGATGTCACGTGGTGGTGGGCGGTCCCAGCCCGTTGCGCAGCCCCTTTGCCCAGAGACCCGATTTCTTACGCAGCATTCTGGTTTATTGGAATCACCATCCGGCCCTTTCTTACTTGTTCTCGGGGTTGTTCGTGGGACCGACCTGTCAGGCGCCTCGCGTGGATGAGGCTCGTCACGAGGCGCTTTATGAATTGGAGCTGGCTTTCCGCGAAGTGGAAGGCGAGGGCGTGGAGCCGGCCATGCTGGGGCGGATTTTCCGCGATCTGCTGGTGGACGTATCGGGCAACGGGCACCGCAGCGAAATCTGCGTGGACAAGCTGTTTGATCCGTTGGCTCCCGGCGGTCAACAAGGCTTGCTGGAGTTCCGGGCGCTGGAGATGCCGCCCGATCCGCACATGAATTTGACCCTGATGTTGCTGCTGCGGGCCCTGCTGGGCCGGCTCTGGAAGAGTCCGGACAAGCGCAATCTGCGCCGCCTGGGCACCGAGCTGCACGATCGCTACATGCTGCCCACCTTTTTGTGGAACGACTTGCTGGCGGTGCTCGAGGATTTGCGTGAGCACGGTTTGGAGTTGGAGCCCGAGTGGTTCCGTCCTCACTTTGAGTTCCGCTTTCCCTTACTGGGGAGTTGCCGCTGCGCCGGCGTTTTGCTGGAGCTGCGCCAGGCGCTGGAGCCCTGGCCGGTCTTGGGCGAGGGCGCTCAGGCGGGCGGCGGTTCGCGTCCCGTCGACTCTTCGCTGCAGCGGGTGGAAGTGCGACTTTCCGGTCTGGATCCGAAACGCCATCGGGTGGCCTGCAACGGCCATCTGCTGCCGCTCGAAGACCTGGGGCAGGGCGAATGGCTGGCGGCGGTGCGCTTCCGCGCCTGGCAGTTCGCCCACAGTTTGCATCCGACCCTGGGGGTGCAGTCGCCTCTACGCTTCGATTTGCTGGAAGGGGAGCGGGTGGTGGGCAGTTGCCGTTATCACACGCTGGATCGCGATGGGCAGGCCTGGACCACTTTGCCGGCTTCGGCCGAGGAGGCTAGCCAGCGTCGCGGGGGCCGGTTCGAAAAGGTGCGGGGAGCGAGCGGGCCCTGGAGCGAGCCTCTGCCCAATCCGGAGTTTCCCCTCACCCTGGATCTACGCCGGGCCGCGCTGGAAAAATTAACAGCCTGTTCATCTGTCTGAATTTTCTTTTAGCCGGATTTGCCTTGACAAAGCTAAGCTGTTCTCAGAATCCCTGAGGAGGCATCCACCTTGGCTATCCAAATTCAGTCCACCACTCTGAACGTATCCTTACCGACTTTGATGACGGCCTTGCCCGGAGTGGCCGGCGGCGATGCGGCCTTGAACCGCCTGCTGGGCGGTAGTGCTCCCTCGCTGGACCTGGGCTCGACCTATTTGAATTCAACGCTGGCTATGCAGCAGATGGAGACCCAGCTGCTGGGGATGATTCTGAACCTGTTCGGCAACCGTCTGGGACTGAAAGGCCCGGCGGCTTCGGGCGATGCGGCGCCTGCCGGCGGTGGTGAGAAGGCGAAGGATTCGGGTTCCCCTTCCGCCAGTGGTCCGGTGAATGCCGGGGGCAAGGTGGACGCCTACAATCTGGTGCCCCGCCAGACCCACGACAACGACTGTGGCGTGGCCGCGGCTCGCGGGATCTTGCGGTCCTTCGGCTACGATGCCGATGAAGAAGAGTTGTTCAAGGACGCCATCGCCCACGGAGCCCATAGCGGCCGCAACGGTGGCTGGAACGGCTACGGCGCCATGGTCAAATACCTCGATAGCTTCGGTATCAAGGCCCACAGTGAGGCCTTCACCAAGGAGAACGTGGACAAGCAGCTGGCCGCCAAGAAGCCGGTGATGCTTTCCACTGCCCAGCACTGGATGGTGATCTCGGGGAAAGACAAGGACGGCAACTACATCCTGGGCAACTCCGGCTCGGTAGTGAACCTGGGCAAAGCCGCTTCCTTCGACAAACTCAAGAGCTTCTCCAGCGCTCACCAGCTGGTGGTCATCGACGGCGAGCCCACCCACGTGCGTCCGCCCGTCAAGAAGATGAGTTAATAGCCGACCGGACTGGTTCGTTTGGGCACCGCGGGCGGGTCGAAGGCCGGAACCGCGTAGGTTTGCGCTCCCTGAGGAGACTGCGCGTTGATGTCGGCGCTGAGCTTGAAGACGCTCACCGCGCCACGATACTGCTGCTCATAAATGCGTAAGGTCTCGGACTTTCCGGGTTTCCAGAGAGGGATTTCTATCGAAGGCAGGCCGGTGACCCTCTCCCCGTTGCTGTCCAGAATGTGGATGCTGACGGCAACGCCCTTCAATTCGACTCCGGTGTCGTTGCGCAGGGTGATGGCTCCAGCCAGACTCGACATGGCCTGCGACCGGGTCGGAGGCATGACCGAGACGTAGCCATCAACCGCGGTGATGCCTCCGGCCAGGCACAGGTTGGAGAGCAGCAGAGCGATCAGCAGGTATCGTTTCATTCCGATCCATTTGGCCGTTTGGCGGGCCACTCCTTCGTTGCTCTCAAGGCCTGGGCTGAACGTAGCAAAGAGCCTTGCCGTCGCGCGCCGCCTCATCCAGGGCGGCAGCCTGCGAAGCCAGGAAGGAAAAGAAGTTTCCGAACGCTTGCTGGCTGTCGTCGTCCAGGGCACGCAACACCACCGCTTCCTGGACGCGCGAGGGAAGATTTTCTTGGGTTTCGTCCACAAAACTGAGAGCGCAAAAAGCAGCGGGATGATTCCGAATTTGCTGCAAAAAACAGCGGATTTGCTCGGCCCGGTGGGCCGCCTGCTCGGCCTGGACGACGGCCACTTCGCGCACCAAATAATCCAGTTCCGCAAAACCGGGGTAAGCCGCCAGAGCTTCTTCCAAGAGGCCCTGAAACCACCAGTTCCTGGAAGTGGCCGTCCAGGGCAGATCCGGACAAAGCTTGAGGACCGGGTCGGGGTGAAGCTCGGCCGGAATCTGGGCGGGATCGGCGGCAAAGCTGAAGACGGGAATGAAATGGCTCACCTGGAGGGCCTTCCACGAGACTTCCCAAAGACCCGGTGGCAATGAACAACCGCTATTACTTAATGCGCCACGGCGAGAGCCGGGCCAACCAGGCCGACAAGATTATCAGCTCCCCCGAGAACGGCTGTGCGGGCTACGGTCTGAGCGATCTGGGGCGAGCCCAGGCCGAGCGCCAGGCTCGGGAGAGCGGATTGGGCCCGGAAACCCGCGTCATCTGCTCGGATTTTCTGCGCACCCGCGAGACGGCCGAAATCGCCGCCGCGGTTCTGGGTTGCTTGCCGCCGGTGCAGGACGTGCGCCTGCGCGAGCGCCATTTCGGTGTCTGGGAAGGCACCTCGGCCGCCCACTACGAGCCGGTGTGGCGGCGCGACCAGGTGGATGAGGGCGGCGACGAGGTGGAAACTCCGGCGCTTTTGACCGAGCGCCTTCGGGGGTTGGTCGAAGAGTTGGAAGCTCGCGAAAGCGGGCAATGCTTTTTGTTGGTTTCCCACGGCGATCCGCTGCGTTTTCTGCAGCTGTGGGCGCTCGGTCGAGCCACTCGTGAGCACCAGAGCATTCGCCACTTCGCGCCGGCCGAAGTGCGAGCGCTGAAGGATGCGCCGGCGCCTTCCGCACGACTGGACATCGGCTTTTTGGGGCTGGGCAACATGGGCGAGGCCATGGCCGCCAATTTGCTGCGGGCCGGTCATCGGGTCACGGTCTGGAATCGGACGCCGGCTCGAGCGGATGCTCTGGTGGCCGCCGGTGCCCGCAGAGCCGAGCAGGCCTGGGAGGCGATTCCCGCGGGCGGACTGGTCTTCACCATGGTCAGCGACGACGACGCCCTGCGCCAGATCGCCGACGATCGCTTTCACCAGCAGCTGGGAGCGGACGGGGTGCATGTGTCGATGAGCACGATTTCGCCCGCGCTGGCGGACGAACTATCGGGACGCACTGGCACTTACCTGGCGGCGCCGGTATTCGGACGCCCGGAGGCGGCCGCGGCGGCCCAATTGTGGATTTGTCTGGCCGGTGCCGGCGAGGCCAAGGGGCGGGTGACTCCAGTGCTTCGCTTGCTGGGTCAGAAAATCTACGATTTTGGGGAGAAACCTTCGTCCGCGAACGTGGTCAAACTGGCCGGCAATTTTCTGCTGGCCTCGGCGGTGGCCTCGATGGCTGAAGCTTTCGCTTTCGTCGAGAAAGGCTCGGTGGAGCGGGGCGCGTTCTATGAACTGATCACTCAGACGCTCTTCGCCAGCCCCGTTTATGTGGGCTACGGTAAGCGAATTGCCGACTTGAACTTTCAACCGGCGGCGGTGCCGCCCGCCTTGATCCATAAGGACCTGCGTCTGCTGCTGGAGACCGCCGAATCCGGGGCCGTGCCCATGCCGATTGCGGCCGGTATCAAGCAGCAGTTGTTGACGCTGCTGGCCACGGCGGAGCGAGAAGAAGACTTCTCCTCGCTGGCCGAACTGGCGCGAAAGATGTCCGGCCTGGGCGCTTTCTAAGTTCAAATTTATCAATCGTTTAACTATCGGAAACCGTAGCACGCTAAGCTTCGGTCAATGGCTATTAACTTCAACACTCAGCAGTATTCCTTGAACCAGACCAACAGCAGCTCGTTCTGGAACTTCCAGAGCGTCTCGTCCAGCTCGACTCCCTTTCCGCAAATGGGCGGAATCGACATGCAGATGATGACCGCGATGATCTCTCAGCTACTGCAATCGTTGAGCTCGCTCCAGAGCAGCTGGGGCGGGATGTTGGGGCAGCAGCAGTCCTACCTGCCCCAAAACCAGGGGCAGTACTGTCCTCCGCAGGTGGCCTTCCCCACTCAAACTTCTCCCACCGCCTACGACCCTTACTGCTACACGCCCACGCCCACGCCCACGCCCGAGCCTGTCTATACGGCTCCGGAGCCGGTGGTGGAAACCGCCTATACCGCGCCCGAACCAGAGCCGGAGCCGGAACCGGCTCCTCAGGTGGATGTGGCCGTAGCCGTCGAGGTGCAGCAGCCGGTGGAGATCTTCTCCGGTGGCGGCGGCGATGGCGGGGACGGTGGAGACGGCGGTGACCCTATCATCCTGGACCTCAACGGCGACAACAAGCTGGACGTGACCGGAGCCGACGGCGAGAAAATCAACTTCAACCTGTTTGGCAACGGCACCGACGTGCAGACCGAATGGCTCAAGAAAGGCACTCAGGACGGCCTGCTGGTCTCGGATTTTGACGGCGACGGCAAGATCGACAGCGGACGCGAACTGATGCGCACCACCGGCGTCAACGGAGAGCAGGGCAAATACACCGGCGGTTGGGACAAGCTGTCGCAGTTGTTTGACACCAATAAGGACGGCAAAGTCTCCGGCGAGGAGCTCGACAAGCTTCAGGTCTGGGTCGACGCCAATGGCGACGGCGTCAGTGACGAGGGCGAGCTGCGCTCGGTCAAGGACACCGGCATTACCCAGATCGACATTCCCACCGAGGGCGTGAAGAGCACCTTCACCGTCAACGGCAAGCAGCAACTGGCCGAGGACTACGTCTTCGACATCGAGACCAAGTAGAGTCTTCTTCTTCTTCGAAAGCCCCGGTCTGCGTGCCGGGGCTTTTTGTTTTGCCTCGCCTGGGGGCGGGCAGGCCCTGGGTGCCCGGCTGGAGAGGGGGTTTTGCTCGCCTGGGGGCGGGCAGGGCCTGGGTGCCCGGCTGGGGCGGGGGTTTTGCCTCGCCTGGGGGCGGGCAGGGCCTGGGTGCCCGTCTGGGGCGGGGATTTTGCCTCGCCTGGGGACGGGCAGGCCTGGGTGCCCGGCTGGAGAGGGTGTTTTGCCTCGGCTGGGGGCGGGCAGGGGGCCGGTGCCCGGCTGGGGCGGGGGTTTTGCCTCGCCTGGGGGCGGGCAGGCGGTGGGTTAGCTCAGCAGGGTGTAGCAGTAAGCCAGGAGCTCGGGCGGGCCGGTTTTCACCCGCGAGATTCTTTCGGGAAAGCTGGGGTGGCTGGGCATGGTGAGAGTCTCAGGCGAGAGCTTTTGGCATAGAGCGGCCAGGGCATTCAGCGACTGCTGAGCCAGTTCCAGGTCGAGCCAGAGAGCAGCCTGGTGGTCGGCTTCGAATTCTTCCTGATGACGCACCGCCACCACCGCCGTTTGATCCAGGCGCATGCGCAGAGCGGTGCCGGCGGCGGCCGGGACCGCCTGCTGCAGCTCGCTGCGCCGCCGCATGCGGGTGGCGTAATGGCGCAATTCGGTGTGGGCGATCTCGTGGGCGACGAAGTAACACACCTGGTCGAAGGTCAGGTGCTCCAGCAGGCCTCGGCTGAAAAAGACCATGCCGTTCGCGCATGAGGAGGCCAGAGGCCGGGACGTATCCAGGGCAGCGAAGCGGTAGCGCACGTCGCTACGAGTGCAAAAGCGAGTCAATCGCTGGTGGCACTTCTCCAGCAGCGGTTGGCCGCCGGGCCACTCAGGGTATTTCTGGCGCAACTCGTCTTCCTGGCGGTCTCCTTCGGCCGTTTCCTCCTCCAGACTCATCTCTTCGCCCAGCACCGGGGAATCCCAGAACCGGTCGCGGGGGGCCTCTTCGGTTTCCTCTTCGGAAGAACGCGCTGCCGGACCCGAGTTGCGAGTCAGGCCCGTGGGCTGGAAATTACGGAGTGGGTCCATGGGTCGGAGCCAACTTGGGCAGCACGTATTTTTGATAGACGAACCAGCCACCCGCCCCCAGGCCGGCCAGCAGCAGCAGAAAGAACAGCACTTTGCCGAAGGGGAAGCCGTCGGTTTTCTGACGTTCGGCGCGCGGCAGGCTGGGCAGACGCAGGATTCCGTCGTCCGGCTCTTCTTCGGCCACCGCTTCCAGAATTTTCATGGCCTGCTTGGAAAGGCTGTCGGCCGGCAGCAAGGCCGGGTTGAAGGCACTGCGAGAGACCGGCTTGTCCCAGATTTCTTCCAGAATGGTGGCCATGCCCGGCCATTGGGCCTCGCGCAGGATGAGACAGAATTCGCTGTAGGCGGTGCGGGCGGCGGGCAGATGGGAGCCGCGTCTCCAGGCGCGCACCGCCTCTTCCTGGAGCTCGTCGGAATCGGCATAATCGCCGGCGGCGTTGGCGAAGACCGCCTGAGAGTTGAGGCTATAGCAGACGCGGAGATCGGTTTGCCCGAGAAGCTTGGCCTGACGCTCGGCCGTGGCGGCGTGGCGTTTGGCCGAATCCCAGCGACCCTTGAGAGCCATTTCCCAGGCTTCGCGAATCTGCGTTTCCCACTGCTCGCGGGGATGATCGTTGCTTTCTTCCTCCTCTTCGCCGCCGACCTGACGCATTTGATGCTCGGCTTTGTAGTGCACAAAGGGATCGCAAAGTTGCTCTCCCAGTCGTTGGCCGATGGTTTCCAGACCATGCCGGGCCATCAGTTCCTTGAGTTCTCCCAAATAGGGTAACTCGTGGCGCTCCCGTGGCTGCAAGGCTTCCCAGCTGGCCACGGCTTTGCGGAAGAGCACCTGAGCAGAGTCATAGTCGCCGGTGGCGTAGGCCATGAGAGACTGCATCTGGCAGAGCAGAGCGCCCGGACATTGCTGCATCTGCTCCGGGGACATCTGTTGCTCGAGCAACCCCAGTTCTTTCTGGGCCTCCACCAGGTTGCCGCGCGAGTGGAAGCGCAGTGACATCTCCACCCGCCGGCTCCAGTCTTCCAGAATGTTGAACTTTGGGGTCGCCCACTCGCCCGTTTTCATGCCGCTGTCCAGGTCGGCCCAGGGATCGACCAGAGGGCACTTCATGAGTTCGTGGCGTTGGGAAAAAATGCGCGCCGCCTGCTCCTGGCCGGCCTTCTCGAGGGCCCGAATGTAGCGGGGGTGGATGTTGCCGCCGTAGGGAGCATAGCCGTCTTCCAGGGCCAGCCAGAGATTGACGGCTTCCTGGCGGGCCGAGGCGGCCTGAGAATAGTCCCCGGCCAGGAAGCCGGCCAGGGCTTCGGCACTATAGAGGAGCGACTGGACGTGTTTGTTGCCGACGACCAGAGCCTTGGCCTTGTCCAGGCTGCCCAGGGCGGGCTGCAATTTGCCCTCGCCGGCGGCCTTCAGGGCTTGCTCGACCAGTTCGTCCCATTCCGCCGGTTTTTGCTCGGGCAGCGGTTGGCTGGCCAGGCTCTGGCCTCCGATGGGAGCATACTCGACCTCCTCGGGAATCTGCAGGCGCAGGGGGGTGACTTCTGGCAGCTGGTCGAGAGTGGTCAGCAGCGACTTTTTGGCCAGCTCCTCCCAGGGGTTCAGCAGCGGGGGATGGTTCTGGGCGTGGAGTTTCCGGATCGTTTCGGCCCGCTCGGCGAAACCGTAGTGAGTGAGCAACTGAAAATACCAGTCCAGGGTGGCCTGCATCTCGGGTCCGCCGGCGTGCATGCCGCTGTCTCGCCAGGTTTCGTTGGCCAGTTCCCACTGCTCTTTGGCATACTGCCAGTGGCCCATCTGGTTGGAGAGCAGCGCCAGTTGGTTTTGCACGAGAGCGCGCCAGAGGGTGTGGTCCGGCCCCTTGAGCTGCTGCAGAACTTGCTGCAAGCCACGGCCGCCGAGGTCAGAACGGCCCTTGGACCAAAAGTCCAGAGCGTTCTGTAGCTGTCCGGCCCAAGTTGGCGTGGCATCGGCCATCGTGGTTAGTTTTCCCGCTGCTCTGGGAGTCCTGCTCATGTTTCTTTAAGCGCGCTCGACTAGACTGGGGAGGTGAAGTTAGCCAATGCCATGCCCCTGGATCAGTTACACGGTCGCCGTGTCTTCGTCTACAAGAACCTCCACGAGGGTTGCTGGAGCGTCAAGGACCGGGAAACGGGCCATGTGGTGGCCCACGCCGACCGGGTGGAACTGAGTGACGTCGAGCTGAAAGTGAGTCAGTCGGGCCGCCGGCGCGTGCTCGAGGAGCAGCGCAAGAATGTGCACGCGGGACTGGTGGGCACTCTACAGGGTGTGCAGCTGAGCGGCTTTCCGAGCAAGCGCTACGTGGTGCCGGGCCAGTCCTCGGAACAACCCTCGGGCCAGTTGGTGACCTACAATCCTTACAAGTATTCGAGCTTCGTGAACAAAGCCGACGAAACGCCCGTGCTTACGGCCGAGCGAGCAGTTTTAGATGCCGATGGCAAGTCCGTTTGGGTGTTTGGGCCTAACGGCTGACGGCACAATGAATGGGCACGATGGCTTCGACGGAGCCGACACGTGCATGCACATTGAGGTCCGATGTCCTCAGAGTCGATCGTAGCACCAGTAGATTTCCATCCGTGAATCCAGAATTTTCCGATGGATCGAGCGCCTGGTTGTTGCGGTCGGTCAAGGTCCAGGTGATGGTGGGAGCGCTGCCTTCCAGGTAGTCCTGCACCTGCGCGTCCCCGGTGTTCGGGTCGAGGTAATAGTGGACAGCCGAGAAGCGTTGCTGAATGGGAACCTGGGCGGTCGGCAGATTGAAGGCCACGTTGCGAGGAAAGGGCTGAATCGAGCTCAACGTCTTGATGGGGGCAGTGGCGGGCGGCTGCAGGCTCAGACTGGCCACTTCGGCAATCTGGAAGTTGGTGCTGCTCTGCGGCTTGTAGTATTGGCAGGTGATGGTGACCGGCGCCAATGAGGTGCCGTTGAGCTGAGCATGCCAGGTCACCAGGCCTTCGCTGCCGGGCGCGTTGGAGACGCTGGCCAGAGCGTCGTTGCTGCTGCGCCAGATGGCGCCGCTGGTGACGTCCACCTCGCTGATGGAACCCTTGCCTCCGTTGGCGTTGGCGGGCTGAACCTGAGCCAGAGCCCGCAGCCGAACCTGACCGTTGGGAAGGGTGGCGGGCGCCACTTCCATGCGCACGCTCAAGGGGTCGACGTGACCGAGTCCGGTGACATAGTTGTCATCCGCACCGGGGTAGGTGCGCACCAGCACAATGTCGTTGTTGTGAAAAGACAGTACGCCATTTTCGTGATTGCCATTGTCGAGGTGGACCCTGGCGGTGTCGTCGGAGGCCCAGACCGTGTGGTCCTTGTCGAAGTAAGAAATATCCCAGTTCAGACGGAAAAGCACTTGGGAACGCTTGTCGCCGGCAACCGACTGAGCGTCGGCGGCGGGCTTAATGTGGTCGTGGTAGAGATGGTTGATCAGCTCATCCTTGGTGGGGAGACGCCAGCCGGTGGTGTAGGGGCCGGTGCCGGGGAAGTTCTGAGCTTCCTTCACCGCGTCGGAGTGTCCGCGTTGGTGGAAGTTGGTGCCGTCCCTGTCGGTGAACCACATCAAGCCGTGTTTGCGGTCGAGCAGCACGTTGTCGGAAGGAAGCGGGGCCGGCAGCTGCAGGGCGATGAGTTTCTGATCTTGCGACCACTTGCGAAAATCGACTTGCCCCTGGCGGATGTTGGCCACCATCGTGGCTGAGCTCTGACTGAAGTGCAGCTGCTCGGCCACTAGATTGCCGCCCTGGCTGAAGTTGCCCAGATAATAGTTCAACACGTCCCGACGGGCCTCGACCACGCTATTTTTGATGACTTCGTAGCCCATGTAGACGTTCAGGTCGGACGGCAATCCTAGCGGAGGAGTGTCCAGAGCGGTCAGCAATCGCTCGAGACGGCGGCTGACGCCACCCACGGCCTGGGCACCGATCAAGTTGTCGCTCAACTCATTGACCCCCGAGCGGGCCGCAAAAACCTGGAAAGCGTTGACCATCGCGTTCACGCCGCTGCTGACGGTGTCCACCGGGATGGGGGCGGTCACGTTGGCGTTCACCGCCGAGTTGATGGTGGTTTGCAGGGTGGAGGACTGCAGCTGAATCGGCTCGACGACGTCGGTTCCCAGTCGGGCCACCAGCTGGTTGTAATCACTCTGAGCGGCGTTCCGATTCACCGAAGCGGCCAGGTTGGTGATTTGGTCCGAGAGAGCCCGGATCTGATTGGCTATGTCGAGCATGCTGGGGAAAGGGTTGTTGAAGCCGAGGGCTTCACAGACCCAGCCTACAGCGGCTTCCGCGCCGGCGGTGCCGGCCCCCGCGAGTCCATCTTTGGCCAGTTCGAGGGCGGCCTCGTCGATCAGTTCGCTCAGGCTTTTGACGGGCTCGGCCACAAAGGCGTGGGTCCGCCCCGCTTCGGCCTCTTCGACCAGCAGCCTGAGGAAAGCGCCCAGGCCCCCTCGGGTGCCGGCTTCGCGCAGCAGCGAGCTGGCCAGGAAGTAACCGTGCCGCGAATTGTCCAGCGACTCCGGAGTGCAGCTGGGGGCGGCGGCCAGGAATTCCACCACGCGCCGACCTGCCTGCTGGTGGGTCCATTCGGGATGTCGGACGCGCAAGAGCAGGGCCAGGGTGGTGGGCACGTTGACCACGATGGAGCTGGTTTCTCCATCGTAGCTGTCGACCTGGGTGCCCAGAGTCTCTCCGTCGGGCAGGTCGACCTGAATGAAGAAGCTCTGAGGCAGGCCCACCAGGCCGGGAATCTCTCCATCGATGGCGGTGGTCAGGGTTCGGCCCAAGATGTTGCCCTGGAGATCGCGGAAGGTGACGGGCGCGCCGGCCACGGGCTCCTGGAGGTAGACCCGACCGATGGGTCGAGTCAGCTGACTCTGGTTGGCGAAGGAGGGGGCGTCGGAGGAACTGGAGCCCCCGCAACCGCTTAGAAACAAAGTCGACACAAAGATTCCCGACGCCAAACAAGAACTGAGTTTCATATGGTCCCTACCCTTACTTTTCGCGAATAGACCGCGCCGCCCCGCCCGATAGTTCCATGACCTGGGCGTGAAACCTGCGCCCCCGGCGTCTGAGCCGGTTGCCTCACGCCCGATAGGCTTGCTGCGAAAGTCTCGTCGGGAAGGGGGACCTGGGGGATTGGGGGATCTTGGAGAGGGCTGACTGCCGCACGCCTGGGCTGGGCGCAGGTTCAATTTTTTGGGTAAAGCCCGCGCCTGGGAGCGACTCAAACTATAAAAACAACGTAAGGATTAGGTCGATCATGCCGCTCCGCTCTCTCCACCGTTTCCATTTCCCCCTGGTCCCCACTCCGGAATCAACCCGCGCAGAACGGAAAGAAAAAGCCCCCGAGCTCGTGACAGCTCGGAGGCTTTTGTGCCGTTTTAGCAGCTCTTAGGCGGAGTATTTTCCGGCTTCGAGCAGTTTGGCGGCGATGCGCTGCAGGGGCAGCTGGGTGTTGGCGGGGGCGGTGCCGACCAGGAAGTCGATCTTGCCGGTGGTCTTCTGGAGGGCTTCGCCGGCCGGCAGCAGGTTGGCCAGCAGCTGACGGGCGTTGGTCCAGAGGCGGGTGGTGGACTCGACCAGGAAGACGTTGAGGATGTCTTTCTGCATTTCGATTTTGTCCTCACCCTTTTCACCGGCCTGTTTGGCGGCGCGCAGCCAGGCGCTGTCCATGGCGAACACTTCGATGGCCAGGTCGGCGATACGCATCAGGGTTTCCTGGTGCTTCTCTTCCGGGTTGTCGGTGGCGATGGCCTGGATGGCGGTGCCGGCGGCCAGCAAGCAGGCCTTCTTGGCGTTGCCGATCATCTTCTTCTCGGCCTGGAGCACGTTGCTCTCGGTTTCGGTGACGCCACCGGCCAGGTTGAGCTTGCCGGACATGGCCTTCTTCAGGATGGAACCGGTGATGGTGAGACGGTTGATCTCGTTGGTTCCTTCGAAGATGCGGTTGATGCGCGAGTCGCGGTAGTGGCGCTCGACGGCGTACTCGGCCGAGTAGCCGTAACCACCGTGGATCTGGACGGCTTCGTCGACCACGTAGTCGAGGTATTCCGAGCAGGCCACCTTGAGGATGGAGCACTCGGCCACGTATTCTTCGATGGCCTTGAGGGCGGCGACCGAGTCTTTCTCGTCGGTTTTGCCCAGCGAGGTCTCGATCATGCCGGCGGTGCGGTAGTTCATCGCATCACCGACCCAGCAGCGCACGGCCATTTGGGCCAGCTTGTAGCGGATGGCGCCGAACTCGCTGATGGACTTACCGAACTGGGTGCGGTCCTTGGCGTAGCTGATGGCGTCGTTCAGGGCGTACTTGGCGGCGGCGGCGCACCAGGCGCCCAGCTTGAAGCGGCCCAGGTTGAGCACGTTGAGGGCGATTTTGTGGCCCTTGCCGATTTCACCGACCAGGTTCTCGACGGGAACTTTGACGTTCTCCAGGGTGAGAGCGGTGGTGGAGGAGCCGTGCAGGCCCATCTTGTGCTCTTCGGCCGAGGCGGCGAAGCCGGGGGTGTTGGTTTCGACTACAAAGCAGGTGAACGCTTTGCCATCGACTTTGGCGAAGACCATGGACAGGTCGGCGATGCCGCCGTTGGTGATCCACATCTTGCTGCCGTTGAGGATGTAGTGGGTGCCGTCTTCGCTGAGAACGGCCTTGGTGCGGGCGGCCAGCGCGTCGGAACCGGAGTGGTTCTCGGTGAGGGCGTAGCAGGAGATGACTTCACAGGCGGCCAGCTTGGGCAGCCACTTTTTCTTCTGCTCTTCGTTGCCGAAGTAGCGAACCGGAGCGGTGCCGATGCCGGAGTGTCCGCCGAAGGAGACGGAGAACGAGGCCAGGCGGGCGATCTGCTCGGTGATGAGCATGGTGGACAGCAGGTCCAGGCCGGTGCCGCCGTATTCTTCGGGGATTTCCGCACCCAAAAGGCCGAGCTCAGCCGACTCGCGCAGCACGGTCTTGAGCATCTCGTGGTCTTTTTTCTCGATCTTGTCGGCGTTGGCCATAACCCGTTCGACCATGAAACGCTCGGCCGTCTGGGAGATCATACGATGCTCTTCGCTGAGGTTGTCAGGCGTGAGCAGGTCGGCTACGGGAAAATCCTGGGTCAGGAAGGCTCCACCGGGGAAGACCTGGGTGTCGGAAGAGGTTATGGACATTCGGGCTCCTTCAAATCCTTTTTCGCGTCGGGTAGGACTCGACGGCGCAGCCATCGACCCACTCCCAGCATTGCCACTAACATTACCCAACTGACAGCCAGCAAACGCCAATTTAGAGAAACATTTCCGCCCTCAAATTGCCCTTCCAGGGAAGCGCCGATGAGGACAACCGAGGTGGTCCCCGGTAAATTGCCGATAAAGCTGGCCAGTAGAAAGCGAAAGAAGGGCAGGCGCAAGGCTCCGCCCAGGTAGCTGACGGCGTCGTAGGGCAGAAAGCAGAAGCGCAGCACCACCACCGAAAGGACCCCATGGGTACGCAGCAGATTGATGCACCAGTCGATCCAGCGTGCCACGCCCGTGCGCAATCCCATCCAGCGGCCGATCCCATAGACCAGGGCAGCCGCCACGGTGCCGGCCAGGTGACCCCAGACGAAGCCCCAGGCGCCGCCGAAGCAGTAGCCGGCCGCCAGGTTGTAGAGAGCGGCCGGCAGCATGGTCATAGGCCGGACGCAAAAAGCCAGAATGAAAACAGCCGGCCCCGCCGGGTGCGTTTCCAAGAACTGGACGAAGTCCTTGAAAATCTGCAGCGGGGTCTGATGAACAAAATGGGAGTAGCAGGTAAAACCCGCTACTCCCACCAGCCAGGTCAGTAAGACCAGGTAGCCGCGTCGACTCAGACGGCAGCCTTGGTGGTCATGTGACCGATGATATTGTCACCGAACTCGGAGCACTTGATTTCGGTGGCGCCCTGCATCAGGCGAGCGAAGTCGTAGGTGACGCGCTTGGAGGCGATGGCGCCGTCCAGGCCCGCAATCACCAGGTCAGCGGCTTCGCCCCAACCCATGTAGCGCAGCATCATTTCGCCCGAGAGCACGACCGAACCGGGGTTTACCTTGTCCAGGTCGGCATACTTGGGCGCGGTGCCGTGAGTGGCTTCGAAGATGGCGTGACCGGTGATGTAGTTGATGTTACCGCCGGGCGCGATGCCGATGCCGCCGACCTGAGCCGCCAGAGCGTCCGACAGGTAGTCACCGTTCAGGTTCAGGGTAGCGATGACGTCGAAGTCCTCGGGGCGGGTGAGAACCTGCTGGAGGGTGATGTCGGCAATCGCATCCTTGATGATGCAACCGTTGGGCAGTTTGCACCAGGGTCCGCCGTCGATCTCCACCGCGCCGTATTCCTTCTTGGCCAGGTCGTAGCCCCAGTCGCGGAAGGCGCCTTCGGTGTACTTCATGATGTTGCCCTTGTGCACGAAGGTGACGCTCTTTTTGTTTTCCTTGAGAGCGTACTCGATGGCCGAGCGCACCAGACGCTCGGTGCCGTGGCGCGAGACGGGCTTGATGCCCACGCCGACGCTGTTGAGGTCTTCGGCGCCGTAGCGAATCTTTTTGAAGTCGGCCGGCATCTCTTTCTTGATGAACTCGAGCAGCTTGAGGGCCTTCTCCTTGCCGGCTTCGAAGTCGATGCCGGCGTAGATGTCTTCGGTGTTCTCGCGGAAGATGACCATGTCGACCTTCTCGGGAGACTTGACGGGCGACGGGGTGCCGTCGAAGTAACGGACCGGACGCAAGCAGGTGTAGAGGTCGAGCATCTGGCGCAGGGCCACGTTGAGCGAGCGGATACCGCCGCCGACCGGGGTGGTCAGGGGGCCTTTGATACCAACCAGGTATTCACGGAAAGCTTCGACGGTCTCGTCGGGCAGCCAGTTGTCGAACTTCTTGTAGGCCAGCTCGCCGGCATAGACTTCTTTCCACTCGATCTTGCGCTTGCCGCCATAAGCTTTTTCCACAGCCGCGTCGAGCACCCGCACAGAGGACTTCCAGATGTCCGGGCCCGTTCCGTCCCCGATCACGAAGGGGATGATGGGATGATCCGGCACATTCAGAACGCCGTCTTTGATGGTAATTTTCTCTCCAGCCATAAGTCGCTTACTCCTTGGAATCTGTAGGTGGGATTGGATGCCGCGCCTTTGCCCTCCGGAGGGAGAATCCCCTCTCCTCCCAAAGAAGCCTCAATGACGCAACGTTTATTCCTTGTCCTACTTCTGCTGATCCCCTGCATGGTCTCCGCCCAGAATTGGCAATTGAAGCCCGGCAGCGGTTACGGCCCGGTTCTTCTCAATCAGAATCAGTCCGAAGCCGAGGCAGCTCTCGGTGCTCCGGTTTCTTCCGAGCCAAGCAAGAGCGACCCGGAGGCCAGTCTCAAGACTTATAAAGGCAACGTGCTGCTGCTGATCAGCGGCAAAAAGAAGGTACTGGGCATCACCACCTGGGCTGCCAACGCCAAAATGGCCAGCGGTCTGGGCGTGGGCAGCAGCGTCAGTCAGGTGCAGTCGGCGCTGGGCAACGGACTGCAGCGCGGGCCCCAACAGGTGGCCTATTCCAACGGGATCGGCTTCGCCTACGACGGCGCCGGCAAAGTGGAACGCATCTTTATCTTCAAGGCCGAAGCCCAGTCGGCGTTGCAGGGCGATCGCTTGATCGTGGCCGGCAAGCGTTGCGGCGACCTGAAAGTGGGCATGGCCGTTTCCGAGGTGGAGTCGGCCTGGGGCGCGGCCCCCAAAAAGGAAGGCAAGAACTATAGCTGGCCGGACAAGTTCGTGAGCGTGATGGTGGACGGAGGCCAGGTGATGGCCATCATCATCACCACCGGTGACTATATTTCTCCCAAAGGCCTGAAGGCTGGAAGCTCCAAAGCCGAGGTGCTGGCGGTCTACGGCAAAGCTCCGGATACCACCGGCGGCAACTTGATTTACCCGAAGCGCGGCATCGCTTTCTACCTGGCCGGCAGTGCGGTCTCGACCATCCAGGTATTTGCCCCTATCAAGTAGTTACTTACGGGCCACCAGGTAGAAGTTGATCCCGGCGTAGGCCTGCTCGACCTTTTCGATCTCGGAAAACCCGAGAGCCAGCAGCATCTTCTCCACCTCCTGGGATGGTCGGGGAGTGATGGAACAGGTCCTCCATCGGGTCGGTGCGGCGCCGGGTATAGCAAAGCATCTCCGCATTGCTGTCCAGCACGTAGACCCGATTCCGCCGCCCGCCTCGAGAATACTGTGGCAATCCTGGAGCTCGCGCACGTAACGATCCCGCAGATCGGTGAAAACGGGTGCATTGGCCAAAACCGGGTCGTAAACGGGCGCCATGCGAGTCCAGATGGAAAGGTCGGTCATCGTGGAAAAGAGAACGCTCCCCTATGAATGTTGTGACTCAAAACCCCCTCAACGCGGAACCGTCTTGGGCAGACTTTCAGGAGCCCATCACGCCGCATTTCTTCAACCGCAATCACTACGAATTCCCGCTGGTGGCCGACGAATTGCAGGTATGCGGGCGGGTTTTCTCTCTGGAACAATTGAGGAGCATGCCGGTTTTCCGCCACGAAGTGACGCTGGAGTGCGCCGGCAACGGCCGCAGCTACATGGATCCGCGGCCGCCAGGAACCGCCTGGGGCTGGCGCGGGGTTTCGAACGCTGCCTGGACCGGAGTGCCGCTGGCCGAATTGCTCAAACTGGCGCCGCCCCCCGAAGGCACGGTCGAGCTAATCTTTCAGGGTGGCGATGTGGAATATGCGCGCAGTCTTCCCCTGAAAGACTGCTACGCGCCTGAGATCCTGGTGGCCTACAGCATGAACGACCAGGGACTTACGGTTGCTCACGGGGGTCCGCTGCGACTGGTGGTGCCGCGTTACTACGCGATGGCTTCGGTCAAGTGGCTGACAGAAATCCGCGCCACCAGCACGCCTTACGAAGGCTACTATCAGGTCGAGGACTATCAGTTCAAACCGCCGGGAGGAGAGGTGCGTCCCGTCTCCACCATGCTGACTCGGGCCTTGATCGTGTCGCCTCAGGAAGAATCGCAAGTAGCGGGAGAGGTCACGGTGCGTGGCTGGGCCTGGAGCGGCTTTGCTCCGGTCGCTTCAGTGCGCGTGGTGGTCGACGGTCAGGAGGTTCCGGTGGAACTGGCCGAGGATCGAGGGCCCTTCGCCTGGCGCGGCTTCTCGGCACAGGTGCGATTGGACGCGGGAAAGCACGAAGTCTACGCGGTCTCTCGCGACTCCCAGGGCAACGAGCAGCCGATGGAAGCGACTTGGAACAGTCAGGGATACGAGAACAACTCGGTGCGCCGAGTGCGCTTCTCAGTGCTGTAAGAAGAAGGCGTATTCCCCGAAGAAAAGCAGTCCGATGCCCCCGAAGTAGAGGAACAGGCAGAATTCCGCCACCGAATCTTCGTAGCATTCCCCCTGTAAATGGGACAGCCAGTCCGGCTTGAAATAGTAGTAAACGCAGCGCTGGAACATCTTCCAGTTGCCGAAGAGCACTTTGAACAGGCCCCAGATGGCGAAGACGTTGAATGCCATAACAAACGGAATCAGCAGTGGTTTCATCCCCTCAGTGTAACGGCTGGGGGCTCTGGGAGCCAGTGAAAAAGAGAGGGTCTGTATGGAGTGGAGTGGTGAGGAGTATGCGGCCATTTCGGGGCTGCAGAAGTGGTTGGCGGACGAGAGTCTGGCCGCGTTGCAATGGCGCCATCGCGACGAGGTTCTGGACCTGGGCTGCGGAGACGGCAAAATTACGGCCCAAATCGCTCCTCTGGTGTCACGGGCGGTGGGTGTGGATTTTTCTCAGTCAATGGTCGACTTTGCTCGCGAGCACCATCGCCTGGACAACTTGAGCTTTTTCCAGGGCGATGCGCGAACAGTGCGGCTGGATTCAGCCTTTGACCGCATCGTCTCGTTCAACGCGCTGCACTGGATTCCGGAGCGAGAGCAGGGGCGGGTTTTCGAAACCCTGGCCATGCATTTAAAACCCAAGGGACAGGCGCACGTGCGGCTGGTGGGTGCCGGACCCGAGAAGTCCATCGAAGAAGTGATGGAAGGGGTGCGGAAATTACCTCAGTGGCAACCGTTTTTCGTGGGTTACGCACAGCCGTTTTGCCATCCGACCCTGGAGCAAGCGCGCCAGTGGGCGGCCGGCTCCGGGCTGGAACTGGTGGAGCATCGCCTGGACCAAAAGCACTGGGATTTCGGCTCGCGGGAGGCCTTCGAGCATTGGGGACAGACCACCATGGTCAACTGGTCCGGCGAAGTCCCCGAAGAGCGGCGGCCCGAATTCGTGCACGACGTCCTCAACCACTACTCGTCCGAGACCGTCTTCACGTTCTACCAACTGGTGATGGAACTCCGCCCCGGGGCTTTGTAGCGCGCTGGCTGCCGCCCGAAGGGAGAGGTGGGAAGATGGGGAGCGGGAGAGAGAAAAGCGGTAAAGCGCGGTTGATCTTGAGTTGTTTTTTGAGGCTGGGTTTGTCTCAGGACGGGTCCGAGCCCTAAAACGCTGAGGTCAGTCTCTCTCCAGCTTTCCGTGCTTCCCTGCTCCCCCTTCGGACGAAGACCCGGGAGTTCTAGGGGAGGTCGAGGACGTGTTCGAGGCCTTCGACCAGGCCGGTGAGGTTGCGGACGCGCTGGATGGCCAGCAAGACGCCGGGCATGTAGGCGTTGCGGGCGCGGGCGTCGTGTTGAATCAATAAGGTCTCGCCGTGGCTGCCGAACATGACTTGCTGGTGGGCCAGCAGGCCGGGCATGCGCACCGAGTGGATGCGGACGCCGCCGATGGATCCACCGCGGCAACCTTTGACCGATTCTTCTTCCTGAGCCATGGCGCGGAAGCCGTCGCTGCGGGCTTTACGCATCATTTCGGCGGTGCGGCGGGCGGTGCCGCTGGGGGCGTCCATCTTCTTCTCGTGATGGAGTTCGATGATCTCGGCCCAGCGGAAATACTTGGAGGCTTCGCGGGCGAATTTCATCATCAAGACGGCGCCCAGAGCAAAGTTGGGAGCGAGCAGCACGGACTGGTTCTGGGTGCGCGCGGTTTCTTCAATCTCGGCCATGTCGGCGGGCGGCAGTCCGGTCGTGCCGACGACACACGACATATTGTGACGCAGGGCCGAGAGAACGATGTCCTTGACGGCCGGGCCGAGGGTGAAATCGACCAGCACGCCGCCGGCGGCCTTGGAGGTGCATTCCTCGATGTTGTCGCTGAGCAATACGCCGCAGGGCTCGCCCTGGGTCATGGTGCCTACATCTTCGCCGACGCCGCGGGTGTGGCCCAATGCCGAGGCCAACCTCAAATCGACTTGCTGCAAAACCGTGTGAACTACTTCCCGCCCCATTTTACCATTGGCTCCCGCCACCATGACGGGGATTTGATCTTCAGCGTTCATTGAGCGTTCTTTCCAGTCGTTGCGTAAGATTCGGGTAAAGGCTGGGCCTCCACCCCGTCTACCTCGGTCACGGGACCGAGAGCGGCCAAAGAATAACGCTTCGGATCGAGCAGCCAGCCGGCCAGTTCTTTCACTTCCGCGTGAGTTACCGATTCAATCTTCTCGATGGTTTCTTCGACCGGAACGAACCGGCCAAAGTAAAGATTGTTGCGAGCGATGCGCATCATGCGGCTGGAGGTGGACTCCAGATTGAGAGCCAGAGCGCCTTTCAGCAACTCCTTGGCGCGCTCTAACTCTTCGTCGGTAATGCCCTGGGAGCCGACTTCCGCGAAAATATCGCGAGCCACCTTGATGACTTCCGGCACTTTTTCGGCACTGGTGCCGGCAAATACGCCAAAAGTGCCGCAGTCCGAGAGAGCGGTTTGAATCGTGCTGACAGAATAAACCAGACCGCGCTTTTCGCGAATCTCTTGAAAAAGACGCGAGGACATGCAACCGCCGAGCACGCTATCGAGCACCAGCATGGTGTAGCGACGCGGATCCACGTAGGCGATTCCGGGCGCTCCCAGGCAAAGGTAAGTCTGCTCACAGGCTTTGTGATAAACGGAACGATGCTGTCCCGGGGTGGGCGCGGGGTTGCCGGGCGGCGGTCCGCCGTTGGGACGCGCGTCGCGGAAATACTTTTCCACCAATTCGACCAGCTGATCGTGGTCCAGTTGACCGGCCGCGGCAATCATTAAATTGCCCGGATGATAGCGCTGGTTGACGTAATCCACCAGATCCTGGCGAGTCAGAGAATTGACTCGTTCGGAGTAGCCGATAATGGGTCGACCCAGCGCGTGCGTCTGATAGAAACCGCGATTAAAGAGTTCGAAGACCTGGTCGTCGGGGGTGTCTTCGTACATCTTGATTTCCTCGAGGACAACCCCCTTTTCGCGCTCGATTTCTTCTTCTTCAAAGAGCGAATGGTTGACCATATCGGAGAGAATGTCGAGCGCCATCGGCATATGCCGATCCATCACGCGAGCGTAGTAACAGGTGTGCTCGCGGTCGGTGAAGGCGTTCAACTGGCCGCCCACCGAATCCATGGTGACGGCGATGTCGTAGGCCGTGCGCGAGGCCGTACCTTTGAAAAACATGTGTTCCAGGAAGTGGGAAAGCCCCGCCTGCTGGTCACTTTCGAAACGGGATCCGGCTCCGCACCAGATGCCCAAACTGCAGGAGCGCAGTTCGGGAACGCGCTCGGAGACTACCGTCAGGCCATTGCTCAATTGTGTCTTTTGCTGCATCCAGAACACCGGTTCTGCAGTGTGGCGGGAGAATCCCCCCTTAGAACCTTGAGCGGAGGCGCTCCTGGAGGCTTTCCGCCAGGGGTTCCCAAAAGCAAGAGAGCGTGAACATCGTTTGCCTCGACGTCGACTATCGTCAGGACCACTCGTGCACCGGCTGGGTGCTTTTCCAGGACTGGATGGCCGCGGCGGCCGACCGGGAGGGGCAAGTGTCGCTGTCGGGGGTGGCCCCTTATCAGCCCGGTGCCTTTTATCTACGAGAACTACCGCCCTTGTTGCACGCTCTGGAGAGCCTGCCGGTGGTGCCCACGGGAATCGTGATCGACGGTTTTTGCTGGCTTGCGCCCGAGCGGCCGGGCCTGGGAGTCCACCTCTGGGAGGCCCTGGGCCGCCGCGGCTGGGTGATAGGCGTGGCCAAGACCCCTTTCCAGGGCCATCCGGGACTGCCGGTGGTGCGCGGGAATACCACCAAACCGCTGTGGGTGACGGCCTGCGGCGTCGAAGCGCAGTGGGCCGCCGAGCGGGTGCAGTCGATGCACGGGCCCTATCGCCTGCCCACCCTGCTCAAGCGGGTCGACCAGTTGGCTCGTTCCTAGCGGCGCTCCTGGCGGAGGTCTCCGTCGGGAAGGGGGACCCGGGGGATTGGGGGGACGTTGAGATGGCGGACTGCTGAATGCCGGCCTGGGCGCAGAATGGTTTTAGAGGTTGGTCTGGGCTTGGACGCGACTCATTTCAAAAAAAAGCAACTGGAGGCGAGCATTCGCCTTGCCGCCCGGCCGTCTCCAAAATTCCCATTTCCCCCGGGTCCCCATTCCGGGATCAACAAGCTAAGGACGTTTGAGCAGTTCGCGGGCCAGGCGTTGGGCGGAGGCGGCGCCGGCGTCGCCGCTGAGCATGCGGGCGATTTCGGCTTCGCGATGTTTGCCGGTCAGGGTGGTCAAGTCCAGTTGAGTTCGCTCGCTGTCGCTCTGTTTGGAGACGCGGATGTGCTGGTCGCCGGCGGCCGCGATGACGGCCAGATGGGTGACGCAGAGCACCTGACGTTGGCGGGCCAGCAGACTGAGCTTGCGGGCCACCGCCTCGGCGGCACGCCCGCCCAGGCCGGCGTCGATTTCGTCGAAAATCAGCGTGGTCAGGGGTTCGAATTTGGCGAAAATCCCGATCACGGCCAGCATGATGCGCGACAGTTCGCCGCCCGAGGCGATCTTGGCCAGCGGACGCGGCGGGGTTCCCGGATTGGGAGCCAGGTAGAATTCCAGCTGGTCGGCTCCTTGCGGTCCGAGTTCGCCGGGCTGCTGATGCACCTCAAAGCGCATGCTTTCCAGATTGAGGTCGGCTAACTGCAGCTGCACTTCGTTCTCCAGCATGCGAGCTTGCTTCTGGCGCGAACTGGTGAGGCGTCCGGCCAGGTCCTGCAGCTGAGCGGTCAGTTCTTGCTGGCGAGACTGGAGATGTTCCAGCTTTTCTTCGGCGTTTTCCAGGTCGGCCAGTTTCTGGCGGGCATCGGCACCATAGGCCAGAATGGCCGGCACGTCCGACCCGTATTTGCGCTTGAGGGTGCGCAGCAGTTCCGCTCTCCCCTGGAGCTGGTCGAGCTGCTCGGGCTCACCCTGCAGCTCGTCCTGATAGCGGTTGAGAGCGTGCGATAGTTCGCCCAACTGCGTTTCGCAGAGGGCGGCCTGCTCGCCAAAAGAGACGGACGGGTCGAGCCTGGTGAGGGCACTCAGTTGCTTCTGGGCCTGGCCGACTCCGTCCAGGGCATTGTCGATGTGCAGAAGCGCCTGACGACTGCGCTGGCCCAGCTCCTCGGCGGCGGCCAGGCGGCGAATGTTGGCTTCGATCTCGGCTTCTTCTTCGGGCTGAAGATGGGCTTCTTCGATTTCCTGAACCTCAAAACGCAGCCACTCCAGCTGGCGATTGCGTTCGCGCTCGCTCTGGCCGAGTTCGCGCAACTGCCGGGCCGACTCTTGGGACTCGCGATAGAGATCGCGGTAAGCCTCCAAGAGCGGCTGATGATCGGAGAGACGGTCGAGCAGCTCCAAATGACGGGAAGGGCGCAGCAGCCGGTTGGACTGATGCTGGCTGTGAATCTCCAGCATCAAGTTGCCCAATTCGCGCAACTGGGCCAGGCTGCACAGCGAACCGTTGAGGCGGCACAAACTGCGCCCTCCCGGGCTCACTTCGCGCAGGGCGATGGCCTCGTCGTCCTCGTCCCAGCCCTGCTCCACCAGCCACCGTTTGGCTTCCTGGGAGAGCATGAAGCGACCGGTGACCCGGGCCCGCTTCTGCAAGTTGTCGCGGGCCGGGTCGCCCAACAGGAAACCCAGGGCGTCCAGCACGATGGATTTGCCCGCACCGGTCTCGCCGGTGAGCACATTCAGACCTTCGCGAAATTCCAACTGAACCGAGTCAATCAGGGCGAAATTTTCGATTTCCAGTTGGACCAGCACGACGATTTATCCCGTGATTTGAAGGTACAGGGCCGTCATTTCAGGCGACGGCGACATGTTCAGTTCGTTTTTCATGACCTGGCTGCAAGCCTGATACTGCCGGGCGGCCAGCTCCGGTTTGCCCTGGGCGATGTGCGAGCGCATCAGGGTGATGTGGGCATCCTGATGGCAGGCGTCGATGCGCAGCAGGCGCTGCGCGTAGTCGATACACACCGGGAAGCGGTTTTTGTCGAAGAAGTGGTCCATCAAGGTCTGCAGCATTTCGCTGTACTTCATGTCCAGTTCTTCGCGAATGAAGACGGCCCAGTCTTCGTAGTAGCCTTCCATGAACTCGCCCGTGTAAAGGGCTTCGGCCTTCTGGAATGCCACCATGGCCTCGTCTTCGCGACCTTCCTTGATGCGCGCCTGAGCCTGGTCGTAAAGACGCTCGAACTCCTGCATATCGAAGAAGTAGCTACGCTCCGAGTTGAAGCGGTAGAAGCCTTTGCGGGCCAGCACCACGCGATCGCTTTCACCCGGGAAGACGGCTTCCAGAGCTTTGCGCATATGCGAGAGAGCGGCATACAGGGACTGACGAGCTTTTTCCGGCTCGTGATCGGGCCAGAACAGGTCCATGACTTTTTCGTCGGGCACGTCGCGACCCGAGTTGCAGGCCAGGTAGGCGAACAGGTACTTGGACTTGCGCGTTTTCCAAAGCTTCTCGCCGACTTCCTGATCGCCCAAGAAGACGCGGAATTTGCCGAAGCCATACATGGAGAGCGGCGGGGACTGGGGAGCGCCGCCGCCTTCGCGAGGAGCCAGGCGAGAGATGGCGCGTTCGCGCGCACCGGTCTCCAGCTCCATAAAGAACGGCTGCAGGGTGTCGTAACCAATCCAGGCCAGCAGATTCTTGGCTTTGACGTGCTCTTCTTCCTGACCGACCAGCTGCAACAGCAGCGGAATGGCCACGTAGCGCTCCTGCTTGAGCACTTGCTGCAGACCCATCTGATCGATGAGCTCGACGGCTTTCTCGACCGGCTCCTGCCAGTTGCCCTTGCGCTCGCGCTCCACGCGCCCCTGATAAAGCAGGCCGATGGCGTGGTCGAGATGAGACTCCCAAACCGCGAAGATCTCCTGCGCGTTGGTCAACTCTTGCAGAGCCTGATCGGCTTTGCCCAGATAGCCGTAGCACAGCCCGCGCAGGGCGCGCGCCCGTCCCATGACTAGCTGCGAGCTGGCGTGAGCCCACTCGACGGCTTTGTTGGCGGCCGCTTCGGCATCTTCGTAACGCTTGCGATGCAGCAGACTGAGAGCCAGACCAGCGGAAGCCTCCGAGAGAGCGGTGCGCGATCCGTCAGCGCCCAGCAGGTCGATCACCTGTTGGAAGCCGCTGCCGGCCGTTTCCAGGTCGCCGGCCGTCAGATAGGTGCGACAGATGCCCAGCAACAGCTCGGCCTGACGCTCCTTGGAGAGGCTGGCTTCGATGGCTTCTTCGTTTTCTTCGTCTTCCGAAGAATCCACCAGCAAATTGAGGACGACCTCGACCAGTGCGGGATCGAAGTGGGTGCCGGATTCTTTTTGCAGCACCTGACGAGCTTCGGCGTGTCCCAAAGGCTCGCGGTGAGGGCGCTTGCTGATCATGGCGTCGTAAGCTTCGGTGACGCACAGGATGCGCGACTCGAGCGGAATATCGTCGCCCTTCAGTCCGTGCGGCTTACCGCTACCGTCGTACCACTCGTGGTGATGGACGATGATGCGGAAGATTTCGCGCAAACTGGAAACGCTGGAGAAGAGCGACTCGGAAGCCTGTGAGGAAGCCGCCTGGATCTGAGCGATGTCTTCTTTCAGGAGTTCCTCGGCTTTGTCCAGGAAAGCTTTTTTCTGACCGATGCTGCCGATGTCGTGCAGGAAGGCGGCCAGCTCCAGAGCCTCGCAGCGGCTGCGCGAGAGTCCTTGCTTGCGGCCGACCTTGACGGACAGCTCGGCTACGCGACGGGAGTGGCCGGCGAAGTGCTCGTCGCGCTCCTCCACGCCCTCGGAGAGCAGCTTGATGATGGTGGAAAAATCCCGCCACTGCTGCTGCAGTCCCTGGGTATACATCTTCTGCTGGCGGAACGAATCCAGGCAACGCTTGACGCTGGCCACGAACTGGCGGTCGTCGAAGGGCTTGAGGATGTAGTCATCCACACCCATCTTGATGGCCTGAATGGGCACGTCGGGACTGGCATAACCGGTGATGACAATCGAGCGAGCGCTCGGCTGCTGCTGCTTGACGCCGGAAATGGTTTCCATGCCGTCCATTTCGGCCATCTGCACGTCCGAAATCACCAGGTCAAATTCTTTATCCTTCGCCATGCGAATGGCGTCGATGCCTGACTGAGCGGTTGTCACCGCATAGCCTTCATCTTCCAACAAGATTTCCAGAGCCGCCAACATCAGCGGATCGTCTTCTACCACCAAAATAGACTCAGCCAAAATGCCCCTCCAGGGAACTCGATAGATCCAGCCGGCCTGAGTTATACCCCTGGAAGGCGGTTTCCTCTTCCTATGGACAGGAAACCCCGGCCCCGACACAAAAGGCCCAGGCCGGTGGACATCGTTCAGTTACAGTTTCCGTTATGGTTCCTGGCCACAGGCACGGCAACAGCCGGTGCATGGTTTTGTTGGACCCAGTTGCGACGCCGCGATGTGCTGGTCGAGTCGCTCGACAAGTTGCATCAGGCCGTGCTCAGTCAAACGGATTTCCAAAGTCAGACCCGGGCTCTGTGCCAGACCTGCGTGGATGGTTGCAAAGCCGTGGGCGCCACCCTCTACTTCCGGGTCAGCAAAGGCGAATCAGGTTTCCGACGCGCCGCCGAAGTCGGTCGTAGCGCCGAGGAGACCGGCCCCGGCCTGGTGCGCGACTTGCTGCAGCAAGCCTGGGATACCGGACAACCGGCCGAATCCCAGTATGCGGGACGCTGGATCCTGGCCATTCCCGTCGGCCCGGGCCGTCAGGGCATGGGCGTGCTGCTGGCCTGCTGGGAGGGAACCTTACGCCCGGACGCCCATCAGCGTCGCTTGCTGGACTCGGTCACCACTCTGGCCACCTTGATCGGACCTCGCTTTCAGGAAGAAGGGGCGCTGGCCAAGGCCCAACAGGCTCTGGAAAGCATGCAGGTGGAAATGGCCCAAGAGCACCAGATGGCCAGCGTGGGCCGCCTGGCAGCCGGCGTGGCCCACGAGCTGAACACACCTCTGGGCGCGGTATTGGCCATGGTTTCGAGCCTGCAGCGCCACGAGACCGAAGAAAACAAGGCCAAACGCCTGAAAATCGTGCGCGAAGCCGTGGAAAAATGCAAAGGCATTATTGAAAAACTGCTGGTGTACTCGCGCGAGCCGGTGGAAACCGAGCAAGGCCTGACCTTCTCTCGTTTCGTGCGCGCCGATGCCGACCTCAACGAGGTCATCAAGGGCACCGTCGACCTGCTGGCCGAAACTCTGGCAGCCGACAGCATGACGGTGGTGCTGGACCTCCAGGACCTTCCCCCCGCGCGCATCAACTCCACGCAGTGGAGCCATCTCTTCAACAATCTTTTGATCAACGCCCGCGACGCCTTGAAATCGGCCGGGGTGCCCAACCCCGAGGTCGAGATCCGCAGCCGCAACGAGGGCAGCCAGCTCAAAGTCGAGGTTTCCGACAATGGCCCGGGCATCCCCGAGGAGAACCGCAAGAAGGTGTTCCAACCTTTCTTCACCACCAAAGACATCGGACGCGGCACCGGTCTGGGCCTGGCCATCGCCAGCGAAGTGGTGCGCAAGCATCAGGGGAACATCAGCGTGGGCAGCGGCCCCAAGGGTGGAGCGCAGTTCACCATCGTACTCCCGGTCGCCAAGTAACCCATGAGGGTGCTCCAGGAGCGCTACCAGATCGTTCGCGAACTGGGGCGGGGAGGCGATGGTGCCGTCTATCTGTGCAGCGACCGTCGACTGGTCGGCAGCATGTGGGCAATCAAGGAACTGGTGGCCGGCGGTCCGGAACGCGACGCCTTTGAGCGAGAAGCCTCGATCTTATCGCAACTCGAGCATCCCCGAATTCCTATCGTGGTGGACTTTTTCGTCCAGGATGACAACGGCTACCTGGTCCGTGAGTACCTCGACGGCCCCTCCATGTACGAACTGGT
Organism: Vulcanimicrobiota bacterium; assembly: GCA_017307785.1. Lineage (GTDB taxonomy): Bacteria > Vulcanimicrobiota > Xenobia > Xenobiales > JADMJV01 > JADMJV01. The sequence goes on along the minus strand of JAFKGI010000008.1, from coordinate 35,320 downwards.
GGAAAGGAAAGGGCCGGTCAGCGAAGCCCAGGCCCTGCAGTGGGCCATCCAGCTGGCCGAAGTGCTGGCTTATCTGCACCAGCGCAAGCCACCGCTCTATCATCGGGACTTGAAGCCCCAGAACGTAATGATCATGCCGGACGGAGTTCGCCTGATCGACTTTGGCCTGGCCCGCGAGGACCGAGGCCAGGTCCACGACGAGCAAGCGGGCTCCCTCAGTTTCGCCGCCCCCGAACAGATGGGGCCGAGCCACCGCCTGGGCCCTTCGGCCGACATCTACAGCCTGGGTGCCATTCTGTACTACCTGCTGCTGGGAGTGCCACCGGGACCCATCGGCGGCGAGCATCGGCTGCTGCCGCAGCGGCCAGGTCTTTCTTCGGCGACGGAGCAGCTGATTTTGCAGTGCCTGAGCAACGACCCCACCAGCCGTCCCGGGGATGCCGAGGAGATTCTGCACGCGCTCCAGTTCCAGGCGGCGGCCCTGCCGGCTCCTCCCCCCCTGAGCGTGCCCGCGCCCACGCCCAAGACCGAGCGGGTAATCGAGAAGCCCCGCGCCACCACGCGCTGGGGCGTGGCGGCGGCTCTGATTCCGCTGGCGGGACTGCTGGCGGTGGCGGCCGGACTGGTGCTGTCGCGTCCCCATATCGGTGGCACGCCCACCCCGACCCCCTCGCGCAACGCCCAGGAGGGAGTTTCCTGGCCCAAAATTCAGCGCTATATCGCCGAGAAAAGCTGGGATCAGGCGGAAGGCGCCCTGCGCGCCACCCTTTCGGCTGACCCCGGATCCGGCTGGGCCCGACTGACACTGGTGCAACTGCCCTTGTTGCGCGAGGGAGCGCCCCGAGTGCCGCTGCTGGTGCCGCTGGGCGGACAAGAAGGCGAGCACGTCAACTGGATCGTCCAGGGCGTGGCCCTGGGTCAGCGGGAAGAAAAGCGCTTCAGCTTCGAACTGGTCGATACCCACAGCACACCCCCGCTGGAGGCCTGGCAGAAAATCGGTCCGGCCGGCATGGTGCTGGGCCCGTTTGGCTCCCAGGATGCCCTGATGCTGGCCCCGCTGACCGGCAATGTGCCCCTGCTGCCGCTGGGCAGCACCGATCCGCGCGTCTCCCAGGCGGCCCCCAACGTCTTTCCGCTGGGCTTTCCTCACTGGGATCGTATGGGCGAACTGATCGTTCACGCGGTGAAAACCCACGGGCCGACAGGACTGGTTTTGTATTCCACCGATGTGAAGGCGATGTCCACCTCGGCCCGCATGGCCGAGGAGAGCATCCACAAGGCCACCGGCCGCGAAGTGGTCAAACTGGGCTTTCACCCCGAAGACAAGCCGGAAGAAGTGGCGGCGCGAGTCGCGGCTTTGAAACCGGACTGGATTTATCTGTCGGACAATCTGCACGAGCGCGCCGCCCAGTGGATCGCCAATCTGCGCAAGGGCGGAATGCAGGTGCCGGTGCTGTGCGTCTTTCATCCGGCCTCGGAAGACTTTCTGCGCGAACTCAAGGACGTGCCGGGGGAAGTCTGGTTGGTCGAGCCGCTCTGGCAGTCGCGCAATCAGCCGTTTGTGGCCGATTGGCAGAAGACTTATCAACTGCCCGCCCCTGACTGGAACAGCGCCCTGGGATACGACGCCGCCCGCCTGGCCTCGCTGCACTGGCGCCCGGACGGCCCCGAGGCTGTGCTCAAGGACCTGAAAGCCTCCAAACCCTACGCCGGACTGCTGGGCGAATACGACCTGGGCCACAAAGGCTTTAAGCCTTTCCCCTTCCGCTACCGCCTGGTGGAGGTCATCAACGGCCAGCGCAAACTCGGGGCCGAACTTTGAATCCGACTCCCCCTAAACGAAGCTCTCCGGACTGACCAGACCGAGCAGTTTGCGCATGGCCTTCTGGATTCCGTCGGCGTCCAGGCCAAATTCCTCGGCCGGGGCGCCGTTTTCAATGGGGGGGGTGGCGGGCAGGGCCAGGTGATGGACCTTGGCGTTTAACTCCAACTGGCTCAGGGTTTCCAACACCATGGTGGCCAGGCCACCCTGCAGGCAGTGCTCCTCGACCGTCAAGAGGTGTCCGGTGAGGGCCGCCTGGGCCAGGGCGTCGCGATCCAGTGGTTTGAGAAAGCGGATATCCCAGACCTGACATTCGAGTCCCCAGGAGGAGAGCGCTTCGGCCGCCAGCAGCGCGGCGTAGACGGTTGGGCCCAGGGCCAGAATGGCCGCGTGCTGGCCCGGTCTCAGCATATGACTGCGCCCGGCCTGGGGCGGGGACTTGCTGAGGCCGGTCAGGACGGCGGGGGCCTGGGTCAGGCGCACCGCCATGGGAGTCTGGGTGGCGTAGCTCATCTGCGCAAACTGCAGCGCCTCCTGCACGTCGGCCGGACAGGCCAGCGCCAGGCCGTGCACCTGGCGCAGCAAGGCCAGGTCGCGCAGACGGGAAGGCGACAGATGGCTCTGGCCCGGCTCCCAACAGAGTCCCGCTTCCAAGATCAGCACCAGGCAGCCGGGGGGCAGACCGGGCAACAGGTCGGCCAGGGCCGGTCCGATCATGGCGGCGCTCATGGCCAGCACCGGGAAAAAGCCGGCCTGGTGAACCCCCCAGGCGGCACTACCGGCCTGCTCCGGGTGAATCAACAGGGCGTCGGCGGGCGGCTGGCCCGCGCACCAGATCAGGCGAGCGTTGTCAGGGACTTGAAACTGCTCGAGAAAAGCGGACTCCAGGGTATCCTTGGAAAGCAGGCGGACTCCCGGCCGATTCGCCATTTCCGGCTGAGGCACGGGCGGGGCGTAGAGATGAAGCAGACGCCGGCCGGTCCCCTCCATGAAGGCCTCGAGGCGCTCGGCCGCCTGCTTGGGTTCTTCCAGAGCGAAACTGCCCCAGAATTCCAGCTGAAACTGGCGCAGCCAGCTCGACCAGGCATAGGCGGGCTCTTTGGGTTCGCGCTGAAACCAGCCGCCGCTGGCCGGCACCGGTGCCAGATAGCCGACCGGATCCAACAGGATGACCAGCAACCACGGCAGCGGGGCCGCCAGTTGCTGCAGCCGGCGCAATCTCTCCAGGTCGTGGGGAGCCTCCAGGACCAGCAGCAGCGGCTGTTCTTGCTTCTGAGACAGAAAGAAGGCCTGCAACTGCTGGGCCCAGACCGGGCCGGGCTGAACCGGCACCTCGAACCAGGCGTGAGGCGCCTGAGCCAGTTGGCGCGCCAAATTGGAGGACGGCCAGGACAACCAACACAACTCCCACTCGGAGAGCAGATCGGCCAGGGCCTGGCGGGCCCGCAAAAAGGCGGCGCTCTCGGCCACTAGGTGGTTCGGGTGAGGAGGTAGGTGGCCAGGGCTCTCAAGGGCTCGGCCGCTTCACCAAACCCTTCCAGGTTGACGAGCGCTTCCTGGACGGCATCGGCGGCCATCTTGCGCGATTCTTCCAGACCAAAGAGAGCCGGATAGCTGACCGCTTCCGGGTCTTCCATATGGTCGAGGATGTCGTCGGTAATCTGGAACACCAGTCCGATTTTTTCACCGTAGATCGTCAACTGACGCAACTGCTCGGCGCTGGCTCCGGCCACGATGGCGCCGCAGCGCACGGAACCGCGAATCAGGGCGCCCGTTTTGGCGGCGTGAATCTTCTTGAGCTGCGGCCCGTCAATCTGACCCGACTTCTGAGCCGCCAGGTCGATCACCTGACCGCCCACCATACCCGGATGACCGGAAGCGGCCACCAGTTCGCGGACCAGCGAGCGCAGGGTTGCGGCCGAAAGATCCTCGGGGCTCTGCATGGCCACTTCGAAGGCCCACAGCGACAGGCCGTCTCCCGCCAACAAAGCCACGTCCTCGCCGTAGACCTTGTGGTTGGTGGGGCGTCCGCGCCGTTCATCATCGTTGTCCATACACGGCAGATCGTCATGCACCAGCGAGAAGCAGTGAATCAGCTCAAAGGCACAGGCGATGGCCATGGCCCGCTGGCGGTCGCAACCGAGGGCTTCGGCGCCGGCCAGGGCCAGCACCGGACGAAAGCGCTTGCCGCCCGGAAAGACCGAATAGCGCATGGCTTCCACGATAGGGCCCAGGCTGTTGGCGTCCGGAGCGAGATAACGCTCCATGGCCTCGTCGACTTCCAGAGCCCGAGCCTGCAAGTATTCCTTGAGGTTGAAAGTGGAGGCCTGGCTCAAGCGGAGAGTTCCTGGCTCTGGTTGCGAGCCAGCAGAATCTTGACGCGGTCTTCCACCGACTGCAGTTTGCCGTCGCAAAAGCGCGTCAGTTCAATGCCTTCCTCGAAAAGTTGCAAAGATTGTTCCAGGCCCTGCTGGCCCGACTCCAGTTGCTGCACGATGCGGCGCAATTGGTCCAAAGCTTGTTCATAGCTGGTTTCAGTCACGAGAAGAGTCCTCTGATTGGGAAAAAACTTGCTCCACGACGCACTGGATGCGGCCGTCGGCAAGTCGGATTTCCAGTTGGTCATGACCTTTCCTGCCGGCCACACTGGTCACCAACTGGCCGCGATCGTCGAGACAAAGGGCGTAGCCTCGTTCAAGAACGCGTTGCGGCGAGAGCGTCTGTAGCATTTGCCGCTGTTCATGCAGCTCGGCCCGTTTCATTTCCAGGCTGCGCGGCAGCGCCGTCCGCAACCGGGCCTCCAGATTGCGCAGTTGCTCGCGCTGCAACTGCACTTTCCCCAACAGTTGCAACGGTTGCAGCCTGGACTCAAGCTGACGCCAGCGTTCCCGCTCCCACTCGGCGCGCCCACGCAGAGCTTCTCGCAAAGCGTTTTGTAGCTTGTCCAGGAACCTGCGGGGCTCCAGAAAAAGGCGCTGAGGCTCGAGGAAACACGGGCGCTGACTCAGGGAATCGAGAATTTCTCGCTGACGCTGACTGCGTTGCGCCAGCGCCTGGCGCATCCGCCCTTGAATCGTATTCAGTTCCCTTAACAGTTGATCGCGCTCGGGGGCCACCAGTTCCGCCGCCGCCGTGGGAGTAGGCGCGCGCCGATCGGCCACCTGATCGACCAGGCTCAGATCGGTTTCGTGACCGATGGCGGCGATGACGGGTAGCGGGTAGGTGGCCAGAAAACGTACCAGCGGCTCGCTGTTGAAAGCGATCAGATCTTCCCAGGAGCCGCCGCCACGAGCCAGGATGACCACCTCGACGTTGGCCCGGGCCAGGATGGTCAAAGCGCGAATCAGGCCCCGAGTGGCCTGCGGCCCCTGCACCGGCGAGGGGGAAAGCACCAGCTGAACACAGGGATTGCGGCGCTCCAGGGTGGTGCTGATATCGTGCCAGACAGCACCTTCCCGAGACGTCACCACCCCCACTCGACGAGGGAAAAAGGGCAGCGGGCGCTTGCGAGCGACTTCGAACAGGCCTTCCTGAAGCAGCTTTTGCTTCAACTGCTCCAGAGCCAGAAAATACTGACCCACGCCATCGGGAATCAATTGTTCGACGACAAACTGAAGCTGTCCACGAGGAGGATAGACCATCAGACTACCCTGAGCCAGCACGCTCATCCCCTCGGTGGGAGCAAAGTCGAGCAGCTGTCGCTGCTTGGACCAGACCACGGCGGAAACCAGAGACTGCTGATCTTTCAGCGTGAAATAGAGATGTCCCTGAGGAGAGGCGGTGAGCTGAGCCACTTCGGCGCGCACCCAGACCTCGCGAAAATCCCGACTCAGCTGGGCGCGCAATTGCCCCAACAGCTGGCTGACGGAACGAGCTTGGATCAAGGCGTGGGTTTGGCGGTGGGGCTTCCTTGCGGCGCCGGAGCCTTGCCCGGAGCGGGAGTGGCGCCGGCGGCAGGCGCCTTGGCGTTCTCGAAGGGATTAAATGCGATTCCACGCCCCGGATCCAGCACCTGAAAAACGGTATGCTTCTCTTTGTCCTCGCCGATGAAAACGCGCGGAACGCCGTCGCTGTCATAGAAGGCATAGCCGCGGAAATCATCCGGCAGATTGGTGGCGCTCGCCATCGAGCCATAGCGTGCCTGCAGGAACTGAGTTCGGCCCTGCGGATCGACCGTGACGGCGGCGGACAACTGGTCCTGATCGTTGAGCAAGGTCACCGCTCGGGTCGTGCTGGTGCGCAGGTCACTGTAAGTTTGGTGCACCAGGATGGCCCCCAACATCAATACCAGCACCAGACCCAGCAACCCCACCCGCTTCAGACCCTCGTTTTGTGACTCCAGGTAAGCAACTCGCTCCTCTAAGGAGAGGGGCGTCGCTGGAGATGCGGTTTGATCCGCGACGGGGGAATCTTCTTCGGACAAGGGACCTCCAAGAAATTGAGCTCCTGGCGCCTTCTCGCTGCCAGGAGTCAGACCTTCCTTAGAAGAGAGGGCTTAGCGACTGCCGGCCAGCAGAAAGCGGCGGCGTTCGCGGCGGTGAGCCTGTTCAAAGGCGACCAGGGTCCAGCAGGGCAAGCTGACCCAGCCGAGCACCGACGAGACGCTGGCCACGACCACGCCGACCACGGCGGTGGTCAGGCTGAAGAGCAAGGTCTCGACCAGGTCGAGGCGGGCGCGGCGCTGGGCGCGGCGCAAGCTGCGCCAGAGTCCGGGAATCAGGCCCAGGGTGGCCACTGCGGCCACCCAGTGGCCGGGCTGCACCAGACAGAGCAGGGCGGGCACCAGATAGATAGCCAGGTAAAAACCTAAGCGGGTCATTTTCAGTTCGATGAGTTGAAGGGAATTCGGTAACATTGCTTCCTCCGTGGAATTCGTCTCAATCTTTCATCGAAAGTTAGTTCGTAAACCTGAAAAATGTCTGAAAATTTTCAGGGCTGGAGACCGATGCTGACCTGAACCAAGAAACGGTCGAGTTCCAGGTCGCGCTGCGGACGCCCCCGCCAGCCGACATATCCATCGGGACGCACCAGGATGGCTCCCGGACCGTCGCCCCAGGTTTGGCGCGCCTGCCCCTGCGGATCGTGCAGGCAAACGACCGACTCGGGAGGCTGGGCTGCGTTCGGTTCGGCGATGGCCAGACAGTAAATCTGGCTGCCGAAGGCGGCCCGCAACTCCTCGGCCAACTGGGCGAAGGCGGCCCAATCGCCGCCGTAGCCCAGCAACTGAAACTCCCCGTGGCGCAAGAATTCGATCAAGCGCAGATCGGCGAACAGGCCGGGACGGCGCAAACCCTGCAGGTAGTCCAGGCGCTCTCCCGGGGCCGCTCCCCCGTCCCCGGGAGGAAGGGAACCCAGGGCCAGCTTACTGTCCCGATAGTGCACGAAAAACTGGGTATTGGCGCGCTCCTCCGCCCCTTCGTCACGGTCCTTCTGGGCGGTCGCGTCCTTCATCCGGGCGGCCGTCAGTTCCACCACCTCCTGGCCCACTTTGTGCCGCTCGTCGTGGTAGCTGTCCAGCAGGCCGTCCAGCGCTTCACCCCGCACCACCGCGGCCAGCTTCCAGCCCAGATTGTAGGCATCTTGCAGGCCCGTGTTCATTCCCAGGCCGCCGATGGGAGGATGGATATGAGCCGCGTCCCCGGCCAGAAAACAATTGCCTTCCCGGTATTTGTTGGCGAGGCGATGACTGATGCTGTAGTGCGAAGCCCAGCGCAGGTTTTCGATCCTGGTTCCCTCGGGCAGCACCGGCAGGCAGACCTGGCGCAGCATCTCCATGGGTTCCAGCGGATTTTCCACCAGTTGGGGGGGCAGAGCCATGCTCAGACGATAGCGCTTTTCGTTGCCGGGAATCGGCACCACCACCACCACGTTGGTCAATTGCCCGTCTTTGTTGAGCGGAATGAATTTTTGCACTTCCGTATGGGAAAGCTCCCACTCCAGCTCCACGTCGCCCAGAAAGAAGTGCTGATCGAATTTTTCCCCTTCGAAGGTGAGGCCCAGACCCTTACGCACCAGGCTGTGGGCACCGTCACAGCCGACCAGATAGCGACAGGTTTCCTGGTGGGAACCGCTCGGCGAAGTCCACTCGACCTCGACCCCGCTCATGGTTCGCCGGAAAGAGGTCACCTGGCTCGACCACTCGATGCTTCCGCCGCGCCGGCGAAGATCGCGTTCCAAAATCTCTTCGGTATCGAACTGACCCATCCCCATCGGACTGTAAGGATAGCGGTCGGGCGGAATCTCCAGGCGAGCAACCGTTTTGCCGTCCACCACTGTATTGGAGGCGGTGAAGAAAATGCCGTGAGCCAGGGCTTCCGTCAAAAGCCCCATCTGGTCAAAAATTTCCAGGGTGCGTGGCGAGACGCCCAGAGCCTTGCACCAGTATTCTCGGCCGCCGCGGCTCTCCAACAGGCGATAACGGATGCCTCGCCTTTGCAACTGGTTGGCCAACATCAGACCCACCGGTCCCGCCCCTACGATGATTACATCAGCCACTCACATACCTCGATACGTCTCTCACCAACTTGGCCACGTCACTGGCGTAAAAGCCGGCGCTGTTAAAGCAATTGATTTCCACCAGGTAAAGCTGATCGGCCGAACTGGCCACGTCGAGCACGAACACCGGGGCCGGCCGCCAGAGGGCGGCCAGCTTTTCCGCAAAAGCCACGACCGCTTCGGGCAAATCGGCATAGACGTCCAGCCGTTGGCGGGTGCGATAGTGGGAACCGGTGGAGACTTTCCCGTCGACCAGAAAAAGCCGCCACTCGTGGGAAATCCCCACGGGTTCGGCCACCAGGATGGGCGTTTGCGGGGAGAGCACGGTGGTGTCGTCCAGTTCCCCTACCCACTTGCGAATCTCGCCAAAAGACATCACTTCTCCGGCGAAAGATTTATCGTCGTGGATGGGCCGCAAAAAAAAGAGCCGCTCGTCGGAGTGATCTTCTTGAGCCAATTCCGCCAGGGTCGTTTCACGGGCTTCGCCGTTGAGGCAATGCGAGCCATAGGCCTTTCCCCATTCCGGAAATGAGAACTTTTCCGGGTCAAAGAAAACGCCGGGATTCCATTTTCCGGTCTGCGAGACGCAGCTCATGCACCCGGTGGAACCGTAGAAAACGGTGGGCATGTCGGCATCCAGCTCGGGCGGCTGATTGGAGAAAGGCACGGTCTCGAAAGTGACCGCCGGCAGACCCTGCTCGCGACAGGCGGAGAGCAGCTTTTCCAGGTCAGCGGCGTTGACCAGATTGCTTTGAATCGCCCAGCGCAGCACCTAAGGATCGACCTTAAAACGACAGATCACGGCACGATGGTCGGAAGCCGGCAAGTCCAGCACCTCACTGCTCACGGGGGTGAGTCCCTTGGCCCAAACGTAGTCGATACGCCAGAGCGGGTGATTGGCGGGAAAGGTGAGTCCCCAACCCCAGCCAGCCTGGCTGAAAGTGTCGGTCATCGCCCCCGAAAGGGTGCGATAGGCCACCGAACTGGGCGGGGAATTGAAGTCTCCCATCAGCACCACGGGCTCCTGAATCTTGCCCACCACGCGAGCCAGAGAATCCGCCTGCAGTCGCCGGGTGGCCGCCGAAAGCAAAACCCGCTTGCGGCTCATGAGCGGCTCTCCTTGGAGGATTCCCTGGGGATCGCCGGTCCTCAAATGCACATCCAGCAGATGGATCAACTTGCCTTTGCGCTCGACGGGTTGGTCGAGAGCCTGACTCAGCCCGCCCAGATTGTGAAGTCGCTGGGTCTGCATGGTCAGGCGGCTCAAAATGACCAGTTCGCCGCGCTCGCCGCCCCGGGCCACCTGGCATTTCAGAGCCGTCAGAATGGCCGGCAGCGGGTCGACACCTCCGGGCTGAGCCGAGGGAATTCGGCACTCCTGGAGGGCGATCGCGTCCACATTTTGTTGGGCCAGGATCTGGGCAATCTTCTCCGGCCCGCTCAAACCGGCCTGAATATTCCAGGTCAGCACGCTGAAGTCGCCGCTCTGCGGCCGCTGAGTGCGCCACGGCAGCAAGACAAAAACCAGCCAGAGAATGGGTGGAATGAGCCCCAGCCAGGCTCGGCGAGGGCGAGACAGGACCGCCAGACCGGCCAGTTTCAGCCAGGCCAGCGCATACAACGCGGGAGGCGCATACTGACACAGGATCAGGAACCACTGGCGCTCCCCGACCAGTTGCCAAAGCAAAGGGAGCAGGGTCAACCAGGTGACCCCGCCCCAAAAGAAGGCCCGGGCGAAACTCTTCAGCTTTTGCACCCAGGGCGCTTCGCCAATCCTGCCCTGCTCCTGCCTCGCCGCTCTTTTAGGCGTCCCAGCCGCCGTCAATCTTGAGGTTGGCGCCGGTTACATAGGCGGCTTCGGGACCGGCCAGGTAGGCGACCATGGCGGCCACTTCCTCAGCTTTGCCGTAGCGACCCACGGCCAGGAACTTCATGAGCGACTCGGCAAAGGGACCCTGGGCCGGGTTCATGTCGGTGTCCACCGGACCGGGCTGAATGTTGTTGACGGTGATACCACGCGGGCCGAGGTCTCGCGCCAGTCCGCGCGTCAGGCTGGCCACCGCGCCTTTGGACATGGCGTAGACGGCGCCGCCCTGGAAGGGCATCGAGTCGCTGTTGACGCTGCCGATGTTGATGACGCGACCGCCTTCTTTCATGTGCTTGGCCGATTCCTGAGTGGCTACGAACAGTCCCTTGACGTTAACGGCCACGATGCGGTCGAAGTCTTCGAGCGAGAACTGATCGAGCGGAGCCATGGGGGCGATGCCGGCATTGTTGACCAGGATGTCGACGCCGCCGAGTTCTTTGGCGACCCGGGCCACGGCGGCCTGAACGGCGGCTACGTCACCGGCGTCGGCCTGGATGGCCAGGGCCTTGCCGCCGTCCTTTTGGATCGCCTCGACGACTTCTTGCGCTTTGTCCGGCTTGGAAGTGAAGGTGATGGCCACGGCCGCGCCTTCGCGGGCCAGGCGCAGCGCGATGGCGGCGCCCAATCCACGCGAACCGCCGGTGACCAGAGCGACTTTACCTTGTAGTTGAGACATTGGAACCTCCCAGAAGATTATTTTTGGAATATTCATTCCTTATTTACAAGGGTGAGCTTAGCCGACTTGATTTTTCCTGTCAAGCGTTTATTGTAGTGATCGTTATGAAAATTGTTTCAAAGCGAGGCAGAGGCCGTCCCCGAGCTTTCGACCGAGAGCACGCGCTGGATCAAGCCATGCGCCTGTTCTGGAATCGTGGCTTCGAAGGCACCTCCATGACCGATCTGACCGAAGCCATGGCCATGAGCCCTTCCAGCCTCTACGCCGCCTTTGGCGACAAGGAAGCGCTCTACAAGGCGGCCGTCGACCAATACCTGCAGGGTCCAGGTTCCTATATGGGGCGAGCTCTGGCCCGAGAAGGTCCGGCCCGTCCGGTCTTCGCCCGCATGCTGGCGGAGGCGGCCCGCGAACTCAGCGACATCAGCCAGCCGGCCGGCTGTATGGTGGCGCTGGGGGCGACTCACTGCGCCCCGCAATCGCAGGGCGTGCAAGACTTCCTGCGCGAGAGGCGCCGCCAGTCGCTGCAACTGCTGGCCGAGCGGGTGCCTCCCGCCGAGCTACCGCAAGGAGTGACTCCCGAGCAAATGGCTTCCTTCGTGATGGCCGTTCTCCAGGGGATGTCGGTGCAGGCGCGCGACGGGGCCAACGAGGCCCAACTGCTGGCCATGGGCCAACTGGCCCTGGCCGGGTGGCCGGAGTTTGCGCCCGGGCCGGCGAAGGCCGGTCTGGATGGCGGGAAACAATCGTAGCGAAATCAGACCGGGCCTCCGCGTGGAGGTCATTCTCAAGGCCGACCAGCGCAGCGGCAAACGGACTCCCGGGGTGGTCAAGGACATTTTGACCAACTCCCCTACCCACCCCCACGGCATCAAAGTTCGCCTGGCCGACGGTCAGGTGGGTCGCGTCTGCAACATTCTGTCCAACCCGTAACATCGGTTTAACCCGGTCGCCCCCGAGCGGGAGTATGGTGGCATCACACATACAGAGGAGCCAACCGTACCATGATTCAGAGCACCCGTATTCTCAGCGACAAATTTCAGGGCAAGACCGTCTACCGCCTCGACACCAACGGAAACCACAAGCCGGACGCCAACGAGCCGATGATCGTGCGCCGTGGTCCCGATGACCAATGGAAGCCCGCCGAGCACATCGACCGCCCCATTCAGCGCTTCGCCGTGGAAAAAGAATTCGGATTCTGGACCGACAAGCAGGTCAGCCACAGCGAAGGCTGGTTCTGGAACAAGCAAGAAGTGGTCGACCGTCCCGCCGACGGCGCCATTCAGGATGATGAAGTCAACACCACCGGCTTCGAGCGCCTGGGCAACGGCCTTTACGGCTCCAGCAACAGCTTCGTGCTGGGCGGAGAATTCCTCAAGGATAGCGACGGCGCCATGTTCCTCGACGAGCACTCCTGGACGTTCGGACCGAACCGCATCATCGGCCAGGGCGACATCAAGCGTATGGAAGAATACCGGGCCGACGACGCCAACTGGCAGGTCAACAAGAACACCCCCACGCTGATCGGCGTGGCCGAGGGCCCGTTCACCATCGGTTCCGGCAGCACCACCATCACGGTGCCCCTGCAGGGCAAACTGTAAGACTTACAGAGTCAGACCGTTCTTCGCAAAAACCTGGCGCGTTGCGTCCAGGTTTTTGTGATCATGGACGCAGCCCTGCATGCCGAATCCCTGGGCCACTTCCACGAAGAGGGCGCGGTCGTCCACATAGAGGGTACGCTCGGCCTGGTGCAGCGAAATGTTCAGGGCCAGGGTGAAGATATCGGGGTCCGGCTTGCGGAAGCGGGCGAAGCACGAGAAGACGAACGAATCCACGAAGTCCTTGAGGCGGAAGTGCTCGACTCGATGCAAGGTCAACTCGCGCCCCTCATTGCTCACGATGGTGATCTTGAGGCCGTATTTTTTCTTGATGGCGCTGACGAACTCGATCATGTCGGCATAAGGCTGGGAGCGACTGATCATGAAGTCGATAAAGTCTTGCTGAGAGAAGTCCCGGGGCTGGTAGAAGATGGTCCGCTCCAGGTACTGCGGCAGGGTCAGCTTGCCGATTTCGTAGGCATCGAAGGTCATGCGATGGCGCTCGTCCACCTCAGCCTCCTCCAGGTTGAACTTCTGGCAGGCCAGTTTGCGGCTGTCGCGGCCCCAGCCGTTGGTGCCCAGAACGCCGCCCACGTCGAGAAAAAGTGCTTCTATCATGCGGGCGTTTTTCGATCTCCGCCGGCGCGATCCCGCCATCGCCAGATCAAGACGTCAAGATGGCGGCGCATGGCGAAGAATAGACGCACGGCGCCATCCAGAGCCAGGGGAATCCAGTTGGGCACCTTGTTGCGGGTGCGCAGAAAAGTGACGGGATGGGAGCTGGAAATGTCGATTTCATCTCGCGAGGGGTCCATCTGCGAGCGTCCCAGCAGGACCGTCAAAATCGCCTGATCATAGCGATGATTGTCGCGAGTGCTGCCCTGCGGCGCCAACACGGCGGGGTCCCAGGAAAGCTGGCGCCAGTGCAGTACCAGCGCCCGAGCCTCGGGATGTTTCGGGTCAAAAGCGCATACGCCCCCGGCCCGAAAGCGCTGATGACGAATCGAATCCTCCACCGCCAGTTCGCGCAGGGTGCCCGGATGGGTCCGCTCTTCCAGCGAGCCTCGACCGGCCAGCGGGGCCCACAGGCCGCTGCGGCGCACCTTTTGAAGCACCGGTTCCAACGAGTCCACCAGTACACAGGCACTGTCCAGCCAGAGCACCGGACAATCGGATTCTTCCAAGACTTCAGCCAGGGCGGTTGGTTTCCAGCCGTAGTTGGACCAGTCGGCTAGATGAGGTGGCCCGTCCGGCAAGGTGCGCAATTCGATCCAGCCAAACTCGCGCAGCAACTGGCAGCGCTGACCATCACTCAGGCCCAGGTCGTAGACCACGCAGCGCTTGTAGCCCTGCCGTCGCAGACTGAGCAGCAGTTGCTGCAGGCTGCGGAAGAAGGCGGGACTGGCGGCGCTGACCACCAGCAGGTTGTTAGTGATAACTCGCTCCCGGGCCCAGCTTCTCCAAGACGTAAGTCAGGCGCAGGCCCGCCAGAAACAGGCGCCTGGCGCACAACTGACGGGCGCGCTCGCCGTATTCAGGCGTCATCTCGGCGGGCGGGGCGCCGCCGGGGTAGGCCACGTTGATGGCAAATCCGTGGCTCTCGTCCGCCCACAATTTGAAATCGACCTGGTGGGCGTCGGGCCCGCCACCGGTGCGAATGGCCAGGTCTTTCAATTCCTCCACCGACATCTCGGGCGGCTGGCCGGCGCTATCCCAATACTGATGAAGATTGCTGCTGGAGGCGGTGACGAAGGGCACCTTGCCGCCGCCCTGGTCGCCTCCTTCGTAGCCCGGCCCGTAATAATTGCTGGCGTGCAGAGGCTGGTGAATGTCTCCCACCAGGTGAATCAAGTAAGCCAGCGCTTCCGCCCGCTGCACCGGATCCGCGCTGGTCTGAGCCTGTTCGCGAAAATGCTCGATGGCCCAGACCACCTGGTTGGTCTCCGGAGCGGCCGGTCCGTCGCCCGGTCCAAAGGGGAGATTGATAAAGTGCCAGGCCATGGAGTCGGGCCGTTCTTCGCGCAGGGCGTCCGGCCAAGTGCAGGCTCCTTCGAGAGTCTGCACGCGCGGGTCGGGGTGCTGGGCCAGGCACTCTTCCACCCAACCACGAGTTTCCGACCCCAGATAGTCATTCATAATGGCCACCACCGTGCGATGACCGCGGAAATCCCAGGCGCAGGCCGGCGCGGCCAGACAGACCAGGGCGATGCAGTAAGACCAGAGCTTCATGGGGAGCCGTTCGATTCTGCTCCAGGAATCCCATCCTGAATTCCAGAATTGCCCCAAACGATGAGAAATCTGGTGTCTTGGGCCCTGCTGGCGTGGCTGGCCGTGCCGGGGCTGGCCCAAGAGATCGCCGATGCGCCGGCCGGACTCTATCCGCTCAAAGCGCGCCTTTCGCCCTGGCCCCCGGTGCCGGGGAAATGCCGACTGAGCGTGGATGTCAGTCCTCCCAAAGAAGGCCCCTCCGAGCTTGCGAACCTGAAAATGTCCCTGCTCATGGACATGCCGGCCACCAAAATGCGCCCGCTGATGGCCCGTTTGACGAGAACCCGCGTCGGCCATTATGAGGGCGAGGTAGTTTTGCCCATGAAGGGCAGCTGGCGCATCCAGTTTTTGTTGGCCACCCGCACGGGCGAGTTCCGCGTGGTGAGCCTGGTGCAGATCGGGCCGGGCAAACCGGGAGCCCCGTTACCTCCCATCGATCCCAACTGCGGACCCGGGGAACTGGTCGACCCCAATCTGAAGGTGGTGTGCTCCCCCAATCCGCCACGGGTGGGCGAGAATCATTTGACCATCCAAATTCCGCCCGAGCAAAAAGTGGAAAAGCTGATGGTGGGCCTGGATATGGCCGGCATGCCCATGCTGGTGTCGCCGCAGGCGGCCCGGTCGAAGGGGTCTGGACGCTACGAGGCCGACGTGGATTTGCCGATGAGCGGCGTCTGGCAGCTGCGGGTCGATCTGGACGGACGGGTGCCGCCGCCGGTGCTGCTCAACGTCAATCCGGCCGAACGGCGCCCGATCAATCGCCCGCTGCTCTGGCTCACGCTGGCGGCCGGCATCCCGCTGGGGGTGGGCCTGGTTCTGCGCAAACGGCCGCTGGCACCCTTGTTGGCGGGGGTTTCCCTGGCGGCCACCACCTTTTCGGCGGGCGCTGTCTTGGAACGCTACTGGCCGCCCCTGAGCGAGATGGAGATGGGCCCGGGAGCCCCCGAGATGAACGCTCCCACCCCGGTTCTGCTGGCCACCGTGCAGAAAGTGCCGCTGTCCGTGTATAAGACCTATCCCGCCCTGGTCCGTCCCGACGGGGAAACGGTGTTGTTTGGCGGCGGAGTGGTCCGGGAAATCGCGCAAGCGGATACGGCGGTTCGGAAAGGGGCGTTGCTGGCGCGGGTCGGCTCGAGCCGCCTGCTGGCTCCCAGCGACGGAGTGTTGATTCGACAGCTGGCAGAAGTGGGTCAGACCCTGGAGCCGGGAGCGCCGGTGCTGGCCTTCAGCCCGATAGCCCGGGTGCGCGTGCGCGCCGAGATTCCCAATGCCGACCGTTTTCTGGTGCAGCGCGGTCAGGCCGTCGACATCCTGGAAGAGTCAGGCAGCCTGCCCGGCCTGCTGACCACGGTTTCCGCCCTCAGTCAGGGAGATCACTACTGGGTCGAGGCCCTGATCGACAACAAAGGCAAAGCGGAACAGGTGGCCGGACACGACGGGCGACTGCTGGCCCTGCCCAAACCGGCCGATGACGGGGGACGCCCGGGCAAACTGCCGATCGGACAGAAAGTGCTGATGCGCTGCCTGGTCAACCTGCTGCCGTCGGCGCTGTGCATCCCCAAGGAAGCGGTGTTTCAGTCCGAAGGCCGCTCGATGGTGATGGTGGTGTCGCCGGTGGCCGGTCAGCAGCTTTCGTTCCGCAGAGCCGTGACGACCGGCATCTCCAGCGACACGCACACGCAGATTCTGGATGGCCTGAAGGAAGGCGAAATGGTGGTGGCTCTGGCCCAAGAACCGTTGAGTGACGGGACCCTGGTGACGGCCGCTTCCTGGGGCGTGGGCAGCTACCGAGACCTGATGATCCCCGAAGACGCCGCGCATTCCCCATGACCTGGATCTTCTGGTCGGTTCGGCATCCCCGGCAGGTGCTGCTGGGGCACGCTCTCGTCTTTTTGCTGGCTTTGTCGTGCCTGGCCTTTTGGATTCCGACCCGGCTGAATCCGGCTCTACCAAGTCCCTTGCTGGCCGTGCTCAGCAACTGTCCCAACCTGTCCGCCAGCCAGGTGGAAACCAGCGTCACCCTGCCCCTGGAGCGCCGGCTGGCAACCTTTCCGGGTCTGCTCCACACGCGCTCGATGTCGATGCACGAGATCTCGGTGGTGGTGCTGGAATTTCCCTACGGCCAGGATGCCGCCCGGCACCTGCCCCAGGTGGCGGCGGTGCTGCCCCCTGGCTCGCGCGTGGTGGCCTATGACCCACTGAATTTGCCGGTCCTGAGCCTGGCGGTGCACGCCCAGGGTGAGGACTCCTTGCGCTTTCGCCAGCTGCTGGAAAAGGAGGGATTGGAAGCTTTCCGGGGCGTCCCGGGAGTGGAGCGGGTCAGCCTTTTCGGACCGCGCACCCAGCTGGAGGTGGCTCTGCGCAGCCAGGTGGCCGGCGCACCGCTGGGAAAGCCCGACCAGCTGCGGCTGGATCCTCAGCAGTTGGAAGAACTGGAGCGCTCGCTTCGGGACCTGCCGGACCTGGAAGAGCTGGCCCGGCGCCAATGGGGCGAGCGACCTTTCCTGGAAGCGGTGGCCGTCCGTCAGGGTCCGGGGCACGACAGTCCCCGTTATCGCTACAACGGCCACGACGCCTTCGAGATCAACATCTTCCAGAACGCTCGCGCCTCCTCGCCCGCCCTGGTCAGCGCGCTGCGCGCCCAGGTTCGTCTTTTGCAGAAGGCTCATCCCGAGCTGGTCATCGAGGAAGCTTATAACAACGCCCATTTTGTGGAGGTGGTGCAGGCCAACGTGTGGTTGGAACTGCTGCTGGCCATTGGGGCGACGGGCGGCGTCGTCTGGCTGTTTTTAGGGGAAGTTCGCGGGACCCTGATCGCCCTGGCCACCATTCCGGCCGCCCTGGCCCTGACCTTGGTGAGCTTCGTGCCGCTCGGTCTTTCCTTGAACAGCACCAGTCTGATCGGGCTGCTGCTGGCCCTGGGCCGGTTGGTGGACGACACCATCATCGATCTGCACGCGGTGGCAAGCCAGCGTGCGCTCGGTAAGGGTCCGTGCGAAGCGGCCGTCGATGGTTGCAGCGAAGTTCGACCGGCCGTGGTGTCCTCGACCCTGGTGCTGGCCCTGGCCATCTTGCCTTTAACCTGGTGCGGGGGATTGACTCAGGACATGTTCGTGGGCATCCTCTGGCCTTTTTTGCTGAGCCTGGGCGCCTCGCTGGTAGTCAGCTTGACCCTGACCCCAGTGCTGGCCAGTCTTTTCTACCGCGGCGGCGGAGTGGGCCGGCGCTGGGAAAATCTCTATCGCGGCTGGCTGCGCACGGCCCTGGGGGCGGGACCGCTGATCCTGGGAATGGCCCTGGCCGCCAGTTATTTGAGCTGGATGATGGTTCCCATGATCGGCTCCGAAATGATGCCGTTGGCCGATACCGGTTTGCTCTATGTCGAGATGGAGGGGCAGCCCAACAGCTCCACCCAGGAAACGGCTCGCCTGGCCGCGGGGGTCGAGGAAGTTCTGCGGCGATGCCCCGAGGTGGTCGGCGTCTCCTGCGAGGTCGGCATGGACGCGCAGGCCGCGGGCCTGACCGGCTACGACCTGGGCGGACCCCACTCGGCCCGTATGCTGGTGACTCTGCGCGACCGCAATCAGCGCCGGCGGGACCTGTGGGCCATCGCTGACGATGTGTATGCCCGCGCCCTGCACGATGTGCCCGGCATTCGGCGGCTGCTGCTCAAGGAAATGGGCTCGGACGTGATGGCCTCGGCCATGACGCCGGTGGAACTGGTCTTATCCGGACCCAATCTCAAGCGACTGTCCTGGCTGGCCGAGCAGACCCGGGACTTAGGACGCCAGATTCGCGGGCTGCACATGGTCTCGACCTCGTGGTCCCCGGGTCGAGCCCCCAGAGTGCTCTTTCGTCCTCCCGGCGGGCCCGGTAAGGTTCTGGGGGAGACGCGCCAGGGAGTTCGCCTGGTGCTCCAGGACGGCAAACCCTGGCCCGACGATCTGGCCCAGATTGAGCATCAGGACCAGCAGCGCAGCATTTCCGTGAGCGGAGTGCTGCGCCGGGGCGGCCCGGGCTCCATGCGCCTGAGCATGGACCTGCAAATGGCCAGCCAGAGCCAGTTGCCCTACCCGGCCGGCTATCGGGCGGTGCAACGGGGCGAAATGCTGGCCATGATGGATTCCTTCGACCGCCTCCTGACCGGCCTGATGGTGGCCATCGGCCTGATTTATGGGTCCCTGGTGCTGTGGTTTCGCGACTGGCGCCTGCCGCTGGTGCTGTTGCTCACCATTCCTCTGGAGCTGGCCGGGGTTCTGACCGCCCTGGTGCTGACGGGGCAGACTTTCTCCAGTGTTTTTCTGCTGGGCCTGGTGGTGCTCCACGGTATGGACATGACGGCGGGAATTCTGCTTTTGGACCGGGTCGAGGGGCTGAGACGTTCGGGCTTGACCGCCCGAGAGGCCTTGCTCGAGGGGGCGCCGCAGCGGGTCCGCCCCATCTTGATGACGGTGGCCATCACGCTGGCCGTGATGTTGCCGCTGGCCTTGTTTCCGCGCACCGGTATGGACGCCTACGCTCCCCTGGCGACCGTGATTGTAGGCGGACTGTCCGTTTCAGCGCTGCTGACTCTTTTCGTAATTCCTGCGCTTTACAGCCTGCTCTTCACAAGGAGCGGAATACCCGGCCTAGCGAATGCTTGGCGCGAAGGTGAGGGCGAATGTTGACTGAGGACTTCCAGGTTCGACGAAGAGAACTGCTTGTGGCAGGCGCGACTCTGGGGGCCTACGCGGCCGCCAGTATGGTCCAGGGATGCGGTGGAAGCGGGGATTTTAACGCCCTGTCCACGGCCGCCCAGGGCAACGGGGGTCCGCTGCCTGATGCCCTTGGGAACTTCATCCAGCCTATCGTGCTGCGGTCTGATAGCAAGACCCGCCTGCTGGATACGACCTTTGTGCATGCCTACGCCACCAATCAGGTCGGCAATCAGACCGTCAACCTGCGCAGCTACAACGGCCAGCTGACCGGACCGACGCTCCGCGTCAAGCCCGGTGATACCTTGCGCATCTTAATCGACAATCAGCTGCCGCCGGACGTGGACCCGGTGCCTCCAGCCAATATCAGCATTCCGCACCAGTTCAACACCACCAATTTGCATACCCACGGACTGCACGTATCGCCCCAGGGCAACTCGGACAACGTCTTCGTGGAAATCCATCCCGGTGATAAATTCCAGTATGAATACAAGATTCCGGCCAACCACGCCCCCGGAACCTACTGGTATCACCCGCACAAGCACGGCTCGTCTTCTATGCAGCTCTTCTCCGGTATGGCCGGGGCGCTAATCATCGAAGGCGGATTGGACCAGGTTCCTGAAATCGCGGCCGCTCGCGACATCATCTACATGATGACCGAACTGAGCGTGCAGCCGGACGGGACCGTGCCGGCCTGGACCAGCGATTATCCCTTTACCGCCGACGATCAACGCCTGCTGATCAACGGTCAATTGAGGCCGGCCTTAACGGCGCTCTCGGGCGAAGTGATCCGACTGCGCGTCATCAATGCCTCGGTGCAAACCGCCCTTCCCATCCAATTCGCGGGACACAAGCTTTATGTAGTCGCCCTCGACGGCAACTCGCTGCCGAGCATGCGCGAGGTCGACAGCCTGGAGATTCCCCCGGCGGGTCGAGCCGACGTGCTGCTCAAGTGCGGTGCTCCGGGGACCTACCAGGTCACCAAGCTGGCCGCCACCAGCCTGTTCCCCGATCCCGCGGCCGCCCTGGGCACGCTGGTGGTGCTCAACCGGTCGGTGCAGATGAACCTGCCCAGTCAGCTGCCTCCCCCGCCCTATCCGAACATTACGACCGCGGAACTGACCGATACCACCGTCACCACCCTGACCTTCGAGTTCAACTCGACCCTGGAGCCACCGCCACCGGGCAACTTCGGCAACCTGACCATCGATCAGCGCCACTTCGATCCGAATCGCATCGACCACACCATTCCGCTGAATTCGGTGCTGCAGTGGAATCTGGTCAACAATAGCGACGGTGGCCACCCGTTCCACATTCACGTCAACGACTTTATGGTGGTCTCGGTCAACAACGTGCCGCTGCCGGAGCCGGAATGGCACGACACCTTTACCATCCCCGCCTTTGGCAGCGTGCAGATCCGCCACCGTTTCACGGATTTCACCGGGCTGTTTGTGCTTCACTGTCACATTTTGACTCACGAAGACCCGGGCATGATGCAGACCGTGAACGTCGTCTAAAGTTCCCGTTCGCCGGGGGATTTCACTTCTTAGAAACGAACAGCCAGGAGCAACAATACGCCTGGAGGCTTTTTCAATGTACGCTGGGGGACCCGAGTCTAAAGTTAGTCGCCGCAATCTGTTGATCGCAGGAATGAGCGTGGCTGCCCTATCGGCAGCCTCGATGATTCAGGGCTGCGGCAGCGATTCCGTCACCCAGATCACTTCCACCTCCGGCTCCACCGCGCCACCCGACCAGGGTAGCGGGAACGTCGTGGGTCCAACTCCTCCCGCTTTTATCCAGCCTCAGGTGTTGCGCGCGGTCAACGGGGTCCTGGACACCACTTTAGCCACCAGCCTGGCTACCAACACGGTGGGCGGCAGCCCGGTGACTCTGCGAAGCTACAACGGGCAGTTGACCGGTCCTACCTTGCGCCTGAAACAGGGAGAAAGACTGCGCGTGCTGCTGCGCAATGATTTAGGCGCCGATGTCGACCCGGTTCCGCCGGCCAATCCTGACACCCCCCACCAGCTAAATACCACCAACCTGCACACTCATGGACTGCATGTGTCACCACAGGGCAACTCGGACAATATCTTCGTGGAGATTCATCCGGGCGACTCCTTCCAATACGAATACACCATTCCGACTTCGCAGCCGCCGGGCACGCTCTGGTATCATCCGCACAAGCACGGCTCCAGCAACGTCCAGCTGATCAGCGGCATGGCCGGCGCTCTCATCATCGAAGGCGGTTTGGACGAAGTTCCCGCTATCAAAGCTGCGCGCGACCTGGTTTACCTGATCACCGAGTTGAACGTGGACGGCACCGGCCAGGTGCCCCTGTGGAATGCTGCCAACACCAATCCCTTCGCTCTGGCCAACCGCCGCCTGCTGGTCAATGGACAGCTGGTTCCCACCCTTTCGGCCTTCAGCGGGGAAGTGATTCGACTGCGAATCATCAACGGCACCGCGCGCGCAGCCGTTCCCTTTTCGATCACGGGACACACCCTGAACGTTATCTCGCTGGATGGCATCGCGCTGCCCAGTATGCGCCAGGTCAGCAGCGTGCTACTGCCACCGGCCGGTCGCTGCGACGTCCTGGTCCGTTGCGGCGCGCCGGGGAATTACGACGTCCAGAAATTGCTGGACACCAGCGTGACCAACAACGATGCCCTGGTCAACATCGGCGTACTCAACGTGCTCAATACCGTGGTGACGATGGAACTGCCGGACAAGCTACCGGCCCCGCCCTACCAAAATATCACGGATGCCGAACTGACCGATCCGGTCAAGCAGTTTACCTTCGCTCAGGCCAACAACTCACCGCCGCCTTTTCCCAACTTCACCGTCAACGGCGTGCTTTTCGACCCCACCCGCGTCGACGTCACCATACCGCTGAATTCGGTGCAAGAGTGGGAACTGATCAATACCACCACCAACGGACACCCCTTTCATATTCACGTCAACGACTTCATGGTCGTGTCGGTCAACAACGTGCCGCTCCCGGAACCAGAATGGCACGACACCTTCAACATCCCGAAAAACGGACGAATCCGCATTCGCCACCGCTTTGAAGACTTCAAGGGGATGTATGTTTTCCACTGTCACATTCTGGTTCACGAGGACCTGGGAATGATGCAGACGGTGAACGTCGTCTAGAGAGACTTCAAGTCCCAGTGTGGATAGCTCTCCCGATAGGCTTCGATCATTCGCTCTAAGGGGATTTCGTCGTAGCTGCCGTGCATGCGGAGATATTCCATGTGCTGTCGGCCACCGTCGAAATCATGAAAAATCGAGTCCTCCCGACCGTTAAACTCTAGAGGGGCGATGCCTGATTTCTCGCAGAGCTCGCGGTTAAAGGCGGGGGTGGCCTTGAGCCAGCGGCCCTCCAGGAAAATCTCGGAGAAGCCGTGCCAGACAAAAACGTCCGTGCGCATGACTTCTTGCAGCCTGGGGGTGGTCAGATGATTGCGCACGTCGGCAAAGCCGAGGCGGGCGGGTATGTTGAGGGCTCGGCAAGCGGCCGACAGCAGCGCCGCTTTGGGCACGCACCAACCGTAGCCGTTCTCCAGGACGCGCTCCGGCCGCATGCCTTCGGGCGAAAGATCGATCCGATAGGGATCGTAGCGAAAGCCGTCGCGCACGGCATAGTAAAGCGCGACGGCTTTCTCCCGGTCGCTTTCGCCCCGCGCCTGAGCGCGGGCGAATTCGGCGATCATTTGCTGAAACCGCGAGCCTTCAGCAGGGCATCAATGGTGGCATCGCGCCCGCGGAAGTTGCGGTAGGCCTGGGCCGGGTCGAGGGTGTTGCCGACTTCCATGATGTTCTTGCGGAAACTGGCGGAGACTGTCGGGTCATAGGGATTGCCGGTTTCTTCGAAGGCCTCATAAGCGTCGTGAGCCAGCACTTCCGACCACAGGTAGCTGTAGTAGCCGGCCGCATAACCATCGCTGGAAAAGAGATGGCCGAAATGCGGAATGCGATGGCGCATAATGATTTCTTTGGGCATTCCGAGTTCACTGAGCGTCTTCTTCTCGAACTCTCTGGGGTCGATGTCCACGTCTCCAGCCAGGTGCAGCTTCATGTCCACGATGGCCGAAGCCAGGAACTCGGTGGTGGAGAACCCCTGATTGAAGGTCGAGGAGCGCTTGATCTTGGCCACCAGTTCGTCGGGCATGGGCTTGCCCGTTTCCGCGTGGATGGCGAACTGGCTGAGCACTTGCGGGGTGGTCAGAAAGTTCTCGTGCATCTGCGAGGGAAACTCGACGAAGTCGCGGGCTACGTTGGTGCCGGCCAGCATCGGGTAGTGGGCTTTGGAGTTGAGGCCGTGCAGTGCGTGGCCGAACTCGTGGAACATCGTCTCGGCGTCGTCGAAGGAGAGCAAGACCTGTTTGCTTTTGGCGAAATTTGAGTTGTTGGAGACGATGGGAGCGACCGGCTTTTTGAAGTTTTCCTGGGTGCGGTATTCGTTCATCCAGGCGCCCGAAGACTTGCCGTTGCGGGCATAGGGGTCGAAGTACCAGTCGCCGATGTGGCCCTGGCGGGTGACTTCGAAAACCTCGATGTCGTCGCGCAGAGTCGGGGCTTTTTCTTTCTTAAAGTCGAAACCGTAAAGCTGCTTGGCCATGTAAAAGAGGCCGCCCTTGAGCTTGTCGAGCTGGAAGTAGGGCTTGATTTCGTTTTCGTCCAGATCATATTTGGCTTTGCGCACTTTTTCGGCGTAGAAGCGGTAGTCCCAGGGCTCGATCTCGTGGCCGGCGATGGCCTGCATGTCTTTGACTTCTTCGGCCACGCGAGCCTTGGCCGCCGGCCAGACCTGCATCATGAGCTTCATAGCGGCCTCGGGCGTTTTGGCCATGCTGTTTTCCAGACGCCAGTGAGCAAAGGTGGGGAATCCCAGTAGTTTGGCCCGGCGAGCGCGCAGGCGCAGGATGTCGGCCACCACCTGATTGTTGTCGGTCTTGCCGCCCATGTCGCCACGGGAGCTCCACAGCTTGAAGGCCTTTTCGCGCAGGTCGCGGCGATCGGAGTAAGTGAGGAAGGTCTCCATGGCCGAACGGGTGTTGCGAAGCACCCACTTGCCGTTCTCGGCCATGGAATCGACCACCGATTGGGGCAGGCCCTTGAGATCGTCTTTGCTGTCGAACACGATCTTCTGCTCTTCTTCATCGGTCAGTTGGTTCTGACTGAACTTGGTATAGAGGCCGGCTAGCTTCTGGTTGTATTCGGAAAGCTGCTTCTTTTGGGCCGGATTGAGGCGGGCGCCCTGGAGCACGAACTGGTTGTAGTAGACCCAGGCCAGACGCTGCTGCTCGGGATTGCCGAACTTGCTCTTGTAGACCGCTTCGATGCGTCGGAAAAGTTTGTCGTTCTGGACCACTTCGTCAGTCATGGCGGCGAACTTCGGGCTCCACTCCCGCTCCAGAGCCTGCACCGACTTGTCGTTCATGGTCGAGGTATAGACGCCGAAAAGAATGGAAACTCGATTGTACTCGCGGCCGCTGTCTTCCAGAGCGGCCAGCGTGTTCTCGAAGGTGGGAGCGGCCTTTTGATTGGCGATGCGCGCGATTTCGGCCCGATAGCTGGTCATCGATTGCTTGAAGGCGTCGGGGAACTGGCTGACCTTGTAGCGGTCGAAGGCGGGCAGTGGCTTAAAGGGCAACAGCAAGGGGTTGACGGCGCCTTTGGCCTGCACGAAAGGGGCGATGGAAGCGGCGCTGAGGCCGGCTAAAAAGGTTCTACGTCTCACTTCTGTGCCTTCTGGCAAGTAAAGGCGGGAGCCTGCGCGAAGCCCGGCCGATGAAAAGATGGATTTTTTGGATGGCCCTGGCCAGCTTGGGAAGGGCTCAAAGCCTGGAGATTGGGGGCCAGGTCGAGAAGCCGCATACCTACTCTGTGGCCGAACTGAAGGAATGGGCGCGACCGGTAAAGACCGAGCAGCACACCTACTCGGGAGTGTTGCTCAAGGATTTGCTCGACAAAGCGGGCGTGCCGGCTCAGCACGACCTGAAGGGCAAGTGGATGGCCGCCTACGTGGTGGCTCAAGGCCAGGACGGGTATCGGGTCGTGTTTTCTTTGGCGGAATTGGACCCGCTTTTTGGCGACAACGAGGTCTGGGTGGCTTTGGCCGAGGATGGCAAGGGGTTCCGCCTGGTGGTACCCCGGGAAAAGCGCAACGCCCGCTGGGTGCGGGACGTGCAAAGCGTGAGAATCGAGTTGGCACGTTAGAGACCAACGAAAACTCAACTCAGTAGCCAGGTAATGCAAGTCAGTGAAAGAATCGTTGCGTCCTAACCTAAGAGAGAGCTCGGGTGAATCTTCGTGACCAAGAAACTATTCGGCCTGGCGGGACTTGCAGCAGCCCTGATTGCAACCGGTTGTGGTTCAGACGACACCGTGAACCTGGTGACCGTCAATACAGCCAGCATTCATGAATACGCGATCATCGCCAATACCCAACCAGCCGGCAGCTTCACCATCAAGGGCCTCAACGTTCAGAATGGCACCAGCAGCGTGCTCAACAACCAGTTCACCACCGGGGTCGGCAGCAATCCGATTCTAGTCAAAACTCATCCCAATATCAACGTCTTCTATGTTCTCAACAGCTCTTCGGCCACTATCAGTCAATATACGATGGACAACAACGGAGGCGCGGCCTTTCTGGGCACGGTAGCGACCCCGGCCAATCCGCTTTTTATGGTGGTTCATCCCTCCGGCGGGTTCGTCTATGTAGGGGCGGCTTTCAACGGCGTCGGGACGGCCGGTTCTATCCGACGCTACGCCGTTGCTAGTGACGGCACGCTAAGCCAGGTGGGCGCTGACGTGCTCACGACCAACAGTCTGACCAACAACCTGACTCGCATCAAGGACGCCGATTTCAGTTTCGGCGGCGGCGCCCTACACGTGCCTGAGGTCAACAAGATCGAGACTTTCAACATCGCACCCGACGGCGGCTTGACGGTTACGGCCCAGGCCAACACCCTGGGCAATGCCAACTACGAAGCGATAGACGTCGACGTGCGACCCGGCCAGGCCGCCCTGGTGGCGGTGGTGCGTACCAGCGAGGTGAATGACCGGCTCTTTTCCTTTCCGGTCAACAATGGGGTCTTGGGGGCCTCCAGCAATATTGCCCCGGCCACCCAGATGAACATGGGCGACTTCGCCAGCAACGGTCAGTACTATGTGGGTCACGCCACTTTGCCTCAGATGTTCGGCTACAATGTGGACAACTCCACGGGGGCGCTAACCGCTCTAAGCACCAACCCGATGGCGGTGACGACCGGCGTGAGTTCCCGCTTCGTGGGTCTTGATCCGAGCAATAACTTCATGTTGAGCACCGGTGGCCTGGGAGACAACGTGCTGGTGGCCCGGTTCCGTGGTCAGAACGGCGAATTTGTCGGATCGACCGCCGACTCCCAGTCGCTCTTCAATCCGTCGGGATTCGATTTCTTTACCTTCAACTTCTAACCGTCCGTCATGACGCTTTCCCTGGAGGCCTTTCTCGAGGACTTGAAGTCCGAGGCTCGACTGGAGTCCTCGGGTCAGTTCACGCTGGATCTGTCCCACGCTCGTGACAAGCTGGCCGCTTACCAGCTCAAGAAAACCGACGATCTGCTGCTGAAGTTGGTGCAGTGCGGGGTGGCCGGAGGCGCCTCGAGGATGGACTTCGAGAGCAAGAATAGCCACGTGCGCTTCGTCTTTCACGGCCTGGTCTTCAGCCAGAAAGAGCTCGATCAGATCCTGAATTATCTTTTGCAACAGGAGCCGGGGACGAACCGAGCTTTGAGGCATCTGGCCACGGCCGTGAACACGGCTGTGGGCACACGCCCCAGCGCTATCGCCCTGGCCAGCTGGGACGGTCAGCGCGGGCACCTGACGCGCTGGAGCAGCCAGGGCAAGGAAAGCCAGTCCTGGACTCCTCCCCACGGAGGGCGGGCCCAGACGGTTTTCCAGCTGATTCGCACGCCCGCGGAGTGGCGCGAGACCATCAAGCATCTCTTCAACCAGCGCGATGTCATCGGCATGTTCTTTGGCTGGAAAACGGGCTGGACGGCCGAACAGGAGCTGCTGGCCGACCGGGCTGCCTGGTGTCCGGTGCCGATCTTCATGAATGGGAAGCTGCTGCCGGAAACACCGCTGGTGGTCGGACGAGTCCGCTCCAGTCAGCAGGAAAAGATCATTCGCCACGGGGCGGAGGCTCGACTGGCGGGCAACACGGGCGGCGTTCGTTTGACCACCCGGGAGGTGAAGCCCTGGAGTGGGAGCACCTTCCCCAAGGGTCCGGTAACGGCCGTGATCACCGCCGGGGTGCAAGAGGGCGGGCTGCAGATTCCCAGCTACGTGGAGCTCGTCAACGACGGAATCACGTCGGTTCGACGAATGATCGACGGCTTGCCGAGCAACCAGTTTGTGCGGGTGCTGGCCGCCACCGACGGCTTTCAGACCGATCTGGACGGATTTTCCCTGGTCGAGAACGACGACTACCGAGTCTTCCTGGACTGGCTTTTGGGCCAGTCCGCGCAGTTGTTCCCGGCCGCCGGCCTGGGAGCCTTACCGCAGTTGAACCTCGCCCGACGTCGATAAGTCCAGTTCGGCTCGGATGGTGGTTCCATGGCCCTCGGCGCTGGTCAGGGACCAGTGGCCCCCGATCCCCTCGACCCTTTCGCGCATGTTCTCCAGGCCATAGTGGTCGGGACCGGCGTTGCGGGAGTCGAAGCCTACCCCGTCGTCGCTGACTTCCAGTTCGCAACGCTCGGGCGACCAGTCCAACTTCACGGTAACGTTCTTGGCCCCGCTGTGTTTGACCACGTTGTGTAGGGATTCACTGGCCACGCGGAAGAGGGCCAGTCGGCGGGCCGGGTCCAGTTCGGGCTCGCTGGCGGCCTGAAAGTCGACCTGGATGCCGTAGCGTGCCTGGAGCGCTTCGGCCTGGCGCTTGAGAGCCTGGACCAGGCCTTCTTCCTCGAGGGACTCGGGCCGGAGCGAGTAGAGCAGGGCCCGCATTTCCTTGCCGGCCCCTTCGGCCAGCTCGAGCACGTAGTCCAGCGACTGCAGCGCTTTCTCGGGGTGCGAGTTCCAGCGGGCCTTGACCGTCTTGGCGCCCAGGGCGATGCCGTAGAGGGCCTGAGAGACCGAATCGTGGAGCTCACGGGCCAGACGGCGCCGTTCTTGCAAGACCACCTGACGCTCAAACTCTTCCATGAGGCGGGCGTTTTCCAGCGCCACACCGGCCAGGTCGGCCAGGGTGCGCAAGAAGCTGAGCTCGGCCGACTCGATGTTTCCGCAGGCCTTGTAGTAGCAGTTGAGCGTTCCCAGAAACTCCGAGCCCTTCAGGATGGGGACCGCCACCACCGTGCTCCAGACCCGGGTCTGGGTCAGGCTGAAAAGCGCCCGCACCGGCTCCGGAAATTCCGACATATCCACGCCATTGAGGAGGCAGCGCAGGTTGGTGACGATTTCCGGTTGGCGAGTGAGGCGAGCTTTGACGGGGGGGAAATCGATGCCCAGTCGGGTCATTTCTTTGTGGCAGGCCAGGGAGGCTTCCATAAGTTCCAGGCCGTCGGCGGGCATGGCGAACGAACCACCGACCGAGAAACGGAAATCTTCGCGCTCGGCGTTCTCGCAGGTTAAGACCATGGCAGCGATGGCGTCAGTCGTCTCCACCACGCGCTGAGCCATCGAGTCGAGGGTGGCCTTGAGGTTGCCGGCGTAAGTGAGACTGGAAACCACCAGCGAGATGCCGCCGAGTTTGCGCAGCAGGCGGCGTTCGCTGGTGACGTCAACCAGTATGACTACCGTCCAACATTCGTCGGGAATGTTCAGCCGGTAGCAACGCCCGTCCACTTCGCGGATGGAACCGTCGACGTGCTGGAGCCGGGTTGGAAAGAAAAACTCCGGGTCGGGCGGATGCTGCAGCCTTTCCGCCATAATC
Organism: Vulcanimicrobiota bacterium; assembly: GCA_017307785.1. Lineage (GTDB taxonomy): Bacteria > Vulcanimicrobiota > Xenobia > Xenobiales > JADMJV01 > JADMJV01. The sequence goes on along the minus strand of JAFKGI010000008.1, from coordinate 5,975 downwards.
AGCTGCTCTTCGGGCGGAAAGAGTTCCAGGTAGGGCGAGGCCAGCAGGTCGGACCAGGTCTTTCCCACCAGGTTGCCCAGTGAGGGACTGGCCACGTGCATTTTAAAGTCCTGGTCGACCAGCGCCAGCGCGGCCGGACTGGAACCCACGGCTGCTTCCATCGCCTGCAGCAAGCGCGGACTGAGTCCCTGGAAGCAGGCGTCCTTCACGACGGGCGAGCCCAGCCTTTCTGAACGGCGTAGAGAGCCGCCTGCGTGCGACTTTGCACTCCCATCTTGGCCAGCAGATTGCTCACGTGGGCCTTGACGGTCTTTTCGGCGATGAACAGGTGCGAAGCGATGTCTTTGTTGCTGGCGCCGTTGGCGATCAACTGGAGCACCTCGCGTTCGCGACTGGTCAGCTCCTCGAGTCGAGGATGCTCTTCACACAACTCGTGGGCCAATCGGGCGGCCACCTCGGGGGACATTTGCACTTTGCCCTCAGCGGCCAGATGAATGGCTTTGCACAAGTCCTCGGCCTGGGTATCCTTGAGCAGGTAACCGATGGCACCGTTGCGCACGGCGTTGGAGATAGTGACCTCGTCCAGGACGCTGGTCAGCACCAGGACTTCCGTGTCCGGATACTCTTGGCGGATTTTTTGGGTCGCCGAGAGCCCGTCGATTTTGGGCATCAGGACATCCATCAGCACCACGTCGGGGTGCAGCTCGCCCACCATCTGGATGGCTTCCTCGCCGTTCTTGGCTTCGCCCACCACCTCGATGGTTTCGTCCAGTTCTAGAAACATGCGCAGGCCTTGTCGGACCACGGAGTGGTCGTCGGCCAGAAGAATTCGTATTGGCATCTTTCGAATTTCAAGACTTTCGCGGGTGAACCTCCGCGACCAAAGTCGGTTTGCGGGAATATTGCCTTTTGATACGGTGGGGCGGAATGTTGGTCTTTCTGGGAGTCTCGACTTTTTTATGGGCTCAGGTTCGGCGGGCCGCCGTCCTATGAGCGAATTCTGCGTCGATGTCCATGACCTGACCAAAAAGTTTGGCGATTTCGCGGCCGTGGACGGCGTCAGTTTTCAGATACCCTATGGCTCTATCTTTGGCTTCCTGGGACCGAATGGAGCAGGCAAGTCGACCACCATCCGCATGCTGCTGGGCATTCTTCCTATCAGCTCCGGCAGCGGCAAAGTCCTGGGCCTGGACATCCGCACTCAATCTCAGCAAATACGCTCCCGAGTGGGCTACATGAGTCAGAAGTTCAGCCTCTACGAGGACCTGACCGTGCTGGAAAACCTGAATTTCTTCGCCGGCGTCCAGGGGCTGCCGCCCACTCTGGCCGGAGCGCGACGCGACCATCTTGTCAAACTGTGCCGCCTGGAAGATTGCCAGAAACAACTGGCTTTCCACCTACCGGGGGGAATTCGCCAGCGACTGGCTTTCGCGGTCTCCCTACTGCACGATCCCGACATCATCTTTCTAGACGACCCGACGGGAGCCGTGGACCCCGGGCTGCGTCGCTGCTTCTGGGACATTATCGTGCAACTGAGCCGCTCCGGCAAAACGATCATGGTCACGACCCAGAACATCGATGAGGTGGAGCGCTGCGACCAGATCTGCTTCATCGCCGCCGGACGCCTGCTGGCCCAGGGCAGCCCCGTCCAGATCAAAGAACAGGCCTTGCCCGGCCAACTCTACCACTTTGTGCCCAAGAAGCGCTCCGAGGCACTGGAATTCCTGGCCTGCCAGGGCTGGCTGGCCACACCCTTCCCCTCCGGCAATCGCATCCGCTTCCTGGTCCCCAACGAAGTACCGTCCGGAGAATGCCAGTGGCAAGCTGTCCGAGACCTTGCCCAGGGCCCCGTGGAGCCCACCGAACCCACTCTGGAAGATTTCTTCGTGGCCCTGCAAGCAGGGTGAGGAGCCTCACGGTCTCAAAGCTCGCCCTAAACAAAAGAGAGACTGGTGCTGAGCGCTCCAGTCTCTCTTTCTTCCCGACGGTCTTCTTAGCTGAGGCCTAGCTGGCTTCTTTCTTCATCTCTTCGACAAAGATCAGGGTCGGCTCGGCCTTCTTCTCGATCACCTCGGGAGTGATAATGCACTTGCGAATGCTGGGCAGCGAAGGCACTTCATACATGATGTCCAGCATGACTTCTTCGAGGATGGAGCGCAGGGCGCGGGCGCCGGTCTTACGCTTCTGAGCCTCGCGGGCAATGCAGGAAACAGCTTCCTTCGTAAACACCAGGTCGACGCCGTCCATCTGGAAGATCTTCTGGTACTGCTTGAGAAGAGCGTTTTTCGGCTCGGTGAGAATCTTCATCAGAGACTCTTCATCCAGCGAATTGAGCGTCACCACGACGGGCAGACGACCAATGAACTCTGGGATGAGGCCGAACTTGAGCAGGTCTTCAGGCAACACCATGGCCAGCAACTCACCCAATTTTCGCTCTTTGCGGCTCTCGATGGAAGCACGGAAGCCCATCGATTGGTCCTTGACGCGCTGTTCGATGATTCTTTCCAGGCCTTCGAAAGCGCCGCCACAGATGAAGAGAATGTTGGTCGTGTCGATCTGGATGAATTCCTGATGAGGATGCTTGCGGCCACCCTGAGGGGGCACGTTGGCTTCCGTTCCTTCCAGAATCTTGAGCAGAGCCTGCTGCACGCCTTCACCGGAGACATCTCGGGTGATCGAAGGATTCTCCGACTTGCGGGCAATCTTGTCGATTTCGTCGATGTAGATGATGCCTTGCTGAGCCCGCTTGACGTCATAGTCAGCGGCCTGGATCAGCTTGAGCAGGATGTTCTCGACATCTTCACCCACGTAGCCGGCCTCGGTCAGCGAGGTCGCGTCGGCGAGCGCCAACGGCACGTTGAGAATCTTGGCCAGAGTTTGGGCCAGATAGGTCTTACCGCAACCGGTGGGACCAACCAGCAGCACGTTGCTCTTCTGCAGCTCGACTTCCTCGCCGCCAGCGGGGGTGCCGCCTTTGCCGTGGATACGCTTGTAATGGTTATAAACCGCTACCGACAGGGTTCGCTTGGGGCGTTCCTGGCCGACCACGTACTGGTCGAGAATCGCGTTGATTTCCTTGGGCTTCGGCAGATTGCGGAAACGCATCGGATCTTCGGTAGTACGCGAAAGTTCTTCCTCGATGATCTCGTTGCATAATTCTATGCACTCATCGCATATGTATACCCCGGGACCCGCGATCAGCTTGCGAACCTGATCCTGGCTCTTGCCGCAGAATGAGCACTTCAAAGTGCCTCTGTCATCCCCAAATCGGAACATGGTACTCCTCCACGCGGTCCAACGACCGCAAAACGCCTAGCGGCTATCCTTGGTAATAATCTTGTCGATGATTCCGTATTCCACGGCTTCTTGAACATTCATGTAGAAGTCGCGGTCAGTATCGGCGAGGATCTTTTCCACCGTCTGGCCAGTGTGTTTGGCGAGAATCTCATTCATCACCTGCCGGGTGTACAGAATTTCCTTCGCCTGAATATCAATATCCGTGGCCTGTCCACGGGCCCCGCCCTTCGGCTGGTGCAGCATGATTTCGGCATAAGGGAGAGCGAAACGCTTGCCCTTGTTGCCGCCTGCCAGGAGGATGGCGGCACCGCTGCCGGCCATTCCCATACAGATGGTGGAAATCTCCGGCTTAACCAACTGCATGCAGTCGTAGATGGCCAGGCCATCGCTGGTGGAGCCACCCCAGCTGTTCAGGTAGATGTCGATGTCTTTGTCGGGATCCTCTTGCTCCAAAAAGAGCAACTGGGCGATGACCAGATTGGCCACCACGTCGTTGATCGGAGTTCCGATAAAGATAATCCGATTCTTCAGCAGTCGCGAGAAGATATCGTAAACTCGCTCGCCCCGGGCAGTGGACTCCACTACCGTGGGAATCCAATTCATGGCGCGTGAGAGGGTGGGGTTCGAAGCGTTTGACATGGACCATCCTTCAAGGTTGATTCTGCCGTTGGCTTTCACACAGTACCTGCTTGGCCCTGCCAATTTCAAGTTATACGTGCAGAACTAACCGATCAGCCAGGAAAGAGACGGACCACACCATGAAAAAGGGACGCCCGGAGGCGTCCCTTTTTCGTCGACCGCGAGGAACTACTCTTCGGTCTTCTTCTTGGGGGCGCGCTTGGGCTTGGGCTTCTCTTCACCCTCGGCGGCTGCATCCGCTTCCGCCTTAGCTTTGGGCTCCTTGGCCTTCTTGGCAGCGGGCTTGGCTTCAGCAGCTTCGCCCTCCTCGACCTCCTTGGCTTCTTTAGCTTTCTTGGCAGGTTTGGCCGAAGCCTCACCTTCCTCGCCAGCCTTCTCTTCATCGGCCTTTTTGGTCTTGGCTTTAGCCTTGGGCTTCTTTTCCTCTTCGGGCTCCTCTTCGATGACGGTTCCGACGGGGACGAACTCGACTTCAGCGTTGTCGAACAAGAAGTCCATGACCTTGGCGCGCAGCAGCGCATAGCGGATCAGCGGCTCGCTGCCTTCCTTGTCGATACCGGCCTTGAGCTGAGCCAGGCTGACACCGCGGTTCTGGGCTTCCACGCCCAGCAACTCTTCGATCTCGGCATCGGTCGGGTGCAGATCCTCGCGGCTGGCCAGCGAGTTGAGCAGAATCTCGACCCGAGCCTCCAGCATTCCCATCACCGACAGTTCCTGGACCCACTGATTCTGGTTGACGTTGCGGTCGGCCAGATAGCGTTCCATGGTGATTCCGGCTTGCTCGATCTGCTGGATGCGGCGACGCAGTTCCACCTGAGTGCGATACTGATGGAGCGACTTGGGCACCATTTCCGTCTCGACCTGAGTGAGCAGCTTGTCGATGATCTTGATCGCGACTTGCTCGCGCACTTTGCGCTCGGCATTGGCTTCGAGACGCTCGCGGATGTCTTTGCGCAGCTCATCAATGGTGGCGTGAGGAGAAACGGACTTGGCAAAGTCATCGTTCGCCTCCGGCAGTTCGCGGGTCTTGATCTGGTGCAGATTGAAGTGGAAGTGCACCAACTTGCCGGCCAGGACCTGATTGGGATAGTCCTCTGGGAAGGTGATGTCGAATTCCTTCTCTTCACCCTTCTTGGAACCAACCAGGTTGTCCACGAATCCGGGAATGAAGTGCTCGCGATTCACTTCCATCAGGTAGTTGGTGGCGGCGCCGCCGTCGACGGTTTCGCCGTCGAGGGTGGAACGATAGTCCACCAGAGCCAGGTCGCCTTCTTTCAGCTCCCGGGCATCGTCTTCAATGTCGACGATGCGCGATTGGTTGCCGCGCAGCTCATCGAGGGCGTTGTTGACGGTTTCGTCGGAGATCTCTTCTTTTTCGTTCTTGAGCTTGAAGGCTTTATAGCCCTCGATCTCAACCACGGGCTTGACTTCGAAGGAGACCTTGAAGACCAACTCCTTGCCGCGCTCGCGCTGCACGAGCTCCCACTTGGGCTGGGAAATCGGCTCCAGATTTTCCTGGCGGAGGGCTTCCACGTAAGCCTTGGGCACGACGTCGTCCACGACGTCACCGCTCAAGCCTTCATCGGAAATATACTTTTTGGCCATGGGGATGGGGACTTTGCCGGGCCGGAAGCCGGGCAAACGGAGCCGCTTGGCAGCTCGACCGAAAGCCTTCTCATAAGCGCCTTCGACCTGGTCCGCGGTCACCGTAACTTCGAGCGTGCGCTCGAACGGTGAGGATTCAGAGACTTTGACCTGCATAGGTCCTCCTAGCGAGGAAATAAAAAAGGGCCCTTAAGGCCCTTTTAGTGGAGCGGGAGAAGAGGTTCGAACTCTCGACCCTCGCCTTGGCAAGGCGATGCTCTACCACTGAGCTACTCCCGCATGCCACTTGCCTATGGACTTTTTTGGTTGAGTGGGCGAGAAAGGACTCGAACCTTCACAGATTGCTCCACAAGATCCTAAGTCTTGCGCGTCTACCAATTTCGCCACTCGCCCGGCCTGTCCACCGGCTCGGGTATAATACTTATTTCGTGATC
>JAFKGI010000070.1 GCA_017307785.1 Vulcanimicrobiota bacterium | reverse complement strand
CGAACCAGGGTGCTATGTCTGGGAAGAAAATAGTGGAAACTATTCTAAATCCAAGGCTTGGAGTACTTCCACTCTTCTGCCTTACAGCTCAACACCTACGCCTACGGTGAGACTGGAATTCTCGTCAATTTAAATATAACCCTCCGCTCAAGCTTCTCTTCCAATCCGGCCTCGGGGTAGCGCCCAGCCCTTTTAAGCGGTCGCCCATGGTGTTGGCCTGGGATCGGCTTCGGCCACCAGACTTTCGCCTGAGCCCGTCTCAAAACCAAAGGATCAAATAGCCATATTCACGTTTTGTGGCGTCCTGGAGGACCCCGGGGTTGGGAGGCTGATTCAGGGAAGGCGAGGGTGGGCTGGTTGCGTGGTCCTTTCGCTCTCCGCGGGCTTCACTAAGGGTATTTTCGAACGTCTGGGCGATTAGCATTAAGGGTTTGGCTCATTATTGGGATAATTTATTTTGGTGTTCACCTGTTCAGGAATGGGCTTTCATGGGATAATCAGGTGTGCTCTCTTTCAAGCAAAAACTGGCCCGGAGAATCGTGAAGATTCGGGTTAAGAAGGGTTTCTCTCAGCGGCAGGCGGCGGTGGAGATTGGGGTGACTCAGTCGTATTTGGCGCAGGTGGAAATGGGGTATAGGCCTATTTCTGGGAAATGTTTGGAGAAGTTGGAGCGGCTTTTTAAGACGAAGTTCGGTAAGCTCTGGGGCGGGATTGGGCGACGGGGGCGTCCGAGTGCGGCGCCTGCGACCCGAGAGGCGTTGCGTGAATTGGGGCAGGCCATTCGCGAGTTCTGGAATGGCGAGGTTTTGGTGCCGGAGCATCCGCAGCCTCATCAGGTGCGCACACTGGAAGATCCGCTTTGGACCATTGCTTTGCGTCTGGGCGAAGAGGCCGGGGAGGAGGTTCGTCGGTTGGAGGCTTTGCGGGCGAAGGATGAGGCATTCTGGCGGCAATTTAATGAGTTGCGGTTCGATTCTTGGTGCGAGAAGCGGTTGTTGGTGCGGGTGGCTTTGCTGGGAATGCCGCTGATGGGAGTGCGCCTGGAGCGGTTGGGTTGCAAGGTCGCGGCCATCGACGGCGTGAGCGGAGAGAAGGCCGGTTTGCACCGGGGTTTTGTGATGAGGGGAGAGACGGCCTCGCTGGTCTGGTGTCCTCAGGTGACGATTCGGACGGGGGTTGGCTATCGCTGCGTGGACAATCTGTTGGTGATCAGTGGGGGAGGCAAGAGCGTGACGCTGGCGGTGGAACTGGATGGCGCGCCCTTCCACGGGGATGCGCGCAAGGAGCAGCGGCGCGATCGGGAGCTGGGCATTCCGGTGCTGCACGTGGATGCGGCTCGGCTGGACGAGCCGGGGTTGATTGCGAGTATTTTGCGGTGGGCCAAGGCGATGCTGGAGGCTGCTGGCAGCACAGACAAGGGCACGGCGCTGGTCTGTCAAAACTAGCCAGGATGAGGAAGGTTGATGCCGCCGTCTGTCTGGTATTGATTGCGTCAGCCGGAATGTTCGCTGCGACAGGGTCGCTAGTTCCAAACTCCCTGTTCAGGGAAGCGAAGCGGACCGAACAGGAGTTGGGAACCAACGGAGTCGCGTGCCCTAACATTTCATTATCATCGATGGCGTGGCACGCGACGGAGGCTAGATTCCAATCATCGTCACTCTGGCCTGTCTTTGGCGGGTCTGTCTCTGGGGATGCACCAGGACGAAGTGGTTTCACGCTTTGGCAGGCATCAGCGCGATGCCGACGGTAACTGGACTTATCCGCTCAGTCGAGGGTTACTTGTTTTGCAGTGGGCGATGCCCCAATCGGAACCCGTAAGCGTGCCGGAGTTGCGTGCGATAAAGACCACGGGACCAGCAAACTTGACACTGAAGGGTAAAGAATTGCCCGAGTTCGGCACAGTTCGAACAGAAATATCGAGGACTCTGGGACCACCAGGAGGGCTTTTACCGGACATGCCTGAGCCCTTGCCTGCGGAGGTCTGCTGCTATCGATGGGACGGGGAGCTTTTGATTTACGAGTCCTGATGAACGCCCGCCAGGGTTGTGGGTCGCAGGAGTCGTTGGGTTGGGCGACAAGGTTTGTTTTGTGATGCATGGGGAGCGACTTCCTTGGACGCGGGGTTCTTTGACAGGGGCGTTCCATTCGGTGGGGGTGGGCCTGGGGGCTTTGGTGAGGGTGCATGTTTCGATGTCGCGGCTGGGGTATGTGGTGGGTGGGGCGGAGACGGTGGTGGACGCTTTGCTGGATGCGGTGGGGCCGCGGGGCACGGTGGTGATGCAGACTCATACTTCCGAGAATAGCGATCCGGCGGCCTGGAGGAATCCACCGGTTCCGGAGTCTTGGTGGGAGGCGATTCGTGAGCATACGCCCCCGTTTCGGGCGGATCTTACTCCGGGTCGGAAGATGAGCGCGGTGTCGGAGCATTTTCGCACTCGGCCGGGGGTGGTTCGTAGTGAGCATCCTTCGGATTCTTGCGCCGCATTGGGTCCTTTGGCGGAGGTTATCACTTGCGCTCATCCGCTGACGCCGGCTCTGGGGGCGGGCTCGCCCTTGGCCCGAATGGTGGATCACGACGTGCAGGTACTGCTGCTGGGTGTTGATCACGGCAACAATACGCTGCTGCATTATGCGGAGCATTTAGCCGAATGGCCGGGCAAGCGCGAGAGTCGCTTTGGATCGGCGATGCTGGTGGAGGGGCGGCGAGAGTGGGTGTGGCGCCAGGATCTGGTGCATGACGACCGCGATTTCGTCGAGGTTGGCGAGGCTTTTGCGGCCACCGGCGACGAGCGGCTGGCCCTTCCCCTGCGCTGCTGCAGCGGGCGGGCGCTGGTAGCGTTCGCAACTCAGTGGTTTTCGGCCAGGCGACACGGTCCAGGCTGGAGTTAGCTGGGGTTGCCCAACAGGAAGAAGCCGCCCCAGTCGCGGCGGAGGGGGTAGTGTTTGCGGGTGGCGGTTTGGGCCTGGGTGAAGCTGGTGAGGGGGGAGGCGCCTTGGGCGAGTTGTCGGTAGAATTCTAGGAAGAAGAGGCGGGCGACTTCGTCGTCGACTTTCCAGAGGTTGGCGATGACGGTTTCGGCGCCGGCGGCGGAGAAGCCGGTGGCCAGGGTGACGGGTTCGTCCAGGGCTTGGCCTTTGGAGTCGCCTCCTTGGCAGCAGCTGAGGGCGACCAGGGAGTGTTCGGCCAGGGCGAGTTGGTCGAGTTGTTTGAGGCGCAGGCTGCCGTCGGAGAGTTCGATGTCGCTTTCGGTGGGTTGTTTGCGGTTGTAGTGGGCGTGGCTGGCGAAGTGGACGAGGCCCCAGGGCTGAGAGGCTTGTTGCAGGGAGGCGAGGGTGGCCTGGGGGCCGCTACGCAGCTGGCAGTCGGGCAGGACCCGGGAGACTTCCTGGAGTTCTTGGGCGGCTCCGGGCAGGTCGGCGGCGGGCGGGGCGCCGATGGCCAGGGGAGCGCTCAGGCGGTAGGGTTTCCAGGAGTTGTCGGCCAGGCGCAGCAGGTCGCCGGAGCTGAGCAGCACGATTTCGGAGCGTCCGGCGGCGGCCTGGCCTTGTGGGTCGCGCAGGGCTCCCCAGGGCAGCTGCCAGAGGGGACCGCTGGGCACGATCAGTAGTCTTTGCGATGGATCGTTGCGGAGCACCGGTTCCAAGAGCAGGCTGTAGAGCGTCTTTTCCGCCTGGGTGGGCTGGTCGGAGCGCAGTCCGGCCAGGTAGTCTCGAATCAGTCCGGCCACGGCCTGGCTTCCCACCCGGCTGCTGCTCCAGTCACTCTGGCCGGGGCGTAGGGAGAGCACGATCAGCTCGTCCTCCAGCAGGCAGTAGGTAACCAGAGTCTCGTGGGCGTCCAGGTGTTTGCGCAGGCTGGGCAGGTTGGTGCTGCGCATGGTCAGGGTCTGGCCCAGTTCGGGGTGAGCCAGGCGCAGTTCGTCCACTTTGGCCGCGAGTCCGTCGCTCTGAGCCGGCGGGGCCGTGGCTTCCGGTTCGCCGAACTGAGCTTTCCAGGCATCGAATTCCCGCAGGCGCTGGCTGCGCGGGTCGGCGGGGGGCAGGTCCCAGGGGTGGCGGCTGAGCACTTCCAGGCCTCGCTGCCAGTTTTTGTCCTGGCCCAGCCAGCGCAGCCATTCGTAGAGCAACTGCTGGCCCAGGCGATGGCCGTCAGCGCCTTGTCCGTCGACCCGGTCCAGACTGGATTCGTAGTCGGCTTCCCAGTTCTGTCCGGCTTCGCGGCGATATTCCACCAGGGGACTGAGGACCAGTTGGGTGTCGAAGTTTCCTGAGCGAAAGCCGTCCTCCAGCTCCTTGCTGAGCAGAGCGATCGCTTCCGCCGACCGGCCCAGGTCGTGCAGGGCCCGAGCCTGCTGGCCGAGGATGGCGGCGCGGCTGACTCCGCCGGGAAGGGTTTCGGCTTCCTGAAGGTCTTTGAGGGCTGCGGCCGGGCGCTTCATTTCCAACTGGGCGTAGGCGCGAATGAAGAGCGCCCAGGCCAGACCGGGGCGGTCCTGCAGTTGGCGACACAGGCGCACGCTGTCTTCGGCCCAGACCAATCCCTCGGCATCGCCCCGGTAGGCCAGCCACCAGGAGCTTTCCAGCAGGGCGGGACGCTGTTTGGGATCCTGCATTCCCTCGAGGGCCAGTTCTTTCCACTCGCGGGCCTGGCGATGGTCTTCGTAGTAACGGAGCAAGCGCCGACGGGCCCAGTTCTCCAGGATTTTGTCCCCTTGAGCCCGGGCCCGCTGCATTTCTTCCTGGAAAAGCTGCAGCTGGCCGGGCTCGTCCTTGCGGCTGGAGAGCAAGGAGCTGAGACTGTCGAGCAGTCGCACGCGCTCCCGGCCGGCCGTTTTGTCGCGCAGCCCGCTCCGCAGCAGCGGCTCGTAGAGGGCCGACAGGCTGGCACGAGCCTGAGGGAGGCGCGCGAGTAGCGGGCCCAGGCAGGCCATCTGCTGGTCAGGCGTGAGTTTTTCCACTAGCTCCAACTGAGCCTTTGCATAGCGCGCCAGCAGCTCGTCGGAACCGACGGTTTCAGCCAGCCGGTAGCCTAGAGCAGCGGCCTCCATCAGGTCGGCGGGCCTGCCGCCGGACAACCCCTCCAGCTCGGCCAACGCCTGATGGGGACGTCCGCGTTGATTGAGATAGCGAGCGTGGGCTTCCGTCAGGTTGACCAGCGAAGTGTGCGGGCTGTAGGCCGGGTCCGCTTGCGGATGGTCGCGGCGTAACTGCAGGGCCGCGCGACGCTGGCGGTCGGCCTGCTCCGGGTCGCTGAGCCGAAACTGCTGCGAGAATTCCTGGCGCAGCAGAATCTCGTTCTCGAGGCGGGCCTGGCGCTGGTAGAGCGAAAGCAGACGATGAAAAATCTCGGTCACTTGAGTGGCCGGCATCCACCTGGTGGCGGGCAGGCGGGCCGCCCGCCATTCGGCCTGCGCGCGTTCCAGGGCGGGCACGGCGGTCAGCTCACCCATGATTTTTCGCCAACGGGTCGCGTCGGGGGTTTGATCGAGAATACTGAGCAGCATTTGCTGGCGGCGCGGACCGGGTGGGGCCGTGCAGGCCACCTGGTAAAGGGTGTCCCAGGGCAGTTCCAGTTGGCGGCCCACCCGGATTTGCTCCTCCAGCCAGTGGTGGCGGCTGCACAACTGCCAGCGCGAGCGGTGCAGGCTTTCCACCAGGTCGAAGAGACCGCGCTCGCCCGCTTCGTAGCCCTGGATTTCCAGCCAGCCGACCTGCAGTTCGTCATCTTGCGGGTGGGCACGTTGCAATTGGCGCGCCTGATCGATACAGAAGCGCAAGGACTCGGTGGACCGGCGGGCCACCTGGCGCAACCAGGACATTTTGAGCCGCTCGTTCGACTCCTGACTGAGAGCCTGTTGCAGGAACTTGCGGGCTTCGCCTTCGCGCTCGTGAAGCAGACAGTCCAGGGCCGTTAGATAGCTGGCCCAGGCGTCGCCGCGACCGCGTAGATCCTGCAGGGCTTCCCCAAACCCCGGATCTTGTCGGACATAGAGAAGCTCGGCCTCCCGGGGAGAGGGAAGCGCCCAGAGCATGGGTGAGAACAGCAAGACGAGAAGAAACGATTTTCGCATAGGTTCAGCATAGACAGGCTGGGTGCCCGGCTCTACCCGCTTTTCTTCCCGATTGTTTCCCACTTCCCCGCAATCGGGCAGGCGGCGTCAGGGGCGTCAAGAACCGGGGGTGATGCTAAAACGCTTTTTTCTTCCTTTGTCTTTGTTGTTGGCTACCCTCGGGCTGGCTCGGGCCGGTGACGGGGATTCCACGGTGGATGCCCAGGTCAATCGGGAGCATGTGCTTTCTCAGAAGACGATCCCGGTCTTTGGCTTCAAGGTGCTGCGCACTTTGCCGCACGAGAGTTCTTCCTACACTGAAGGATTGGTGGTGGACGGAGCTTCTTTTTATGAGGGGACCGGTCGCTATGGGCGTTCCAATCTGATGCGCAAGAATCTGGCCAGCGGCGCGGTGGAGAAATCGGTGGATTTGGAAGAGCGCGAATTCGGCGAGGGCGTGACGGTGATGGGCGACCGGGTTTATCAGCTGACCTACAAGTCCAACAAGGGCGTGGTCTACGATAAAGCGAGTTTGCAAAAAGTGGGGGAGTTCAGCTATGCGGCCCAGGGCTGGGGACTGACGCACGACGGCCAGGAATTGATTATGAGCAATGGTTCGGCGGCGCTGGTTTTTCTCGACCCCAAGACCTTTCGTCCCAGTCATCACGTGGTGGTGACCGACGATCGCGGGCCGGTCGGTTTTCTCAATGAGCTGGAATATGTGGACGGACAGGTCTACGCCAATGTCTGGCAGACCAATCTGGTGGCGCGCATCGACGCTAAGACCGGGAAAGTGACGGCCTGGATCGATTTTACGGGCCTGAATCCGGACACCGACCTCTTCCAGTATCCGTTTGTTCTCAACGGTCTGGCCCACAATCCGGCCACCGGCAAGTTGCTGGTGACCGGTAAGTGTTGGCCGAAGATCTGGGAAGTGGACCTGGTGGCGAAACCCTGAGATGCTATCCGGGCTTGAGGATGTGGATGCCGTAGACGAAGGTCGGCGCGTGATCGCTCGCCAGCCGGACATCCGAAAAGCGACGGAACGCGCTCGCGGCCGACAGCTCTGAGAACAGGTGGAACTCGTTCAGGTGCGGCGCCCACTGCTCACGCAAGGCCTCGGCGTTGTCGTAACCCGACAGGAAGCCGCAATTCGTCAACGCGCTCAACAGATACGTATCCGCCACGTCGAAACCCACGAACTGCCATTCGCCGTCGCGCTCTGGTGCTTCGATTCTGTGGGCCAATGCGGGGAGCGCCGGATGGTGGGTTTCCGAGCCGTCCCGGGCCAGAGTCACCTTGATGGTGTGAACAGCGGGGTCGGGTTGGGCTCTCTGCGAGACCGCTTGGCGGAGCGCGCGCGCCTCGGCCCACAGGCCGCACGGCGCCAGCGACTCCAAATGCGCGGGCAGAGGCTCTTGCAGGTCCGCAAATAGCGAAGGCCACACCGCTGTATCTACGGAGAGCACTTTGCCTACATCGGTTCGGTAAAGGTAATCGTTGCGGCGCTCTTCCGGCCACTGTTCAGCGAAATCGATGCAGACGCGCGCATCGTATCCCATGGTCTGTTCCGGTCCTGGTCGGCTCATTATCATGTGAAGTTCGCAGGTGTAACTCCGAAACTCCTGGTATTCTTTCGCATGCGATGGTTCGAGACAAGGATTCGTCATCTCGGCCGTCACACAACCGGTGCTAGAATCTTTGCCAGGGGAGAGCGAGCCAATGTTTCAAAAAGAATGGGAAATCTTGATCGTCGATGACGAGCCGGATGTTTTCGAGGTTTCTCGGCTGGCGCTGAAGAACGTCCGGGTCTACGGAGTGCCGCTCAAGTTGCGCTACTGCGCCAGTCGGGCCGAGGCCGTGGAATTGCTCAACACTAAGAGCGATTACGCTCCGGCGCTGGCGGTGGCCTTGATCGATGTGGTGATGGAGACGGATACGGCCGGTCTGGAACTGTGTCAATTCATTCGTGAGGAACGCCACAATCAATTCACCCAGCTTTTTATTCGCACCGGTCAACCGGGCATCGCTCCCCAGCGCGAGGTTATCGATCGCTACGAGATCAACGGTTATTTCACCAAAGCCGAGGCCACCGATGAGAAGCTCTATTCGATGATCAAAAGCGGGGTTCGCCAGTATTACTGGTCGGTCCTGACGATGGGTGTGCTCTTTACGATGCGCAACGTGACTTCCGCACTGGGGTCACGCGAGAGGATTGCGGCCATCCTGCAGCGGCTTTTGGATGAGGCTTTCCACGAACGCTCGGGCGAGGCCGTGGCCACTTACACCAACGTGAACTTCAGCTATATTTTCGGCGATGAAGTGGTGGCCGGTTTCGGCTGGAATGCCGAGACCGCGCTGGCCGCCCGCGACCGACTCGACGGGAGCGAAGGGGCTCCACTGGTGCCCCAAGGGAAATACGTCATCGACGAGGGGAATCAGCTGCTGGTGAAAGTCGGCCAGGCCTCGATTGTGGCGACTTTGACCTTCCGGGTTCCCCCCTTCATTCCGGCCGTGCTGGGTGAAGCGCTCTCCTCGCACCACGCCGTTTGGCAGGCCTCCAGCTAAACTCAGGGGCGGGCGTCGGCGGGGGTGGGGATGGGCCAGCCGAGGGTGGTGAGGAAGCGGCGTAGCAGGCGCAGGGGTTCGTCGTGGGTGTCGTTGTTGGAGGCGTTCATGAGGATGACGATCTGGCTGCCGCTGGTGGGTTCTCCGAAGAGGCCGACCGCGTAGCCGGCGCCTTCGCCGGTGTGGCCGTACCAGCCCTGGACCTGTCCCATTCCCAGGCCGTAGGTGTCGTAGATGGGGCCGTTGACGGCCGGGCGGCCTTGTTTGCGTAGTTCTTGAAGTTGCGGGGTGATCAGGCTGCCGGAGGCGAGCACGCCGGCCCAGGTGCGGGCGTCGGCCAGGGTGCCGGCCATGGCGCCGGCGGCCCAGAGGCCGGAATGGCTGACCTGGATGTCGATGAAGTTGCCGGCGTCGAAAATGTAGCCTTCGGTGGCGGGGGCGGGGCGGTCGGGGCCGTCCAGGAAATAGGTGTGGGCCAGTCCCAGGGGATTCAGGATCTGATTCTGCAGCACGGTGGCGAAGGGCTGCCGGGCCACGGCCTCGACCACCAGGCCCAGCAAGAGCGTGTTGGTGTTGCAGTATTCATACTGAGAGCCGGCTTCGAAATGGACTCCGTGGGCCAGAGCCGGCACCAGGAATTCCTGAACGTCGAAATGACGGGTGGGGTCGGTCGAGAGCAGGTCGATGAACTCCTGGGTTTTGGTGTATTCGAAAAGGCCGCTGGACATGTCGGCCAGGTTGGCCAGCGTGATCCGGTCGCCGTTGGGCACTCCCGGAACGAATCGAGAAACGGGGTCCTCGAGCCGGATCTGCTTGCCCTGGACCATCTGCAAAATGAGAGTGACCGCGAAAGACTTGGTGGCGCTGCGCCAGGAGTAGACGTGCTCTTCGGTCAGGGCGGTGTCGGGGTTGACGGTGGCGCGTCCGAAGGTGCGAACCCAACTGCTGGTGGGCGTCCAGATGCCGCAAGTCACGCCGGGAGCGATGGCCTGCGCCTGGATGACGGCCACGTCCGCTTCCAGTTGAGCCGCTTTGGCGGCCGGATCCAGGGTGATGGTCGAGCCGCCGGAACCGCCCGAGCCGAAGTTGGGGGAAAAGTCGGAGGAGCCGCAGCCCACCAGGGCCAGCGAGCCCGCCAATTGTAGGAAAGTTCGTCTGTTGGATAGCATGCTGGGAAGTTACGGGGTGCCTGAGCCTTTACCTCCGCTTCCAGATTCTTTTCAGGGCAAAGCTTTAGACTGGATGGGCGAGAGTCTCATGAAAAAGGGACCCGCCTGATTTTCGGAGGTTCAATATGCAGATCAACAACGTTCTTTCTCAGACTCCACGCACTTTGCGCACCCCCAAGCGCGACCAGCCGGAGGGCCCGGGCGAGCCCCGCGGCGACGGTTGGGTCACGGCCGGAGCCGCGGTTGTAGCCGGAGCCGGTCTCGGCTATGCGGGTGCTCACGGCGGTGCGGTGGCCGGTGGCCTGTTGGGACTGGTGCTTACTCCCTCAGGTTCTGGCTGGGGCAATCCCGGACTGCTGGGCAATATCGGCACGGGCCTGCAGGTCGGAGCCGTGGCCGGGGCCCTGATTGGAGTGGCCGGCGGAGTTTCGCTGGTCTACCTGATTTCGGAAGCGCTCAAATCCGGTAAGGACTAGATTTAGGGAAAGAGAGCAGAGCTTGGCGGCTCTGCTCTCTTTTTGTTTGCCCGGACATGAAAAAAGCCCGGACCTGGATGGCCCGGGCTTCTTCGTGGGAGCGGTTTCTAGAGAATGGCGCCGACGATGGCGGCGATACCGGCACCGGCGCCCACTCCGACCAGGCCGGAGATGAGGCCGCCAACGCCCGGGCTTACTTTGGCGGTGTGCTCCAGGGTGGGGTAGGTGTAGGTGCCGACCGAGCGGTTGCTGATTTCGGGGGTGTAAGTGTGCTGGTAGCCGCGCAGGATCTTGATGGTGTCGGTGTGCGGCTCGCCGTCCTGGCTGTGGTGATGGTCGGGGTAGTGGGTGTGAGCCTGGTAGGTCACGTCCGGGTCAATGGTGTGTTCATAACCGACCAGCGAGGGGTGATTGATGTTGGCGGTGACTTGCTTTTCGACGATGGTGTCACCCTGGGTGGATTTTTGGCCGATCAGGTAACCGGCTCCACCGCCGGCGGCACCGCCGAGCAGGCTGGAGACGGCCATGGCCGCGCCACCGTGGCCCAGAATGGCGGTCAAACCGGCAGCCGCGGCCACGCCCAGGGCGCCGCCCACGCCAGCCGAGATGAGAGAGCTTTTCTTGGTGTCGTAAGGATCTTCGGTGAGGGTCTTGGTGACTTCGGTCATCTTGGGCTTGCCGTCGGCTTCGTAGACGGGCACGTTGCGCCAGACGTCCTGGCCACCGGCTTCGGGGGTCTGGCCGTTGAGCGAGACGCTGCTGGTGGTGTTGAAATCGGAACCGTAAAAGGGACCCGGCATAAAGACCGATTCATACTGGTCTTGCGGGATGGAACCCAGGCGTTTTTGCTCCATGACGGGCTCTTTCCACGTCCTGGTGATTTGCATACGGTTGGCCTGAACTTGCATTTTCTGTGTCCCCTTTGTGTGTGTGAAGCGTAGGCACACTTTAGGAGAGAACCCTTAAAAAAACTTGCCTTATTCCTCGCAGCTGACCAGGCGCAGCCCTCTTTCTTCTTCGGGCCAGATGCCGCTGGCCACATAGACACCTTTCAGGTATTCGCGATAGAGACCGGGCTGGTAACGCTCGAAGAGCGACTCCGCCTGAGCATGACTGATCCAGCCTTTGTTCAAGGCCAGTTCTTCCAGGCAAGCGGCTTTGCTGCCCAGCATCTGCTCCCAGCCGGCCACCTGGCAGGAGGCCAGCCAGAGGCTGTCCCAGTCGCGCAGATCGCACCAGATGATTTCCTCGCCCACGCGCACCACTTCGAGGCGCTCTTTCTCAGCGTAGTCCCGATTCAGCAGTTCCAGATCGAGGCTGAGGGAGCCGCTGCTGGTCAGGCCGCGGGCCACTTCCAGCATGGCTGGTTCGTAGAAGCCCAGGTCGGGGACACGCCAGGTCTGGGAGTCGATCTCCAGTTTGGAATAGTGCTCGTAGCCGAGCACTTGCTGAGCGAAAACCTTGGCGCCGCCGCGCAGCACGTCCACCTCGCCCAGATCCGGGCCCCAGAAGACGTTGGCCGCCGACATCAAACAGATCTGCTCCTCCGCGAAGAAGCGGGCGTGCTGCTGCAGAATGGCAAACAGGTCGAAGGGAGCGGGCGCGTCCATGTAGGCGATGCGCAGGCCATAGTCGGATCCGTCTCCCAGAATGGGCATCAGTTTGGCCCCTGGTCCGACCACCAGGATGTCGCGCACGTTCCAGTTCATCAGGTTGGCCACGGCATAGCGCAAGACGGGCTGGTCATAGAGGGGAAACTGGAAAAGGCTAAGCCCGGCCGTCCGAGGGTCGGCAGCCGCAAACTCATCCAGTGCGAACAGGATCGCTTTCACGGCGGGGCGCTTCGCCGCCGTTCCTTCCGGTTCCCTTGCGTCTGTCGGCCGAGTGGATTTCGTTCAGAGATTTTTGATGAAATTGCACTATGCTGCAACCACTACATATAGAGGAGTCCTTCCCATGCAGGTACGAGCCATTCCGCAGTTCATTGACACGAAAAACTTGACCATCACCCGCCAGTCCAGCTTTGACGACTGCCAGTTGCACACCGAGATTGAAGCCGTGGACCCCCAGGGGGACTCATTTGTCATTTCCCGCGAGCAGGAGCCAGGTGGCCCCGCTTGCGTCATGCCTCAGATCAACATGACCGTTTCTTATCACCAGGCCAACAGCGAGCCGGAGCAGCCGCGCCGCATCGGTCGGGACGAAGCCGGCGATCTTTACATGAGCCTGAATCGCGCCAAAAAGAACGAAGGCGTCGACTCCGATGCGGGCATGTGGATCATGTCCGACCTGGCCATGCACGGCGGCATCGGCGGCGCCTGTTAATTTTTGCCGTTGCGTAGACAGCAGCCGTAGACGGGCGCACTGGCCGCGGCCGGAGCGGTCTGCTCCAGGGCGGCCAACAGGGCGCTCTTGCCGGCGTTGTCTCCCTCGTGTCCGCGTGAGCCGGTGATCCCGCCCTGATAACGGAGTTTGCCTTCCGGCGAGTAGAGCAGGGCCTGGCCCGAGGTGTAGCAGCCGAAGCGGCGTGTCTCGACGTCGTCCGGGTCGAGCACGATCTGGGCGCCCGGGATGTGCTGGACGGTTTCGATCATTTCGCGCGCATCGGCAGCCACCAGCCCCTGGGGCAGGCCGATGACGACCGTGATGGCCAGGTGATCTCCGGCGGCGCCCTGGATGCGGGCCAACTCGGCCAGGCTGGCCCGACTGCAGGGGCAGAGAGGATGCAGGAAGGTCAGCAAAGTAAATGTATTGGTGGCCTTTTGCAGTTTCGACTGCGCGGGCCATAGGGCCGAGGCCCGGGCACTTTGTCCGGGTCGACCAGCGTGGTCGGCCAGCGCCAGCAAGCCGATGCAGGTGCAACTGAACCACAAGGCCCAGTACACCAGGGGGTTTTTCATCATGATTGTCACCTATGCTCTTTCGGCAGGCGACTTCCTGTCGATAAGGCATTTATGAAGGTTTCCTGCGAAGGGGAGCGAGCCGCAGAACTGCTGGCCCTCCACCAGAGCTCTATCTATTCGCGAACCGACCGACTTTTTGCCCACCTGCTCCTCTTCGAATGGCTCTGGTCGATCCTGTTCGCCGCCCTGATCACCCCTCGCACCTGGGCGGGAGCCGCCAGCGAGCCCCATGTTCATCTGCTGGCCGCCGTAATTCTGGGTGGCCTGATCTCGATTTTTCCCGTCATTATGGTCCATTTCCATCCGGGAGAGCGTCAGACTCGCTACGGGATTGCCTGCGCTCAGATGCTGATGTCGGCACTCCTGATTCATACCAGCGGGGGCCGTATCGAGACCCACTTTCATATTTTCGGGTCACTGGCTTTCCTGGGCTTCTATCGCGATTGGAAGGTTTTTATCCCGGCCACGATCGTGACTGCGCTGGATCACTGGTTGCGCGGCTGGCTTTATCCGATGTCGATCTTTGGCGTGCCCGACCCGGTCTGGTGGCGCTGGTTAGAGCACGCCGCCTGGGTGTTGTTCTGTGACTTCTTTTTGATTCAAAGCGCTCTCCAGAGTCAGGTCGAGATGGCCCACATCGCTCATCAGCAGGCCAGCTTGGAAGCAACCAACACGCTGGTGGAACAGGAAGTCTCGCGCGCCACCACCCAACTGGTGGCCGAGAAAGAGCGCTTCCGCATGGCCTTCGAGAATGCGCCCATCGGTATGGCTTTGATCGATGACGCCGGTCACGTTCTGCGCGCCAACGACGTGCTTTGCGACATTCTGGGCTACCCTCACGAGGAATTGGTGAAGCTGGACATTCAGAGCCTGGTCGATGAAGAAGAGGAGGAAGCTCAAGCCGGCGTGAGCGAGAAGCGCTTTCGCCGCAAAGATGGGGAATGGGCCTGGATCGATTACCGGCTCTCCCGCTGTCCCGATTTTTCGGTGGCCCAGATGGTAGATTTGAGCGAGCGCAAAAAGACCGAGGAAGCGCTCCGACAGGCGCAAAAGCTGGAGTCCGTGGGCTTGCTGGCGGGCGGTATCGCTCACGAAATCAATACTCCGATCCAATACATCGGCGACAACTTGCGTTTCCTGGAAGAATCGTTTCAAGAATTGGAGCCCCTGCTGGAAGAGAGTTCGCTGAAGTCCAGCGACAGCGACTATCTGCGAGACGAAATTCCTCAGGCGATCCGGCATTCTCTGGAAGGCGTCAATCGAGTGGCCGGCATCGTGCGCTCGATGAAAGAGTATTCTCACGCCGGCCAGCGAGAACTGACACCCACCAACCTGAACCATC
Organism: Vulcanimicrobiota bacterium; assembly: GCA_017307785.1. Classification (GTDB taxonomy): domain Bacteria; phylum Vulcanimicrobiota; class Xenobia; order Xenobiales; family JADMJV01; genus JADMJV01. The sequence continues at coordinate 12,967 of JAFKGI010000070.1, read as the reverse complement.
TGATCGACAGTTCGGTGATCATCTCGCGCAGCGAATGGAAGTATGTGGCCGAGCTGGAGACCGATTTCCAGAAAGATCTGCCGCTGGTCGCCTGCGACCCGGGCGAAATCGGCCAGGTCATTTTGAATATGATCGTCAACGCCGGTCACGCCATTCAAGACCAGGTGGCCGATTCTCAAGAACGGGGCTTGATTCAGGTGACTACACGCGCCAAGAACAATGGCGTGGAGATTCGCATCAGCGACAGCGGCTCGGGCATCCCCGAGGAGCTAAAGGCGAAAATTTTCGAGCCGTTTTTCACCACCAAGCAGATTGGCAAGGGCACGGGCCAGGGGTTGGCCATCGCCCAGGCGGCGGTGTTGCGCCACAATGGTCGCATCGAGGTGGAATCGGAGCGCGGCCGGGGCACTACCTTTACTATCTTTTTACCGGGAGCGCTGGCCCAGGTCGGCTAAGCGGCGTCGCCCAGCAGGCCCAGTGTCTGCACGTTGGTCAGGGTGAGCTGGTGGCGGTCGCACTCGATGAGAGCGCGGCGCTTCCAGTCGCTGCACAGGCGAATGACGGTCTCGGTGGTGGTGCCGATCCATTCGGCCAGTTCCTGGCGGGTGAGCTGGAGGGGGAAAGTAACTCGCTGGCCGACCCGCTCACCCAGGCTTTCGCCCAGCCACAGCAGGGCCCGCGCCAGGCGCACCTCCACTCGTTCGGCCGGCGAGGCCACGCGGGTGCTGCGCTGGCGGCGCAGTTGCTGCACCAGGCGCACCTGACAGCGCCAGCTGAGCTGGGCGTCTTCCAACAAAGCTCCGCGCGAGACCACCGCCACCCGGGCACCACAGTTGGAGGGAGCCTTGCAGGTGAAGGGGTAGGGGGAGCCGTCCAGGCAGCTGGGCAGGTCGAAAACGTCACCGGGAAGCAAGAGTTCGGAGATGGTTTCGCGGCCGCAAGGGCTGGACCAGGTCAGCTTGACGAATCCCTCCAACACTTGATAGACGGCGTCGGGAGTGTCGCCCTGCCAGAAAAGGGTCTCGCCCGCTTGCAGTTCCTTGGCGTAGGCGCGATCTCCTAAAATGCTGGTCATACTGTTCTCCTCTCGTCGGCTCCGTGTCTGAGCACTTTCCAAGATTAGCCTGGGAGAGGTCGGCGGCGCGCCCGCATTAGGGGAGATTTCCTCTCCGACTTGGGCAGCGTCTCATGTCCGCCTTTAGGCGGAGGCGGTACGCTATGATCCTGGTCATACCAGGGCCGTCGACCCGTGGAGTGGAAATTCGGCCTCATGCATGACCGCTTCCATACCATGAGTCTGTTTACGGCTGTGGCCGACAGCGCCAGCTTCTCCGAAGCGGCCCGCCAGCTGGAAGTTTCCCCTCCGGCGGTGACGCGCGCCATCGCCAGTTTGGAGGAACATCTGGGCGCCCGCTTGCTCCATCGCACCACGCGGCGGGTGACCTTGACCGAGATCGGCGAACGTTATCTGGCCGACTGCCGGCGCATTCTGGCCGAGCTCAAGGAGGCCGAAGAGTCGGCGGGGGGTTCGTATCAGGCGCCGCGCGGGCGGTTGTCGGTGACCGCTTCGGTGCTTTTCGGTCAGCTCTACGTGCTTCCGTGCCTGCTCGATTTCGTGGATCGGCATCCGGCCGTGCAGGCCCGCACTTTGTTTGTGGATCGCGTCGTCAACCTGGTGGAGGAAGGCCTGGATGTGGCCGTGCGTATCGGGGAACTGCCCGACTCCAGCTTGATCGCGGCTCGCGTCGGATCGGTGCGGCGGGTGGTGTGCGCCTCCCCGGAGTATCTGAAGAAGCGCGGCAGGCCTGAGCATCCGGGTGAGCTCGAGGCGCATCGTTTGATTTCGGCGGGCGCATCCGGCCATTGGGAGTTTCGTGCTGAGAAGAAACGCATCGAACCCGCTCTGACCGTCAATACGCACGCTGCCGCCATCGAGGCCGCCCGAACCGGTTGGGGAGTGACCCAGGCGCTTTCTTATCAGGTGGCGGAGCTGGTCGCCAGCGGTCAGCTACGGGTCGTTCTGGAGGATTTTGAGCCGGCTCGTTGGCCGATTTATGTTTTGCATCAGGAGGGGCAGAGGGTCTCGGCCAAGGTTCGCGCCTTTGTTGATTTGCTGGTGGAACGTCTGAAGGCTCATACGGGATTGTTGCTTCCTGGGAAATAGTCTTTTGAGTTGCGGCCCATTTATTGCGGCGGACGCAGCGGTTAATCTCTGGGTATGAACACCGTATATCGCACCGCCGCCATCGACGGCACCGAAGTTTTTTACCGCCAGGCCGGCTCCCCGTCGGCTCCGACCATCGTCCTGCTCCACGGCTTTCCCAGCTCTTCGCATCAGTATCGCAACTTGATTCCCCAGCTGGCCCAGAAGTATCACGTCATCGCTCCCGACTATCCGGGCTTTGGTCACAGCGCGGCCCCGGCCGACTATTCCTACACCTTCGACAACTACGCCCGCACTATCGACGGTCTGCTCGAGCACCTGGGCATTCAACGCTACGCGCTCTATGTCTTCGACTACGGCGCGCCGGTGGGCTTTCGTCTCTTCGCCAAGCACCCCGAGCGCATCACCGCCATCGTCACCCAGAACGGCAATGCTTATGTGGAAGGCATGGGCGACTTTTGGACGGACGTGCGGGCTTACTGGAAGACCAACGCTCCGGCCGAACGCGAGGGCATTCGCTGGCTGACCAGTCTCAAGGCCACTCGCTGGCAGTATGAGACCGGTGTGCCGGAGGACCGGCGCGAGCTGGTGGGGCCGGACGGTTGGCAGCACGACCAGAGCCTGATGGATCGGCCGGGCAATGCTGATCTGCAGTTGGACGTGATGTTTGACTACCAGACCAATCCGCCGCTTTATCCTTCGTGGCAGCAGGCCTTTCGGGACCATCAGCCGCCCTTGCTGGCCGTCTGGGGCAAGAATGACCAGATTTTCGTGGCTCCCGGTGCCGAGGCTTACCGTCGGGATTTGCCCGAGGCGGAAATCCACTTGCTGGACGCGGGTCACTTCGCCCTGGAAAGCCATGGACAGGAGATCGCGGATTTGATGCTCGACTTTCTGGAGCGTAAGCTGCCGCGCTGATCTGCTCGGTGGGGCGGGAGGTGTTGCCTCCCGTCTCACGTGAGGGTGACCTGCCGAACCGGCAGCCAGAGTTTTGTTGCTTGGATTTATTTGTAGTGCATTCCGTCGAGTGCACTACTTTGCTTCGACCCCTAGACAGGCTGGGGGGTGGGTGGGATAACTCCTCTGTAGGGGTCTTTGGGTCTGCCATGGCTGGCATTTAACAAGCTGCTAACCCCAGTTCATTTTCTTGTTACATCGTTAGCAATCCGCTGACATTTCCCGACTCGTTTTGCCGGTCTGCCGCGCTACTTTGAATGCAAGACAACTTACGGCGGAGGCAAACGAAAATGTGTAACCACTTAGGAATCAACCCCTTACAGCAGCAGGCGAGCGCGATGGCAATGTCCGGTGGCGCGGTGGGGCAGTCGCTCTTCAACGGCCTGGGTGGTGGCGCAGTGGCTTCGGCCGGAGGAGCCACCGCGGTGGCCAGCGCTGGTGGAGCCTTTGCCTCGGCCGGTGGTCCGGGAGGCGCTTTCGCTTCGGCCGGAAATGTGGGTGGATTCGGTGGTTTCGGTAGGCCGCAGGGAACCCCGAACTTCGGCAACGCTTTCGGCCCTGGCGCCGCCGGCGGATTCCCGGGTGGCCCCGGTGGTCCTGGCGGATGTGGCGGCTGCGGCCCTCACCGCAAAATGCGCAAGATGCGCCGGATGATGCACAAAATGCAGCAGATGCAACAGATGCAGCAAATGGGTGGAATGAACCCGATGGCGATGGGCGGACGTCCGCTCTTCTAGGTTTCTCGCAAAAAGGACCGCTTGCTCGGAAGCGGTCCTTTTTGTATTTACGCCAGGAGGCCGGCTCTGGGGCGAACCAGAATCGACGAGGTATGAGACACCGCCAGCCTTTTCGCGAAAAGGGACTTACTCCTCAGCAGCAGCTGGAAACCCTGAGCGCTCGCGGTCTCCACATCGAGGATAGCCAACGGGCCCGGCGTCATCTGGAACACATCAATTATCATCGCCTGCTGCCTTACTGGGAAGGTTTGCTCAAGGGGGACGGGCGCTTCGAACCGGGTTCGACCTTTGAGTCGGTGCTGCGTCGTTACACTTTTGACCGTAAGTTGCGACTGCTGATGTTGGACGCTATCGAGCGTCTGGAAGTGTCGATTCGCAGCCGCTGGTCCAATCATATGGCCGTGCGGCACGGTCCGCTGTGTCTGGCCGAGGCCGAACTTTTTCAAGATCGGCGCGTGCATCAGCGTAGCTATGAGTCGCTGCTGCATTTCTACGCCGGCAATGAGGACGAATTCGTGGTGCGCTTTCGCGAGCGCTATGAACGAGGTCAGATTCCGCCCATCTGGATTTGCAGTGAGATGCTCACGCTCGGGCAACTGGCGCACTGGTTGGGCAATTTGCGCGATCCGCGCGATCTGCACGCGGTCAGCTTTGCCTATCAATTGGAGCGGGAGTGCTTTCTCAGCTTTCTCCAGCATCTGACCGAAGTGCGAAATCTGGCGGCCCACCACTCGCGACTCTTCAATCGGAAGCTGCCCGCCTTTGTCTTGCCGGCGCAAGTCCTGGAGAATGCTGAGGAGGGGAGCATTTACAACACCATCGTCATGCTGGACTTTCTGCTTTCCATCATCTCGCCCGGGCATTCCTGGACCCGCCGCCTGGCCCACAGCCTCAAGCGACATCCGGATCTACCCGAGGAAATGGGGTTTCCGCCTGGCTGGCACGCGCGCCCTCCATTTGCCGAGAGCGTGTGAAGAGAGTGCTTATGATCTCGGTCATAGCTGAGCCGGGCGAGGCCGATTAGGCTGGGGCCAGATTGGAGCTGGCTATGAAAATTCTCGTCCCTTTAGATGGTAGTCCCAGGTCGGAATCGGTGCTTCCTCTGACGCATCGGCTGGCGGAGCGCTGGCAGGCCGAGATGCTGGCCTTGCGGGTGGTGGATCCGACCGCCGGTTCGGGAGCCGACCCGCTGGTGCTGGCGCTTTCTCAGTCGACCTATCAGCAGATGATTGAGGACGCTCAGGAATATCTGGAGGGCGTGGCGCGATCCCATCCGCCGATGCGGACGCTGCATGAGGTAGGTGCGCCTGGCGCTTGCATTCAGGAGGTGGCCCGCCGGGAGGGTTGCGATTTGATTGTGATGGCCACCCACGGGCATAGCGGTTTTGTGCGCTGGCTTTGGGGCAGCGTGGCCGAAGGTGTGGCGCGTGGCGCGGTCTGTCCGACCTTGCTGGTTCGCTCCCCGGATACGCCGGATGCTTTCCGGGAGATTCTGATCCCGACCGATGGTTCCGCCCCCTCGCTGGAAGTGGCCCGCCATCTAGGTCGTTTTATCGGACCGGAAACCAGGGTGACCCTGTTGCAATGTGGCGACGGTGCGAACCAGGAAGAATTGCGCCGCCAGGCGGATGGGCGACCATGGATGCGCTGGGAATGCGTGGCAACCCCGGCTCCGCAGGGCATCTTTGACTGGCTGGTCAAGAACGAATGTGACCTGGTGGCCATGTCCACCCACGGACGCGACGGCCTGGCTCACCTTTGGAGCGGCAGCAAGGTGGAGGAAGTGGCGCGCCAGTCGAAGTGTCCGGTGCTGGTGTTTCCTCCCGGGACGCTCAATCCATGAAGGACATGGCCATCGCGGTGGGGACGCACCCGCTGCGGGTTGTCCCCTAGGAGAGTCCGAAACCGGGTGGGTAGGCGCCCTGGCCGGGCTCACAGGCGCAAGCTTGCTGGAGATTGCTGCCCAGGGGGGTGGCGTTGTCGGCTCGATTGTCATTGGCCGGAGCGTATTGGAGGGTGCGGCGAATCGACTGCAGGCGGAGCTGCTCGGCGATGCCGCGCTGTTGTTCGGCTGCCATCTGGTTGAAGTTGGTGATGCTGGCCATGTCTTGGGTCTCTCTTTCCTGGGAGTGGTTAAATTCAGTCTAGCCGGGTGGATTCTCGAACCGCTCATGGGAGCGGTGGTTTTTATTGCGAGAAAGTTAATTTTGCCGACCCCCTTTACTGAGCTTACCTTGGGTGGGATATCTCCTTGTAGGGGTCCTTGCGTCGCGCATGGCTGTGAGTTAACAGGCTGCTAACGCCAGTTCATTTTCCTGTTACACCGTTAGCAAAACGCTGACATTTCCCCACCCGTTTTAGCGCTCTCCCGCGATACCTTGAATACAAGAACTACTTCAACGGAGGCAAACGAAAATGTGTAACCACTTAGGAATCAACCCCCTACAGCAGCAGGCGAGCGCGATGGCAATGTCCGGCGGCGCGGTTGGACAGTCGCTTTTCAACGGTCTGGGTGGTGGCGCAGTGGCTTCGGCCGGAGGAGCCACCGCGGTGGCCAGCGCCGGTGGAGCCTTTGCCTCGGCCGGTGGTCCGGGAGGCGCTTTCGCCTCGGCCGGTAATGTGGGTGGATTCGGTGGTTTCGGTGGACCGCAGGGAACCCCGAACTTCGGCAACGCTTTCGGGCCCGGTGCCGCGGGCGGATTCCCGGGTGGCCCCGGTGGTCCTGGCGGATGTGGCGGCTGCGGCCCTCACCGCAAAATGCGCAAGATGCGCCGGATGATGCACAAAATGCAGCAGATGCAACAGATGCAGCAAATGGGTGGCATGAACCCGATGGCGATGGGCGGACGTCCGCTCTTCTAGTTTTCTCGCAAAAAGGACCGCTTTCTCGGAAGCGGTCCTTTTTGTATTTCGGCTAGAACGGGATCGGCAGCGTCACGGGAATGGGAAACGGCACGTATTTCTCGCGCAGGGCCTTTTGTTGCCGTTCGAAATCGTCTAACGCGCCCTGCACGCTGTTGTCGCCACCGATGTTCCATTTCATGGTGCGGAAGACGTCCGCTTTGGGCTGCTGCACCATCTGGTCAAAGTCAAATTCTCGGCCTTTGAGTAGCCGGGGCTGCTCGCGCGAGAGCTCGGGGAGGTGCCAGTGGTCGAAGCGACCATCCAGCTGGGGATTTGCCTGGGGCAGGAGGCCGGGTTCGAAGTGATACTCCGGCGGTCGCCATTGGGGAGTTTCCCAGTGGAATTCGGGCGCTCGGAAGTGGACTCTGGGTTTTGCCGGTCGTATCTGGAGCGGGCGTCGCTGGGGGAGTTCGGCGCGTGGGGCTTTGGTGACTTGAGGAACGGGAGTGGGGGCAGGGGGAGGAGATTCGCGTCGCGCGCATCCCGTCATCCCCGCCAGACATGCAATCCAGACTCTCTTCCTCATCGGCATCGTGCGGGACAAACCGGTGAACCCGCCGGTCAGTTCCCGACCAGGCGACGCAGGCTTTCTTCCTTGGCAAAGGAAGCGAGTTGAGCGTGGGGAGTTCGGGAGGATTGGGGCATGTGGCCGGTCAACTTTCTATCGAGTTTCTCATGCAGCAGGGCCATCTGCTGACTCGGTGAGGGAAGGGCTTTCAGTCTCCTTTCACGGCAAGCGTTTATCCTGTGGGCGATGCGACAGATTAGCAATTTAGGGCCGTTTCAGACGGACTATTTTGGAGTGAATGGCCCTAAGCGGGGTGTGGACGAGCGCGGGCGTGAGGTGCTCTTCAAGGTGAATCGCCAGTCGGACAACGCCACCGAGGTGATCGCATCCCATTTGCTGGTGGATGAGCTGGGTCAGTTGGGCGCTATCGCCGATGAGGCCATCCATACGGAGAACGGCGAGCAGGGCGTGTGCACGGACTTGCTGCCCAACCATCGCAAGCTCAAGGACGCGGGCCTGGAGGCGGTGAGCAATCCGGACCAGTTGGTGGGCCAGGTGATCGCCCGAGACTTTTTAGGGGACTGGGATGCTCATTCGGGCAATTACCTGGTGGGACCCGATGGAGTCACTCGTTCCATCGATCTGGGCAAGGCCGGCAACAAGGGCATCGTCGGCAGTCCCACCAGCACTCGGGCGCGCATCCTCAAGCAGCTGGGCACCCATGAGAACGTGCAGACCTACTACCAACGCTATCGCGAGCTCAGCGACGAGCAGATCCAGCAGATGGTGGAGCGAGCCGGCTCCCACCTGGAGCAGCCGGCCCCTCAGGTCGAAGCCAGATTCATCGAGGCGATGATCTATCAGCGCGATAACTTCCGCAAATACGAGATTTATAAGGACGAACTCTCCCGAGATTGAACCGCGCCGCACGTCCCGAGCGTAGGTCGTTTGTGGAATTTTTCCGTCTGGCGCGAGGAAACTTCTGGCCGGTTTTCGGGGTTTAACGTTTACTATGCTTAATCTATTTCGTTCGGCGCCGGAATGGGTGCACTTTATAGACATCCGAGAAAGCAGTATCTGCTTTTCGTTACAGCATCCCTGCAAGGTCGGGACGCAAATGCGTCTGCGCTTTCCTCTGAATTTGCCCAGCCCCCGTGACAAGCTCGATGTATCGGTCACCGTCAGCGCCTGCCGCATTTCTCGAGGGGAGGGATATATCGGGGTGGCGGAGCCGAACCTGCCACCCGCCGAGCGGCTTGAGGTGGCGGACACGTTGCGCAAATACTGCCTGGTGCGAGCCCCTGAGCAGTTGGCGGAGGTTCGTCAGACCGAGCGAAGTCGCGTGAGCTTACGTGTGATGGGCCGCCATCTGCCTTTTTATCGTGCGGTGGCCCTTGACCTTACGCCGGGGGGAATGAAACTCCACTGCCAGGGAATGTTGCAGGTGGGGGATGTGATGGAATTGCTCGTCGATACCGACGTGGCCAGTGTGGGCGAGTTCCAGGTAAAGGGTCGCGTGGTCTGGATTCTGGCCGATCCGCAGGCCGAAGATAGCGCGATCCGCTCGTGCATGGCCGGAATCCAGCTGGTGTCGCTGCAGGGAAGGAAGCTGGCCCAGGTGCAATCTTATTTACAGACCATCGCAAAACGGGACGATGACGAGCGGGTGAGCCATCGCCTGGCCAGAGATTAATCGTGTGCGAAAGATCAGGCCCCGGTCCATAGTACCCGTGTTGGTTGCTGGTGGCATTTCCGTAATTTAAGCTGGTCAAAGCTTCGTGAGAACAGGCGGGCGGCGTCGTGAGTGCTTTGAAGGTGCCGGTATTGGATGCCGGGGTTTACCGGGACTAGTGGAACCATTCCTGACGGCCCTGGGTCGGCTGCCTATCGTGGTGGTCGAGCGTAGCGCCGCGCCGGGCTTCTGTCTGACTGATTTGACTCCCCAGGGCCAGTCTTCCCCCCTTGGCAGTCTGCTACAAGGCCGAGAGCTGGTCGAGTTGCTGTCCGGTTTGGATCGGGAGTCGTTGCAGACGGCTTTGAGGGAGAGTGCCGCAAGCGGTCGGCCCTACTACGTCAGCTACCTGGTCGACGGACAGCGCGTGTCTGAATTTGGACAGTGGAACGGCCGGGGGTTCGAAGGCTACCTGCACCTGGGCGCCCTGCCGGACCCGATGGGTCCGCGCAAACAGACGGATCTGGAACGCAAGCTGCGAGTCTTTTTTGAGAGCTCCGACACGATGATGTTCATTCTGAATCAAGATGGCTCGATCTTGCTGGACAGCCCAAGACTACGCCAGTGCCTGGGAGACCAGGGTCGGGACCTGAGAGGGCAGGCGCTGCTGCCCTTGCTGGAGGAAGCGCAAGGTAGAACGGCGGCCGTGCTTCTCCAGGAGGCCCTGGACAAGGCTCAGGCTGGCTCCCCGCAGACTTTGGAGCTGGAGTTTCATGGGCAGCGGCCCTCGCCCGACGACTTTCACGTCACCGTGGTGCCGATTTTCGAAGAGGAGCGGCTGCAATTTCATTTTGTTTCCTGCCTGGATGTGACCGAATTGAACGCCAGTCATGACTACGTCCGGAGCAGCGAGGCCAAACTGCAGGCCTTGTTTCAGGCTTCTACCTCCCCCAAGATTATCGTGTCCCAAGAGGAGACCATCGTGCAATGCAATCCCGCCGCTCTGGGACTGCTGGAGGCGGAGCGGGAGCCGCAGGTTTTAGGCCGGGCCATTTCCCGCTATCTCAGCGGCCCCCCGGAGGGAATGCAACGAGGTTCCTGTGAGGGACACCTGATTGGACTGACGGGAAGAAGGGTGCACGTAGACATTACCGTGTCTCCGATGTTGCTCTATGGTACGAAGCACTTTCTTTACGAGTTTTACAATCTATCGGCTCAGAAACAGGTGCAACAGGCCCTCCAATTGGCCGCCGAAACAGCTGACAAAGCCAACCGGGCCAAATCAACTTTCCTGGCCACCATCTCCCATGAGATTCGGACTCCGCTCAATGGCATTGTCGGCCTGCTTCATCTGGCGCGTCATACCGACGATCCGCAATTGCATGCACAGTATTTCAGCAAATTAGAGCGAGCCGCTCAGGGCTTGTCTTACATTCTGAGCGACGTTCTCGATTTCTCCAAAATCGAATCCGGAGAAATTGGACTGGAGGTGCGCGACTTCCAATTGGGGCTGGTTCTGGATGAACTGGAGCATCTGGTGCAGGGCTGGTTGGAAGACAAGCCGGACGTCCGTTTCCGCATCGATTTGGAGCCAGGAGTACCGCAACGACTGCGCGGGGATTCTCTGCGCCTGCTGCAGATCCTGACCAATTTGTGCAGCAACGCGGTCAAGTTTACCAAGCGTGGCACCGTCCAGGTGCGCGCGCGGGTGGTGGCCGGGGATGCGCAAGCGGCTTTGTTGGAGTTTTGCGTGCAGGACACCGGCATTGGCATGAGCCCTGCTCAAATTCAGACCGCTTTTGACGCTTTTACTCAGGCGGACAGCTCCACGACGCGGATATTCGGCGGCACCGGTCTGGGGCTCTACATCAGCAAGCGCTTTGTGGAACTGCTGGGCGGAGAGATCGAAGTGGAATCGCAGCCCGAATTGGGAAGTTTGTTCCGTTTCACGGCACGCTTTGCCCTGCCGGCACCCAGTCGTTTCACCTCCAAGCTGTCAGGAGTCCGAATTCTGGTGGTGGAAGAAAGCGAGGCCTCGCGCAGCAATCTTAGCACGGTCCTGGATCGACTCGGCTGCCTGGCCACGTTCCAGCCGACCGCCGAACAGGCCCTGCAGGTCGGCGAGGCCGAATTTGAGATCGTTCTGCTGGAAGGGCGAGGAGACCAGGTTCGAGAGTTGTTTCACTGGCTCAAGAGTCGACAGCAACTGACCGCCGCGGTCTTTTTGATGCTCAGTCTGCAGAACGCGCCTGAGGATACCCAGCGGGCTTTTCGCCTGGGATTTGACGGAATTCTGACCAGGCCCATTACAGAGGCGAGCTTGCTGGAATCCGTGGAAGCCGCCCGGCAGCGCCAGGCAAATAACACGCGCCTGGGCGTGGCGAGGCTGCGGGGCCGAATCCTGCTGGTGGATGACAATGACATCAATCAGGAGATCGGCCGGCAAATTCTGCAGCTCTTAGGTCTGGAGGTAAGGGTAGCCTCGACGGGCGTGGAGGCCTTGGCGGAGATGGCGGCGCACGACTTTGACGCGGTTTTGATGGATCTGCAAATGCCGGAAATGGACGGGCTCACCGCCACTCGCAAAGCTCGCATCCTGGGGCACGGCCTGCCCATCATCGCCATGACCGCGAACGCCCTGCGCTCGGATCGGGAAGTGTGTCTGGCCTCCGGCATGGATGACTATTTGACCAAGCCCATCAATCCCGCCCGGCTGGCGGAGGTGTTGGCACGATTCCTGCCGGCGGAAGATGGAATCGTCTCGGTCCTTCCGCAAGATATGGACGTCCCGCAGCTGGACGGCTTGAAGTGCGAAGAGGGGTTGAGCCGCCTGGGAGGCGATTGGCCGCTTTATCGTTCCCTGTTAGTGCAGTTTGGCAGACGTCAGCAACAGGCCCGCGAGGTGCTGGCGCAAGCGCTGGACACCAGGGACCAACCGACGCTACTGGCTTTGCTGCACGGCATCCGGGGGACGGCCGGAAATCTCGGGGCTCAGGCGCTGCACGGTCGATGTGAAAGGCTGGAGAGTCAGTTGCGCGAGCATCGGTGGGAAGAGTCGACCGTAGACGAGTTCAATCAAGAGCTGGACACGGTGATCCGCAGCTGTCTCTCCCTTCAGGAAGTGGAACCAGAGCCGGCTGGCGCGCCCCGGCCGGTTGACCAGGTCAAGGCAAGCCGCCTGCTCGAGCAGTTGCGGTCGGACCTGGACGTCGATCTGTCGGAGGCCTTCTCGACCCTGGAATTGCTCGAAGAGGAGATGCGCGGCACCGCCTTGTGCGAGGAGGCCGAGAAGTTGAAAGTGTGGCTGTCTGAGTTCGAGCTGGACAAGACGCGCAGTCTGATCGATGAGTTGCTGACCCAAAAGAGTGCGGGATGATTCCGGGGCTGCGTTACTGTCTGGATCAGCAGGTGCTTCAGGGTTTCGGCAAGGTGCGGTCAAACCAGATCGCCGGGACGATAGAGAATTCCCGTGGCCAGTCGACCTGAGTCATCCAGCGGAAAGCCGATTTGTGCTTTCGTCCAGCTCGACTCGGACAAGCCCTTGCAGGACTTCGCTGCGCTGAAAATCCAGGGCGGCAACCCACATCCCGTCCTCGATCGGCTTCACCTTTTGGATTCCGTAACGTGCCACGGCTTGCGACCAATCATCCTGATAGCCGTCCGGATCGTATCGATAGGGCTCCATCTCAACTACCGGAACGAGGCGAAGCGTCTTCACGTCTCTCATTTCAAGGACCGACTAAGGCCAGCATCGAGCGGGCTCTCAGATTTTAGTAACATTCGACATCGGCGAGCCTCACAAACTCGGCTTCCTTGCCGTCCCAACTCCAGAGTGTGGAGTCCTGACCCCCAGCCATGCCGCCCCAGACCACTCCTGAGCGGGCCAGCCACGGTTCCAGAAGCTCCGGAAACTGGCTAAGATCAGTTCCCTCAGGTGCTGGAACGTCGAGTTCCCACCAGTAGTGAATGAACCAGTATGGGGCCTCAATCCCCACCTGAGCAAAATACTGCTGGAACCAGTCTTT
>JAFKGI010000069.1 GCA_017307785.1 Vulcanimicrobiota bacterium | reverse complement strand
TGGCCCCTGGCCAACTGGGGTCTGCTGGTGGGAGTGCTGGGTATGCTCCTGCTGTGCTGGTGTCCCTCGCTCACCGGGGGCGGCCACCTGCTCACCCACTCGGCTCTCAGCGCTCAATTGCGCGACCCGCTCTGGATGCTGGCAGCTCTTTTCTTGGTCAAGCTGCTTTTCACGGTACTCAGCTACGCCACCGGCGTGCCGGGCGGACTCTTCGCCCCGGTGCTCACCTTGGGGGCATTGGTGGGATCCTTTTCCGGACAATTACTGACCGGCTGGATGCCCGATTGGACCCCCCGCCCGGAAGTTCTGGCGACGGTCGGTATGGCCGGTCTGCTCACCAGCTCGGTCCGAGCTCCGCTCACCGGAGTGGTGCTCATCGTCGAGATGACCGGCCAGTATAATCTGCTCTATGCCCTGCTTTTGGCAGCCTGGTGTGCTTACATGCTGGCAGAGTACTGTGGCGATGAGCCTCTCTACGAAGCCCTGCTCCATCGCGACCTCCAGCATCAGCGGCGTCTCTGGAAAGCCGAAGCCCGCGCCATCGAGGTGCTGGTGGAGGCCAACTCCGAGTTCGAGCACGTTCCCGTCAAGCGCTTCCCTCAACACAAGGACGTATTGGTAGCGCTGCTAGAACGCGACGGCCAGGTGCACATCCCCCACGGAACCACCGTGGTCGAAGCCGGCGACATGCTCACGCTGCTGGTCGGACCTGACATGCCCGAGCAAGACCTCAATCAGTTTCTCGAAATGGCCCGAGACCATTGAAGAAGCTACCATCTGTGGTGGCACCTGAGTTCTTCCAGGTCGTCAGGACGAACTATCGAATCTACCCCTTATGGAAAACGGACAAGTTCTCTCGCTGAAAAACTACTCCGTGGAATCCCACGGTCCGACTTGCGCCATCGGCGACTGTCTCGAGGTTGGCGACGTAGCCGCCGAAGTGGTGGGCTTCGACCAGCAGCGGGTTTTTTCCCGACTCCTCGGGAACCCTTACGGCATTGCCCCGGGCACGACCGTGCGCGCCACCGGCAAACCGCTCAGCGTCGCGGTGGGCCCCGAGCTCAAAGGCCAGATTTTGGATGGGCTGGGCCGTCCGCTCGACGGGTCGCTTCCTGGAGGGGAGCAGCGACCTTTACACCTGGCCGCTGCTTCGTTTCTGCAGCGACGGCGGGTCGACCGCCTGCTGGCCACCGGGGTCCGAGCGATCGACGGCTTGCTGGCCTTGGGAGCCGGCCAGAGCCTGGCCCTGGCTTGCGAGCCCGGAGCCGGCAAAACCGGCGTCCTGAGTGCTCTGGCACGCAACAGCTCCGCGCATTCGGTTGTTCTGGCCAGCATCGGAGAGCAACCGCATCGACTGCGGGACTTTCTGGCAAGAGACCTTGGCACCGATGGCCTGGCGCGCAGCACGGTGGTTGCCGCCACCGCGGAGTCCAGCCCCGGAGAGCGGGTCAAGGCAGCCTTTACCGCTCTGACGGTGGCCGAGCATTTCCGCGACCAGGGACAGGATGTGCTCCTACTCCTGGATGCGGTCCCCGACTGGTGGGCTGCCCATCGCGAAATGGGACTCCCGGAAACCGGACTTGAGCAGCTGCTGGCTCGCGCCGGAGTCTGCGAAAAGGGGACCATCACCACGATTCTGGTGACTGATCTGGAGCCCCAGAACGACCTGCTCGGGCTGACCGAAGGCGTCTGCACCCTCTCTGGCCAGATCGCCCGAAGCGGACGCTATCCGGCCGTCGATCTCAGTCGATCCGCGTCTCGACTCTTCACCGAGGTCGCCTCACGCCAGCACTTGCAGTGCGCCAAATGGTTGCGCTCGCTCTTGATGCACTACCAGGAGAATGAACTGCTGATCGAAAGCGGGGCTTATAAGCCGGGCTTCAACCAGCGCGTCGACGAAGCCATCGAGCGCTTCCAAGACTGCCAGGCCTTCCTGCGGCAAGATCTCTTCGAAGCGGCCGAGTTTCAGACAACCCTGGAGAAGTTGGTCCAACTCAGGGGTTAGCCGTGCCCAAGATTACGCTCCCGACGGCGACCCAGGTCAAGGGAGCAGTCCCTTAGGGGCGAACTTTCCCCCATGGAGTTCGCGCGTCGCACGGTCCGAAAGGATGGGTATGTCTATCTCGTGCTGGGCTTTTCTCAGCCGGTGGCGGTGACCGAGTTGAGGTGCAATGGCGAGAGGGTGCGGCCAGACCCCTTCCGCACAACGGTGCTGCCGCGCACCCCAGACCAATTGCTCTATGCGCTGGCCACGAATTTCAAGCAGGCCCGATCCAACATCATCGTCGTGGACGCGAGCCCGCCTCTGCACGAAGCCTGGCTTCCGCTGGGGCCACGGGGCGGACGTTTTCAGCTGGGTTGCACCCTTCATCTGGCCCAGGGGACGGGGCCCGAGCATCTCGGGGATGTGGTGGTTCGTCTGGGCACACGGGAACCGGAACCGGAGCTCTATCAACCTCCGGAACTGGTCCAGCACTCTCTCGAAATGGTGCACATTGTCAGCGAGGTGCGGGGACCGGAAAAATCACAGCTACTGGTGAATTCGGCACATCCCTATTTTCCGCTGGCCGCTTGCGGAACCAGCCAGCTGGAATGGACCTTGGGGGACGAATTTGAGGGCGTCCTGGCCACCCCGGGCGAAGGCTGGGCTCTGCATCGGCTTGCTTTGCCCGCGGCTCATGGCCAGTTACCCCTCGTCCTTCAAGCGGGCGGGCATCAGGTGGGCTCCTGGGTCCTGGACTTTGAGGCTGTGGCAGTCATTCAATGGGTCAGCCCGGGCCGTCATCTGGCGCTGGCCTTCCAGCCGGAGGATGGATCGCCCATCCGTGGGCTCCAGGTGCAGCCCGAAGCGCAAGAGGTCGAGCCCGGAGTCTACGAACTTCCTCTGGATTCTGCCGTACCGCCCAGTTTTTCGGGTACGGCCGGTCAGGCCCGTCTGAGCCGGCTCCCTGCCCCACAGTTGCACGAGTTTGAGAACGCCTTCCTCAGTTTTGATCGGGGCGTCTATCTGCCGGGGGAAGAGGTCGTCTGTTTCGGCTGGTATCGAACTTTGGATTGTGCTCAGCGCCAACTCCGCTTTAGCCAGCATGCTCCGATTCGCTTGAAAGCGCCCGGCATGGATCAGGAGGTGCGCCTGAGTGCCCTGGGCATGTTCTGCGCGCATTGGCGTCTGCCCGAGGAATTGCCGGAGTCCAAGGTCGAGGTGGAAATTCACCGCCTGGGTGTGGTGCATAAACTTCCCATGCGCGTTCTCCGTCAACCGGACGGCCCGGTGAAGGTGCAACTCTCGACGGACCCTCGCTGGGCTCGTGTGAACGTGACGGGTCCTAACGTGGCCTCGCTGGAATGGGTGGTGGCGACGCATTCCAGCCATCCGCCGGAATGGAGTCACTTCCAATTCGGGAGCGACCTGGAAAAGAGCCACAGCCAGTTCGCTCAACTCAAGTGGGGCAGGGCGGAGCTTGATTTAAGCACCTTCCCTCTGGAGCATCAGTGGAGCACAGGTTTCGTCAAGGCCTATGTGCAGCATCGAACCGGGCGAGCGAGCGCTTGCAGCCATCCGATATCCTGGCCGGCTACCGCTCCCGTGGTGGGGATCCGAATGCTCCGGCCCTGGACCCATTCGCAGCACCCGGCCCTGGTCGAATGGGTGGTCTGCGATTCGGACGGCCAACTTTGCGCCGGACAGCGTGTGGAATTCCGTTGGGATCAGGGAGATTGTTTCGCTGCGGTCGATTCCCTGTCGGTGCCCGGCCAGCTCGAAATCCGACCGCCGGCTCCCGGGGCTGTTTTGCAGGTTCGAGCCGGTGAAAGCCAGGCCGAGTTGACGATTCCTCTCTGCCAGTCGCTAGAGCTCCACTGTGACCGCAAAATGTATCGCCCAGGAGATCGGATCTCTCTGACGGTTTCAGCTCCTTTCGAGGAAGCCGAAGGGGTTCTCGTGTGCTATTGGGGGCTGCGTGCGGAAATTCAGCGATTTCGCCTGTGCCGGGGCCACGCCCAACTTTTCCTGACCGCCGAAGACGGAATGGCGCCAAATTTTCTGGCGTGGGTGGAAATCCTCGGGCGTCAGCGCAGCCTGGTTGTCACCAGGTCGATTGCGGTGAGTGCTGACGCTTGGCGTCTGGACGTGCGCTTGAACCTGCTGGGACAGGCGAGGGGCGAATGCGATTTGCCCTTGGAGGTGCGCGTATACGACCGCAGTGGTTCTCCTTGTCCCGAAGCGGAGGTGCTGCTGCTGCTGCTGGATCGGGAAGCAGTGGAGCGAAACGACCACCGCTTTGAAGACCCCCTGGTTCACCTCTTCGAACGCCCGCCCGAAAGTTTGGCGCGAGAAGACAACTTGGACCGTTTCATCCCCTACGAAGTCTCCCTGGAAGGCGAGCCGGCGATTCCCCCTATAGGCTGCAGCGAAGGCTGGGGCCCGTTTCTGGACTCCGAGCAGTCCCACGCGCACGCGAGCCCGCCTGCCACCGTTGCCTGCCTGCAGCTTCTTTGCGATGCCGACGGAGTGGCTCGGGGGACGCTACCGTTACCCGCCGCGCTTCTCGAGTATCGCCTGACCGCTTTTGCCCTGTCCGGCCCCGACTGCTTCGGAATCGCCGAAGTCTCTCTGAAACCAGCTGCGGTCACCGAGATAAGACAAAAGTAGCCGCCAACGGAAGGTAGGGTCGTCCTGGAACCTTCTTACGAATCTGTTCGTCCGACCAACCACCGCCTTGGAAGATTCTAAGATTCAACCAGAAGGACGAGAGTCGGTTCGGACTAACACTTTTAGCAACCGTGATTTGGAGAAAAACCAGGGACTGGTTGGACCGAAGGTCCCGCAGAACCGTCTGGCTGCTGGCGCTGTCGCTGTGGATAGCGTTTTTCGCGGGTGACTTTTACACCGATCGGGCCCTGTCTCTGGCTCCTTTCTACGTGCTGCCGGTCGCTCTGGCCAGTTGGTGGGCTGGACGCAGAGCGGGTCTGACGCTGGCCTTCCTTTCCGCCCTGGCGGTGCTGCTGGTGGATCAGTTCTCGCACCCCAGTCCCACTCGGGACGCTCTGACTCTGGCCTGGTTCAACAGCTGGAGTTACCTGTCCAGCTACTGTCTGTTCGCCCTCATTAGCGGGTTGACGCATCGGATTCACGAGGAGCGCAGTCAGATTCTTTATCTATCCAGTCACGATGAATTGACCGGTGTTCTCAACCGTCGCTCCTTTGAGGAAGCGGCGACAAAAGAGCTGGAACGTCTAGCCCGTTACGGGCATCCCGTCACTCTGATCTATCTTGACCTCGACCATTTCAAGCAGGTCAACGACAGGCAGGGCCACTCGGAGGGAGACCGGGTCTTGCAGATCGTTTGCCGCTGTTTCTGCAATAGCTTGCGGCGATTGGACACGGTCGGTCGACTCGGTGGCGACGAATTCGCCATTCTGCTCCCGGAAACAAGCGATACGGAAGCCCAGGTGGTCACCCAGCGGCTGCTCAGCGCACTGCGAGAAGATATGAGTCAACACGGTTGGCCGGTCACGGGTAGTCTGGGCGTGGTCTCTTGCATGGCCGGTTCGCCGAGCCTCAAGCAAGTGGTGCAACGCGCCGACGCTTTGATGTATCAGGTCAAGGAGCGCGGCCGAAACGGCGCTCTTTACTCGGTCCTCGACGGGCAAACCGACCAGGGCCTTCAGTCCCACTTACCCCCTGGCCGATAAAGAAGTCGAAAATAAAGATGCTCATGAAGCTCTTTTGTCCTTGGAGAATTCCGTCGACGGCCTCGCCCTTAAGCTCGATTCCATCCGGCCGATGCTGGTGACAGATGAACCCGCTCGCAAAAAACCATCAAGCCGTACGAGGCTTCTCACTGATCGAAGTCATGATTACCGTAGGCGTCACTTCCGTGGCATTGCTGGGAGTCTCGGCCCTGGTTCTCTATCAAAATCGGTCCGGCCAATACGCGGGCAACCTCGACCAGGCCGGAAACCTCTCTCGTCAGCTCATGGAGACGATCCGACTGAACCACTGGTATCGTCCTGGTCTTTCGCCGAGCGGACTGATTGACTCCAACAGCGCTTCGGCGGCGCGGCCGGCGCTCTCCTCGGGATTGAAACTGGTCGGGGCCTATCCCCTGCAACTGCCAGACCAGGGATTTTATCGCTACATCCGGGTCTCCCCACAGGCATCCGGACCCGACTACCGCGCGGTCGAGTGGCGGGTGGAGGTCGAAGTGCTCTTTTATTCCAGGTCTTCCGAGGTTGGTACCGCCGGGCCTCAGGGTCCAGTCTCCTTGTCGGGTCGAGAGCGATCGGTTTCTCTGGTTTCGGTGATGCGATGAGGCGCCGTGGCTTTACGCTGGTAGAACTGCTGGTTTCCATAACGGTTTTGGCCGGTCTGTCGCTCATGCTCACGCAATTGTTCATGCAGCTCTCGGGCTCGATCGACCAGGGCATTGCCAAGGTTGGTCTACAGCGCAAGGCCAGGGAAGTTCTGGCACGCGTGGCCCCCTATCTGTCCTCGGCCGCCCCCATCAATGCCACCATGCCCGCCGTTTACTACGTCACCGCGCCCAGCTATGACGTCGGTTCGGATTTCGGGGGCCGGTCCTATCTGCGTAGCGGCACGGGAACGGACAAGCGCTACCAGGATTCCTTCGTGCTGTTCAGCACCACCGAAGACTATCTGCAGGCCGGTTACGACGCGACCCGGGGAGCCAGTCCCGTCAATCTGGGAACCGCCCAAAATCCGCTGAGCTCGGTGGTCTGGCAACCGGCCAGTCCAAGGCCGTATTCTTTCCCGCAGCCCAAATTCTATGGCCTGGAGTGGCAGGGTAACGCCCGCCGCCTGGTGCTGCGGCGCTACACCCAGCCAGCCTCGGCCGCTTCCCCGCTCGCTCTGGCTGCGGCGCGCGCGGCCAATGCCGGCAACCCCTTACAACGCCTGGATTGGGTGGCCGACCCCAATGATATCCCGCTGGTCTTAACCCGCTCCGACAATGCATCCGCGCAATTGACGGGCGTGCGCAGTGCCAATGTCTTGGACGAAGTCAACCTGGAATTCGTGCGATTTGAGATCGTCGGAGGCGGATCCTATCGAGTCCGCGTGGAGGTCAGCCAGCGGATTCGAGACGGTCGCCGGAGCTTGCAGGACAACAATGCCGCGAGCTATCTGGCGCTGGAAGAGATCGTCTACTGCCCCTGTTATCTGAGACCTTGAGGTCGGGAGGAAGCAAATCTGATGAACAAACGAACCCGACGCCGAGGAATGATTCTGCTGGGCCTGCTATTTATGTGTCTCTGCATCCTTCTAGCCGCTGCCCTCTGCCAATTGACCCCGTCCGAAATCAGCTACGCATCCCAGAGCCGAATGAAACTCAATGCCTACTATGTGGCCGACGGAGCCATGAACGACGCCCGAAGTTATCTGGAGCAGGCTTTCTACAACACCGACCGACCGGGCACGGCGCTGATCCCGATCAACGACTCGTCCTCGGCCTCCCCGACCTATGTTCCCGCACCGGGTCGCTCGCTGTATGTGCTGGGAAGTTCCTCCATGGGAGACTACGCTCCCCACATCAGCGGAATTCCGGCTCTGACAGGCAAAGCCGGCGAGTTGATTCCGGGCTGGGGGGCCAAGGTTCGCCTGACCAACTTGACTCTCGTGCCCACAGGCGCAGCCACGCGCTACACCTCCGCTTTCCGCATCGACGCCGAGTCATACTTTTACGACCGCCTGAAGCGGCGCATTTCGGCCGTCGTGATTCAAGACAGTCTGCTCAGGAATATGCTCTATGTGGACACCGCCAACGCGGCGGGAGTGCCGGGCAGTTTTCTGTTGCCGACGGCGCTGGCTTCCGGCACCTCCACCTTTGACGGACCGGTGACCGTGGAGGGCTCGCTGAGCGTGAACACGCCCAGCGCCTTCCGTTTTCTGAGTCAGGTGGACGTCACCGTTCCGGCTTCCGGACCCACCTCCTCGCACGGCGTGAACTGGCCGACCGGGATTCCCACCGATTCCGCCCTGGCCACGGTTTTCCCCAACACCGGTAGTGCCGGTCTGAGCAGCGGAGTCCTGGCCCCGGTGGCGGACTTTGGTGCCGCTCAGTATCGCAACGCAAAATCCTTGAGCGGCGACCCGGAGGGACTGGGAGACCGCGACCCGATCAACGA
The DNA here is from genome assembly GCA_017307785.1 of Vulcanimicrobiota bacterium. Classification (GTDB taxonomy): domain Bacteria; phylum Vulcanimicrobiota; class Xenobia; order Xenobiales; family JADMJV01; genus JADMJV01. Next base: position 20,587 of record JAFKGI010000069.1, on the reverse strand, counting down.
CCTGCAAGCGAGTTGTGCGGGCAGCGGGGCCGCGCCGACCGCCTACGGAGTCCATCCGATCGCGGATGGCGGGATCTACGTGGAGGCGGTGGTGCGTACGGCCGGCTCGGCCACTACCCAGTCCGCCTCAGTCGTCTTGGGAGTATCGGATCCGAACGGGCGACTTTACAATACCAAAGCCAGCCTGGACCAGGCCGTGGCCAACGGTCTCTTGCTGGACTCGGCCAACCAGACTTACACCATCGGCCTGAGCCAGCCCCTGGTCGCCCCCCTGGCCATCAATTTTGGGGGCGTCACCCTTCCTGTGGGCAACCTGCTGACCGCCATTCCCCTGGTCGACCAGGTCGTCTACGGTCTGGACTCGGCGGTGGTGGCGGCCCGCACCCAGAGCCTATCTCTCAACGGCACCTTCAATGTCATCAACGATTTTCCGGTGACGGTGGGCGGCACCTGGTATGTGCGCGTGACGGAAGTGCCGACCGGCCATCTCTACCGGGGGCTGGCAGGACCGGTGACGGTGGTCGAGTCGCTGAGCAGCCTGCCCACCACCGACCCCACCACTTTGCTGACGCCCGCTCCCTCCAATGTAGCCGTGTTTCCTTTCGTTCCGGCCCAGAATCTCTTATTCTGCGACGGCCAAATCCAGGGCCTGCAGGGCGTCGCGCTGGGCCAACTCACGGTGGCTTCGTCGAACAAGGTGACCGTTTCCGGCAGCATCAGCCTGGCCCGAACCGCCTCTCACGCCCTGCCGCTGGTGGAAAACGATTCCATGGGTATCGCCTCCCCGGTGATCGAAATCCGGATGGACAGCAACTATCGCGCCACGATTTTCAACTATCTTTTCGGAAACACCGGTGGTGCTTATCTGAACAATCTGGTGAACGGGTTGGGAGCCCAACTGACCGGCCCGTTGACGGGCACGCCCACCTCTCTGACTTCCGTTACTCTGACCAATCTACTGAGCCTGGTCCTGACTCCGCCGGGCTCGGTGACCGCGCCCGGTGAAGGGACAGCCGCCAATCCTTTCCAGCTCTATGCCAGTCTGGAAGCCCGCCAGATCGACTACCGTATGCTGACCGGCAGCTATCTCGACCAGGTCGGCAGTATGCTGCTTTTTTCGCAGGCCGGAAGCAACACGGCCGCGCCGACGACGGCGACCAACTCCAGCCTGCTTTCCTCGCTGACCTATACCAGCGTAGTGACCGTTCTCAGAACCGCCGGCAGTCTGCTGGATCCACTGCTGGGGCTGTCCACTACCGGCAGTGCCAACAGTGCCCCCCCTCACGTGACCGTCCGTTACAACGTCATGCAAAGGTTCTCACCTCCCCCGCGCTTCGGACGGCTTCCCCAGTTCATCCCGCAAAGTTATCGCGACGAGCCGGTTCAGTAGCAAACCCGGACAGGCTCTTAAGCGCGAGCGGGACCGGTCGATGGAACACGTATGAAGAAACACCTGGTCACTCTTGCGCTTCTCGTAACAGGCACCTGGGGTGCAGGCTCGGCACCCATTGCCGATGCTTCGATGCCCGGAGCGGTACAGCCCCTGGCTCCCGGACAGCGGAAGGCGTCCGCGTTGCCGACCCTGGACTGGTCCGGGCGCCCGCCCGAGATCGAGCGGGTAGAGTTTGCCTCAAACGGAAACATCGAGGTGGCGCACGCGCTGGTTCTGGTGACGGGAGAGGCGGACCCGGATCGCTGGCTGTATCTTGTGCGCCAGTCGGTGGATGGGGCGTTTGGAGAAAGAGCATCTCTGCACGAAGTAGACGTTTCCGTATATAGAGCCGAAACCTATCAGGGCTTCGGAGGCCCCGCGCCGGTGATGACGGCCAGCGTGCCGAAAGCCCGGTTACACGAATTCGCGCGCAAAGGCCTCCAATTCGAGCGGCTCTGGGTACAAAGAGCTCACCTGGCCCTGGAATCCAGTCCTCCAGAACTGGCCGGTCGCGAGCAAGGCCTGAAATCCACGGAGGCGTCCGAGAACCTGTTCTACCACGGTTCGGAGCAACGCTGGGAAGCGGCACTCACCTTCGACGACTCACCTCATCCACTCTACGAACCTCTGCTGTTGGATACACTCAGCCGGTCCAAGGTACACGCAACCTTCTTCTGCATCGGACGGAACGCCAGGGTCTATCCGCACTTTATCTCCGATATGACCAGACAGGGTCACGAGGTGGCCAATCATACCTATCACCACGTACGCCTGCCGGCCCTGGGCAACTCGGCGGTGGCCCGCGAAATCGAATTGGCCAACAGCATCCTGGAAGGGCTGACCGAGCAGAAATGCCGGTTGTTTCGTCCGCCCGGGGGTGAGTATTCGAAGCAAACCCTGAAGGTGGCGGAAGAGCTCGGAATGACCACCGTATTCTGGACGGATGATCCGTGTGACTTTGACAATCCAGGCGAGGCGGTCATCGAGGACCGTTTGGTCGAGCATCTGCGCCCCGGCGGCATCGTGCTGCTCCACGACAATGTCGAGGAGACGATTGAGATTCTGCCCAGGTTCGTGCGCGTAGCCGACCGGAAAGGCTACCAGTTGATGACGGCGGGCGAGTTAGCCAGTCGCCAGAACCAGTAACGGGTCAGATTCTGCCTGATCGCCGAAGGCTTTTGCTTCCATGGTGACCTCGTCGTGGCTCCAGGCTTGAGGGCAGCGTAGGCACCAGCTTTTCTGAATTAGCGGGTGATCCGGTATTCGAAATGGCCGTCGGGCCCGGTTTCGCGCAGCGAGTTGCCGCGCAGGTCCAGGGTGGAATTGCCGCTGAGGAAGCCGTTGCGGGTGGTGACGAGGCCGTTGTCAGCTCGCTGCACGACGGCGTCGACGATGCCGGTGCCCTGGTAGGAAACCTGGCCCGCTTCGTTGATGGAGCCCTGGACTTTGGGGCCGAAAAAAGAGTTGCGCGCCACTTCGAAGCGGTTACCGTCGCGAGAGATGATGGTGTCGACGCTGCTGCCGAAGAGGCCCCCTTCACGCACAGTAACCCGGCTGTCCGTATGGGTAATGGTCACGGGCTTGTAGAAGTTACCGCCCTGGATGGTGGTGGTGTCGCCGGAGCGCGAGATTTGAATCGGCCCTCCCCAACTGCCCGCTCGAAACTCCACCTGGTCCGCGCCCAGCTTGCGAACGGTCTGGTCCATCAAGAAGCGGTCAATTTTGGTCTCGGCTCCGGACTGGGTGACGGTGGCGCTCTGAGTTCCACTCACTTCGATGGAGCGGGCCGGTTCCATCACCGGTCCCTGCAGCAGGCGGGCGGGCACGAAGCTAAGGTTCTGGTTGGCGTCCAGGAAGATACCGTCGCCCAGGTAGACGCCGAGGGGACTGTGGGGCCGGTTCACGTTTCGCGTTCCGTTGTTGCCGTCGCTTTCCGAGTCCTGTTGGCGAACGACGTCGATCTTGCCGGTGGCATTGGGCAGAACCTCGAAGCGCATGGAGGTTTCCCGGTCCTGCTGGGGCGACTGCCGAGCCAGAGTCGCACCCAGATCCCCGACTGAGATAGAGGGTCCGGGAGTGAGCAACACGGCCGCGGTCATCACCGCTGCCACGGTGCCCAGCACGGCCAGGGTGGGTAGGGAGACGCGACCGCGCTGGGTGGCGGCGGCCCGCAACTCCACCAGGTCGGCCGGAGCCTTGAGCGAGGAACCTGAGGCGGGCTGCTGGGCTCGACCTTTCAGCGGGGATGCCTGGCGCAAGAACTGGGTGCTGGAAATCTTCATATCTACCTCCTGGATGATTTCAGCTTAGAGCCTCGAGGTGGGGAAAAGGTCGTTTGTTGGAGGCCAAAGTTAACAACTTGTTACAACCTTGGGCCTGTAAAACAAAGCTCAAACAACCGGGCCGGCCCTTTCAGCCATGAAGCGTTACGGCAAAGGCTTCTACCCAGGATAGGGCGTGTTCTTATTTTTGTGACAACCTTTCACATTAACGCAACATCTTGCTCCTCGGATTAAGGTCAGAAAATTTTCAGGGTTCTATGCTGTCTCCATCAGCCCGAGCGAAAGAGAGAATGACGCGGTGAGAGTGCAGGAACTGTTGAACTGGATCGAGACCGATTGCGAATGCGAGCAGCAGGGCCTGGAACTGCTGGCCGCGGCCCTGGAAGAACTGATGCAGGCGGACCCGGACCGGGTGGACCCTCGGGTCCAGCGGATGGCGGCACTGCGCAAGTCGCCGCTGGACTTTGAGTCCCTGCAGCAACTGCTGGCCGACTGGTCGGACTTGAGCGACCAGGCCGAAGCAGTCAAGCTGGAGGCTGAATTCCGCCGGATCGCTTCGACGCTTCCGAGCGAGAACTGGCAGACCGGTTTATTCGACAGTTTGTTGGACCTTTACGCCGACTATCAGGAGGGCGTGGAAGTGGAAGCGGTGATTGGAGCCGCTCTGGAACTGTCGGACTTCATCGAAGAGAGCCGCCAGTCTTACGAAGAGCTGCCGATTGCCTGCGAGGAGATCACGGCCGAGACAGTGCTGGCTCACCAACTGCTGACGGAAAGCTTCGAGCTCTGGCAGACCTCTTTCGAGCTGGCCTGTGAGGCCAGCGAACTGAAGGAAAGCCGTCTTTGGGAGCAAGCCCTGAAGGCGGGTCAGCAGGCCAGCCGCCGTCTGGTTACCGTGCAGTTGCTGGACGCCCGCGTCCAGGCCGCCGCCCACTGAAAGTTGTAAGAAATCAAAAGGAGCGAGAACATCATGGGTATCAACATTCTTCCCAATCAGGAACTCAATATCCAGCGCAAGCCCAAGCCGATGCCGAAGCCCGAGCCCAACGACGCGGCGCGTCAGCGAGCTCACGCGGTCAAGGGAGAGCGCAAGGAGGAAGTTCCCGACGCGGCCCGACAGCGCGCCGAGGTAGCCAAGAACCCCGATGGCGCTCGACAGGCCGCCAGCGCGGTCCCGGATCACCCGATCAAGCGAGTCAAGATGATGCGCGGGGATCGGATCAGCAGTGATAAACCGGCCAAGCTCGACCCCGGTGCCGCCAAAACGGTCTGCCGCTTTCAAGCCGGCATCGCCCAGGCGCTGGCCAACCACCAGCGCTAAGTTTCCAGAGCCCTCCCCTGGCGGAGGGCTCTTTTTTGCTTCCCGGACCACGGCTAAGAAACAGTTCTAAAACAAGGGGTTGGGTCGGGGCCAGGGGCGCGGGAAAGGCGGGTCGAGGTTGTTACAACCGCAGGTGTCCGATTAAGCCCGAATTAATGCGACACCATTAATGTGACTTTATCAACATCGGCTGGAGAACCCCAACGTGGCTATCAACGTCTTCGCCCCTAATGGTCCTTCCCCCATTCCCACCACCCGGACCCAAGGGTCGGCCGCGGTGGGTCCGCAGAATCAGCCTTTGGAGCAGGCGCGTGTGCAGAGCAACGCGACCACGGCACTGCTGAGCAATCCCGGGCTACCGGGCACGGCTCCGCAACGGGCCGCCAGTTTGACCCAACAGCAGTCGGTGGTGGCCAGCCAGCTGGCCAATCGCGGCGGTGGCCCGGCTCCGCAACCGCGCGGCGAGCGGGCGGCAGCCAAGACGAATTACCAGAGCAACGGCAAGAAAGACCACGACCTGACCAATGCGGCCGACGTGCGCGAACTGATCAGCCAGAGTCCACAGGTGGACAATAACAACAAGACCACCAATGACGAGGTGCGCTGTGGCGGTGCCGCCATCTTCAATGCCGCCCTGCTCGATGGGGATCACCGTGCCAATGCCGATGCACTGGAAAGCAGCGCTCGCAACAATGGAGTGCGGATTAACAAGGAGCAGCAGGCCGCTCTCGACAGCATGCGCGACGGCCACCTCAATGCCAACCAGGCGGCTCAACTCCAGGATTTGTCGTTCAAGATGGCCGACTCCAGTGACGGCAGCCAGCACCCGAAGAGCGGGCTCAGCACCACCGAAGTTTCGGCCGGGCTGCTGGCCATGAAGAACAACTCCGGTCTCCCCAACACCCAGGACGTGACGGTGAATCTGAAAAACGTCGGCGACACCCAGGACAAGAACGGCAATCACAACTACGCCAACCACTACACCGTGACCACCACCTCCAAGCGCGGCAACAACACCACCAGCGCCGATTCCTGGCCGGGGGAGGATGGTCTGGCGACGGTCCAGGACGGAGTGGGCGCGCCCCCGGTGGGCAGCCCCGGCTATGGCGGCAAGGTCGTGCTGCACGACGGCCTGGACGGCAAGACGCTGGAAGTGCAGAACGCCATTGATCAGAGTGGTCGCGCTGCTTTTGGCAAGGAGGGCCTGGGCGAGGCCGACACGATCATGAGCGAAAAGGCGCGCATCCAGGCGGATGGTAGCCTGGGTGAGGTCGGGCGAAAATTCCTCGACCCCCAGACGGCCCAGCCTCTGTCAGAGCAGAAACAGCAAGAAGCCCTCGATCAGATCCAATACATCCAGAACAGCGGGAATGGCAAGAGCGCCGCGCCGGCCGAGCCGAGCTTGCTCGACCGCGCCAAGGCCAAGATTCAAGACAAGATTCAGGACCTGGCCAACACCAGTCCCAAGGACCTGGTCAAGAAGGCTTTGCCCAGCAACCTCAAGGTGGTGGGCAAAGAAGTCGGAGCCGACGCCGCTGTCCTTTCTAAGAACGCCAGCTACCAGGGCAAACACGTGCAGGCCAACGCTCACGTCGAGGTGATGAGCGCCCACGTCAGCGCCGGGGCCAGCGCCGCCGTCGACCTGAAGCACCTCAAGATCAAGGCCGAAGCCCACGCCGGAGCGGAGGTCGACCTGGTGGCCGCGGAGGTGCACGCCAGCGTTGGTTTTGGCATCGGCAAGGTGGGTGGCGACGCCAAGGCCCGGGTGGGTGCGGATGCGACTGGTCAGGCGGGCATCGGCTTTGATCCGCGCCACGGAGACATCAACGTGGGCGCGGCCGGTCAGGCCTTTACGGGAGCCCGGGCCAACGCCGGCATCGACGCTCATCTGGGGCCGGTAGGTGTGCGCGGCGGAGTCGCCGTGCAGGCCGGGGTGGGCATTCAGGCCGGGGTCGACGTCGGCTTGAAGAACGGCAAGTTCTCCTTCAACCTGAACTTCGGCTTCTCGCTGGGGATCGGCATTCGTTTCAACATCGGCTTCGACATCGACTTCAAAAAGATCGGCAAGTTCTTCGTCAAGACGTTCAAAGGACTGAAGAAGGCGGCCAAAGCCATCAAGAATCTGGGCAAGAAAGCCAAGAAGGCGGCCAAGAAAGCCGTCAAATGGATGGGCAAGACAGCCAAGAAAGGCTTCAAGAAGCTGGGCAAAAAGCTCAAGAGCGCCGGTAAGAAAATCAAAAACGTGGCCAAGAAAGCCAAGAAGAAGCTCAAGAAGTTGGGCCGCAAGCTCAAGAAACTGTTCTAGGAATGGAGTCCGTGATGTCACTTTTGGAATTGTTGAGCCGAGGAGAAACCGAGCAAGCCCGAGCGGCCGCCCAGGGTCGCCAGGATCCCGAGGCGCTGCTGACGCTGGCTCGCCTGGCGGCCGCCGACGGCGAATGGATTCGGTCCGAGCAGTTGCTGCAAGAACTGGAGTCGCAGGGGGCCCTGGAGAGCCATGTGCGCCTGACGCGACTGGCTCTACTGTCCGCGCGCGGAGAATACGCTCGGGCCACGGCCGGTTATCTGGAGCTATTGGAAGTCATGCCCGATCAACCGGAGGCTCTTTATGGCCTGGCCTCGGCGCTGGCCTATCGGGGTCTCTACGAGCAGGCTCTGCAACCTTTCTTGAGGCTGACCCAGGTAGTGCCGGAGAACGGACGTTTTCACTATCATTTGGGGCGCAATTGGTTGGAGCTGGAACGGTTGGAGGAGGCGCTCGATTGCTTTGCCCGCTCGCTCGAGCTGGACCCCTGCCAGCCGGACACTTACCTGGTGATCAGTCGCACGCTCAACCTCACCCGACAATACGCCCAGGCCCAGGAGTTGCTGGAGCTGGGGCTACAGCTGATGCCTGATCAGCCCCATTTGCTCAACGAACTGACCAATCTTCACCTGTTGCGGGGGCAGGTATCCCAGGCGGCCGAGCGGGCCGAGCAAGTGGCCCGTCAGCTGCCGGAAAATCCGGCCGCTCAGGCCAATCAGGCCAACCTGTTGCTGGCCCAGGGGCGTGTGCAGGAGGCTCTGGAGCTGTGCCAGTCGCAAGAAAAGAAATCGGCCAGCCTGTGGATGGTGCAGGCCACTGCCCTGGAAGAACTCGAGCGTTTAGACGAAGCGGCCCAGGCTTACGAATGCGCGACGCGTTCTGAGGGCAGTGATTGGAGCGCCTGGAACAATTGGGGGTTGGTGTTGCTGAGGCTGGGTCGCGACAGCCAGGCCGGGCCGGTGCTGGAACAGGCCATGGCGCTGGCTCCGGGACGACCGGAGCCGGTCCTCAACCTGGCCCTTTGCTGGGCGCGGGAAGCGGAGAGTGCAAGCCAGGCCCGTCAGCTATTGGAGGAGCTACTGACCCGTCCCAAACTGGCCTCCGGGTTGCGGGAACAGGCGGAACGTCTGCTCACGGCCATTGCGTCTTCACAAACTGCTTGAGAGCTTCCAGGTCGGCCTGCGGCATGGCGGTCACGTCCGGAAAGCTATCCATGGACGAGATTCCGCCCGGCGAAGCAAAACCGGCCACCACGCTGGCGTTGGGATTGCGGATGGACTCTTCCAGATACTCGTCTTTGGAGCCAAAGGCGGCTTTGCCGGCGGCCGTGCGCTCGGCGTTGGCCTGCGCCATACCGGCGTCCAGGCCGGCGCCGGTGAGCGGCGGTCCGGTGTAGGGAGGGATCAGTCCGCTGGGCTGAGGCTGGACGCCAGCCACGGGCGCGGCGAAGGTATGACACGTGTAGCACTGATACTGATTGAAGAGAGAAACCGGATCGGGCCGGGTATAGAGGCTGCGCAGGCTGGAAGTAAGGGCATTGGGATTGGGCAGCGGGCCGCGTACGGTCACCTCTACCAGGGTGGCGTTGCTGGCGAAAGACGAGGGGCTCACCACTACCTGGGCCTCGTAGCGCGGTTCGCCGGGCACGGCGGTGTAGGCGTAGGCGGTGGGCGGCAGTCCCGTGTCCAGTAAGCGGGTCATGACCTCATGAGCCAGTCCGTCGCGATAATTGGATTGCTGCACGCGCACCGGCCAGCTCGCCCCGGCCACCAGGAGCGAAGTGACGGCGGTGGCCGCCACGAAGAGTACGGCCAGGGCGAAAACCAGCTCCAGAAAGGTCAGTCCTCGTTTGTCATGCATGATTTTTCCTCCGTTACAAATGGCAGGGAGTGGTGTGGAGCCGAATGGGATCGGGTGCATAGTCCAATTGCAAAACTACGTCCACGTGGCGGGCCTGCGCGTCGACCGTGAAGCTCTGCACTCCCTGGGCCACCACGCGCGGCCTGGGATTGCGCGTGTCGCTGCGCACGATATTGCGGGCCAGCGGGTCGAACTGATAGGTTACGGTGACACCCGTGGTCATGGAGGGCGCCGAATTCTCGTCGTTGCGCACGAAGCGCAGAGGGTTGGCGCTGGTGGGAGTGGTGACTCCGGCCAGCAGCGGCAAAGGCGAAAGGAAGTTGCTGCAGGTGCACAGTTCGCGCTCCAGGCGAGCGGCCGTCAGCAAACCGCTCCGATAGGACTCGGTGTGGCTGGAAGTGCGCGCCTGGGCCCGATAAGCCATGGCCAGCGAGTGCGTGATCAGACCCAGGATCAGCGTGAACACCCCGGAGACCACCAGGATTTCCACCAGCGTCAGGGCGCGCCGCTTCACAGGTCCACGTCCCAGTAGGTGCGCAGCATGGAGCCCGCCAGCGCTCCTCCACCGCTGGGGCGCAGAGTGTAGGCGGCCAGTTCGCGGGCGGCCACCACATGAGCGGCCGAGTCCAGGATTTCGCCGCGACAGTGGACGGGCTGACCGGGAGCGTTTTCTTTCCAGAGGCGAAAGCGTTCGCCGCCGTCCAGGGCAAAAGTCTGTGGCGGATCTCCGGGAGGAAACGGGTCGGGCGGCGTGGGCACGTCCCTCTGATAGGCCATCTCCTGAAGGCGGGCATAGTTGAGGCCGGCCAGGGCAAGCACCTGGGCCCGATGAGAACGCTGCATGCCGATCGAGGCGTGGCCGTCGCGCTCCAGGTAGTAGAGCAATCCCAGCCCGATCACCAGCAAAAAGACGGTCAACATCAGAGAGACCATCAGTGCGGCCCCCCGCCGCGGTCGTTCGCTCACTCGGAATAAATGAAACATATTGTCACAAAAATCCTGCCTATGTGACAGGAATGAACCCCTTCCCCCAAAAAATCGCATGGTCATGCGTTACATCTTTGCTTTGCTACTGGTGGGCTGCTCCACCGCGGTGCCGCCCGGACAGGGAGCCCCGAGTCCGGTCACCCGTGTGGTTTCACCCACTCCGGCCGCGCTGCCGGCCGGAATGGTGCACTTCCCTGGTTACTCCGAAAGTCTCAAGGTGCAGAATACAGTGGCCGGCAACGGAGACTCGCTGGCCCGCGGCTACAACCTCTTTCAGCATCAGTGCGCCCCATGCCACGCCCGCGATCTGAGCGGAGAAATCTCCCCCGACCAACCGGCTCTGCACGATCTGCGACTGAGCACCAGCTACAAGTACGGCACCACCGACCAGGCTCTCTACCGCACGATTCGTTTTGGCATTCCGGGCACAGCCATGGGTCGCCACAACCTGCCCAATCCCCAGATATTCGACCTGGTCAACTTTCTGCGCAGTCGTCATAAGCCCTGAAGAGTTCCGTAGATAGGGATGAACATGGCCAGGAAAAAGAAGGCCGTGAAGACTCCCAGAAAGCCGATCAGGAAGGGCTCGACCAGGGTCAACATGGTTTCCACCACCACCTCCAGTTCTTGCTCGAGCGTTCCTTTGATGGCCGCCAATAAGCGATCCATAGAACCGACTTCCTGAGCCACGGCCGTCATGGCGAAAATGGCTTCGGGAAAGAAATCGACTCGGCGCAAGGCCTCGGTCAAATCTCCTTCTTCCATCAGTTGTTTGTGGACCGCGCGCAGGCGCTTTTGATAGCTGAGAAAAGGCGCGCGCTCGGCCATCAGGCTCAGAGCCCGGGCCAAGGCCACTCCCTCCCCCACCAGACTGCCCAGGATGTCACAGAATTCCACGGCCAGCACCACTCCCAGCCAGCGGCGCAGCGGCGGCACGGTGAGGGCCCAATCGAAGAGCTTCTCTTGGAGCAGCAGGCGCTGGCGGTAGAGCACCAGGGCGGTGCTGAGCAGCACCAGCGGAAAGGCCCAGTGGTTGACCACCGCCACCATTCCCAGGGCCAAGCGGGTCAGCAGCGGCAGCGGGATGTTCAGGCCGCGATACATTTCCGAGAAGCGCGGCATGACGTAGCGGGCGATGAGCAAGATGATGCTGCCCGCCGCCGCGAAAGTGATGGCTGGAGAGGTCAGCGCCGAGCGCACTCGTGCGGTCCGCTGCGCCTCTCGCTCCAGCAGGTCCCCGGCCCGGGTCAGGCGACCCGCGATCTGACCGCTTTCCTCCCCGGCCTGGACCAGCATGATGACATAGTAGGGAAACAACCGCCGATGCTCGCCGAGGGCGGCGGCCAGACGCCAGCCGAAGCGAGTGACCTTGCTCTCCATGTCCGCAAAGGCCCGACGCAACTGCTCGTTTTCCAACTGACGCTGCAGGGCTACGAAAGAGCGCGTGAGATCCACTCCGGAGTTGAGCATCAGGCCCAAAAGCTGCAGACTGACGGCGACTTCTTTGACCGCGGGTCGCCCCCACAGCTCTAGAAGCCTGCGTGGGATTCGGCTGAGTGCAAGCAGCGGTGCAAATCGCTGAGACATTCCTCCACCTCCGCAAAGTCATAGTTCAGCAGATCCTGAATCAAGCGGTCGAGCAGACAGGCCACTTCGCGGAAGTCTCCCGCCGCCTCCAGAATCGCGGATTCCGTTTCGTGCTCGAGCAGCTCTTGAGACACACGCAGGGCGTCATCTCGCAACACCATGCAGTCATTCATAAGCCGAACCTCGACTCGTCCTATCCGGCAGGCATCGCGAACCTGCCGTCCCAGCTCCTCGAGCCGGTCTTTCCCCTTACTCAACTCAACCCCCATCTGAAGATCCCTCGCAAATGCGACCGGTCGCGTTTTTTTCTGAGCCAAAAAAAGTGCTGCCAACCGGATGCACTGGGGTCCTTTTGTGCAACTTTGTGTAGTTTTAATCCTGTTGGGCGTAAATTTTCCATGCAGGGGGAGCGATCGGGCCCGCAGTAGTCCCCGCAGTGCGCAAAGGCGATTCCACCAAGCAGATGATCGTGGCCGGAGCCCTCAAGACCGTGGAAAAAGTGGGTCTGGAGGCTCTCACCTTCGCCCCGCTGGCCGAGCAGCTGGGGATTTCCAAAAGTGGCATCTTCGCCCACTTTAAAACCCGCGAGGATTTGCTCAAGGCAGTGGTGGAGCGGGCCTCTCAGGAATTCATCGCGGCCGTGCTGCTGCCGGCCCTGAAGGCGGAGCGGGGATTGCCGCGTCTACGCCAGATCTTTCACAACTGGGTGGAGTACTATCAGCACGGACGCCGACGTATCTTCATCTACGACGGCGGAGCCGGTCCGCTGCGCGAGTTGCTACAGGACGTGCATCGCAAGTGGGGCCTGGAAGTGCAGAAAGCGATCCAGCAGGCCAAACAAGAGGGGCATCTGGGCCCGGACGTGGATCTCCCCCAGCTCACCTTTGATCTCTACGGAGCGGTGCTCAGCGCGCACCACTACAAGCACATCCTGCGCGATCAGGAGGCTCCGCAGCGAGCCGAGCGGACTTTGGACTTGTTATTGGGCTCGCGCTGATCCCTCAAGCAGAGCGACGATCTGCTCGAGGCGCTTTTCGACCCGGCTGACCCGGCGCAAAAGCACGTCGACCTTTTCTTCCAGGCTGAGAGCGTCTTCGTTGTGCACCGCGAGGTGACTCGGCGTGGGTTCCTCGCCTTGGAACCACTCGCGGGTTCGGCCCATGGCTCGAGCCAGTTGTTCTTCCTGTTCGGGAGCCGGGGCCGACAGGTTGGACTCCCAGCGGATGAGGGTGCCACGATGTACCTGCAGGGTCTCGGCCAGTTCGGCCTGGGACCAGCCCAGCTCACGGCGAGCTTGACGCAATCTGCCCCCCTGAAAGTCACTTTGACGACGCGGCCTGGCCATAGTTGATTCAGACTACCACACCCTGGACCATTTCAACCAGACACTTCCCGGCAGCCTGGGGCGCACCTTACTCGGCGACAACTTCCAAACAGTCTTCGGGAGCCGCGTCCAAAGGCGTGGCGGAGACGGGTTCGGCGAAATAGAGGTCGCTCAGGTCTTCCACGGCCAGGCACTGCCAGCCGGACGCTCCGTGGACCTGGCAGTACTCGACGTCCTCGTTCCAACCCAGGCGGTGAATACGGAAGGTGTGGAAGTGTTCGTCGTGGCGGGCGGTCACCTGGAGCTCGAGTTTGCGGGCGGCCTGAAGAAACTGGAAGTTGGGAGAACCGAGGTCGGAGGCTCCGGCGGCCAGGATCAGGTAGAGGTCTTCACTGCGATCTTCCAGCGCCAGGTCCAGTGGGGTCACCCCTTCGTGGTCTTGGAGAAGCGGATCGGCCCCGTTTTCGATCAGCTCTTCAGCCACATCGCGTTCCAGCACCAGGTGAAGGGCGCTCTCGCCGGCCGCCCCCTGCGCATTGGGGTCAGCTCCCAGCGAGAGCAACAGGCGAACCGCTTTGCGGTTGCCCCCGGCGGTGGCCTGGTGGAGGGCGGTCCACTGGCCGGGCGTTTCCCGGGCGTGAATCTGCTCGGGCTGTTGCGTCAGGAGTTCGTTGAGGCCGGCTAAATCGTTGTGGCGTGCGGCCTGGAAGATGTTCATAGCGGGGCGGGTTCGTAGTCGCGCGCCTGGGACCTTTGGTGCGCGACTTAAGAATCCGAAGTGGCTGGGCGCAGACGCACGATGAAGGCGCAGCCGTGGCCGGAGCTGCTGTAGACGGTCAGTTCGCCGCCCATGGCCCGCGCCAGCACTCTGGCCAGCGGCAGGCCCAGCCCTACGCCGCCGGCCTGGCGATTGCGGTCCGGTTCGAGGCGAAAATACCGTTCAAAGAGCTTCTCCCAATACTTAGACTCGATGCCTGGCCCGTTGTCTTCCACCACCACAAAAATGTCCTCGGGGGGCTGCAGGTAAGCCTTGGGAATCCAGTCGGAAGCCCCGCCGGCCCAGACTTTGATCTGGGCCTGCGAGCCGGCATAGCGCAGGGCGTTGTCCAGCAAATTGCGCAGAATTTGCTCCAGACGACGGCGGTCGGCCCAAACCACCTCCGGACCGACCCGCAACTCCAGATTGCGGTCGCCCAACAAACTCTGATACCGGGAGACGAGCTGATTCAGGAACGGCTCTAGAGGCAGGCTTTCCAAAGCGATCTGGGGGCTGGTCTCGGCCCAGGAAATTTGCATGAGTCCTTCGACCAGCTCGATCAGACGGGACAGTTCGCCCTGCACTTCCTGGCCCACTTCGGCGCGCGTCTCGCGATCCAACTCGGGCCGGGCCAGTAGCTCCAGGTCGATTTTCAGCACCGTCAGCGGGTTGCGCAATTCGTGAGAAGTATCCTGAAGCAGCCGCTCCTGCGCGCTCAAAAGCTTCTCCACTCGGTCCAGCAAGCCGTTGATGGTCGAGGAAACCTGGTGCACCTCGCGCACCGAATCGTCGACGGGCACACGCTCTCGCACTTCACCGCTCTCGGCGATCCAGTGCGCCTTGAGGGAAAGCGCTTCCAATGGCTGGCAGATACGGCGTAGAACCCGATAGCAAATCAGGGCGGCCAACAAAGAAGTGAGCGCCCACAGAGCCAGGATTTTGACCACGCTGTTGGCCAGACTGCGCTCGGCCAGCTCCAAGGATTCCGCCACGCGCACGACCCCCACATTGCCGGCCGCTTCCAGTTGATGGACCCGCAGAGGGTTGCCGGCCGGAGTGTGGACGGTCAGGAAGTAGGTGCCCGGTTGGGGATCGCCGGGAATAGGCTGTTCCAGGTTGGTGGAGCGCCGCACCAGCTTTCCCTTCAAGTCCAGGATCTCCACAAACACGGTGCCGAGCTCCTCCAAGGAATGGTGGGGCGGCTCCATCATGCCCTCGGGCAAATTTCCCACCTGCAGCTGGTGAGCCAACCACAGGGCTCGCAGCTCCAAGTTGCGGTCGATGTTGCTCATCAGCGCACGGCGCAGGGTCGAGTACTCTCCCAGGCCCAGAATGACGGACAGCGCTCCGAAGGCCAGGGCCAGACTCCACCATAGTTTTCCAAAAAGCGACATGTCTACATGACTCTCGTCCGCCGCGGCCGAACTCCTGCCAATCGTGGCTATGATCGGCATCATACCCGAGGGGCGAGCCACGCCTTAGCCTGGGGAGTATGACCGCTTTCTGGCTGGAGGCCCAACCGGGGCCGGCGACAGGGCTGACTCGAGAAGAGGCCGAGCAGCGCCTGCGGGAGTTTGGCCCCAACCAGATCGGCGGCGGCCGGGGTCCCGGAGCACTATGGTTGTTTCTCTCGACCTTCGCCAATCCACTGGTGCTGGTGCTGTTGGGCGCCAGCTTTCTGTCAGCCGCCTTAGGCGAGGGCGGCAACGCCTTGATGATCGCCCTGATCGTGATGATCAGCTGCTGCCTGGACTTCAGCCAGTCTTTTCGCTCGCAGCGGGCGGCCGAAAAGCTGCGCAGCTCGGTGGCCACTCGGGCGGAGGTGGAAAGAGACGGACGCCGCCAAGAGATTGAGCTGGAGCAAGTGGTGCCGGGGGATGTGCTCATCCTCTCGGCCGGCTCGATTGTGGCGGGCGACGCGCGCCTGCTTTCCAGCAAAGACCTGTGCACGGCCGAAGCCAGTCTGACCGGCGAAGCTCTGCCCGTGGAAAAGCAGGCCGGCGAACTGGCCGAGGCTTCGCTGAGTGAGGCCAGCAACAGTGTGTTCCTGGGCACTTCGGTGCTCAACGGCATGGGCCGGGCGCTGGTGATCCACACGGGAAGCTCCAGTCAACTGGGGTCGGTGGCCCGGAGTTTGACGGCCGGCAAAGGCGAGACGGACTTTGAACGCGGCACTCGCGCTTTTGGCGGTCTGATTCTGCGCACCACCGTCAGTCTGGTCGCCTTCGTTTTCTTGACCAGCCTGGTCTTCCACCGTCCTCCTCTGCAATCTCTGCTTTTCGCGGTAGCGCTGGCGGTCGGTCTGACCCCCGAGTTTCTGCCCATGATCGTGTCGGTGACACTGGCCAGCGGAGCCGGGCGACTGGCTGGCGAGAAGGTGGTGGTCAAACGCCTCTCGGCCCTGGAAAATCTCGGCGCCATCGACATTCTGTGCAGCGACAAAACAGGCACGCTGACGCTGGGTAAAATCGAGCTGGAGCGTTATGTAGACCTCGACGGTCAGGAGTGTGCGGACGTTCTGCGCTGCGCGGCCCTCAACAGCGCTTTTCAGAGCGGCATTCGCAGCCCCTTGGATGAGGCCGTGCTGCGCCACGATCATCCGGCCGTCGAAGACCATCGTAAGCTGGAGGAACTGCCTTTCGACTTCAATCGGCGCCGCCTGTCGGTGCTTTTGGACGGTCCAGAGGGTCCGATGCTGGTCACCAAGGGAGCCCCCGAGAGCGTGCATCCGCTATGTGTGACCTGGGGTCGTGAGGGCAGCCTGCTCGATGAGGCGGCCCGGGCACGTCTGCAGAACACCTTTGAGGACCTGAGCCGCCAGGGATATCGGGTGCTGACCATTGCCACCGGAGGTGCGGAGCTACGCGAAGAAAATCTCCGCCTGGTCGGGCTGGCGGCCTTCCTGGACCCACCCCGAGAGGACGCCGCCGAGACCCTGGCCGAGTTGGATCGGATGGGCGTGAAGGTGAAAATTCTCACCGGCGATAACGACCTGGTGGCCCGCAAGGTGTGCCAGGAGGTGGGACTGGCGGGCCAGCGCTGCCTGCTGGGCCGCGACCTGGACGCGCTCAGCGATGAGGCGCTGGCGGTGCGGGCCGAAGAGACCGTCCTTTTCGCACGCATGTCACCGGCCCAGAAAAATCGCGTCATCACCTGCCTGCGGGCTCGCGGTCATATCGTGGGCTATCTCGGGGACGGGGTCAACGATGCCCCGGCCCTGCGCAACGCGGACATCGGCATCTCGGTGGACAGCGCCGTGGACGTGGCTCGCGAGGCGGCCGACATCATTTTGCTGCAGCCGGGGCTGCGTCCGGTGCAACTGGGCGTGCTGGAGGGTCGGCGCTCCTTTGGCAATATCTTGAAGTACGTGCTGATGGGCACCAGCTCCAATTTCGGCAATATGTTCAGCATGGCGGGAGCGGCCCTGTTTCTACCCTTTCTACCGCTGCTGCCAGCTCAGTTGCTGCTGAATACCCTGCTCTACGATCTGTCCCAACTGGCTATTCCCAAGGACTATGTCGACCCGCATCTTCTGGCTCGGCCGCAGCGCTGGAACACGGCCATGATTCGCCGCTTTATGTGGACGCTGGGGCCGCTCTCTTCCCTGTTTGATTTTCTGACCTTCGCCATCCTGCTGCACGTCTTTCGGGCCGACCCAGAGCTTTTTCACAGCGGCTGGTTCGTGGAGTCGCTGGTGACCCAGGTGCTGGTGATTTTCGTCATCCGCACCAGCGGTAAGCCCTGGAGCCACCCGCCTCATCCCGCTCTGGTGGTGGGGGCGATGCTGGTGGTGTTGGCGGGCTGCCTGATTCCGGCGGCCGGAGTGCTGGACTTTGAACCCCTGCCCGCGGCCTTTTACGCCTACGTGCTGGTGGCCAGCTGTCTCTACCTGGGACTGGTGCAGGGAGTCAAGAAGCTACTCCAGTAGGCCGTACTGCTCGGAGAAAACCCGTGAGAAGCAAAATGCGGCCACCTGCCAGAACCAGACCGAGGTCCAGGCGAAGCCAATCCCGAGCAGCAACAGTCCCGCAAAACTGAGAGCGCAGGCGCAGATGCCGATCCCCCAGGCTTTCAGATAGGCGCGGCCGCCGTGGAGCACCCGCCGGAGAGCGGGCGCCGGGCGAATCACGTGCATCGGGTCGAAGTCATAGGCATAGAACGTCATGAAACCCGGCAGAAAGAAGGTGGCGGCCGCTCCCAGAATGAGGCCCAGCAGGGCCAGCTGCGCGCTGGCCAACTTCCAGGCCAGTAGCAAGACGGCCAGCGCCGGCAGGTGATAACCCAGAATGGCGGCGCTGGCCACGCCGCCGTGCAGCAACAGCTCGGGAAAGTGGTTCCAGCCGGGCCAGGGCGACTGATTGCGCTGCATGCGGTGGACCATCTGCAGGCGGTAGCCCATGTTCAGCACAAAGCCCAGCACGGGAATCCACAGCAACAATCCTCCGATGAGCACGTCCCTTCGGGACCGGGCCGACTGCAGCGGAAAGTGCAGGGCGTTGCTCAAGGTGAGAGGACTGCGCAGGTCAATGGGCCTGATAGGTGAGAGCTCCGTGGGCGTTGAGGCGGCGACCTTCGGCGATCAAGCCCTGCCAGTTGGCCAGATGATCGGCACCGTCCAAAAGGCGCGCCTTCAGTTCTTCGTTGCTGATGTTGGGATACAACGAGGTGACCAGAGCGGCCACGCCCGACACATGCGGTGTAGCCATGGAAGTGCCGCTCTTGTAGCCATATTTGCCGTCGGGCAGGGTGGAGAAGATCTCTTTGCCGGGAGCGGCGATGTCCACCGATTTGGGGCCGTAGGAGCTGAATCCGGGCTTCTCATCGTTCCGATCGCTGGCGGCCACCGAGACATTGTTGGCCATTTCGTAGCTGCTGGGATAGTGAGGCTTGGTGTCGGTGTTCTCGCCTTTGTTGCCGGCCGCCATGATGTGCAGTGCCGGCGAGGAGCGGAAGGCGTCGAGAATGGCCTTGTTGGACTCTCCCCCACCCCAGGAATTGGAAGTGACGCGAGCGCCCATCTTGGTGGCGTAGTTGATGCCGCGGATGATAGCGGCGGCGTTGGTGGAGCCGCTGTTGTCGAAGATCTTGATGGGCATGACGCGGGCGCGCTGGTTGACGCCCACCATGCCCTGGCCGTTGTTGCCGACGCCCGCGATGGTACCGGCACAATGGGTGCCGTGGGAGTGGCGATCCATGGGATTGCCCGTTTTGTCGAAAGCGTTGAAGCCGTAAACGTCGTCCACCACGCCGTTGCCATCGTCGTCTTTGCCGTTGCCGGGTATCTCGCCCTGGTTGACCCAGATGTTGTCCTTCAGGTCGGGGTGATTGTAGTCCACTCCGGTATCGATGACGGCCACGATGGGAGCATCGGCGCGACCGCTGTGAATGGCCCAGGCCTCGGGGGCGTCGATGTCGGCGTCAGCGGTTCCGCCGTTCTGGCCGGTGTTGTGCAAGCCCCAGAGCTCGCCCTGGAGGTCGTTGGGGAGGTTTTGCTCGCCCTCGTCCAGACTGAAGCTATGATTGAGTTCGACGTAGTCCACCCGGGGGTCGAGGGAAATCAGGCGCTGCATAGCCTTGGTGTTCTGACCCGGGCGCAGCTCCAGCAACACCAGCTTGCCGCCTTCGGCGATCTGGTGCATTTCGTTGGGCGGAGTGAGGTCTTCGGCTACGGTGGCGCCGTAAGTCTCGGTGAAGCTGGTTTCCTCCAGGAACGACTCGTTGCGCATACGCACGAGCAGTTGGCGTTCCACGAAGTTGGGACGGGCGGAGGAGGTCTGAATCATAGGCCTATGTTAGCGGGCCGGGCGGGGACGGGTTGTTACCGTTGTGAGAACAGGTCCCCGCCCTTGATGCGTTCTTGTCAGGCCCGTGGGACGTAGGTTCGAGCCCGTTGGTGGCGAAGCGAACGGGATGATACGTGCTTTTCTGTTTGCGTTGTTGTTATCGGGCCCCCTCTGGGCGGAGGTCCCGAAAGTGCTGGTGATGCTGCCGGATGACTTTATGTGGCCGGAATACGCACTGCCACGAGCCCTCTATGAGAAGGCGGGATTTCAGGTGGTGGTGGCCGGCAAGGAGGCGCGAGAGCGCCAGCCGGACTGGCGCTATGCCAAGCAGTTTCCCGACGAGAATGCGGTGCTGCCGAATCTAACTTTCGATCAGGTGGTGGTGGCCGAATACGCGGCCGTGACCTTTGTGGGCGGAAACGGCGCCTGGCACGACTTCTTTCCCAATCCGGCGGCTCATCGGGTGCTGCGCCAGGCCCTGGCCGGACCTCGCCCGGTAGGGCTGATCTGCGCTTCCACCGGCCTGCTGGCGCTGGCCGACAATTTCGATGGCCAGAAGCCGCTGGCACGCGGTAAGCGCGTGGTGGGCTACTTCCGAGTGGCCGGGATGCTGCGCCAGTTGGGGCAGGTCGACTACGTCGAGGGCGGGGAAAAGGAGCCGGGCGTGGCCCAGGACGGTCTGCTGGTGACGGGCCGAAACCCCGAATCGTCTCAGCTATTTGGAGAGCGAATGGTGCAAGTGCTCATGGGGCACTAGCGGGGCGTCGCTGAGGAGCGTAGATTTTCGTTGTCTGGGGGCCTGGAAGGGGCGAATCTACGGGCGGCTGGCGAGAATCTACAGGGGAGCGTAGATTTTCGGTTTCGGGGGGCCTGGAAGGGGCGAATCTACGGGCGGCTGGCGAGAATCTACAGGGGAGCGTAGATTTTCGGTTTCTGGGGGTCTGGAAGG
>JAFKGI010000007.1 GCA_017307785.1 Vulcanimicrobiota bacterium | reverse complement strand
GGGGATGAAGCGAGCGATGACCAGCCACCGACCCTTCCGAGAGTTCCGTGACTTGCTCGAGACCAAGCCCATCCAAAAGCGCGAGTGGGACGCTTACCACAAGAAGAATTTGGACGCGCGCACCGAGCGTTTTCTCAAGAGCGCCAACCTGGCGTAAGAGGCTAAAGTCCGGTTTTGCTCGAAAAGGGCACAACAGGTCAAAGAATTATGAGGAGGATCGCTGGTGTCAGGTAATGTCGAAGATGAGGCCCGGGCCCGGTTGGATGTCGCCCAGCTCTATGAAGATATGGGACAAATGCCCAAGGCGATTCGCTATTACCTGGAGGCCGCTCAGATCTATCGCGAAGGCGGCGTACCCGCCCGTCATCGCGAACTCTGTAACAAGATTCTGCGCCTCGATCCCAACAATGGTCCGGCTCAGGAAGAGCTGAACGCGGCCCGCGCCGCCGCTGGAGATGTTCCGGCTGCTCCGGCCGTGGATGCGGCTGCCCCCGCCGCTGTTGGTGGGGCTACTGCGACGGCTGCGGCGGCTGCTCCCGCCGCTCCCAAACCGGGTCAGCTCCCCCCGCTGCAGCTGCCGCAGCCGCAACCGGGGAAAGTCTTGATTCCCACTCCCTGGCTTTTCCGCGATCCGCGCTATGTGCAAAGCGCCAAAAAGCAGCTGAGCAAGCCGCTCGAGCGCTCCCAGTTGCCCTTCGATCCGCTGCCCAAAGTCGACCCCCAGATGGTCATGATCAAGCAAGAGCAACGCAAGAAGGCCGAAGAAGAGGCGGCTCGCAAGCTGAACCCGGTGCGAGGTTCTGCTTTTGAAAAGCGAGAAGGCTCCATCTTCACGGCCCCCAAGCCGGCTGCTCCTGCGGCGGCCACGCCCTCCGCACCCGTCGCGCCCACGCCGGCTCCGCAGCCGGCCGCTCCCACCCCGGGCGGTGGACGTGCCGGCAACCTGGACCTGGCCGAAGCCATCCGTCGTCGGATGCAGGAACGCGGCAAATAGACATTGTCGAGCGCCTGCGTCGAGCGGGCTGTGTTTGGGCCGAAGAAGAGGCGGAGCTTTTGAGTTCCGCCTTTTCTCATGCCGAACTGGAGCGGGCGCTGTTGCGGCGTGAGGCCGGGGAGCCGCTGGCTCACGTGCTGGGCCGGGTGGAGTTTTGTGAGCTTTCCCTGGAGATTGGGCCCGGCGTTTTTGTGCCCCGGCCGCGTACCGAGGCCCTGGTGGAAGCGGCCATCGCCTGGCTCAAGCCGGATTCCCGAGTGCTGGACGTGGCCTGTGGTTGCGGCGCTCTGGCCGCGGCGATCAAGCGGGCCTTGCCCGGAGCGGAGGTTCACGCCAGCGACATCGACGAGAGCGCCCTCGAGTTTGCCCGACGCAACGGAGCCCGCTACGGATTCGCGGTGCATCGCTCCGACTGGTTGCGGTCTGTTCCCGGCCGGTTCGACCTGGTCATCGCATACCTGCCCCACGTGCCTCATGCAGAAGAGGACTCTCTGGACCAGGACTACTTAAAAGCCGAAGGCCCCTCGACCGTGCTTGGAGGTGCGGACGGACTGGATCCGCTGCGTTCGATTTTGCCCCACTTGAGCCAGCACGGAGGCCTCATGACCCTGCTGGAGGTGGGCCAAATAGAAACGGCCCGCCAGTTGGCGGGCCGTTTGCAAGTGCTGGCCGGGGATGAGCACGACCAGATCGTGCTCATCCAGTAGGGGCTATTTGCCGGCTTTGCGCTGATCGAAGTAGTCTTCGATTTGACTTTGCAGGGGAGCGATGCGCTCTTCCCACTGCAGCGTGGCTTCCACCAGTTTCTCGAAGAGGTCGAGGTGCAGAGCCTGGCGGGCGTCGCACTGCTGCTCGCCGCGGAAGTCCTCGCTATGAATGACTTCGGTCAGGGTGCCGTCGGCCCGGTAGGCGAGACTGGCCAGATAATTCTCCGAGACCAGACGGTCGTCGCCAGCCGCGTGGCTAGGATCGAAGACCACCGGCAGAATGGTCTTCTCCTGGGCGTAGCGGATGACGTTGAAGTCTGGCGTGTAGCGGTTGTAGCCATCCTTGCAGAACATGGTCTTGACACCGCGCTCACAGAGAATGATGTCCAGATTGCCCTGGATGGCGATGTACTCGGCCGCGTTGAACCACTCGGTGGCGTCGTTGCCGAAACCGCGCTTAAGAACGACGGGCTTGCCGTGGCGACCGACCGCTTCCAGCAGTTTGAAGTCCTGAGCGTTGCGCGTGCCGATCTGGAACATGTCCACGCGCGGGGCCAGCACTTCGGCCAGGGTATGATCCATAATTTCGGTCACATAGGGGAGGCCGGTGGTTTCCCGGACCTCGTCCAGAATGTCGATGGCCTCCAGGCCCAGTCCGCGGAAATCGGTGGGGCGAGTGCGCGGTTTGTAGGCGCCGGCGCGGAAGATGATGCGGTCGCGGACGCCCAGTCGGTCGCCGATCTCGGCTATGCGTTTGGCCTGGATGGTGGTCTGCTCGCGCGTCTGCACCGAGTCGGGGCCGACCACGAAGACGTGCTTGCCGCCGCCAAAGGTGCGGACCTTTCCGTCCATTCCTTTGACTTCGACCTTGCGTCGCGAGCGATTCTTCTTTTGCTTGTTCTCGTCGGATACGACTCGGGCGATATTCTTATAGCTGGAAGAAATGCGCCAGACGCGCTCGACGCCGGGCAGATTGGCGATGAAATCAATGTGGGTGGCCAGTTGGCGGGTGTCGCCCAAGCAGTGAAGCGTATCGTAGATTTCGCCGCCGTGGATGGTTTCGAGAGAGTTGCCGGATTTGGAAGCCAGCTGTTGGATGCGGGCGACCGTCTCGGGGAAGCCCTTTTCTAGTTCGATGATCATATGGGACGACCGCTTCGGACAGCAGAAGGGCTAGCCCTGCGAGTTGGTAAAGGGATGGGCTATGTCTGAAGCCGTAACTCATTTTAAAGACCTGTGCAGCCCGATCTGGAATCTCTACTCGGTGCGCAGCTTGCTCTACTGGGATCAGCAGGTTCTGATGCCGAGCGGAGGTGGTGGCGCCCGCGCCAACCAGATCGCCGCTCTGGAAAAAGTGTGTCACGGCATGCTCACGGACACCAAGTTCAAGGACAGCCTGCAACGGGCCGAGGAGGCGGCTGGCGAGGACATCGACAAGCGCTATCTGCGCTCGGCCCGCCGCGCTTATGACCTGGCCAGCAAGTTGCCCTCCCGTCTGGTGGAGGAGCGCGCGCGCGCCACCTCACTGGCGGTGGAAGCCTGGGTGGAAGCCAAGAAGAACAACGACTTCAAGCACTTCTTACCGCATCTGCGCACCGTTTTTGACCTGACTCGCGAAGTCGCCGAGCACAAGGGCTATGCCGAGCATCCCTACGACGCGCTCATCGATGAGTACGAGCCGGGCATGACCACCAAGAAGATCGATTCCCTCTTCGGGGGTATTCTACCGCCGCTGGTGCAGTTGGTGCAGGGCATCGCCGCCGCCAGGCCGATTTCGCGCAAGATTCTTCAGCAGCCCTTTGGTTTCGAGGGGCAGCACGAGTTTTCGCGCTATCTGCTGGAGCAGATCGGCTTTGACTTTAACCGTGGGCGTTTGGACCAGTCGGCTCATCCGTTCTGCGCTTCCAGCACCAGTTCCGACGTGCGCATGACCGATCGGCTGGACGAATGGCTGGTCACCATGTCGATCTTCGGTTCCCTTCACGAGGGAGGACACGGCCTCTACGAGCAGGGCTATCCGGCCGAGTGGAACTCCACTCCGTTGGGCGGTGGCTGCTCGCTGGGCATTCACGAAAGCCAGTCCCGGATGTGGGAGAACTTCGTGGGTCGCTCGCTGCCCTTCTGGAAAGCCCACTTTCCTAAGATGCGCAGCATCTTTCCCCAGCAGCTCTGGGGCTACGGCCCTGAGGACATGTTCCGCGCCGTCAACTACGTCGAACCGTCTTTCATTCGCGTGGAAGCCGATGAAGTGACCTACACGCTGCACATCGTCATGCGCTACGAGCTGGAACGGGACATGATCACCAAGGCGCTCGACCCGGCCGACCTGCCTGACGCCTGGAACGAGAAGATGCAGAAGACTCTGGGCGTGCGGCCTCCCACCGACGCTCTGGGCTGCCTCCAGGACATTCACTGGTCGGACGGATTGATCGGTTACTTCCCGACTTACTCCATCGGCAATGTGGTGGCGGCTCAACTTTGGAACAAGATCGGCAAGGATTTGCCGGACCTGGAATCCGAGATCACCCGCGGCAATAACCTGGGCCTGCTTGACTGGCTGCGCAAAAACTTGCATCGTTACGGCAGTTCGGTTCTGCCCGAAGAGGCGATCTTTGAAGCAACCGGTGGTGAGGAACTTGATCATCGGCCGTTTGTTGATTATCTTTGGGATAAATTCTCGAGGCTTTACGAAATCCAACGACCATGACGAAACCCGCCGATTTTCCACGCAAAGGCACCCGCACCATTACCGACAATCGGCGGGCTTACTATGAGTATCACATTCTGGACACCTACGAATGCGGTCTGGTGCTGGTCGGGACCGAGGTCAAATCGCTGCGCCATGGGCGCGTGCAGATGGTGGACTCACACGCCCAGGTCGTGCGTCAAGAGCTCTGGCTCTACAACCTCTACATCAATCCCCACGATAAGACTCATTATGACAACCACGAGGCCAAACGTCCTCGCAAGTTGCTGCTGCATCGCGGCGAAATCAATCGCTTGATCGGCAAGCAAGAAGAAAAAGGTCTGACCCTGATCCCCACCAAGCTTTACTTCAAGGACGGCCGCGTCAAGCTCGAGCTGGCCGTCGCCAAAGGCAAAAAACTTTACGACAAGCGCGCTGACTCGGCCACCAAGGATGCCAAGCGCGAGGCTGAACGGGCGATGGCCAGCAGTCGGCGCGAGCTCTACTAGGTGTCCCTTCGCAAGAAACTCAGTAACTGGTTTTCCTTTCAGCTCGACGAATTCCAGATCCAGGCGATGCAGGCCATCGAGGATGGCAAAAGCGTCATCGTGTGTGCGCCTACCGGTTCCGGCAAAACGGCCGTCGCCGAATTCGCAGTGCGCCGAGCCATCGAGACGGGTCGCCGCTGCTTCTACACCACCCCCTTGAAAGCGCTCTCCAACCAGAAGTTCCATGATTTCCGCCGCGAGTTCGGGGATGACGCGGTCGGCTTGTTGACCGGTGACGTATCCGTCAATCGTGCCGCCTCGGTCGTGGTCATGACCACGGAAGTCTATCGGAACATGCTCTACGGCACCAGTCTGGGCGAGGTGGAGCGCAATCTCTATGGTGTGCAGGCGGTGGTGCTGGACGAGTGCCACTACATGAACGATCCGGAACGCGGCACCGTCTGGGAAGAGTCCATCATTTATTCGCCGCCCGACGTGCAGATGGTCGCCCTCTCGGCCACCGTGGCCAACGCTGAGGATCTGCGCGCCTGGTTCGAATTCACTCACGGTCCCACCGACTTGGTGACCAGCACTCACCGTCCCGTGCCGCTGCGCCACTACTATTTCAAGGGCGCTCGCTCGGGCTTGCTTTTTGACAAAGACGGCAAGCTGAACGAGCGTTGGAAGCGAGCGGCTATTCCAACCGCGCGCAAGGGCTTCCGCCGTCGCCCCAAGGCCGAGTCCGACGAGATTCCGCGTCCGGACGAAGTGGTGATGGACCTGGAGCGCGAGGACATGCTGCCGGCCATCTACTTCTTGTTCTCTCGCAAGGGCTGCGAACTGGCCATGGACCGTTGCCGCGGCCGTCTCAAGGATTCTCGCGAAGTTCGCGAGGAGCGCGAAGACGCCATTGACGCCATCTTGCGGGAGCATCCGGCTCTGGAAAACCACGGCCATCTGGGAGCCCTCTACGAAGGCCTGGCCGTGCACCACGCCGGCCTCTTACCGGCCTGGAAAGCGGTGGTCGAGCGTCTGTTTCAAAAAGGTCTGATCAAGGTGGTGTTTGCCACCGAGACCCTGGCCGCCGGCATCAACATGCCCGCTCGCGCCACCGTCATCTCGTGCATTTCTAAATATACCGGCGACGGCCATCGGCTGCTGTCGGCCAGCGAGTTTCTGCAAATGTCGGGCCGAGCCGGCCGACGCGGTATGGACAAAGTCGGCTACGTCATGGTGGTCAACCATCCCAAAGAAATGGTCACGGCCGTGGCCAAGTTGGCCCGCAGCGAAGCCGATCCGCTGGACTCGAACTTCCGCCCCGGATATGGGATGGTGCTCAACCTGCTGCAACGCCACTCGCTGGAGAATTGCCGGCTGTTGGTGGAGAAATCCTTCGGCAAGTTCCTGGCCGAGCATCGTGGGGGAGGGCAGGGCTTTCATCAGGCTCAGAAGCGTTTGGAAGAACTGAGCCGACCCCTGTGTCCTGGCGAACTGGGCGACCTGCCCGCCTACCGCAAATCGCTGGAGCGCGACGAATCACTGCGCAAGCAGATTCACGGCCTGTCCAAAGCTCCCAAGGGTTCGGTCAAATACGAAATCCTGCGCATGAAAGCGGAGCGCGAGCGGGTCTTCGACCGCATTCAGGCCTCCCCGTGTAACGGTTGCTCCAAGATCGCCCCCTGCGTGGAGCAACAACACCGGCGCCGTGACCTGGAGCAGTTCCTCAAGCGAGCCGGCAGCGGTAGCAAGGACACGCCCTATTGGGGGCAGTTCCTGGCCCTGTGCAAAGTGCTGATGCGTCTCGATTACCTGGACGAAATTCCGGCGAGTTCGGAGGGGCCGCGGGATATGCGGCCCACCTACAAGGGTGAGGTGGCTGCCGCCCTGCGCGCCAGCAATACCATTTTGCTCTGCGAAGTGATCTTCGCCGGAGTGCTCGACACTCTTGAGGCGACCGAGATCGCGGCCGTGCTTACCTGTATGGTGAACGAGGAACTGCGCGCCCTGGAAGGTCTGCGCCTCAAGGCCCGCCGTTACATCGCCGAAGCCCTCAACGAATGCCGCGCCATCGCCACCGATCTGGAAAGACTGCAGCGCCAGCAGAGCGTTGACGTCCCCTGCGCGGTCGTCACTTCCTACGCCCCGCTGGCCTATCAATGGGCCAACGGCTGCACCTGGGAGGAACTCATCGAACTGTCCGGCCTCGAGGGCGGCGACCTGATCCGCGCCCTGCGCCGCACCCTGGACGTCTCCCGTCAGCTGTCCTTCGTGCCCGGCATCCCCGGCCAACTCGCCGAGAAATGCCGCCAGATCGAACCCCTCATCCTGCGCGACGAACTCCGAGAATCACTCTCGGCCATGGACTCCTAGAGCCCGGAAAGGTGGGCCGAACTCCACGCAACCGCTCACCGGTGACAATGTTGCCGCTCAGCGGTTGCTCCCAGAGCCCTGACTCCGCCGGCAGTCTCCCACGAGTGCTGCCCTGCGCCGGCTTCACGCAACCGCGCTTGAGCCACGCCATTTCCACAGTCCCCACATCCCCCCTGGTCCCCCTTCCGGAAGGAGCATTCGCAGAAAGGACGCTTTCGGAGGTTTTTCAGGGCGCCCCCTTAGACTGGGCTCACACATATACACACAAAAAAGACCGTGGCGAGGCAGCCGTTCCTAGACCCGCACGCGGCGTTTTATGCAGAGATATGGGAGCACAATGGACATGGCATTCAGCTTACCTTTAGGCAATCGCGCTATCGTGGGCAATATGACCCTGCGTTCGAACGGCAAAGTCGACAAGAAAGAGGGCAAGGTCGCCCCTCACGGTATCAAGAGCATCGAAGATCCCCGGGTGGAGGCGTTCGTGCGCACTCGTGACGCCTCAGTTCTGGGCGAAGGCTGGAAAGGCTACTCCAAGCCGGATGAGGATACCGGTGAAATCATCGCCGGCGGTAACGCAATTCCCATGACCGACCGGTCTTACTCGGGGCAGTTTCTACTCCTCAACCCCCGCACCCACACCATCACCCTGCAGACGCAGGGCCTTCAGCAAGAGCACTTCAATCACTGGATTTCCGCCAAATATGACGTGAAGACTCGCGAGCTCAAGCCCGACACCATCATGGAGTGGGTCAGCCGCTAGTCCTAATCGTGTCCGGTCGGGTTGGCACTGCCTTTGAAGGCTTTGACCTGAGCCTGTAGGATCTGCTTCTTGGTGCGGGCTTCATCCAGCTCGTTGCGGGAAATGCCGCCCATCTCGAAGAGTTCCTCGTAGGTTTTGAGCGTATCGGTGGCTTTGCTGAGCTCCTGTTCCAGCGAAGCCAGCTTGGCCGAGTTCTTGGTCAGGGCGTTCTTTTTATAGGCCTGCACATTCTTGCTCAGAGCCCGGTCGTTGGCGATGGTGGCCTGCACGAAAGCCTGCACCTGTTTCCAACTGATGCCTCGCTCACCGGCCATCTTTTTGGCCTCGTTGAGGCGGTTACGGGCTACGTCGACGTCTTTTTGCAGTTGCTTGACGCGTTCCGGAGAGGTGGTGCGAGCCTTCTCCATGCGCGCCAACTCTTTCTTAGCGTTTTCCAGTTCGTCGTGGTTTTCTTCCGAAGTCAGCCGCGAAACCAGACCCTGCTCGACATACTCGGCCATCATTTCCTGGCTCTCTTTGAGGGCCGGGACTTTTTGGCGTAGGGCCTGCAACTGGATGCGGCGTTTCTCGCTCTCCAGTTTCTCGTTGCGATACTGCTCCTCGGCCATCTCGAGAGTGTTCTGGGCCAGTAGCCAGTTGGCCATGACCATCTCGCGGCTGGCCACCGGCTGCTCCACCGCCCACTGGGGAGCGGGCAGCACCCGGCCGTTGCCGCCAAAGTCCACGTAGTTGCCGTTGGCGTCGCGCATCTTGACGTCCACGTGGTTGTAGGCGATGGTCCCGATCGGTTCCCCCGGCAGGACGCGCTGGCCGATCGTCACCTTGGGGCTGACATGCCCGTAGGTAACGCTGCTGCCGTCGGGGTGCTGGACGGTGATGCCATATTCTTCGCCCGACCAGAGCACGATGGAAGTGACCGTCCCCGCCCAACCGGCCGAGAACTGGCAGCCGTACGGCATGGCCACGTCGTAGCCCAGATGCAGGCCGGCGTGGCCGCGATAGCGAGAAGTGGTGCGCCAGTCGTAGAAACCGGCCGTCACCACGGCGCCGGGAAAGAAGCGCTGCTGCAGGGCCACATAGTCTGCCAGGTCGCGCGCCCCGGTCGTCATTCCGGCGCTGGAGACGGGAGTGGGCAGCTTGTAGCGGGAGCTCAGCGTTTTCACCACCGCTGGAGCGGGTTTGAGAGGCTTGGCGTAGACGAAGGGGGAGAGCAGCAGGGCCAGGGCGACGCGTTTGAACATAGGTAAAGCCAACTTTTCCCCGGACCGAGCAGTTCCAATCGGCGAATTGCAAACGGGGCGGTGGCCTCGGGGTGTCGGAATTGCGCCCACCGGTCCCGGCGCGCCCACCGGTCCCGGAATTGCGCTCACCGGTCCCGGCGCACCCACCGGTCCCGGAATTGCGCCCACCGGTTTCGGCGCGCCCACCAGTCCCGGAATTGCGCCCACCGGTCCCGGCGCGCCCACCGGTCCCGGAATTGCGCCCACCGGTTTCGGCGCGCCCACCAGTCCCGGAATTGCACCCACCGGTGTCGGCGCGCCCACCGGTCCCGGAGCACCCACCGGTCTCGGCGCGCCCACCGGTCTCGGAATTGCGCCCACCGGTCCCGGCGCACCCACTGGTGTCGGCGCGCCCACCGGTCCCGGAATTGCGCCCACCGGTCTCGGCGCGCCCAACGGTCCCGGAATTGCGCCCACCGGTATCGGCGCACCGACCGGTTCCGGAATTGCGCCCACCGGTGTCGGCGCACCCACCGGTCTCGGAATTGCGCTCACCGGTCCCGGCGCACCCACTGGTGTCGGCGCGCCCACCGGTCCCGGAATTGCGCCCACGGGTGTCGGCGCACCCACCGGTCTCGGCGTAACCACCGGTATCGGCGCACCCACCGGTCCCGGAATTGCGCCCACCGGTCTCGGCGCGCCCACCGGTCGCGGCGCACCCACCGGTCCCGGAATTGCGCTTACCTAGTTGCGCAGGCTTTGCAGGGGGGCCGGGATGTTGCCGCCGCGGCGGATAAAGCCGGCTGAAGAGAAGCGGTTGACCGGGATGATGGGCCCCGATCCGAGCAGGCCACCGAAGTTGACTAATTCCCCGGCCTTCTTGCCGGGCACGGGAATGATGCGCACCGCCGTGGTCTTGCCGTTGATCATGCCGATGGCCATTTCGTCAGCGATAATGGCCGCCAGGGTCTCGGCGGGAGTGTCGCCGGGCACGGCCACCATGTCCAGGCCCACCGAGCAAACGCAGGTCATGGCTTCCAGCTTATCAATGGTCAGGGCACCCACGGCCGCGGCATCGGCCATGGCCGCGTCTTCGCTGAGCGGAATGAAGGCGCCCGAGAGACCGCCCACCTGGGACGAAGCCATGGCGCCGCCCTTCTTGACGGCGTCGTTGAGCATGGCCAGGGCGGCCGTCGAGCCGTGCACGCCGCAGTGCTCCAGGCCCATCACCTGCAGGATTTCGCCTACCGAGTCGCCGCGGGCCGGCGTGGGCGCTAACGACAGATCGACGATGCCCATGGGATAGCCCAGGCGGCGGGCCGCCTCGCGACCGGCCATCTCGCCCAGGCGCGTGATCTTGAAAGAAGCCAGCTTGATAATATCGGCCAGTTCATTGAGAGTGGCGTTGGGCGCTTTGGAAAGAGCGGCCTTGACCACGCCCGGCCCGGAAACGCCCACGTGGATGACCACGTCGGCTTCGCCTGTGCCGTGCATGGCGCCGGCCACGAAGGGATTGTCCTCCGGCTGATTGCAAAAAACGACCAGACGACAGCAGTCCAGTCCCTCGCGCTCGGGATGCCGGTTGGCGATGTCCAGGATGCGCTGACCCATATAGGCGACCGCGTCCATGTTGATGCCGGCTCGGGTGGAGGCCAGGGAGATGGAGGAGCAGACGCGCTCGGTGCGACCCAAAGCCTCCGGCAAACTATCGAGCAAAGCGCGGTCGGAGGGGGTCAGCCCGCGGTGAACCGGCGCCGAAAAGCCGGCGATGAAGTCCACGCCCAGTTCGGCCGCGGCTTTGTCCATGGCCATGGCCAGCGGAACGAAGCAGTCGGGACCGGCGGCCGCGCCCACCAGGCTGATGGGGGTACAGGAAATGCGCTTGTTGATAATGGGAATGCCCAGCTCTTGGGAGACCTCCGTGACGGTGGGCACCAAATTTCGTCCCACCCGTAACAGCTTGCGTACCACCCGCTCGCAGGTTTCCTGCACGCTGGGACTGGCGCAGTCCAGCAGGTTCACGCCCAGGGTGATGGTGCGGATGTCGAGGTGGTGCTCTTCGAACATCTGGAGCGTGTCGAAGACTTCGTTGGAGGTAAGCTTGGCCGGATGCATAGTTGGGCAAGGTATGCGACCTGCTCGTGCGAACCTCCTGGCATGCAATACTGGCTGTTTAAAAGCGAACCCGATACCTTCTCGTTAGATCATCTCAAGAAGATGGAGAAAAGCCCCTGGGACGGTGTGCGCAACTATATGGCGCGCAACTTCATGCGCACGATGGAGCCCGGCGATCTGGGCTTCTTTTATCATAGTCGGGTCGACCCGCCTGGAATCGCCGGCGTCTGCAAGGTGGTCAGCAAGCCCTACGACGACTTCACGGCCCTGGACAAAAAATCCAAGTATTTCGACCCCAAGTCGACGGCCGACAACAACCGCTGGTCGCTGGTGGACGTGGAGTATGTCGAGACGTTCAAGCACTTCGTAAGCCTGGAAGAGCTGAAAGCCCACCCCAAGCTGGGGGAGATGGTGGTCACCCGCAAAGGCAACCGCCTTTCGATCATGCCGGTTCAGCCGGCCGAGTGGAAAGTGGTGTTGTCGCTCGGTCGCGGAAAATGAAGCTGGAAACGACTTCCCTGACCTAGCACGGAGTGGAGATGTACGTCACCGCCGTGGGCTCGCATGGCCGAGCGCACCAGTGAGAGTCCCAGGCCGTGACTGGCGCTGGTGCGGGAGGTGTCGACCCGGTAGAGGCGGTCAAACAGGTAGGGGAGGTGCTCCGGATCGATGCCGGGTCCCCGGTCCTGGACGGCGATGATCCACTCGTTGACGTGCTCGATCCACTCGACCCGTACCGGAAAAGTGCTGTATTTGGAGGTGTTGGACAGCAGGTTGCCCAGCGCCATCTCCACCAGACGTCGGTCGCCCACCAGCTCGGCCTCGGCCGGAATCTGGATCACCACCTGGTCGCGGGGATGGGCAGTCAGGTGGTATTCGACCAGGTTTTCCACCAGTTCGCGCACGGCAATCTTTTGGGGCTCCAGGTGGGGGCGGGCGGCTTCGGTGCGAGCCAGCAGCAGCAGGCGCTCCACCAGCGTACTGAGCCGCTCCAACTCTTCCACACTGGATCCCAGCACGTCCTGATAGACCTCCAGGCTGCGTTCCTGAGCCAGAGTCACCTCGGCCTGCAGCATCATGGTGGTGAGAGGTGTGCGCAGCTCGTGAGCCAGGTCGGTGCTGAAATGGGAGAGCCGCTCCATGCCGACCTGGATTTCCTCCAGTAGACGGTCGAACTCTTGGGCCAGCGGCACCAGCTCCTGAGGCCAGCGGCGCGAGGAGAAGCGCTGATGCAGTTGGTCGACTTTGAGGCGCTGCACCAGCCGGGTCATCATAGATAGGGGGCGCAGACCCCGCCGCGAGATCAGACCGGCCAGGAAGGCAGCCAGAAGCACGCCCAGACCCACCAGCACGATGAGAGCTCGCCGGTAGTTGGTGAGGGTGCGGGTGGTCTGGCTGGTATCCAGGGCCACCATCAGGCGAATGCGCTCCCGGCTATTTTTCTCGCGGACGGCCCAGGCTTCCACGATCAGAAAGCTGTCGTCGCCCTGGGTCCAGACCGTTCCCTCGCCCAGCTTGCCTTCACTGAACACCGGCATTTTCTCGATCGCCTCCGCGCTCATGGCGGGAAAACGATGGGTCTCGTAGAGCTTCTTGCCTTTCTCGTCCTGGATGCGCAGCTGGTACTTATGAAAATGCAGGGCTTCCAGGTCCAGAGGAATCTCGCGCTGCAGGGTTTCCACCAGGTCTTCATTCTGACGGAAGATGGTCTGAATCAGGGCGACCGTGTCGTCCAGCACGCGAGTCTGGTCCCGCCGAAACTCGACGTCCAGCAGCCAGTAGGTAGTGGAGCCGAGGGCGGTCAGCAGCAGCGCCGTGGAGACCGCGAACATCACGGCCAGACGTAGAACGAGACTATTACTACGGTTTGTTGTTGGACTCAAGAATATAGCCGGCTCCCCGAACGGTTCGGATCAGCTTCACGGGGAACGGATCGTCCACCTTTTGGCGCAGACGACGAACGGTCACGTCGATGACGTTGGTCTCGGTCTCGAAAGTCAATCCCCAAACTTTCTGCACCAGATCCTTGCGGGTCACCAATCGGCCCGGGTTTTCCACCAGCAGGCACAGAATGCGAAATTCTTTCTGGGTCAACTCGATGGTCTGGCCTTGACGTTGCACCGACTGGCTCGAGTAGATGACGGTTAGATCGTCTACGTGGCGCACATCCTGAGCCACGCTCAGAGAGCTGCGGCGCAAGATGGCCTCCACTCGGGCCGACAGCTCGGCGAAGGCGAAGGGCTTGGTCAGATAGTCGTCGGCCCCGGCCTGCAGTCCGTTGACCCGGTCGTTGATGCGATCCAGGGCGGTAAGCAGTATCACCGGGGTGCGATGCCCGCCGCGGCGTAGCTGCTCCAGCACTCCCAGCCCGTCCAGGCCGGGCAACATGCGGTCGAGGATGACCAGCTGGTAGTTTCCGTTGCTGGCCATTTCCAATCCGGTGTTGCCATCATGGGCCAGGTCCACCCGATAGTGCAGCTCCTCGAGGCCCTTCTTCAGGTTGTCGGCGATCTTACGTTCATCTTCTATGATTAAAAGTTTCACGATCTCTCAATTCCAGCAAATCAGCAAGTTTACCCTCTGAGTGTAGCAATCTGTCGGGTCCAACGGCTCTGACAATCTTGTAATCCTTTCTTGATCTTCGACCTGTTAGTTTGGGCGCGTAACCTTTTCTACAGGAGTTTTTATGTCTGAAATTCCCGCGGACGGCCTGGAAGGCCTGAAAGCGAATTGGAAGACCGATCTGATGAGCGGTTTTCTCATATTCCTGATCGCCCTGCCGTTGAGTTTGGGTATCGCCCTGGCCTCGGGCGTGCCACCCCTATCCGGTATCATCGCTGCCGTGGTGGGCGGAATCGTGGTCTCGATGACCAGCGGTTCCTACGTCACCATCAATGGTCCAGCCGCCGGACTGATCGTGGTGATTCTGGGAGCGGTCAATTCGCTCGGAGGCGGCATCGAAGGCTACAAGCTGACGCTGGCCGCCATCACCATCGCGGGCATCCTGCAGATCATCGCCGGCGTCACCAAGGCCGGCAAGCTGAGCACCTTCTTCCCGTCTTCGGCCGTGCACGGATTGCTGGCCTCCATCGGCATCATCATCATTGCCAAGCAAGCCTACGTTATGGTGGGCCTCAAGCCTATCGGCAAAACGGCCGTGCAGCAGTTGATGGCGCTGCCGGGAGCCCTTCCCAACGCCAATCCGGAGCTGGCCTTCATCGGCTTCGTCACGATGGCGGTGCTGATTGTGCTGCCCCGCATCAAACCCCTGAAACGATTTCCCGCTCCGCTGGTGGGCGTGGTCATCGGTATGTGCCTGGGCACCTACTTCGACCTGAGCCACGAGCACACTTACCTGGCCTTCCAGAACCACGAATACAAACTGGGCCCCGACGCCCTGGTGACCCTGCCCGGCAACCTGGCTGAAGGCATCGTGCACCCTGACTGGTCCCGCCTCGGCGACCCGGTCTTCTGGAAAGCCACCATGATGATCTTCATCATCGCCTCGCTGGAAACGCTGCTCTCGGCCGCTGCCGTGGACAAGCTCGACCCCTACCACCGCAAAGCCAACCTCAACAAAGACCTGACCGCCATCGGCATCGGCACCGCCGTCTCCGGCTGGCTGGGTGGACTGCCGATGATTGCGGAAATCGTGCGCAGCTCGGCCAACATCAACAACGGCGCCAAAACGCGCTGGGCTAACTTCTTCCACGGAATGTTCATGCTGACGTTCGTCTGCTTCGCTTCCGGTATGATTCACCGCATTCCGCTGGCTTCGCTGGCGGCCGTGCTGGTCTTCACCGGCTTCCGCCTGGCTTCTCCCAAGGAATTCAAGAAAACGATGGCCATCGGCAGCGACCAGATGCTCATCTTCGTCACCACCATCGTCATCACGCTGGCCACCGACCTGCTCATCGGCATCATGTCCGGCGTGCTGGTCAAGCTGGTGCTCCACCTCATCCGCGGCAACAGCCCCGGCCAACTGCTGAAGTGCGATATGGACGTCAAAGAGGTCGACGAGAAGGAAGTGATTTGCGCCGTCAACGGCACCGTCGCTTTCACCAACCTGCTGTATCTCAAGCAGAGACTCGAAGCGGTCCCGGCCGGACGTGACATCACCATCGACCTGGGTCAGACCCGACTGGTGGACCACTCGGCGATGGAGTTCCTCGAAGGTTTTCAACACGACTACGAACGCGCCGGCGGCCACGTGGCCCTGGTGGGTTTGGAAGGTCACCGCAGCCAGTCAACTCACCCGTTGGCGGCTCGCACCAAGTAACCCCAACTCAGGCCTACTCATCGCATTGTGCCCTCGACCGAAAGGTCGGGGGCCTTTTTTATGCAATCTCCCGGCCATGAAGATCCTGGTGGTGGACGACGAGGAATCCTTGCGCGAGTCCTTACGGTTTTTGTTGCAACAGGCCCAGTACCAGGTGGAGACGGCCTCGGATGGCCTGCAGGGTTTTCAGAAAGCGCTGGAGTTTCAGCCCGACTTGATCTTGCTGGACGGCATGTTGCCGGGTCTGGACGGGCTGGAAGTGTGCCGCCGGCTGCGCGCTCAGCAGTTCCCGGGCATCGTGCTGATGCTGACGGCTCGCGGCGAAGAGATCGATCAGGTGATGGGTCTGGAAGGCGGAGCGGATGACTACGTGGTCAAGCCTTTTCGCCATCTAGAATTGCTGGCTCGCGTCAAGGCTCATCTGCGACGGCGCGGACGCGATGCCGAACCGGGTCTGCGCAGTGGCGACCTGGAGATCTTTCCCGAGCGCCATGAAGTCTGGCGCAGTAGCAGCAAGCTGGATCTCACCCCCAAAGAGTTCGCGCTGCTGCACTTTCTCTATGAGCATCGGCGCAAGGCTCAGAGTCGCGAACGCATTCTCAGTGCGGTTTGGGGCTACGAGTTCGACGGCGAAGCTCGGGTGGTCAACGTGACGGTGCAACGCCTGCGCGAGAAGATCGAGAGCGATCCGGCTCAGCCGCGCTATCTGGTGACGGTGCGCGGGGTCGGCTACATGTGGGATGTTTAGCAGTCTGCGGGTGCCGCTGGCGCTGGCCTTTTTCTGCACCATCCTGCTGACGCTGGCCCTGGCCGAGACGGTTTTGCTGGGCGGCGTGCGCCAGACTTATCTGGACAATGCTCAGGCCTCGTTGGAGCGCGACTGTGGATTTGTGGCCAACTTGATGCGCCGCCATATGGATCAAACGCTTTTGAGCGTGACCGCGCGCAAGATGATCACCGACGAGATGGCCCAACTGTCGGTTAATATGTCGGGCCGAATGTGCATCGTGAACTATCGGGGCAATATTCTCGAGGATAGCGCCCGACGCAAGGGGCAGAACGTCAAGCAGAATCCGGAAGTGGACGCTGCCCTGCACGGCTCGGTTGGGATACGCCTGGGCGATCTGGAGAGCGACCCGACCATGTATGTGGCTGTCCCCATGCTGGCGCAGAAGAAAATCGTGGGCGCCATCTATGGCAGCCGTTCTTTGTGGGATCTACAGTTGACCCTGGTGCAGTTGCGCACGCGCTTTTATGAAGTAGCTCTGGCGGTGCTGTTGGGAGGCATGGCGTTCAGTCTGCTGCTGGCCCGCTGGTTGACTTTGCCCCTGCGCCGTCTGACTCAGGTGGTGAAGCGCTTCGGAGAGGGACACCTGGATGAACGGCTCCATTCGCGAGGGCGGGACGAGACCGCTTTGCTGACGCGGTCTTTCAACTCCATGGCCGACAATTTGGAAGCTCAGCAGCAAACCTTGATGCGTTTTGTTTCGGACGCCTCTCATGAGCTGAAGACGCCGCTGGCTTCCTTGCGCAGCCTGATCGAGGCACTGGAAGCGGGCGCTCCGCGGGAACAGTTTCTGGGCATGATTCACCGCGATCTCGACCGTATGGAGCGACTGGTGGCCAACCTGCTGGATCTGCATCGACTGGAGCAATCGGCCCTACGTTTCCAGTTGGAGTCGCTGGAGATGGAGCCTTTTCTGCGAGAGCTGGCCGAGGAGCACGCTGCCGAACTGGTGCTGTCTCAGCCGGTGACGATGCAGCTGGACCCCGACCGGCTTCACCAGGTCCTTACGAATTTGTTGGTCAATGCCCGCCGGGCCGCGGGCCAGGGTCGGGTCCAGCTGGGTGCCGATGGCGAAAGTCTCTGGGTCGAGGACGACGGCGTGGGCATCGCCGCCGAGCACCTGCCCCGTTTGTTCGACCGATTTTACCGCGTGGACGGCGGACGCTCGCGCCAGCAAGGCGGAACGGGGCTGGGATTGGCCATCAGTAAAGGTCTGGTGGAAGGCATGGGCGGACGCCTGGAAGTCACCAGCGAGGGGCCGGGTAGGGGAGCTCGATTCACGGTGACCTTTAAGACCAGAAGCGAACCACGTCCTGCAAAGACTCGCGAGCCTTGAGCACGGACAGTTGGCCGTGACGCCAACCCAGCACCAGCGGCAAAGCGCGACTGCAGTGTCGTGACCACATGCCCAGGGTGTAGGCTCCAATGTCGTGCACGACCACCCAGTCACCCGGTTCAATCCGCGCCAGTTCCACGTCCCGGCCGATCACGTCGCCGCCGAAACAGAGCGGGCCCACCAGCGTCCAGGGCTCACGCGGACCGGCCTTGGGGCGACCCTGGGCATCGAAGACCTCCATGCGGTTGTACCAATCTTTGGGAGCGTAGGCCAGACGTAAAAGCATGTCGGCCCCCACGTGGAGCACGGCCTGGGGTGAGGAATCTCCCTGTTTGACGTATTCCACCTTGGAGGCCACCCAGCCCGAAGGACCCTGGATCCAGCGACCAAACTCGCTGATCAGGGGAATGCCGCCAAAACCAGGGCAGGCCTGGCGGAGCGCGGCCGAATACTCCTCAGGCTGCGGACCCTGGGCCAGGTCATGATAGTTGACGGCCAGTCCGCCGCCCATGTCGAAAAACTTGAGATCCAGGGCCTGTCCGGCCTTCCAGACGCGGGCCACTCCGTCCACCAACTGAGAAAGCGGGCAGCCCTGGGAGCCGACGTGCAGATGCAGGCCTCCCAGCCATGGAAATCTTTGGAAAAGGGCCGGCAAGTCGGTTTCCTCGAGCGGCATGCCAAACTTGGAGCCTCTCTGGGCCACGCTGGTCATGGCGATGCTGCCGGCCCCCACCTGGGGATTGATGCGCACGCCTATCGGATAGGCGGGTTGCAGTCGGTCTAGTCTGTGCAGTTCCTCCAGATTGTCGGCGTTCAAGCGAACCTTCAACTGCAGGGCTTCTTTCAGTTCCCACTCGGTTTTGGCGGGGGAGTCATAGACGATGCGCTCGGGGGGACAGCCGGCTGCCAGCGCCAGCTGGAC
Source organism: Vulcanimicrobiota bacterium (assembly GCA_017307785.1). Classification (GTDB taxonomy): domain Bacteria; phylum Vulcanimicrobiota; class Xenobia; order Xenobiales; family JADMJV01; genus JADMJV01. The sequence goes on along the minus strand of JAFKGI010000007.1, from coordinate 237,776 downwards.
TTCTTCCCAGGAAGCCGCTTCCAGCCCCGCTCCCGCCTCCGCCAGCGAGCGCAGCACGCCCACCAGCGGATTGGCCTTGATAGCCACGGCGTGCAGTTCGGCCTCCGGAAAGGCCGCGCGAATGCGCTCGAAGCGCCCGTGCATCACCTCCAGATCGTGCACGATCACGGCGGTGTCTTGTTCGCTCAGTTGCGCTAGGGCTTTTTGCAAGGCTTCCATACCGAGAAGTTCGCCTGTTACCGTTTTGTGACCTACGTGAGTCCGACCCGTGATCGCACCGACCTAGACTGACTTCAGAAAGCGAGGTTTGTGTGATCGAACACCTGGAATTTGTGGTCCACCGTCTCTTGGAACTGGTGGGGGGCTGGATGTGCGCCCTGGCTATGACGGTGGTGCTGGCCCTGGCGGCCCTGGCCTTTTTGTTGCTCAATCTCTTCAAATTCGACCGCGACTCTTGCCGAAGCGCCATGCGGAAAATCTCCAGGACGATGCACGGCAGTTGGGGCTGGCTGCTCACGGCGGCATTGTTGCTGCTGCAGATCTATGCACTCTCGGAGCTTCATCTGGGCTTCCAGCAACGCCTGAAACAGCAGGGTAAAGCCCAGTACGTAGTGGGCGATGAAGCCGGCGGCGGGCCGACCACCCAGCGCGCTCCCAAGATTTCGATGTTGGAAAGCCAGCAAACGGTCGAGTCGGTCTCTCTGCCTGAGGATTTCAACAACTTGGAACAACTACCGGTGTGGAGCCCGGAGCCGGCCCAGTATGGCGGCGCTCCCACCGTCGAATTGAAGTGCGACATCGTCCAGCAGGGCAAGACGCATTTGCTGACTCGCACCTTCACCCGCAATCGCTACGTTTCCAGCAAGCTGCAAGGATCGGACGTGCGTCTGAAGCTGGCTTTTCAGGACCCGCGAACGGGTGCCGCCCAACTCTATAAAGCTGACTTTCAGGCCAGCTACACCTTTTCCAACCCCATGAGCGAGGCACGCCGCATTCATTTCTCCTTTCCGTTGCCCGACAACAGTGGAACCTTGTCCAATTTTCGCTTCCGCATCAATGGTCAGGAAGTGCCCACGCCGGACATCGACCAGGGGCTCGAATGGGAATCGGAATTGAAGCCGGGTGAAAAATGCGTGGCCGAAGTGGCTTACCTGCATCAGGGCGCCAAATCTTGGTCCTACGACGTCACCGGCCGGCGCGAACCCATTGCGGACTTTCACTTAAAAGTGGAGGGGGACCGGGACGAACTGAAGTTCCAGCGAGGTTCGCTCTATCCCAGCCAGGTGTCCTCGGGTAAATGGGAATGGGATCTCAAAAATCAAATTACCTCTCAAAGCATCAGTCTCTACTTCCCTTACGTGCCCAACGAGGCCATCATGGCCAACCTCTTTGTATTCGGCCCCCTGGAAATGGTCAGCTTACTGGCTCTGACCCTGGTCTGGTCTTCGTTGCGCTACCGTCGGGTGGGACCCTGGCGCACGGCCCTGGCCAGCCTGGCCACCTGTGGTGCCTTCGCCCTGGCTTCTTATCTGGTGGGCTACCTGCCGCTCTGGCTGAGCCTGCTGCTGGCTTTCGCGCTGGCCGGCTGGTTGCAGTGGCAAACGCTGGGCCGAAGCCTGTGGATTGTGGTGCTGGCGGCCGGGGTGGCGCCCTTGACTTTCCTAGCTCCCGGGCATACGGGCCTGCTGCTGACGACCCTGGGACTCGGGGTGCTCACGCTGGCAGTCCGTGAAACCTGCCGCAGGGAAGACCGGGTGGCATAGTTTTCCCCATACAACATCAATAAGGACTGGGAATTGCAAAATAGTAGAGGATGTAGTTGAATTAGGGGATGCAATTTCCCGGGGGGACAATCCACATCCTCGTGGTCGAAGACACCGAGGTCGATTTCGAACTGCTTGTTCTACAGCTGTTAGAAGGCGGCGTCCATGCCGAGTGCACCAGGGTCGAGACAGCCCAGCAAGTGCGGGATGCCCTGGAGCGGCAGGATTGGGACGCGATCATTTCCGATTATAGCCTGCCTGGCTTCTCCGGACTGGAAGCTCTCCAGATTCACCGGGAGGTCGGCCGGCTGATTCCCTTTCTGTTCACCAGCGGCACGGTGGGCGAACAGGCGGCCGTGGAATGTATGCGCCGCGGTGCCCAGGATTTTGTGCTCAAGGGCCACAAGCGCCTGGTGCCGGCTCTGCTGCGCGAACTGGAAGAATCTCAGAAGCGGAAAGAAGCGCAGGCCACCCAAGATCGCCACCGTCAGATTGTGGAATCATCGGTCAGCGGAATTTTCTGCGCCGACTGCGCCGGCCGGGTGACGTTTCTCAATGAACGCGGCGAAGAAATTCTGGGTAAGGCCCTGGGCCAAGATTCGGTGGTGGAGTTGTTCAGCCAGGCGCGGGGGGCCGAGATTGCCCAGGCGTTGCGGCCTCCCTATCTGGAGATCGAAACGTTTGCTTTCGAATTGGACGGCAAAGACCTGCACATGTCCCTGCGCCCCCTGCAGGATGGCGGCGTGCTCGGGCAGTTCACCGACGTGACTCGCGAGCGCAGTCTCGAGCAGCGCCTTGTTCTTTCGCAAAAGATGGAGGCGCTGGGCCGCCTGGCTTCCGGCGTCGCTCACGATTTCAACAATACCCTGACCGTCATCCTGGGCTTTACCGGTCTGCTTCGCGAAGAACTGCCGGTTGGCAATGCTCAGGAATTGCTTTCGCTGGTCGAAGACGCCGCCGAACGCGGCTCGGCCCTGAGCCGCCAGATTCTGGCCGTGGCCCGCCAACAGGAGCTGAACCTCGAGACCATCGAGTTACGCCATCACGTCGACTCGATTCAGCCTCTGCTGCGCCAGGCGGCCGGTCCGCACGTCGAGCTGGAGATTCGTTGCGAGGCCGAGCACGACCGAGTTCGCTTTGATCCCAACCTGCTGCTACAGGTCCTGATCAATCTGACCGTCAACGCCAAAGACGCCATGAAGCAGCAGGGCGAGCGGCCCGCTGCGGGGTCGAGAATCGTCATCAGCTGTGCGGATGTGGTGTTGGATGAGACTCAGGCCACTTTGATCGACAGTCGTTTGGGACCGGGACATTTCGTGACGCTGGCGGTCAGCGACAACGGTTTGGGAATGGATGAAGAGACGCGCCTGCGCATCTTTGAGCCTTTCTACACCACCAAGTCGCACGGCACCGGCCTGGGACTGGCCAGCGTTTACGGCACGGTCGCTCAAAGCGGTGGTGGAGTCTGGGTCTATAGCGAGCTGAACCGAGGCACGACCTTCAAGATCTACCTGCCTTGCCTGGTACCCCCTGAGCAGATTCCCGAGGAAGTCCCCAAGCCCGAGGGAGATTACCTGTTACTGGTGGTGGACGACTGCACGGCCACTCGCAGTTTGGTGCGCGAAGTGCTGCAGCGCGATGGCTACCAGGTGTTGGAAGCTGCTTCGGGGCAGGAGGCTTTGCGCCGCATTGAGGACCAATCGCGCTCGGTCGACCTGCTGGTCAGCGATGTGGTCTTACCCGACCTGATCGGACCGGACCTGGCTCTGCATTTGCGCGACCGTCTGCCCAACCTGGCGGTGATTTTCACTTCGGGCTACGGAGCCGAATTTTGCCGGCTGCCTCCCCCGGAAAAGCTTTCCCATCGGTTCGTAGACAAACCGATCCACAGCGGTGATCTCTTGCGGAAGGTGCGCCAGGCCCTCTCTGACAAAAACCGCTAAGTCTCCAATCTGGGCGATCCTCGGCGCCTCCTCCGGCAATCTGGTGGAGTGGTACGACTTTTACGCGTACGCTTTTACGGCCATCTATTTCGCCCACGCTTTCTTCCCCGACGGGGACGAAAACAGCAAGCTGCTGCAGAGCGCCGGCATCTTTGGCGTGGGCTTCTTGATGCGTCCTCTGGGAGGCTGGTTTTTTGGTCGCATGGCCGACCGCCACGGTCGACGGACCTCGATGCTGGTCTCGGTCTTGATGATGTCTTTCGGCTCACTCATGATCGCGGTTCTGCCCACCTATCAGTCGATCGGAGTGGCCGCGCCCTGGCTGTTGTTGCTGGCCCGCATGATTCAAGGCCTGTCAGTCGGCGGCGAGTACGGTGCCAGCGCCACCTACATGAGCGAAATCGCTACGCCCAAGCATCGCGGCTTCTACTCGTCTTTCCAGTATATGACGTTGATCGGCGGCCAGTTGCTGGCTTCGCTGGTGGTGGTCACCATGGATCATGTGCTTGCCAAAGAGCAAGTGCTGGCCTGGGGCTGGCGCATACCCTTCGCCATCGGGGCCCTGGCCGCGCTGGTGGCGCTCTTCTTGCGTCGCACTCTGGTCGAGACGACCACGGCCGAGTCGCGTGAATCCAGCGACAGCGGCACCCTGGCGGGTCTGCTCAAGCAGCCGGCAGCCTGTCTGTCGGTGATCGGCTTTACCGGCGGCGGCTCGCTGATTTTCTACACCTACACCACCTACATGCAGAAGTATCTGGTCAACACGGCCCATTTCGAGAAAAGTCTGGCCAACCACGTGATGACCGGAGTGCTGTTTTTCTATATGATGATTCAGCCGATCTTTGGCGCCCTCTCCGACCGCGTCGGCCGCAAGCGCTGCATGATCGCTTTCGCGCTCTGGGGAATCCTGACCACCGTTCCTCTGATGACCGCCATCGGCCGCTCCACCGGCCCGCTCGAAGCGGGTTGTCTGATCGCCCTGGCCCTGACCGGCGTCAGTCTCTACACTTCGATTTCCGGCATCGTCAAAGCCGAAATGTTCCCCATCGAAACCCGCGCCCTGGGCGTGGGCCTGTGTTACGCCATCGGCAACGCCACCTTCGGCGGCAGCGCCGAATACGCCGCCCTGCTACTCAAGCAGCAAGGCCACGAGAGCTACTATTTCTACTACGTCACCGCCATGGCCGCCGTCTTCCTGCTCGTAGCCTTGCGCCTCCCCGACGGCCGCACCGAAAGCTACCTCACCGACTACGAATCCTAGGTTGTCCGTTCTACGGTTTGATTCGTCTTGAAGGGAAAGACGGAAAGATGGGAAGGGGGAGAGAGCGTCGCAACTGGCGACCGCTTTAGATGCCCTGCCTGGCTTTTCCGCAGATTGGTTTTAGGGTGGTTTGGGCTCATGCTCGACCCCATCTCAAAAACGAAGAGTAGCAGAGACTCTTTCCCGCTTCCCGACTTCCCATCTTTCCCTTCGGACGGCAACAACCGCAGCAAGCAGCCAAAGTTTAGGAGTTTTTCAGTCCGGGGTCTTATGCTGGTCCGGTGATTTCCAAATTGTCCCAGTTGCCGGCGCCGGGGTTTCATCCGAGCGAGGCCAAGAAGCCCGTTTCCGCGAACCCCCAACTACCGGCCGACCAGTTTGAGGCGGCTCAGGATAAGCAGCAGTCAGACGGGCACAAGGGTGCTAAGGTTCTGGTGGGGCTGGGGATGTTGGCGGGAGGCCTGGGGACCAGCGCCAGCGCCATGGCGGCTCAGCAGTCTCAAGCGCAGGTGCAGATTCTGGCCAAACCGCTGGCGGGCGAGGACGTCCATCGGGCCATGCTGAGCAGCTTTAAGGCCGAAGGCGAAGTGTTCAAGAAAGTCCTCGGCTTCGACAGCGATCTCACCACCACCCAGGCTGCCGAGCGCCTCAACGACGGCCACTCCGTCTATGTGCGCCTCAAGTCGGGCGAAGTGCAGAAGATTTCCTCGATGCAGGACCTGGAAGTGCTGGATACGCTCCAGGGTAAGGGACTGCATCCCAATTTGCCGCCCGATCTGGTCGAATCCCTCAAGATGTTGGAAAAAGGCCAGACTAAGAAAGACGGTATGTACAAGCCCAACGGCGATGAGGTCACCGCCTTCGACGCCTACCGAATTCTCGGCAGCGAGCATCCGGGAGCGGCCGGCGCCGCCGCCCTCTATGGGCTGGGTGGACTGGCCGTGGGGCTGGGGATCGCCGGCGCGGGCGCGCTGGTCATCGGCAAAGGCTTGCTGGTGCCCGAGATCAAGGGCAAGAAGATTTCTCAGGACATGCTCATCGGAGCCGGCATCGGCGTGGCCGCCCTCGGGCTCTTTTCAGGTGTGGGAATGGGAGTCGTCCATCACAACGCGGAATGGCCCAAAACTCTGGAGATTCGCAATGGGGTCGACAGCAACCTGACACTGCGCGACCTCATGGACGTGGTGCCGCAGGCCAACTGGCTGACCACCCAGGCGGAGCATCCTTTCACCCCGGAGCAGCAGCTGCAGGTGTTGAGCAATTTCGAGGTCCGTAGTTCCGGACTCGGAAACGGCAAGCTGAGCGCCCGCCAGGCCCAGGAGCGTCTGGCCAAAGGCAAGTCGGTGGAAATTTCCAACCCCCGCAAGCCCGACGAGAAAATCGAGATCACCGGCTTCCGCTATCTCCAGGAATTTGACACCGTCTACGGCACGGGCGTGAATCCGGTCACCAGCCAGGATGAAATGAAGTCCCTGCGCTACCTCGATCAGCACGGCAGTTTCGAGCTGAAAGGCAAGCCGATGAGCGCCTACCACGCGCTCGATCGGATGCTGCGCGATCGTCTGCCCGTCGACGCCAAGCTGAACAACAAGAAATACACCCTGCAGGACCTGAGGGAAGCTCAGGAGTTGAACGCGCTCAAGGGAGACGGCATCAACACCATCCTGTCCATCCCTCAGTTTCAGGCGCTACAGCATTTCGACGCGGCCTTCAAGAACGGCGACAAGTCGATCGACTCGTTCGAAGCGCTGCAACTGATGCACCAGCACAAGACGGTGGGCGCCACCTCGACCGGCCGGGTGGCTCGAGTCGACAATCCGATGGACGTTCAGGAGCTGCATTCGCTGGAAGTGACCGGCAAGAACAACTTTTTGCCTCAACAGGACTACGAGCTTCTGCAATACTGGCAACAGCACGGCGGCTATCAAAATGGGCGCGCTTACGAATCCCTCAAGACCATGGAAGGCGGCGGCGAATTCAACGTGCAGAGCAGCGGCCGCTGGGCGCCGGCGCGTTCTTTCCAGGATCTGCAGGATCTGGCTTCCTTCGAAGCTCCCAACAGCCCCTTCCCGGACAGCATCCCGGCCGAGGCTCGCGACCGTTTGGAGTACTTCCAGGGCACTTCCAAGCTGGCTTTCCGTGTCGGCACTCGCGAGGGCCGCGCCTACGAGGGCTACCGGGAATTGCGCGACCACAAGGCTTTCGACGTCAAGGCCGGCGGAGTTTGGAACACGGTCGACTCGACCCGGGCCCTGCACGATCTCGACGCCCTGCTCGGTCGTCAGGTCAACGACATCTTGCCCAAAGACCAGTATGACCTGCTGCATCATCTGGGCGACGGTTCGGCCACCGAAGGTCTGGCCCGCCTGCACGGCAAGGCCAATTCCTATCAGGCCTTGCAAGCCTTCCGCAAAGGTCAGGACGTGACTTACGACTTCGTCGGTGGTGACTTCCAGGATCTGGTGAGCATCCCCGTAGGCGGTCTGGACAAACTGGCCGACACCAAGCTGCGTCGCGACAACCAGAAAGAGTATGACAAGTATCGCTACAGCCTGCCCGAGTTTCAGGACAAGATGAAGCGTCAGGCCGACCAGCTGCCCGACCTGGCCCAGAACGACCTGGCCCAGGGACAGTCCCACAAGTCTGACGGGGAAGCGGCCGAACGCCGTGGTCGCAGCAATCTCTCGGATGCCCAGAGTGACCTGTCGCGGGCCAATTCGGACGAAACCTGGGCGCGCGCCCGCCTCTTCTCCGCCTATGCGATGCCCAGCGAGAACGCCGTCACCAGATATCGCACCGTCACCGACTCGGACGGCAACAGCCATCAGGAGTCCTACACCGATTACGAACACAACTGGGCCCGCGATTCGGCCATCTCTTCCGCCCAGTCCGACATCAACGACGCGGAGCGACGCCAGAGTCGAGCCCGCTCCGAGATCAGTGACGCGGAGGCCGAGATCCGCCGCGCTTTGGAAGCCATTCGCCAGGCCGAGGGCGAGATTTCCGAGAGCTATGAGATCCAGCGCATTGCCAGTTCCCTGGGCAGCCAGCTCAACAACCTCAACGAAGCCGACGCTCAGAAGGCACTGGCCCAGCTGAGGTCTCAGGTGGCGCGGATGAAGCAGCTTTCCCATACCTCCTCGCTGACCAACAACCTCACTCGGGAAGGCAAGCTGATCGACAACATGAACCGTCCCGCACGCCCGGCGGGCTGGTCGGTTCCAACTCCTCTTGCTCAGCCGTAGGAAAGCCTGAAGCAATCTTTAATTACCGGGAATGTCACCCCAGCAGTGGCTGACCCGGTTCCGCCTCAGGCCGAAGGTCCCGCGCCTGCAGGTGGTTCTTTTCACTCGCCAACTCGCGTCCATGCTCGGCAGCGGCGTGACTTTGTTGACGGCTTTGAGCGTCTTGGGAGAGCAGTCGGACTCTCCGGAGTTCCACAAAGTGGTGCGCAAGATGTCCGACATGATCAATTCCGGCATCCGCTTTTCGGTGGCCCTCTCGGAGCATCCCCAGGCTTTTTCACGCATCTACTGCGTGATGGTGCAAATTGGCGAGCAGACCGGTCAGCTCGAGGACATGTTGGAGCGGCTGGCCGACTGGCTGGAGCGCGACGAGAACCTGCGCATGCGCATCACCAAAGCCCTGACCTATCCGGCCTTCGTTTGTGGCCTGGCGGTGTTGCTGACGCTGGGACTGTTCTACACGGTGGTGCCCAGCTTTCTCAACATTTTCGAAGAGATGGGCGTGGATTTGCCGCTACCCACCAAGATCGTCAAGTTCGTAGCCGACTCACTGACCAGTCCCAGCGCCTGGCTGGTCGGGTCGGCCGCCCTTTGCGGTGGTTACTACTTTTTTGCCATGCATCTCTCGCGGCCGGGAGCCTGGGTCGAACCCTATCGCTTGCTTCTCAAGGTTCCCGTGCTCGGCTCGATGATGCAGTTTGGAGCCCTGGCCCGCCTGACCGGCACGCTGGGAGTTCTGCTGGAATCCGGTATGGATTTACCCAGGGCGGTGCGCATGGCCGTGCTGGCTTCGGCCCAACCCATCTGGGAATCCGACCTGGATGCTTTGACCGAGTCGATCAAGCAAGGCAATCCGCTCTCCGAGCACTTCTCCTTGCGCGACGACATTTATCCCACCGCTTTGACCCAGATGATTTTAGCCGGGGAAGAATCAGCGCAACTGGCCGAGTTGACCACTCGGGCCGGGGCCTACTACGAGGTTGAGTTGAGTTTCCACATCGACACCCTCTCAAGCTTGATGGAGCCGGTGCTGATGGCGGGTGTGTCGCTGGTGGTGGGCAGCATTGTAATCGCTCTGTTTCTGCCTCTCTACGGTTTTCTTTCCAACCTGGGGATGGGGTAGCCGATGCGCAGACGGGGACTTTCGCTGGCCGAGACCATTATGGCCATCTTTCTCTTTGTGGCCGGCGGTCTGGTGTGCTTCGAGCTGGCGCTGTCGGCCTGTCGGGATGGAGCTCGGGTCGAGGAAGTCACCCAGGCGACGATCGTGGGCGAAAGCGTGCTGGACGGCATTCGCAACTGGGCCTACTACCCCGATAACTATCTGACCAACTGGTCGATTTATGATGACAAGGACCACCCCTGGGAGGGAGGCTATCGAGTCCACACCTATCTGGCCACCACCCAGCGCAGTCCGGTTTCGCCTTGCAGTGCGCTCCAGATCGGCTATCCGCAGCGCGCCCTCACCAACTCCTCGCGAGTGGTGCGAGTGAAAATCAGCTGGCGCAACGGTGCGCCCGGCGACACGCTGAGCCTTACCGCCGTGATCAATGAGCCGCCCCGTAATGTGCGCGCCATCAATCCGGTGGTGGTCACTCGGGTGCCTCCGCTGGTCGACCCGGTGGTGGTGAATACGACCACGCGTTTTAAAGCGGAGCTCTTCGATACGTCCGACCGGGTCATCGACGGCCTCAGCTGGGACTGGCGCATCGTTTCCAATTGGGACGGAGGGGACGGCGGTATGGGTTCGTTGGAGGAATTGACGACTCAGCCACTTCGCGGCGAAATCGACCTGCTACACCATTACTATCGAGGAGACCCGGCCAATCCTTCGCCTCCCTACAAGCTCCCGGGCTCGGTCATCATGCGCGCTTCTTGCAACTACGACGGGGTCAACTACTCGTTGGACTCGGCACCGGTGACGCTGGGACCATGAGAAGGCGTCCGCGTGGATTCAACCTGGTCGAGGCTCTGCTGAGCTTCGCCCTGTTCCTGTTGGTGCTCAGCTTGATCGTGCAAGGGGTCAGTCAGTTGAGTCAGGTCAGCAAATACTTCGATGCCAAGTCGCAGGTTTTTGCTCAGGCCACCAGCCTGCTCAGTCGGCTGTGCACCGACGTGCGCGAAGCCAACGTCGTGTCCGTGCCGGCTGCCGGTGACAGCAACACCTATGCGATGCTGGACCTCAAGAAAGTCGAGCCCTCCAAGTGGGCGACTTACTATCCTGCCACACCACCGACTCCCTGGGACCCGCGCGATCCCGCCCTGCAGGAGCAGGTCATCTATACCCTGGCGGGTGATCAACTGCAGTGTCAGACCTTGACCAGTGGCTCGCAGCTGGAGACGGTGGCCACCGGCGTGCAGGGGTTTACGGTCAAGAGGGTGCGTGAATTGTGCATTGAGACGCGAATCTCTTTTCTGGTCAATCAGCGGCTGACCGTCTTCAGTCGCCAGGTCTGGCTGCCGCAGATGGCGGAAAGGACCCATCCGTGAAGCGGCGGCGCCGGGCTTTTTTGATCATCACCGTGCTGCTGCTGTTGGTCATCTTGTTGGTTCTGTGCGGTGCCTATCTGCGCAGCCAGGTCAACTACTATAAGGGCGCACGTACCAACGCCTGGAAAGCCGGAGCGCGCCAGCTGGCCCTGTCCGGCCTGGAAGACGTTCGCCTCAAGATGCTCAAGGACGGCACCTTTCCGCCCACCAACTTGAGCACCACTCGCTTTACTTACGTCGAGAAAGTGTTCGACGAGAGCGGCCAAATCGTAGGCTCGTATCGCGTGACGCTCCGGTCTGACAAAAGCGATAAGCCGCTCTACATGCTCTACGTGCAGTGCGAAGGTCGATTGGGCCCCCCCGAGGCGCCCATCGCCACCCATACGCTGAGCGCACTTTGCGACATCAGCGAGAAGCGCCGGGATACCAGCGGTCTGCCCAATCCGCGCTATCGGCGCTGGGTCCAATATCGCGATTCGGATTGGCAGTACTGACCGGATCATGATATGTTAAAGAAATATGAACTGGGGGGGACAGGCGTGAAGCGACGGCGGGGATTTACCATCGTCGAGATGATGGTGTCGCTGACTCTGATGGCCTTGTTGCTGGGAGTGGTGGCGGTCAATTTTCATGGGCCTCGGGGTCGCGCCGACAGCAAGGGAGCGGCCGTCGTGCTGGCCTCGGCCCTGCGCCAGGCTCGCCAGCAGGCTTTGTCCGAGGGGCGCACGGTGGCGGTCGCTTTCGCCAGCGAGAACGGCGCCCGAGCCCACAGTTCCGGGTTTTATCAGCTGGTGGGGGAGACCAAGCCTCAACTCGCCAGCCGTACTTCTTTCACCCGCGAGTATGGCGGGGTCAGCGTTTTTTGTGGTCAGTATGACGGGCTGACCTGGAGCACCAGCTACCCGTCCTCCCTCAACACCAACGGCTTTGACCTGGGAGCCTGGCAGGCGCCTTACCCGCAGGACCATATGGTCGCTTTTCTTCCCAACGGCCTGGCCGTTTCCGACCTGCCCTTAGGCGGGGGCGCCTACCGACTGGTGGTGGCCAAGTCCTTCAGCTACTCAGGTTCTCCGGCCACCCTGTCGGCCGCCGAAGAACCGCGCACGGTTTCCATCCGTCCCAGCGGCGAGGTTCTGGAAGACGCTGCTGTGCCCGGGTCCACCAGTGTTGCTTATCAAGTCGGTGGCTTTCGTGACGGGGCGGCCTTGCCGGCCATCACCTCGGCCGCCAACCGCAACCCCGAGCTGGTCACTCCTTATTTGAAGCTCAACCCGGACGTCAACGCCGACATGTTGGCGGCGGTGGCCCCGGCCGGCTCCACCGCCACCGTGCCGCCCAACGGCATGTTGACCTTTACCGTTTATGCTACCGACCCCGACGGCGACCAGTTGTGGTGTAAGTGGAGCGGACCCGGAACGTTTTCCTCGCAAGAGGGAGCTCGCATGGTCTGGAACGAGACGCAAAAGCGTTGGGTGGGGGAGTGGAGCTGGAAGGTTCCCCAGGGAGCCCGAGCCGACGATACTTATAGTCTGGCCTGCACGGTTTACGACAACCACGGGGGAGTCACGTCGCCGGTCGACGTCGGTCTGAGCATGCCCAAGCCGGCCATCATCAGCGGCCAATCCCTGCTGTGCGCGATGCTCGACGGAGCCTATCGCTGGAATTGGGACGGCACCGGAGCGCAGCGCATCGTGCGCCGCGAGGACGTGCTCAATAAGGCTATTTCCAAGGCGCGCTGGAGTCCCGACTTTAGTTCGGTGGCCATCGTGGCCGAGAACGACGTCTATCTGTGCACGCCGGAAGGCCAGAATTTGCAGCTGCTTTATTCGTATCCCGATCCGGTGGATGCCCTGTGTTGGGACCGGGACGGGCTGAAGCTCTACGCTATCACCAAAGACCGGCTGCACTCCTTGATTCCCGACCCTTCGGTGCCAGGTCGCGATGCGGCCCTGACCGGAAACCTGGGACTGGATCGTCCCAGCAGTCTTTCCATGCACCCGAGCTCCAAGCTTTTGCTCACCTCGGATTATTCTTCGGCGCAGCTTATGACCATCTGGCTGCCCGACCCGCTGGCCAACAACAACCCGGTGCAATTCAGTCGGGTGGCGGATAGCCTGGGAGATCAGATCCACAACCCTATCTTTGACAAAGATGGCACCACCTTGTATTTCCGCTGCCGGGAGCCGGAAGAATCCGGCCTGTGCTCCATGAAAGCGCCCGCCGTCATCAATCCCAACACCCGCAGTTTCACCTTCCCCGGCACGGAAACGTACATCCTCAACAGCGAAGGCTCGGGCAGCGGCTACACCATCTCTCCCGACGGTCTCTACATCGCCGGTGGCCTGCCCGGCGACCGTGTCGCCATCTGCCCCGTCAACGGAACCTCACTGGCCGACACTATCGACGTCACCGCCGTCCCCGCCCAGGAAAACCGCCGCGTCGTCGACATCGATTGGGGCTACTACTAAAGGAGAGAGGGGAAGGGGTTGGAGAGAGGGAGAGGACCGTCACCCTGAGCCAAGGTCTCTCCCCCTCCCCCCAAACTCCCCCACTCCCCCGAATGGCTCAGAACTTGGTCTGCAGGCCGGCGTAGATGGCGGGGTCGCCGACGTTGCGGCCGGGGCGGGCCGTGAGGGGAAAGCCGACGTCGAAGCGCAGGTTGGTTTTGGGCGCCACCGCCCAGCGGAAGCCGAAGCCGGTACCGGTCAGGTGGTTGCCATTGGCGAAGTCGCCGGGCAGCAGTTGCTTGAGGCCCACGCCGCCGTGGTCGAGGAAGGCCACCACCTGGAAGACGTCAGGCTGCTCGGCGAAGGGCGACCAGCGTAGTTCGGCGCCCACCAGGTAGGCGTTATCTCCCAGCAGTTCGGCCTGCTGGTAACCGCGCACCGTGTCCGGGCCGCCCAGCGCGAATTGTTCGCCCACGTAGAGCGGGCTGGTGGCGTATTGGGCCGAGCCGCGCATCACCAGATAGAGGCCTTCGTTGAGGCGCTGCACGCGAGCCGCGTCCAGGTTGAAGCGGGCGAAGCGGCCGTTGGCGCCGGCCCGGCTCACCAGCGGATCGCTGGAGGGGGTGCCGCCCAGGCCCTGGGCCCAGCTGGCCTGCAGCAGAGTGCGGCCGTCGGGACCGCGCCAGTCGGCCGAGTAGGTGAGTTTGCCCATGGTGTATTCGTCGTGCGAGAAAGGCAGAGCGCCGCCAAAGAAGTTGTTGACGATGTTCTTGTGAGCCAGCGAGACGCCCACGTTGGAGGAGAAGTCCAGGTCGCGGTCCAGCGGATGGGCGGCCGAGACAGTGAAGACGTCGGCGTTGCCGCGCACGTCCAGAATGGCTCCCAGACCCTGGGAGACGGCGAAGGCGCCGTTGGCGTAGCTGAAGCCCACGGTGGTTCCGTCTAGATTGACGGGCGTGAGGTACTGGGCCTGGACAAAGGTGTTGTTGCGGCTGGGAAAGCCGTAGACGCCGCGGATGGTGAGCATGTCGCCCTGGAAAGCCAGGTTGCCGGCCTCCACGTCCAGACCGACGCGGTTCTGTCCGGTTTGGGGCGTGCCGTAGTTGTTGTAGTCCAGCGAGGCGTGCAGCGGCAGGGCGTCTTTGACCTGCAAGGTGACGTCGGCCGTGCCCGGCTCTTTGCCCGGCGAGAGAACGGCTTTGACCTCCAGGTCGGAAAGCTCGTTGAGCAAGGCCATGGCTCGGGTGAAATCGTCGGCTTTGAAATTTTGCTCCTGAACGGCCACCTGGAAGCGCTCGCGGATGAAATCGGGGTCGTAGTATTCGGCGCCTTCGACCTTGATCTCGCCGATTTTGCCTTCCACCACCTGCATGCGGATCTGGCCGGTGTCAAATGCCTGCTGGGGAATGATGGCGCGCACCAGGTAAAAGCCGCTGCGCTGGTAGAGCGAAGTGACGTCGGCGGCCGCTTCTTTCATCTGGGCCAGCGTGAGATTCTTGCCCTCGTAGATGCGCAGCACCTCGTCGAGCTTCTCTTTAGGCAGCAAGTTACTGCCTTCCACCACGAAGTGGTCGACCCGGCGTGTCTCGGCCGCGGGCTCGGGCTTGGCGTCCAGCGACTGGGCCGCGACCGGCAGAGCGGATAAGGCCAGGGCCAGTAGCCCGCTGGTATATGCAAACAGTTTGGTGCGCAAGTCGTCCCCCCGATTGCGTGCGCATTAGCCTTCCCTCGTTCAGATCCTGCGGGAACGGTTGCCTGTCTGCAGAAGTCCCTCTTTCGATGCCTCGCTATCGCTTTGCCGTCAAGGATGAATGGGGTCGGCGAAAAACCGGCAAGATGGACGCCCCCGACCTGGAGGACGCTCGCAAGCGCCTGCTGCAGGGCGGATTCGAGGTTCTCTCGCTGGCGGAAGAGGGCCAACCTCTGAGCGACGAGGAAGCCGTCGTTCCGCGCAAAGCCCCACCCAAATCTCTGGTCTATGTGGGCGTTTCCCTGTTGGTGCTGGCTGGCATGGTGGCGTTGGCCGGCTGGATGCGTCGTCCTCTCCCCAGGGTCGCCCCACCCCAGCCCCTCAAGCTGGTTTTCAGCGGGCGCACCAAGGGGGCATGCCAGAGGGTGATGCTGGACCTACCGGAGCTGCCTTTCCATGAAGAAGCGATTTTGAAGGATGGCCGCTATCGTCTGGAGGTCGAGTTGAAGGTCCAGCACAAGCCCACCTACGCCTGGCTGCAGGTCGCCGGGGCTACGCGTGCCAAGGCTTTACCTCTCGATGCCGGGAGTCAGGAATCGGGGTCGCGCAAGTTGCTGACGCTGAAGCCTGGTCAGGCGGAATACGTTGTGGATGAACTGAATTTTTGATTTTCTTTTTGAGTCTTGCTCTGGTCGGCCTGTTGGTCTGGAGCCTCGCGGAACGATTCAAGTTGCCTCTCATTCCGATGCTTTTGGGCATCGGCGCATTGCTTTCCTATACCGGCTTGCAGGCCTGGGGGGAGCACCAGCCGCCGCTGCTCTGGTTGGCCGGCCTGGCCCTTTGGCTGGTTTTTATGGACAGCGGGGGAACGCTCGGCCGCACCCCAATTGAGGACGTGCGCGGCACGGTCGCCCATTTGTCCAGCATTGGCCCCAAGCTGGGCTGGTTGCTTTACTCTTTCCTGGCCCAGTGGATGTTGGGCGTGGAAGCGACTCACAGCTTTGCCCTGGGGGCGTTGCTGATGATCGGAGCGCCCTATGCCCTGGACTCCCTGGTCTATCGCCTGGGGGGCAGCGATGCCTGCCGGCGCATCCTGGTCTGGGAGACCAATCTCGTGAGCTTGTTCGGAGCCGCCTGGGCCGCGCTGGTCTACTCGTGCCTGCTGGCCGGGGAGTCTCACCCCAGCATCGTGACCACCATCAAAGTGACCGTGTGGGTGGCACTGGTGGGTCTGGCCTTCGGCTCCCTGGCGGCCGGCCTGGTTCGTCTCTGCGCTCGGATTCCCGGACAACTTTCCCAACCGATTACCTTGAGCGCGGCCCTGCTCTGCTTTGCCGCCGCTCACCAGGTGGCGGGGGGCGGGGGAGTGGTGGCCGCTGCTTGCTGCGGCTACTGGATGGCGCGCTACCCCTTGACCTTCCCTCAGCATGGCTTGAGCGAGCAACTGAAGCTCTGGGGACTGTGCTTGTTGATGACCCTCCAGGGATTCGTGTTGGCCGCTACGCCGGGAATTCTCGACCAGTGGCCGCGCAAGTTAGGTTACGCCCTGGTCCTCGTCTTTGTGGCTCGACCGCTGCTGGTGGCCATCGCCTGTCGCCACGCCAAGTTGAGTCCCCGGGACCGTTTCGCTCTCAGCGTGACTCATCCGCGCGGAGCCTTGACCCTGGCCACGGCCGCCGTGCTCTTGAGCGGAATTCAGAACGACGGGTATCATTTGCTGTCGGTCGTTTATTACGTGGTCCTGGTGAGCAACCTGGCCCCGTTGCTGTTGATTCCGTTCGTTTCAAGGCTTTCCACCGAACAGCCCCAGAACCACTAGAGCCCCTTTTTGAAGAATTCCTGCAGATCAGAGGTATAAAGGGTCGCGTAGATCGGGGAGACCAGGTTGTAGACACCGCCATCTTGGGAGACGTTGCCCGCCAGAATGGTGGAGCGCGGGTCGAACGAGACATTCATCAGGAAACGCCCCGCGCGCGGCAAGCAGTAGCCCGGGTTGACCATGGGCTGCGGAACGTAATTGAGATTGACCAGGATTTTCTGGCGGCTGATATCGTCGTTGATGGTCGGCGGAAACTTGAGGTTGACGCTGATACGACCCTCCCAGCCCGCGGGATTCACGCCCAGATTCATGTTCTTGGCCAGCCGCACCAGTCCGCCGGCCAGGCCAGGGGCGAACGACCGGGAATTCTGATTCAGGTAGACCCACCAGCTGGGCGTGGCTTCGATGGTGATCGCCTGACGGAAAACCGCGGCCCGTCCGGGCGGCAGGGTCTCCAGAAAGGAATTCTGGTCCTGGGCCGCGGCCGCCAGGCTCAGCAGCACCAGGAGAAAGAGGGGGAACGACACTCGCATGGCCGCCGTTTCGAACTTCGCTCGGCAGGGGCCTCTTGGGAGCGAGCGGAAAAACGGCCCATGGAATTGCGCGTGGTGGAAGGCGATTTGTTGCGTCAGCCGGTGGAGGTCATCGTCAATTCCTGGAACCGCAATTTCATTCCTCACTGGCTGTTGATTCCCGTCGGTGTGTCCGGCGCAATTCGCCGTCAGGCGGGCTCCCAGCCGTTTCGCGAGGTGCGCAAACACGGTTTGCTGCCGGTGGGAGCGGCTGTGCTGACCGGCGCCGGACGTCTGCCCTACAAGGGCATCATCCACGTGGCCGGCCTCAACTGGTGGTGGACGGCCAATCGACGGTCGGTGGAACTCTCGGTGCGAAATGCTTTGCGGGTCTTTCAGGAGCACGGTTTCGCCAGCCTGGCATTTCCTCTCATCGGCGCCGGCACGGGCGGGATGTCGCAACAACAGGTCGAGGAGCTGATGGCTTCCGAGATTCAGAGTCAGTCCGGGCCCGGTCAGGTGCTGCTGGTCCGCTACCGGAAGAAAACTTGAGAACGCTAGTTCTACTGGTGCTGCTGTCGGTCTGGGCCTGGGCTCGACCCACCCCTTTCAGCGATGGCCCTTGCCGGCTCACCTTTCCCGCTTCCTACCGGAACGAAGGCGGCCTGATTCGGGCCGCTTGGAACGGCAACCAGTATTTGCTGCGAAGGACGCCCGTCAAAACCCTCGACCCTGCCCAGCATCTGGCCAACCTGCGTCGCACGCAGCTAGCACAACGCGCCAAGGTTCAGTTGCTCCGAGTGGACGGACTCAATGGTCTGGAAGTTCGCAGAGCCCATTTTTGGGCTCGAGTCTTCGTGGTCCAGCAGACCGCCTATCAGGCGGAGGTCCGCTTTGCCGGGCAGCAACCGGGCGAAGCCGCAGCTTTTTTGCGTTCCTTGAGGTTTCAAGTCCGCTCCGCCACGGCCTACGTCCCCCAGCGCATGGCCCGCTACGACACGCAAATCGCCAATGTGCCGCTGGACAAATGCGCCGAGAATCTGCTGGCCATCTGCAGTCTGCTGACCGGTTACCGGCTCAAGCACAAGAAGTATCCGCAGACCCTGGCCCCCCTGGCGGACCCGCTGACCCGAGCCTATGGCTACCGGCGCTCCGGCAACCACTTTTTGCTGTTCTGCAGCGGTCACCACCATCGAGGCATCCCGGCTCATTATCCACGGAGCGATGATGCGTTGCACACCATGCTGACTCCCGCAAAGGCCTACCGACCCGGCTATTAGCCCTTGATTCGTGCCGATGGAACTTTCCGGCACGGTACCGCGGTCCCATGCAAACCCGGGTAGAATTGCTCATGAATTTTGTCTTGATTTAAAGATGTTTCGATGCTATAAAGTAACTCTACGTAGAGATAACTAGATACGAGAGGTTTCCTATGACTTCCAAGCAAATTGCCCATCCTAAGATGTTGGCGTTCGGCAGTTTCCTGTGCTTACTCGCGGCCGTCGGCTGCGGCACGGCGTCCGACACCAGCCTGTCTTCCCCAGCCTCCTCCGCTTCCACTTCCAGTGGCGTTTCCGCCCGTCAGGATACGTCTGATTCGGCACCCGTGACTTTGAATCGCATGCTCGAGTCCAGCTATCAGGTGAGTTTTCGTACCACCAGCAGTTGGTCCGGCGGCTATGTCGGAGAAGCGACCATTACCTACACGGGCAGCACGCCCATCTCCGGTTGGAATCTGTCTTTTGACCTGGCCAATGCCCAACTGACGTCGGTCTGGAATGCCAAGCAATTGTCCCAGAACGGTGCTCGCTTTACTTTGCAGAACGAAAGCTATAACTCCACCATCAATCCCGGTGGCTCGGTTACCGTCGGCTTCGTGGCCGCCTTCACGGGCACAGCCGTGCAGCCGACTTCCTTCGGACTCGAAGACTTGACCCAGACGCCTTCCACCGGCGGAGGTTCGGCCGGTGGGGGCAGCTCTCAGGTGGCCGCCGCCTTCACCAAGGACAACGACTGGGGCAGCGGTTTCGTAGGCGGAATCACGCTGACCAACAATGGTACGACGCCGGTCACCGACTGGACTTTGACTTTCCAGTCCAACGTCACCCTGGACAGCGCCTGGAACGGCGTGCTGGTCAGTCAGAGCGGCGGTCAGGTCAAGATGGGCGCCCAATCCTACAACAAGCGCATCGAGCCCGGGCAACAGGTTCGCATCGGTTTCCAGGGACGACCCGGCAACCCCAACATCACGAACATCGTGGTTACTCCTACGGTGGGCAGCAATCCGACCACTTCGCCGACCACCAGTCCCACCACCACCCCGACTACTACTCCTACAACGACCCCGACCACCACTCCCACCAACAGTCCCACGCCGACCAGTTCGCCGACCTCCACTCCCACGAGCGCGGGCTATCTGCATACCCAGGGTTCTCAGATTCTGGACTCGGAGAACAAGGTGGTGGTGTTGCGTGGCGTCAACTGGTTTGGCCTCGAGACCAATACCTACTGTCCGCACGGTCTTTGGACTCGCTCTATGGACTCGATGCTCGACCAGATGGCCGGGCTCGGCTACAACTGCCTGCGAGTGCCCTATTCGGACGACATCTTCAAGTCCAGTTCCGTGCCCAACGGCATCGACTTCAACCAGAACGCCGATCTGAAGAACCTGTCCGCTCTTCAGGTGATGGACAAGCTGGTGGAGAAGGCCGGGGCCCGTGGCCTGAAGATCATCCTCGATCGCCATCGCCCCGACGCCAACGGCCAGTCGGCTCTCTGGTATACCTCCAGCGTTACTGAGGAGACCTGGATCCAACACTGGGAATCGCTGGCCCAGCGCTACAAGAACAACCCCACCGTGATCGGCTGTGATCTGCACAATGAGCCTCACAGCCCGGCTACCTGGGGCAGTGGCAATCCCAGCAACGATTGGCGACTGGCAGCCGAGAAGGCGGGCAATCGCATTCTGGCCGTCAATCCAAACCTTTTGATTGTGGTCGAGGGTGTGGATACCGCCGGTGGCAGCTCTTACTGGTGGGGCGGCAACCTCAAGGGGGCGGCCAGTGCCCCGGTCCGTCTGGGCACGACCGGACGGCTGGTTTACGAGACCCACGACTATCCGTCCACCGTTTACAATCAAAGCTGGTTCTCGGCCGCCAATTATCCGGCCAACCTGGCGGGACTCTGGGATGCCACCTGGGGCTACCTGGCCAAGGACGGCACCGCGCCCATCCTGGTGGGCGAGTTCGGCACCAAGTACGAGTCGGCTTCGGACAAGACCTGGTTGGCCACGCTGGTTCAATACATCCGCAACAATAAGATGAGCTTCACCTATTGGTCCTGGAACCCCAATTCCGGTGACACGGGCGGTATTCTCAAGGACGACTGGCGCACGGTGGACACGGCCAAGCAGCAGGCGCTGCAGCCGATTATGACCCCTTAAGCCTCTGCAGCTCGGCCCGCTTGGCTTCCAGGTATTCCTGAGGAGTAAGAGCGGGTCGGGGTAGCGCTTCCGGGAGACCGGGCAAGGCGTTCAACAGGTCGGCGCACAGCTGGAAGGCAGTGGCGTCGACCTGTTTTTGTTTGCCCTGACAGTAATTCACGTGCTCCCGCACCACCTCCATTTTGTCGAGTTGCGGCTGCTGTCGCAGGCGGGCTCGCAACATGCTCGGCAACTCTTGATCGGGAATCAGATGGGCGGCCAGATTGTCGGCCAGGTATTCGGCGGAATTGTGGGTGGCATAGGGGCGAATGCAGGCCCGTGTGGCGCGGGCCTGGTCGCGACCGGCCACCCACTCGGGATTCTTGCTCACTTCGCCCAGCGCCATATCCAGCGCGTGGGAAAGTTCGTGGAGGAGCACTAACGGCGTGATATTGTTCTGGTCGACGAAGACCACGTTGGCGGTGGGACTGTAGGCCCCGTCGCAGTTCGGTTTTTTTAGATGCTGCGCGTAGAGTGGAATGCCCGGCGCGTTCTTGTCATAGACTTCCAGCGCGGTGCCATACTGCGCGATGCGGGCCAGCGCCTCGGTCGGCATACCCTGGAGAGCGGCCTGCAGTTGTTGCCGCTGCTCCGGGCCGGGTAGGGCGCGAATCATGGAGTCGATCAGGTCGCACTTGGTGGGATCCAGTCCGGTTTCTTCGACGGTTTTTGCTGGAACCGCCGTGGCGGCGGGTCGCAGCACAGGCAGCTGAGGCAAGCCATGGATTTGCATAGCTGAACTGTCTCAGAACAGGCTGAAACGAATCTGAAGCGAACCTGCTCCGATGAACAAGTATCTCAAGAGCGAGTATGTGACGACCGCCAAGCTCCCGGCCATTCAGGCACGGCTGGCCGAATATGCCGCCTCGGACAAATGGGGAAGCACCCGGTCCTGTTTCGGGTGCTTGCTCTGTGTCTTGGGTTTGCCTTTCTTGGGGCCCTTTGCTTTCATCCCCGGCATTCTCATGTATCTCTACTACAGCCGCTATGACACCGAGGACCGCCGCTACCAGTTACCTACCCAGTTGCTGCAGGCTTTGGGCGGACAACTGGACGTGCAGAAGGATATGCTGCTGCGCCTGGATTTCCGTGACAGTCTGGCCGACCCGTTCCTGACTTCCAAGAGTGACCAGGCCCCCAAGTTTAAGGAATACTCCCACAACTGGCTGGAACTGCAGATGTATACCCGGCGCGGTCAGCGCCTGTGCGTCAAAGTGACCCGGGTGGGCCGAGAAGTCGTGACCGGTTCGGGCAAAAGCGAGAGCAAGCAGCACACCTGGTCCGAAGTCGCGGCCATGAGCCTGGAGAACTTCGACAAAGGCTCGCGCCAGGCGTTGGCCTTGCAGATGCCCGGTTCGGCCAAGTTTTCCGATCTGATCGGAGGCACCACGGGCGCGGCTGTGGCCATGCAGGGGATCGGCATGCTGCAGACCGGCTCAGTCAGTGCCAGCGCTTTTGATGGTGCCGATCTGGCCGGTCTTTTCGAATTCGCTCTCAAGCAGTGAGTTTGGTAGTACTTTCGTAGTACCTGGCCCCGTAAGCTGAGCCTATGAAAAAGCTCATCGCACTTCTCGCTCTCACCCTTTCGACCAACGCCTGGGCCCAGTACGGTGATTTCACCGGACTCGACCTCTCCGGGATGTACAACCAGCAAGTTCAGCAGTCGAACGCCTACTTTCAAAATCAGACCCAACAAATGGTGCAGGCCAACATGGCCAACCCCCAGGTGCAATTCGCCTACCAACAGTACCTTGCCCAAGGGGGTCAGGCCAGCTTTGCCCAGTTTGCCTACTATTACGCGGCCACCGGCGGCTTCTCGCGGCAGGGCATCCAGAACTACAATCAGACCAGCCAGTCCATCAATGCGCAGCAACAGAATGCCTGGAACGGCTACCAACAGGCCCAGCAACAAAGTCAGCAGGCTCTTCAGGGTTGGCAGAACGGCTATGCCCGCAACCAGAACGAGTCGGGTTACAACCTGACCGGTCAAGCGACTTACTCGACTCCGGCCGGGGCCCAGGTCTTGAACTATACCAATCAGCCGGGTTTTTACCAGCAAGGTGGACAAAACTACTACATGGACCCCGGCGGTAACTACTATTACGTCTATCCCAACGGCAATATGCAGCCCATTCAACGAGGTTGGTAATGAACTGTTCACGATCTTGTTACTTCTTTCCGGGCCGTATCAGGGTTGTTTAACGGTGACTCCTTATATTGAACTCAAGCACCGCAGCCGCGCAGCTCGGGCAGTTCGGAGGACACGGTTATGAACAAGATGCAGCGTTTTGAAGTTTTGGAATGCACCCTGGAGTCGGACCACGATGTCTGGGTCGCCGATCAGTTTGGCTTCGTGCCCCTGGCCGAAGGCGAAATGCTCCCCAGCCTGGCCAACCTGGCCGGCATCAGCCACCTGGTACAGCCCAAGCACTAGTCTGAGGATTCAGATCCCGGCCCTCGAGGACGTCCGTCGGCGGCTCTTCGTTCGCGCCCTCGCTAGAATGAGGAAAAGAAACGGAGGACAGGGATGATGAAAGTTTTGAAAGTTTGTTTGTTGGCCACTTTGTTGGCGGTCGGTGCTTCGGCCGCGCCCAAGACCCAGGCCCAGCGTAACCACGAACGGGCTCAGTTGCGGGCAGCCCAGCGAGAGGCGGCGGCCAACACCGATGACGCCAAGGCACGCCAGCGCACCCGCGAGCACAAGGCCGATATGAAGGCCACGGCCAAGCGCCACCGCAACGACAACAGCACCGGTGACGACATCGTGCGCAATACCGAGGAAGCGGGTGATAACATCACCGATACCGGCAAGGACATCCGCGACTTCTTCGGATTCTAAGACAAATTCTTGAAGAGCCCCGCTAGAGCGGGGCTCTTTTCTTGTACGCCCAAACCTGCAGCGGGATCAGCGTGCACAGGGCCAACAAGACGATCTGCCCGAGAGTGAGCCACTGGGAAAGCACATTGCCGCAGACCGAGTAGGCGATCGTGTAGAGAAGAGCGCTGGCCAGGTCCCAGGCAAAGAATTGGGCCCAGGGGACTCCCGTCATCCCCGCCAGCGGAACGACCGTGGCCGGGATGCCCGGAATAAATCGGCCGGTCAAAAGAATGCTGGGACCCTGTCGCCGGAAACGGGCGGCCAGGCGCTCGGGTGCTCGTCTGGCCAGTTTTCGACCCAGGAAAAACCAGGGCTGCTCCCCGAGCAAGATTCCCAAGGGGCAGGCGATCAGAAGGGCCGGCCAGGAGATCAGTCCCTGACGGGCCAGTCCTCCGGCCGCCATCAACAGCAGCCCCAGCGGACACGGAAAGTTGATGCCGTAGGCAAACCCCGCCGCCAGCAGGCAGAGAGACCCGTAGTCCAGCAGCCAGTGCTCCATTCGACCTGACCTTTGTGACTGCCAGCCAGCCGCCTGCCGAAGTGGGACCTCAGGCGCGCGGGGAGATGAGCATGGAGAGGTCGCCGGCGTTGTCGGTGGTGATCGCGTCGACTCCGAGCTCCAGCATGTGCTTGAGGTCTTTTTCGTCGTTGACGGTCCAGGGATTGACCTTCATGCCGGCATCGTGAGCTTTTTCCACGTATTCTTCGTTGACCGCGGAAAAGTGCGGGCCGAGGTAGGTGACGCCGAGCTCTTCTTTGGTCTGCTGGGGATCCAGTTCTTTGCCGGAGTAAAGGTAGCCGGTGGTCAACTCGGGGTCGAGCGCGTGCAGCGTCTTGAGGGACGTCTCGTCAAAGGAGATGACTACCGCCCGGTTCTCGGTGTCGGTGTTTTTCAACTGGTCGATCAGGATCTGCTCGATACCCACATGGCGTCCGCCGTGCGGATGCTTGATCTCGATGATGAATTTGCAGTCCGGCAGGGCCAGCACGTCGCTGAGCATGGGAACGCCGGCCGCCCGCAACTGCTCGCTGGTCATCTCGCGCACGACTCCCGGAACGCCATAGGTGCGATCCAGAGTGTCATCGTGGATGACGGCCAGGTCGCCATCGCTGGTCAAGTGGATGTCCAACTCGACTCCTCCAGCACCCTCGGCCAGCGCCTGACGGAAGGCTTCCATGCTGTTTTCCTTGGCGTGATCGGTCTCGCCGCGATGGGCCACCACCAGCGGCGGCTGGGTCTGCACCTGCGCGTGAACCAGACCGACTCCCGAGGCCAGCACTCCCAGGGCACCCAGACCGATCAGACCCCAACGGGTGCCGGAGTCGCTCGAACTGGACTCGAAACGGTCGTCCGGCAGGCTGGGGCGAGCGGCTGCACGAGCCGGCACGGGGCTGAGAGTGTGGAGCTTGGAGGCTGGAATCTGGTTCATCGCCTTCAGATTACGCGAAAAGTCGGGTGTTGCGCAGCGTTGTTTTGTTGCCCCCATGTTAGGGATGTTAAAAGATGTGGTAGTTTTCTGCCATGCCCATACCGGAACAGATCGGAATTTACCAGGTCGTGCGCGAACTTGGACGCGGAGCCATGGGAGTGGTCTATCTCTGTGTCCACCCCGGACTGGGCCGCCAGGTCGCCGTCAAAGTGCTCTCTCCGCATGTGGCCGCCGAAGCCGATTTCCTGGAACGATTCCGCCGCGAAGGCGAGATGGCCGCCAAACTGCGCCATCCCAACATCGTTCAGGTCTACGATTTCTGCAGCGACGGGGGAGACCATTGCTTCATCGTCATGGAGTATCTGGGCGCCCAGACCCTGAAGGGCGGCGCGCGGCCGGTACCCGAGGCGGCGCGTCTGCTGGACCAACTGCTGGCTGCTCTGGAACACGCCCACGAAAATGGAGTGGTCCATCGCGACCTTAAGCCCTCCAATATTCTGCTCACGGACAAAGGGGAGGTCGCACTCACCGACTTCGGCATCTCTCAGAGCGCCGCACACCAAAAACTGACCCGGACCGGAACCGCCATGGGCACTCCGGAATATATGGCACCCGAGCAGTTCGACGGCAAAACCGATGTCCGAACCGACCTCTACGCGGTGGGAATCCTATTCTATGAGTTGCTGACCGGCTTCACTCCTTTCCAGGCCGACACGTTGACCGAGGTCATGAAAAATCAGGTCCTCAAGGCTCACGCGCCCCTGTCGGAAGTGGATTTCACAATTCCCCTGCCCATCTCCCATCTGGTGGACAAGGCCCTGAGTAAGGAGCCGCAAGATCGTTTTCAAACCGCGGGCGAGATGCGTGAAGCGCTGCGACTGGCTCAGATGGCACCGCTAGCCGCGCCTCCTAAGGCCGAGCCGACGGCGCTGGCGGATTCTCCTCGTCGACGCCCCCGACGAGAGGGTCGAGGTCTGGTGATCTTTCTGGTGGTCATTTTGGCTCTGACGGCCTGGGCACGCAAGAACCATCGGCCGCCGGAAATTCCAGCGCTGCCTGCCGTGATCACCACCACCTCCGCCCCGGTGGTGATCACCGACCCGGTGGCCCCGGCCACCCCTCCGACAGCCGATCTGGCCACCCCGACCATGAGCCCCCCGCCGCTGGCCTTGACCGAAACCCCCGAGCCGGTCGTGGAAACAGGCACCCCGACCCCGGCAGCCCTGAGACCCCCCGAAGAAGGCACCATCCAGCCGGGCCAGGGAGCAGCGGGACTGGTCCTGGGCGCCAGCCCCGCCCAGGCGGAGTCCGTTTGGGGACCCCCCGATAGCCGAACCGATGAGGGAGGGAAGCTGCGCTTTGCCTACCTGGGCGCGGATGGAGCGGAGTCGTTTCGGTTGCTGTTCGATTCCGGAGTGCTGGTGGCTCTGGAGGTGTGCTCGCCGCGACTGGCGCTGGAAGGGCATCCCGAGCTGTCGGTAGGAGCTTCCTTAGAAAAGGTTCGAGAAGACCTGGCGCAACCGGTCAAAGACCTGGGCACCGCTCTGGATTACTCCGAGATGGGGCTGTATTTCGGATTCAATAGTCGAGGCTGCGATGCGATCCGGGTCTACGCTCCGGGCTCGAGCGGCGCGCCGTAGCCAACCGGGACTTCCGTACCGGTTGCTAAGTAGCCTTTTCCCAATCCCCAAAGCCCGAGAGCGCCTAAAGTGGTCGTAGGAGGTGAAGCATGCGAAAGGTATTGTTCACCATAGTTTTGTTGAGCGGAGCCAGTTTTGCTCAAGAGCCCGCTCCCACGCCCGTCATCACTCCCGACACCCGCGCGGTCGTCAAGGCAGCCGACCTGCCGGAGATGAACGGTGTTCCCGAATTCGCGGAACGTTCCAACTTTATGTCCCTGGCCGGTAGCCTGCGTTATCGTGCCTACGAGCACTCGGGAGAGTGGCTGACTCGCGAACAATCGGTCGCGGCTCTGAATGAGCAGGTCGAATCGAGCGTCGAGGCGGCCAGCCGTTAGTCTGACCCCATAGTACCCTTAAGATGAGGGTCTTTTTTGGCGGGAGACGAACGGATTGGGATGACGAGCCCGGAGCAATCATTTGCGCTATTTCGGCGCCGGGTGGTTGCTTCCGTGCTCCTCCCCAGCGGGGTGTTTTGTCTGGCCCTGATCATTTCTTTGACGCTGTTGCGTTATTTATGGGAAGCCAACCGTGCCGTCAGTCACTCGGACCTGGTGCTGGCTCAGACCAACGAGACGTTCCGCCGCGTAGCCACTTCGCAATCGGTGGCGCGCGGCTACTTGCTCTATCACCGTCCCCGCTTTTTGGAATCCTACCGGGAATCGAAGGAGAAGTTAGGGGTTGAACTCGGTGAGCTGGCTCAGCTCACTGCCGACAATGGCCAACAGCAGGCCGCTCTGCAACTGCTGGTCCCCCGTCTCAAGTCTCTGCTGGAATTCAGCGACCGGGCCCTGGAAACCGAGCGCGAAGGCAAGCACGCGCTCTGGAACGATCAGCAGGAAGCTCTGGCCGTGGAGATTCGTGACCGCTTCAATCAGTTTTTGGCGCGCGAGCAGAAGCTTCGAGCCGAACGTCGCGAGTATTCTCAGGACCTGGTGGCCAGGGCCGTCTGGGCTCTGGTGTTGGGAGCAGTTGTCTTCGGCAGCGGTGTGGCCATTTATTTGCGTCATTTGCTGACGCATCTGCTGCGAGGTTACTGGAGGGTGCTCAAGATCGCTGAGCAGGGGGCGGCCGTTCGGGAGCGAGACTACTTTTTCACCATGCCCAGCCACCTTATGTGCATTTCTGGCCAGGACGGCTACTTTAAGCAGCTCAGCCAGGGATGGGAGCGGACTTTGGGATATTCTCGCGAGGAGCTTCTCTCCAGGCCGTTCGTGGAGTTCGTCCGTCCAGAGGACCGCGAGGTGACCCGCGAAGTGAAAGAAGACGCGGACTTACACGATCAACTCGGCTTCATCAACTGCTATCGACACCAGGACGGCAGCGACGTCTGGTTGCGCTGGAGTTCCTCGCCGCGACCCGAGAGCGGGCTGGTTTATTCCTCGGCCGTGGACGTGACGGCCGAGCGACAAGCGGAACAAGAGATTCGGCGACTCAACTCCGACCTGCAGTTCAAGGTGGCGGAACTGGACCGGCTGAATCAGGAACTGGAATCCTTCGCTTACTCCGTCTCTCACGACTTACGCACGCCTCTGCGAGCCCTGGACGGCTTCGCTCAGGCGCTGCTACGCACTCGACATGAGCAGTTGGATGCTCAGGGACAACAGTTCTTGGAGCGCATCAAGCTGGCCGCCCAGAAGATGGGCATCTTGATCGACGATCTGCTCCTTTTGTCCCGAGTCACTCGTGCCGAGATCAAAAGGGCTCCCATTGACCTCAGCGCCATGGCTGTGGAAATACTCCAGGAATTGCAGCATGAAGACCCGGATCGACGTGTGAAAACCCAGGTCGCACCCGACTTGAGAATGATCGGGGATCCCAACTTGATTCGCATCATGCTGGCCAATCTTTTGGGCAACGCCTGGAAGTATACCGGCAAAGGCGAGGAGGCGATCCTGTCCTTTCAGCGCGTGGGACGTGCCTTCTGCGTGCGCGACAACGGGGTGGGCTTCAACATGGAGTATCAAGACAAATTGTTCCAACCGTTCCAGCGGCTGCACCGACCGGGGGAGTTCGAAGGGACGGGAATCGGACTGGCTACCGTCGACCGGGTGGTGCGGCGCCACGGGGGAAAGATTTGGGCCGAGTCAGAAGTGAACCAGGGCGCGGCTTTCTTTTTCGAGATGCCCGAGGAGAATTGATGAAACCATTCGTTTTGCTGGTCGAGGACAACCCCGACGATGAAATGTTGACCTTGCTGGCCTTCCAGGAGTGTCGCCTGGCCAATCCCATCGAGGTGGTCCGGGACGGCGTGGAAGCCATCGAGTTTCTGGAAGGAACCGGTCAACACGCCGGCCGAGATGCCAGTCGGTTGCCGCAGGTCGTGTTGCTCGACTTGAACTTGCCGCGCAAGAGCGGTCTCCAGGTGCTGGAATGGATGCGAGGGCGCGAGGAAACGCGGTTGGTCCCGGTGGTCATGTTGACCACTTCCAACCAGGAGCGAGATTTGCTCGAGAGCTATCGGTTGGGGGTCAACAGCTACGTGCGCAAACCGGTCGACTTCCTGCAGTTCCAGGAAGCCATCAAGCAGCTGGGCATGTACTGGCTGGTCCTCAATCAGCTGCCCTGGGCGGCGGCCACCACCTGATGGAGCTCGGCCGTATGGATATCGAGCGCAAGCTCGCCTGCAATCACTGTCGCAAGTTGCTGCCGGAGTTCCATCCTCAGGAAATCCTGGAAGCCGAGCAGTATCCCCTGCGCTGTCCGGAATGTCGGAAGATTGTGCAACTCTCGCCCGAATACGTGGAGCAGGTCAGGCGTAAGTTTCCAACCTAGCCGAGTCGGAAATCTTTTTTGCGCGCGTCCGCCATGCGCCGGAGCGCGCCGATGGCGCTGCTGTCCGCCTGCGCACCGGCATGCTGCTTTAAGGACAGACCGAAGCCAATGTTGGCGGCGGCGATCAGAATGTGTTGATCGAGATCGAGCAGGTCGGTGTCCCGAAAATGTCGGAGGGCGGCCACCAGAGGCTGCGGCCAGCCGTCGGGTTCGAGACCCCAGCGCTTCATGGCCACCACGTGCAGCTTGCCCTTCAGTTGCTTGAGATGATTGAAGTCCGAATTGTGTGAGCCGGAAAATCCCTCGGGCATGGCCGGTCGAATCGTGTTGCGGTAGGCGAAGGAAGGCAAATCGCTGGTGTAGACCATGGCGGCGGTGCTGGCGGCCAGAAACAAACTGGCCCGACCCACCGCCTGACAGGCTTCCTCCAGGTGGTCGGCGAGAATGGCGTCGCCGGCCTGGTGAAGGCTTTCGCGTCCCATACAGCAGCACAGGCCGAACAGGTGATGGCCGTTGCGCCAGCGCCCGGATATCGGGTCCATGGCCTCCAACTCGACCCGAGTTTCGGGGCGTTCGCCTTCGCAGGCGGGGAAGACCATGGAAAGCATGGTGGCAAAGGCATCCACCAGGGTTCGATGATGCTCGCGGGTCAGCAAGGTGTCCGGCAGGTCATCGGCCGTGCGGCGCAGCGTGGACAGGCACTGGTGCGCCAGTTCGCTTCGAGTCATGGCGTCCATGCGCATGATGCCGAAGTGAGCGTCATACACCCGATAGTGCTCCATCAGTTCCGGACTGTCATGTTCTTCGGTGTTAAACCAGACGCCGCGCTGCCAGCGCACCGTCTCGCCCAGATGTCGTCTGGCCGGATCATGTCGGTAGGCTGACTCGTAGCAGGCCAGTTGGGCGGCGATGGCGCGCCACTGCTCGGCCAGTTGAGCGGCGCCAAGAGGGCGAGTCTGCAGGTGGTCGCGCAAAGACTCGAGCAGCTGGAGAACCGGTTTGAGACAAAGCGTCGGTTCTTCTCCCAGGTGTAAAGGGCGGTCGCTGTGGGGCGGCAGATAGGCTTGCATAGTCTTGGGGTTGGGTAGGGGAGAGAACATGTCCTGGTTTTCCCGTTTGCTTGCTCCACCACTGTGCTCCGACCCGGTGCCTCTGCGCCAGTCCATGCAGGGAAAAGTGGTGTTGTTGACCGGCGCTTCTTTCGGAATCGGTGCGGCCCTGGCGGTGCGACTGCAAGCGGCGGGGGCGCGCGTGCTGCTGGCGGCGCGCAGTGAAATGGAGTTGAAGCAGTTGGGGGAGCATGTCTATCCTCTGGACCTGCGCGACCCGGCTTCGGTGGATGAGGTCGCGGCAGCCGTGTTGCGCGACCACGGCGGAGTGGACGTGGTCATTCACAACGCCGGCAAATCCATCCGCCGCTCTCTGCTGCGGGCTCTGGACCGTCCCCACGATTTCGAGCGCTGCATGGGGGTCAACTATCTGGGGCCGGTGCGTTTGCAGCTGGCTCTGCTGCCCTCGATGATCGCGCGCGGCTCCGGCCACATCGTCAACGTCTCCTCGGTGGGCGTGCGTCTGCCGCCGGTGGCTCAGTGGGCCGCTTACCTGGCCTCCAAGTCCGCTTTCGACCACTGGCTGGGAGCGGCCGTGCCGGAGCTGAGGCGCCACGGCATCCGCTGCACCTCAGTGTACCTGGGTTTGGTGCATACGCGCATGAGTGCCCCGACCAAAGAGTATGCGTCTTTGCCCGGACTGAGCGCCGATGAAGCCGCCTGCGTGCTGTGCCGGGCCCTGATACGACGGCCGCGCTCGCTGGCACCCTGGTGGCTCGAGCCACTGCACTGGTTGGGCCCGATTTTGGAGAGGCCGCTGGAATGGTTTCCCTTCTGAGATTGCTGCCCTGGTCGCCGCGGGTGTGGCTGCGGATGGCTCTGGCCTGGTGGCGCTATGGACCCGGATTCGCCTTCCTGGGCGAAGTGGCGGCCGTGCGCTTCCCAGAGCGGTTGGCCTTGCTGGACGAAGAGGGCCAGCTGACCTTCGCTCAACTTTGGAAAGAGAGCCTGGAGCTGGCCGGTTGGCTGCGCCAGCAAGGTGTGGGGCGTGGTCAGCTGATCGGCCTGAGCTGCAGGAATCATCGCAGCTTTTTGCTGGGCCTGCTGGCCATCACGCGATTGGGCGCGGACGTGATGCCGCTGGCCTGCGAACTGCCTGAGACGGTGTTGCGACGCTACCCTCTGGATCGAGTGGTCCGCGAGCCGGACTGCCTGGGCCGACTGGCTGTCCACTTGGCGCCCGCGCGTTCGGGGCAGCTGGTGGTGCTCACTTCCGGCACCACCGGCATTGCCAAAGGGGTGAGGCGCCGCCCGGGCTTGCGCCAACTCTTGCCAACCGTTCGCGGACTGCTGCACGGCCTGCCCTTGCGTCCGGGCCGCCCCTTGCTGGTGGCCATTCCGCTCTACCACGGCTACGGGTTGGCTTGTGCCGCCTTGGGACTGGCCTTGGGAGCCCCACTGGTGCTGCGCCGGCGCTACGAAATCGCACCGTTGGTGGAGTGCGCGCCGAACGGCGTGCTGGTCACGGTTCCCACACTTCTGTCGCGCTGGCTTCGTTCCGAACCGAGCGTTCCTTCGCTGGCCGGAGTCATCACCGGCAGCGCTCCGCTGGAGGCCGGGTTGTGTCGGCAACTGCTCGACCGTCTGGGGCCGCGTCTTTTCAATCTCTATGGATCCAGCGAAGCGGGCGTGATCGCTCTGGCCGGGCCCGAGCAGCTCAGGCGCTCGCCAGGATGTGTGGGCCGTCCGTTGCCGGGAAATCGAGTGCGTCTGCTGGAGGGGCGGATTTTGGTGAATGGCCCGCTGGCTCCCCCCGGTTGGTATGAAACGGGAGATCTGGGACGGTGGGATGAACACGGCCATCTCTTTGTGTGTGGTCGAGCCGACAGCATGATCGTCTCGGGCGGCGAGAACGTGTATCCCTCCGAACTGGAAGAAGTGCTGGTGGAGTGCCCGGGAGTGCTCGATTCGGCGGTGGTGGCGGTGGACGATCCCGAGTTCGGTCGACGTTTGGCGGCGGCCGTGGTGGGAGGGGTAGAGGAAGAGGAAGTGCTGGACTGGCTGCGCGGCCGACTGGAGCGGCACAAACTGCCGCGCTCCGTGCGCCGACTGGAGTCGATTCCTCGCAACGCGCTGGGAAAGCTCGACCGACCGGAATTGCTTCGCCTGCTATCAGGCGGGGAAATCGGTCCGACCGTCGAAAGACCTGGCTTATGATTCGCGCCGACCATCGCATCTTCGGAACCACGCCGCCGCCGCCCCTGGCGCGCCGCCCGGTCGCGGTGGAACAGCCGCAAGCGGGTCCGGTCGACGGATACGCGGCCAGTTCGGGAATCAAGGCCCCGGCTCCGCGCAAACTCTTCCCGGGAACGGCCGTGCTCGCGGCCCTGACACTTTCCATGGCGGGTTTGTTGGCCTGTCCCGCTACCGCCGTGGCCGGTCAGCAGTTCACCAACATCGAGCAATTAACCGAGAAGGCCGAACGCCAGATCGTCAAAGACAATGACGGCAACGGTCGGATCGTGCGTCTCAACGACGGCGTGCAAGGCCGAGGGCTCCATCTCTCGATTCATGGACTGGGGGCCCACCCCGGGGATATGGCTCCCGTGACTCAGCGGGCGGAGGCCCGGGGTCAGACCACGGCCACCTTTGCCTACAATGACTTCCACGGCGACCAGAAGCAGAACGCTCAGTCGCTGGCCTCCGAGCTTAAAGTTTGGATGGCGGAACATCCGGGCGAGAAAGTCACGATTGAAACCCATAGTCTGGGAGGGCGCACAATTCTGGCGGCCTTCCACTACCTGCAAGAGAGTGGCGAGATGCCCAAGACGGCCATCGACCTCAAAATGATTTCGCCGCCCCTGGCCGGCTTCGGCCTGCTGAATCTGGCCCTGCCCCTGCCGATCCCGCTGGCCAAATTGATTCCAGGTGCTGCCGCCTCCCGTGATATGGCCAGCGGTTCGGGAGCCCAGGAGTTGCTGGAGTCGGTGCGTCTGCCTGACAACGTGAAGACCACGATTTTTTACGGTGACAACGACAATCTCATCGACTACACCACCAAAGGCGCCAAAACCATGGCCGAGAATTTGAATGCTCAGGTCTACTACCTGGCCGGCGAGCACACCACCACTGTGCCCACGGTGGCCAGTCACTCGATCCAGGACTTCTCCACCGAACCCCTGGCCTACAAGCCGCACGAAAACCGCCACCGCCCGGGACCGCCTCACCACCACTGACGGTTGAAGGAGGGCTTCCAGGCGACCGGCCGCGAATCGCTTGCTATCAAGAAGCGGAGGGTCAAAGCAAATGGGGGTCATGGCGTCTTACTGCCAGTTGTGTGGTCTGCCGGTGCAGCACGACCATTACGTCGCCACCGAGCGTCCCGATAGCTGGAACATTTACCGGTCCAGCGAGCCCAGTTTCACGCGACCGGCGCTGCCTTTCGGGCCCGAACATGGGTGGATGACCGAAGCTGTGGGCCTGGATCCTTACGAAGACTCGGACCCGGTCTTCGGAAAAGTCGAAGACGGCCACCTGGAGGATGAATCGGGCGAACCTCATTTCGTCTGTCATGGCCTGGAAGATCGGGCCGTGCTCCACAAGGCCTGCTGGGAAATGGCCGGTCAGCCTCGCTCTTTTCAGACGCTGGCCGCCGCGCCCCGTCTGCACGACTGGGTGCTGATGTCTCGCTATCAGGAGCAACTCTTCGAGTTCGAACAACTGGTCAAGGACGGACGAGCGGCCTGGTTGATCGCTCCCAACCTGCCGGCGGGAGCGGAGAATCGTCAGCGAATCGAGGCCTTGTTGGCCGAAGCCCGGCGCGTGGCCGAACTGCCCCCGGTGATGAAGGCCAGTGACTTGCCGGCCACCAATTCGTGGGCCCGGGAAGAAGTCAACTACCAGGACAAGCACAGCTTCTGGCGCTACCGCGACAACCTGGCTCGCGGTCTGGATCTGGAGGGGCGGGCCTGGGTCAACTTCGGCATCTGTCTGCCCTTTGAGGGATTGGCCGATGGACCCCACACTTTGGGGCTCGAATTGTTCGAGAGCAAGCTGCTCCAGGCGGTGCGGCCGCTGGCCGTGATCCTGGCCTGCCGAGGGAAGGTGAACCAGTGGGACTACCTCTGTTACACCGACCGGGTCGAGGAGTGCGAGCGGGCCATTCGCGCCCTGGAGGGTCCAGCGGTGGAGTTTGATCACGCTGCCCAGCCTGACTGGGAGTTTTACTGGAAACACATTCATCCGCATCTAGCGGGACGTTACGAGGAGGTTGAAACGGTATGAAAGCGAGCCTACTTTTTACACTGAGTGTTTTGCTGACCGGCACGGTGCTGGCCAAGCCCATCGAAGGCGGCGCCAACCAGAAAGAAGGCGTGGCCGGCGGCCCCAAGCAGATGCTTTTCAACGGCAAATATCGTTTGCAGGTCGACAGCATGACCGAGGCCAGCCAGGCCGAGCTGGATGCGGATAGCGGCTTGCCGCGACCGGATGCGGGCGAGAAAGTCTGGGCGCTGAAGATGACCATGAAATACGGGCAGAAACAGCAGGATGTGGACACTCTGGATATTTCCGTGGCCGACGCCGAGGACATTACCCAGACCTTCAAGCCTTACCTGATCGTTCCCAATCCCACCCCCTTGACCGTGCAGGGCGGGGCCTGGAAGGAAAATGCCTACATCACCCTGCCGGCCTCTTTCGTGCCGGCCAAGCTGGTGGTGAGCTTTCCCAGTGCCGCGCAACTGCCGGCTTTTCGAATCAAACTCTAAGCGGAGGGCTGCGAGGGAGGCCCCGCGAAAAGCGCCAGGCTATGCAACCCGCTGCTCCCCACATCACCGATAGTCGACTCGCCGCCCTGTGCTCCGAGCAAGTCAAACAAGCTTTCTTGGAGTACCAGACCGAGTTTCGCGAGATCAGTCGGCGCGCTCGTCAGCGCTTTCTGGAGCGGGATTGGCAGGGCAGTTTCGCCGACGCTTCTCAGCGCCTGCATCTCTATAGCGAGCAACTCAACGATCTGACCGGCGCGTTGCAGACCATGATGGGCAAGCGCTTCGAAGAACGCCAGGTGTGGGTGGCCATCAAAGCCGTTTACTCTTCGCTGATCGCGCAGAACCCGGAATGGGAGATTGCCGAGAGCTTCTTCAACTCGGTGACTCGCCGCATTTTTGCCACCGAAGGAGTGGATCAGTCCATCGAGTTCGTCGACCCGGACTTCGATTCGCCACCGACCAGCATCGCTTATGAACTGCTGCGCCGGCGTTCCGGCAAGAGCTTGAAGGGTCTGCTGACCGAGGCTCTGACCGATAGTCAGTCGGGTGGTTTTGATGCCTCTTTGTGGGAGTGCCTGGAGCAGCAGGTGGAAGATGCCGCCGAACGGGTTTTACAGGCTCTGGGAGCCAGCGATGAGTATGGCCTGGAAATGATTTCCACCGCCTTCTTTCGAGGACGCGGGGTCTATCTGGTCGGGCGGGTCGAGAGAGACGGAGTTCAACTGCCCCTGGCGCTTTGCCTGAGGCACGAGAGTGAACGGGGGATTTCTCTGGACGCGGTGTTGGTCGATGAGCTGGCTCTGTCGATCCTGTTCTCCTACACTCGCTCCTATTTTCGCGTGGATCTGGAGTGCCCTTACGAATTGGTGCGTCAGCTGCGCGCGCTGCTGCCCAAGAAACCTCTGGGCGACCTTTACAACGCCATCGGCTACCATCGACACGGGAAGACCGAGCTGTATCGCGACTTTGTGGGCCATTTGCGGCAGTCCAACCAGAAGTTCGTAGCCGCCGAAGGCACGCGCGGTATGGTGATGCTGGTCTTCACTTTGCCCAGCTATGACGTGGTGTTCAAGCTGATCAAAGACCGCTTCGACTACCCGAAGGAAGCCAGCCGGAGCGACGTGGAGCAGCGCTATCGGCTGGTTTTTGAACACGACCGCGCCGGGCGCCTGGTGGAAGCTCACGAATTCGAGCATCTGCGCATTCCCAAGAGCCTGTTTGAGGAAGATCTACTGGCCACGCTGCTGCGCGACACCGCCGAGACGGTGCGATTGGAGGACAACGACGTGCTCATCGCTCATGCTTATGTCGAGCGTCGCGTGCGTCCCCTCAATCTGTTTCTGAACGAAGCCGACGAAGGCGCCGCTCTGGCGGCCGCCCTGGACTATGGTCAGGCCCTCAAAGACCTGGCGCGTTCCAACATTTTTGCCGGCGATTTGTTGACCAAAAACTTCGGCGTGACCCGCACGGGTCGGGTCGTCTTCTATGACTACGATGAGTTGTGTTTCATCACCGACTGCAATTTCCGTGACCTGCCCCAACCCACCACTCCCGAACAAGAAATGGCCGCCGAACCCTGGTACTCGGTGCGCGAGAACGATATTTTCCCCGAGGAGTTCAAACGGTTTCTGGCCTTCCCGGACTCGGCCCGGACGGCTTTCTACGAGGAGCATGGCGATTTGTTCGACGCCGAGTTCTGGCGCAAGATCCAGGCTAAGCTGCGGGCCGGTGAAATTCCCGAGGTCTTTCCTTACAAAGCGGCCCGCCGTTTGCCCAAGCATTGAAG
This sequence comes from Vulcanimicrobiota bacterium, assembly GCA_017307785.1. GTDB lineage: Bacteria > Vulcanimicrobiota > Xenobia > Xenobiales > JADMJV01 > JADMJV01. The sequence goes on along the minus strand of JAFKGI010000007.1, from coordinate 200,762 downwards.
GCAGCAGGACTGTTGGTGCCCGGTTCGCACTGAGGGTTTGTGAGCTTCCTCGAAGCTCATAATCTAATCTCGGAGGAATGCGATGCGCAAATTTCGCGTTTTGCTGACGCTCGCCGTGGTTGCCGTGGCGAGCTGGGCGGTCCCCAAGTCGGGACCGGCCATCGGTGATAAGCTGCCCGCTCATCACCCCCAACACGTGACCGGCCCGGATGCCGGCACGGACACCTGCCCTGTCTGAAAGTATGGCAGACGACCTGCGTGCCAGGTCTTTATCAATGGCAAAGACGACGCCAACACCAAGCCCCTGCTGAGCCTGCTGAGCCAGGCCGCCAAGGAGCACGACAAAGCCCAGTTCAAGGGCTTTCTGCTCTTCGTGCAGGACACTCCTGAGCATCTCAAGGAGTTAAACAAGACGGAAAAGGCCGACAACATCGGTCTCGCCCTCTTGAAAGGGACCCAGGACGAGTCCCTGCCGGGCTACAAAATCAACACCGACCCGGCCGTGAAAAACACCGTCATCGTCTACAAGGATCGCACCACCAGCGCGGTTTTTGTCAACTGGACGCCAAAGGAGGCGGACCGGTTGAAGGCCGCCATCGCGGACGTCACCCGCTAAAAAGCAAAAAGAGGCGGCCGGAAACGGCCGCCTCTCCTGATCCGGGCACTTTACTGGAGGAAGTTTTGCTGAAGAGCACCCAGGTTGGGGAGGGGAGTGGGGGCGCCCAGGCCGAGGTCGGGACCAAGCAGAGCGCCGTCGCTGGGCGAAAGCAGGGCGGCCGTTTCCGGGCTGAAGCCGCCGGCACCGAAGACCGCTTCCGAGGAGGCCAATCCGGCCGGCAGGCGCTTGCTCATCAGGTCGGTATTGGTCATAACCGATTGGGCCTGGCGGGCATCCAGGATGGCCGCCTGTTGTTCGAGAGCCGCACCGGTGAAGTTGGTAATCGCCATAGATCAAATCCTCCGCTTTTTTTCCAGTATAGACCCTCTCAGGGGACCGTGGGCGTTAGCAGATTGTTGACTGGGTTAACGTTTATTTCCAAGTTACGCCGGAAAGCCACTTTTCGTACACAGCCGGCTCGCCCTGAGAGTAATGAATCTGAAATATGTAAAGTCCTTTAGAGGCGGGCACGATGCCGACCACCGTTTTGAAATTGGGATATTCCTGCATGACTTCGCTGGCCTGGAAGATGGCGGCCTGGCGATTGCCGACTTTGCCAAGCTTGCTGGAGCTGATCTTCCAGGGAACTTCGTTGGGCATGATTTTGATCAGTTGGGCCGGAGTTTTCTTCTCAGGCTTGGCGCGCACCACCACCACCAGAGCTTTGGCGGTCGGGCAAAGCAGATTGAGCATGCTGCTGGGGTTGGGGTTGTTCAGAGTCTGATACTCTTCCGGAATGGCCATGGTGAAACGGCCGTCTTTGGAGACGGCGGGCGGAGCGGCCAGAGCGACCGTGGAAAGGAGGAGAAGAAGCAGGATGCGCATGCCCGCGCCTTCCACAATCTTTCCGTGGCGGCCTTTATCCCGCTGCCTGCAGGCTCTGGCGAACCCGGGCGAGAGCTTCGGCAACATCGGCCGATCCTCGCAGCTCCTGCTCGAGCTGGCTCAAGAGCTGGCGCTTGCTCTCGTCGATGTCGGTGGCCACGCCCAGCTGTAGATTGCCGTCCGTGTCCAGCATGATGCAGCGATGCAGGAACCAACGGGTTTGCTGGGATTTTTTGCTGGTCAAGCAGACCTCGCCGTCGACCGGCTCGATCCAGAGTGGGTTGAGATTGTACAGCGTGGCCAGTTCGTTGTAAAAAGTCAGCCGGTCCTGGGAGCGGTCATAGACATAGATGACGGCCGGCATCAGCTGGGTCAGGCGCTCGGCGAAGGTGGTGGTGAGCCGCAATTCGATCTCGGCGTTGACGGTGGCGGCCAGATCGCGGAGTGCCTGCTGGTCTTCCTCGCTCCATCGGCGCGGCTGGCTTTCCAGCACGCACAAAGAGCCAATGCATTTGCCCTCGGCCCAGAGGGGAATGCCCAAATAGGAGAGCACGCCCAGTTCGCTGACGGCCAGATTGTCCTTGACCAGTTCGTGTTCGCGGGCGTCCTCCACCACCAGCGGACGGCCCGAGGCGGCCACATACTGGCAGAAGGAATGGGTCAGCGGAGTTTGGCGTTCGCTGGCCCAGGGTTCGCCCAGACCCAAAGCACTTTTGAAGAACTGGCGATTGTCGTCCACCAACGAGACCAGGGCGGTGGGGGAACTGGTCAGGCGGGCGGCCATGCGGGTAAAGCGCTCGAAACTGGGCTCTGGCAGGCTGTCTAAAAGCTCGGTGCGTTTCAGAGCCTGTAAGCGGGCCGCTTGTGTTAGAGCCAGTCGGTGTAGTTCGGGGTCCATCAAGCCGGTGTCTTTGCTGGTTTTGCGACGCCTCCTTCAGGTCGATCGTCTCATCCCTCGAGGCGGGCCAGGGAATCTCTTGAGGGTAGGCAAGAAGGGCGGGTGAGAAACTGGCTGTCGTTGCTGGCTCCCCTGAGCTTCGCCTTGCTCCTGGCTCTGTCCTTAGCGGCCAAGCTGGACGGAGCGCGTCTGCCGGCTCGCTTGCACTGGGACGGTCAGCACTGGCTGGTGCAGTCGGCCGGCGTCCCGCTGCAGGCCGGGGATCGGATCCTGAGCCTGGAGGGGCGACCGGCTGTTTTCCCTTCGCTCTTGGGGGACCCGGTCCAGCTGCGTTCTCGCGCCGAGTTGCTCCATTGGGTCGAGCACAAGACCTTTCTCTACCAACAGATGAAGTCGGGGACGCTCCACCTGGAAGTGTTGCGCACCGGGCGACCGCTCTCCCTCGAAGTGACTCCGGCACGCGATAGCGTGCTGAGCTGGGGCCGGGACGTGTGGATCGAGCTTTTACCCGCCTGTTTTTTCCTGTGGGCGGGTTGGACCACTCTGGCGCGAGCGCCCCGGCGACCCGAGTCTTTCTGGTTCTGCTGGATGTGTCTGCTGACCAGTTGGTGTTACCTGGCCAGCACCCCCTTCCGGGACGGAGCCGTGCTGCACCCGGGCTTGCTGAAGCTGGAGCTGGGCGTGAATTTCCTGGCCTTTCTTTTCGGGCCGGCCGTCCTCTTACACGTAACGCTGCTGGTGCCGGAAAAAAGCGTCCCCGACCCGTTCATGACCGTTCTCTATGCCCTGGTGGGTCTGGCCCTGCTCAGCCTGGATGTGCCGCTGTTAGTGGGTCTGGTCGGCACTCTCTATGCGGTGGTGTTGCTGGCCGTGATTCGGGCCACCTGGCGCTACCGTTCCTCGGTTCATCGCCAGCAAATGAAGTGGATCTGGGCGGGCTACGTGCTGGGCCTGGCTCCCGGACTGGTCTTCAACGGCCTGCCTTTGCTGTTGGGCCGACCGCGGATTTTCGAGGATGCCGCGGTCGGCTTTTTTCTAGTGTGCATTCCCTGGTGTTACTCGCTGGCCATCCAGCGCTATCGTTTGTTTGATATCGAGACCCTGGCCGAAGGCAGTCTGGTCTACCTGTTCACGTTGGCTCTGATCTGCGTCCTGGAAATGAGCTTGCTGGCCGCTCTGGGCGGTGGTTTTGCGCTGCCGGCCAGCACCGTGATTTTGATGGTGGTGATCGCTTCCGCCTACGGCGGAGTGCACACTCGGGTGGCGGCTCTTTTCCGCCGCGAAGAGACTCCTGTGGTGCAGCAGTTTCAAGAGCGAGCCAGTGGGCGCGGTTCGCAAGAAGTTTTGGACTGTTTGTATGCGACGCTGCTGCAGTGGCCCGCCCCCGCGTCTTTGGAGTGGTGCGCCGGCAAGCTGGAAGTGGGCTGCCGCCTCGAGTTAGGGGAGCCGGTCACCCTGGAGATGCAGTTGGAGGCGGGACGTGGGCTCCGGTTGGGACCGTTGCCGTCCGGTCGCCACTACAGCAGTCGAGTGCTGACTCTATTGGAGCGCCTGGCCAGGCAGGCGGCGCTGCTTTATCAGAACGCCCGCCTGTTCGAGCAGGAGGTCCAGCGTCGCGAGAACGCCCTGGCGGCGCGGGAGGGGCTGCTGAACGACCTGCACGACGGGGTGGGTGCCAGTCTGGCTTCGATCCGAATGCTGAGCCGTCAGCCGGAAGTCTCGGCCCTGGCCGGAGATGCGCTTTTCGAGCTGCAGCATTTTCTCTACGACGGGCTGGACTACACACTACCGGCGCGAGTTTGGGTGGCCGAGTTGCGCGCTTATGGGAATCGAACGGTGGCCGAGTTTGCCCTGGAAGCAACTCTTTCGGACGAGGTGATTGCGCGCTCGCTGGGACTCCGAGTTTTTCGCTGGTTCCGAGAGAGACTGCGGTCGGCGGATTCCCCGGCGCGAGCGGAGTTGACTTTGAAAAACGGATCCGTGAGTCTACGAATGGTGACTGGTGCTGACGACGCGGTTACGACCGAGCTCTTTGGCGCGGTAGAGGTTCTTGTCGGCGGTGCGTAACAGGGCCATCTTCTCGTCGCCGTCCTCGGGGTAGGTGCCCAGACCCAGGCTGATGGTGACCGGCAGTCTCTGATTCTTGTAGAAAAAGTCTCGGTCGGCCACCAGCTTTCTCAGGCGCTCCGCCAGGAACGTGGCGTCTTTGTTGGCGGTACCGGCCAAAATCAAGGCGAATTCTTCGCCGCCGTAACGAGCCAGCACGTCGTGCTGGCGTAATTCCTTGGAGATCAGCCCGGTCAGTTCGCAGAGCACCTGATCGCCGGCTTGATGACCGTAAGTGTCATTGAGCTTCTTGAAGTTGTCCAGGTCGAGCAGGGCCACGCTGATGGGTTTCTGGTGGCGCCGAGAGTCGGCCAGTTCCTGACTGAGGCGCTGGTCCAGATAGCGCCGGTTGTAGATATTGGTGAGGCCGTCGAGCACGGAAAGCTCATAAAGCCGGTGGCTTTCCAGCGCCAGCGAGATATGGGCCGCGATCAGCACCACCAGCTCGAGTTCTTCCTGCACAAAGACGTGGTCCGGATGACCGGTAGTCAGAGTGAGCACACCGATAAGTCGGCGGTGCATTTCCAGGGGAACGCAGATCATCGAAACCATGCGGCGCAGTTGCCCGTCGTGCTGCTTGAAACGCGGGTCCTTGCTGACGTCCTCGATCAGCACCGGCTCGCGATTTTGGGCCACCCAGCCGGCCACTCCTTCCCCCATGCGGAAGCGGATGTTGTCCCGCTCCCACTGCGAAAGAGCCAGCGAGTCGTGGAAGGCCAGTTGATGATTTTCCTCATCGAGAATCAGCACCGAACAGCGGTCGGCGTTCAGCACCTGATTGAGCTCTTCGGCCAGTCGATGCACCACCTCTTGGAGAGGGTGGTTGGCGGCGATCAGGCGGGTGGTGGCCAGTAGAGCTTCAAGAAGGCGCTTTTCTCCAGACATGAAGCTGAGGTTTGGGGTGGGCGGCCGGTACCCTCTTAGCGTCCGGCGGCTTCGATTTCCAGTCCGCGCACGGCCTGGCTCAAGGCTTCGTCGTGGGAGCGAGCCAGGGCTTGATTGCGACACATGTTGAGCGCGGTGGCCGAGTCCTGTTGCTTCTTCCAGTAGGCGCGGTCAAACTGGGCGCCGGAGAGCAGGGCCATGGCGTTGTATTCCTGCTGCTGGGCTCCGGTAGGACCGGTCGCCATCGGCATTTCTCGAGTCTCGGCCAGGTTGGCCAGACGCTGATAGTCCACGCGGCTTTCGCTGTCGATGCGGCGGGCGTGAGCCAGCACAGCCGGGTCGTGAGAGTGCTCTAGAGCCAGGCGGGCGTAACGGCCCATTTCCTGGGTGACTTCGCCCGCCTTGGCGGCCCAGAAGTAGTCGCCACGGGTAGGAATGGCCTGGGCTACGGCTGCCAGGCAAAGCACGGGAATCAAAATCAGAGTCTTCATACTCCAAGCATAGGGGAGCGGGGCGGCGGAGGCTTCGTTGAGCCATACCCTGGCCGCAGGACTTCAATACTTTTACAGCTTGTCGAGCACTTCGCGAGCATTTCGCGGTCGTTGTTCGGGCTCTCGCGCGATCAGCGAGGTCACCAGGTGAACTAGATCTGGGGATACGCCAGGGCAGTACTCGGAAAGGTGGGTGGCGTCCTGGGTCAGGCGTTGCAGGATGGCTTCTCCTGGATTGGAGTGCTTGAAGGGGTTGCGGCCGGCCAGCATTTCGTAGGCCATGACCCCGACCGCGTAAAGATCCGAACGAATGTCATCGTTTTGCCCTTGAATTCGCTCCGGCGCCAGGTAGTCCAGGGTCCCGAAGATCTCGCCGCTGCGAGTCAGCTGGCTGGCCTGTGAGTCGAAAGCCAGCCCGAAGTCGACCACCTTGACGTCGTAAAAGTCCCAGGGAGGCGTATGCGTCCGAGTGCGCACCATGATGTTTTCCGGTTTCAGGTCGCGGTGGATCACTGATTTGGAGTGAGCATACTCCAGGGCCCGCAGGATCGGCCGCAGCAACGAGACCACCTGGGACTCTTCCAGAGCGACCCCCTCTCCGAGAAAGTCTCGCAGGGGGCGCCCTTCCAGCAGCTCCATGGTGAGGTGCAGCAAGCTCGAGTCCCCGCTGTTGGGATGGACTTCCACAATATTGGGATGATGCAACTGAGAACTGATGCGAATTTCGCGCAGGAAGCGGCGCCGAAAGTCGGCGCTCTCGGCTGCGGCGGGGTGCACGATTTTGATGGCCACCGAGCGATTCAGGTCCAGGGTATCGGTAGGAACGGCCTGGTAGACGGTGGCGAAGCCTCCGCTGCCCAGCTTGCGCAGAATCTGGTAGGCTCCCAGCACGGTCAAAATCAGGGGGTCGTCCGAGTCGGCCAGCTTCTGCATTTCTACCAGGCGCTGATGGCGCAGCCGGGCGCTCAGCCAGGATTCCGCGAAGCAGCAGAGATTCCAGGCCAAGAGCAGGCTGACCCAGGGCAGAAACCAGTGGGTGGAAACGGGAAGCGCGACGGCGGCCCCCAGCAGCGCCAGATTGCCCAGCCCGATGAGCAGCGCACGCGGGCGAGCCGCCAGAACGACCAGCAGGGAGAGCAGGCAGTTGACCAGCAGACCGGTCGATTGAAACCAGGCGTTTTGCAACAGGGCATTGAGGGCCACGGCGTGGACGTGAACCTTGGGGACGCGAGGATTGAGGGGCGTGGCGCCCATGTCCGCGGCTCCCTCGGCTGCATAGCCGATGAAGACGATCCGACCCGCCAGATGCGGATTGCCTCCTTCCTTCTCCCATTGTTCCAACTGATCGGGAGATACGTGCACGAAGCTTTGCTCATTGCCGCCGGAGGGTTGCCAGGCAGTCCTTTCGTCCAAGAGGAACCGCTCGGGAAAGACTTTCTCCACCACAGTTCCCGCCGAATCGATGTCTTGGAGATGGATCCGTCGCTGACGGTCGATCATGGAGGCCTGGAATGGACTCTCCCGCAGCGTCAGAAAGCAGGCCAGCGCCAGGGAGGGTAACGGCTCCTCCTGGCCTTCCTGGAAGTAGAACGAATAGTGGCGCTGTTTACCGTCTTTGTCCGGCACCAGGTTGAGCATGCCCATGGCGACCGGCTCGTCGCCTGGCTTGGCGGCCGGTAGTCGGGTGGTTTGTTCCCGGCTCCGCCCCAGCACCACATCGATCTGACCGGCGACCTGTTCCCAGAATGGGGCCAGGTCCGCATCTTTGCCGCGGGTGAGCATCACGTCCAGGGCGATCACCTGCGCGCCCTGGCGGCGCAACAGGTCGATCTGATGGGCGATGCCCTCGTATTCCTCGCGGGTGCCCGACCACTTGTCGATTTGCTCTTCGGTGATGTCCAGGTGGGCGATCCGCGCAGAGACAGGCGGAGCCAGAGGCGCCCGCACCTTCAGGAAGAGGTCGAAGCCCCAGGTGTCCAGAGGACTGAGGGGTCCGGTCAGGGCAAACCAGCCCGCCAGCACCAAAAACGCGCCGCAGCGCCAACGCCAGAGAAGTTTCACTTTCCGAGGTGGTAAACGAACACTCCCGGTTTCTCCTTGGTGCAGGGCATCCAGTCCGCATATTCGAGCCATTCGGCCCCGGCGCCGATGAGAACGTCTCGCGATCCAGCGCCCGCGCCAGCGGGTTTAGGCGGTCGAGTGGATGCCCTGGTCTGCGAGTCGGAGGCGGAAATGGGGTGATTGAGTTGAGCCGAAACCGGCCGCACGCCTCCCAGTTCCTTGGGGATGGGACCGGAATAATTCAGGCTGTTGTCGCGGTCGCGCAGCCAGACCGCCAGGTGGTCGTGCAGGGCTCCGCGCGCGGCCTGACTTTCCAGCGGCTTTTTGAGCCACTGCGTGATCCAGCCGGTCAATTCGTCGGAAGTGCTGGACTGGTAGGGAGTGACCACCACATAAAAGTCGCTGGCCCGCAGGGGCTTGTCCTTGACCACGTAGTTCGTGTAGCAGGTGGCGTCGCCCACTCTGGGATAGTGAATGGCGGGGGTGAGCGACTCGATGGCGCGGGCGTTGTTGCGCCAGAAGGGACTGATGACCACGGTGACCGGCTGATTGCGGGCCTCGGTGCGGAAGCGCAGTTTGGTGCCGGGGGGGAGTATTTCCCCTTCCTTCACCTTGAAGTCGCCGTTTTTTTCCACTCGGGTCAAAAGAAAGACGGCCCCTTGCTCGGGCACTTTGGCCTGGACCGCCAGCGGAAACAATAAAGACACCAGGACCGTGAATGGTTTGCGCACACTTCCTCCTACCACAACCCAGCACCAGTCGGGTTTGAGAGTATTTTATTGCGTGCTCCCCGGGTTCCTCTCCATTTTTAAATGGTGGCCGTGGAAACGATCAGCGGGTGGTCGCTGGTGCCGTTGGACTGGGTGCGGTGATCGGCGCTGTAATTGGAGAAATTGACTCCCGAGGAGCCGAAGATGTAGTCGATTTCGCTGCGCGCTTTGTTGGGGGCGGCCGAATCCATGCCGGCCCGATCCATGCTGGAGTCCACTCCACTGCGGGCGTTGAAGTCGCCGGTGAAAATGACCGGCAGGCCGGTGGCCTGCAATTGACGCATCAGATCCTGTTCGATGCTGATGGCCTTGGCCCGATTGGCGGCGTTGTGCGGGTGGTCTTTGGTATCGGCCGGATTGTGAATGTTGACCACCCACATTTGCTTGCCGGTGGCCTTGTCTTCCAACTTGGCAATGGGCATCTCGCGCTTGTTGCCCTCGAAGTAGGGGATGGTGAACGAGCGCTTTTCCACCAACTTGAACTTGTCTTTGTTGTAGACAATGGCGTTGTCTTTCTCCCCGACCACGCCGAAGTTGGGGGCCAGGCGCTTGAACGCGGCCTGCTGGTCGCCCTGGAACTCTTGCATTCCGGCCACGTCGATATTATGGCTCTTCATGGCGGCCACGGCTCCGCGCATACGGTCTACGCCGCTGGCTTTGCCCGCTTTGTTGCCACCCGCACCGGTGTGAGAGGAGCCGAGCACGTTGAAGGAACCGACGTTGAAACTGGACTTACCGCCCGGCTGAGCCGGCGTGTGGCCAAAGCCTCCGAAGTTCTGGCCCCCCTGACTCAGGCCGGCACCGCCGCCGCCACCGAGCAGCGAGCTCAAGCCACCGCCTCCGCCGCCCAGAGCGCTGAGCGGACTGGAGCCGAGGGCGCCCAGCGAGGGGTTGCTGGAGCTGCCCAGCATCAGCCCGGCTAGCAGCAGAATCATCTGCATTTCCATCTGCAAAACCTGTTGCATCTGAGACTGAGCCCCCAGGGCACCACCCATCGAGCAGGCACAGGCCTGGGGCGATAGGCCGCCCAGACGGTCCAGAGCGCTCCCGCCGGTGAAGGGCAGTGGGGAGGCGCCGGCTCCCAGCAGGTTGTTGTCGGTACTGAAGGGGTTTGCGGTGATGAAAGCCATGGACCAAGTTTAGCAGGGGGCTTGATTGACAGTCTCGCCCGTCGGGTTAAAGGTTGCCTGCGTTTTGTATGGGCGAATTATCCGAGCCTTATCCCGTTTTTCATGATTTCTTCCGGGTGGCTTGCTAGGCTTCAGGGATAAAGATAGATCGTAAATGCAGGAGTGAGTGTTATGGACAGCCTGATGAATTGGATTCAAAGTAAGCGCTGCAAGTTGGGTAGCCACCTGGCCGTAGACTGGTTCGTGGACGACTGAACCGCGTTGTTCATTCTGTAACTTTCCCGTAACCCCTCAGGGGTTCGACCAAAGTATTCTAAGGATGAGCTATGGATCAGTCTGCAAGAAAAGGGCTCGTCAGCCCGCGTAAGATTTTCACCGCCTTTTTGATTTTGGGCGCCACCAGCATCGGCGGTGGCATGATGGCCCACATTCGCGAAGCCGTCGTGGTTCGCGAAGGCTGGCTAACGGACGAAGAATTCCTCGAGTGTTACGGGCTCTGCCAAACTCTGCCCGGCCTCAATACCACCAATCTGTCGGTTCTGATCGGCGACCGCGTCGGTGGAACCCGCGGCGCTCTGATGGCGCTGCTGGCCGTGATGGCTCCGGGCGGGGGCATCGTGCTCGGTCTGGCCACCTACTTTTTACACGGACCGGCACCGGCATGGACCTTTGCCGGCTTGAAAGGCGTGGCCGCCGTCTCGGTGGCGCTGCTGTTCTCGGCTGCTCTGAAAGTAGGACGCAAGCTGTTCGGCCAGCAGACCGACCTGCAAATCATTCTGATGACCTTCCTGTGCGCCGGCGTCCTCAAGATCAGCCTGCCGCTGACCCTGGCGGTGATGCTTCCCGTTTCGCTGTGGATGAAGCGCCCGCAGGTGGCCACATGCTGACTCTGCTCGTTCTCTGCATGTCCTTCGGGACGCTCAGTCTGCTGGCTTTCGGTGGAGGCTCGGCCATGCTGCCGGAGATGGCCCGTATGTGCGTTTCTCACGGTTGGGCTAGCGGCGAGGAATTCACTCTGCTCTACAACCTGGGCCAGTTGGCCCCGGGTCCGAACTGCATGATGGTGCTGACCATCGGTCACAAGGTGGCCGGAATGCCGGGCGCTCTGGCCGTTCTCATCGGTTTTTTCCTGCCGCCGGCGCTGCTGGCTTACTTGCTCGGCCGTGGTTACCAGCACTTCCGCAATTCGCCCAACCAGGATTGGTTCCGCCGGGCCATGGCGCCGATTTCGGTCGGTCTGACGCTGGCCGGCGTGCACCTGATGGCCACTTCCGCGCTGCACGGATTCGGGGCACTGCTGATTTTCGCCCTGGCCATGTTCGCGCTGCAGCGCTACCAGAAATGCCATCCGTTCTTTCTGGTGGTGCTCGGCGGCGTATTGGGGATGAGTTTACTGTAACCAACTGGTTACATCGGTAACAGCTTGTTTACCCCGGTGGCTTGGGAGGAGCTCGGCCCCGGCTTAAACTTGGGGGTATGAGCGGCGAAATTCGCGCCACCCGACAGACGGTGGCTCCAGCCCGGCAGCAGCAGCATAGGCGACAGGCGGCAACCGCCGCCCCGGCCGATCGCTACACTCCTTCCGCTCCCTCCGAGCGCTTCCCAACCAGGGCCGAGATGCAGGCGCTGGTGCGTGGCCCCAACGAAGCCCAGGAACGTCAAATCCTGGGAGGCTCGAATCAGCCCGGTCGTCTGGTGCCGCTGGTGCAAGGGCGCAATGGGGCCGTGATGACCATCCACGGGGTGAATGCGGCTCCCGATACCGTCAACTCGCTGGCCCAGCCGGGAGTGCGCAGCGGCCAGGAAGTGCACACCTTTGCCTACGACGACCGCTTTCGCCGCCTGGGCGACAGCAGCCAGGACCTGGCCGGACAGCTGTCCCAGTGGATGGATCGCAACCCCGGCCAGCCTTTAACCCTGCGTGCTCACAGCATGGGCAGCCGCGTTACGTTGGGCGCTCTCTCCGTGCTTCAAGAACAGGGCCGCCTCGAGGGTCGGCGCATCAACCTCGATCTGGTAGCTCCGCCGCTGGGCGGTTACAGCGCCGCCAACTGGGCCCGCGCCGACTTTACGGGAGTGCTCGGAAGTATGGTTCCCGTCTTGCGGCCCGGACGCGATATGGGCACGAGTTCAGGTTTTCAAGAACAGTTGGAAAACCTTCGATTGCCTTCCAATGTGCGCACCCGCATCTTTTTGGGAGGTCGGGATCAGGTGGTGGACCCGAACTTGGCCGGCTTCCAGCGCATTCAGCAGAACCTGGGCGCGGAAGTGATCCGCTTTCCGGATGCCGACCACAACACGATTCTGCAGCAAGTGCGCTGAAGGAATTTCAGGAATTTTTTAGATGGCATGCCTAAACTTGGAGTGAAATGATCAGCCCGACCTCAACCCGGCTCTGCCCTTATCAACCTGCCCGCGCCAAGAAGCCAGAAGCTCTGGCCGGTTGTCCACACGCCGCCGCGTCTGCGGCCTCCAAGCCTCCCAAGCCACTGGCCTACACCCACGCCACCGAGTCGGAGCGTCCGGTAGATCCGCCGGTTCCCACGGTCTCCCTGAGCGAATGGGAGAACGCCCAGCATTACGACGTGGTGGTGGTCGGCGCCGGGATCGGAGGCATGTATACCGCCTGGCGCATGCAGGGTTGCGATGGTTCCAAGCCGATGGGCAAGAAAATCGGCATCTTCGAGCGCACGCTGCACACCGGCGGTCGTCTGCACACCGCCAAAGTGGCCGCAGCCGCCCATCCGATGGATATCGGAGGAATGCGCTACCTGCCGGCCCAAAATCCGCTGGTTCAGGGACTGGTCGATCACTTTCGTATGGACACGCAGAAATTTGTCGTGCACGGGGACAACAACCTGAACTATCTGCGAGGACAGCGCTCCACCCAGGCCAGCGAAACCGCCCCGCCCTACAACTTGCGGGAAGGCGAACGCGGCAAGAGCGCCGAGGAGCTGCTGCACCAGGCCATCGAGGCGACCATCCCCGGCCACGCCGAGATGGATCGGCCACAACTGGAGAAGGCGGTGGCCGACGCTCGCATGGGTGAGGTGCCGCTTTCCCAGCTGGGCCTGCAAAATGTGTTGGCCCGCAGCCTGAGTCGCGAGGCCATTCAGATGATCACCGACCTCTCAGGCTATGAAAGCGACCTGCAGAACTGGGATGCCGGCCAGGCCATTTTGGAATTGACCAAAAGCGGCACCGAGTATCGTGTGCCCAAGGAAGGCATGAGCGCTTTCCACGACGCCATGCAGCATGATCTCAGCCGCACCAAAACCGATATCCGCGCCAATCGTACGCTTCGTCGAGTGGAGCACGACGGCAAGCAATTTCGTCTGACCTTTGAGAGCAGCGGGGGCGCGGTGGCGGTCACGGCCGATCAGTTAGTGCTGAATCTTCCCAAGGTTCCCCTGCAGCAGGTGGTCGAGGACAGTCCTTTTCTGCAGCACACCCCGCTGGAAGAGAACCTCTCCAAAGTGGAAGCGAACCCTCTGACGCGCATCTTCGCCACCTATGAGAAGCCCTGGTGGAACGAGATGGGGATTACCGGCGGACGCTCCTTGACCGACCTGAATCTGGGCCAGGTCTACTACTACGGCAACGGCGAGCCGGGTAAACGCCCCTATGTGCAGGTCTACAACGACGGCGAGCGCAGCAAATTTTGGGAAGGCCTGCAGAATCCCGGCGAGCCGGGAGTGGCGGTCCGTCTCGAGGCCACGCCACAACTGGTGGAAGAGTTGCACAAGGAACTGGAGGAAATGCACGGCCGCGAACTGCCTCGGCCCACCGGCCTGGTTTACAAGCGCTGGTCGGATCCGTTTTTTGGGGCCGGCTGGCACACCTGGAATCCGGGGTCTCGCCCGCGCGAGAGCGCCGAGAGCATGCTGCAACCGCTGACTGGTCTGCCCCTGTTTGTTTGTGGCGAGGCCTTTTCCACCGCTCAGGGCTGGGTCGAGGGAGCCTTGCAAACCTCGGAGCAGGTGCTGCAGAAGATGGGCAAAGGTTAGCGTAACATCGCTCACGGTTGGGGCCGGCTCCGCGGGGTAAACTGGCGCCAGGAATCCCACCCTTAGGAGTCGCAACCACAGTGATGAAACGGACCCTGCTTGGCTTTCTCTTCTGCACCGGACTGGCCATGGGCGAACCCGCCCCCAGCCCTCGATTGGTGGTGCCCGTACCGCATTCGCATCCCATCAGCGTGGTTAAGGAAAGTCCGGACGGGGCCTTGCTGGCCAGTGGCGACACCGGCGGCGTCATCAAGGTCTGGGACGAAAGCAGTCATCAGCTGCAGCAGACGCTGACTTCCGAGCGTGGCGGGTTCATGCCGTTCTGGCTGGATTGGCTCAGTCCCGACCATCTGATCTGCTACGGCAACGATTTTCGCTACCATCTCTATGATGTGCGCAGCGGACAGCAGTTGGGAGTTCGTCCCGAACAACCTTGTCGCAGTCAGGGTGGGGCCGCTCAGGCGGGTGGGAAGCTTTATTTTTGCCCCAAAGTGGAAGGTCCGCTGACCCTACAGCAGTGGGAGCCTCTGGCCTGGAAGCGGCTGGCCTCATGGCCGATTCCCGCGTCTCAACCCGATGAAACCATTTCTTACCTTGCTCTCAACCGCATGGGAACGCGAGCCTGTGTGCTGCTGGGCGGCAGCAAAGTCCTGGAGCTGAGCCTGCCGGCCGGCAAAGTGAACTGGCAGATCGAGAAAACCTCGGACAAGTTCAGCTTGGGAGACTATGGGCCGGATGGCGAAACGCTGCTGGGCTACGATGGGCGCGGTGTTTATCTGATCAAGGCCGGGAAAATGCGCGGTCCTTTCGGCCACCCTCCTGACGCCAAGGCCTTCTGGGTGAACGGCAAGATCCAGTATCTGTCCCAGCAGCGCTTGATGCAACTGGACCCGCAGCACCCGGAAAGCGACCGGGTCCTGGGTTCGCACACGCTGGCCGGTGTCTTCGGGGAAGGGGTGGCCGCCCACCAGATGGTGGTGGGAAATATGGAAGGCAAGGTCCTGGAGGCGGCCACGGGCAAAGAGGCGCTGGTCAATCCGCCTTTCTCCGAGGTTCTTTATGTGGCCTACGACCGCAAGAGCCGGATCTTTGCCGGCCTGATCAGTGGACAGGTGGTCTGCTGGAGTCTGCACAGCGGCGGTCGGGAGACGCTGTTGCCTGGCAAAGGCCGCATCCAGGGCCTGTCCGTAAGCGCGGATGGCAAAGTCCTGGTCGTTTCGCGGGAAGGCGACGGGCTGGAACTGGTCGATGCCGAACGCCTCGAGTCCAAAGGCAAGCTTGCTATCGCCGACGGCTTGACGCGGGTGCGCTTGAGTGCGGACGGTCAGTTCTTGGTCGGCCTGCGCAAGAACAAGCTGGAGGCCTACGAAGTCAAGACCGGCAAGTTGCTCAAGCAGCAGTCCCTGCCGATGTCTTACGCACTGTCGCGCAACTCTCCGGCCCGGTTGGCGGTGGCCGAAGCGGGTGTGATCACGGAGACCGACCTGGCCAGCGGCCAACAGAAGCAGTTTCCCAACTATCATGGAACCGCTTTGGAATACGACAGTCAGGATCGACTGTTCTGTCTGGACGAGGTGGTGGGCCGCGAGGTGAGTTTGCAGCCGGTGGTGGCTCGCAGCGAACAAGAAATCATTCACGCACCGGCCGGGAGCCGGACCTACAACTTCAAGTCGCACAGCGGCTGGAAGGTGCGCCTCAACTACGATGAGGTGGGTCAGCGCTGGTTGATGTTCGGAGACCTGGGGCAGGTCTTGCTGCTGGGCGACAGTCCGGAGCCTCAACCCCTGTTGCCGGACGCGGCTAACTGGAGTTCTAGCGGTATCGTCCCGCTTCCCAACGGCAGCTTTGTGAGCGTGGGGCGCGAGGCCACGGTGGAGTTCTGGAAGCCCCAGGAATCCACGCCGCGGGGACAACTGCTGGTTCTGAACGGGGGAGAGGACTGGCTGGCTTCGGACAGTTCGGGGCTTTTTGACGGCACGCCGGCGGCCGAGAGGCAGGTCGAGTGGCTGGTGAACAAACGCAAAGTGCGAGTCGACCAGATTTTCGAGAAGGCTTATCGACCCGGCCTGCTCAAAACGTTTGCTTCCTCAACGGCAGCCGCATCCAGCAAAACTCCGGTGGCGGGTCTCCAGATCGAGCCGCCGCTGGTAACGTTCCAGACGCCCGCCCCCGGCGCGGAAATCCCCCAGCGCATCGTGGAAGTTCGCGTCAGCGTCAAAGACCAGGGTGGGGGAGCGGGCGAGCCACGCCTCTTTGTCAACGGCAAGGCCGTCCCCCAGACGGCGCGCCGAGAGGGTGGAATTTACCTTTTGCAGGCTCCTCTACAGGCCGGCGTCAACGAGTTGCGCTGCACCGCCATGGACAAGTCGGGTACGGTGGAGAGTCGCGGCGACCGCTTGCGAGTGACCTGCACCGCCGTGGCTCAGCGCAACCCCAAGCTCTGGGTGGTGGCCCTGGGAGTCAATCAGGCGGCCAACGCTCCCAAGTTGACCTTTGCCGAAAAAGACGCCCAGTCGTTCAGCGAGAAACTCCAGTCCTCGCTCTTTGAATACAACGAAGTCCGTTTGCTCACGGGGGACAAGGCGCGAACCGATACGCTGCGCCAGACCTTT
This sequence comes from Vulcanimicrobiota bacterium, assembly GCA_017307785.1. Classification (GTDB taxonomy): domain Bacteria; phylum Vulcanimicrobiota; class Xenobia; order Xenobiales; family JADMJV01; genus JADMJV01. The sequence goes on along the minus strand of JAFKGI010000007.1, from coordinate 184,319 downwards.
GAAGAATTGGGCAAGCAGGCGCAGCCGCAGGATACGCTGGTGCTGTTTCTGGCCGGTCACGGCTCGCTGGACTCTAAGGGCTATCACTTTCTAATGGCCGACGGACAGCCGAGTGTGGATGGTCCGGCCTTGGCGCAGTGGTTGCGCGAGTTCCCGGCCCAGAAGCAGTTCGTCATTCTGGACACCTGTCACGCCGGCGCCGTCAGCGACGAGATGGCTTCCTCGTTTGCGCTGAGTCAGCAAAAGATGGCGCGTGGCTCGGGTGTCTATTTGCTGGCTGCCTGTCGTAGCGACCAATCGGCCCTGGAGTTGCCCAAATTGCAGCACGGCTTACTGACTTATAGCTTGTTGGAGGGGCTGAAGTCAGCTCCCCCTAATTCCAGACAACAGGTGACCGTGAGCGGACTGGTTTATTACGTGTGCAGTCAGGTTCCCGACCTGTGCAGGCAGGTCGGGCTCAACCAGGATGTCTTCCAGTTTGTCAGCGGCACCGATTTCCCCATCCGCCAGAGCGGCAAGCCTTAGGAGGCAGTCCATGTTTTCCAGAACCCTGATCGCACTCTTGCTGGCGGGGGTGGCGCTGGCTCAGCCAGCGCCGAAAAAGGTCGCCATGGTTCTGAAGGCCGAGGGTAGTCCCGAGGTTCTGACCGGTCAAATGTGGTCGGACGGTCAAAGTATCGACCTGCCCGCCGGTTCCCGTGTGACCGTGCTGCTGCTCAACAAAGGCGAACGGCTGGAGCTGTCGGGCAAGGGCAAAGTTCAGGTCTCCACTCGCGGACTGTCGCTGAAAGGCGTGCAGTCCAAATCTTTGGCCTCGACTCAGGTGCGTCTGGCCCTCAACGGGGAGAACCAGCGCCAGATCGGGGGAATGACGCTGCGCAGGGTCGCCTCGAAACCCTGGGATTCCTCTCTGGACCGGGTGGAAGTGACTCCGGAGGGTCTGACCCTGTCGCGCCCGGCCGGGAAGGGCGCGCCTCCTTCCTTGGAGTTCGTTTACCTGGACCACGAGACGATGCCCACCCTGCTGTCCAATTTCGAGACGGTGGCGGAGTCGGGACGCCCCGCGAAGTCGGTGTTTGCCACTCAGGTCAGCGGGCACGAGGTTGGCGGCCGCTGGCAGTGGCAGGCGCCCTGGCCCCTGGAGGACACCCCCAAAGCCTACAGCTTACGCGTTTTTGACCCGTCTTCTCAGAAACTGAGCTTGTGGACGCGTCTCTACCACGCCAGCGCTCAGGAAGAAACAGAGCTGGCGGCCGCGCGGAAACAGGTGGCTCAGTGGTCCCAACTTGAGCCGAAAAGCCCACAGCCCTGGGTCTACCTGGCCAATCTATTGGAAGAAAAGGGATTTCTCGAGGAAGCTCTGGCGGCCACCGATTCGGCTCTGAGCTTGCGCCCGGGCGATCCGGGCGTGCTGAACACGAAAGCTCGCCTGCTACTGGACCTGGGGCGCTACTCCCAGGCCTCGCAGCTCAAGGTTCGTTAAAAAGGCGCGGTTTCTCCGGCCAGCTGGTAAAAGAGGCTGCCGTCGTAAAACTGCTGCATGCGTTCCTTGGTGAGCACGCGCTGGCTGCTGCCGTCGGCCATAGTTCGGTTTTGGCCGGCCAGTTCCATCAGCAGGTCGAATTCGGCCTTGGAGGCCACGTCGCCCACCTTGTCGGTGCTCAGCGAGGCGTGCATGGCCTGGATGTCCGACTGGCTGAGGGCGCCCTTGTTGCCCTGGTCGAAGCGAGACCAGAGTTCGTCGTATTTCGACTGCACGAAGTGACCCTGAGTGTCGTAGATGCCGGTGTCGCTGCCGTGCTTGGAAGAGTGGATCTTGGAGAGGTTGACGGTGGTGAAGTCGTACCAGTGATCGCTGCTTTTGACGCCGATGCCGGCGTTGATCAAGCTGCCGGTGACCTGAGAGCGCACCGGGCTAAGGCCTAACTTCTGAAGGCCCTGGGCGGTTTCGCTGCGGGTCAGGTTGCCGTCGTGATTCTGATCGAAGAAAGAAAGGTGCTTTTGCAGGGCGGTCATGTTCTGGGGCGCGATGTGCACGGTCGGGTGCTGGATGACGGCCGGCACGACGGCGCCGATGCCCACCAGGCCGATGGTGCTCAGTCCTACGGTGAGGCCCACGGCGCGGGCGATCTTGCCCAACACGCTGCCGCGCGGACGCGGCTTATCCGGACCTTCCGGACCGTTCGGGCCCTTGGAGAGCGTGACTTGATCCGGAGTCTGCGGAGTTTCGCCTTGGGCTGCGACTGAACCGTTGCGGCGCGCGGGCGCCAGGGGACCCATGGAACGGATGGGGCTGATCATCTTTTTCACCTCTGAATGCGCTGAACTCTATCTGTGTGTGATTGGAGTCTAGCCAGGTGGAATGAAAGATCGCTGAAAGCTACTCGTAGTAGCTGCCCGACAACAAGTAGCCCTGCATCGCGCCGCCTTTGCGCTGGGCCTGGGTGCCGTGAAGGTCGATGGAACCTTCGTCATTGACCAGCTTCAGGCTGGTGTAACCGTCGGGACGCGACTGCACATAGGAGACATATTCGACGCCTTTACGGCGGCCGAGCACGATGGCTTCGACCGAGCCGCGTCCATCGCTGAGGTCTCCTTCGAAATGGACGGTGGCGCCGTTTCTCTTGACCAGTCCGGGCTGGTCCATGGCCTGGTCCTCGCCGGGAACTTCGTCGTTGCCGCACATCAACAGCACGCCGGCGGCGTGGCTGAATCCCTGGTCGAAACCGTCCTGATCGAGCGGGCGGGTCTCGGTGCCTTCGATCTTGGTCTTGTCGATAAACTTCTGGGTGGGGGCCTGGGCCCAGCGGGGCAACTGTTGAATGACGCTCATACCCAGAAGTCTACCCGGGCGGGAGGCCGGCGGGATGTCCAGGTTGTTACTTACTCGTCGGCTTCCACGTCGTAGCCCAGGGCCAGCCAGGGCTGGTCTTCGTCGATGTCCAGGCGCACGAACTCTTCGAAGGTCCAGGAGCGGTCGGAGAAACCGGCGTCCCGCATGCTCACGCGCTTTTTGTGAGTATCCAGGACCAGCAGCGGGTAACCATTGTCGGTCAGGTAGCTGGTGATGCCGGCTCCGGAATCTCCCTGGACATCGCCGTCGACCAGCGCCGAGAACAGCATTCTGGTCAGATAGCCCTCGTCATCCCAGCGCAAGCGGCGGGCCAGAACCTGGTGCACGATGCTGGGCAGACACTCGCCTCCGAAATGGGTGTAGAGGTAAATCTCTCCTTCTCCCTTTTCGGGTCGATTCGGATGTTGAACCACCACAATGTTACCGCGTTCTCCCATGCTGCCTCCTTGCAAAGGATCGCCTTTGGCGCGCACGGGCTTGATCCTACTCGGTACGCGAGTCCTCCAGCCAGCGGACGATTGAGGGTGGGGAGAACTTCTCCGCTAAGGCTACCCTGGGTGGATAAGATTTCCAGCCGAGGAGCCTCCAGCTATGCATCCTAAGTTAAAACCGCTCTCCGAACAGGTCCTTGTCGTGACGGGAGCGACCCGTGGTATTGGATTGGCAGTCTGTCAGATGGCGGCTCGCCAGGGGGCAAGAGTGGTCTTGGGAGCGCGCAATCAGCGCACGCTCGAGCAGGTGGAACGAGAAATTCGTCAGGCCGGTGGCCGGGTGGCCAGTTGCGCTCTGGATGTCGCCTCGATTGAGGGCATGGAAAGATTGGCGGACTGCGCCATTTCCCATTTCGGCGAGATCGATACCTGGGTGAACGGTGCCGGCGTATCCCTCCTCGGCCGGATGGAAAGAGTGCCCGAGAAAGAGCATCGACGTCTCTTCGATACCAATTTCTGGGGAGTGGTGAATGGTTCGTTCATCGGGCTGCGGTATGTTCGCGATCAAGGCGGCGCCATCATCAATGTCGGCTGTGTCTTGTCGGAACCAGACTTTCCGCTGCAAGGAATGGTTTCGGCCAGCAAGCATGCGGTCCAAGGATTTACCGAAGCCTTTCGCCTGGAGGTGGAAGACTTGCAGGAGCCGGTTTCCGTCACCCTGGTCACGCCGGCCGCCCTTCCGCTCCCGCTCTGCGGAGCAGAGGAAGTTGCTCGCGCGATTCTGCAAGCCGCCGTCCACTCTCCGAGGGACGTTCCCAGGCTGCCGGTTCCTGCCCCGAAGCGGTCCGGAGTCGATCCGGTGCTCGCCCTTGGCGCTTTGACTTTGCTAGGGGCTGCCGCGTCTTTCCTGGGAGGTGGCCCTCGGTCGAGGGGTAAAAGGGCTGAGAATGAGCGAGCAACCTATCATCCAATTGAACGACCATAAATCCATTCCGCAGATCGGCCTGGGCGTGTGGCAGACTCCTAACGACACCGCCGTGATTGCCGTCGAAGCGGCCCTGCGCAACGGCTACCGGCACATCGACACGGCCGCCATCTACGGCAACGAGCAAGGGGTGGGCGAGGGCATCCGGGCTTCCGGAGTGGCTCGGGAACAGATTTACGTAACCACCAAACTCTGGAATGACGACCAGGGATTTGACTCAGCTCTGCGAGCCTGTGAAACGAGCTTGAAGAAACTCGGCACCGATTATGTCGATCTCTACTTGATCCACTGGCCCTCTCCCCACCGTGGACTCTACCTGGATTCTTGGAAAGCGCTGGTGCGTCTGCAAGAAGATGGACGGGCGCGCTCCATCGGGGTTTCCAATTTCGGCGCCGAACAATTGGAGCGCATTATCGGCGAAACCGGAGTCAAACCGGTTCTCAACCAGGTCGAGCTGCACCCGCGCTTCCAGCAGCGAGAATTGCGCGAGGCTCACAGCCGCCTGGGCATCGCCACCCAATCCTGGAGTCCGTTGGGCCAGGGTCAGCTCTTGAATGACGCAGTGGTCGGCGGGATTGCCGCCAAGCACAGCAAGACTCCCGCTCAGGTGCTGATTCGCTGGCATTTGGACCACAATTTTATCGTGATCCCCAAATCGGTGACTCCCCTGCGCATTGCCGAGAATTTCGCGGTGCACGATTTCCGTCTGGACGAAGACGATCGCCATCAACTGGACGCGCTAGATTCGGCAGATGGCCGGATCGGGCCGGATCCGAATACGGCGACTTTCTAAAGAATCAGGAATTATTTCCCCGGTGGGCGAAGGGGCTCCCTCAGCATAGGAAATGAGGGGCGTCATTTTGCGTAAGAATCTTCGCGGGAGTTCTTTTTATTTGCTCTTGGTCCTGGCCGGCTGTGGCGGCTCGGGCGGAAGCAATGGAACTTTTACCGGCGGCGGTGGGACGGTCGTGAGCGGCGGCACGACGACGACGACCACCACCACTCAGAGTACGTCCACCTCGAGCACCAGCACATCTTCGACTTCGACAACCAGCACAACCACTTCGACGACCACGACGCCCACCACCACGACAACCACGACCACCACCACAACGTCCCCGACCACGACGACCACGAGCACAACCAGCACAACCAGCACCAGTGGGGGCAATGCGGTCAGCGAATTCACAGCCGGCTCGGACCCGACAACCGTGCCGCTGGACATTTGCAGCGGGCCGGACGGCAATTTATGGTATACCGCCCGCCCTGCTCGGGTTGTGCGCATGACCACGGCCGGCGTGCGCACCGAATTCGCCGGATTGACGGCCGATCCAGGTTCGATCTGCGTGGGGCCGGACGGGAATATCTGGTTCACCGAGCCGGGAAGCCGTATCGGGCGGCTCACGCCGAGCGGCAGCCTGGCCGAATTTACGCTCCCCTCGCAGACCAATCCGTCGATCGGGGTTGGGATTTGTGCCGGACCGGACGGGGCCGTCTGGTTTGGAGCCAGCAACGCGTTGGGTCGAGTCACCACCGGCGGTCAGTTCAGCTTCTTTCCCTACACGGGAGCGACCGTTTTTGCCAATGCCCTGTGCAAGGGACCGGACAACAATCTGTGGGCCAGCAACTGGAACGCTTCTTCCATCAGCCGCATGACCACGGGGGGGACGGCCACCATCTTTCCGGTGAGTTCACCCGGTAACCTGGGGGGAATTTGCAACGGGCCAGACGGCAATCTCTGGTTTACCGATTCTTCCAACAATACGGCCAAAGTCAGCCGCATCACCACCAGCGGCGTTATTACGGCCTTTCCGGTCACGGCCAGCCCCGGAGTTTCTGGGATTTGTCTGGGGCCCGACAGCAACCTGTGGTTCGGCAGCGGCTCGGGCGTGGGCCGGGTGACCACAACGGGTGCTTCGACCCTCTTTCAGGCCGGGATCTCGGGTGGAGTGCTGAATCTTTGTCGCGGCTCGGACAACCGCATCTGGTTCACCGAGAGCTCCACCAACAAAATCGGGGCGATTACACCCTAACTTTCGTTGGCCGTGAGTTCGCCTTCGACGCGGCGGATGGCTCCACTGCGGGCGTCATAGTGGACCACCATCGGCTCCATATAGGTTCCTAGTGATTTGGCGCCAACGTCGGGCGTGAAGCGGTGCCAGTAGCCGTCGGTTACGGTGTGGGAACCATTACCGAAGGTGTCTTTCTGGGTGTGACTGTCTTCGCTGACGCGTTCCGTGTAGCCGCGCAGGCGATGGGTTAGAATTGGTTGCTCTCGCCACTCCAGCCGGACGCGGTCATTGGCGACCGAGAGAGCGCCGATCCCGCCGCCTAAAGCCGCTCCGCCCGCGATGGCGCCGCCCCAGACGGCCCCGGAACCGGTGGCGATGGCCGGGAAAGCTCCCAGGAAGAGTCCGGCCCCGGCTCCGATGAGGGCGCCGATGATTCCGTGTTTCAGGGCTGAATCCGCCTGGGCTTTGATCTGCTTGCTGCTGGCCACCAGCACGGGAGCGCCGTCCGCGCCCAGTACCGGTTGGGGGCGCACAATCTCACGGCCGTCGCGGATGGGGCTCTGGGCATTGGGAAATTCCGTGTGCTTGCTGCCGGTGCGGCCGCGAGAGGTGTAGAAATCCTTGGGAATCTGGCCCAGGTTGGTGTCCTGGCGAGCAGGTCCCACGAAGTCGATGGACACCTCCAGCGGCCCCTTGTTGTGCGGAACCTTCGGTAGCGTCGGTAGGGGAGCAGCCTGGATTTTCATAGCTTAGATTACATCGCCAGGCCCTCAAACAATCCTGAAATTCAGGGTTGCCACTTTAACTGGATCTGGCCGGCCTCCGCCAATCGCTGGATTTCCTGGCGGCGATTGATGACCTGGGCGGTCGGACGGTCGAAAGAATCATGACTGGCCAGCTCCTGCGTGGCCATTCCCTCTTCGTGTTGAAAGGCTTTTGAGTCCAGCGAGTAGATGTAGCCGGGAGAATCCTCTGGCCGTCCGTAGGCTTGATCCAGGGCGTCTTCCAGACTGGACCCGCCACGTAAGTAAAAAATTACGGGCTGATCCGATTCCAGCGGCTTGCGCAGATTGATCGCCAGACCGATTGGGCCACGGCTGCGATTGAACGTGTAGAAGACGGCCACCCGATAATCGGCGTGGGCTACCACCACTTCGCTTTCATATTCGGTTCCGCCCTGGCCATCGCTACGCTGGTAAATGCGTGGGGAGAGCCGCTCTTGTTTTTCGTTGGAACCCACGAAAACCGGGGCGCAAAGGCAAGAGGCGCTGAGATTGAGTAGAACCAGACAGGCGCCAAACAGGGACTTGAACATAGGGGTGTCTCCTTCTTAGTAATTGGTGGGCGTGACCCAGAGCGGGCGCCCGTCTTTGTCGAATTTGAGCAGACGTTGCCCGGTGGGGATTTTCCAGGCGGTAATGCGGTAGTCCAGGGTGGCTTTGCCGTCGGGAGTGTCCAGCGCGGCTTCCCAGGGTTCGCCCTCCAGCAGAGTCGCACTGAACTTGCTCTGCTGCTGGGGTCCCTCTTCCAGTCGGACCTCTAGCTGAGATTCCATACGAATTTTCTGATCGTCGAGGCGGGTCGGATGAAATCGCCAGGTCTCGAAGATGCCTTCGTTGCGTTGTTGAGGACTCACGGAAATACTGGCCGTAGCACCGCTCTTGATGCGCACCGTATGGGAAAGGGCGCGTTGGCGAGTTTGGTGGTGAGACTTCACCTCAAGGCGCAGCAGCAGTTCCTCTTGAGCCCAGACCGAGCCGGTCAGAGCAAGGAGTATGAGCAGTCTTTTCATTCCATTCTGGCCTTTCTTAAATCGACATCGTGGTCGGGTCGTTCCTCGCCCAGGGAGAGCTCTACCAGTTCCGCTCCCTCCACCTTAACCTGGTGGGTTTCCCCCGCCAGCGTGACCCGGTAGGTCGAGTTTTCCTCGGCGGGCAGGGCTGGAGTTCGCGGTTTCCAGCTCAGGAAGAGCAGCGCCAGTAGCGCGGCGGCCGCCATCCAGGGCTTCCAGGAGCGTCGCCGGCGAGGCTCCGCCAGAGCGCCGTGCAGCCAACCGATTTCTTTGTGGATCTGACGACAGGACGGACAGATCCGCAGGTGGGCGGCTACCGCCGCCCGCCGGGTGGGCTCGAGTTCTCCGTCGAAATAGGCGTGGACCGCCCCCTCGTCACAAACCACAGGTCAGGCCCCGCTGTCGGGCAAATTTGAGGGCTTCCGCCCGCGCTCGCTGCAGAGCCATTCCCACCTGGTCGGGTGGGATTTCCAGAACCGCCGCAATCTCCTGATAGCTGAGTTCGAGATAGTGGCGCAGCACCAACAGGCTGCGCGGACGAGGCGCAATTCCGGCCAGGATGCTGTCGCCCAGAATGCCTGGAATGGGGTCGGAGTGCACGACGGGTTCCCACTCCTCGAGAGCGTCTTCGCTGCGCCCTCGTAACATATCCAGGCAGTGATGGGTGGCGATCGAGTAAAGCCAGCCGCGAGCGGCAGACCGGTCGTGCAGGGCGGGGAACTTCTGGAGGGCTTTGGCGAAGGTTTCCTGGGCGCCGTCTTGGGCGCGCTGAGCCCCCAGCATACGTCGGCACAGCCCCTGTACCTGAGAATAATGTGGCAGACAAACCTCCTCGAAATCCTTTTGCACGTTCACTCTTCAGGTAGGACGCCGGAGGGGCGAAAAAAGTAACGGGCTCTGAAAATATTTTTTGCGGGTGTCCCTGCTCTGTCCGCAGAACGGGGCGGAATGAAACGGAACACTTTGGTTTTTGCCTGTTTGCTGGCTTGCTCGACTCTGGCCTGGGGTCAGGGAGACCGCCTGGGGGAGACGGTCAGACCTCTGTCTCAACGGGTGCAGTTGCGCACAGACCCGGCTGCGACCGCATACTCGGGCTCGACCCAGATCGTCTTGCAGGTGGAGCGCCCGACCTCCCAGTTTCGCCTGCACGCGTTGGACCTGAGCATCCGCAAGGCGACTTTGGATGGCAAGCCCCTGAACGTGATGCTGAAGTCGCCCTGCGCCTTGCTTCGTTCCAGCAAGGCGATTCGCCCGGGTCCACACCGTTTGGAGCTCGAGTTCAGCGCCGATTTTAATCACCACTCGGTGGGACTCTATCAGTTCCGAGAAGGCGACCGCCCCTACTTGAGCACCCAGTTCGAGATGTCGGAAGCTCGGCGTTGTTTCCCGTGTTTTGACGAGCCGGCCTTCAAGATTCCCTTTCAAATGACGGTGGCCGCCCCTTCGAGTCAGAACGTCTATAGCAACGCCCCTCAGCTCAAGGAAGTGAAAAAGGGCGGTTGGACGACTCACCAATTTGCCGCGACTCCACCCATGCCGTCCTATTTGGTGGCGCTGGCGGTGGGACCCTACCAGGCGGTCGGAGTGCAGGGGATGCCGGTGCCCGGGCGGATCATCGCTCCCTACGGAAAGTTGAGCCTGGCCGGGTTTGTGCGCAAGCAAACCCCCAAGATCGAGAGAGCCCTCGAGCGCTACTTCGAGATTCCCTATCCGTATAAGAAGCTGGATCAGATCGCCATCAGCGAGTTTCCCTACGGAGCGATGGAGAACGCCGGTCTGGTGACCTATCGAGAAGACATTCTGCTGGTCAACGAAAAAACCGCTGGTCAGGATGCGCGCACCCTGACGGTGATGGTAGTGGCCCACGAACTGGCGCATCAGTGGTTTGGCAACCTGGTGACTATGAAGTGGTGGAATGACCTGTGGTTGAACGAAGCCTTCGCCAGTTGGATGGCCTCCAAAGTCGTCTATCAGCTCTACCCTGAGCTGGAATACGATCTGGAAACGCCCCAGAACAACGTGATGACCCAGGATGCCAATCTCTCCAGCAAGCCGATTCGCAAGCCTGTGCGCAGTGAATCGGATGTCATGGATGGTTTGGGCCTGGCCTACAACAAGGGCGAGTCGGTCTTGAATATGGTGGAACGCTGGTTGGGAGAGGAGACTTTCCGTCAGGGCATTCGTCGCTACCTGAACGCCCATCGCTTTGGCAATGCCGAGGCCTCCGATTTGTGGGGCGCGCTGGGGGCGGTTTCTCACCAGAATGTGGAAGCGGTGCTGAAGAGCTTCACGGAACAGAGCGGCTACCCGTTGCTCAACCTGAGCTGGAAAGGCAAAAGCCTGACCTTGGGGCAACGACGCTTTGCTTCGGTAGGGGTGGACGCGCCGCCGCTGCAGTGGACGCTACCGGTCTTTCTGCGCTATGGACGCGGCCAGCAGTCGGCTGTGCGCACCGTGCTGTTCGATGCCGCCAGTGCCGAAGTGGAGTTGGACTTCGAACCCGAGTGGGTCTTTCCCGATGACGGAGGGGTGAGTTATTACCGTTGGCAGTTTAGCCAGCCGCTGATGAAAGAGCTGGCGGAGCACACCGCGCGCCTGTCCAACCGAGAGAAGCTGGCTTTTCTGTATAACGTCAAGGGGCTGGCCCAGGCCGGCCTGATTTCCGCCGGCGAGCGTTTTGCTTACCTGAGTCCGCTGGTGAAGGAGTCTCACCCTGCCGTCGCCGCCGCCGCGCTGGTGGATCTGGAGACGATGGGGCAGCTGTTTGTGGATTCCAGCAATGAAGCCGACTGGCTGCAGCATTGGCGAGCCCAGTTGCCGTCGCTGGTAAAGCGCTACGGCCTGACGCCGCGGGCCGGCGAACACCCCAAGGTCGAGGAGCTTCGCCCGATCCTGCTGGTGCTGGTAGACCGTTATGGTGAGGGGACTGCCGTTCGAGAGTTGGCCCGCAAGGCGGTGGAGGCCTACCTGGATGGTTCGGCCGAGGTGGAGCCGACTCTGGTGGACGTTTACTTTCAAATCGCCTTGCGTCACGCTGAGGTCGACATGGTTGGTCGCGTCAAAGAGGCTCTGAGCAAAGCCACCGACCCGCAACGGCGGACCACTCTACTGACCGCCCTCGGACTCTTCGGCCGACCGGAGGCTCAGGAGAAGTCGATGGATCTGATGCTCGATCCGGTGGTGACTCCTTCCGACTTGCGCACCCTGTTACGGGCCAATTCCATGGAAGAAGACCGGCGCCGGAATCTACAGCGCTGGATCTTCGCGAACTTTCCGGCTTTAAGGGCTAAGATTCCCCCGCCCTTCCTGGCCTCTGTGGTGGGCAGCCTCTCGGGGGCCCGCGACCGCCAGTCTCTGAAAGCTCTCAGCGAGTTTTTTGCCAAACAAGCGGATCCGGACGGCGTGCTCAAGCGTGAACTCGAGAAGCTCGAAGAGAGAATTGAGGGCCGAATCATGGAGCGCGAACGAGGCCTGAAGTCTTTCAGTCAGGCGATCGCGCCGCATTGAGCAGGCGGGGGCGGAGAACCGCCAGCAGCGCGGGCAGCACGGCCAACCATTGAACTCGGCACTGGTAGCGAGCATAGACCCCTGAAAGGGTGCCGCAGACAGCCGCGTTCACGACCAGCCCAAACAGGCACCAGAGCAGCAACGGGCGAGACACCCGTCGGTCGAACAGCGACCAGATCAAGGCCAGGCAAAAAAAACGCCGATACCATTTCTCCATTCGCTGTACCGGCCAGCGGTTTTGCGGCTGCCAGGTGTTGGCGACGTAGTCCATGCGGGGGCCCAGGTCGTGGGTGAAATACTCCGGCAGGTGGACTCCCCAAAGTTCCCAGAGGGAGAAACAGCCCAGCTGGTTCAGCGAAGATTCCAAGGCCATGTCCAGACACTCGCGCGGATAGGCGCGCCAGATCGACAGATAGAGAGACATTTCTTCGGCTCGAATGCGTTGCGCTTCGTCCAGTCGACGCAACGGACTGCGGTCTCCCCACAAGAAGTAGGAGGCGTCCGGTGGCAGGTGCCGACGATAGGCATAGAGATGGAATCGTTTGCTCTCGGGGTGGTTGCGAAAATAGCGCTGGGCCAGGTCGAAATCCAGCGTTCGGGCCACGGCAAAGGGCGGATGGACGGGGAAGAGCATCAGGCGGCCGAAAGCCAGCACGTTCAAGGAGATCGACAGGAGGCTGGCGCCCAGCAAGGCCAGTCCCAGGTGGCGGCTGCGACCCACTACCACGAGGGCCAGAGTCAGCAGCCAGTTGCTGCCGTGAAAGGTGATGAAGAGCGAGGCGGCCAGAATCAGCCAGCTACGCTGTCTTCCGGTCGTTTGGTTTTGTCCAGGTCCGAGCCAGTAAAGGAGCAGCAAGAGCAGGCCGGCAAAGATGTCTGGCATAGCAAAGTCCGTCATCACGGCCAGGGGAGTGGTGAGGGTTAAGCCCAGCACCAACAGACACAGTCGCAGCGGATGGGGCCCGCCCCAGAACTTCCGCGTGGTGAAGTCCAGCACGCCCACCACGGCCAGGCAGTGCAACAAAATGACCGGCCAGAACTTGTCCCCCAGAAACGGCTTGAGCATAACCAGGCTATAGGTCGGGGAGCGCGCCATGTCGGTGCAGCCGAAAGGGGCGTTCTGGAAAAAGTCGCTGCTCCACTTCACATAACCCACGATATCGGTAAACAGTAGCGGCGCTCCGTTGATCAAAGCGGGCAGGCAGAGACAGAGCATGCAAAATAAGTAGGCGAATCCTACCGGGGAGAGTCGACCCATCGGGTTCCCCCCCGTGCCTCGATCCAATGAGCTGAGTCGGGGATTTGCATGACTTCCTTTTTAACCGGATCGACGAGCTGGCAATCCCGGTTTTCGAGAAACTTCACCCGGCTGGGGCTTGACGCCCGTCATATTCAACCGTTAGGATAATTAACCAGAAGGTTAAATAAGCAGTGAAAGATACTCTGAGCCTCATCTTTTCCGCACTGGCTGACCCGACCCGCCGCGCCCTTTTGGCGCGGCTGTCCCGAGGGGAAGCGAGTGTTTCCGACCTGGCGGAGCCGTTCCTTAGCTCCATGAGCCTGCCGGCCGTCACCAAGCATCTCAAGGTGCTGGAGAAGGCCGGATTGGTAACCAAGTCCCGCGAAGCGCAATGGCGGCCGTGCAAGCTCAATGGCCGGGCGCTGCAAGAAGCGGCCGACTGGATGGAGCCCTACCGGGTTCACTGGGAAGAGAGTTTCGATCGTTTGGAAGCCTATCTGGAGAAAATTCAGCGAGGAGATGTTTCCCATGAGTGAACTGCATTTGTCCCGGTTTTATCGAGCCCCGCGCGCGCTGGTCTGGGAATGTTGGACCGATCCGGCCCACGTGGGCCAGTGGTGGGGGCCGCGTGGTTTCACGCTGACCCATCACAGCAAAGACTTGAAGGCCGGTGGCAGCTGGGTCTACACCATGCACGGTCCGGACGGAGTTGATTACCCCAACACGACTCGCTACTTAGAGGTGATTGAAGGGGAGAAACTGGTCTACGATCATGGCAGCGACGGACAGAGCAAGCCGCTTTTCCGCGTCACCGTCTTTTTCAGAGACGTGGACGGCGGCACCCAGATGGACATGACCATGGGATTCGAGAACGAAGAAGTCGCGCGCACGACCGCCCATTTCATCCGTCTGGCGGGCGGCAACGCGACCTGGGACCGGCTGGCCGAATATCTGGAAAAGCAGACCGACGGCAGCGACAGTTTCGTGATCGCTCGCTCCTTCGAAGCCTCTCCGGAAGTGCTCTTTGAGATGTGGACGAAGCCGGAGCATCTGGCGCAGTGGTTGGCTCCGGCGGGCGCGACCATCCAGTACCTGGAGGCCGACATTCGCTCGGGAGGTAGCGCTTTCTTCCGCATGAATCTGGAAGGGAGCGCACTCTTCGCCCAGATCGACTATCGGGAACTGCAACCTCCTCGAAGTCTCAGCTACACGCAGAGATTCTGCGATGCCAGGAAGCAGTCGGCTCAGCATCCCGGACTGCCGGTTTTTCCAGAAAAATTGCACACGATGGTTCTCTTTGCGCCCGAGCGAGATGACAAGACCCGGGTAGTGGTGAGCAGCCGGCCCGAAGGCGAGGTATCGGCCGAGCAGTTGGCCGCCTTCCTCAAAACTCGCGATAGCATGACGCCCGGTTGGAACGGTAGCTTCGATAAGCTCGAAGCTCAGCTTGGCGAGCGTAAGAAAGTCACCGCGCAGAGCTGACCGTTGGACCGGCAGGGTCGGGCCGGAGCAGTGGGAAGCGTGAGTGATGAAGCCTTTGCTGCGGCTGCTCGAGGTGAGCAAGATCTATCGGATGGGGGAGGTCGAGGTTCCGGCCCTGCGTCAGGCGAGTCTTGACGTGGTCGAAGGCGAATTTCTGGTCATTCTGGGGCAGAGCGGCTCGGGCAAGAGCACTCTGCTCAATTTATTAGGTGGAATGGATCGTCCCACCTCGGGCCAGGTTCTGTTCGGAGATCAGGACCTGGCCCGGGCCAACGACCGGACTCTCACTCTTTATCGTCGCTACCAGATCGGGTTCGTTTTTCAGTTTTTTAATCTGGTGCCCACGCTGACCGCCCTGGAGAATGTGGAAGTGGTGGTCGAGATTGCCCGCCAACCCATGAAGGCCCAGGAAGCCATGCGCCTGGTGGGACTCGAACAGCGGGGTCATCACTTTCCTTCCCAGATGAGCGGCGGTCAGCAGCAGCGCGTGGCCATCGCTCGGGCCCTGGCCGGCAATCCTCGTCTGTTGCTGTGCGATGAGCCGACCGGCAATCTAGACACCGAGACCAGTCGGCAGATCTTGGAGTTGCTCCAGGACGTCAATCAGCGCCTGGGCAAGACCGTGGTGATGATCACGCACAACCTCGAATCGGCCCGCATCGGTCATCGCGTCGCTGAACTCAAGGACGGCGCCATTACATCGGTGCGCTCCCAGGTTCCGGCAGCGGCCGCGGGGTTGGCTTTGTGAGCGTGTTGTGGCGCAAGTTGAGCCGGGAGCTGTGGCTGCGCAAGGGCTCGCTGCTGGCGCTGGTGGCCATCGTTACGGTCGGTGAAGGCTGCCTGACCGGGCTGGCCTCGACCTATTTCGATATGGATCTGGCTCGCGAGCGCTTTTACCGAGAATGCCGTCTGGCCCATTTCAGTGTCGATATCAAGCGCGCTCCCCTGGCCGTGCTGGAAGAACTGCGGCAAGTTCCCAACGTAGCCCAGCTCGAACCGCGCATCAGCTTGCCGGTGCGGGTGGAATGGCAGGGGGATCTGTTGTCCGGCACCGCCCATTCGCTGCCCGTGCGGCACCAGCCATTCAACAATGCCCTGAGTTTAACGGCCGGCGGCTGGTTGGAGCGGGACGGTCCGGAGACTATTCTCAATGAAGCTTTCGCCCGGGCCAACCAGTTGGAGCCGGGCGGGCGCCTGCGCGTGCTGTTGCAGGGGCAGGAGCGGGACCTGACGGTGGTGGGTCGAGCGCGCTCGCCGGAGTATGTCTACGTGATCTCCCCCGGCAGTGGAGTCGTGCCCGACCCGGCCCGAACCCCCGTGATTTACCTGCCCTTTGGTTATCTTCAGGAGCAAGGGGACCTGGAAGGAGCCTGTAACCAGGTGGTGGGAACGGTGGTGGACCGCCGGCAGTTGCGCAATACCCTCGCTCTCTTGCAGGAGCGCCTGCGGCCTTATGGAGTGCTGCAAGCCACGGTGGACAGTGAGCAGGCTTCCGTGCAGGTGCTGGCCGGAGAGTTGCAGGGCCTCAAGATCAGCAGCACCATGCTGCCAGGGATTTGCCTGGCGGTGGCGGCCCTGGTTTTGAATGTGGTCATGGGCAGAATGGTCGCCCAACAGCGCGTGGTCATCGGCACCCTGCGCGCTCTCGGCTACACCGCCTGGCAAGTGGCCCGTCACTATCTGACGATTGGCCTGACCATCGGAGGTCTGGGAGCTCTGGCGGGACTGGGCATGGGAATGTGGCTGCAGCGCACCATGGTGGCGCTCTATTCTCAGTTCTATGAGCTTCCCAAGATTCAGGCGGGCTTCTATCCTCAGACGCTGGGCGCCGGTGTGCTGGTGTGTCTGGGATTCGCCTGCCTGGGAACGTTGGGCGGAGTGCGCACCGCCTTGCGTCTGGAGCCGGCTGAGTCGATGCGCCCGGCTCCTCCCGAGATCGGAGGCTCGGTCTTTGTGGAACGTTGGAGCTGGCTGTGGAGTCGACTTTCTTTCGCGGTCAAAATGGTGCTGCGCAACCTGCTGAGGAATCCGTTTCGTTGTCTGGTGACGGCTTTCGGCAGCGCCATGGCCACCGCTCTCATGGTCGAGGCTTTCTGTCTGGGAGATTCCATCAAGTTCCTCAACGACTACGAGTTTCGCCGCACCAGTCACCAGGACGTGACTCTCAGTTTGCGCGAGCCGCGGTCCTGGCAGACTCTGGGCGAGCTGCGCGGCTTGCCCGGCATCGAAGTGGCCGAGGGGCAACTGAGCGTGGGTTGCGACCTGGTTCTGGGGGCGCGCAGCCGCCGCGTGAGCGTGACCGGGCTGAGCGCCGACGCGCGCCTTTATCTTCCGCTGGATCAGCAAGGACATCCGGTCCGCCCCCCCGACCAGGGACTGGTCTTGTCCACCCGGGCCGCCACCGTGCTCCATGCACGGGTGGGAGATGTGCTACGAGTCCGTCCGTTGGTAGGGGAGCGTCGCGAGAGCGATTGCGTGGTTACGCAGATTGTGGACACCTACCTGGGCATGGGAGCTTACTGTGACCTGGGCTACTTGAGTCGACTGATCGGCGAAGAACGCGCCGCCAGTTCGGTGCTGCTGCGCAATTCCGGCACCCGGTTCGCTCCTCAATTGGTCCCGCGCCCCTGGGTGGTCGGCTTGAACTGGCGTTTGGCTTCGTATGCTAAAATGCGGGCCACTTTGGATCAGTCGCTGGGAACGTCGCTGGGAATTCTCTCCACTTTCGCGGCCCTGTTGTCCTTCGGCAGCGTGCTCAACCTGGCGCTGGTCTCGCTTTCCGAACGGTCACGGGAAGTCGGCACCTTTCGCGTGCTGGGTTTGACTCCCCCCGAGGTGGCGCGCATATTCGTGATGGAGAGCTATCTGCTGAATGGTCTCGGTGTTCTGGCCGGGTTGCCGCTGGGTGCCTTGCTGGTGGGCTCGATCACGAAGAGCTATGATACGGATTTCTTTCGATTTCCGACGCTGGTTCCGCTCCATCGCCTGCTGCTGAGCGTGGCATTGATGTTCTTGTTTATCAGTCTGGCTCAGCTGGTGGTGCTGCGCATGGTGCGCGGCTGGCCCTGGCTGGATGCCTTGAAGGTGCGCGAATGAAGAAGTGGTTGTGGGTATTGTTGCTGGCGGGATGTGCCCCGCCGCCGGAAATGCGGGTGGTCTCGCCTTCTCAGGGCGATATCGTGGAGTCCTTTACGGAAAAAGCCGAAACGCGCTTGAGCCGCCAGTATCCGGTCCAGGTTCCCGTGAGCGGGCGCATCGGGCGGGTGGAACTCAAGCCCGGGGACGCGGTGCGGCGTGGTCAGGTGCTGGTGCATTTCGACCGCTTTGACCAACGCTCCAGCCTACTGCAGGCGCAGGCTCGTGTCTCCGAGGCGGAACAGGACCTGGCCCTGCTGGGCGACGTCGGGGTGGAGCGGCAGGCGGCGGCCGAAGGTCGGGCTCAGCTGGGGGCCCTGCGCCAGCGTCAGGGGGCGCTGCAGGCGCAGCTGCGCGAGGCCGAGGCCCGCTGGCGCCAGGCCCAGGCGGACAGCAAGCGCTGGAAGGCGATGTTGCAGAAAGAACTGATGCCGCAGCGCGACTTTGAACAAGCCCAGCTGGCCGAAAGGGCGGCCTATGAATCGGTCCGTCGCTTACGGCAGGAGCTGCTGGCTCAGGCACAGGACCAGGCAGCCGCCGAGTCGCGAGTGGCTCGCTTGCGCGAAGAAGAGTCGCGGCGGTTGAATCAGGCTCCAGTGCTGCAGCAGCGGGTGGCCCAGGCGCAGCAAGAGCAGGCCCGGGCCGAACACGCCCTGGGACGAGCCGAGATCCGCTCACCGATCGAGGGGGTGGTGCTCAAGCGCTACGAAGAAGGCCCTCGCGACATGGCGGCCGGCTCGCCTCTGCTGTTGCTGGGCAACCTGCGTGACCTGGAAGTGGTGTGCCAGGTGCTCACCGGCGATGCGGTTCGAGTGGAAAAGGGAACCCCGGTGGATTTGGAGGCTTCCGGCAAACATTGGCAGGGCCGGGTTCAACAGATCGAACCGGCGGGTTTTACCAAGCTCTCTTCTCTGGGAATTGAGCAGCAGCGAGTCAACGTCATCATTGGCCTGGACAAGCCGGGTGCGGGATTGGGAGTGGGCTACCAGTTGCAAGCCCGCTTCCAGGTGCGCTCCCGTGCCGGCGTCATGCTCATCGACCGCTTCTCGGCCCTGCAGGGGGCCAACGGCGGCAAGCTGGTCTGGAAGGTCGAAGGTGACCGCTTGCATTCCCAACCCATCGAAGTAGGATTGGCCTCCGAGACCACCCTGGAGGTGGTGAAAGGTTTAAAAGCCTCGGACCAAATCGTAGCCGTCCCCGACGCCACCCTGGTCGAAGGCATGCGAATCCAGGTCGGTCGTTGACCGAGAAAGCGAGACAAGATGAGCGATTTTTCGGACGTGGAGTTGCAGCGGTTGCGTGCCTGCGGCGTAGTGATTTTCGCGGACCGGGTGATCTTTGATGCCCAACCGCCGATTTCTTCCGCACGACTGGCGGAGGTGGCGGCACAATGTGCCGGTCCGCTGCCGGCCGAGTTGCTGGAACTGTGGGCGCTGACGGCGGGCGGCTCGCTGGACTACAACCTGACGCTGGAAATGGCCGGCAATCAGGAAGCCATCAGCTGGACCGAGTTGTTCTACCACGACAGCGACGGCTATCACGACTTGCCCGGATGGATGGAGCACGAACAGGAGTTGGCTCCCGGGCCCCTGCGCTACCTGCCCATCGGGGGCTTCGAGTATTGCGATCGGATCTACGTGCGGGTGGAGCCGGATTCGCCCGACTCCGGAGAAGTGGTCGCCTGGAAGATGGGCCTGCCGCCGGGTTGGCAGCACGCCCTGCACAGGGATGCTATCGCCACCGTCGCCTCAGGTCTCCAAGCGGCTTTCGGCCGACTCTGGGTGGGTGAGGAATCCGGAGATTTGCAAGGCTTCCTGGAAGAAAGCGAGCTGGAGCCGGAGCTCACAGAAAAGGTGATGGAGTTCTATGGTCGCGCCCGGCCCGATTGGCGGGGGGCCATTCACAGGAAGCAATTGGCGGGCGATTCCCATCTGCTGCGGCTGGCCCTGCATCACGCCCTGGAGCATCGCGACCTGGAAGTTTTGCGACAGGTAGCCGAGGCCGGTGCCGACTGGACGCGACCCGTGCGGGGCAGCGCCCTGCCTACAGAAGTTGCGATGCAGTTCGGTTCTCTGGAGATTTTAGAGGCCTTGCTGGATCTGGGGGCACCGGTGAGCGAGGCGATGTTTCGCCTGGTTGGGGGGGAGCTGCCGGAGGTTTTGGCGCGACGGCTGTTACAGGCTGGCGCTCGAGCCGACGCCGACGGTCTGGTGCGCTGTTGGGTGGTGGGTGCTCGTGACGCTGCGAAAGTTCTGGCGGAACGAGTCACCGACTACGAGCCCACCCGCCAGAAGATGCTGGCCCGACTGAACGAAGATCTGGCCAAGGTGCGCGCCAAACGGTTGGGTCACTACCTGGGAGAAAAAGGCCTGCAAGAACAAATCGACCGTTTGCGTGTCGATCTGGCCAGCCCCTGAACGACTACTTTGTGCAATCAAATTAAGGAGTTCAAAAGATGTCTACTGGAACCGTCCATCTCCATCGCGTTTTGCGCGCCACCCCCGAGAAAGTTTTCCGAGCCTTTGTGGAAGCGGACGCGATTGGTCGTTGGCTGCCGCCGCACGGCTTTACATGCAGCGTCGAGAAGCTGGAAGCCAGGCAGGGAGGTAGCTACCGGATGTCTTTCCGAAACTTCAGCTCCGGCAACAGCCATTCTTTCGGAGGTACCTATCTGGATTTCGAACCCGGCAAACTGCTGCGCTACAACGCTAAATTCGACGCTCCCGGGCCGGCCGGCGAGATGACTACCACCGTCGAGTTGCGGGCGGTCGGTTGCGGTACCGATTTCAAGGTGACTCAGAGCGGTATTCCGGCGGAGATTCCGGCCGAGCAGTGCAATTTGGGCTGGCAGGAATCGCTGGAGTATCTAGCTCGCCTGGTCGAGCCCGAAATCCCCGGCTAGTGTCGGGCGAGCTGGAGCGCTATCGCACCATGGAGCGTCTGGCCTCGGACCTCAGCGAAGAGGCCAGCCGGGCGCTGGTCGCGGCCCTGTGCGACGAAGGAGTGGGGGAATGGCCGGGCGACTACGACGCTCCGCCCTTCCTCTATCCGGTGGCGGAGGCAGCCGCCGAAAGTCTGGCGGGTCGGTTTGGCGAGTTGCGGGAGGCGATCATGGCCCAGACTCGGATTTCCGACACGGCTGCCTTTTCTGTGGCTCGTATGCTGCGCCATCAAGGAACTCCCGGGGTCGAACCGCTGCTGGAGCTTTGTCATCACTCCCACGCAGCGGCTCGCGAACAGGCGGTCGGTTCGCTGTTGCCTCAATACGAAAGAACCGGAGAGGAGCGGTTGTTGATTCAACTCCTGGAGATGCTGGCCGATCCCGCCTCGGGCGTGACCTATCAAGCGGTGCAGAAGGTGCGGTCTTTGCGGGAGCGCATGCCCGACTTGACCCGGCTGGCACCGGCGGATCTGATCGATAGACTGTTGGCACGCTGTCGGGAGCATCCGCAAGCCGGGACTTTCACGGAGGCACTCAGCTATTTTCCGCAGGATCCTCGCGTGTTTGCTTTCCAGGTGGAGCAGGCGGCGGCCGGGCATGAGCGCCCGTGTGCGTTGCTGCACTTTGGCGAGTTGGAGCGACTCGGTCCCGATCAAGTGGACTCACTCTGTCGCGGCCGGCTGACCGTTCCGCTGGTCGCCCTGCTGGGGGCTCTGGGCGACAGAGCCCGGGCGGCCGCGCCTCGCCTGCTGGAACTGCGGGCGGACCCCGATCGTGGGAAAGCGGCGCTGATGGCTCTGCTGGCTATGCCTTCCCAGAGGGATGAGGTGTTGCCCGGGATGCCGGACCTCTACGTGCTGGAGCCGGACCTGAGAGAGGGAATTCTTCGGCTGCATCCAGATCCGGCCGGCCTGGCCCGGGAAGTGTTGCCGCGTCTGGCGCCGACCGTTGGGAAAGTTTACGGAGACGCCTTTCGGGGAGTGGCCAGATTCGGCGCACTGGCGGTGGGGGAGGCGAGCTGGCTGATCGAGCTGGCCCGTCTGGGGATACCGGACCCTCTGCGCGACGGGGCCGTGGCTCTGCTGGCGGAGTTCGGTGAAGGGGCGCGTCCGGCGTTTGGGGCCTTTTACAAGCTGCTGGAGTATACTTCCACTCGCCAGGCCGTTCTGCAGGCTCTGATCAAGCTGGGTCCGATCGCTAGCGAATTCGTCGAGGTGCTCGAGGTCTTGAAGTTGGAGGCTCGAGCAACGGAACTGGAAATGCTGGACCAGGCGCTGTCGGCCATCCGCGCGTAAGGTTTTTTTGGGGGTCCGGACCTAAACTGATCGCGTGCGCGTGCATTCTGTAATCCAGCCTCCTCCCGTCCGCGTCCGGAAATTGCCGGTCGCCGAGAACTACCGTGTCGAGGCGCGGGAACGCCTCGGAGACGGATTCGACGAGCGCACCATCGAGCTGGCCGCTCTGCAGTTGTTCGAGAATACCGCGCTGGCTTCGGCGCCGCCCGTGGCTCCAACGAAACACCGGGCTCAAGCTTTTCAGGCCGATCGCACGCTGGAATCCCTGGTCGGCTACACGGCCAGCCTGGCCTCCGGTTCCCTGGGAGGGGCGGCGGTGGCTGCCTTGTCTCGATTTTCTCCCGGCCTGCTCTGGCAACCCAACGTGGAGCAGCAACGCCTCAAGATTTTGGGTGAACCGGCCGTGGTCGACCAGGTGGCCACGCAGCTCGCCCCGCGCTTCTCCGTCCGTTTTCCGGACCACGAAGTCTGGGTCATCGGTAACGTGCCGGCTGAGCAGCGGGAGATGATCGCGGGCACGCTCGAGCAGCTTCACGATGCGATCGGGAACGAAGCTTTTCAACAACTCAAACGAGTTCACGTACGTCCCTTTCTCGGCCAGGCCGGCTCGCGAGGGGCGGAAATTTCCGGCCTGGCCTCGCTGGCGACCCCGGAGGCCGTTTTCGTCAAAGCAAGTCAGATGGCCGACCGGGAAAAATTCGCCGGTACGCTAATGGAGAGCTGGGTGACAAGCTGAGCTGGGTCCTGGACAAGTTCTATGATCGCTCGGTGGAGGGGCTTGGACAGGGTATGAAGCAGACCCTGAAAGACGTTCGCAAAGGCCAGACTCCCTTCGAGAATCGCGAAGACTTCCAGGAGAAGCTCCAGCAGCTTTTGCAGGGTCTTCCCTCCACGGCCAGCGCCGACCAGAAGGCCTATCTCGAGGAGTTGAAAGCACGGAAGGACGTTCCGGCTCGTCCCTGGTGGAAGCTGCTGTGAGAATCGCGTCCCGGCCGATGGTGCGAGTTTACGACGGCGGCCTGAAGTCTTCGGCCCGGGCCGGTTTGCAGCGCGCCGGCGAATTTTTCGTCGAGAACGGCCTGCCGGCCGTGGGGGCAACGGTCGGGGGCATCGGTGGACTGGCCGTCGGCACGGTCGGATCCGCGGCCCTGGGAAATCTGAAGGTAACCCGCATGGGAGCTGCTCAGCTGGCTCTGGGAGTCACCGCTCTGGCCGCACCCGGCGCGGCTCTGATCGGGTTGGGCCTGGGAGCGGCTTTGGCCGGTGTCCTGGAGGGGTCCGCGCACTGGCAGCGCCCCTCGTTCCAACTCGATGGTAAGGTCTTCGCCCAGAGCTACCGCCGGGAACTGGAAAAGGATGGCGTCGACCTGTCAGGCACACGGACCCTGGCGCAAGCCGTCCGGCGAGCCAGCGAGGTCCGTGGAGCCGCCTACGTGATGGAGCGAGCCGGTCAGGTGGCCAAAGACGGCTACCGACCCGAGGATATGAAGGCTGGACTGGACTTCGACCGGATGGGCCCACGCATCGTGGGCCGAGATACCTTAGGGGGACTGGAAGTGCAGCGCGTCACCGACCTGCGCAAGCGCGAAGGCACCGACGGCTACTCGCTGTTCAACACCATTCTGGTGGACGCCGGAGTGAACCTGGCCCAGCCCGACGCCCGCACCGACTTCTTGCTGGGTCACGAAGCCAGCCACGCTCGCCACCGCGATTGCGCCGCCGCCCTGGGCGAAGCGGCCGTGCTCCAGGCGGTCGGGTCCCCGGACTCGCTGCTCTGGGCCCAACAAGAACTGTCTCACGCCCAGGAATACCGAGCCGACCAGGAAGGCTACCAATTCGCCCGTCAGCGCGGCCACAGCCCCGAACAGATCCTCCAGGCCGCCGTCGACCTCTTCGGCAACACCGGCTCCAGCCACCACCACCCGGCCGGCCCCAAGCGGCTCGAGCGCCTGACCCAGCCCTGAAAACGACCCACCTGGGTCGTCCCAGGCGCAGCGCGGGTATGCGGCGTCCCCGGTGTGCGGGGAAATGGGCGATTTCCGGCGGATTTCCCCGCTACTTGGGGACGCGACCCCGTAGGGCGGGGCCAAAGGGTGTTTATGGCCGATTTCCTCGCTGTGCGGGGGCGCGGCCGGCCTGAAGTCGACTGGTAGCGAATTCCGGCAAGGATCAATTCGCCTGGATGTTCCAGGGACTGCAGCCTTTCTGAATTCTTTCAGGCGCTTGTGGTTCTCTGAGCACGATGGATTCGATTCGGTCGACGCGGCCTGTGCTGATTTTCGGTGACAGCAATCGCGATGGTAAGGTGGATGAGGCGGACATTGAGGGTCGCGACCAGTGGAGCTGGGAAGGGCCGGGTGCTTTCTTTTTGCCGAACCTGGATGATGACGACGGCGACGGAGTGGCCGATTGCGCGGATCTGCGCATCAATGGTCCACAGGACGCGCAGGATCTGGCCCGCCTGAAAGTGCGGCTGGCGCCCGAAATGGTGGGACATCAGGTTCGCGTGCACTCGAATGTTCCCGGAGTCCGGCTGTATGAGCGCGATGGGGAGGGCTGGTCACTGGTCGAAGGCACTCTCAAGAATGCGGCCGCCGAAATGGAGCTGGGCGTCGAGGGCATGGCCTTTGCCGATAAGAATTGGAACGGTCGCGTCGAGATTGGTGTCGAGGTGAGCGATGCCGAAGGTCGCAGTCTGGGCGAAGATCGGATGCAGATGCGGGTGACTCCGCTGCTTTTGCTGCCCAATTCGGCCCGCACTCGCGAGCTCTACGTTTCCCAGGGCCACCCCAATTACCCGAATGCCCGCTTTCGCGAGCAGTTGGCCGAGGCTTGCCAGGATGCGGACGTCAAGCTGGTGACCCACAACACGGCTTCCTGGAAAGAGATGTGGATGCAGGACACCATGGAAGTGGGCTACACCCAACTGCCGGGTGGCCAGCCGCAGCATCTGGTGCTGGGCGGTCTGCGCCAGGCGGATTCTTTTGGTCCCCAATTGCTTGGACCAGACCGTGGCTTTTTACAGGTCGGGGAGTATCGCGGTATCGACGATGGAATCGACGACTGGGCCGACTGGATGGGGAATTTAGAATGCACTCCGCCTCTGCCCGGCTATCCGCAAGGCCGCATTTTCTACGGTAAAAATACCGATACGGGCACGACTTTGCATCCGGAACTGGTTTCCTTTTTGGAGGCTCAGGAGGTGCAGAAGCCGTTCTGGGTCGACACCGGCTTCCTGACCATCAAGCACGTCGATGAAATTGCCAGTTTTCTGCCGGGTCCGGACGGCCGCACGCGCATGCTGTTTGCCGATACGCGTTCGGCCGCCGAACTGGCTCCGCAAAGCGATGGGCCTTCAAATGCGGCCAATCAGGAGCGTCTGGACAAGGTGCTGCACGGCGGCAGCTATCCATCGGGGGAATCCAATCCCGGACTGCTGGCCCAACTGGGACTGTCGGAGGATCAGGTCGTGAAGTTGCCCGTTTCCTACGACGGAGGACACAACATTTGGTCCAATCCCGTGAACTCGGTTTACTTGAACGGAATCGCCCTGACCGGCGACCGGCACGTACCGGCGGCGGTGGCTCGGGAAATCGAAGCCCGGTTGCTCAAGGCGGGCGCTGCCGAAGTGCGTTTTGTGGACGACGAACGCTACCAGGATAATTACGGCAACGTCCATTGCGCCACCAACACGCTCAAGGAGCCTCCCGAAGGGGCAAGCTACCAGTAGAGCTGCCAGCCCCTTTCGGTGCGGAAAGCGTGCCCCTGCAGAGTCATACGGCGGCCGGTGGTGCCGGCCGGAATCTGACCCATAGCGTGCAGATTGAGACCATCGTGGCTGAAGATGCGTCCTAGGGCGTAGGGAACGGTTTTGGACGGGGTGCTGTGGGCGTATTCTTTGTGTTCATATCCCAGCTCGGCGTGACCCTCGGGCCGCAGCTCCCACATTTCTAGCGAGGAACCGGTGGACGGTTCTTCGACGGGAATGGTGAAGGTGATGGGGAGAGCGGTGGTGCTGGCGAAGTTGGGGAAAACCTTGGCGAACTGATAGTCAAAATGTGCCCGGTCGGCCGGACGGTCACGGGATATCTCCTGGCCATCAAAGTGGAAAAGATGGAAGCCCGGATAAGCATAGGCCTCGTCGTAGTAGACCTCCCCCTCCAGGATGCTCTCAAAATAAATCCGGACCTTCTCGTAGGTTTCCTGAAAGGTGTCGCGCATCAGCTCGTTGAGAGCTGCCGCCTTCTCCCCGTAGTCCCCTTCGCCATCCAGGTAGGCGGCGCAGCCGAGAGTGGCAAAGCGGTAGGGCCCGAGGCGGGGCTCCCAGTGCTTTTCCAGGGACAGGACTTTGCGGGAGATTTCCGCGCATTCCGCGGGCGTGAGAAAATCGTCTGCTTGCACGATGCCGGGACCGAACTCCATGGGGCGAGCTCCTGACGCAAAAGTTTACATTCTTCGGAACCAGATGACCTTTTTACCACCTGTGCTGGCTATCCTTGGAGCATGGCTATGAACTCGATTTCTCCGATCTTGACGCCCAACATCCAGTTGCCTCGGACTGCTCCTCAGCCGGCTGCGGTGCCCGCTGGCGGAGACCAGTTTACGCCCTCGCAGCCGGTGGATTTTCGCCCGCCTACCCGCGCGGATATGCTGAGGGCTGGGGCTGGTTTTGCGCGTGGCGTAGGGGATCAGGTCGGAGATGTCTGGGAAGCGGTGACCCATCCCGTGGAGACATTTCAGGCGCTGCGCGGCCTCACCCAGCAGGTGATCGCCGACCCACGTGGGGCGGCTCGCTCGGTGGTGCAGGCCGGCGAGCAACTGGTGCAGGATGTGCAGACCAATTCTTCCGAGCAGAACGCGCGATTGTTGGGCCAGAATGCTCCTATTCCCGGGCTGCGCCAGGCGGCCGCGCTGGGGGCCATGGTGCGACTCGGGCGGGCCGCCCGTCACGCCGAGCAGGCTGCTCGAGTGCTGGGGCACGCGCCCGACAGCGCGGCGCAGCGCCAGCTCGGCCGAATGGCGGAAAATCCGGACCGACTACGCCATCTAGACGGACCGCGTCCGCCCGCCGAGGGCAGTGTGCCTCCGCCAGTCAGCCGTCCGGCCCTGCAGATTCATCCCGACTCCCAGGCCATCGGCGACTTGTCGCAACAACAGCGGCGCTTGCTCCAGGATCCGGCCAATCGCCTGGACAATCCGCGCGCTTTCAGCTCGGACTTCAACAGCAACGGCATCCATGTGCGGCCGGCTGACGGTCAGAGCCATATTCAATACCGATTCGAAGACGGGCGACTTTCGGTTTCCTCGGCGGACGGTGCCACCGCCGGCCAGAGAGAGGCGGCTCGCTTGCGACTGCTCTCGGACGCTCCCTTCCGTCAGCAATTGGGAGACCAGATCCGCAGCGGTCTGGACCGAATGGCTCCGCGGGATGCCGGCGCCCTACGCCAGGCTCACGATTTCTTGGGCTATCTGGACGCGCTTCAGGGTCGATAGCTCGGATCGATCCGTTTGAGCTGATGCCAGTCGGGGGGCGCGTCGAGGTGCCAGTCGGTGGCCACGAAGTGTCCCTTCCCGTCGTTCCAGACCTGCTCGTAGTGTGAACTCAGATTGTGCATCTGGCCGGTCTGGGGATCCAGATAGTCGGACATCTCGCGGATCGAATTGATGTTGTCGTGATGCATTCGGTCCATGCTGTCCATCCGCTGCTGGAAACCGCTCACCTGAGCATCGTTCAGGTCCTGGCGCATCTGATGGCGAGCGGTGTTGGCCTGGCCCTGCATGTGAATATCCTGCATGCGCTGTTGGTGCAGATTCTGCGATTGGTTCATCCACTGTTGCGTTTGCTGGGCATGCTGGCTTTGGAACTGGGCGTTTTGCAGCTGGCGCTGATAGTTCTGCCAATTCGGATCGACTCGATAACTCTTGGCGATGCCGCGGAAAATGGGCTCAAGCTGCACCATTTCGTCGGGGGTGGCCTGGTAGTAGTGGCTGACACCGCCCGCCCAGCGCGGGGAATTCGGGACGGTCGCGGCCGCCAGTCTGGCTACGCGCTCGAGTCCGTCCGGCAGGCGCAGGCGAGCATCGGCTTCGAGGGGACTGCCGAAGTCTTCGAAAGCGAGAACCCGGGCGCCCCATTTCGGCAGAAAGCCACCTTCCAACACGGGGTAAAGGCCGCGCAGGGGCAGATGAATGTCGCCAGGAAATTCCGGGGGGCCCTGGGTAAAGCCCCGGAATTCGCCTTCCAGGTGGAGGAAGGTATATCGGTTCAGGCTCACTCGACAGACCGGCTGGCGAATGCCGAAGGTATCCGGTGCGAAACCATGGTCCACCCGCCAACCCTGAGGGCAGAGCAGTTCGAAGCAGTTCTCGGCCGGGTCTTTCCAAAGTTGGCGGGGGATGGGCTGGAGCGGTTTCAGACCGTTCAAGGCGGCCCGAATCGTCTCGGTGAGATCGATGGTTTTGCCTTGACGGGCTTGAGCCAGAAGGAGAGTGGCTCGGCCGTTCTGGCAGCGCGCCCGCATTTCTCCGAAAACGTCGCCGTGGCGGAAGAGGACGGCGGCCTGATCGGGCGTGTCTTCCAGAGAGCGAGCCTCGTGGCCGGGAATTTTCGAAAGGCGCTCGCGCACAGCCTGGCCGGCGTTGGCAGCCTGCATCTGCGAGAACTCCAGGAACGCCCCCCCGTCCGGAGAGTCAAAAGCTACTCCTTCAATCGGTGGATAGAGGATTCTCCAGCCGTCCGGATAGTCGATCTGGTAGCCCTGCCAGGGATTGCTCCAACTGCTCATTCTTGGGAGCTTCGCAACGGGCCGGGTTGTTCCGCCCGGGATGCGGAAATTGCGAAACCTGGTTAACCGGGCTTTTCCGGCGACGCCTGTTAAAAGTTGGTCGGTGAGAAATTCTCGGAGTGTTCACCTATTCACCTGAGTGAAGGTGTGGTATACGTGTGAATATGACATACGTTTTGACACCTAAAATGGCATCGCCGGACCCATTGACCGGACGCCGTGCTGGCAAACTTCGGCCCGTGACCGGACGTCAGCTCGAGGTCCTGCGCTTTGTCCGCCGCTACATCGCGACCTACCGCTGCTCTCCGGTCGTTCGGGAAGTCTGTGAGTATCTTGAGATGAAGTCCGCCCAGAGCGCACTGCGCCATCTACACGTCCTGGTGCGCAAAGGAATGACTCTGCCACTGATCGGAAGGAACGGAAGTTCCCGCGGCTATGAACTGACCGAGGCCGGCCTGCTGGCGACCGAGCATCTGGATTTGAGTCCCATCCCGCCGCTGCAGCCGACCGGTTAAGCCAGCAGGCGCAAGCTCGAGAAGACGAGGTCGTTTTCGGCGTACATGTGCCAACGCATGTCTTCGTCGAGGTCGGCCAGCCCGGCCATCAGCCGGCGGGCCTCGGGGTTGTGCTCGGGCACTTCCATAGCCCTGCGGAAGGCCAAGAAATGTTGCAGGGCGCGGCTGTGCTCTTGTTCCAGGCGCTGGATCCAGCGGGGCAGGTGAGGTGCTCGGGCCAGATCTCCTTGCATATCCAGGATCGCCGGAAAGACCTCCATTTCCTCACGAAACATATGGGGATTGGCTTCGTTGTTCAGTTCCCAAAGTTCGTTGAGGATAGACTGATAGCGTGAGTCGTTTTGAGTCAGCACCCGGGCCTGGGCGAGCAAATGAGGAAGCGCTCTGCGCAGGTATCGGTGGTGACAGTGGACGATGTAGTCCAGCAGCTGCCCGGGGGTGAGTCTTTGAAGCGCCTGAGGTCCCTCCCAGACTTGCTCGAGGTGACGGGTCAGCTCCGGCTGGTTGACCTGCTGGGCCTGACAAGCCTGTTGCAGGCTCTGATTGCTGCTGGGATCGAGCCCGTAAGCGTAGAAAATCCGGGCGTTCCACGGCCGACCGTGGACCAGTTCTTGAAGGGTAGCCATCTCGGCCAGAGATTAGCACATCCGTGGGAGAAAAAGATCAACCCTGGCTGGGCGTATAGGTATCTACCGGGTCCTGGACTCCCATTCCCAGAACGTTCATGGGTCCAGCCACCACGTTGTAGTACTGAGTAAGCGGATCGGTCGAAGCGGTACTGATAGCGAACATCTTTGCAATCCTCCTGAGTGACTTCATTCTATCGACCTCGGCTAAAACACAACCAAAACCTCAGGCTCGAATGTTGCCGTCTTATGAGCATTTTCAGACGGGCCGGGAATGCACGGGCCATCCAGGGAAGGAACCGCTCATGCAAGAGGTAGAGGCAACGCGTGGGGAACTCGAGAGTCTGCTGACGGAGATGCGTGCTGCCGGCGAGTGGGACTCGAGTGGCCAGTTCACCGTGGACGCCGACAAAGCACTGGCCAAAATGCGCCGCTTTCAAGTGGAGAGGCCCCAGGATTTCGCACTTTGGCTGGCGGCGGCCGCGGTGCTGGGGGGCGCGACCGAATTATCGGCTACCATCGGCGTGGATCAGCTGTGTCTGGAATTTGATGGAGCCCACTTCCAAGCGGGGGAGCTGGAACAGGTTCTCGACGAGGGCGGCAGTCTTCATCCGGGTCGAATCGGGCATCTGGCCTTTGCGCTAACGGCGGCGCTGGCGACCGAGCCTCATGAGTTGATTGTGGAATCGTTCGATCAGCGTCTGCAGATCCGTCCCGGAACGACTCGCCTGTCGCGCAGCAAGGGAGAGCCGGCCCGGCGCCTGCGTTTTCTGCTGGTGCGCGAGCAAAGCCAGGCCAGCGCCTGGGAAGACCTGGAGCTGAACTACCTGCGCGAGCGCATCCCCGCTCAGCTTCTGAAAATCAAGGTCAACCGCAAAACGGGCGCAGGGTTTCTATTGCCCACAGATTTGCTGCATGAGTTGCGATTCGTGGAAGGGAAAGCAGCGGCGCCTTTGCTGGAACGTCTGGCTCCGGCCGGCGTGTTCAGGCGCCCGGGATTGGGGTTGTCCTCCGCCCTGATTCGGCTGGATAGCTGGCAACGCCAGGGGCAGAGCGAGGTCCACTTCCTGGTCGACGGCGTGCTCTTCCGCAAAGTCTTGCAGACGCCGGTGTGCTTTCGGGCCATCGTCAGCAGCCCGGACCTGTCCCTGGACCTGTCCCGGAGCGGATTGGTGGAATCCCCCGAGTTGCGGGCCGTCCTGAGCGGATTGGAAGAAATCGCTCTCGACTTGGCCGATGAATTTGTGCGAGGCTACGCTTCCGTCAAGCCCGGCCTGCGCCATCTGGGCAAGCCCTGGCTGGAAGGCCTGGTGGGGCACTGGCGTTTGGGCGAGCGCTGTCGGCAACTGTTGGACAGCTATCACACGCATGGAATGTGGCTCGAGTATGACGACCCCGGAAAGCTGGTTCAGGATTTGCTGGGACGCTATCCGCGCAGCCTTCCCCAGGCCTTGCCCGCGGCCGCACCTTCGGGCTTCTGGGGTGCCCTGGCCAGCCTCTTCAAGGCTGCTCCGGACCCCCTGAAAATGGCTCTCGAGGCGCCCTCGGATGGGTCGCTGGCCCGAAAGAAGTGGCTGGCCGCGCTGCTTGCTCCCTTCGATCCGGAAAGCACCGTCCGACTGGGTCTGTCGGCGGCAGTGAAGGTTCCCGACTGGCTGGTTCTTGAGGGAATCACTCCTGAGGGAAGCCGATTGCTCCTCAGGGCTCAAGGGAAAACCGTGACCATTGGCTGCCGGGATCCGCGCGGACAGGCATGGCGAGGAGAGTTAAAGGCCCCGGGCGATTGGGTGGCGGAGTGGGAGCGTGAGGAGTGGCACTTCTCCGGCGGAGATTGGCACGCCCCCCGATCGCTCATCGTTTTGCTCAACAGCGTTTTGGACGCTCGTCGGGCCGTTCAAGGCATGGAGATTCTAGATTGTCCGGGCTGCGGTCGCGCAATGGAGAAGGTGGTGGCCGACGTCGTCCTGGATCGCTGCCGACCCTGCCACAGCTTGTGGCTCGATTACGCGGAATTGGAGTGGCTGGTGCGCACTCATCCAAGCTGGACGGCTGAACCACCCGAGGGAGAGGGCAGCTGCCCGCGTTGCCGGCTACCGCTCCGGCCGGGGACCAGGGCTTCCCGCCTGGGATCCGAGTGTCCTGAGTGCCGAGGCGTCTGGCTGCGTGGGTCGTTCAAAGCTTGAGGGGCTGGCTGCCGTAGGTGGGAGCGTTACCGGCCTCCCACTTTACGTTCCAGCGTTGGGTCTGGCCTTCTAAATATTGGGGTCGGTTCCAGGGGCGCTGAGAGTCGGAAGGCTTCCATTCCTTTGGGTCGATACGGCCGTTCTTGTTCGCGTCGACGGGACGCTCGCGTGTGATCGCCCAGTGGCCGTTCGGAGTGGTGAGGTTCCGGGGGGCGTTCAGGGTCGTTTCGGCACCGACCAGGTGGCTGAGCCAGAGGCCGGTCAGCAGTGCGAGAGACAGCTTTTTCATAAGCCTATCTTAAGACTTTGCGAGGCCCCCGGGCCCTGCCGGGAGTCACCCGCTGGTAGTAGCGCTGTCCTAAGCGGGATACTTCCAGGCGGCGTATTTGACGGGCTGAAGGTGTAGCACCACCAGATTTCCCTCGGCGATGTCCTGGAGGAGCGCCTCAGCGGTGGGACCTTCTTCGCTACCCAGGTATTTGCGCAGGCTGGCGCGCAAAATGCGTTCGGCCAGGTGCTGGTCGGTGCTCTGGGAGACGTGGGCGCGGCCCCGCACGCCGTAGGTTCCCCCTTCTCCAGAGGTGTCGATGGTGAAGTAGCAGCGGTTGTCGGCCTGCAGCCGCACGGCTTTGCGGGAGCCTTTTTCCACGGTGGTCAGAAGCTGGCCGTCTTGAAAGATAAACCAGACGGGCTGGACTACCGGCCAACCCTCCGCATCTTCATAAGCCAGCCGCATCAGCAGGGGCTCGGAGAGGATGACGCGTACCTGTTCCTCGCCCAGAAGTTCGGTCATGGAGTCCGCTTTTACGATATTCATAAAGATCGCGTTCGGTTGGGCCGGCTCCATTCCTCGGGGTTTACCAGAAGTAAGGGTAGCCGCTGCCCCAGCCCCATCCCCACGGGCCTCCGGCCCAATATCCGGGAAAGTCCATGGTGTCGGTCCAGATGGGGGAATACCACACCTTGGGAATGTCGAGTTTCTGCATCAGTTGCGCGGACTCGACTTCGCTGGCCTGTTGGTTGCGGGCTTTGTTCACGAAGGCGATCAGCTGGTCGGACAACTGGGGGTCCTGAATGTCGGGCCGGCGCAGGCGCTGGGCGCAAAAAATCAGGCGGTCGCAGGCCACTTCCAGAGTCTGGGGAGCGGGGTTGTTGCGCATGGCGTCCTGCAGGTCTTGCAGCGAGGCGTTGGCCAGGCGGAGCACGTCGTCTCGCTGCACTACGTTGGCCAGGTTGTTCTGCCAGGCAATGACGGTTACGTTCTTGTCCTCGAAGCTCATGGTCGGCCACTGTTTGCGCATATTGGCCCAGTAGGAGGGAAAGCCGACCAGCACTTCCTTGTAGTGGGTGGACATTTTGGGCCATTCCACGGCCAGGGTCGTCTGCACCGCGTCGCGGAAATGGGACCCGGGCAGCACCTGGTTGCTATCGCTGCCGACCGCGATGGCCATGCCGAAAAGCAGCCATTCGGCAAAGGCTTCGCTGCTCTGAAACTCCAGACCGGGCGCGATCTGGCGGTGGGCAACCTGGTCCAGATTACAGGCCGTGGTGGCGAAAGGTTGCGTGTCGGCGCGGAACTGCTGCAGCAAAGTGGCCCGCTCCGTGGGCGTAGGATGGTCCAGGCCCTGGGCCACCTTGGCCCAGTTCTGCCAGCCGTCTTTGTCGCTGAGCACCTGGATTTCCACGCAATTGAGGGGACGCTGAAAAAGCCACTCCACCAGGTCGATCTGATTGGCCGGATCGGACCAGGCGGGTAGGAGGCAGAGCAGCACGCTCAAAACTATCAGGATGGCTTTTCTCAAGGGCGTCCCCTTTGGCGGGCTCGGGTCCCGGCTCCTGCTGGTCTTGCTCTGCACTTGCGCGGCTCCGGCACAGAGTGGACCACGACTGCTGGCCAGCGTGCAGGCGCCCAAAGACAGCCTGGGAGTTTGGGTGCGGGGCCAGCGCTTCGGTATCGATGGGCAATGGAGCTACAACTCTGTCCCGGCCGGCCGCGACTGGTGTTGGAGTGGGCCCGACGGCCTTTCCCTTTTCCCGCTGCCGGTGCCAGCCTGTATCGAACATGTCGACCCCATCGGGATGAGTGCCTTGATCGAAGAGAAGCAGGGCTGGTTTCTCTGGCAAGCCGCCAAGAATGGAAGCTATCGGCGATTTCCCACCGGGCCCAAGCGCTACCACGGCTCGGAGAACTTTCCGCCGGCAGCGGTGACTTGGGGAGCGCGCAGCTTCGAGCTGGTGGACGACGAAGTCCAAGTTGCCACTCAGGGCAGAGTGGTGGCCCGACGTCGCCTGGCCCGTCCACCCTACACGCTGGCCGCTCGGCCAGGCCAGCTGGCGGTTTCGGACGGGACCGCCGTCTATCTCCTGTCGGCAGCCACTTTGAAGACGGAGGCGAAGCTTCCGATCCAGGGCGTGAGAGCCCTGGCTTACGATCCGAGCGGGAAGTTGCTGGCAACTCTGGACGGCGAGGGACAGATCCGAGTGTTTCAGGTTTCCGTGGGAAAGTTACCGAAGCATCCCCTGAATGTCGGGCTCTGGCAGGGCTGGAACTTGACTCCGGCCGCTTTCCGGAAGATGCGCCGACGCTGGGAGCGGGAAACCGGACAGAACTGGTGGCCTTCCTGAGCTGATGCGTTGGCGGATGATGTTTCTGACCGCCTGGCTGGCGATTCCGGCCTGGGCCGATTTGGAAGGAGCCCGGCGTCACCTGGAGGCTTCCCGTCCCGAGCACGCCTACCGGGAGGCGCTGCGTTGCCGGCCGGAGGACCCCGAAGGTTCGGAACTGCTGCAGATCTGGGCGCTGCAGAATTCCCTGCGCGGAGATGAAGCTCGCCAGCGCCTGCGCTCTTTCCGCCCGAATCCTCGCAGCGCTCGACTCTATCTGATCGTGCACTCGCTTCTCTACTCGGAGAGTCGGGTCAAAGACCTGAACCAGGCTCTGGATTTGAGCCAGACCCCGGCCGATCGGGTGGACGTGCTGCTGCGTCTTTTTCGCTCCCATCCATTTCCCAAAGATCAGTCCTACTGGGAAGAAGCCGCGGAAATTGCGTCCAAGCATCGATTGTCCCGAGAGCTTCTGGTCCGTCTCAGTCTGGCTCACATCAATTTGTTATGCTCCCTGAAGCGACCCCAGGAGGGATTCGCTGACCTGGCCGTGGTGCAAAACTTGTTGGGTTCCGATAGCTCGGCCCCCTGGCGTTTGCAGAGTGCGCGCATCGAGCTCCTCAACGCGCTGGGGCGCAGCGGCGAGGCCCAGGAGAGCAGAGCCGAGATGCCCCTATTGGTCGAAGAGAGCGCTCCGGCTTTGTTGTTCCTGCTGAACTTGGCCGAGTCACGTAGCGAACTGGATCGAGAGCGGGGGGGCCATCTGCTCTCCAAGCTCGAGCGAATCCGTGCACGAGATCGGAATTGGGATTTGCGCAAGCGGCTCCTTGCTTTTCGCATTCGCTCGCTGGTGGCCCAGAACAATCCTCTGCGATTTGAGGAATGGCGCCGCGAAGCGGATCAGCTCTGCGCTTCCAAGAATGCCGATGAGCGGCTGATCGGGTTGAGCGAGCGCGGGGTCCTGGAGGCGGCTCATGGCCAGCCCGAGGCTGCCCTGAAGGACCTGAAAGCAGCTTTTGGTCTGGCTCAACGGCCGGCTGGCAGCGAGGTGTTTGCTCTGGCTCAGCCCATGGTGCTGAGCACGGCGCTGGCTCAATTGGAGTTGAGCCAAAAACGCTATGGGGAAGCCGAGAGCTGGGGGCGACAGGCGGCCCAGGCGGCTGGCGAGGACTTCAACGCGTTTCTGGGCTCCAGTCTGACGCTGCTGGGAGTCTACTTGCGCACCGCCCAACTACAGTCGGCCCGTCAGACCTTGGACTCCATTCTGGCTCGGGCCGAAACGGTGGACGCTCCCCTTTCCCGGGCGCTGGCATATTCTCAGGTTTTCACCACTTTGATGATGTCCTCGTTCGACGCCAATCGTCATCTGGCCGGGCCGCTGGTGCCACCACGGGTCGACCCGGATACTCCGGCTGGATGGATGTTCGCCGAGCTGCGTCAGGATGTCCGCCTGCAGGCCCGCATCTTCGCGGCCCTCGACGACCTCAAGAAGCAGTCCAACCATCCCGCTCTGCGCGGGGCCGAGGGACTTTTCCGAGGGATGGTTTTAGGCAGCCTGGACCGGCCCCTGGAAGCCATCGACGCCTATTCGCAGGCCCTTGAGGCCGAAAGCGGCTACTCACCGCTGGAAGCCAACACCGCCCTGATGCTCAGTCAGGAGCTGTGGAGTACCGGCAGTCGCCAACGGGCTCTGGAAATGTCCCGACTGGCCTTCCAGCAGTCGCGCAAAGGCAGCGTCTTTCTCTCTCCGGGCATTTTTCGACTGATTTTGCTGCGTCAGTTGCTGGAAAGCGGCCAACCAGAAGAGGCGCTGAAGTTGTTGGACGAGGGATTGGCCGATGCGAAGGACAGCTACCAACCGATCTATCTGATTGTTCGGGGCCAGGCCTACAAGCGCGTGGAGGACCTGAAGCGCGCTCTGGAGACGGCCACTCAGGACGTGACCCGCAACGAGGCCTACCTGGCGTTGCAGCAGCTGGACCCGGCCGGGAACTGGCTGAGCCACGTGAGCGCGCGCTCGCCCAGGCTGGCTTTGCGCTTGATGGCAGACTCTTCTCCCGAGCGCGCTCTCGAGATTGGCCACGAGGCGCTCGAGCAGTTCCGCGAGACCTTTGAGCAGCTACCCACCTCGGCCCGTCCGCAGGCGCTGCGTTCGCCCGGCCTGCAGGCGCTGATGGAAGCGATTCTAGAGGCCTCGATCCGGGCGGGACGGCCTCAGGAAGGAGCCCATTGCCTGGCCGTGTGGCGCGCACTGCAGAGCCAGCCGGCGCTCGTTTCTCCCGAACTAGAACAGTTGCGGGCGGAGCTAACCGGTCTGCGGTCCAGTTCCGACCCCGCCTCGGCCGCTCGTCTGGCCGATACCCGCGCCCAGTTTTTGCTGAAGACCAACGAGTTACGCCAGCTGAATCCGGACATGGAGAAGTCGATGTCGGCCCAGGTCAGCGAACTGTTGGCTTTGCAGCCGTTTCTGGATACCCGGACGGTGTTGGTTCAGTATTATCTGGCACCGGATGGGGTCTACATCCAGGCCTTGACCCGAGAAGAGCAACGCCTGGCCAAGATTACCATCGAGAAACCTCGTCTGCTGAGTCTGCTGGAACGCTGGCGTGGGGCTTTGCGCAAACCGTCCGTTTTGAGTGCCGAGGAGCGGGAGGCCAGTCGTTTGCTCTATAGCCAGCTGATTCAGCCGCTGGCTTCGTTGCGAGTGGAGCATCCAAACCTGTGGTTGATGCCTAGCTCCGAGCTCTGGGACCTGCCTTTCGAGAGCTTGCTGGACGAGAACGAGCACTACCTGGTGGAGTCCGGAGGCTGCGCCTACCTGGGGCCCAGTGAGGCAATGCAGTTGGCCCTGCCGGTGGCCGCGGCCGCTGGGCGCTGGCTGGGGGTCAGCAACGCTCGCCTGCCGGGGACTCAAGCCGAAGTTGCGGCCCTGGCCAGGCTGTTTCCCGACGGGCGCCGGACCGAGAGCTGGGCGGAGCTGAAGGAACTCGCTCCCCAGGCGCGGTTTTTGCATCTGGCAACCCACAGTCAGGCTTTTCCTTCGAGAGCAACCGATAACTATGTGGAATTGTCGGAAGGACCGGTGCCCATGGAGCAAATCTATGGACTTGCCCTACCAGCCGGCTCGCTGGTGGTGCTGAGTTCCTGCAGCGGCGCTCAGGCGCAGGAACACCGGGAGCGCGACCTGATTTCGCTCTCCAGTGGCTTCCGTGCCGCCGGGGCGGCCAGTGTGGTGGCCGCTCTCTGGCCCATCGACGATGAGGTGACGGCCAGCTTCTTTCTGCCGATGTATCAAGCCCTGTTGAGCGGACAGTCACGGCTTGAGGCGTTGCGTCAAGCCAAGTTGAGCTGCCTGCGACAGCATCCGCACCCGTATTACTGGGCTGGCTTCACCTTGCTGGGGGACCCGCGCTGAAGGAAACCGAAGGGCCCGCTCATGATTTACGAACAGGTTGGGGGCGAGCCTTTTTTTGAGGCATTGGTGCAACGTTTCTATGAGGGCGTGGCGGATGACTCGTTGCTGCGACCGCTCTACCCGGAGGCTGACCTGGGGCCCGCGGCCCAGCGACTGAAGCTCTTCCTGATGCAGTATTTCGGTGGACCCGGCACCTACTCGGAGCGGCGAGGGCACCCGCGTCTGCGCATGCGCCATATGGGATTTTCGGTGGGGGAGGCGGAGCGCGACGCCTGGTTGCTGCATATGCGTCGAAGCCTGGATGCGGCTCAACTCCCGGCCGAGCTGCAAGAGCCGATTTGGAGCTATTTTGTGCAGGCGGCCGAGTTTCTGCGCAATAACTGAAGACCTTCTAAGAAAATCTTTACCCACGCTGGGAACCGGATGAGCTGGCATCTGGTATGGTGTTGGCGTGGGAAAACGAATCTGCTGGATAGGTGTGGCACTGGCCCTGGCCAGTTGCGCGCGACGGGAGCCGATGCGGCAGGAAACCGCGCCGCCCAAGGTGCCGCGCGAAATCCCCAAGTCCAAACCGTTGAAGGTCGAGCCCCTGCCCAAGCGCAGCGAGCCGAGTTGGACATCTCCCGCTCCGCTGAGTCAACCGAACGTGCCCGAGTCGCATTCTCTGGAATTGGAGAAGCCGGGACTGGACATGCCCATGTTGCCGCGTCCGCCTGCCTGGAGTGGACCCTACTGGGACAAACGTTTTGACGAGTGGCACTTCGCCGACTTGAAGAAGCAATCGTTGCCCAGGTTGGACTGGAAACTCGACCTGGAGATTGCCCGAGCACCGTCTCACAAGGACGTGTTCCAGAAGGTCTACGTGCCCGTCAACAACATCAACTCGGTGCTCGATCAGATCGAGCGGGAGCAGCGCCAGCACAAGGAAGACTATCCCGATTTTCCCATCCCGCTGAACCTGCAGATTCCCTACTGAACCGCCTGCTCCACGGCCCTCTCCAGTTCTCGCAGGTCGACCCGGGCGCGGGTCTGACGCCAGCCCTGGACCACTCGTTTCACATAGCCTGGGAACTGGCTGAAGCCCTGGTCGACAGCCTCCAGTTGTTGGGCAGAGAGAGCGGCCAGGTCCAATCGGGGAGAAACCTCCGCCAGGTTCAGGGCTTGCGCTGCGGCCTCTGCCAGCAGCGGCCGCAACTCCGCCCACGGACCCGCCCCAGAAATGACCTCGGCTTCAAAGCTCTGGGCGACGTCCTCCAGGGTGACCGGCAGGTAGTGGAGGGTGCCGGCGGCTTCCAGGATGCGCACCAGATTGCGCCGGCGACCGTCCGATTGCAGGCGAATTTGCAGTTCCAGCAGCCAGCCCGGACCGGAGGTTACCTTGGGTTCGTCATAGATGCGGCAGCGACCGCATTCGAAGTCGATTTGGTAGACCTTGCGCTCGAAGAAATGCTCGATGTCCATGACCTGATGCTAAGACCTGAGGGCGGCGGGCACCGTGAGCTTTTCCCGAAGGAGCTCCCCGGCGGGCGGGAAAGTCCTGAGGATGCCTATGATCATGGTGGATGTAGAAGCGGACGGCCCCATTCCGGGGGATTATTCTTTGACTTGCTTTGGTGCTGTGGTGGTGGAGCCGAGTCTGAGCAAGACTTTCTATGGACGTCTGAAGCCTGTCTCGCAGCGCTGGATTCCCGAGGCGCTGGCGGTGGGCGGCTTTACGCGAGAAGAAACGCTGGAATTTGACGATCCCAAAACGGTCATGGAGCAGTTCGAAGCATGGTTACAAACCGCCGGTAGCGGACGACCCATGTTTGTATCCGACAACAACGGGTTCGACTGGCAGTTCATCAACTACTACTTTCACCACTTCCTGGGACGCAATCCCTTCGGTCACTCTTCCACCAATCTGGGCTCGCTCTACAAAGGCCTGGTCAAAGACTTTTCCAAGAACTTCAAGCACCTGCGTCAGACTGCCCACACCCACCATCCCGTAGACGACGCCCGCGGCAATGCCGAGGCTTTGCTGACGCTGAAAAATGAACTGGGTCTGAAGATCGGGCTGAAATAACCCTCAAGGAGCCTTGGGACGGTCCATCGAGCACAGAGCCCAGGCCAGCACGCTCATCATGGCCCCGTTCTGGCGCAGGTGCTGGGGATCGACCTTGTCCACCGTGTCGGCCGGCGTGTGGTGATAATGGAAGTAAGTGCGGCTGTCGAGCATCGGATTGAAGCAGGGCACGCCCCGGGCTCCCAACGGCGAGATGTCGGCTCCCGCTCCGTTGCTGGTCTCCAGCTGGTTACCGCCGATGGCCTGCAGGCACTGACTGACCGGTTTGAGGGCGGCTAACCAGTAGGAGGGGGTCCAGCAGCTGAAGCCCAGGCAGTGGCCGCAGCCGAGATCGCTTTCCACGGCCGCAAAGTGATTTTTGCCTTCGGTCTCTTTGTCGTAGGCCTTGGCGCCGGCACCACCATTCTCTTCGTTCATCCAGCCGATCACGCGCAAGGTGCGCCGTGGTTTGAGCCCCAGGGCGCGGAAGGTCTGGGCAACTTGCAAAGCGGTGGCCACGCCGGCCGCGTCGTCGAGTGCGCCGGTTCCGACGTCCCAACTATCCAGGTGGCCCGACACGATGACCACTTCGGCATTGGGATCGCTGCCCTCCAGGTCGCCGATAATGTTGCAACTGGGAGCGTCAGGCAGGTTTTGCGCCGTAATCACCAGGCGCAGCTGGACCGGGCCCAGTTTGCTCAGATAGGCCATGCGCTCGGCGTCTTCGCTGCTCACGGCCGCGCACGGAATGCGTTGGGTTTCGCCGAAGCTGGTCACGCCGGTGTGCGGCAGCCGAAAGTCAGCGCCCCCCACGGCGCGCACCAGGCAGGCGGCGGCGCCTTTCTTGGAGGCGGCGGCCGGGCCACGAGTGCGGGAGGCGACGCTTTGCGAATAAGCGGCTCCACCACGCCCCTGGTCGGCCAGGCGCTGGTCGAAGCGAGTATTGAAGAGAACGATTTTGCCGCGCACTTGCTGGTCGGGCAGGGCCTCCAGTTGGGCGAAGCTCTCGACCAGCAACAACTGCGCGTTCAGTCCCTGCTCACCGGTGCTGGAACTGCCTCCCAGGGTCGTCAACACCAGGGGCATGCGGACGTTGGCGGGTTTACCGGAGTATTCGGTCAGTTCCGCTTCCTCTCGTCCGCGCACCCAGTGGGGCACCTGGCACGACTGGCGCCGGGTCTTGAGGCCGATCTGCTGCATCTCTTTCTCGACCAGGTCGACGGCGGCATCGGCGGCCGGAGAGCCGGACAGGCGGGGCCCCACTTGATGACACAGGCGGGAGAGGAAGTGGTAGGAGTAATCGCTCTCCATGGCGTGCTGACGAACCGGATCCAGTCGTGAAGTCCAGTCCTGAGACCAGCCGATCGAGACAAGGCTAAGCCAGAGAATTGCGCGTTTCATGGCGCCCGCTTCGGGCGACCCCCGTGGGTCGCCTGCGCCTGTTTACAAGTCGTTTACATTTTCGCAATAGGATTTACGGTTCGCA
Source organism: Vulcanimicrobiota bacterium (assembly GCA_017307785.1). GTDB lineage: Bacteria > Vulcanimicrobiota > Xenobia > Xenobiales > JADMJV01 > JADMJV01. The sequence goes on along the minus strand of JAFKGI010000007.1, from coordinate 142,987 downwards.
CACGGAGGGCTGTTAGATTGCTGGAGTAGGAGTGTGGCCCAGGATGAAAATGCAGACAGTAAGAAACATTTTGATGCCGCAAGAGCAGGCCGTGGAAGTATCCGAGACGGCGGTCCGGGCTCTATTGCCGCCGATGACTTCGATGGGCCTGCCGATGGCCTCGCCGCCTCGGGAGGAGAAGCCCAAGGTGAAGGACCTGGCCGAGAGACGGGCCGGCGAAATGTATCTGACGATGATGGCAGGGATGGGGTTTCGTACTCAACTAAAGTAGTTCGGGTATGACCATCGCTCTCTCGGTTCTTTGCATGCTGCTGGCGGTGGCGCTCTCGGACGTGATCGTGCGAGTGGCGCCGTTCCGGGCGCCTCTGCCCCTGGTTCAGATTTTGCTGGGATGGGGTCTGGCCGAGTTGCACTGGGCGGAGCGTCTGCCGCTGAGCCCACAGTTGTTTTTTCTGATTTTCCTGGCCCCTTTGCTGGCCGCCGACGGGGTGCGCATGCCGCGCCGAGAGATGGCCGAAATGCGGGCGCCCATCATGAGTCTGGCGGTGGGGTTGGTCTTCGTTACCGTGCTGGGAATCGGCCATTTCGTGCACAGGCTGATCCCGGGCATGCCGCTGGCGGTCGCCTGCGCGCTGGGCGCCGTGCTGGCTCCCACCGACGCCGTGGCCGTATCGGGTCTGGCCGGTAATTTGGGAATTCCTCGGCGCCTGATGCATCTCTTGCGAGGAGAGGCGCTGCTCAACGACGCCACCGCGGTGGTGTCGCTGCGACTGGCGGTGGGAGCTGCCCTGACCGGTCACTTTTCGCTGGGGGAAGGCCTCTTACGCTTTCTCCAGTTGAGCCTGGTCGGGGCCCTGGTGGGAACACTGGTGGGAGCCTTGTCGGGACGTTTCTGCTCCTGGCTGGCCCGCCGCCACTACGAGGATCCTAGCGGTCAGGCTTTGCTCTCGCTGGCGCTGCCTTTCACTTCCTACCTGCTGGCGGAGCATTGCCACGGTTCCGGAATTCTGGCGGCGGTGGCTACCGGACTGGCTTTCAATGTGTCGGGTCTGGTCAATGAACGCGAAAGTTTTCTACGGCTGCACATTCACGGGGTCTGGCGTATGCTGGAGTTCACTCTCAATGGCCTGATTTTCGTCTTGCTCGGGTTGGAACTGCCGGAGCATCTGGGCAGCGTGCCGCCCGCGCTGCAATCCGGCTTCGCTTTTGTGCTCTACCCTTTGCTCGTGCTGGGAGCGCTGGCCCTGATTCGTCTGTTTTGGGCCTATGTGTGGATGCGCAAGACCTTCTATCGGCGGAAAGGCAAGCTTCCTCTCAAGGCCTGGCGTCTCATTGGGACGGCTGCCCTGGCCGGCGTGCGCGGCACGGTTAGCCTGGCCAGCGTGCTCTCGCTGCCGGTGGCGAGTTCTTCGGGCGCGCTTTTCCCCTACCGGGACGCGGCCATTTACCTGGCCACCAGTGTCACTCTGGCCACGCTGTTGCTGGCGGCGGTGGGTCTGCCTCTGATCTTGAAAGATCTGAAGCTGCCGCCGCTGGACGAGATCGATCGGGAAGAAGCTCGGGCCCGCGCCGCCATGCTGGAGCGGGCCCGCGAGGTTCTACCGGAAGCGGTCGAGGGATTGATCGGGCAGGGTTATCCGGCGGAAGCCGTGCAGACGGTCGGCACCAAGATGATGGAAGTTTTCCAGTTGCGAGTGGAGGAGCAAAGGGATCGGGGCGATTCGGGTACTTCGCTTCTCAGCGAGGTGGCGGGCCGACTGCGCGGAGCAGTCGCGCAGGCGCAGCAGCGGGTTCTGCTGGAGTTGTTTCGCCAAAAGAAGATCAACAACAGCACCCTGGCCCAGCTTCAGGAAGAACTGGACATCCAGCAGGCGGCCGCGGCACCCGGCCGGCGGGGGGAATAGCCCGGGCTTTGGCATAGCCTTTCCCATGCGCACTTGCTTTCTGTTTCTTCTGGCTTCGGCCGCCTGGGCTCAGCCCACTCCCACTCCTACTCCCAATCGTTCGCTGCTCATTCTTTCCAAAGTGGACCGAACGTTGGCCATCGTCGACCCTTCCAGTTTGGCGGTGCTGGCCCGTGTGCCGGTCGGTGAGGATCCTCACGAAGTGGTGGTGACAGCGGACGGCCGCACCGCCTACGCCTCCAACACCGGCAGCGGCCGTTTTCATCAGCTTTCGGTGGTCGACCTGGTGGGACAGAAGCCATTGCCCGCGGTGGACACCGGGGCTTTTCTAGGTCCGCACGGGCTGGCCATGGTCGACGGGAAAATCTGGTTTACGGCTCAGGGCTCGATGGCCGTGGCTCGTTACGATCCGGCCCGCGGGGTCATCGATCAGGTTCTGGGCACCGGACAGGAACGCACCCACATGCTGCGAGTGCGAGCGGACCAAAAGTGGCTGGTGGCTACCAATGTCGATTCAGGCAGTCTGAGTTTTTTCGAGAATGTGCTGATCCCGCCGCCGGTGACCCCGATGGGATACGTAATGCCGGGCGCCAAGCCGGAATTGGGTTGGCGTCACACGATCGTGCCGGTCGAAAAGGGGGTCGAGGGCTTTGATTTGTCACCCGACGGCAGAGAGTTGTGGACGGCCACCCCGCAGAGCGGTCACGTCTTCGTGATGGATCGGGTGGCTCAAAAAGTCGTGGCTACCTTGAGTGACCTGGTGCTGGGCGTCAATCGGGTCAAGTTTACCCTGGACGGCAAGCGCGTATTGATTTCTAGCGCGCGCACCGGTGAACTGGTGGTTTTTGACGCGGCCAGTCGGAGGGAGCAGGCCCGCATTCCTCTGGGCAAGGGAGCCACCGAGATTCTGTTGGACCCGGAAGATCCGAGGGCATTCGTGGCTTGCACGCCCGATCATCGAGTGGCGGTGGTCGATCTGGTGAAGCTAACGGTGACGGGCTACGTGGAAGCCGGAGGTCGCCCGGACGGTATGGCCTGGGCAGTCCGGCCGTGAAATTCTCGCCCTTCTGTGTTTCAACTTCTTGCGTCCAGGTCTCTTTCCTGGTGGTCGTCGTTTAGGGTATTTTAACAACGAAACTTAAGGATTATGCGGCTTTGGGCGAATACGGCGAAGATGAATTGCTATGTACTTCGTTTCGCGGAAATCGACCCATCCCGGCTGGATCAGGTAGGCGGCAAAGCGGCCCATCTGGTCCAGTTGTCCCGGCTCTCCGGCCTTGACGTTCCCGACGGCTTTTGCGTCACCACCAGCGCCTATCGAGAGGTGGTCCAGGACCTGAGCCGGGACGACCTTCCTCCGGCCCGGCTCCGCCAGGCCATCGAAGCCGCACCGATTCCCGAGCAGATCGCCGCCGAGATTGCTCAATGCCTGGAAGAAGGCGTGGCCTATGCGGTGCGCTCCAGCGCCACCGCGGAAGATTTGCCCACCGCCTCTTTCGCGGGTCAGCAAGACAGCTTTCTGAACGTCTGTGGCCGGGAAGGGGTGCTGCGGGCGGTCAGCCGCTGCTGGGCTTCGCTGTTCAGCGACCGCGCCGTTCACTACCGCAACCAGAACGGCTTCGACCATCGCTCGGTTTCGCTGGCGGTCGTGGTCCAGCGCATGGTGCCGGCGGAAGTGTCCGGCGTGATGTTTACCGCCGACCCGGTCACCGGCCATCGGCGGGTCGTTTCCATCGATGCCTCCTTTGGCCTGGGAGAAGCGCTGGTCTCGGGCAGAGTTTCGCCGGATCACTATAAGGTGCGGGACGGATGCGTGCTGGAGAGGGTGATCGGGGCCAAGCAGTCAGGGACCTATCCATCCGTCGAGGGCGGTACGGAGATTCGCCTCAACGGAACGGAGCGGCAGGAGGCCCGGGCTCTCCGTGACGCCCAGGTCTTGGAGTTGGCCCGTCTGGGTCGGAAGATCGAAGCCCATTTCGGTTCCCCTCAGGATATTGAATGGTGCCTGCTCGACGATACTTTTCAGATCGTGCAGAGCCGGCCGATCACCACCCTCTTTCCCATTCCCGTCCAGGACGGCGGCTCGCACGTTTATGTCTCGGTAGGGCATCAACAGATGATGACGGACGCCATGAAGCCCCTGGGCCTTTCCGTATGGCTGGCTACGGCCGCCCGACCCATGGAGACGGCGGGCGGACGACTCTTCGTGGACGTCGCCGCCGACCTGGCGGTGCCGGCTCGCCGAAACGTCATCGTGAACGTGTTGGGGAAATCGGACCCCCTGATTCGAGACGCCATCATGACTCTTTTGGATCGGGATGATTTTGTGCCTGGAGAAGTCGCCGACCCGGCTCCCTTTCCCCACAACTACGATACCATGATGGAGTATGATCCTTCGATTGTGCCGGAGCTGATCGCGCGTTCGGAGGCGACTCGCGAGGAGCTGAAGCGAAAGCTGCAGGGGCTCTCGGGTCCGCAGCTTTTTTTACGGGTTCTCGACGAATTGCGCCAGATCCGCACGACCTTGAGCGACCCGCGTAGCTTCGCGGTGATTATGACGTCCATGAACGCGGCTTACTGGCTCAACGACCATCTGCTGGAGTGGCTGGGCGAAGTCGGAGCGGCCGACGTGCTTTCCCAGTCGGTTCCCAACAACATCACTTCGGAAATGGGCCTGGCTTTGCTGGAGGTGGCCGACGTGATTCGCCCCCACCCAGCGGTGGTCGAGTCTCTGCAGCAGGCTTCCGATCTGCGGAGCCTGGAGCAGCTGGAAGGTGGTCGCCAGGTCATGGACGCCCTGGATTCCTACCTCCAACGATACGGAATGCGCTGTGCGGGGGAAATCGACATCACGCGACCGCGCTGGAGCGAGGAGCCGATGACTCTGGTGCCCGCACTTCTGGCCCATGTGGTGGCTTTTTCAAGCGGCGAAGGGAAACGCAGGTTTGAACACGGCCGTCAGCAGGCTCTACAGAAGGAAAGCCAGTTGTTGGAGCGCTTGCGCGACCTCCCCGGAGGAGAGGAGAAGGCCCGCCAGACCCGGCGAATGGTCGAGTTGCTGCGGAACTACGCAGGCTATCGGGAATATCCGAAATACGACATCGTGTGCCGCTATTTCTTGTGCAAGCAGGTCCTGCTGGAGGAAGCAGCCCGCCTGGTGGAGGCCGGAGAACTGCGTGAGGTCGAAGACCTTTTCTACTTTCGGCTCGAAGAATTGGGACAAGGACCTCCGTTCGATCAGACGGTTTTGGAGTCTCGCAAGGCGGATTTCCGCCACTTTCAGAAACTTTCGCCGCCCCGGGTGATGACCTCCGATGGGGAGGTCCTGACGGGCCGTTATCGTCGCGAGGATGTGCCGGCCGGAGCGCTTGCCGGACTGGCGGTTTCGGCCGGGGTGGTGGAAGGGCGGGCTCGGGTGCTGCTCAGCATGGGGGAGGCGCAGTTGGAACCGGGCGACCTATTGGTGACCCCTTATACCGATCCCAGCTGGACTCCGCTTTTCGTCTCGGTGGCCGGGCTGGTCACCGAAGTGGGCGGATTGATGACCCATGGCGCCGTCATTGCCCGAGAATATGGGTTGCCGGCCGTGGTCGGCGTGGAGCAGGCCACTCGCTTGATCCAGGACGGCCAGCGCATCCGCGTGGACGGCAGTCGCGGTTGGGTGGAGATTTTGGCCGAATGAGTCTGTCCGTTCGGCCGCGAAGCCGGGCGCTATGAAAATCGATCTGGAAGTCGGTATTGTGGGGGCCAGCATCGCCGGCCTGACCGCCGCCCACGCTCTGGCCCGCCAGGGCGCTCGGGTTCATTTGTTCGAGCGCTCCCTTCACCTGGCCGAGCGAGGCGGTTCGGGAATTATGCTCGATGCTGAAGTCGCCTGCTCCATCGCTGGTCTGGCTACTCGCACGCATGGGCTTCGGCGCGTGCTCGGTTCGCGCATGCAGACTCTGTGGACCCGGCCTTTGCGCAAGATGGCCACCAGTTGGGGCGAATTGTATCGATGTTTACGGTCCCGTGTGGAGGATGCCTGGATCCACAACGGCTGCACCGTGACCGCCTGCGAGTGTGACGGCAGCCTGCATTTTGAGGATGGTTCGCACCGTCGCTTCGACCTGGTGGTGGGAGCGGACGGCCTGGGCTCGACGGTGCGCGCCTGTTTGGCCCCGCACTTTCAACCCGAGTACTGCGGCTACGTGGCCATCCGAGGCATGTGCGAGAGCAGCGATTGGCCCGCCCACGGCGAGGTGGTGAACCTCTACGGCCGCCACTGTCACGCCGTCCTTTATGCACCTGCCGGACCGATGCTTAACTGGATGTGTTATTGCAACGCCACCGAGGCGGGAGACTTGCTGACGGATGCCCAGGGGATGCGGCACCGTTGGAGTCTGCCGCCGGACGCGGTGTCGCCTGATTTGCGCAAGAGACTGCTGGAACTGGTGGATTCGCACATGCCCGAGGCATTCTCTCGTCTGGTCCGCGCGACATCCGGAATCTATCTTCAGGCCATTTACCAGGGTCTACCGGACACCTTCGTGAGTGGGCGGGTGGCTCTGATCGGAGACGCGGCTCATGTTTCTCCTCCGCACCTGGGGGCGGCCACTTCGATCGCTTACCAGGATGTGGAATCCCTTTGTCAGGCGCTGGGCCGGGGGGATTCGCTGCAGTCTTGGGGCGAGAAACGCCGCGAGGTGGTGCGCGGCGAAATCGAGGTCGCCCACCGTCTGGGTCAGGAAATTCAGGCGCGCGAACACAACTGGGACGACTGGGACGAACCGAGATTTGAGGCGTGGTGGCAGGAAATCACGGGCGGCCGCCAACTCTACTTCGATACCCCGAGAGGATCTCACTGAAATGCGTCCACTGGTCACCCAAAGTCTGCGCAGGGCGGAAGAAATCCCGTGTATGATCATCTGCTCCGGCACCAGCCGGCTGGTCGTCATCGGAGGAGAGTTTCTGCCACCGCCCGGCGAGCAGCGCAATCAGTTGCTGCTGGATTTGATGCACGGCAAGCCTCAAGGACTGGGCGGGGAGAGCAGTCAGAACAACAAGGTCTCGGTGGTGACCTCCCAGCGAGCCCGTCAGGCTTTTCAGTTCCACTTTTACCAGGTGGTTCCCCAGACCGGGCAGTTGTTTGACCAGATGGAGTGCTCGAATGCCGCTGCTGCCGCCGGATTGTTTGCCCGGTTGAGCCGGGTGGCTCGTCCTCGCACCGGCAGCACACTGATCGAGACGACCAACACCGCCACCGGACAGCACATTGTGTTGAGCATTCCGGCTGAAGGCGAGATGTGGAAGCAACCATGGGGAATTCGCTTCGAATTGCCCACGGCGGTCGCCGCCAAATACCAGTTGTGCCGACAGGCCACCCAGCTCGGGTTGGAGGACGGACGCCTGATCGACTGCCACATCATCAAGCACGGCAATGTTTTCGCTTTCTGTCAGCTGCCACCCGAGGAGATGACCGAGGCACTGGCGCTGGAACTGTCGCACAAGGTCATAGAGCGAGCCGTGGAGTTAGCTCGTGCCGAGGCTCCCTTTTTGCCGAAGGTCATTCCCTACGCGCAAATGGAGCCGCACCAGTTCCGCACGGCCAGCTACTTCGAGGGCGAAAGACACAGCTCGATGCCGGGCTCGGCCGGCATGGCTTTGGGTTTACTGGCTCGGATCGTTCTAGAGATTCCTGGTCGAGATTATGAAATTTACTGCGGTCCGCGGCATCAGGAGTTGATGCGCGTGCAGGTCGGCGAGAACAATTCCTACACCCAGTTCGAGACCCCCGTGCGCCTGCTGTTGCACGGTGCCGCGCCGGTCCCACCGCAGCACAGCTTCTTTTTGGAGCCGCCGGAAGAGGCTACTTCAACAGAGACTCCGAGTCGAAGCGGCGCCTGAGTTCGGCCAATTTTTCCACGTATTCCTCGGGTGGGCCCGCCTTCAGCTTGGACAGACCTCGGAAGAACTCGTGATGTCCAAGGGAGGGCGAGAAGGTGATCAGCACTTTGACCGGTTGTTCCGTCTCGTTCCAGAACCCGTGCGTGGTCCCCATCGGGACCACCAGGGTGGAACCAGGTCCAAAGGCGCGGCGCACTTCCCCGACCTGAATGGTGGGGTGCCCTTCCACCACGTAGAAAGTCTCGACCGTGGTATGGTGAAGGTGCGGGTCGGCTCCGACGCAATGTGGCGGCACCTCCCGCTCGTACATTTCCATAGCGTGATTAGTGTCTTCTCCGAGCACCTTGAATCGCACCAGACTGCCGGGTTCCAGAGGGAAGAGCAGTCCCTCTCCAGGTTCGCTGATGGCGGGAGTCATTGGAGCGCCATCACCCGTCGGCCGTTGTGGGACATCATCTGTAGCAGGTCGGGCATGGCGTAGGTATCCCCCAGAAGCTGTTTCATCAGCATGCCGAAACGAATGGAACCATCCGGGGTCGGATCGCTATGGACCTGGCCAAAGTCGGTGGAGAGAATGACCTGATCCGGACCGGTGAAGCGGATGCTCTTGGCGAACTCTTCCAGAGGAACTTCCTCAATCGTGTGGATGGCAAAGCAGTGCTCGATAAACACGCGCGAATCGCGAGTCAGCTGCTTGAGCTGGACATCACTCAGCTGGACCGAGGGATAGTGAGGATGGGTGAGCACCACTCCGGCCACTCCACGTTCCAGAGCCATAGGAACCAGACGCATGATTTCTTCCGCCCGCAGGTGTCCGGTGGCCAGACGCGCGCCGCTCTGAGCGATGGCGTCCAGGACCGCTTCCAGACCGGGGGCGGGTTTCAGGTCCTCGTCGAAGACCACCACCGGGGTTTCATCGAGAGCGGCCGCCGGCGGAGCCGCGCCGCATCCCCACCAGCGCGAATCAAATGCCTGGCCCAGCGTGCGCAGATGAGAAACCGCATGGACGGTGGGCATCCAGACCATGACTGGCGGCTCGGGCAGAGACGGGTCGCCCACCTGGGAATGGTTGCCGGAGACGGCACCGATGACCGCGTCGGGGTTCATACCGCCGACAAAACGATTGAGCACCACTCCGCCCAGCAGTCGGGCGCCGTAGTGTTGGCGGGCCAGCGCCGCCAGGGGAGAAGTGGGGTAGGTGTGGTTTTTCAGCACCAAGGTCATGTTGACCTGACGAGCTGCCTCCGCCAGGCCCAATACATCGTAACGGCGCGGGAAAAGCTCCGGACCCACGTGGTAGTGGGTATCCATGAGCCCGGCGGCTCGAAGTTCTTGCTCCAAATCGGTCATGCCCACACCTCCATCCAGGCCTCAAGGACCAGCAGCGACCAGATCTTGGCCGCACTCTTCTCGTTCAAGTTCTCCAGATAGGGTTGAGCGGAAACCAGCGAGGCGGTTCTGGAGTTCGGTCCCAGGCGGTCGCGTGCGTAGCTTTGCAGGTCTCCGTGTAGCCACTGCAGGATCGGCATGCTGAAAGGCTGCTTTTTGCGCTCGACCAGCCATTCCGGTAGAACCCTTCGGTAGGCCTCGATCAGCAGGCCTTTGGGCACGCCGAAGAGCCGTTTGTTCTCGGCGGGTATGCTCATCGCCAGGCTGGTGACCTGACGATCCAGGAACGGACAGCGGATCTCCAGGCCGCAGCCCATGCTCAGTTTGTCGACACGGGCCAGGTGATAGTTGCGCAGTCGATTGCGCGCCTCCACGGCCAGGATGCGGTCGAGGGGAGCCCAATTTTCAGGCGGCATTTCCACCTGGTCCAGGTAGCTGGCCGGGGCTGAGGAGAGCCCGAGATCCTGGGGCTGGAAGATGGCGGTGCGTGGGAAGTAGTCGGCCAGATCCCGGGGAGGATCGTCGAAGCGCTCGTAGCCGCCCCAAAATTCGTCGGAACCATCCCCGGTGAGAACGCAGCGGGTGCGCCCGGCCGCCGCTCGCGAGAGCAGCAGGGTCGGCAGCGTGACCGGGTCCTGAATGGGGTCCTCGAGAATGCGGGCGACGTCCAGGAACAGCTCTGGAATCTGGCCGGCTGAAAGCTGGATTTCCTGGTATTCGTAGTCGAAATTGTCGGCCAGCCGTCGGGCCAGATGACGTTCATCCTGCACTCCGGAGACGTCGTAGCCGATCGAGTAAAAGCGTAAAGGACTGCCGTTGGCCTGGAGCACCGCCGAGGTGGCCACGATGCTCGAGTCGAGGCCGCCAGACAGGAAGATACCCTGTTCCAGTTGCGGATCGAGGCGCTCGGCCACGGCGAAGTCGACTCTCTCGCGAACGTCCGAGGGGCGGGCGTCGAACCGGTCAGGCGCGGGGGTGTGATACCACTGTCCGCTGCGCTCGCTGCCGTCCACGGCCACTTCCAGCCAGCTGCCCGGGGGGAGTTGCTCGATTTCCTGAAAGGCGCTGCGGCGACCGCCCACGCTGCGATAGATCAGATATTCCAGTAAGGCTTCGGGACGGATGGTCAAAGGCCCGACGGCGGCTCGCAACGCGGCCACCGTGGAGGCAAAGTAGATGCCCTCGGGGCGGCGCCACAGGTAAAGTGGCTTTTGTCCCCAGAGGTCGCGAATCAGGGTGACTTTGCCAGCTGCCGGATCATAGCGGGCGGCAGCGAAGGGCCCTTCCACTTCGGCCAGACCGTCGGGACCCTGGCGCCGGAGCAGTGCGTGCAACGTGCGGGCATCGCTTTCTCCAGGAGCAAACTCCAGTCCCCAGGAGCGCATCAACTCGGCCGGGCGGTAGATCTCTCCGTTGAAAATCAACTGGGCGCCGGTTTCGTCCGCCAGCGGTTCGTGCCCGCGCTCGGCGTCGCCGACCAGGGCCAGGCGCACGTGAGCCAGGCCGACCCGGCCATCCGTCCAGACCCCGTCTCCGTCCGGTCCGCGGTAGGACTGAGCCCGATTCATCGCCTCCAGAACAGGTAAGACCGCTTCTCGAGGGCGGGATTGATAATAGACGACGCCGGCAATTCCACACATGCCCGGCTCTTTTGATCCGGCAAGGTTCGAATCCTGTTGTCGAAGTCTTCACGAGCCTTCAACATCTCGGTTTGGCAGACCGGCTAAACTCGGCCTATGTGCAACCTTCCCAAAGCGGATCCCTCGCTGCGCGCCCCGAGCGGCTGGACCCCGGCTGATCTGAAAGCCACTTCTTCGGCTCGACGTCCCGGCATGCTGGCGGCTTCCTGGGACGCCATCAAGGGCAAGGCCGAGCGCGACGACGGTCAACCGCTGACGCCCGTCCAGATCGACAAGATGGCGCCTTCGCTGGCCAGCAGTTTTGGTCTACCCGAGACGGAGGTGCGGGAACACCTGGGTCAGGTGCAGTTGTTCCTGGGAGGGCCCGCCGCCCATACACCCTGGAACGCGGTTACGATTGGTCACGATATTTATGTGCGCAGCCAGGATGAGCTCAAGGCCATCGAGGGCTGGCAGTACCGGCGCTGGCTTTCCCACGAGTGCGGGCACGTCATGCAGTTTGCCCAGACTCCTTCCGAATTGAGCGACACACAGCGGGTGCGCCGGTACCTCGGTGCCTACGTGGGACATCTGGCGGTCGGTACGGGATGCAGTCCTGGTGCCGTCTTCACCGGTCTGGGACTGTGGATGCACGAGAATCTGAATCCTTTCAATTCCAACAAGACTCACATCGGGCTGCAGGACGCCATGCACGACACTCACGTGATGGAGTCGCAGGCCGAGCGTGCGGCTCAGGCCTTCGTCAAAACAACCTAATCACTGAGCCGATCCAGCCATTCCCGGAGCAAGGCCAGTTCGGCCGCGGAGAGATGGCTGCTCTTCTCCAGTCGCGCTTTGAGGGCCACGGCCAGATGAGCGGTGCTGCCGGCAGGAGTGGAATCGCCGTGGGTGATCGCCTCCAGGATGGCTTCGCGGGTTGCTTCGGACAGCCCCGGATCGCGAGCGTCCTGCGGCTGGCCGAGCCAACTGAACACGACCCCGCAAGCCGCCGCGCGGACCATCTCCACGGCTCTCCGCTCGCTGACTTTCAGTCGACCGGCCAGGGCGATCTGGTGGATGCGGCCTTGCAGGAGTTTCTCGGCCGTGAGGGCCGCTGCGGAGCGATTGCCGGGTCGAGGCGCTCCGTACATCAGGCTATAAAGGGCCGGATTTTCCAGTCCGAAAGCGATGTGAACCTCCCAGCCCTGCCGTAGATCTTCCACCGGGTCGGGACCGCCGTTGCTGGGCTTGCCGGCCAGATGGCGGCGAAACCCGTGCTCGGCCAGTGCCTCCAGCAATCCGTGCTTGTCGCCAAAGATGCGATAGATGGTAGGAGCCTGAATTCCCGCCGCTTCGGCCACGGCGCGCGTAGTCACCCCTTCGGGTCCCTCGCTGGTGAGCAACCCGATGGCCGCTTCCAGAATGCGCTCTTTCATAGTCTCGGATGCCATGTTGAGCTGAGACCTTAGACGGATATCGGCGTTCTTCATTTTCTGTTATCAATGATAGCGTAAATCTGTTTTCATTGATAGGAGCTTGAAGATGATTGTTCTGACCGGAGTGACGGGAAAGCTTGGGAGTCTGGTCGCTGGCCAGCTTTTGCAGCAAGGCGCGGATGTATCGATAAGCGTCCGCGATCCCCAGCAGGTGCGCGACTGGGAGGTACGGGTCCGTCGCGGCGATTATGCCGACCCGGCGAGTTTAGGGGCGGCCTTTGAAGGCGCGGATCAAATCTTTCTGGTGTCGAGCAACAGCAGTGGGCTGCATGCTCAACAGCATCATCGCAACGCCATCGAGGCGGCTCGTAAGGCGGGAGCTCGCCGATTGGTTTACACCAGCCATATGGGGGCGGGCGCCGATTCGCTGTTTCCGCCGATGCGCGACCACGCCGGTTCCGAGGCTTTCTTGCGTGGGGGTGACTACATCTCGCTACGCAACGGGTTTTATGCTGATTCGGCGGTGCAGATGATGGGCAGGGCCTGGGAGACGGGCAAGCTGGTGGCCCCTGAGGATGGCCCGGTTTCCTGGACGGCTCATGCGGACCTGGCCCACGCGGCCGTGCTGGCCCTGACAGGTGGCACCGATTGGCAAGGCGCGAGCCCGGCACTGACCGGAACGGAGGCCCTGACCATGGCGGACCTGGCCGCCCTGGCCGCTGGACTCTCGGGCCGAAGCATCGAGCGAGTGGTCATCTCCGATGAGGAATACCGCGCTTCCCTGCTCGGGCGCGGATTGCCAAAGGAGAGGGCCGACCTGATGGTGGGTCTGTTCGCCGCCAGTCGCCGCGGCGAGTTCGCGGCTATCGATCCAACCCTGGAGCGGCTACTTGGCCGCAGGCCGGTGACCATGCGCGAGGTGCTGGAGGAAGCGCTACGGAGCTGAGCCTTCGGCGACAATCACATACTGATTGGGAAGCGTCTCGGGTACGACACGAGCCCGGAGTCCGACCGCCTCGAGCTCTTGGATTACGGTATCGGGGCTCAATCGCATGGCCGCTGGCGGACCGACGGGAGCCTCGAGGGTGTAGTCCACAATCACGAGCTGGCCCGTGGGTTTGAGCGCTTTCCGCAGTGTTTGGGCGAAGGCTGAACGATTTTGCAGATGGTGCCAGGTGTCGACCAGCAGAATTCGGTCTACCCCTGAAGCTGGGAGCCCCGGATCGTCCGGTGTTCCCAGTTTGGCCTTCACGTTAACCAGCCCCTCTCGAGCGAATCGCGCTTTCATTTGGGAGACCAGGTCCGCCTCGATGTCAACGGCCAGGACTCGTCCGCGCGGCCCTACCGCGCGACTGAGCCGGGATTCGAAGTAGCCGGTGCCGGCGCCCACGTCCGCCACTACCATACCTTCCTGGATGTTGGCCAGGGTCACCACTTCATCGGGTTTCTGCACGGCCTCCCGGGTAGGGGAGTCCAGAGGGGAGTGAGGGTGTGGTTCGCAATGGGCGGACAGGCACAGAGCGACAAGCGCGCATGTCAGGATCGCAATCTTACGCACTGGCCACCCACCCGCGGAAGGTAAAGCCGGTGTAGAAGAGGTGGACGTCCAGGAAGCCCGCTTCGCGTAGCAGGGCTTCGTCCTGGTCGGGAGTGAGGATGGTCAATTGGGTCTCCAGTCGGGTTCTGGTTTCGTGGCTGTCCGGGGCGCCCGAGAAGGCGAGATACCGTGAGATCCACTGTTGGCGGTTGGGTTCCGGAACGCTCAGGTGAGCGACCACCAGCGGGGCGCCCGTTAGCAGTCGGCGTCGTAGTTGTTGGAGAGTGTGTCGCCTCTCCTCGAGAGGAATAAAGTGAAAGGTGAGCAGGCAGGTGGCGCCGTGAAAGGGTCCCGGAGCGGCGGACTCGACCCGACCCGGAGTCAGGGTCACGCGCTCAGCCAGCGGGCCGAGAGTTTGGGCGGCCAAATCGAGCATCGGCTGGGATGGGTCGATTCCTTCGAACTTCCAGTCCGGTTCCGCCTCGGCCAGAAATTTCAGCTCCAGCCCGCCTCCCGCGCCGAGAACGAGAATATTCGCCTGGGCGGGGGCCCGTTCTTTCAGGAGCAACCACGTCATGCGCTGCAGACCGGCAAATCCTGGCACCATCCGGGGCGGGCCCTCGGCATAGTGAGTGACGAACGGTTGCTGGTCAAAGGGGTTTTCGTTCATGGATGCAGCCTCGTCCTGAGGTCGGCGCTGAGATCGGCCAGGGTGACCCGGCCAAGACCGGTCAGCAGAGCGATTTCCGCTTCCTGGTAGGAGCGGCTGAGAACGGCATTGACGCTCTGGGCCACTCGACATTCCGCCGTGGGAGCCGGGCTTTCCAGAGCCAGCAGTGGCGGGCAGCCCAGGGCGTTGTAGATATCGCGCAGACTGACCTTCGATGGGTCACAGCTGAGGACCCAGCCACCCCCGTGCCCCTTGCTGGACTTTACATAGCCGTGTTCTCGCAGACCCGCCATGATCTGGCGAACCACCACCGCGTTCGCATCGATGGATCGGGCCAGGTCGGCGGAGGTGGCGGGACCTTTTCGGAGAGACAGGTGCATCAGGATGTGCAGCACCCGAGAGAGTTGCCCGTTGCGTTTCATGTAATAATTGGTATTACATGAAAAGAGCTTTGTCAAATGGTTTCGCGACCCGCAAGGGTCGGTTACTTCTTGAGGCTCATGATCTGGGAGACGTAGTAGAGGATCGGGCCCAGGGCGACTAGCGTGGCGATGGCGATGACGCGGCTGCGACGAGCGGTGCGCAGCTGGAAAATCCCGGAGCCCAGGGAGACGGCTCCGAAGGCGAAGATGGAGTAGAAGAGCGAGAAGGTGGCACGGGTGAACTCGGGGCTGCCGTTCCAGCGGTGGTTCGAGGTCTGAGCGATGGCTTGCTGCAGAAAGTGGATGAGCCAGGCCATGGAGCCGCAAAGCAGCAGTCCCAGGGCGATGAGCAGCGCGCCCAGGGCGCGAATGGCACGAGGATTGGGTTTCATGCGTCAGGCTATTTGATCTTCTGCCCCATTTCCTTCTCCGGTTCCTGGTTGGGGTCGACGCCGGCGGGGATTTCCCCGGCCGAGCGGGTGTAACCATAGCCGATCCAGTCCTGCTTATAGTGGTAGTTGGTGAGTGGCTGGTTGGGGTCGGCGTTGGCGACGCGATTGCCCTGTGCGTCCAGGCCCAGGTAACGCGGCATATGGATGTCTTTGCCTTCGTTCTGGAGGATCATTTTGGTGTGGACGGACCCGTTGGGGAAGTGCTGCGCGCCCTGAGCCAGGCCGGCGGGGCCTTCGGTGAGAGTGGCCTGGCCTTTGTCGTTTGGCCAGGGATCGATTTCGGTGCCATTGGCGTAGGCTTGCCAATGGCCACCGGCTTTGGGGTCTTTGGCGTCGGCGAACATGTGGAGTTCCATGTTGGGCATTTTGCCGCCCATCAGTTTGCTGGCGTTGCCGACCAGACGGCCCATTTCGTCGGGACTGGTGCCGTTGCCGGTGCTGACCCCTTTGCTGCTGGCCATGACCTGAGCCATCACCTGCATGTCGGCGGGGCTGGCGTTGCCGTCGCGAATGCGGCGCAGGGCGGCGGCGTCGTCTTTATCGAGAGGATTGTTGCCGAACATTTCCTTGCGGTCGGAGCTGTTCTGATCCAGGATGCCGCCGGCCAGCTTTTTGGAGGATTCCGGGTCGGCCATGGTGATGCCGGCCACCAGGGCGGTGGGTCCGCAGGACTGGCCGTCGATGCCACCGTGAGCACCGTCGAGCTGGGTGATGTTCTGCACGAAGGCCTTGCGGTTGGCCGGATCCTGAAGACTGTTAAAGTCGGTGTTCTGCTTGCGGGCGGTGTTGGCTTTGACCGCGTCCTCGGCCTGGTCCTGGTTGGCCAGGGCCACCATTCCGCTGCCGCCTTCCTTGAGGTCTGCGGCAGCGGCGGGCTTTTGCTCACCCAGGACTTTGTTGGCCTTGGTCTGCACGAACTCGGTCACACTGCCGGCGGCTTCACTGGCCTTCTGGCCGACGGTGCTGACTTTCTGGAGGGCGGTGCTGCCCAGGCTTTTTAACGTATCCATGGACTCAATTTAGGCCCGCCAGCTAATTTGAGCCTTATCCTGGCGCGGTTCTTGTTGCCGAGTTGTTAAAAGGTAAAGTCGCTCCAGGGGGGGCGGCGCCCGGCTTGAAGGTCTGGCTGTGATGAATATCTTTAAACTTTCGCTGGCTCTTTTACTCTCGGGGACGGCGCTGGCCGACTCCTGGGCTCCTAAGGGTGGACACAAGCAGGTGCCGATTTGGCCCGCTCATTCGCCCATTCTGGCGGGAGGCATCCGCCGCATCGACGACAAGGAAATCCAGGCCAGTAAGGCCGTGACCGATGTCTCCAATCCGACCTACACGGTTTACTCGCCCAAGTCGAATCCCTCGGGCACTTGCATCCTGGTCTTCCCGGGCGGCGGTCATCTTGTGCTGGCGATGGGGATCGAGGGGACCGACATCGCGGACTGGCTGGTGAGCGCCGGCATCACCTGCGTGCTGGTGAAATACCGCGTTCCATACTCCGGCTGCTACTACGACAACAAGACGGACAAGCATGTGACGCCCAAGGTGCCGATGGCCCTGCAGGACGCGCAGCGAACGATTTCTCTGATTCGCGAGCACGCTCAGGAATACCACATCGACCCGAACAAAATCGGAGTCATGGGCTTTTCGGCCGGTGGGAATGTGGCCGTGCTGGCCAGTACCAACGGTTTGAAACGATCTTATAAAGCTCAGGATGCGACCGACCAGGTGAGCTGCCGCCCGGACTTTGCCATTCCCGTCTATCCCGGGCATTTGACCATGCGTCACAAAAACATCAATTCCCGGGCTTTGAACACCGACGTGGTCATCTCGAAAAGTATTCCACCTACTTTGCTGGTACACGCTCAAGACGACCCTGTGGATCCGGTGCATTACTCCGAAGTGTATGGCGCTGCTTTGAAAAAGGCCGGGGTTCCGGTGACGCTCAAGCTGTATAAGCACGGTGGACACGCCTTCGGAGTCAAGAAGCAGGGGACGGATTCGGATGGTTGGACTCGGGATGCGCTGATCTGGCTGAAGCAGCTCAAGGTTTTGTAGGCAGGTCGAGCAGGCCGCGGACGGCCTCGCGCAGGGTGGGAGCGTCGAAGGGTTTGGCCAGGTATTCGTGGACGCCGCGCCCGGCCAGCGAATCGTCCGGATAGCCGGACATCAAGAGGAAACGTGCTTGAGGGCAGAGCGGCCGCAATTGCGAGATCAGGTCCGGGCCATTGAGCCCGGGCATCATCACATCGCTCAGCACCAGGTGAATGTTCTGGCCTTCTTGCTGGCAAAGCATGATGGCTTCCCGTCCATCCTTTGCACACAGGACTTGATAGCCGCAAGCTTTCAGGGTTCGTCGCGCCAGATTTAAGAGCGCCGGTTCGTCTTCCACCACCAGCAGGGTTTCGTTGCCGCCGCGAGCCGGGGTCGGGGGTGAGGGAGGGATTTCGGCCGGGGTGGGCTGGGAAGTGGCCGGTAGGTAGATCCGAAAGCGAGTTCCTTGACCGGGCGTGCTGGTCAATTCGATAGCGCCCTGACTTTGACGCACGATACCGTACACCATGGCCAGGCCCAGTCCGGTGCCTTCCCCCTGTTTCTTGGTGGTGAAAAAAGGTTCGAAAATACGCGCCTGGACTTCCTCGCTCATGCCACTGCCGGTATCGCTGACGGTCAGGAGCGCGAAGGTTCCGGGCTGGACATCGAGCTCCTCGGCTCGCTCCCGGTCGATGTTCAGGGAGGAACTGCTCAGGGTCAGGCGGCCGCCGCTGGGCATGGCGTCACGTGCGTTGACGGCCAGGTTCAGAAGCACCTGTTCCAACTGGCTGCGGTCGGCCCGCACGCGTACCGAACCCGGGTCGGGATGAATGTGAATTTCAATGTCTTCCCCGATCAGCCGGGTCAGCATTCGTTCCACCGACGCCACCAGAGGGTTGAGTTCTAAGATCTCCAAAGTCATCATTTGGCGGCGGCTAAAGGCCAGCAGTTGTTGAGTCAATTCCTTGGCCCGATTACCGGCATCCAGAACTTCGCCCAGATCCTGGCGCACGGGGATTCCCTGCGGTACCTGCTCCAGGGCCAGCTCGGTGTAGGAAAGGATCACGGTGAGCAAATTGTTGAAATCGTGGGCGATGCCGCCGGCAAGGCGACCGATGGCCTCCATTTTCTGGGCCGCCAACAGCTGTTCTTCGGTGGCTTTGTGGAGAGTGACGTCGACTGCCACGCCGCTGAGCGTCTGAAAATTCATGTTGACGCGAAACCAGTGAATCTTCCCGTGGCTGTCCAGGATTCGCCATTCTTTCTTGCCGCGGGGGCTCCGCAGCAGAGGTCGGTCCTCTGGAACCAGAAATCGGGCTAGCGGCTGTCCGAGCATCGATTCCGGCTGATAGCCCAAACGGCTGATGCTGGGGTTGATAAAGGAGATGCAGGCATCCTGATCCAGGGAGAAGACGACGTCTTCCAGATGATTGACCAGGGTCGTGTAGAGCTGCTGGCTGGCCCGCAGGGCCTCTTCCGCCTCGCGTCTCTGGGTGACGTCCTCGATGACGGCGATGGCTCGGGTGGGAACGCCTTCCTGGTCACGCAAGATGGTGGCATGAGCGTGTACCCAGGTCACGCTTCCGTCCTTGCGCAGATAGCGCTTATCCAGTTGATATTCGGCCAGCTCCCCTTTGGAGACGGCGCGATAGATGGGTTTTTGGCGCAGATTGTCTTCCGGATGGCTGAGATCCATGATCGTCTTGGAACGGATCTCCTCGGGCCCATAGCCGGTCATGGCGCAGAAACGATCGTTGGCCACGAGAATCTGTCCGGTGAGGGGATCGGTCTGGCAAATTCCCATCGGAGCGTTCTCGAAGACGACGCGGGCCTGTCGATCGATTTCGCGCAGCGTCCGATCGCTGCTGCGAAGCTCGCTGATGTCATGCCAGACGGTTAGAAGGCAGGGCTCCCCGTCGATTTCGGCGGCTCCACCGGTGAGAAGAAAATCCGCTTCCTCTCCATTCTTTCGACGCACCCGGCACTCCATGGGCTCGCCTCGGTCCAGGTCGACCGGGGTCTGAGATTCTGCGAAGAGACCTAATTGGCGCAACGTTTTTCCGCGCATTTCCGAGGCTGACCAGCCCAACAGGCGTTCCATGGCCGGGTTGACTTCGACAATCTGCTCATCGGCCAGGCGCACGATGGAAATGCCGGCCAGGATGAGGGAGAAGATGGCGTCGGCCCGACTTCGACTGGCCTGAAGCTGCTCTTCGACCGCTTTGCGGCGGCTGATGTCCTGGAGGAATCCGCGGATTTTTACGATGTGACCATTTTCCAGCACGGGAGCTCCCAGGGTGCGGACCCACTTGCGGACTCCCCGAGCGCTGGTCATAGGAAGCTCCAGATCGTAACCTTCGCCACCTTCCATCGCGCACCTGAGAGCTCGTTCGAGCAAGGCCCGGCTCTCCGGTTCGTAAAACTGCAGGCCGCCTTCTCTTCCTGGAGCCATCGTATCTTGGGTCAGATCGTGGATGCTGGCGATGCCTTCCGTCCAGGTTCCTTCGCCGGTTTCCGGGTCGAGCTCCCAACTTCCCAGCTGGCCCAGTGCTTCGATGTCCCGGCGCAGTTCGTCCCGTCGGGTCAGGAGCTGGAGTCGCTCCAGGCGCTGCAGAGCGAGCGCAAGGTCTTCGGCCATTTCTCCCAGTTCCGGCAGCCTTTCGGGGGAGGTTTCGTCGAGCAACAGCGCACCCCGACAGGTCTCACCGCCGCGTAGCGGCACCAGGGTATGCTCCGCTATCACGGGTTGGCGGAGGCTACAGTTGCGGCAATTCCCCTGGCCGCTCAAGCAGGCTGGCCAGGATGAAGCGGGAGTCGGGGCTGGTCCGGCGGAAGCACAGGACTGCATTCGGTCGCCTTCCCAGTGCACCATGCGGACTTGGCGGAAGCCACCGGTTTGATGCAGTGAGTTCACTGACTGACATAGGAGAGACGCGGACGTGTCTTCGCGCGCGATGGTTCTCCCCACCTGACGCACGGCGCTTGAGAACGAATCTTGCCCCGAACGATTCCGCATTTTTTGCTTTCCCCCGGCACCGAAAAACATCCGGCGCCATGTTGCCCAGTATCCTAACCGTCCGAGCCTCCTCTGCCTATGGTGCGTACCTACTGTTCCGCTCGGTAAGCGGTCGGTCAGGATTGTTCACGGATCGGTTACTTTATGTTAGTTTGATGTTTACAAAGTTAACCATCTTGTAGCATTTCAGAAAGTTTTCAGCTCTCGATTCTGTGTCAGACTGCCTTTATCACGACACACCAAGGAGCGAGAATACATAATGCAGATTAGCGCCAACAAGCCACAAGCCGCTTCCACCCGCGTTGCCGGCAGCAACAAGAAGCTGTCCCACAACAAGCCGCAAAACCACAAGCCGAGTCCGTTACCGCAATTGGATAAGGCCAAGATTAGCGCGGAAGCGAAGAAGGTTGGTCAAGGCGTTGATGCAGGTCAGATTCTGGGAATGAAGGAGAACTTTGGCGCCCCCTCCGGTGGTTATTCGCCTCACGGCACCGGCGAAGGCCTGGGAAAACCCTTGCCCAAGGTCGACAACGAGCCGATTGGTCCGATGCCCAAAGACCCGAAAGACCCTTATGGAACCGGCCCCGGTTTGCCTCAGGGCAGCAATCCTTTTGAGGGGATCAAGTTGCCCACCGGCCCCACCTGGCAATTCCGACCGGGGTATAACCCGGCCGGCACGGGCGGATTGTAAATCAAAAAAGCGGGCCCGAGGGCCCGCTTTTTTTATGCCTTCTCGAAATAATTCGGGTTCTTGTCGGTATCCTGCTCCATCATGCAGATGCCCAGGGTCTGGTTGAGTCCGTCGCGGAATTTGGGTTCGAAGGCTGCGGTGGAGAGCAGCAGGCCGGAAACGATGGCGCCGCTGGCTTCCGAGCTCAGGCCCTGGGCCTGGAAGCGAGCTTCCAAGTCGGCTACTTCCGAGGGAACGGGGCGGAACACCGAGGCCGCCTGGACGTTTCCTTGAATCTTGGGTTCCGCGGTTGCGCCGGGTTGTGCGTAACCTTCCGATAGTTGGGTCAGAAGTCCGTCCACCGTCGTCTCCATCTGCTGAGCCAGATGGTCGAGGCCGGGTTTTAAGGAAAACTCGTTGTTGCTGTTGACCGACGATTGGCTGAGAGCTTCTTCGCCCATCGACATTACCGCGAACACCTGGCTGAGGCCGGATGAAATTCCGGGCTGGGTGGCCAGCGCTCCGAGCACCATCTGGCGGGCCATTCCTTCGGCTACTTTGGCGCTGACGCCACGTTGGGTCAGTTCCGAAGTCACTTCTTTGAGGTCGGATTCTTTCACCCGCAAAGACTGAGTGAGAGTGAGAGGAGCCTGAAATTGCTCTCCGGAGACCACCTGATCGGCTTCCGAGCTGGACAGCTCCTGGGCGGCCTTGTCGTAGAAGGCGGGAACCGAGAGTTTCTCGGCGGCGGCCTGACGGGCGACGTAAGGCTTCAAGCAGATCTGGTTTGAAATCATGGGATGCTCCTCTGTGTCTCTGTATGTGGGGCTAGAGTAGCGAGTCGACCTGAAACAACTTTGAAACGGGACGAGTCACGAGAAAGCCAGCTTGCCGGCCAGCAGCGTGAAAATCAGGGAGGCGATTCGGTTCAGGTTGTGCTCGGATCGGCGCAGACGGGTGCTGAGTCTGCCGGCAAGCAGTGAGAACAACGAGAAGACGAGCAGGGTCGAGAGAACCATCAGAGCTCCCAGAGTGAGCAGTTGCAGGGTGAGACTACCCCAAGCGGGTGAGGTGAACTGTGGAAGGAAGGCCAGAAAGAAGATGGCCACCTTGGGATTGCTTAGATTCATTAGCAGACCGCGCAAATAGGCTGCGTTCGCTTGCGGCGTTTCCGTTTCTGACGGCGAAGCTCGGTAGGCGGACCAGGCCAGGTAGAGCAGATAGGCGGTTCCAGTCCCCTTGAGTAGCCTGAAGGCGAGGGGAGAGGTCTGAAAGATCGCGGCCACGCCGAAGGCGACGGCGATGGAGTAGCAGATCAGTCCGGTGCACAGACCGAGGGTGAGGATGAGGCCGGCTCGGGGGCCGCGCAAGGCAGATTGGCTGAGAACGAAGAGGCTGTCCGGTCCGGGCAGCGCGGCCAGCACCAGGGCGGTGCCGGTGAAGTTGAGGAGTGTTTGGCTGGGAATCATGAACCGATTCTAGGTCGAATCCGACGCGTTGTGCGCGCGAATTTACCCCTCTTGGGCCCGATTCGTGCTAGAATCTTGCATTATGCAGCTTTCTCTTGATATTTTGGATCTTCGACTTCTGTCCGCCGTCCAGCAGGACGGGGCTTTGAGCAACGTGGAGTTGGCCGAGCGCGTGAATTTGTCGGCCAGTCAGTGCGCTCGACGTTTGGAAAGATTGAAGCGCGAAGGCTACATCGATCGGGTGGTGACGATGTTGAATCCGCTGAAGTTCGGATTGACGATTCTGGTGCATACGGCCATCAGCTTGCGTCGGCACGATACGGCCACCAATACCGCCTTCAAAGAGTTCGTCTGCGCTGCGCCGGAAGTGCTGGAATGTTACGCCCAGACGGGCGATGCGGATTTCCTACTGAAGATTCTGGTGCGCAACCTGAGCGAACTGAACGAGTTTTTCGACCGACTGTTGAACGCTACCGGGGGAGTGGGAGCGATGCAGTCCGGTGTGGTGATGAGCACCATCAAGCAGACGACCGCGATCCCGCTTTAGCGGTCCGTTTCTGGCGCAGGCGCACTCCGGTTCCCCACAGGATGACGGGAGTGAGACCGACCAGAGCGAGCAAACCGCCGCCCGGGAAATAGCCGGCGTGAACTCCGTAGGTTCCCTGCAGTTGGCGCACGCTCCAGGGGTCGGCCAGGGCGCTTTCCAGTTCGGTTACTTTGCCGCTGTGCGAGTCGAGGTGGATAAAGCTGCGCCCGACCGGGTTGTTTTCACCGGGCTGGCGCACTCGGATCTGGATGTCTTTTTTCGTCCACTGCATGCGGATCAGCTGGGCTTGCGGCCAGACTCGGGCGGCCTGGGCCACCTGAGCGTCGAGGTCGAGGCCGGCTTCCGGGGTTTCCGGCAGGCTCGGGGCTATCGGCTTGTGCCCGCCACGCAGAAGTTGATCCACCAGTTTGTATTCCACCAGCAAGGTGCCTGTGAGCATGGCGACCAGCAGCGCGGGGGTGCTGACCCAGCCCAGGGCTCGATGCCAGTCGTAGGCTTTGCGCGGCGGTAGGGCACGTCGGTCGGGTTTTTGCAGAATCCAGCCGGAGAGCAGCACCAGTGCGGAAAGCCCGGCGACCACCGGTAGAAAGGGCTCAGCCAGTTCGTGCAGAGGCAGGACGAAGCCCCGCACGGTCTGGGACTTGGCCAGGTCGCCCAGAATCTTGGGGCCGGCCGGATCGACGTAGACGATCTGGCCGTCGTCCAGCCAGAAGCGCAGGGGCCGGCCGAAGTCCAGGCGCTCGAGCTTGCGCTCGGGGTAAAGGGCTTTGACGGCCTGGGCGGCCGCCTGCAAAGGGGCCGGGGGGGCGTCGGCGCAGCGGAATAGTTGGGGATGGAGCACCCTATCCAGGCTCTGCCCCATGGCCAGAAAACTGCCGGTCAGGCCCAGCCAGGCCAGCCACAATCCGGCCACCAGTCCCAGCACTCGGTGCAGCTGGCGCCAGCGTTTACGCATCCAGGAAGATCTGCTGAGGATGAGGATGCATGAGGAAGTCGTGATGGGAAATGTTCCAGGCGTAAGCGCCGGCCAGGGGGAAAAGCAGCAGGTCGCCGACGCCGATTTGCTGGACCTGGGCGCCGCTGGCCAGACGGTCTTTGGGGGTGCACAACTGGCCGACCACGTTCAAGGTGACGTTTTCCAGGACGGGCCCTTTGCGGGGGCCGGCCAGCACGCGGAAAGGATGGCTGTGGCCCTGCGCGGCGGGCAGCCGGAAGTGATGGGTGCCGCCGCGGCAAACCGCAAAATGCTCCCCGTGGCTTTCCTTAAGGTCGAGCACTTCGCAGGCATAAGTTCCGCAGAAACCCGTCAAAAAGCGGCCGCATTCAAAACGCAGCCGGTAGGGGCGTCGCGGCAATCGGAGGCAGAGCTGCTCCCAGTCGAATTGTTGCGATGGCTGGCGATAGTTCACGCCGATACCGCCCCCCAGGTTGAGCACCTGCAGGTCCAGCCCGTAAGTCTGGGCCCAGTCCTCGGCCAGCGTGAAGTAACGGCTCAGGAGACGCAGGTGCTCTTCCAGATCCAGCTGCAGCGAGCGCGTGTGCAGATGAAAACCCAGGAACTTGAGCTGCGGATTATCCCGTAAGATGTCTACCGCGGCCCGCAAATGGTCGGGGGTGAGGCCGAAGGGGGAGGGTTTGCCGGCCATCAGCATGGGGCTGTCTTCGCGATGGTCCAGGGCCGGGTTCATCCGTAGAAACAGGTGCACGGGAAGCTGCAGGGCCGCAAGCTGCTGCAGCTCCCACAAGCTTTCCACGTGCACCTGGTGCTCCGCTGCCTGACGCAGCTCGTTTGGCGTCTTGCCCGGACCCCCGAACAGGATGGTTGCCTTGGGAAAATGTGCTTGGAGGTGATCGAGTTCGCCGCCGGAGGCCACTTCGAAGCCGTCCATATAGGGCGCCATGGTTTTGAGGATGGGCACCTCGGCGTTGGCTTTGATCGCGTAGAACATCTCCACGCCCGCGGGTAGGGCCTCGCGCACGCGCAGGCAATGCTCCTGGAGGGCGACCAGGTCGTAGAGGTAGGCGGCCACAGGCTGGGCCCCCAGTAGGCCCCGAGCCGCTTCGTCGAGCCGGCTCATCGCAGCGGATTCTCCACCCACACATAGGTGGCGTTGCGGTCTTTTTCGCGCAAGAAGCGGGTGATCAAGTTGGCCTTGACCGGCAGTTTGCGATCCTGCAGCAGACGCAAGATGATACGCTGGCTTTCGCGGTTTCCGTAGGCCGCCTGATAATCGTGTAGCGATTGGCGAGTGGCCTGCCAGAGTTCGACGGCGGGGACGGCGCTCAGGTGCTGAATGACCTCGCTGAGCTGGTTGAAGACGATGCAGTAGGCGAAGCGACGCCAGGCCTGTTCATCGCTGTAGTAGACCGAACGAGCGATTTCCGGATGCATGGTCTGGTGCAGGCGTGAGCCCACCAGTTTGGTGCCTTCCAGATCTCGGAAGTAGCCGTGGCGCGGCTTGCCGCCCTGGACCTGGAGGAGCGTGTTTTGCAGATGAGGCTCGAAGACGACCCCATGGTGAGCGTAGTAGTGCAGCGCCGGCCACACAATCAGACGGCAATATTCGCGAAACCATTCCAGGGCATCGCCGCCGCCCAGGGCGCGCTCGAGCAACTGGCCGTCGGCGGTTCCGCCGAACAAGGCGGCCGCCATGTAGACCGGATGGGGGGAACTCTGGATAGGTCGAGCGTCCCGGTAGATGGTGGAGAATGCCTCGCGTGTCAGCGTATCTCCGAGGTCCACGGTGGTGTAAGCCGGTTCGCTGAGCAGGGTGAAGTCCGGTAGTGCCTGAGGCAGAGCCCGCCAGTGGCGGTCGAGCAGCAGAGCTGATTCCAGCTCGTACCAGGCATTCTTGCGCACGCAGTTGGTCAGTCGCATGTGCAGCGACTGCTTGAAGAAGTAGGGACTGTGACGGCTGTAGAGAGTGCGCACCGAGGCGGTGGGGGAGAAGCGAATGCCGCCCGTGCCCAGGGCCGTCAGCCGGCCGTCCTGGAGAGCTTTTTGCACCACCGGTTGCTCGAGCAGAAAGCGGGCCTGCCAGGGATGCACGCCGACAATGGGTTGGTCGGAAAAACCCGAGAAGGTGCGCTGTAAATCCGGCAGTCCGGGATGCAGCTCGACGTTGCTCTTGTGCACAAAACAGCGTTCGCTGACGCCGAAATAAAAGAGCTGGAATTCTGCCTGCAGTTCTGGAGAGTAGGCGTAGAGGTCGACGTCGCTCATGCCTTCCCGGGCTTTGGGAGCGGGATGATAGGTGTGGCCGGCGCTGAGCATCTGCTCCGAATAGAGAAAGGGGCTGTCGCCAGGCGAGGGGGGATGGGCGTAGTATTGCTGCAGATTGCTCAGACTGTTCTCCACCTGGGCCAGCAGCTCGGAGTTGAAGGCCTGGGGAAATTCACAGCCGAGCTCGGCGATCACCAGGGAGGCCAGCTCGCGCCAGTCCAGCACTCTGGAAACAGAAGCCTGAGCGTAGGGCTCGCTGCAGAAGACATAATTGCTACGCAAGCGGCCCTGGTGAGCGATCAGACAGGCTTTTTCCAGGTGAGGAAAACGAATGCTCAGCACGTGCGGGTGGATTTTCAGGGCGCGCGGCAACTCGCCGCTGGCCTCCTCTACGGCGCCGCGCGGTTGGGCGTACTCGCGCAGGTAGCAGTTGAGTAGCACCGCCATGCTGCGTTCGGCCGCCCTTTGGTAGGACGAGGGGAGGAGGGCGGGATTATGCATAGTGTCTCTTCATTCTCCAGGCGACCACCGTCAGGGGCAGGCCCAGCAGGGCGGAGATCACGAAGGGCGCGGTCAATCCCCCGCCGCGCACCGTGGCTCCCGCCAATAGTCCGGCGAGCACGCCGGCGAACTTGCTGGCCGTATCCAGCCAACCAAAGGATTTGCCGGCGGAGTCCGGCCGCACGGCCGCCCCGACCAGCTGATTGAGGTAAACGTATCCGTAGACCAGAGCGATGCCCATCAGCGCCCGAGCGGCCAGCAGAAAGGCCGCTCCGGGCAGCAGATGGGCCAGCATGGCGCCGGTGAAGCAGGCAAAGGCAAAGGTGAGATAGCCCAGAGCCTGGTGCACGTGAGCCCTGCCGATGACCAGGAAGGCCAGCAGTAAATAGATCACGTGAGGAATGCCGAAGAAGAAACCCGCGTAACGGTCCGGCAGACCGGTGTGAGCAGCCTGGAAGAATTTCACGAAGTAGGGGAATGTGACCACCGTCATCAGAGTGAACCAGAACTCCATGCCCAGCAGCCAGGCGAAGGGAACCCGGTGAAATTGCCTGGCTTCCCCCGCTCTCGCCTCTTCCAGCTGGTTGGGAGGAGCCGGTAGCAGGCTCTGCAGCAGTCCGAAGCTGGCGATGGGCAACAGCCAGAGCCAGCCGTAGACAACCGAAGGATTCGGGATCTCCAGGACCACCAGAGCCAGCAAACAGGGGGCCAGAAAGAGGCCGAGGCGGGCCGAATACTGCAGATAGCAGAGAGAGCGCGACAGTTCTGGACCTCGGTAATATTGGGCCAGCAGGGCGTTGGAGGCGGAAAAGGTACCGCCGAACAAGCCCTGCAGGGCCAGGCAAAGTCCGAAGGCCCAGGCGTTGGGCGCCAGGCTACACAGGTAGAGCGCCAGGGCCAGGCCGATCTGCGCGCGCACCAGCGAGATTTTCTTGCCGAAGCGGTCGGCGAACCAACCCCAGAGGGGTCCCGCCAGGCCCATGATGAGCAGTGGGATGACGTAGAAAAAGCCGCCCAGAGCGGGGTCCTTCAGTCCATAGCTGCGTTCCAGCAAGGTCGGATAGTAAGGGGACATCCCCAGCACCGAGAAGCTGGCCAGGAAATGGCACAAGACGATAAGGATCAGAGGCCTACGCATGGTGCAGTGGGTTGGAACCGGTCCATCCGTAGTGTTTGTTGATATCGGCCGCTCCGGTGCGCTGCTTGGAGAACAGAGTTCCGGCGCTGAAGAGATACTTGACCGGATGCTGAGGGCTCTCCAGCAGTTGCTGTCGGATGCCGCTGGCCGCCACCAGGTCGGGCGCGTAAGTGGCCAGCTGGCGTTCCAGCAGTTGACGAGCCAGGGCGTAGTAATGGGCGGGCCGGCTGGAGGCTTCAATCAGCGGCATGATGTTCAGTTGCAGGGTGATGGTGATGAACATCTGGGCGATGGGCAGCCAGTCGTTGACCCGAATGCAGGGGTCGACGAAGGTCGCTCCGGTCTGGGCGACTTGCTCGTAGATGCGGGCCGCATCGTTGTCTTTGAGACAGAGCTTGAGGCAGCCTTTGTCTTCCAGCACTAGCAGAGTGTTCTGCTGGTTGGATTCCAGCGCGATGCCGTGCTTGACCCAGAGGTCCACGTGAATTCGAAGCGTCAGCTCCAGGTAGGTCTCGAAGAAGGCCTGTTCACTGTCGTCGAAATGAGTGCGGACGAGGTTCTGCAATACGCTACCGCCTTCGGGGTCGGCAGCCAGCAGGGCGGCAACCGGAAGCACGGTGGCGTTCTTGAAATCCGGATAGCGGCGGACGATGACGCCCAGGTCGGCGCGACCGTCGACGGAAAAGCCGGTGCTCTCGTCGGTGAGCAAGCAGTCGGACCCCACGCGTTGGGCCAGTATCTGCTGAACGGTGTGTCCGTCGGCGATGGTGTCCGGCCGGATCTTTCGTAAGTTCTTGTAGCTTAAAGAACGCATCAGCAGTGGCAGCTTGAGGTGTAGATCTGGCTGCTCGACCAGACTGACGGTCCGTACCGATAGAGTGGGCTGCACTTGCCAATCGTCCACGGGCAGCCAGTAAGCTCCTTCGGGAAGGGTAAGTTGAGGAGCGGTATGAGGATGCACGGGCACACCGAGGAATTGCTCACTCCGAGGCCAGTGGGCGGGAAGTTCGCCCTGCACCGACTGCACGGGCACAGCCAGCCAGCGCAGGCGGAAGGTGGGCGCGAATTCCGGGGCGTACAGTCGCAGGGCCTGACCGTCCAGCCCTACTTTGGCCCGAGCCGTAGGATAGTAAGGGTGGTCCTGGAAGCTGGCCAGACGCTCATAGAAGGCCAGGCTTTGCCACCAGTGCTGAAAGTTACGGGTGGGCTGGCTGGCGAACCACTGCAGGCGGGCGCTTTCCGTCCGCTGACGGTGATCCAGAGCGCAGGCTACCTCCTGAAGCAAGGCTTCGCGCTCGTCGACACGCTCCAGCGCGGGAAGAAGCACTTCGTCCACGGTCGTCAGGGAACGGCCAGAACTTTCTTCCACCACCAGCGGGGCGGCGCTACGCCATTTTTGCAGGGGCGCATCTTGAAGAACCGGTATCCACCAGGTTTTGTGGTCGTCCCAGCGGTAGCGTAGCCAGTGGTCGGACAGGCGGGGATAGCCTTCCGGTGCGGATTGAACCGTAGCCTGGGAACTCATGGCAAAGAGGTCCTCGCGCAGGAACGTGTCCAGCAGGCGGCCCACCAGGTAGGGTTGGGTTTCGGCTAGGCCCATTGGAAACCAGCCTTCAGGCGTTCCAGTTCTTTTTCGAGCAGTTCTTCCACCCGCTGCTTGCCCTGTCCGGTGACGTGCAGCATGCCCAGATAGTCTTTGTTGGAGTGGGTCAGGTCGATGACGTCGCTGGCCTGCTTGGTGGGCACGTAGTGAACCGCGCAGCCTTCCCGCTCTTCGACAAAACCCCCGGGAGCGTCGCTGAGCTTACCGGCCCGCTCGGCGAACAGGTAATGGGCGATGGAATGGAGTTCGGAGTCGATCACCGGAGGCTGGATGGTCTCTCCCAGTGAGGTGCGCAGCACGTTTTCGAAGTAGCTTCCACCACTCAGGTTGTCGAGCATGAAGTCGCTCTGGTCGCCGATGCTGCGATAGTTGATCTCGATGATGCGAGGACCCTGAGCAGTCATCACCAGCTCGGTGTGGCAGGCGCCGAAAGTGGCTCCTACCGCCTCCAGAGCGCGCATCACGTAGGCGGCGCCTTCGGGGGGAACGCCCCAGCGCGCGCCGGTTTCGATAAAGTAGGGCAGCTCGGTCAGGGTGCAGGTGAAGCCGCCCAACAGATGGCCGTTCAGAGTTTCCACCGAGTAGATGTTGCCGGGCAGGTATTCTTCCAAAAGCAACGGCTGCTGCTGCTTCTTCCAGAAATATTCGGCGAATTCGATCAGCTCCAGCGGATTGGCCAGATACTTGACGTCGATGCTGGCCACGCCCTTGATGGGCTTGGCCACGCAGGGAAAGGGGATGTGTGGGGCTGCCTTCAGCTCCTCGAAGCTGTGGAAGTGGCGGTACCAGATGGTCTCGAGTCCGAGACGGGCGAGTTCCTGGCGCATCAGGCTTTTGTTTTTGGCCAGATAACATGCTCTGGGCGATTTATGAGGCACACCGAAGAATTGGCCGACCCAGGCCGTCTGAGTCTGCAGATGATCGCTGTTGGAAAAGACGGCTTCGACGGGCAGGTTGTGCTGGGTGATGCAGTCGACCACGGCCATAGGATTGAAGACGTCGCAGGCCAACACGCGCTGGGAATAGTCCTGGTGCTGTTCGGGTTTGTCGGTGAGTAGAATCACTTCGCGGCCCAGGCTTTGGGCGGCTGGCAGAAATCCGTCGCGGATGGCCGGCGTGGGAACGTGGCAGAGAAAGATCAAAGGGTCTGGACTCCCATAAAATTTTGTAGGCAGTTTAGTTCGGGCAAAACTTTGTTGTCAAGTTTTATCAGGTAAACCTTAATTGGGGGATAAACTCCCAGTGGGGCGGGTAGAGCTCGTCTTGGACTGTATGGTGTTATGGTTAGCATGAACACTGGGGTCATGTCAATGTTCTCGAATCTGAGCGTATTTACTGAATTCGCCTACGAGTTTTGTGGGTGAGAAGGATTTGTTCAGGTGGGCCAAAATAGGCTGGCAAGTTCTGTTGAGCCTAAAAATTTGAAGGTGGACCCCATGATTCAACCCTTTTCCAACCGGCCGCCCTCGGCGCCGACCGCTAACAATCGAAGCTACGACGGACGTGGCAACAATCTGGAGCACCCGGAGCTGGAGAACCAGGTCGGCGCCAGTTTTGTGCGGCGCAGCGAGTTTCAGGTGGCCGAGGGCCGTCCCAATCCGCGGGAGATCAGCAATGCGGTGCTGGCTCAGAAGGTCGACAAGCCGGATGTGGTCCACTGGTCGGGCCTGCTGTGGGGGTGGGGTCAGTTCATCGACCACGATTTGACCGACAATGCGAAGGTGCAAAGTCAGACCGAGAAGATTCCCGTGCCGGCCGGCGACCCTTGGTTTGATCCGAACTCCACGGGACAGGCCTACATCCCCTTTTCGGCCACCCATCGGCCTCAGCAGCCCTGGAATAAGAATACAGGATGGCTGGATGCTTCGATGGTTTATGGCAGTCACGCCAAGCGCGCGCAGGCTTTGCGCACGCATGAAGGCGGGCGTATGCTGACCGGCGAGGGCGACAATTTGCCCCTCAACACCCTGGGATTGCCCAACGACAACGACGTGCACGCTCCGCCCGAGAGTCTCACGGTGGCCGGTGACGTGAGGTCGAGCGAGAATCCGGTTTTGCTGGGTCTGCACACGGTTTTCCTGCGCGAGCATAACCGGGTGGCCGGAGTGTTGGCCGAGAAGCACCCCGACTGGGATGACGAGAAGCTCTATCAGGCGGCGCGCAAGCGAGTGGGAGCGCTGGTTCAGGCGATTACCTACGAGGAATATCTACCCAACCTGATCGGGCATCAGCGAGTGCCGGCTTATAAGGGGTATCAGTCAGGTGTGGATGCCCGACTGAACGTGGAGTTCGTGACGGCGGCTTTCCGGTTGGGTCATAGCCAGCTGGGCAGCACCATCTTTCGCAACGAGCCCAACGGCGACATGCTGGCTCAGGGCGACGTCAAGCTTCGGGAAGTCTACTTCCGTCCGGCGAAAACCTTCGACGAGGGTGGCGTGGCTCCCGTACTGCGCGGGGCGGCCGACTACGTGCAGCAGGCCACCGACCTGGAGATGGTGGACGAGGTTCGCAATTTCCTGTTTGGGCCTCCGGGCGCGGGCGGTCTGGATTTGGGCGCCATCAACATCGCGCGCGGTCGCGAACAAGGACTGCCGGACTTCAATCGCCTCCGTCAGAGTTACGGTTTGCCCGCCTACACCAGCTTCGAGGAGCTGACGGGTGAGAGTGAGCAGGCGGCCAGGCTGCAGCAGGTCTACGGATCCATCGAGAAGTTGGACGCCTGGGTGGGTCTGTTGGCCGAACCCAATGCCGATGGCGCGGCGGTGGGAACGACGGTGGCCGCCATTGTGGCCGATCAATTTGCCCGACTGCGAGACGGCGACCGCTTCTACTATGAGAATGACCCGGAGCTGCGCGACGAAGTGGAGCTTTTGAAGGCCACCACCTTGTCGCGGCTGATTTCAAGGAATCTGGGCGAGGATTTTCAGCCCTACGCTTTTCACGGTAAGTCTCTGGAGAGGGAAGAGGACGAATGAATAGGCTGGTTCGCCCTAGAGCGGGTTGTCCCGGGCGAAGCGAGCGGGGGGGAGGCCGACAAAGCGGGTGAAGGCGACGGTAAAGGTGCTGGCGGAGCTATAGCCGACGCGCTCGGCCACTTCGGCCACCGAGAGCGGCTCCCGGCGCAGGATTCGTTTGGCCAGAGCCATGCGCCAGGAGAGCAGATAGTCTTTGGGGGTTTTGCCCACCAGCTGGCTGAAGCGATCGAAGAAAACGGTCCGCGAGAGACGGGCGGCACGGGCCAGTTCGGCGATGGTCCAGGGATGAGCCGGATTCTCGTGCATGCTGCGGATGGCCGGAGCCAGGCTCTCGTCCGAGAGGCCTTGCAGCAGGCCCTGGGAGCCGGCTAATCCGGCGCTGGAGCGCAGGGCTTCGATGAAGAGCACTTCCAGCAATCTTTCCAGCACGACCTCGCGGGCGTGGCGCTGGGATCGCGATTCGTCCCGGACCAATTCCACCAGCGTGGCCAGCCGTTTTTCCCCGTGGACATAGATGAGGCGGGGAAGTAGCGAAACCAGTAGCTCGGAGTCGGGAGAGGCAAACTGGCAGTAGCCGATCATAACGCGAACGTCGGCGGGGGCCTCGGGGTCGCCGAGGCGGACCACCCCGTCGGCGATGTGGTGGGGCAGGTATTCGTAATCGCGGGCGGGCTGCAGGCTGGCCATGGTGAAGTCGTGGACGGCCGGGATGAGCACGAAGTCGTTGGCCTGCAGTTCCAGAGGCGGGTGGCCTTGAGCCAGCAGGCGACAGCCGCCTTCCAGCACGGCGCAGTAAAAAGGGCGACCAGCTTCCGAGCGCTGCACGCTCCAGGCGCCGGCTCCCGTGGCGACTTTGGAAAAGGCGGCGCTCGGTTGCAGCAGAGAAACAACCTGGGCCAGCGGATCGACCAGCATGCCGGACTCCTGGACAAGAATTTAGGATTTTCTATTGTAGAACATCCACCCACGCGGGTCTATAGTGGGCCCATGAAAACTATCGCACTCATCACCGGGGCCAATCAGGGGATTGGCCTGCAGATTGCTAAAGACCTGGCTGCGCACGGTTACACCGTGCTGGTCGGCTCCCGAGACCTGGCGCGCGGTCAGGCCGCCGCCCAGACGATTCCAGGCGACGCCCGCCCCATCCAATTGGACGTGACCGACCAGACTTCCGTGCTGGCCGCCGGCGCCCTGGTCGAGAAAGAGTTCGGTCGCCTGGACGTGCTCATCAACAACGCGGCCATTTCCAACATCAGCAAGACGCCCGAAATGTCCCTGCTCGAGTTCGTGCAGTCCACCAGCGCCAGCAAGGCCAAACTGGATGAAGTGCGGGCCGTCTGGGAGACCAACGCGTTCGGGGTTTTGACGGTGACCCAGGTGATGCTGCCGTTGCTGCGCAAATCCACGGCCGCGCGCATCGTCAACGTTTCCAGCGGTGCAGGCTCGCTCACGCTCAACAGCGACCCGGCTTTTGCCCACCGGCCCATGTTCGGGCCCGTCTACCCCGCTTCCAAGGCGGCGATGAATGCCATCACGGTGGCTTTCGCGGTCGAGTTGGAAAGAGAGGGAATCAAGGTGAACGCCGTCTCCCCAGGCTTCACCAAAACCAACCTGAACGCTTTCGAGGGCACCGAGACGGTCGAAGAGGGCGCCGCTCAAGCGGTCAAAATGGCCTTGCTCGGGGCGGACGGGCCGACCGGGACCTTCACCCACGCCACTATGGGTACGCTGCCATGGTGATCCTGCTGACCGGGGGTTCGGGTCTGGTAGGGACCCGCCTGTTGCCCAGGCTGATCGCCGACGGTCATGAATGCCGGGCGCTGCTGCGGGCTGGCAAAGAAGCTCCCAGAGGCGCGCACCGTGTGGAGGGCGATCTGCTGGAGCCTGGCGCCTGGGAAGCGGCGGTGAGCGGGGTGGACGCGGTCGTTCATCTGGCCGCGCAGTTCCGCAGCCAGGACGAGCAGGCCACCTGGAGCGTCAACCATCAGGGAACGCGCCATTTGATCGCGGCCGTCCAGAAAGCGGCTCCAGCGGCACGTTTCCTGATGGCCAGCACCAGCATGATTTACGACGTCGATGGTGCCCGTCCAGGCCTGGAGGAGGACGAGGCCCGGCCCAGCCTGGCCTATCCGGCCAGCAAGCTGGCTGCCGAAGCCGATTTGCGGGCCAGCGGCTTGAACTGGAGCATTCTGCGTCTGAGCTTCGTCTACGGAGAGCAGGACGGACATCTCGAAAGCCTGGCTCCTTTGCTGGCCCAGTTCCAGATGCATCCGGCGGGGTCGTTCAGCCTGATTCATCACCGCGACGTGGCTATCGCCGTGCGCCTGGCCCTGAGCGGGGTTCTGGACCGGAAGATCGTGAACATCGTCGACGAGGCGCCGACCACCGCCTACGAGCTGGTGCAGTTTGGTGGTGCGGAGATGGCGCCGAGCTCGGAACCGCTGGTGCATCCCTGGAGAGGCCGCGCCGACGGTGCTCTGGCGCGCAGTCTGGGCTTCCAACCATCGGTGCGCACCATCCATCAGGCCCGGGCCGAGGGTTTGCTGTAGGTGGAATTTACTATTAAGTCGGAGGAGGGGGCGACAGCTTGACAGTGAAACTGTAAAGCATGAGCGAATCTGACAAAGACGAGAACGTGACTGAAGAGACCGGCGGTCTGGAAGACGGCATGCGTTCCAGCAGAGAACTGCGCAAAAACGTGGATGAGAAATCCCGGCTTCTTAAAGAGCAGCTGCTCAAGCTGGAGAAGAAGCTCTGGGGACGCAAGCCGGACGAAACCGTCGCCACTCAGTAGCCTGCGCCAGAGAGGGTCGCCCGGCCGGGCGCCTAAGACAGGTAGATGGCAGAGAACTGTAGTTGGATGTTGGGCAAGGCCCGGGTCGAAGTCTCGGCGCAGGTAGCGGGAGCCGCCTACCAGGTGAAACTGGTTTTGCCCGACGGCGCGCTGGCCGTGTCCGGGGTCACCCGGGAGGAACTGCTGGAGTTGGCGGACGGGCTGCGCAAGCTGGCGGAAGGCGAAACTCCCCTGGAGCGCTGGGACGGCCAGAGCGGCGGTTAAGGCTTCACGGTAGCAGTCGGCGAAATCCGTAGCCGAGGACGGCCCCGCCGAAAAGCAGGTTGCGACCCAGGCTGGGTAGCATCGGGACCAATTTGGGCTTGTGAGCCAGGCTTTCCAGATAGTTCAGGCTGTGCGGTCGGTCCGCTTAAGTTTGCAGCCATTCTCTCGGTAGGGCTTGAGGTCCGAGGCGAGCCCCCACGATGGCGCCGACCAGGGCTGCCGTGGTATCGGTGTCGCCACCGCAGCGGATGACCGATTGGACGGCCTGGCGGTAGTCGTCTCGATAGCGCAGGGCGGCCAGCATTACCACTGGTGCGGTGTGCTCCACGAAACCGCTCACGCCCGCTTTCCAACCCTGGGCCTGGACATATTCTTCCGGAGTCTGGGCGGGATTCTCGGAAAGGCCCGGGAGGTCGGGCCAGGGGATGCGTCCGAGCAGGTAGCGAGTGAGCTGGGCGAGTTGGCGAGCTCGCTCCAGGGCTCGCGGGTCGGTGTGGGTCATCCTCGTGCTGATCTCGAGGTAGGGTTCCAGGTTTTCTGGTCCGGCCACGGCCAGCACCGGGACGCGCATCAGGGGTCCATTGCCGGCCGAGCAGACGCCTCGGCGGATCAGGCCGGCGCGCAAGGTGGCCAGACCGATTCCAGCCGGCAGGCAGGCCAACCAGCGTTGAAACGCATGCCGCAGGCGGCTCTCGAAGGTGGCGGGGTCCGGCTGGCCGGAGATGGCCCAGGCGGTAAAGGCGGCATGCTCCGTGTCGTCGCTGGCCAGGCCGCGTCCGCCGAACAACTGGAAGCGGTCCAGGTCAGGATAGAGGCGCTGGCCGCGACGAGGATTGAGGCCTTCGCGACAGAGTCCCAGGGCGTCGCCGAGCGCGGTCCCCCAGAGGCATCCGATCAATTGTTGCTGCATCTACCGGCCTACGTTGCACAGGCCTGGCGGTTCACGGATGGGTCGACAGCTCCAGCGTCTCGAAGGTGTCGACCGGAGTATCTTGCCCGTCCGCCAGGTAATGGTGGCCGCCCAGAATGCCCAGCCGCTTTCCGAGCAGTAGAACGACTTGGGCGAAGCCTTTGCTTTCGCGCAGATAGCGCCCGCTGTGCTGCCAGACCGGCTTTTCGGTGAAGGCCATTTCGAAGATGTGGTTGACGTATTCGTAGCCGTAGGGCCCCAATCTGAACATTCCACCGAAGACCCAGAGTTTGTCTTGGAGAATTCCGGCGGCTGGCGCAAAAGTGGCAAACGGCAACGGTGGATATTCTTTCCACTGGGCCGAGCATGCTGGATGGGTCGGCAAAGTTCCTGCCGGGCATAACAAGTCCTCAGCACGGGAAGAAACTCTCGCCGGACAGAACCACCCGGGATGGATCTGGTCGCGGCTTCCCGCTGTTTGACGTTGCTGGCAATGGCCTGGGCTTTGTGGCTCAGCCGGCGAGCCTGGACTGGGCCGCGTCTGGCTCCGCGCACCCCGGTCTTTCCAGGCGCCCCGTCTGTCGAAGCTCTCTTTCCGGCGCTTTTCGGCCTGCTGGCTCTGAGTCTGGTTGGTTCCTGGGCGGTGGCGCCTCTGGTGGTTCTACTCGGCCTTTTCTGCGCTTCGGACTGGACTCGCTTTCGCCCCTGGCTCTACCAGAATGTCTGCCTGATTCTGTCGCTAACCTACTTGCCGCCCGCCCAGGCCCTGCTCGCCTGCCAACTGGTGACGGTCTCCATTTATTTCTGGGCTGGCCTGATGAAGGTCAATCGACTCTTCGTCGAGGTCGTGATGCCCTACATTACCGGTCCTTTGTGCAAGAATCGATTCCCTGGCCGGGTCAGTTACGCGATTCCCTTCGTCGAAGCCGCTCTGGGGTTGGGACTGCTGTTCCCAGTCACGCGAGGAATTTCCATCCTGGGGGCGCTCGGGATGCATGCTTTCATTTTGCTCTGCTTCTCGCGCTGGGGTCACAAGACCCATCGTGAGATTTGGCCCTGGAACGCAGCCATGGCTCTGAATAACGTGCTGCTCTTCGGTTTCAGTAGCAGTTCGGCTCTCGACATTCTATGGGGGAGTCATCTGTGGCACAGATTGCTGCTGCTGCTGTTTGCCGTGCTGCCGGTGCTCGGCTTTTGGAATCGATTGGACCCGGTTTTCAGCCACGGGCACATGGCGGGACGTCACTGTTTTGGGGCTCTCTTCCTCACTCGCCGGTTGCAGCGGAGACTGCCGGAACGGCTGCGCGGGCTTTGCCATTCGCAGGGTCGCTACTTCATGCTCGATATCTCGCAATGGTGGATGGAGGAGTTGCGGGTTCCACCGCCTCAACAGGAGTCGATGTTGGTCGCTATCGCTCGGGACTTCCGAAGGTATGAGCCGACAGAGGGAGATTTGAGACTGCTGGTTTTTCGTATGCCGGGTGCTCTCTGCTCTGCGAACCCGCAGAAAGAATATACCTGGGGGGAGCTGTTTCTCACGGACTGAACCAGCGCTGGCGGTCCATTCTTCTGTTTGTTCGGATAATGGTTAGAGAAATTTCAGGGTCGGCTGTTAACTTCTCGAGTATGATTTTGAAACCCGGAACCGGCACCAACCCCTACTACGCTCGCAAGCACGGTCACGAGATCCCCAATACCCTGGACAAGGTGTTGGCAGGTTTGTGCTCGGACTATCAACCGACCGGGGCGACCAACTCGGTGGATGCGGCCGAGATGCTCTGGAAGGGCGAGCGCATCGAATTTGCCCACGGGTCCTCTGAGACCCCGGCTGTGACCAGCCCCAAGCTTTCCTATGTGCCATCGGCGGAGACGTTTGGCCGTCGCCCTTCGCTTTCCACGCCCGCTTCCACACCCGTTTCTACGCCTGCTCCCCAGCCTGAGATCGGCCTGGCCGACCTGCCGCAGCTGCTGGCTCCCGGACAGGGCTGGTCCGCGCAAGATTCGCAGCGCCAGCTGCAGGCTCTCCAGAACTGTCCCGCCGATTCCGCTCGTGGGGTCATTTCCTCCGCTTTCGACCAGTCGGTTCGCCTCGGGGACAAGGCCTTCGCCAAGTCCGGTTGGGGGGCCGCCCTGATGACGGGCACGTTGGTAACCGGAGTGGCGGCGGTCGTGACCGCGTTCACCAATCCGGGCCTGGCCCTGGGATTGGCCAGCGGCGCTATGGCGGGTGCCTGCGGTTCCGTCCTGCTGGTGGCCGATGCACGGAAGGACAGCAACAACAGCGCGATTCTTTCCGATATGGGCCGTCGTCTGGACGCTCGTACCTGGGGCCAGGAATACGACCGCCACGGCAGTCACGGCAACTACCTGGCCGACTTTAAACCCGGTCGTTAATCCATCGTTCGTTGCAGGACGGAAGTGTTAACGCTGAGTTAACATGACTCCCGGACTTACCACCTTTTCATCACCCTGCCCGGCTAGTCTGTTGAGACAAACAGATATCGCTTGGAGGCAGTTGACGATGAAGGTAGCGAACTACGGTTATCAAGGACAGGTTCAGAGTTTTCGCGGAACGCCCGGTGCGGGCGAGAGTAAGCCGGCGGAGGCTCAAGACTCCATCGATTTGGGCAAGTCCCCTCAGGGTCCGGGGGAGCCTGAGAAGCCATCTGTCTTGAAGCGCGCGGGCAAAGCCCTGGCTTATGGCGCCGTGGCCGGATTGGGGATGGGCCTGGCCAGCGCAGTCTCTCCTTACTTGGGAGCCCTGGCTGGCGCCGTACCCGCCGGGGTCGCCGGAATGTGCCTGGCCATCGCGGGTGTGAGTTCCCTTTGCGGCGGAAGCCGAAAGCCCGGTGGAGATGGCGGCGTGGGTATGGCCGTGGGAACCACCCTGCTCGGAGGCGCCGCGGGCCTGGCGGGCGGAGTTGCGTTACCCTTTCTTGCTTCGCCGGAAGTGGCTGGGGCCGCGATTGGTGCCGCCACCATGGCCACTCAATGGTTGCTGAGCGAGCGCCGCTGACCGATCCTTAATTCGGGCAGAAACCCTGGACGAGGGCCTCGAGGCAAGCGGGGACGTCGAATTCCAGCATTTCTTGCTTTTTGGATTTGATGCCGTCGAGGTCGAGCATGGCCAGGCCGTGGACGGTGGCCCAGAGCGTGGTCATCGCAACCGAAGCTCGGGCTTGCGGCATCGCCCCGCCGGCGACGGCACGGGCCACCTCGTCGAGCAGGATTTGTAGAGCGGTTTCGCCGCTTTCCTGACAGTCGGGGTGGCCTTCTTTGTCGAGGCCGGAGCCGAACATAACCTGAAAGTGAGCGGGATGGGTGTGGGCGAAGGCGACGTAAGCCAGTCCCGTTTCGACCAGGCGTCTCCGATAGGCATCTATGGGAATGGAATCCAGGATGTTCTTCAGGTCGACCGTCAGCTGGTCAAATCCTTGACGCGCGACCTCCGCCAGGATGGCTTCTTTGTTGGCGAAGTGACGGTAGACGGCGGTAGCGCTGACCCCGGCCTGGCGACAGGCTTCGGTCATGGAAAAGCCGCGCGGACCACGCTGCGAGACCAGTTGCAGCGTGGCCTGCACCAGGGCGGTGCGCAGGTCACCGTGATGGTAGGCTTTTTTCTTGCTCATGGAGTTCACCCGGAGGCGTTCGACAGTCGCTGAGCGGGTCCCGCCCTAGAGCCCGAGACCACCGGGCCTGGTCCCCGCGCAGTCGGTATTCGGCGCTGACATAAGCCTGCTCGGCGGCGGTGCGCTGGCGCTGGGCGTCCAGCCATTCCAGTTGGGAAGACACGCCGTTTTGATAGCGCAAGCGAGCCACTCTCTCACTCTCCTGGGCGCTGAGGCGGCGGCTCTGGCTGACCTCGAGAGCCTGCCGGTCATTGTCCAGGCGATAAAACAGACTTTCCACCTCCACTTTGACTTCTCTCTCGGCCTGGCGCAGACGTGCAAGAAGCAGATGGCTCTCCTGCTGCGCTTGCTGGGACCGTGCTTCCGCTTGGCCGCCATCGTAGAGGGGAATGGAGAGAACCAGACCGGCCTGGAAAGAGACACCGGTGCGGAAGGCGGTGGGGTTCTGATGCAGGTAGTCCAGGTGTAATCCCAGGTTGGGATTGAGCTGTGCTTGTTCTTGAAAGGCGCGCGACTCAGCCGCCTGAGCCTGCTGCTGCAGCGAAAGCAACTCGGGTCGTTGCTGCAGGGCTTCCAACTGGGCTTGCGGTAGGCTCGGGGCCGGATCTCCTCCCGACTGCGGTTCGAGCTGGATTTGCGGCGGTTCGGCGGTTTCCAGCAGGGCCTGTAGTCGCGCCCGGGCCACGGCCAGTGATTGGGTGGCCTCCACCGCTTCCAGCCGAGCCGCCTGGTAATCGCTCTCGGCCCGCAGTAGCTCGAAGCGCGGAGCGGCTCCGGACTTCTGTCGGCGGCGGGCATCTTCCATTCCCTGCAGGTTGACGCGCAC
The DNA here is from genome assembly GCA_017307785.1 of Vulcanimicrobiota bacterium. Taxonomy (GTDB): domain Bacteria; phylum Vulcanimicrobiota; class Xenobia; order Xenobiales; family JADMJV01; genus JADMJV01. Next base: position 102,079 of record JAFKGI010000007.1, on the reverse strand, counting down.
CGAGCTGGTGGCGACTTCCAGTTGGGCCTGGCGTTCAGCCAGCTCGTAGAAGCGCAGGGCGGCTTCTTCCCAGCTGCGCTGCCAGGCCCCGCGGTAGTCCTGGTTGACGGCGGCGCGCGCCTGTTCGGCGGCGGTCACGCTCCAACCGGTGCGGCCGAAGTTGGCCAACTGCTGTTCCAGAAAGGCACCACTGCTCCAGTTGTTGGCCACGCTGCCGTTGAGGGTGACTCCGGGAGCCTGGAGTTGGACGGTGGGATTCAAGTAGCTGAAGCTGGACTGGAGACCCAGGTGAGGTCGAGTGGGTGCGCTCATTTCCTGAAGGCGGGCCTCGGCCTGGCGGTAGCGGGCCAGTTCCTGGTCCAACTGAGGCTGGCGCTCCAACACGCGCTGGCGAACCCGGGCTAACGTCCAGGGCTCGGCACTGGCCGAGCCCACCAGCAGCAGGCTGAAAAGGACCGGCAGCCAACGGGGGCGGCGCCAGCGCCAGTTGCTGAGCCAGGCATAGAAGCTGGGCACCACTACCAGGGCCAGAGGCAAAGAGTAGAGCAAGCCAAAAATGAGCGTCCAGGCCATGGGAGGCCAGAGATTGCCGCCTCCGATGGCCAGAGGCAACAAGCCGCCGATGGACAGGAGTATGGTCAGAAGGATCGGTCTCATCCGTAGACTTCCCGCGCGAATCATGGCGCTGATCATGTCCTGACCCTGTCCCAGCTCCGCTCTGGTATATTCGAAGAACATGATGGCGTGGTTGGTGACGACCCCGCCCAACGTGATGAGGCCGAGGAAAGCGGTAAAGCTGAAGGCGTTGCCGGTGACGGCCAGGCCCAGGATGCCACCGAAGAGGCTGAGAGGGACGGCGGCCAGGATGGAGACGGCCAGGCGAAAGTGATTGAATTCCCAGGCCACGATGAGCAGCTGGCCCACCACGGCGCTAGCAAAAACGACCGAGAGTTCTCGTAGGGATTTGTCTACTTCCTCTTGTTCGCCGCCGTAGCTCAGGGCCATGGAAGCGGGCACCAGCTTTTGCGCCTGGGGCAGGCAGTCTGCCAGGATCTTTGAGGGTAGACGGCTTTCGTCGGTGAAGCCGTAGATGTTGCAGGTGGGTCTGCGATTGTAGCGACTGTGACGCCAGATTCCTTTGCGAATCTGGGGCTCGGCCAGGGCGGCCAGGGGGACGACCTGTCCTCCCGAGCCAAACAGGGTCAGCTCCTCCAGTGGCGCGCGCGTGCGTAGATCTACCGGCAGCTCCCGGTCTCCCTGCCGTAACTGAGTAACGGTTACACCGTTGAGGGCGATGCGGGTGGCCTGGGTGACGTCTTGCTGGGAAAGTCCCATCTCGATGAGTCGTTGCTCATCCCAGTCCAGCTCCAGTTGAGGAGCCAGTTCACCCATATCGTGATAGGCCAACCAGACACCCTTCTGTTTTTTTAGCAGTTCCACTAACTCATCGGCCACCTGGCGCAGGTTTTCTCCGTTGTCGCCCTGGAGACGCAGGGCGATGGGAGCGCCAACCGGCGGGCCCTGTTCCAATTTGCGCGGGACCACCCGGGCTTCGGGGAAATTTCCGCGGCTGTAGGTGCGCAGGCGACTGACCAGCTTCTCGGTATCGGCTACGCCCCGAGTGTTGACGACCACCTGAGCGTAGTTGCTCAGGCCGGTTTCGGGGTCCACATTGTAGTAGAAGCGCGGGCCGCCTCCGCCCAGATAAGCGATCTGATTCACGACTTCCGGCTGGCCTGTCAACCATTTTTCGACCCGGGCGACGCTCTGGCCGGTGACTTCCAGCGGACTGCCGTCGCGAGTCCAGACCTCGACGACGCATTGACTGCGCTGGGCCGAGGGGAAAAACTGCACGCCCAGCACCGGCATGATGGCCAGCGCCACCAGGCTCAGGAGCGCGGCCAGACCGCTGGTTCGGCCTGGATGGCGCAGCCCGCGCCGGGCCGCCGCCGTCATCCTGTCGCGCAACCAGTCGAGGCGCCGCGAGGACGAATGCTCACCCAGCGGCCGCAGAAAGTAGCGGCACAAGAACGGCAGTAAAGTCAGGTTCAAGCCGAGGGAAACCAGCGTCGAGAGGCTGGTGACCAAACCCAGGTCACGGACGAAGTCGCCCTTTCCACCGGGCAGACCGGCCAGGGGCAGAAAGGCGGCCACGGTGGTCAGATTGCTGGTCAGCAGCGGCAGTCGGATACCGTCGGCTCCTTTGCGGGCAGCGGCTTCGGGAGGTTGGCCCTGACTGAGTTCGTGCTCGATGTTGTCGACGACCACCACCGAGTTGTCGACCACCAGCCCCAGGGCGATGATCAGGGCGGTGATGGACATTTGCTGCAGGTCGCGTCCGCAGGCCTGCATGGCGGCATAGGTGCCCAGGATGGTGAGGGGCAACATGACGCCCACCAGAGCGGCCGAGCGAAAGCCCATGAAAGCGAAGGTGATCAGCAAGATCAGGATCACGCCGTCGCGTAGATTGTGGTTGAATTCGGCGATGCGGCCGGTGACCGAGGTGGGAAGGTCGTTGACTTTGATCAACTGACAGCCGGGAGGCACTTGGGCTCGCAGTTTTTCTACTTCCGCTTCGACCCGGCGGCCGCTCGCCAGAATGTCCTCGCCTTTGCGCATGGTGACGGAGACGGCGATGGCCGGTTGGCCCTGGACGCGCACACGAAAGGTGGCGGGGTCGGGGAGAATGCGCTCGACTCGGGCCAGATCGCCGAGCTTGAGGCGGTCGCTGATGGGCAATTGGCGCAAGCTCTCCAGATCCAGCGGTTGCGCGCTTTGGGTCAGCCAGCGCTGGCGAGAACCTTCGCCCAGGCCGCCACTCTGCGGCAACAGGTTGCGCTGGCTCAAGCGGTCGGCGATGAGACCCGGATTGATCCGGTAGCGCGAGAGCTGAGCGCTGTCCAGGGTGACTTCCACGCGCTCGGCCTGCTGGCCGATCAAGCTGACATCCGCCAGCGGGGAGAGGCCGCGCAGGCTGTCGCGCACGCGCCGCCCGAGGTCTTCGCGCTGTCGTTCGCTGGCTCCGGGCCAGACCACCCCATAAATCAGGATCGAGGTGTCTCCAAAGTGGTCGTTAATTTGCAGGGGCAGGACCCCTTCGGGCAGAGAACCTCGGGAGTCGGCCAGACGGTCCCGCACCTGACTCCAGAAGACGGCCAGGTCGGGCGTGGCGTCTCGGGCCTGCAGTTTGAGGATGGCCAGGCCGGGCCGGCAACGTGTCTCGACTTTCTGGACATCGTCCAGGGCTAGTAGAGTGCGTTCCAGGCGGTCGGCCAACAGGTTTTCCACCTGCTCGGTGCTGGCTCCCGGCCAGACCGCCACAATCTGGCCAAAGCGGACCGGGACATCCGGGTCCTCTCGGCGCGGGATGCCGTTGTAAGCAAAGAGACCCCAGATCAGCACCCCCAGCCACAGTAGAGCCGAGAGCAATCGATGGCGAAAGACAAAGCCGGTCATTGGGGCTGCACCGCCAGACCGGGGCTGAGGCGGAAGGGTTGCAAGGCCAGGCGGTCCCCCGCCTTCAATCCCTCCTCCAGGGTCACCAACTCGCCCTGCTGGAGCGGGCCGACCACCACTTCTCTCCGCCTGGCCTGGCCGTTTTCGATCACGTAGACATAGCTGAGTCCACCGTCAAAGGCCAGGCTGGAGACGGGCACCAGGATGCGCTTTTGCCCCGGACCGACCGGCAGTTGGAGTCGGGTTTGCATATTGGGAAGCAGTTTTTGTTGCGGATTGGAAAGCACGATTTCGACGGGAAAGGTATGACTCTGGTTGTCGGCCTGGTAGCCAAGCTGGCCAATCTCTCCCTGGAAGACTTGTCCCGGCAAGGAAGTCGCCTGCACCTGGACGGCCTGATGGGGGCGGAGCTGAGGACGCACCTGCTCGGGCACGTCGAAACGCACTTTGACCCGGTCGATCTGGCCGATACGGCACAAAGTGGTGCCGGGCCGCACAGCGTCCCCGCGTTCCACCAGCACTTCCAGCACACGTCCGGCAAAGGGAGCTCGGATCTGATGGCGTTCCAGCAGCAGCCGAGACTCTTGCAAGCTGGCCTGTTGACGCTCGAGCAGAGCCCCGTTTTCTCCCAACTGGTGACGGAGCGCCTCGGTTTGCAGTCCTCCAGCCTGAGCCAGTTGCCAGCCGGCCTGGGCCGTCTGGAGGTTGGCCTGGGCGCCGGTGCGGTCTTCCCCTCGAGATCCTTCCTGGGCCAGTTGAAAGGACTGCCGAGCGCTGATTTCGCGACGCTGAGACAGGTCCAGAGCCAGTCGGGAGCGTTCCATGTCCTGGTCGGAGATCGCGCCTTCCTTCCAGAGCATTTCAAAGCGCTGCTGTTCGCGCCCGTTCTGGTCTCGCTGTGCCCGGGCGGCCTGCCATTCGGCGCGGGCCGCGGCCAGTTCCTGAGGGCGGGTGAGATGAATCTGCTTTTGATGGGCGGCCCGGGCGGAGGTCAGGCCCGCGGCGGCGACTCGCGATTGCGATAAGACCTGGGCCTGGCTATGCTTCAAGTCGGCTTGCAGGCGGGCGTAGCCGGCCTGGGCCTGTCCGAGAGCGGCTTCGGCCTGACGGGTTTGCAGTTGCGCCTGTTCGGGGTCGAGTTGAAGGATGAGCTCGCCCTCGCGCACGGGCTCTCCCAACTGTTTGAGGCGAGATCGCACGGGCGCGCTGACCTGGGCGCTGAGCAGTGCGCTTTTCCAGGGTTCGACCCGGCCGCTCAAGGTGAGTTGAGGACGCACCAGGACCGGTTGGATGGTGAGAGTTTCCACGCGTAGAGCGGGAACGGTCCCGGAATCAGGTCTTGGTGACGCGGTCAGACCCCAGGTGACGGTGAAAAGTACAAGAGCAAACAGGGCATAGGAAAGGCTGGAACGCATGAAGCGACCTCCGATAGGAGTGGTAGGTCCAACCTAGCCCATGATGTTTATGGCGTCAACATGGACCAAAGTCGTAGTGCCAGCCCCTTGGAAGAAAGCGCCCGTACAAAAAAAGGGAGCCGAGAGGCCGGCGAGGCCTCTCGGCTTGGATTGTTGCGACGAAGGTCCCGGCGGGGGCGTTTGAATCCCGCCGAGGCTTGTCTTGAGTATGCCGGCCCCGGCTTAAGGTTGGGCCGGTCTGAAGCTGAACTGTTCCTGAAGGCTCAAAAGACTTCGCCGGTGTTTTTAGGTTGGCGCAGATGCTGGTTGAGGATGCGATCCCAGGAGCGGGTCTTGTGCTTGAATTCGCGCTCCCCACGCGCCAGGCGCGAGGCCGGCACGATTTTCTCGAGGAAGATATAGCGGTTGGGGTTGCTGCCGTAAAAAGTGGTCAGGATGTTGTAGAAGCGCTGTCCGTCCAGGCCGTGCTCGTCCCAGAAGGGCAGCTTTTTGACATCGGCGCCGCGACTCATGATTTCGAAGAATTGGGCGGCGGCCATGGCCACTTCGCCGCCGTATTGTCCCCCTTCGGCCAGAGAAACGGCGGCCAGGTCGTCGGCGGCGTCTTCTTCGCGACCGGTGATGGGCAGATTAAATTCACCCGCCAGACAGTGGCCCATTTCATGGTAGAAAAAGAAGTCCATGGCCAGGAAAGTGTGGCGCAGCGCATCCTGGTCGCTTTCGATGGTGCGGAATTGGGCGAAAAGGTAGTCATACATTTCATAGCCCATATAAATGCGGTGCTGATCGGGAGAGTAGAAACAGTTGGCCGTGCCGATGTCCCCAATGACGATGAGCACGTCGCGCGGCCAGGCCAGGTGGTTGTTGAGGCGCTCGGCCGCCTGTTCATAGAACTGTCCTTTCTGAATGGCGCCTTCCCAGATCTTGCTCAAGGGGGTTTTCGGGGGGTTATAGACGACTTTCAGTCGTCCATCGCGGACCTGGGCCAGGCTGGTGGCCGTAAGAAGCAGTAAGCAAAGCAGCGGACGTATCATGTTGCGCATCGATTTCCCGCTGTCGCCGAAGGCTCCCGCTTATTCTCGACGGCTCGTTCTCGGGAATAGCGGCAGGGGATGCAGCGACAACGGTCAACCAGCAAACCATGTCGAAGGTAGGGACCTGAATGTTGAAGTTTTGCAAGTCGGCACTGCTCGCTTTGAGCCTGTGTCTACCGGCGGTTGCCAACGATGGCCGGATTCTGGTGGTCTATCCGGGAGCGACTACCCCGGAGCATCAGATCGTCGAGAAAATTTTCAAGGATCTGCGTCCTTTCGAGGCCATGGCCGATTCTTACAACGCCAAGTTCTTCTTTCCGCGGGACGTCCTGGTGGTGGTGGCCGAGACCGGCCAGGCCAATTGCTGGTATCAACCGGACAAGCATCGCGTCTACATCAGCTACGAGTTTTTGGATTTTCTGTTGAAGCTCTTTCGCGCCGTGGAACCCGAGAAGGAAGCCCGCGGTGACGCCCTCAACACCCTTTTCTTTGTGGCGCTGCACGAGATGGGCCACGCTTTGATCGGGGAGCTGGACATTCCCACCACCGGACGAGAAGAAGACGCGGTGGACGACTTTGCCTGTCTGACCGTTCACCAGGTGGGCGGTTCCGCGCGCGAGCAGGCGCTGGCGGCGGCTCGCTGGTTCGCCATCATGGGGGCCCGTGACAACAAAGATTTACCCTACTGGGATGAGCATTCTCTGGACTTGCAGCGCTTTTACGGGATTCTCGGCCTGATGTATGGCGCCGATCCCAATCGCTTCATGTTCGCCGAAAAGATCGTGCCCGAACGCACTTTGAAGCGTCACGTCCAGGACTATCCGAAGAAGCTGGATTCCTGGGAACGTCTGTTGGCTCCGCATTTTCGCAAGAAGTTGCCGCGCGGCCAGAACCTCAAGATCTAAGAGGGGAACTCCGGCGAGGGCTGCAAGGCTTTCTTTCGGATGGCGATTTTACGGGCTGAGAATGTGGTCAAGACCTACGAACGAGCGGGGGCGAGTTCGGTCGAGGCGCTGCGAGGAGTGACTCTGAGGGTGGAGGCCGGCGAATTCGTGGCCGTAACCGGGGCCTCAGGCAGCGGCAAGAGCACGCTCTTGACGGTCTTGTCCGGTCTGGATCTGCCCAACGCAGGCTCCATCCATCTCGACGGGATCGACGTCACGCAGGCCCACGAAGAAGATCTGGCGGGGCTGCGCAACCGGAAGATCGGGTTTCTCTTTCAGGACTTTCACCTGGTGCCGTCGCTGACGGCCTGGGAGAACGTGGCCTTTCCGGCCGAGCTGGCGGGGGAGAAGACGGCCCGAGAGCGGGCGCGCGCCCTGCTGGAGCGAGTGGGCCTGAGCCAGCGCCTGGAGAGTTTTCCTCACCAGCTTTCGGGAGGCGAGAAGCAGCGGGTGGCCTTGTGCCGAGCCGTGATCAATCGCCCTGCCCTGTTGTTTGCCGATGAACCAACCGGCAACCTGGATACGCGCAACGGCCAGGAAGTGGTGCGGTTATTGCTGGACTTGAAGGCCGAGAGCGGCTCCACGCTGGTGCTGGTGACCCATTCTGACGCTCTGGCGGCTCAGGCCGACCGGGTGTTGGTGATGAGCGACGGCCGCATCCTTTGAATTCCCTTTTTCTCTGGCGTGAACTGCGGGCCGGTGGACGCCAGCTGGCTCTTTTCTGGCTGTGCGTGGTGAGCGGCGTGCTGGCGGTCGCCACGGTGGGAGGTTGGCGTCACGCCATCGAGGTCGGCATGGCCCGGGATGCGCGCCTCAGTGCCGGTGGGGACGTGGTGGTTTTCTCCACTCAGCCTTTCAGTGCGCCCTTGCTCCGCGAGCTTTCCAAGCATCCCCACGTGCTCACTCAGGAACTGTTCACGGTGGCGGTCGATCCTCGCAGCGGCAGGACGCTTTTTAGCAAGCTCAAGGCGGTGGGGGAAGGCTATCCGCTCTATGGACAGGTGAAGCTGGTCTCCGGCAAGGATTTGCGGAGTGCCTTGAAGCGGGGCCTGGTGGTCGAGTCCCGAGTGTTGCAGCGGCTGCATTTGCGGGTGGGTGATTCTCTGAAGGTCGGGGAGCAAATCTGGCCGATCGTGGACGAGTCCTTGAGCGAACCCGATCGTCCCCTGGGGATTTTCGGAATTTCCGGGCGTATTTTTCTCGATCAGGCTCGGCTGGCTTCCACCGGACTGGTGGCGCGTCAGGGCAGTTACGTAGAGCGACGAGCTCTGCTGCGCAGCGGCGAGCCGGATCGGTTGGTGGAACAACTGCGCCGCAGCGCCCTGGCCGAGCAGGAGCGAGTCGAGAGCTGGCGCCACTCTCCCCAGAGTATCCGGCGCTTCGTAAAGAACTTCTTCCTGTTTCTGGACCTGGTGGCCGTATTTACGGTGGCCCTCGGCGGTCTGGGAATGCAGGGGACTCTGGCCGCCTGGTTGGCCGGGCGTCGTTCGGTGCTGGCCATCGTGCGAACGCTGGGAGCCCGTCATTCCTGGACGGTGCGTCACTACGGCGCGCTGGTGGCGGCGGTCACCGCACTGGCCATCGCAACCGGTTTGGGATTGGCCGCCGGGCTGTTGAGCCTCTCCGGTGACTGGCTGGCGCGTTTGCTTCCCGGACAAGACCGGCCTTTTCTGGGCTGGCTTCCGGCTCTCCAGGCGGCGGGGCTGGGAGCGCTCACCAGCTTCGTCTTTACTCTCGGGCCGTTGCGTCAGTTGCGCGAGACGCGCCCTATGGCTTTCCGACCCGGCCGCTCGGGCTTGCCCACGCTGCTGCTGACGACTTTCGTGTTGTTGACCTGCTTGAGCGGAGAGTGGCTGCGGGCCTTGCAGTTCACCGGCGCGCTGGCGGCGGTGATGGGACTGGTCTGGTTGCTGGCACGCGCTCTGCTGTGGGGACTGGCGCGCTGGCGGCCCGCCAGCCTGGTGCTGCGCACGGCCCTGCGGGGTTTGTTGGGTCCCGGTTCCAGCACCTTGACGGTGACCACCCTGCTGAGCTCCACCCTGGCCGTGCTCTTCACTCTGCTGTTGAGCGCCCAGGCCCTGGATAAGGCCTGGGTGCGGGCCATGCCACCGGATGCTCCCAATCTGATTTTTTTCGACATCCAGCCGGAGCAGGCTGCCGGCTTTCTCAAGTTGTTGCAGAAGCCTGTGCCGCTTTACCCCAGCTTCCGGCTGCGCTTTCTCAAGGTGGACGGCCAGCCGATCACGCGGGAGCCTTCGGAAGAGAATGAGAATCGGCGCGACTACCGCGGCAGCGTGGGCGAAGCATTGGATGCCGACGAGCGTCTGGTGGGAGCGACCCGCCTCTTCCAGCCTGGGGTGGCCGAACAGGCTTCGCTGCTGGATACGGTGGCGGCCAGCAATCACTTGCAGGTGGGCAGCAAACTTTCGCTGACCTTGCAAGGGGTGCCGATGGAAGTGACCGTTTCCAGCTTGCGTCACGTGACCCGCGAGAGCTTCCGACCGACCTTTCAGGTGCTCTTTCCGCCTGCTCTGGTCGAGGGCGCCCCGCGTGGCATCTTCGCTCTGCTGAGGGTGCCCGAGGAGCAAATTGGACCGTTGCAGAGCAGAGTTGCCGAGGCGTTTCCCGGCATTACCTCTTTTGACGTGAGCGAGACCATTCGTCTGGTGTCGGTCAAGCTCAAGCAACTGTTGGCGCTGACCTGGGTGTTGCTGATATTGGGACTGCTGCCCGGCGGCGTGATTCTGGTGAGCGCGGCCCTGGCCAGCCGCCTGGAGCGAGAGCGCGAGTCGGCCTATTACAAGGTTCTGGGAGCGACTCGCGGTTTTGTGCTGAAGACAGTTCTCTGGGAGAACGCCTTGCTGGGAATGCTGTGCAGCGCTCTGTCTTTGTCGCTGGCCGGTTTGACCAGTTGGGGGCTGTGCCGTTGGCTTTGGGATGTTCCCTTTGAGCCCGGATTGGGCATAGGTCTGACCCTGATGTTGACTCCGATTCTGCTGCTAACCAGCCTGGGGGGAATTCTGTGTATGCCGGTGGTGCGCGCCCGTCCAGCTCGCTTTCTGGCGCTGGGGCTGCTGGCGGTGGGCTGCCAGTCGACCCCTGTGGCTGTGCCCTCGGCCACTCCGGTTGCCAAAGTCGTGGTGGCATTCGGAGACTCCTTGACCGAGGGGCTGGGGGTCGATCCCGAAAAAGCTTACCCGGCCCAGCTCGAACGTCGCCTGCGCAAGGACGGCCTGGATTGGAAGGTGGTGAACGCCGGCATCAGTGGAGAGACCAGCAGCGCGGCGCGCACCCGCCTGGATTGGGTGATTGGCCAGTTGAAACCGCAGGTTTTGATCCTGGAGACGGGTGCCAATGACGGCCTGCGCGGGATCGAACCGGAGCTCACAGAGAAGAACCTGGACGCCATGCTGGATACTCTGAAGAGACGAAACGTGAGGGTGCTTTTGGCGGGTATGCGAGTGCTCAAGAGTTCCGGCAAGGACTACGAGAGCAAATTCGCGGGCGTTTACCCTCGGTTGGCCCAGAAGCATTCGGTGGCTCTGTTCCCGTTTTTCTTAGAGGGAGTGGCCGGCAAGCGCGAGTTGAATCAAGCCGACCAGATTCATCCTACCGAGAAGGGCTATTCCTTGATCGTGGATCGCCTGGCTCCTCAGTTGGAAACGTTGCTTAAGTAGCCTTGCGCAGACGCCCGGCCAGCTTGACCACGCCGGTGACGAGAAATCCGGCCAGCAGACCGGTGACGCCTTCGGCCAGCAGGCCCAGAATGGCGTTCAGCCCTTCCACGAAGTGGTGAAGGGGTCCGATGCCGTGCACCACGATGCCGCCGCCGACGCAAAAAATGGCCACCGTGCCCAGCCAGGAAATCAGCGCCAGCATGCGCGGAGCGGTGGCCAGGATCCACTTGCCGAGCGTGCGCAGGGCGGCGCGTGAGCGTCGTTGCAGCGACAGCCCAATGTCGTCGAGCTTGACAATCAGCCCCACCAGACCGTAGACACCGACCGTCATCAGCAGACTGATCACCACCAGCACCAGCAGCACCCGGGTAAAGTCCAGGTCGGCCACCAAACCCAGGGTGAGTGCGATAATCTCGGCCGACAAGATCAAGTCGGTGCGCACGGCTCCGGCGATCTTCTCGGTCTCCCAGGGACCTCCGGCGACCTTATCCTGAGCGGAAACGGCTTCCTCGGCGTTTTTCTCGCCCTTATGAGTGAAGCGGTGGAGCAGTTTCTCCACGCCTTCGTAGCAGAGAAAAAGTCCGCCCACCATGAGCAGCGGCTGGATCAACCAGGGGGCGACGGTGCGCAGCAGCAAAGCCACCGGGATCAGCATGGCCTTGTTTTTGGCCGAGCCCTTGGCCACGGCAAAGATTACGGGGAGTTCGCGCTCCGGGCTCAGACCCACGGCCTGTTCCGCATTGAGCGCCAGGTCGTCGCCCAGCACTCCCGCCGTTTTTTTGGCGGAAAGCTTGGTCATGATCCAGACATCGTCGAGAATGGCGGTGATGTCGTCGAGCAAGGTCAGCAGGGAGCCGGCAGCCATCTTAGTGGGTCAGCGGCCCCGGGGAATGTTTCTTCATAAAGAAATCCTGCGCGCTTGCGGTCTCGATTCCCCCCCGTTTTAAGCTTCCTTTGAGGAGACTTGCCTAGAGTTGCCGGCCTATGAATTTTTCTCAGCTATCCCTGCCGCCCGCCTTGCTGGACGTTCTCTCCGAACTCAAATTGCGAGCGATGACGGAGATTCAAGAACAGGCCATTCCCTTGCTGCGGCAGGGGCTGGACTTGATCGGTCAATCCCAGACGGGCTCCGGCAAGACCCTTGCTTTCGCCCTTCCCTTGCTGGAGCGCATCCAGCTGCAGCAGCGTTATCCCCAGGCGCTGGTGCTCTGTCCGACACGCGAGCTGTGCACCCAGGTCGCACGGGAAATCCGTAAGCTGGGCCGGCGACTACCGGGTCTGCAGGTGCAGATTTTGAGTGGAGGCCAACCGATTCGTCCCCAGATCGCCGCCCTGCAGAGCGGTATGCACATTGCGGTGGCCACGCCGGGTCGCTTGCTCGATCACCTGGACCGGAAGACCGTAAGCCTGCATCGAGTCAAGACGGTCGTGCTGGATGAAGCGGATCGCATGCTGGATATGGGCTTTTTGGAGGACATCGGCAAGGTGTTTGACGGTCTGCCCAGAGCCCGCCAGACGGTCTTTTTCTCGGCCACGTTCGACGAGCAGATCGAGGCGGTCAGCCGGCGTTTTCAGCGCAATCCGGTGCGGGTGACGGTGGCCGAGGTGAAGGGTAGTTGCCGGCAATTGTTTTATGAAGTGGCCGATGACGATCAGAAAGCCGATGCCTTGCGCTGGCTTCTGCTCGAGCAACAACCAGAATCCGCGCTGGTTTTCGTGCGTTTGCGAGCCACCGCTAACGGGGTGGCCGAGCAGCTGGCGCACGCCGGACTGAGCGCGGACGCGCTGCACGGGGACCTGGAGCAGTTCGACCGGGACCGCGCTCTGGCTCGATTTCGCAACGGCAGCACGCGCGTGCTGGTGGCTACCGACGTGGCCGCTCGAGGACTGGACGTTCTGGACCTGCCGATGGTGGTGAACTTCGATATGACCAGCCAGAGCGACACCTACGTCCATCGCATCGGACGCACGGGACGAGCCGGCAAGAGCGGCCTGGCCATCAGTTTGGGCACGGCCCGCGAACAGGCCAAGCTGGATACCTATGAGAGCCAGACGGGCGTTGCCGTCGAGCGGCTTGGCTACGATCCCGACGCAGAGTTGGCCACGGCCCCGCCCGCCCAGATGAGCACCTTGCACATCTGGGGCGGAAGGAAAGACAAGATCCGTCCTGGCGATATCTTGGGAGCGCTGACCGGGGACCTGGGGATGTCAGCTCAAGATGTGGGCAAGATCGAAATCCACGACCGACTCTGTTATGTAGCCGTGAGCGCCGCTCTGGCTCGCGAGGCGGCCCGGAAGCTCAACGCGGGACAGATCAAAGGTCGTAAGTTTCGCGTTGTGGTTCTCGATTAGTCGTCGTCTGAGGGAGGCTCGGAGCCGGGGGCGTTGAGGGCGGGAATGTCCTCGAGCGGAATCTCCGGAGTCTCGTCGTCCCCGCGGCCCTGCTTCTTGGCCTCGCGGTTGGCTCGTTTGGCTTCGGCTTTTTCTTTGCGCTTCTGTTCTTTGGCTCGTTTTTGAAAGGAAGGATTTGGTGCTCCCATCGATTCAGGCCCTCCATCCGTATTCGGCTTCAGACCAGCGAAGCATTTCGCCAAAGGTCTTCAAGCTCTGGCGTTCCCCGGTTTACGGTGGAACAGGTCATAGTCGCCCATGCTGTCGCCATAGTGCTGGCGGTCGGCTCCGTCCGCGCGGCGCCAGTCGCGACCGGCCAGCTTGTGGCAGATACGCTCCAGGCGACATTGACGCGAGTCAGGTCGGCGATAGCCAGTTGTTCCCGGTCTGCCGGGATTTTTGCGTCGCGTAGCAAGCCTTCGGCTTCGCCAGGGGTCAGGTCGAGGCGTCCCAGAACCTCGTGCAGCGCCATTGGAGCGCTGGCGTCGATCATTTGGATTCCAGCCATTCGTTGATCTTGCCGGCGGCGCTTTCCGCCGAGATTTGCAGAACTTCGGCGATTTCTTGCGCCAGGCTTCGCTGGATTTTTCCGTGAAGTTCGCTTTCTTGGGCGCTCAGGCGCACTCCCTGCGTCGACAGTTGCTGCCACTCCAGCAGAAATTCGTAGCCGCCGAAATTCTGCTTGGAGCGCAACAGAGCGGTCCAGCGTTTGATGCGCTGGGGATAGGTTTCGTTGCTGGTGGTGGGGGCGGAGGGAGAGTTGGTATGTAACGCCTTTTCAATTTCGTCGGTGGTCATGAGAGGCCGAATGCCGCGGGAGGTCATCTGGCCGGCCGGCACCTTGACGACTGCAGTGCCCTGGCGCGGCTGCATTTCGTAAAAGAGTTGCTCGACGCCGAGCATGGTCTCCCGAGAAGAGTTGGTGATCTGGCAAAGGCCCAGGAACGGCTCGTAGACTAAAGTGCCGTGTTCGAACGTGGCGACAGGAGTAGACATGGCAGGTACCTCGTTTCGGCGAAGAGCCAGGCACCCATAAGAAGAAGCTTGGATTCAAGCGGTTTGTGATTCTTTGGCCTTTTACGCTACTGCAGAGATATCCTCCCCTCCCTTCGAAACAACGCGAAGCCGGCTATTCGAAGAAGCTGGTGATCCCGTTCCACGCGGAGGTTTGCCAGCGGTCGATGACTCCGCCGGCGTCGGCCAGTTTGTCGACCACGTAATCCGCCCCGCGACCGGCTACCTGGCCCACCGAGGGGAGACCGACCTGGTTACCCACCTCGCGCAGGGTATTGCCCGATTCCAGCATGCCTTGGGCAATCGGTTCTTTGTTTTCGTCGATCCAGCCCGCCGAGTAGGTGACTGCTCCGGCTCCCACCAGAACCGGGTTGAGGCTGACGGCTCCGGCCAGCATAAAAGAACCGCCGGCCGTTTTGAGGCCGCCGTCGCGCATCAGCTGGTCGTCGCCCTGCTGCCAGCCTTTGACGATATCTCCCGTGCCCTCGGCCATGGCGCCCACTCCGAAAGCACCCGGACCGACGAATTTCATGGCCGTTCCACCCACCCCGAAGGTGGCCAGGCCGGTGCCCAGACCACCGACCACTTTCGCGTCTCCACTGACCAGATGGACGCCGCCGTCGAGCAGCCGACCGTTTTCCAATTCGTGGGCGCCCTGTCCCATTTCCAGGGTTCCGCTGGCAACGCTCCAGAGACTGCTGCCGGCTCCTAAAGCCTTGGTCCAGGGCCCACCGGCCGGAGTCGTCATGGTCTGGTAGCCGGGCATGCGTCCGCGCAGTCCGAGTCCAGGGTCCTCCGAGGGAGTGCTGGCCTGGAAAGAATCCACCGGAGCCTCCAGGATACTTTGGGTCGCGGTCGGGACGGTCGGGCGGCTGGCGCCATAGGAAGGGGTGCTGCTGTTGTTGGCGGTGATGATGCTCATAACTGCAGGTTAGGCGTAGGAACGAGCTTTTTTCAGGAAAATTTCAGGGCCCATGTTAACGTTTTGAGTTTCACTCGCTAGAGATTTTTCAGGGCGGTCTGCGAGAGTGGGGGCATGCAATTATCGATCGCCCGCAATTTTGAGGTAGAAACCCCGCAACAGCGCGACGCCCATCGCCAGGCCCGGCGCATTCAGCTGGATGTCGAGCTGGCGGCTTCGGCCCTGTCTCAAGCCGACAATGGCAAGTCGGATCGCAATCCTGCTTCTGAAAGCGTCGACTTGAGCGACGCCTACGTTCGTCACCACGAAGCCTACGGATACAATCATTTTTCCAAATTGACGGGGACCATGGAGAAGGCCGAAGGGCAGTTGGTCTCCCTCGATGCCAAAGGCGTGCATCAATACGAATGGCTCGAGCTTTCGCCCCCCGCCTGTCAGCCGTATCAGATGGGCCATTTCGATTTGTCCTACCGACGGGAGGGAGAGGAAGAAGTCTTTCGCTCGGGCGGGCGTTGCGTGCGCGTCAATGCCGCCCAGGGAACGCTGACCTTAACCGACTAGCCTATGCTAGAACCATTTCGTAGAGTGCGCCACATGTACCTGAGTGCAAGTTCCCAGGTCGGACTAGTCAACTTGCTCTAGGGACCCCGGCCCAAATGCCCCTGGGAATTACCCTACCGCCTCGCTAAGCTAGTGGAGTCGGGGACGCTGAGAAACGCTGTGGAAAGCTGGATGTATCCGTGTTAAACTTGTTCGCTCCTGAGGTGGTTAGCTTTTTTGAAATGAGCGAGGCGACGCTGACCTTTCTGAGTTCGCGCGCCAAGGCTGTGGGGAGCAAGCAGACGGTCCGCATTCGCCTGGTGGACCACGAAGCCGGTCACGTCGACGTTCCCGTGACGGTCGTCAGCAGTCGCTCCAATTCGATGGGCAAGGGTTACCGGATTTCCGCCACACTGGGCCTGGAACCGCTGCATCTGGAGCAATTAGAAGACCTGCTGTATAGCTTCGCCGTCCGTCCCGACCTGGGTAAGTTGGGTCGCCGTAGCATTCGCCAGCTGGTTTGCCTGAAGGCAGCCAGCCAGGAAATCCCCGGTCGTCAGGGCGTGACCGTCGATATGTCCAGTCACGGTCTGCGTCTGCGTTGCACGGGTCCAGTCGAAGTAGGAATGTCCCTGGACCTGATTTTGCAGACGGATATGGGCGGGCTGCCCAGCATCACGGCCAGGGGTCGAGTGCTCTCGTGCACCGGCAGCGCGGACGGCCTTGCCTACGAACTCGGCATCGACTTCATCGGCTCCAGCCCCGCTCAAGTGGCCATCGTCGATTACTACCTGGGGACTCTTTCGAGTCGAGTTCAGCCTGGACAGCTTCTGGCCGTCTAGACAAGCTTCCCGTGCGTCGCTGATGGGGGAGGGTCGCATTCCTTTCCGAAGGCGTCGGTATGAGTATTACCATTACGGCTTTCGAGAAATCACCCGACGGCGGCAAGGGCCTGGCACGCGATACGCGGGTGCGCTGGGCGTTGGAGGAAGTGGGACAGCCCTATGAAGTTCGCTTGCTATCCTTTGCGGCCCTGAAGGAACCGGCTCACCTGGCCATTCATCCGTTCGGTCAAATTCCCACCTTCGAACAGGGGGGACTGGCGCTGTTCGAAACGGGCGCCATCGTGTTCCACATTGCTACGCACTATGTGGGCCTGCTGCCTGCGGATGCGGATGCACGGGCGCGAGCGGTCAGCTGGATTTTCGCGGCCCTGAATACGGTGGAGCCTCCCATTCTGGACCTATCGCTGTCGGTGATTCTCGAGAAGGACAAGCCCTGGAGCCAGGAGCGACTGCCGCTGGTTCAGGACCGGGTGCGGGTGCGTCTGATGCAACTGGTGGCCCATCTGGGGGCGGCCGAGTGGCTGGATGTCGACTTTAGTGCCGCAGACCTGATGATGGTATCGGTTTTGCTGCGGCTGAGGCCCTCCGGACTTCTCGACGAGTTCCCCACCCTGGCCGCCTACGTAGCTCGTGGCGAGGCTCGTCCCGCGTATCAACGCGCGTTCGCGGCTCAGCTGGCGATCAACGGCTAAGGAGCCGGGGCTTCGTCGACGATGGGTCCGGGAAATTCGTATTCTTTGCCGTCCAGCATGATGGTGACGTGGGTCTTGGCGGCGCTGTCGCGGCGGAAGACGCGGTAGTCGATGATTTTGACCGGGAAATCGACGGAAGTCTCGCCGGCCGGCACCTGCACGGTCATGGGGATTTCCAGTTTGAAGGCGGGTTCAAAGATCAGGGTGGTGCCGCCGGCTGGAGCGGGAGCGCTCAGAGTGGCTCGTCCCGACAGTTTATCGCCGGCCTGGCCCTGCTGCTGCGTGAACTTGAGAGAGACAACCTGGAGGGGATCGGCCGCGGCCGCCAGGGAGAGGGCTAGAAAAAGAAACAGTTTTCGCATGGGGCCGGCGATTCGCTGGGGCGCGGGGACTGTCCTTGAGGAGGAGCTTCCTTGAAAATCTTGCTGGTGGATGACCACCCGGTGGTTCGCTCGGGACTTGCCCGAGTGCTTCGTCCGTACTGGGAGAAGATTGGCGAAGCGGGAGACCTTCGCGAGGCTTTGCAGTTGGCGGCCGCGGAAGCCTGGGACCTGGTGGTGGTGGATGCAATGCTGGGGGAAGCGGATGGGTTAGAGCTGGCCGGCAAATTGCGTCAATTGTACCCTGGCCTGCACTTGATGATTTTGAGCATGCACAGCGATCCAGGCCTGGTGCGGCGGGCGGTGCGCCTGGGAGTGCGGGCTTTCGTGGTGAAGGACGCGCAGCCGGAAGAAGTGGTGGCAGCGACCCTGGCCGCGCGCTTCGGTTGTCTGTATATGGACCGTCGAGTGGCCCCGAGCTTTTTGCAGGGTGGCGCGATGGAGAATCGGCAGGACGCGATTTTAGACGGTCTGCGTCGAGGCTTGAGCAATCAGGAGATCGCCGAATCGGTTCATCTTTCTCTGAGCTCCGTGAAAATGGAATTGCGGAGTCTTTTTACCTGTTACGGAGTCAAGGACCGCAACGGGCTGCTTAAGATTCTAAATTTGCAGCTGTAGCTTGCATCAGGGGTGATAGCCGGAGCGGAACTCGCTGTTGTCGATGTGTCGCCCTTCCATCAGTCCTTTGGCCTCGGCGGCGATGTCGTAGAGGCCAAAGACTTCCCCAGCCATGTCGGTGGTGTCCAGAGTGTTGGAGTAGATCACGACGACGGTTCCGCTGTCGGGATCATAGCGACAGGTGCTGACGGCTCCCGGCAGGGTGCCATCGTGGCCATAGCCCAGACCCGGTGTGTAGACGACGCCCAGGCCGTAAAAGCGCGAAATCTGGTCGTTGGGCAGTGTGTCCATCATGCGAGCGACCGTCGTCCGCGAGAGACCCAGACCCCCCGTGAAGAGCAGACGATACCACTGTGCCAGCTCGTGAGCGCTGGACACCAGATTGCCGGCGCCGACCTGCCCCGACGGATTGGTCCGAGTGATATCGACCGAACCGTCGGGCGGTGCCACGTAGGCGTAGCCGCGCAGGAAAGGGGCCTGTGGAGTCTGGTCGCTGCCCAGGTGAGGCAGACTGGTGTGGCTGAAGCCGTGAGGGGCGAAAAAACGCTGCTGGAGAAATTCGTGGTAGGGCAGGCCTGAGACTTGTTCGACGATTTTGGCCAGCAGAGAATAGCCGCCGTTGGAATACTGGTAGCGCAGCCCGGGCTCGGAAAGCGAGAGCCGATTGGTAGCGATGACTCCGAACATTTCGTCGAAAGAGACGGTGTGCTCGGCATTTCCTGGAAGTGCATAGAGATACTCGAAGTAGCGTTGACCCGCGTAGGGTTGGGCCAGGCCGGCGGGGACGGGAGCGTTGGTCAAGTCGAAGACACCCCCGCGATGGCCCAGGAGCTGGCGAATGGTGATTTCTTTGCGGTTGGGGATTTGATACTCGGGTGTTTGCGGCAGGTACCGGTCGATCGAGTCGTCAATCTTCAGTCTGCCTTCTTGCTCCAGCAGCATGATGGCGCAAGCGGTGAAATTCTTGGTGTTGCTGGCCATCCGAGTTTTTACGTTGTCGGGGTCATGGATGGCGTCGCCCGAACTTACCGTGTAGCTTCCAGCCAGCGACTCGATGTGGAGCACCAGGGAGCCCCGAAAATCGGCCCGGCCTTTGGAGATCTGGGCCCAGCCCTGGTCGCTGATCTTCTGCAGAGAGGCTGCGCTGGGGGTTCCCGCTGGGGACGAGGGGAGGGCGGCGGCAGGAGAGGAGCCGCAGCCAGGGAGCAGCAAACTGGCGGTCAGCAGCAAGAGGAGCAGGGTCTTCGACACCATCAGAGATTGCCGCTGAACCTGACAGAATCCTCCAGGACAGGTCGCTTACGAGTTCCGTCTGGCGTCCACGCGGGCGATGAACTATTCCGTGCAGTCAAAGAGGCGCTTTCAAGATCAGGATGGTGACATCGTCGGACGGTTCGGCCGAGCCGACGAAAGCGGCCAGGTCCTGGCGGAGGGACTCCAGTGTCCGACGGGCCGAAAACGACTGACTGCGTGCGGCACTTTCCAGGAATCGTTCCTCGCCGTAGAGTTGCCCGTGGACGTCGCTGGCTTCGATCACTCCGTCGGTGTAGAGAATCAGGGATTGTCCGGGTAAAAACGGGCAATGGAAGTCCTGATACTGCTGGTGCTCGGTCAGTCCCAGGGCGGCACCGCCCGGTGTCTCGAGATAGGTCGGGGAGCTGCCAGGTACGGTGAGAATGGGATGTTCGTGGCCCCCGCGAGCCAGTAGCAAAGTTTGAGAGTTGATGCAAAGACGGCCGCAGAGCAGAGTGACAAACATGCATTCCTGGTTGTCCAGGCAGAGTTCGTCGTTGAGCTGGCGTAAGAGTTCGGCTGGTGAGGTGGTTTTGGAGGCCAGGCCGCGGAGCAGAACGCGTACCTGAACCATGAAGAGCGCGGCGGCCACTCCTTTGTCCGATACGTCCCCCACGATAAAAAACAGCGTTTCCGGGTCAAGGAAAAAGTAGTCGTAGAGATCGCCGCCGACGGCCCGGGCGGCGCTCAGATAGCCGGCCAATTCCAGATTGGCGGACGGGAAACGCAGCGGAGCAGGCAGCATCGAGCGTTGCAGGCGACTGGCCACGTCGAGTTCGCTTTCCAGTTTGTGGCGGGCTTTTTGCTCTTCAACCAGCTGACTGGACCGCAGGCGGACCAGTTCTTCGAGGTTGTCGCGGTGGCGCTTGAGCTCCAGGTGGTTGCTGACCCGGGCGCGCACCAGATCTTCGTGGAAGGGTTTGGAAATGTAGTCCACGGCACCCAGATCCAGGCCGCGTTTCTCATCCTCCACCGCGGTCATGCCGGTGACGAAGATCACGGGGATGGAGCGGGTTGAGGACTCTTCTTTGAGCTGGCGGCAGACTTCATATCCGCTGATGTCGGGCATGCTGACGTCGAGCAAGATCAAGTCCGGAAGGGGGCCGAGCCTGACCATTTCCAAAGCCTGGGCGCCGGAGCCCGCTGTCTGGACCGAGCACAGGGGCGTCAGGTAATGGGCCAACACATGGATGTTGCCGGGGGAATCGTCGACGATGAGCAGCCGGGGTTTGCTATCCATGCAGATGGCGGCTGCGCTTTGCCGCTGAAGATTCCTCTTTGAGCGGGATTCGCCATCCTGGCTGCGAACAGGCTCGGCGTGGCTAAGCTGAACAACAAAGAACGTGAGTGGGTCGAGGTGCGCCAGCGCTATGGCCTTACCCACGCACAGGTACAGATGGGTCGCGAATTGGAGATCATTCCCCGTTCGCTGGCCAAGGTGACCGACGGCTCGGTGGCGGAGTGCATCGCTCAGTTGTACCTGGAGCGTTTTGGACGGGCCGAACCCGAGGTGGTCACCACCATCGAGAACCGTGCCAAGCAAGAACAGCGGGACAACGCGTTAGAAAAGATTGCCCAGAAGAAGGCCGCCGCCATGGCCAAGTTGCCGGAGCCGGAACCCAAACCCGTCTACAAACATCCCCCCAAGCCGCGCAAGAAGAATCGGCCCGAAGTTTCCATTCCCCGTCCTCCCCGCAAGCGCTAAGGAATAGGGGGCGCTTTTCGGCGACCGGGTCGGCTATGATGAGATCGCTTTGCTTCTTTCTGTTTTTAGGCTGCGGGCAGGCAATGGCCCAGACCGACGGTTGGATCGAGGGAACGGCTCCTGGACCTCAAGTGGCTGTTTATACCGAGGCAGGGAAACGAACTCTGGTTCCGGTGGTCGGCGGGCATTTTCGCGTGGAGGGCTTGAGCCCGGGCAGCTACTGTCTGGAGAGTCCGCCTCAGTGCCGGCCGGGAGACAGCGCCTGGGTGGACGAAATCCTGGCTCACGGTGGCTGCGTCTATTTCGAGCGGAGTTTGCGTAAGCAGGTTGAGGTCATGCCGGATCACGGCACTCGGGTGGAGTTTTAGAAACGCAGTTTCCATTTCGCCTCGTAATTGTAGCCAGATGCCCGCCGCTGTCTCAGGTTGGCCAGTGTCGTATGCTCAGCCGTCCGCCTGCTTTGGAGGCGTTGACGGGCCTGTTTACTGGCGCGGCGATGCTGTTCCGGCCGAGCAGGCGCGCCCAAGTCCATTGGATCGAATTGACTTTTCATCGAAATTCTCGAAATGCAGTCGGCCGAAAAATCCAAAAAAAAAGGCCAAAAAATGTTAAAAAGCCTTAAGACGGGATTTGCTCGCCCGATACTAGTAGTATGAAAGCACTGCAGCTATGAGCAATTTGAAGATCCTGTTGATCGATGATGAGCCACAAGTTCTGAGAGCCTACGAGCGCACCTTGCAGGGTGAGTTTCAGATCGAGGTGGCCGAGGGGCCCCGAGCGGGTCTGACAAAGATACTATCCGGACAGCAATACGCGGTGGTGGTCACAGACCTGGAAATGCCCGGGTTGACCGGGGTAGACATCCTGCGGCGGCTCCGGGAATTCTCGCCGGATACGTTAGGCATCTTGATTTCCGAAGACTGTCGGCCTGAATCGGCACTGCATTATCTCAATGAAGGCGTGGCCTACCGATTCTTATCGAAGCAGTGCTCGGTGGACGATTTGAAGCGGGCGATCAATGATTCCAAGCAGTATTTCCGCTTGCTTTCCTGTCAAAATCAGTATCAGCGTGACACTCTGGAGCCTTTGGCGCAAATGATGAGCGTTCAGCTGTATTCTTTGGAGAAGCAACTTTTCGGACATTCTTTTCCGCTTTCTCGATTCGTGCGTCAGCTGGCTCTGGGCCTCAAGTTGCCGAAGCCGGGCGATTTTGAAATGGCGGCTGCCCTGGTGAGTTTGGGCTGGTGCTCGGCCCCCGCTGAGGTGAAGAAAAAGCTCCACGGCAGAGCGCCCTGCGACAGTACTGTGGCCCTGACGCTTTGGGAGCACGAGTCTCGACTGTGCAACGGTCTGGCCCGACTGGCTCGGATCGGTGAACTGGTGGAAATGCTTTACGAGCCGGACTTGGCCTGGGGCAAAATCATGCCGGTCGAGAGTCTGTTAGCCGTAACACGGGTGAAGGTCGGCGGCCATTTGCTGCACCTGGCCCGAGAATTTGCTCAGGTGGCACTGCGAACCCGCTCCGAAGGCGCGGCGCTGATGCGGATTCGGGCGCGCACTGAACATTATCATCCGAGGGTTGTGGAGGTTTGCGAAAGCATCGTCAACAGCGGATTCTTCGCGCTGCGTCCCTCCATAGGAAACATCGCCTCGATGGCCACCGGCGCCTGACTACCTGTTCGTCTTGTCTTCCAACGGCAGTCCCATGCGTTGGGCCAGCATATCGGCAAAATTCTTGAAGTCCGGTTTCCCGGTTTTCAGCGCCATGAATAGTCTCGGCCCATTGTCCTGAGCATCGACCAGAATCAGGTGGTTCCAGTTCCGTTCGTCGAGCAGCAACAGTTTGCAGCACTCCAGTGCCGGTTCATGCAAAGCCGGTCGGCCGGTCCTCCGTTCGATCCAGACCGCGCTGCCGGTTTGAAAGTCTAGCTTCAACCAGTGGTCCAGACCCTGCCTGTACCGCCAGGCTCGAAAGAACCGCCACCACAGGCCGACCCCGACCAGGGCGACAACGAGTGAGGCGGAAAATACGGAAGGTTGCGTCGCGGGCGGAAGTCGGGGAGCACCGGAAGCTGCGCTGAGGCAGGTTCCTATCATGCCGAGCAGAACAATGGCCAGACATCCCCGATTGCGTCTGCCATCGGCCTGGATTTCCAGCGGCGAATGGGCTTCCACCAGGCAGCCGGAAGCAGCTCGAAGTTTCTCTGCCCATCCTGGATCGAAGAGGCCCTGAATTTGCTCGTAGCCAGGGGGAGCCGGATCTTGTGGAGAGCGTAGGAGCAGCAGCGTTTCGCGAGTAGCCAGGGCGACAGCCAACAACCAGACGAGGGTCGCGCCTACGACGCCAACCGGTGTGTCGAACTGGCCATGGACCAGTACCAGTCCCGGAACCGCCACCGTTAAAAACAACCCGGTGGCCAGGAAGGAGCTGGCGAATGGAGCCAACAGCAACACGCAGACCCACAACGCACACCCGGTGGGTTCTCCAGATCCTTTGGAAGCAGACATAAGCAGCGATTTCGCACGGGCACCCGCGAAAGCCTTTCGGCTCGATCCTGGCTAGGGCGAGGACTGCAGGCGCTGCAGATGTTCCCGGGCGGTTCGGCTTTGCTGCCAGGATTCCGAAGCCGAGCTCTGATACTCTTGCACTGCTTCCTCCCGCCTTCCCAGCGCTTCCAGCGCCATGCCGCGATGAAGATGCACGGCGGGGCCACTGTCGGCCTTTTCCAGGCATCTCAGCGCCTGCTCCGGCTGCTTCAGACGCAGACGCGCCGCGGCTTCCGTATCGAGCAGGCCCGGCGCTCCTCCGGCGGCTTTGACCTGGGCTACGGCTTTCAGGGCGCGATTCGGATCTCCGTGGATCGCTTCCAACCAGGCCAGCATGTGCCAGGCCTGTCGTCGTTGTTCGGACTTTTCGGCCATCTTCAGCATGCGAGCCGCTAGCTGGCGGCTTCGCTCCATATCTTTAGGCGCCCAGGCATAGGCTTGCGCACGCAGAGCCGGCTGAGATTTGGGCCAGATTTTCTCGAGGCGGAGGGCGGGCTCCATTTCCGCTTTGCCCACATAGACTCCGTCCAGCACCAGTCGGGTGAGGGCGCGGGGATTTCGGGGGTCCAGCGCGACGGCGTGCTGGTCCACTCGCCAGGCCTGGAAGTGCAGACCGTCCTGATGCAATTGGCGAGCTTTTCCCAAATAGTAGCCGGCCGACCACTCCCAGGTCTGGACCGACTCGAAGGCCTGGTCGAAGATGGGCCGGGCTTCGTCTAGAGCGACCTGGGAAAATAGACCCTGGACATAATAAAGGCTCTCGTGGTGAGTGGTCACCGCGACCCAACCGGCCAGGTCTTTGTCTTCGTGAGGTCGCAAGAACCAGACTTTCCAAACCAGACCTGCCTGGCGACGGTCCGGTTCCGAGGTGACGGCCGCCCAGGACATCAATCCTTCTCGGAAAAGCTCCGCCTCTTCCGCATCCGAATTCTCACAGTCGCTTTCGTCTCGCAGATCTGCCCCCAGCAAGAAGGTGAAGCCGGGCCCGTGCAGGGCCCCTTCTTGCTCCATCAGTCCAGTCGCCAGCGAGACGGAAAAGCGACCGGCTTCGGCGCGATAGACCCGCTGGGGAAGCTGGCCGAGGGTTGGGCCGAGCCAGCGAGTCGCCAGAGCTCCGAGCAGACAGGCCACCGTGGCTGAGCCGAAAAGCTGCGAAAGGCGTCGTGGTAGCAAGCCCAGTGCCAATCCGGTCACCAGTCCTCCCAGGTGAGCCCAATGGTCGAAAAAATCCAGTCCAATCGCGTGCAGGCCGACTTCCACGCTTCCCCAGAGCAGGATGCCCCAGGGCCAGCCGCGGCGCAGATAGGCCGGCAGCCGACGGCGGCGCACCGCAAAGGTCAGGTAGCTTCCCGCCAGAGCCCAAAGCCCTCCGTCCATTGCCAGCGTGATCAAAGTGCTCGGCAGCATCCGTTCGCTGAGCAAGTTGCCGGCCGCGCAGCCCGCTCCCCAGACGCCCAGCAGGGCCCAGCCCCCCACAATGGCCTCGAGGCGAAGACCGAGGAGCAAGAGCAGTCCGAGTTGGACCCAGCAGCCCCACCAATCTTGCTGGACCATCCCGTGAGATACCAGGCGCCACCAGTCCGTGGCATAGGCCAGGCCAGGGAAGCTCCCACCCCAGAGCAGCTTGGAAATCAGGGAGGGGCCGCTGCAGGTCTGGACCAACAAGGTCAGGAGGGCCAGCAGCCAGCTGGCCCACAAGCGCCGCGGTGGGAAGCGCTCGCGCAACGAAGCGTCGCGAGCCCGTTCTTCGGCCAGCCGGTCGGGCTGGCCCTGAGCGAGACCGCGCCAGATTTCCATCTGTAATTTTCTCGGCCAGTCTTGAAATGGACCCCAGTCGGGTTGGGCCGGGTCGAGCAGCCCCGAATGCTTCCCCCATTGAAGGCGGAGCAGTCCGTTTTCTTCCGACAGTTCCAAGCTTTCTTTGCGGCGCTGAAATCGGAAGGGACGTTGCGGCGTTTCCCACCAACCCTGGGACCACAAATATTGCGCAATTTTTTCCCGGCCCCATTCCGACATTCCGGAGAATTCTTCCCAAAGGGGGACCCGTCCCTTTTTCGTGGAGCGACCGGAGGAAACAGGCTTGGGAAGTCCAACTCTGGCGGGATGTTGAGTGAAGAAATGGGTCGGCTGATTCTCAAAGAAGCTTTTGAGGCTCAGGGGTATGACATCGTCGAGAACTACACTTTGCGGGCCGGGCAATCGGTTGTGGAACTGGACGGGTATGATCCCAAGGCGCGGCTGGGCTACGAGTATTCGACCCGTGAGGACGGTATGGATCTGAATCTGCTCGAGAGTTTCATGGTCGAAAACCAGTGCCGCTTGTTCGTGATGGATGAGGAGTCAGCAGTGGATGCGCAGGGGATGTTGAGTGCGGTCTTCGAGTTCTTTCGCGAAGTCGAATCGAGGGCGGAATGAGCCGCGCGCGCACCGAGGACTTCCTGCGTCAGGAGACCTTGAAGATGGCCAGAATTTTGCTGCCCAGCCTGGAATCGGAAGCGGTCACCTCGGCTCACCGTCGCACCGGCCTGTCGTTTCTGTCTCCCAACATGCTGAATGTGTTGTTCGCCGAGCGTCAGGAATTGGAGACGCAGCGCCGCGAGTTGGAAGGCCAACCGGAATTCCAGATGTCCCCGGCGGAGGCCAGACGAACGGCTCAGGAAGAGCTGGGAAGGATTCAGGAATATCAGGAGGCGTTGGGCTCGGTGGTGCAGCAATGTCGGGCACACCCGAGGTTCCAGTCGTTGTTGGAAACCGGCTACGGCACCAGCCGCTACAGCACCCCTTTCTGGCGTTACTCCTTTTATCTCGACCGTTGGGCCGCCCAGGAGCTCTGCGCCAGCACCGGCAAGAAAGATTTCCCGACGCTGTTGGAAGAGTATCAGTCGGCCGAAGACTCTCTGCAAACTCTGCAATCCCGCTCGCAGCGCCTGAGTAGCGCCAAGGCCTCACCGCGCGAAGAGTGGGAGTTGCGTGGCCGACAACTGGAACAGCTCCAGGCCAGTCAGTTGAGCCCGCTGCAAACCCGCATCCAACTGGCTCTTTTGAAAGGTGGAGAGGTGTGGCAGACCTTGAAGTCCACGCAGCCATCCGTTGATTTCGTGCGTATGATGGGCTCGATCGACCGTTTGCGCGATCAGCTCGAGGACTTCCGAGGCCGGCGCTAGGTTCGGTTCCCAGGGAGGGGCGGTCGGGCCGGGTGTTCAAAGAGGGAAGGATGTCCGATCCCCGTGAGGCGGTCTACAACCAGATCCGCAAAAGCTGCTCCGCCGAGTCGGTGGACAGCGTTCTGCTGTGCGTGAAGATGCTGCACACTTGCAATGTCCTGGAGGGACAGATTACGCGGGGGTTGGCCGAGTATGGGGTCTCGATGCAGGCGTTCAACGTTTTGTGCCTGCTGGAGGATGTCCCCGATCATTCCTTGTCGTTGACCGACTTGAGCCGGCTGCTGTTTACCACTCCGGCCAATATCACTGGCCTGGTGGACTCGGTCAGCAAGCACGGCTGGGTGGAGCGGGTGGCCCATCCTGTGGACCGGCGAGTGAAGTTGGCCCGGCTCTTGCCCGCGGGGCTCAAGGCTTTGGAAGGCATGAAGCCCACCCAGGAGGGGTCGTCCATTCAGATCACCTCTCCTTTAAGCGCCAGGGAACAGCAAACCCTGACCAAACTCCTCGACAAGTGGCGGCTTAGCCTCTAAGAGAGTTCCCCTACGTCCAAAGGCTCATTGACTGGCATATATTTAACCTGTTAAAGATATGGCTGTTAAGCAAAGCTTTGGATAGGGAGCTACCGCTCATGCCTGCACCTCGGCCGGTTGGACTTTTCGTCAGCCTGGCACTTCTCACTCAGAACCTCTGGGCGGAACTTCCCGCTCAACCCATCAATCTGCGCCAGACCTACCAGGGCGGCCAGGAAGCCAGCCTCAACAGCCAATTGGCGGAAGAACAGATCGAGGAAAACAAGGCCCGCCTGGATCAGGCTCGAGCGGCCTTTCAGCCGACGGTTCAGTTCACGGCCAGTCAGCAGAATCGTAGCGCCAACCTGGCCACTCAAGGTTTGAGCGGAAGTGGCTCGGTTTTGCCCATCGGGCCGTTCGTCGGGCCCTTCTACTCCTTTGATTCGCGAGTGCAGGTGCTCTACACGCTGGTCGACGCGCAGGCGCGCTGGCGTGCCAAAAGTGCCCAGGCGGCGGTAGAAGTGGCTACGGCCCGACGTAAGATCCGCCGGCAGGAGTCCGGCACTCGGGCCTCTTCGGCTTACCTACAGTTGATTGCCACGCGGCACTCCCAGCAGTATGTGGCCGACGATCTGAAGGCGGCCCAGGAGACGCTGCGGCTAGCGCGCGACCAGAAGAGGGTGGGGGTGGCCGCCGGCATCGACGTGACCCGTGCCGAAACCGACGTGGTCAGCGCTACCTTGCGTCAGCAACAGGCCGACCGCAACGTGGTCGATGCCAATCTGGCCCTGGCCCGGGCGCTGGGCCAGCCGCTGACCTTTACTTATTTGCCGGACCAGGAGTCCGTGCCCGCTCTGGATCAGGACTATACGGCCGAGACGGCTTTGGCGCGGGCTTTGCGGGAGCGGGTCGAGTTTTTGGTGCTGGACTCGCAGGAACAGCAGTTGGCCGCCGAGGTCTCCGCGGCGGCGGCCAGCACCAGTCCGACCCTGGGTCTTAGCGCCGACTACGGATTCGCCGGTAATACCCCGGCTGCCAATGTTTTTGGCACGCATAACGTTGGACTGCAACTGCAAATTCCTTTGTTTGATGGCGGCTTGAGCCAGGCCAGGGTGGCCGAGCAAAACAGTCTGCTGCAGCAGTTGCGGTTGCAGCGTCACGACCAAACCCTGCAGGCGGAACAAGAAGTCCGCTCGGCTCTGACTTCGTTCGACCTCTCGCAGAAGCAAATCGGCTCGGCCCTTTCGGGTATCCGTCTGGCCGAAAGCGAGCGTACGATGGCTCGCGACCGGTTTGCGGCCGGCCTGACCAACAGTCTTGAGGTCACCAACGCGCAGGCCAGCCTGGCCCGAGCTCGCGACGCGGAGGCACAGGCTCGTTATAGCTATTCTCAGGCTGTGCTGCAATTGGCGGTGGCGATGGGCACTCCTGAAACTTTGACCGAACAACCCTGGAACACTCGGAGGAACCCATGAGTGAATCAACCGTTTCTAAAAAGACCGCGGGCAGCTTGATGGCTGTGGTGCTGGTGGTGGGGCTGGGGGGCGCGGGCTATTTTCTCTACCAGCGCAACGCTCCGAAATTCGAAAGCACCGATAACGCCCAGATCGAGGGTGATGTCGTGCAGATCAGCAGCGAAGTGGCCGGCCGCATTTTGCGCATCCACACCAGCGACAACCAGGCGGTCAAAAAAGGCCAGTTGCTGGTGGAGATCGATCCCACCGATTACCGCACCCGGGTCGTCGAATTGGAGGCGGCTCTTGAGGTGAAGCAAGAAAAGGCCCGCGAGGCTCAGGCTAATTTGGAGCTGGTGGATCGCCAGGCGCAGGCGGCCGTGCAAGAGCAGACCTCAGCGGTTGAGGTGGCCATGCGTGGCGTGGTGGAAAGCCAGGCCGGAACCGGCGCCTCGCGCGAGCAGCTGGCCCAGGCTCAGGCCGCGCAGCAGTCTTCGCGAGCCAATTTTGACCGGGTCGTGGCCAATCGCGGCGTGAACCAAGCGGAACTCCACAAAACGCGTGCCGACCTGGCACGCTACCAGGCGCTCTACGACAAAGACGAAGTCTCACGGCAACAGCTGGACCTGGTGCGCACTCAGCAGCAGCAGGCCGCCTTTCGGCTGGCCGCCTCGCAACGAGAGGTCGAGCAGGCGCGGGCCCAGTGGCAAGAGAGCCGTTCCCGAGCCGGTCAAATGGGAGAGTTGATCCGCCAGAATCTGGCCCAGACCGAGACGGCCAGCAGTCGGGTGGAGGAAGCTCGTTCCCGCCTGGTTTCGGCCCAAACCGCGCCGCAAAAGGTGGCGGTGGCGCGGGCTCAACAACAGGTGGCCCGAGCCGAGGTCAAGCAAGCCAGGGCCAGTTTGCTGCAGGCTCGTGAAGACTTGCGGCGCACCCGAGTGGTGGCTCCGCAAGACGGCATCGTATCGAGACGCACGGCTCAGCTCGGCGGCTATGTCAACCGGAGCGGCGTGCTGATGGCGCTGGTCGTTTCTCCTAAGCCCTGGGTCATCGCCAACTTCAAGGAAACTCAGATGGGGCAGATTCGCGCCGGATCGGTGGGGGAGGTCACCGTGGATACCTACCCCGACAAGGTCTTCCCGGTGCGGGTGGACAGCGTGCAGGCCGGCACGGGAGCGCGTTTCTCCCTGCTGCCGCCGGAAAACGCGTCCGGGTCCTTCGTCAAAGTCGTCCAGCGTTTGCCGGTCAAGCTCGTCTTTACCGAAGCAGTGCCTGATTCCACTCCTCTGATGGCGGGGATGAACGTAGAAGCCCGCGTGCGCTTGCGATGAGCGACTGGAAGCCAAAATTTAATCCCTGGATCATCGCCTTCACGGTGATGATCGGCACTTTCATGGAAGTGCTGGATACTTCCATTGCCAACGTGGCCCTGCCACACATTGCGGGTTCGATCGGGTCCACCATTGAGGAAGCCACCTGGATGAGCACCAGCTACCTGGTGGCCAATGCCATCGTGTTGCCGCTGACCGGTTGGATCAGTTCCAATTTTGGGCGCAAGAACTTTCTTTTGATCTGCACCTTGATTTTTACGATCTCCTCGGTGTTCTGTGGTTTTTCCACCAGTTTGAGCCAGCTGGTCTTCTTTCGCATTCTGCAGGGAATTGGCGGCGGCGCTATGCAGCCGGTGGCTCAGACCATTTTGACCGAGAGTTTTCCTATCGAGAAGCGCGGTCTGGCCATGGCTTTCTACGGTCTGGGCGTAGTGGTGGCGCCGATCTTGGGGCCCATCGTCGGAGGTTGGCTGACCGATGCCTACAGCTGGCGCTATTGTTTTTACATCAATCTCCCGGTAGGCATCATTGCCATGATAGCCAGCTGGTATGTCCTGGAAGATCCTCCGGGCTTGCGTCAAAAAACGGGCTCCATCGACTACGTGGGCTTTCTTTTGCTGTGTCTGTGGGTGAGTTGCCTGGAGCTGGCCATGGACCTGGGTAATACGCGCGACTGGCTGGAAAATCAGAATATCGCGCTGCTCTTCATGGGCGCGGTGGTGGGCCTGTTGGTCTGGATTCTCTGGGAGCTTTCGCATTCTTCGCCGATTGTGGATCTGACGGTTTTTCGCGATCGAACTTTCTCGGTAAGCACCATTTTGATTACGGTTTTCGGTGGCGTGCTGTACGGCTCGACCACCTTGGCTCCGCTGTTCTTGCAGCAGGTCTTGGGGTATCCGGCCTATGAAGCCGGTGTGGCCGTGGCTTCCCGAGGAGTGGGAGCAATGGGCGCGATGCTACTGGTGGGCCCGCTGATGGCCAAAGTGGACGCGCGCATCTTCGTGATTTTGGGGTTCTTTTTCACCGGCGTGAGCAACAACTGGTTGGCCGCCTTTCCGCGCGAGATCGCCATGTCGGACTTCACCTGGCCCAACATTATCTCGGGTATCGGCATCGGCTTTATCTTCGTGCCGCTGTCCACGATTGCCAATCAGAAGATCGCGGCCGCCAAGATTGGCTCGGCCACGGGCCTGTTCAATCTGATGCGCAATCTGGGAGGCAGCGCGGGCATTGCGCTGGCGACCACGATGCTGAGTCGCTACAGCCAGAGCCGACACGCTCAACTGGGCGTTCATATCAGCGACCTGAATCCGGCCCTGGCCCACTATCAGGCGGCTCTGGAACCCCAGTTCGGGGAGCGCTGGATCGCGGTGGTCTATAACTTGATGCGCGGCCAGATCGCCGTGTTGTCGTATATGGATGCCTACCACACCATGGCGCTGCTGGCCTTCGGTTGCGTGCCGCTGTGCTTCTTGCTACGCAAGCCCGAGAAGGGCGCCGCCGCCGGGGGCATGCATTAGTAAGGCAGAATGACCTGGTGGTGGACCCGCGCCAGGTCGGCAAAATCTTGAGGGTGGAGGCAGGCCGCCATGATCTCCAGAGATTCCACCAGGCGAGGGCCGGGACGGTTGAAGTAGGCGTTTCCGTCCGTTACATAGAGACGAGCTTTCGAGCCGAGCACGGGCCGGATGTGGCGGTCGATCAGCTCTCGCTCCTGCAGCGTGCGTTCGATGGAGAAACCGCAGGGTTTGACCAGGACGATGTCTGGCTGCGTGGCCTCGAGTTCTTCGGGAGTGATGGTGGGGGCGGGGTCGCCGGCCCGGGCGCCGATGGGGATTCCGCCAGCGAGTTCGATGAGCTCGGGCATCCAGGTGCCGCCGAGCATGATGGGGTCCAGCCATTCCAGGGTGGCCACGCGGGGGCGGCTGTCGGTTCGGGAAGCGCGTCTTCGAATGGCGTCGATGCGGGCTTGCAGCTGGGAGCGAACGATCTGACCGGCCGACTCGATTCCAAGGGCATCCGCTATGCGAAGGACGTCGTCCAGCACGTGGCCCAGGCGGGTCGGTTTCAGGCTGACGATGCGGATGTTCTCGCGATGGGCTAACCGAGCCACGGCGGCGTGCACATCGTCCAAGGAGACGGCACAGACTTCACAGAGATCCTGGGTGAGGATGAGGTCGGGGGCCAGTTCGCCAATCAGTTCATAGTCCACGCTGTACACGCTGAGAGCGCCGTTCAGAACCTGGCGAACCGCGCTGTCGATCTCTCGACTGGAGCCGTGGGGATCGAGGCGGGACGAGGTGAGGATGGGTCGGTCTCGGATGGTCTCGGGGAAATCACATTCGTGGGAGATGCCCACCAGCTGGTCGGCTGCCCCCAGGGCGCACACGATTTCCGTGGCCGAGGGGAGGAGCGAGACGATCTTGATGCTCATCGATCCGCGTTCGTGACGGCCCGCCCCCGCGCCTGTGGGGTCTAGACATGATGGTATTGGTAAACTATTATCAATAACTATGTCTGAGGAGAAGAAATGATGCTGAAGAAGATTCCCGGTAAGCACTGGCTGGCCGGTCAATGGGGGTTGTGGTGTTTTGATGCTCTGGCCGGGAGGCTGCCGAGCCTGGGATTTGCCCGCTGGGCTACCTGCCGTGACAATTGCGTGCTTGCCTGCCAGGGAGAGGCCTGGGGCAGTCACTGGCAGTGGGGAGATCTGCGGCTGGCTCCTTGGGGCTGCTGGCTGCAGGACGACTGTCACGCCTGGGCTTATGTCGCGGACGAAGACCGCTTTTTTTGTAGTGAGAGCTGGTCGCTCAGCGCCAGCGCGATGGTCAACGAGAAGGAGGTCTCGGCCGACCACGCCTTGAGCTGCTTTGCGGTAGCGGCACTGGCCAGCGAGTTCCGCCGCCCGGCTTTCCAGAACCGCTGGGAGTTCTTGGAGCAATTGCGCCAGGCGGACCTCGTGACGCCGCAGGCGGGGCGGCAGTGGCAAATCCAGGTCGGCTCGCACTTTTTGCAGGATAGCCAGTGGCATCGCCGAGGTTTCGCCAGGGGTTAACAGGCTTTTCATGTACGGTTCATACTGGGTGTTTAATCTGCTCGTTACAGATAGATAGACAGAGACACAAGGGGAGAAAACCATGAACGTATTGAGCAAAGCACCTTATCAATATCCGAAGCATAAGATCAGCGCGGAGCGGGCCCAGGCTCTGCTGGCCGAAGCCGACGCGGATATGGCCCGGGCCCGGCAGTTGGACAATGGACCGCAGGATCTGCTGCCGGAAACCGGCGTGGTGCGTGTGCCCGAGGGAGATAGCTTCTACAATCGGCGCATTCAGGGCGACTCTCGAGAGGGCACTCTGCAGGGCGATTTCGTCCGCTGCGTTTTCCGTGGGGAGAGCGTGACCGTCCACGAGAACTACCACGCCTACACCGGCCGGGAGCAGAAGATCTACAACCTGAATCGGGCCAACCTGGCCGAGTGCACGGTGCAGAACATTCTCTCCGGCTGGTAACTCAGGCGGCCAGGGGGATGGTCAGGATGAAGCAGGAGCCGGCTCCGGGCTTGCTCTGACAGGTCAGTTTTCCGCCGTGGCGATTGACTACGATGTCGTAGGCAATGGAGAGTCCTTGACCGGTGCCCCGGCCGACCTCTTTGGTGGTGAAGAAGGGGTCGAAGATCTTCTTCAGCACTTCGTCGGTCATGCCGACGCCGCTGTCGCTGATTTGAATCACCACCCCTGAGCCCTGGACGCGGGTGACCACGCCGATGGAGCCTTTGCGCACGGGGTCTCGGCCGATTTTATCCTGGATGGCGTGCGCGGCGTTGACCACCAGATTGAGGACCACCTGGCTCAGGTCTGCCGGGTAGCAGGGCGTGCGCGGCAGCCTGGCATCGAGCTGGAAGTCCACGTCGGCGAAGTAGCGCCATTCGTTGCGGGCCAGCGTGATGGTGTCGCGCAGCATCTCGTTGATGTCGGTCTCGACCTTGGTGCGGCTGCCCGGGTGGGAGAACGCTTTGATGGAGCGGACCATTTCGCTGACTCGGCCCAGGCCGGCCAGCGACTGTCCGATGGCGACCGGGATTTCCTTGGTCAAATCTTCCAGGTCTTCGCGAGAGATGAGCTCGTGGACGGTCTTCTCGGGATGGGCTTCCAACTTGGAGAACAGCTCTCGGATCTCGTCGAAGGTGGTGTGCAGAAAGCGCGTGTTGTCGCCGACGAATTGAATGGGGGTGTTGATTTCGTGGGCGATACCGGCCGCCAGCTGGCCTACCGATTCCAGGCGTTGAGAGCGAGTCAACTCCAACTGGTAGGAGCGTTCGCGCTGGTAGGATTCCTCCAGGCTGGCGGTGCGCTCCTGGACTCGCTGTTCCAGGCCCAGGTTGATGGAATGGACCAGCCCGATGGTGTGGTTCAACTTGGCCAGCGTGCGGGCCAGGAAGGCCAGCAGCAGGATGAAGATGGCGTACTGGACGCCTACCAGCATTCCGCGTTGGCGCTCCCAGTTCTGATAGATACCGTGATAGTCTTCTTGGAGTCCGGCCAGGGTCTTGGACTCGTTGGATTCGAGAACTTCCTGGAGGCGGGCAAATCTGCCCGGGTCGGCGGCCAGAATCGTGTTGACGTGAGCCAGGAAGAGCCTGGTGGTGGGATTGGGGGGCGAGGAAAGTTTTTTCAGATCCTCGGTGACCGGCACCCGGTAGCTTTCCTCGAGGTTCTGCTGAAACACCAGGGTTTCCAGGTAGATGTCCTTGAGAATGGGCTGGTCCGCCTCGGAGGCCGCGGCGCTGGCGTCCTTATAGGCGCGGGGCAGATAGACGAGAGAGTCGCGATGGAGTGCCCGCTCTCTTTTGAATTCGTCAATGGTCTGGAAGTCGGTCTTGAGCTCCCGGCGTGCTTTGGCCAGGTCGGTGACCAGCTCTGGGTGGTCATGATAAACGGGATCGCGGAAGAGTCGAGCCAGTTCGTCGATGGCTCGAGTGATGGCGGTCACGCTCTTGTCCGGGTCTCCGGAGGAGGCATTGAAATGATTGTTGGCGCGAATGACCGCTTCCAGAACCGATTGGCGCTGTACCAGAATTTCCTGAAAAAGGGTATTGACTCGACGCTGATGGCCGTAGCCCGTTTCTCGGGTCACCCAGCTACAAACGGAAAAAAGGAGCAGCAGGATCAGTCCCACCAGCCAGTCACGCAAGGATATCATCGAACTCACTATCGGACGGAGGCGGAAAAACTAAATAGGCAAAAGCATCAGTTCTCGGGGGTCATGATCGGTCGATAGCTGCGTTCGTGCTTGTCGTGCAGCTTGCGGAGTTCTCCACACTCCCGATCCTGGCGGGCTTGTTTTTGCTGCGGAGTCTCGGTTTTGGGCAGACGGTAGGGCAGGCCGGCAGCTTTCAGAGGCTTGGGGCGGCTGCCGGGAGTGGACTTCATGATGCCCCCGCCGTGGGCTTTCCAGCGACGGTCCATGTCGCGCTCGATGTCGTCGACTTTCTTCATGTCGCGCTTTTCGCGAGCTCGCTTCTGCTCGGGAGTTTCCGTCTTGGGCATGCGATAGGGCAAATCGCGAGTGGGTGTGGCTTTGGGCTTCTCGACCCGGGCCGCGAAGCTGGGCAGGCTGCTGGATGGAGTCGGGCTGGTGGCCTCGCCGCTCAAGCTGGCCGAATCTTTAAAGGCGGTGGCAGGGGTTGCGGCCTGCGGCTTTTGGCTTGGGCGGCGGGGGCCGGCAGCAGTGCTGGTGGTGCTGGACTTGAGGGTGGTAATGCTCGACATACTCCGAGTGTAGTCATCCCTGGCATGCGGGTGGTGCTGGAGAATGTAAATGTTTTTCGTGAATTGTTGCCGAGTTCTTCAGGGGTTGTAAGAAGTCGAGCCGTCGGAGCGGATGATGAAGTCGCCGACCTGGGCTTCGGTCACTCCGTCGGAGCGCAGGAAGAGGTCGCTGCCGCCGATGCGCTGGCTGACCTTCCCATCCGAGCTATACCAGACGTCCTCGGTCCGGGTCACGGAACTGCCGTCGCCGGCGATGGTGGTGTTGTCGATTCGGACCTGGGGCTTGCCGTCCAGTCCAATGGAGTAGCTCGATTCGATGCCGGCGCCGGGCGCGGGGGCCGGGGCCGCGGGAGGCAGAGGCGGTTGCATCGGGTCGAGCTGATTTGCCTGCTGTTCGAGGCGAGCCGACTTGCTGTCGTGGTAAAGCATTTTGCCGGCGCAGAGCATGGCGGGAACGAGCGCGCAGGCCAGTACGGGAATGGAGAGGCCGAGCGCCACGCCTCCCATCTGGGCGGCCAACACAAACATCATGCCGCCGACGGCTCGGTTTCTCCGGGCGGATTGCTGGCCGGCCATTTCGCGGAGCTTTTTGGCCTGGTCGGCCTTGGATTCCGAGCTGACCTGGAAACGCTCACTCGGCGTGGTCGCCTGAGGAACCGGCGCGGTCCGGTTGAGGATTTGCGGTAGGCGGAAGGAGGAGCCGATAGCGTTCATAGGTGCCAATCTAGCACGGGCGGCGTACTCGACCGCTAATCCGGGCGGAAAGATGTGAACAAGCTGTGACAACTTTCTCTTGAAGGCTCTTCAGCCTCGGCATGTGCGCGCCGACATTCACTTTGGGGTAGTTCCGGGAGGTAAGATAAGATGTCCAAGCCTGAAGAGCAAGTTCGTGATGCGGCCAGAATGGCGTTGCAGGTAAAGACCGTCGCTTACCGTTTGATGACGGTGGAACCGGAGCTGCGGATGGACTTTGCCCGATTTTTCCTGGATGAATTTTGCGCGGGACTTCGGGCCACTGAAGCAGATGCAGAACTGTTGTTGGAGTGTGTGGCAGCGGGCTTCGCGCCAGTAGACTATTTCGCGGACCCGGTCTACGGGGAGGCGCGTCCCATCAACATCCCCTTCGCGGTTTTTCAGTCGGTGGTAAACGGCTATTGCAAGGAGCTCTTTGAGCCGGCCTTCGATCGCTGCGACTTGTATGCGGTGGACCTCAGGGTTCGGAAGTATCTGCTGTTTTTCGGGATGGTGCATTGCCCCGCCACTCCCTTGCCGCTGACCGAAGAGGAAGTGGATGAATTCATGACTTTGTCGGTGGACATCATGCCCTGCCTACGCGACTCGATTACGCGGTCCGAGCTGGCGGCTTTGTTGGGAATTCGCGGCTTCGTTTAGACCACGCGCTGGAATTCGACCACCACGTCGTCACCGGGCTGCCCGTCTTTGTTGCCGTCGAGTTGCTGGCCGAAGGGGTCGCGCAGCAGTTGGCCGGAGGCCACGAATTTGTAGTGACCTTTGGGGAGTTTGGCAAAGTCAAAGCGTAGTTGATTGGTGCCCAGGCGCACTTCTTTGGGGGCTCCGCTGACGACGGCTTCGCCTTGCTCATTGAAGACCTGGAAGGCCCGGGGGTCTTTGGCGCTGGCGGGGTCGAGGACTTTGTCGAAGCGTACGCTGAGCTCCATGGTCTGGCCGTTGGGAAAAGTCTGGGTGGTGACGCTGACGGTGGGGGGTGACAGGGTCTCAGTCAGGGCGCGGCCGGCGTTGACGCGACCGTAGCCCATTTCATCGCCTTCCAGTCGATCCGAAGTGCCGGCGATCTGGGCCCAGCGCTGAGCGGCGTTCCAGTCCGGATGAGCGCTCTGCACCAGCAGATCCACTCCCATCACCACGGGGCTGGCCATGCTGGTGCCGCTCAGGGCCCCCACGCGTCCTCCGGGTAACGTGGAAAGGATATCGGCGCCGGGAGCCGAGATGTCGATGCCCACACCATAGTTGGAAAAATCGCTGCGTTGATCGCGGGTGGCCGCGGCGGTGTCGGTCGAGGCCACCAGGATGAGGTCGTCAAACTGCGAGCGCTTGGGATTGCGCTTGTGGTCATTTCCGGCCGAGTTGAAGAGGAGCACGTCGTGATCGGCCAGTTCGCGGTAAGTCGAGGCGATGGCTTTGTCCCCCACAAACGCGTCGATGTTGAAGCTGGTGTTGATACTTTTGACGCCGGCGTTCATGGCGTAGAGGTAGGACTCGATGAGAACCGACGAGCTGAAAGGGCGCTTGCCGCCGGCGATGCGTAAATCCATGGCTTTGGCTTCGGGAGCCACGCCACCGGGCTCGGCGCAGACAATGCCGTGGACATGGGTGTGGTGGGTTCCCTGAGGGTCGCTGGGGTTGTTGTCGTTGTCGGAATAGTCCCAGCCGGAATGGTCGTCGATCTTGCCGTTGCCGTCGTCGTCGATACCGTTGCCCTCGATTTCGTGAGGGTTCTGCCAGAGGGTGCCGGCCAGGTTGGGGTGAGTAAGGTCGGGACCGGAGTCGGTAATGGCGCCGGTGACGTCAGGGTTGCCTCGGGTCACCGCCCAGGCGCGAGGAGCTTCGATGATGTCGAGATGGACCGGACGTTCGGCGTTGCCCTGCAGGGCTTTGTCAAAGAGGTCGCCGGTGTATTCGTAATTGGGCATGAAATCGGCGCGGGCGTCCTGGGCCTGGACCAGCAGAAAAGTGGTCTCGTCGCTTTGGCCCAGGACCTTTTCGATGTGAACTTCCCGCGACAAAGCAGCGGCCCGACGGTTGTCAGCCGCCACGATGTAGCTTCCCGGGATGGGCCTGCGCTGGATTTCCATTCGGTTCAGTATCCGGCCTGGACGATGGGGAAGGTAGGCCGTTCGTGTTACAAGTCGGACAGCGGGCTTAGCCTTTGTCCAACTCGGGCAGGACGATGGAGAGGACGCCGTAGATGGCACCACCTCCGGCAGCCATGAGGGCCCCCTCATAACCGTAGAGCATTCCCGGAACGGTCGCGCCGGCAGCCAGCGTGCCCAGGATCATGCCGCCGGCCACGCCCATGAAGCCGCCTTCCTGGCTGAGTCCGGCGGCCAGACCCAGGCCTCCGCCTAGAGTGCCGGTGATCAGGGGAGCGGCGGGGCTGCCGACACAGGCCCCAAAGGTCGACAACAGAGCGGCTCCGGCGCCGGTGGCGGCTCCCGCGATCAGCCCGCGCTTCCAGAGGGGAGCCTGGGCGGGCGCCGATTCGAAGCGGTCGACCCGGTCGGGAGCCGGAGATGCAGACGGGTTCGGTAGTTTGCTGCTTGGAAGGTTTCCGTTGTGTCTGGAGATTTTCATAGACCGAGCTTACGATCGTGGCGCAACGGATTCGCAAACTGGTCGGGCCGATTGTTAACTTGTTGGGTTAGCCCGGCTTAAAGGCTTTCACGTAGACTTTGCCCTGGATGCGGCCGCCAACCCAGGCGTGGGTCTTGTCGACCACGTCCCAGCGGTCCCACTCGCCTTCGTCGAGGGTGAGCTTGTTTTTCCAGCTCTTCCCGCCGTCCAGAGTGGTGAGGATGAACTGTTTGCCGTTTTCGGCTCGAGTCAGGGCCACACCGGTGGTGGAATCAAAGAAATGCAGGCGCCAGATTTTTCGGCCTTCCAGTCCCAGGGCATTGAGAGGAGTTCGGGTGATTCCGCCGTCGTTGGTGGTGGAAAGGGTGCCGTCGTCGTAGGCCAGCCAGCCGTGCTCGGGAGTATCGAAGTAGACCCTGTTGACCGCGTTGACGACCGATGAATTCTGCAGCGACTCGTTGAGCTCGATCACTTTCCAGCTTTTGCCTTTGTCGCTCGAGCGGTAGAGCGTGGTGGAATCGAAGCCGATCAAGTTCTCGCCATCCACGATCTGGACGTCCCAGGGGTCGATGATGCGACCCCGGTCACTTTGAGAGCCCCCACCGGTGGACTTGAGCGGATCCTCCTCAAAGACCAGGATCCCGTGGGTGTGGGCAAAGCCGGTGCTGCCCAAGACCAGGCAGCCGGTACTCGCTTTGTAGTGAAGAGCTTTGGCGTCGCCAAGCGCCTCCATTTTGGTCCAGTTCTGGCCGCCGTCGCTGGTGCTGAAGGCGAGTCGATGAGAGCCTACGGCCCAGCCGTTTTTCTCGTCGCGAAAGGCAATTCCGAAAAGGCTGCCGTCCTGGCCCCCGGCGTCGACCTGGGTGAGTTTCCAGTGACCGCCGCCGTCCTCCGTGGACGCCAGAAAGAGCTTCTTGTCAAAGGTGTGGCCCACCGCCCAGCCGTGCTTTTCGTCGCGAAAAGAAATGGCGCCGATCTCTCCCGAGTCCACGATGTGTTTGGGAGAGCCGGAGCAGCCCGTAAGAATCAGGGCCAGGCCCAGGTAAGTCCAAAGCGATTTCATGGGGCGGGCGTTCGACCCTTGGGACGGCCGCTGCCTGTTAGATTTATGGTCTCTCTTTAGACTTGACGCTGAGGAAGTTGCGCATCTTCTCGACCACGAAGGCTTCGTTGGTAATGTAAATGTAGTGATAGGCGCCGGGGAGTTCGAACACGGTGGCCTGAGGGATGCCCTTGCGGAAGCGCTGAAAGGCCTTTTTCTGCCAGGCCACGATGGGCGGGTAGGTGCGCTGGAAGTCCCTTTTTTGTTGGGGAGTCAGGTAGCCGTAGCCGGGCGTGTGGGGAGCGAGTGGAGCAAAGATGGCCAGCACCGGCGCTTTGATTCGGGCATAGTCGGCTTGCTGGGAGCCCCGGGCCATTTTCCGGGCAATTTCCGGAGGACTGACGGGGGCGATCACCTTGCCGTCCGCGTCAAAGCGGTAGGTTTCGCGCATCGACGACTCGCTGGCTCGATGCCCGAAGAAGCGAGCATTGGCGGCGGAGAAGAGTTCCAGGGAAGCTACGTCGCGGTCGCTGTACTCCGGAGAGGGCGGTTGGGGCAGCCTGGCGTGGGTGCCGTATTCCAGGGCGTCCAGATAGACCAGTTTCTCCACGCGATCGGGGTGGTCGGCCCCGAGTTTGCTGAGTTCGTCGCCGGCCATGGAGTGGCCCACGAAGACCGCCTTGCTCATGCCGAGAGCATCCAGGACCCTCAGATCGTCTCGAGCTCTGGTGGCCACGTCGTAGCCGGTTTCCGGTTGTGAAGAGAGGCCGAAGCCGCGCCGGGTGATGCCGATGACACGGAACCTGTCGGTAAATTGATGGGCGAAGTGGTCGAAAACGTGGGCGTTGTCTCCCAGGCCGGCGAGAAGAACCAGAGGCGGACCGCTGCCTCCCCAGTCCAGCACCTGCAGGCGCACGTTGGGTTCGACCTCGACGAATTGGCTTTGGGGTAGGATGGGATCGGACCAGCCGAGGGAGGTGAGCAGCAGCGCCAGAAACAGCTTTTTCATAGGCTGGGGAGCTTCGAATACCGCAGCACCCGGGCCTGCACCGTCTCCTCGTGATAGGGTTTGCTGAGAAAATCGACCCCACCCACCTGGAGGGCGCGCTGTTGCTCCTCGGGCGAGGTGGCGCCGGTGGCGAAGAGGACCGGAATGTGTCGGGTGAGTTCGTGTTCTTTGAGCTGGCGGCAGACCTCGTAGCCATTGAAGGGACGGCGGTACCGCCTCGGTCGGACCCGAAGTTTTCCCCGAAAACTCACCAAATTCTCATGTTGGCCCGTTAAGCTGCCCTGGATGACAAAGGGATTGACGACACCAATGATGCGTAAGCCCGGCCGTTTGGCGCCTGGCGGGGGAGATTTCACGCGGCGTTTGCTGCTCGAGGCGGGGATTTGGGAGAAAATGCGGGTGCTCCACCTGGGGGACGGAGGTGGCGAGATGTCCGGCTTACTCCGGTCCCTGGTGGGCGAGCGCGGCTCGGTGGTGGCGGTGGAGCCTCGCGAAGAGACCCTTTTGAACTTGCCGGCCAGCCTGAACGAGTTCGACGCCATCGTGGGGCGGCGGGTGCTGATGTATCTGGCCGACCCGGTGGAAGCCGTGCGTCGCCTGGCCGAACGGCTCAAGCCGGGCGGCCGCATGATCTTGCAGGAGATGGATTTGTCGATGGGTCCGGCCCGTCTGCTGCCGCTGCCGCTGCACCAGCGGGCCCATGGTTGGCTGCGCGATATCGTGCGCCTGGAGGGCCGCGATTTGCACAAGACGCTCACCCAGGCCGGCCTGACCGTCGAGGGAGTGCGGGCCGAGGCGATTGTGCAGACTCCCGGGCAACCCGGCCTGCTGGCCGACATTGTGGAGGCGGCTCTGCCGCGTATTCTCCAGCAAGGAGTGGCCAGCGCCGAGGAAGTGGGGTTACACAGCCTGCGGACCCGCCTGGACGCGGAACGCGTTGAGGCCGGAGCCACCTTCATCGGCGATATGATGTTCGGAGCCTGGGCTCGAGCTTAAGGTCTGGGAGGCATTCGCACCAGTTCGAAGCGCTGGAACTGGTCCGGTCCCAGGCCGTGGGCGGTGAAGCCGGTGGCGTCGACATCCAGAGTAAATCCGGTGATGTCTTCGTATTTACCGGGCTCGCGAGTGTAGACGAACTGGTTGGGTCCGCTGACCTGCAAGGGGAATTCTCGTTTGGCCAGGGCCATCCAGGGCTTTCCGTCGCGTCTAAAGAGACGGGCTGAACCATAGAAAAGGTTGTTGTAGAGCATCTGGTCGTCCGGACCGGCAAGGCCGCTCACGGGCGGCGGAGTGGGTTGTCCTTCGCTCATTCCGGTGAGAGCGGCCAGAACTTTTTGGCCGACCATGTTGCTGTAGGCCGGGTCGCTTTGGCCATCATCATACATCTTCATAAAGCCGGCCTTGACGGCTTCCGGTAGAGCGCTGGGAAAAGCGTTGCACACGACCACGATGCCGACTTCCTCTTCGGGAATGAGGGCCACGCAGCTACGCACGCCGGTGAAGAAGGCGCCCGAGTGATCCACGTGGAGTCGTCCTTTGTGGTCAAAGGATGGAAT
Source organism: Vulcanimicrobiota bacterium (assembly GCA_017307785.1). Taxonomy (GTDB): domain Bacteria; phylum Vulcanimicrobiota; class Xenobia; order Xenobiales; family JADMJV01; genus JADMJV01. The sequence goes on along the minus strand of JAFKGI010000007.1, from coordinate 59,437 downwards.
CCATCCAAGACCATAGTAGCCGGAGGCGGAGAAGTTGGCCGGATTGTTGGAGGTAGTGGCGTGAATGCGATAGGTTTCGGCCAGCACCGAGCGCTCGATGATGATTTGCTTGGGGTCGAGATGAAACTGCGCCCAGCGCAACAGGTCGCGGGTGGAGCAGGAGACTCCGCCGGCCGGAGCCTGCGCATCGGGCTCCCGCAGGGTCACCAAGGTTTTGCCTTTCCAGATCAGGTGGCTGGAAGCGCGATTGGGAGCTGCCTGGTAATCGGCGAAGCGCACGCTGGCGCTGGTCATTCCCAGCGGTTTGAAAAGCTCTTCTTGCATCATCTGCTCGAAGGGCTTGTGGTCGGCCTCAGCGGCCGCCTCGCCGGCGGCGGTGTAGCCGAAGTTGCAGTAGGCGTAGCCGGCCCGGAAATCGTAGGCCGGTTTCAGGAAACGCAGGCTGTGGAGGATTTGGGCCCGGTCCATGCCCAGATTTTCCAGCACGTCGCCAGCCGCCTCGGGGAGGCCGCTGCGGTGAGAGAGCAGATCCCGGAAGGTCAGGTGTTGAGTGACCCAGGGGTCGCTCAGCCGGAAGTCCGAGGAGTATTGGGTGATCTTGTCGTCCCAGTGGATGACTTTACGACTGACCAGGTGGGCCAGGGCGGTGCTGGTCATCGGCTTGGAACAGGAAGCCACCTGGAAGACCGTGTCCGCATCCACCGTGGCTGGTTGCCCTGCTGCGCGGACGCCATAACCTTTCAACAGAATCACTTGTCCTCGATAGACGATGCCCACCGCCATTCCAGGGACGCCGGACTTCTCGAAGAGCTGTTGGGTCATCGCTTCGAACTCGGGAAGGGTCTCGGAGAAGGGGCGGGCGGGCTCGGCCGGAGCCAACCAGGAGAGGGCCAGCGCCAGGCCCAGCGTGAGAGTAAAGCGTTTCATCGCCGATGGTTGGTGCTGACGCTGGCCAGTTCCTCTCGTCTTTTGCTTAACTCGACTCGCAGGTGCAAAACACGGCGGAGAAGTCGCGCCGGGTCAGGTCACTTTTGTGAATTACATAGAACAGCTCCCCGGCGTCGCCCCACTGGAAGCCGCCGGTCGAGGCGACTTTGAGCAAGATCAGCCAGTCGTTGGGATGGCCGCGATGCCTGAGGGCGGCCTGCAGTTGGGGAGATTCGTGTTGAGTGAAAACGTGGCTGTTGATTTCATGGCTGTCAGAAGGGCTCTGTTGCTGGCGGAACTGATCGAGCTTTTCCTCCTCCTCGGCCCAGGCCGCCGCCTCGCCTTCGAAGAGGTGGGGATTGCTTCGGGAGGAGTAACTCGAAGGCACACTGGTAAAGGGCGTGATGGTGGTGGCGAAGCCGGGATACGGGACTTCCCAGGTGTCGAAAAAGGTGTCGGCGGTCAAGGTCAGCGAGGACCCGTCCACAAGCCGCTCGGACTCGCTGTAGAGAACCAGGGGCTGCATTTCGTGGATGTTGCTGAGGAAAAAGTAAAGCCGACCGGTGCGCGGTAAATAGCCCTGCAGGTCGGCCAGTTCGACGCAGTTGAGTTGCGCGATGAACTCATAGTGGTACTGGCTATCGTCCTGGACGTAGCGTGGATAGTCCTGGCCAACCGGTAGATCCGGCCATCCCCCGAAGCGAGTGCCACCGACCTCGGTCGGGCTTTGCGAGTGACACAGGCCGATACTTCTCAGGGCCAGCCCGCCCAGGGCCTCGGGGCAATCGGGGGGCAGCTGGTCTGCCTGATACAGCGAATCATCCCAGGGTTCCGCGCCAGGGTAGCTGTAGTCCAGCAAGCGCATCTTGTCGGCCAGCGGCAGTTCCAGACGGAACTCGGCAAAAACCTGGGGTAAGGAAAGGAGCGGATTGTTGGCCAGAGATAGCTTTTTCAGGCGCGGCAGTTGGGCCAGGCTTTCGGGTAGAGTGGTCAGCTGATTGTCGGCCAGGTCGAGGTTTCTCAGAACCGGCAGCTGCATGCTTTCGGGCAGGCCAGTCAGCTGGTTGTGGCTCAGATCCAGATGGCGCAAGGCGGGCAGGGACCACAGTTCCGCGGGCGTCGATTGCAGACGGCAGTGGCTGACCTGCAGCCAGTTCAGCGCCTGCAACCGGCCCATGGCGGCAGGTAGATGGGTCAGCTGGCCGCCATAGACCTGAAGTTCTTCCAGCTGTGTCAGACCGGCAATGGCCAGCGTGGTCAGAGGCAGGTTGCGCACCCGCAGGCTGCGCAGGTTCTCGAATTCCAGGACCCGGGCCGGCAGTTGGTCCAGGTCCATATCTGACAGGTCCAATTGAGTCACCCAACGCGGGTCGGCCCCTTCCGTTTCGACTAGAGAAGCAAATCGGTAGGTCGTCCAATCCAGACCCTCGAGCGGCACAGGCCAACACAGCTTCACTTTCGCACGCGGGCTTTCTTGATACTGAGGGGCCAGCTCGCCGTGCATTTCCAGCCAGCCTTCTCGGATCACCGCCGAACCGGTGAACTCCAGGGCAAAATCCCAGCCATCGTCCCACAGGTAATGGTCGAAATTGCTGGACCGGCCTGCTTCAAAGAGCGCTTCGCCGGTGGGAACTCCGGCCCGGTGAATGTCGCGGAAGCGCAAGCGGAAGCCCACCTTGTCGTCGCTCTCGTAGCCGCTCCACAGCTCGCCGAGTTCCGGCCGCGCCATTCCCCAAACGTTGATGTAGAGGTCGTCGTCGATGGAGATCGAGGATTCCGGCGAAAAAGTCAGGGACACGTTTCCGACCTGAAACGAAGCTTGCATTGGGGGCCCCTTAGTTCTGGCCTCGGCCAGGCCCTGCCCCGCAGGGTACGGCCGTCCCTAGGTGGGCGGGACCCATTCACCACGAGGATCACGCTTGATGTATGCTACGATCGGCTTATGAAACCTTGATTGGCGGGAGGTGGAAGCCGTGGAAATCAGTATCGATTTGGGAACGGAGAACTTGCTGGCAGCGGCCGGCGGCAAGGTTTTGCTGCGCGAGCCGTGCCTGCTGGCCCGCAGTCTCTCCAGTCGCGCCGTGCTGGCCACCGGGGAGGCCGCCGCGCAGATGCTGGGGCGGGTGGACGAAGACATCGAGGTGATCCAGCCGGTGGTGGCTGGACGGCTGGCCGACCCGGAGGTGGCCGCGCTCCTGATCAAGCGATTGTTGAGCCAGGTTCTGGATTGGAAAAGTCGCTTGTGGCCCCGCTTGTTTGTGGCGATGTCGGATACGTCCGACAGTTTCGCCTGCCAATCTTTGTTCCAGGCTTTGCGGCCCGCCCGCTGCGTGGCCGTGCCGCGAGCTTTGGCGGCCGCGCGCGGGGCCGGATTGCCGGTAGGGGAGCCGAGAGGACAGGCGCTGGTGGACGTGGGCGCGGGCAGCACCGAGGTTTCCATTCTTTCGATGCATCAGGTCATCGCCACGCGCTCTCTACAGGTGGCCGGACAAGCCTTGGATGAAGCGGTCCGACTGCACTGCCTGCATGCCCACGAGCTGGAGTTGTCTCTCCAGACGGCGCGGGAGGTCAAGCATCGCCTGGGATTTGCCGTGCCCGAGCGGGCCCAGGGCTCGTTTTCCCCCTGGGGGCGGGAGTTGGTCAGCGGATTGCCTCGCCAGGTGGAGTTAAACGCTCTGGAGATTTCTCAGGCTCTGCAAGAGCCGCTGGGTCGCATCGCTCGCGGCATCCAGCAGGCGTTGGAGCACGTGCCCGCGGGCCTGGCGGCCGACCTGGTCGACCAGGGTCTGGTGCTGACCGGCGAGGGTGCCCGGCTCAAGGGCCTGTGCGACCACTTACAGCAGACCCTGGAACTCCCATTTCGAATCGCGGATCAGCCTTCTACTTGTGCGGTCCTCGGAGCTCTGCAAGCGAAGTCCAGCGCCTCTCTGGTGCTGGCGTCTTAGAAAGGAGGCCCCATGGCCACATTCGCTCTCCCCTCGCGGAAGACCCAAAGCGTCTCGGCGCCCACTCTGCCGCGCGTGCCCGCACTGGAACGCCCGCCCGGCTCCTCGGTGCGCGTGGATCTGGCGGTTTCTTTGACCAGTCAGGAACTTTATACGGTGACCGCGGGGCGTGAACTGCAGCCAGGAGGCTGTATCGCCGTCAGCCCCTCGGGCGTGACGTTGGCTCTGGGCTCGATGGCGCGTCAGATGGAAGGTCGCGTTCCTCCCCATGTGCGTGTCTTGCAGCCGCTGCAGGGAGGACGAGTTCGTGATTCACAGTTGGCGATCCGGGTGTTGGAACACGCTTTCCGGGAGGCTGGCTATCGGGGACCGGTGGGACCCAGGGTTCTGCTCCAGGTTCCGAACGGGCTGACCGACTCGGAAAAACGCAGCGTGACGGAGGCGGCCCGGGCGGCGGGCGCTCGTTCGGTGGAGCTGGTGGACCAGTGTCGAGTGGCGGCGGCCGGGGCGAATTTGCCGCTGCTGCTGCCTCAGGCCAGCCTTATCGTGCATCTGGACGCGACCTCGGCCGAGGCCGCCGTGATCAGCTATGGCCGGGTGCTCGACAATCGGGGTCTCACCGCCTCCTGGCAGCATTGGCAAGGCGCGGTCTGTGATCTGGTGCGGCGCGATTTTCAGGTCGAGATCTCCATGTTTACGGCCGATACTCTGCTCCGTTCCGTTGGTTGCGCGACCCCGGGAGGGGCGGAGGAGCACTGCTCGGTGGGCGGGCGCGACCTGGCACGCGGACTGCCGCGCAAGATCGAGGTTTCTTCGAGGGCCGTGCACGAGGCGATTGCTCCCTCGTTAGATCAGTTGGCGGGCGAACTGCAGTCGCTGGTCACCTCCAGCAGCCACGAACAGCTGCAGGACCTGGTGAAGAACGGATTGACCCTGGCCGGACCGGGAGCCGGACTCAAGGGGCTACAGGACTTTCTCAACGACCGCATTCATCTGGGAGTTCACGTCCAGGCGGAGGGTGAAGGCTTGTTGCGCTTGTTGCGCGAGAAGGACCTGCGCAGCTCCCTCCTGGGCGTTGGCCGCAAGCTGCGGTTGTGGAAGCCGACTCGGGTGGCGGCGGCCGCGGTTCTGCTGTTGGGCTTGTTGGGCGTAACCTTGTCGCTGGCCCCCCCGGCAGCCGGGGAAAATCCGCTGCAAGCCAGTATGGCTCCCCTCTGGAAAGCGGCCGCTCCCTCGCCGCCCGTCAGCCCGGCCAGCGCCGGTTTGAGCCAGGAAGAGCGGCGCCGCCAGCAGCAGATTCAGGAGGAGAACGATCGATTGCGCTCGATGGTCAAGTTACGCTCCGCCCCCTACGCTCGCGGCGGGGTCTTGGCGGCCCGGGTGCTGACGTACCAACCGCCGGGTTGGCCGGGAATGTTCGTGCTGGATTCGGGTGCGAGCCAGGGAGTCAAAGTCGGCATGCCGGTCGTGACTTCCGAGGGCCTGGCCGGAACGGTCAGTAGCGTGAGCCGCGAATCGAGCCGAGTGCGTTTGCTCACCCACCCAAACACGGTGATTTCCGCGCGGGTGGGCCGGGCGGGCGCCAAGGGCGTGCTCTATGGGCGCAACCAGAAGCTTTGCGAGCTGCGCTTCCTGGACCCTGAAACCAAGATTCGTCCCGGCGAGATCGTGACCAGCAGCGGTCTGGATGGCCGCTACCCGGCCGGCATCCGGCTGGGTGAAGTGACCGGATTGGCACCCCAGAAGGCAGTGTATTCCTCGGTTCTGGTCCGTCCCTTCGCTTCGGAGAGCAGCACCGAGGTGCTGTTGCTGCGTCGATGAGGAGCCTTTTGCTGGCCGGCCTGGCCTTGCTGGTAGTGGTGCTGCAGGGGAGCTGGCTGACCCGCCTGGGGCTACCTCTGGACGCGCCTTTGCTTTTGACCCTGGCCACCGCCTGGTGGGGAGGGCGGAGCGCGGCCACGGCCATGGGTTTCTGGGTGGGAGCGCTGGTCGGGGCGATGACCGGTACCTCGGTCGCCTTCGCAGCTTTGTACGCCTTGATCGGCTGGTCGGCGGCCACGCTGGTACGCCAACGGGGGACTTGGCGCGCGGTGCTCTTGGGTGGGGGCGCGGCGCTGTGTTTCCAGGGTCTGGAGAGCCTGATGTGGACCGTGGCCCAACATCCTCCCCAGATCGAGCCGGGGGCTCTGGTGGCCCTGTTGGTCTGGAACGGTCTGGCCATGGGATTGCTGGTCAAGGTGGGGACGAAACTCGGCGTGGGAAGGAGTGAGGGGTGGAAGGATTGGCGGCCGCTGGCTTACGGCGACTGAAAGTGCTCGGATTGGGGACGCTGGCCTGTCTGGTCTGCCTGGGTTGTCGATTTTATCAGCTCCAGGTGGTGGAGTTTCCCGTCCATCAGCGCAAGGCTCTGCGCGATAGCCGGGTGCTGGAGCACACCACTCCGCCGCGCGGGCGCCTTTATGATATGCGCGGCCGACTGCTGGTCAGCGACGAACCGCATTACCAACTGTGGGTGCGACCCGGCGAGCTACAAAAGCGCGGAGAGCTGGAAGGGGTGCTGAGTGAGGCCCTGGGCCAGCCGCGCTCGGAGCTGAGGGCACGAATCACGCGGGCGCTGGCACTGGCTCCCCTGGAACCGCTGGTTTTGCAACGAACTTTGAGCGAACAGCAATTGGCCCGTAGCGCCGTGCGTTTGCGCGGACTGCCCGGGGTGTATCTGGAGGCCGCCGCCCGGCGCCGCTATTTTCACAGAAAGACGGCTGCTGACGTGCTCGGGTATACCGGTGAGATTTCCGAAGAAGAGCTCAAGCGTTTGGCCGCCAAGGGTGGCTATTCGGCTCGCGACATGCTGGGCAAGACTGGTTTGGAGAAAGAGTACGACGTGCGTTTGCGGGGCCGAAAGGGCCTGCAGGCCTATACCGTGGACGCGCGAGGGCGAACCCTATCGGTGGAGGACGCGCGCAGTCCGGTGGCCGGTGCGGACCTCTACCTGACTCTGGATTTGGGTCTGCAGCAGCGGGCCGAGCAGTTGCTGGAGGCGGCCGTACATTCGCCCCATGGCGGCGCGGTGGTGGTGCTGGATCCTCAGAGCGGGCGGGTCCGCGCGCTGGCTTCTCGACCGAATTTCGATCCGCGTCCTTTCGCGCGAGGCATCACCAACCGAGAGTATCAAGCCTTGCTAAAGGATCCGTCGGCCCCCCTGTTGAGCCGGGCCTTCGAGGGCGCCTACTCGCCGGGTTCCACTTTCAAATTGGTGACCAGCTCGGCCGGACTGGCGGAAAAGCTCTGCACTCCCAACTCGATGTTTTATTGTTCGGGAAGCTACCACGGTCAGAACTGCTTCGTGACCTCGGGACACGGATCGATTTCTTTCGTGGAAAGTCTGGCCCAGTCGTGCGACGTGGTCTACTACCGGATGGCCGATCGGCTGGGGCCGAATCGGCTGGCGCGTTATTGTCGGGCTTTCGGCCTGGGGAGCGCGACTGGTATCGATTTGCCTCACGAAGATCCGGGTCTGGTGCCCGACCCGAAGTGGAAGGAGAAGGTCTGGAAGGAGCCGTGGGGCGGCTATGACACGACCAATATGGGGATCGGCCAGGGAATGCTGCTGGTCACACCTTTGCAAATGGCTGTGACTACGGCGGCGGTGGCCAACGGTGGTAAGGTGTATGCGCCTTTCCTGGTGGAGAAAATCGTCAGCCGGGCGGGCGCTTTACAGTGGTCGGCCCATCCTCGACCCCGGCGCAAAGTGCCGGTGCCCGCCAGGGCGCTGGCGGCGGTGCGTCAGGGAATGGTCGGGGCCGTCGACCACGGAACCGGAGGAGCGGCCGCGATCCCCGGGGTGCAAGTGGCCGGCAAGACGGGCACGGTGGAAACCAACGGACCGAATCACACCTGGTTCGTCAGTTTCGCGCCCGCCGCCAAACCGCGGCTGGTGATTGTGGTGTTTTTGGAAAAGTCCGGAGGATTCGGCGGCGAGAAGGCTGCCGGGATCGCCGGAGAGTTGTATCGCTATGCTTTTCGGAGGACCAAGAAATGAGGTCGCTGCTGTCGGTATGCCTGGCTCTGTTGAGTCTGGGTTTGCTGACTCTCTACAGCCTGCTGGGGACGGGGGCCTGGCGCCAGGGGGCTTATGCGCTGCTGGGGCTGGGCGTGATGCTGGCTTTGAGCCGGGTCCACTACGGTCGCTGGAAGACGTTGGGTGGGTGGGCTTACGGACTGGCGCTGCTGTGCCTGGGGCTGGTGATGGTGCCGGGTTTGGGGCATGCGGCCAACGGGGCGCAACGTTGGGTGAGTCTGGGACCGTTAGGGACATTTCAGCCCTCGGAGCTGGCCAAGCTTGGGTTAATCCTGGTGTTGGCCCGGATTCTGGAGGGCCCTCCTCGGCTGCTGGCGGCCCTGGGGCTGCTGGCGGGACCCTTTCTGTTGACGTTGATGCAGCCGGATTTAGGGACTGCCTGCGTGCTTCTGGCCATTACCCTGGGCATGCTATTTGTCTCCGGAGCTTCCCCGGTTTATCTGAGCGGTCTGGTGGTTTCCGGTCTGGCGGTTTTGCCGCACATCCTGAAGCCCTATCAGCAGGATCGATTGCTGGTCTTTCTCAACCCCGAGCACGACGCGCAGGGGGTGGGCTACAACTTGATCCAGTCGAAGACGGCCATCGGGGCAGGCGGCGTCTGGGGGGCGGGGTTGACGCGCGGCTTGCTCAGTCAGCACGGGTTTGTGCCTGAGAATCACACCGATTTCGTGATCACGGCGATTGGCGAGGAACTGGGCTTCGTCGGGTGTCTGGGCATCTTGCTGCTGTTTGCTTTGCTGCTGGCGCTGCTCTGGCGTTTTTCGGCGCGGGCCACCAGTCGCTTTGGAGCTCTGCTGGTTTCCGGCACGCTGGTTATGTTGGGATTTCAGGTCGTCATCAATCTGGGAATGACCACCGGTCTGGTGCCGGCGGTGGGCATTCCGCTGCCGTTTGTATCGCACGGAGGCACTTCTCTGCTGATGAACTTTGCCGCCCTGGGGATCGTGGCAAGTGTGGCTCGCACCGGACAGCGCGGCAAGCGTGTGGAGGCGCCCACGGGCTCCTGGGATTGGGCCGCTTGATTCGGAACTTCAGGTGATGCCCGGCGGTTAAACCCATGCTATGCTCAGTTTCTTTCGTTCGGCTCCAGAATGGGTGCACTTTATCGATATCCGCGAAAGCAACATTTGCTTTCTCTTAGATCGGCCCAAGAAGGCCGGCTCCAAGATGCGCGTCCGCTTTCCGCTGACGCTGCCCGCTCCCAAGGACAAGCTGGATGTGTGGGTCACCATGACCGCCTGTCGATCTTCGCGCGGAGATGGCTATATCGGGGTGGCGCAACCTAATTTGCCCCCCGCCGATAGGCTGGAATTGGCCGAGACCTTGCGTAAGTACTGTCTGGTGCGCGCCCCGGAGCAGCTGGCCGAGGTGCGCCAGACCGAGCGAACTCGCGTCAGTTTGCGGGTCATGGGCCGGCAGCTGCCCTATTATCGGGCGGTCGCGCTCGATCTTACGCCTGGGGGAATGAAGCTTCACTGTCAGGGTCCGTTGGAAGTGGGCACGGTGATGGAGCTCCGCATCGATACCGACGTGGCCAAAGTGGAGGAGATTCGGGTGCGGGCCCGGGTGGCCTGGACTCTGGCCGACCCGCAGCCGCAGGAAAGCGACATTCGTTCTTGCGTGGCCGGAATGCAATTTCTCTCGCCCAACGAGGGGCAGGTGCGGACCTATCTTGCTGAGGTCGCCAAGCGCGGCGAGGGCGAGCAAGTGACCCACAGGCTGGTCACCAATTAACTCACCGGTCCCTCTTCAGTAAACGACGCCAAAGAAGCGTTCTGCGCAGCTTTGGCAAATCGGGATGCTGGTGTCGGCTTCTTCCAGGGAGATGCCGCTCATATGGCCCCGGTTGTTGCGCTGTCCGCACCAATAGCAGAGCCGAAAGAGTCCTTCGTCCTCGAGGGCTCGGGCGGCTGCTTCGAGTCGCTGGGCGAGGCTGGGAGGGCCGGACCAGCCCTGGAAAGCCGTCCATCGCCGGTAGGGTCGGTGGCCGTCCCAGTCTACCAGGGCAATGTCCAGCACGTACTGGTCCTGGCGAACCGCCAGGCGGGCGAAATGGGCGATGAGTTGCCAGTCGCTGGCGCCGTCGGCTCGGGGTTCTATGAAAGGACCCGGGTCGCCCCGTCGGTAGTGGGCTTGGAGGCGACGGTGGTTGGCTTCGACCTGGCTCATCAGCGACACTTCGCCGCCCTGGATCGGTTGCCTGGTCAGCTCGGGGCGTGGACCGAACGCAACGCCCGGCCGCTCGGGCCGGGCGACTGCGATGGTTATTTCTTCAGGACTTCGACCTTGTCGGCGACGTATTCTTTGCCGTTCATATGGTAGCTAATTTTGAGATGGGCGCCGACCTTGGGCGTGCCGACTTTCTGCAGCTTGCTTTTGTCGAAGCTGAAGGTCCAGGTTTCGATGGTGGCCTTGGTCTGGAAACTGCTGGTGCTGTCGGACCACTTGGTCACGGTTCCTTCCACCGTCTTCTCACCGGCGGCCAGGGCGCTGACCCCCATCAGGCACACCGTCCCCAGGGCCAGGGTCATCTGTTTCAGGGTTTTGGACATGGCTCACTTCCTCCTAAGTTAGATACCTTGATCTAACCCGGGCCCGGCTTCGCCTCGTAGGATCAGTCGACCGCGGCAGGGGTATGCTGATCCTGGGGTGCCTCGGAAATTGGCTTGCTGCTTGAGACCGGCGCGACGTTTAGAAACCGAGACGGCTACAGTTTGAGGATGTTCCAGTTGTAATCGGAGGTCAGGGTTTCGGGGATGATTTCTCCGGTGCGGGGATCGTAGTGGGCTTTGACTGAGTGGCTGGCGTCTTTGCCCTCGGATTTGCCGCGGGTTCTCAGAGTGATTTCCTGGCTTTTGGTGTCGATCGAGAGTTCTTGCCGGTAGGTGCGGCCGCCGCAGCTGGCGAGAAAAAATCCGTGGTTATTACCGGGCTCGGGTGCGTTCAGGCTGTGTTCTGACTGTGTCCATTTAGGACCCAGGTTCTCGTCCAAGGCCTGATCCATTCGCTGGCGGGCTTCGTCGGCATGGTAGGCCAGCACGACGGACTGTTCTACGGCAACCTCGGCCTTGAGGAGAGCGCGCACGGAGGGGGAGGCCAGGGAAGTGACCAGATTTTCGTCGCCCTGGGCCTGGACGAACTGCTCGGCCAGGTGGTTACGCACTTCGCCGCTGGCCGGGCGCACTTGCTCCCAGCCCAGCTTGGGTTCGTAGTGGTAGCTGGGTTTTTTGGCAAGGCTCAGCAGGGCAGGGGAAAGCATGGGGTCGGCTCCTCTATGTTTGTGTTCCCCTAGACTATTGCAGAAGTCTGAAATTGCTCAGAAAGGCCTTTCAGGCGTACTCCATCCCGTAAGGAACGCAGGTTTTCGACCTCTCGGAAAAGTGCATCTTCTTGAGCGCTGTCGCAGGTCAGAGAGGGCACGCGCTTGCCATCGCCGGGAGTAAAGGTCAGGAAGGCGCGGAGAGTCTCCTCCTGCTCGCCATTGTCACGGTTCTCCGAACGGGCCTGGACCAGGATGGTGAGAGTATCGGTATCAGTGTGGGCCACCGCAGCCTGGATGTGGACGAGTCGGTCGGGTGGAACCGGCTTTAGAAAATGGAGGCCGTGAAGGCCGGTCCAACGGACAGGTCGAGAAAGAAAGGTCTGGGCCGAACGTGCGGCGAGCGTTTCCAGCCAGTGCATCAGTATGCCCCCGTAGAGCATGCCATCGGTGTTGAGATGGATCGGGCGGACCAACTCGGCTCTGTGATGGTAGGCTTTCTGGCGAGGGGTTTTTCGCTGCAAAAATCCTTGTGGTGGGGCAGTGCTCGCAGTCGCTCGTCTGCGCAGGGGCGAAACGTAGGAAGCTAATTTTCGCCCCAGCGGCGGGACCTGCAGCGCCTTGCCCTGAGGGTCGACGGCCACGAAAGTCATCTGAGCTTCCAGTTGCAGTCCGGGTTGATGAATCCGCACACCGATGCTTCGGTCCGAGGTGTGCGCCACCTCGGCCGCGAGCGTTACCTGGGAGCCGAGCGGCAGAGCGTTGGGCAGGGTCAGAGTGTCCACCGAAGCTGCCACCACAGAATGACCGCAATGCTGGGTGGCCGCCAGTCCCCCGACCACTTCCAGCCACTCCAGCACCTTGCAGGCTCGCAGGTTTCCATGCGGATCCACGACGTCCGCGGAGACTTGCTCGTCCAATTGGACGGTGGCACCTGGTTGATAAGCTGGCTTGGTCATGGCTGGGGTTCCTCTAATCCCCCCAGGCGTCTTTCGGCCGATTCTGGGCAACCATAGGCCAAGCCGTTTGCCTCTGTCAAGGGCACGAAGTCTGGCTTGTTTACTGGGTCAGGAGCACTCGGGTGACCACGCTCATGCCGGGAATGAGGGGCGTCTGGGCGGAGGGTTGGTCGTCGAGCACGATTTTGACGGGTATGCGCTGCACCACCTTGACGAAGCTGCCGGAGGCGTTTTCGGGAGGCAGAGTGGAAAAGCGGGAGCCGGTGCCGGCCTGGAGGCTGTCGAGATGGCCGTGAAAGACTTTGCCGGGATAGGTGTCGACTTCGAATTCGGCTTTGAGGCCCGGGCGGAATCGCTCCATCTGAGTCTCCTTGTAGTTGGCTTGGACCCAGAGGTCCTGGTGGGCAACCAGCGAGAGCAGAGGGGAGCCCTTCTGCACGTAGGCGCCGATCTGGGCGGAGCGTTTGCTGACCACTCCGGCACGCGGGGCCCGAATGGAGGCGCGTTCCACGTCTTTGCGGGCCAGGCTGACGTCCACCCGGGCGCGTTCGACTTCGGCCTCGGCCACCCTTACCTGAGCGAAGGCGGCGGCGATGCGCTGAGGAGCGGATTGGGCGCTGGCTAATTTGGAGCGGGCCTGGCCTACTTTGGATTCGGCTTCACTCACCTGGGCCTGGTTGGTTCGGATGGCTTCGGCGGCTTCCCCGATAGAGGCATTGGCCCGGGCCACCTCTGCAAAGGAGGCCTGCACTTGACGCTCGGCCGACTGGACTTTGGCCTGAGCCTGGCGCAGTTGGGTCTCGGTTTGCTCCAATTGCTGACGAGAGATTTCGTCTTTGGCGTAGAGGGCGCGATAGCGCAGGGCGTCGTTTTCCAGCCGCTTGCGTTCGGCCACGGTTACGTCGACTTCGCTGCGTAGCCGGCGTAGATTGGCCAGGCTGGTGCGTCGGGCCGCCTGCGATTGGAGATGGCGCTGGCGGGCCTGGCTGACGTTGCTCTGCGCGGTTTCTACGGCCGCTTGTGAGACATCCACTCCGGCGCTCTCTTCGCTGATGGAGGACTCGGCCTGGACTCGGGTGAGTTCGAAGTCGGCGCGGGCGGCCAGCGCTTTCTGTTGGGCGGCCTTCAGCGAGCGTTCGGCCTGGGCCAGGCGCGAATGATAGTCATCGGGCTCGATGCTGACCAGCAGGTCGCCTTGTTTGACCGGTTGGTTGTCTTTGACGTGTAAACGGAGGATTCGGCCGGGCACCTCGGGGGAGATGGCAATGACGTCCGCCTCCACATAGGCGTCGTCGGTGGAAACGGATTTTTGGCTTTCGCTCCAATAGTGATAGCCGGCCAGAGCGCCGCCCAACAGCAGCAGGGAACCAAGTCCCCAGACGAGAGTCTTTTTCACGGTTTTTCTCCTTGCAAAACGAGTTCGGGGCGGCCCATGTTGGCGGCCAGTTCGACCTGGGCCAGTTGGTAGGCCACCAGGGCCTGGACCTCGGCGTCGCGGGCCCGGGCCAGCTTGGCCTGGGCGTCCACCAGTTCCACGCTGGTGCCCAACCCGGCCGCGAATCGGTCGGAAGACATGGTCATCTCGCGCTGGGCCAGCACCAGAGAGGCGCGGGCCGTGACGATTTGCTGGCGGGCCAGCTGCAGCTTGAGGAAAGAGCCACGCACGTCTTGCTCGACCTGAAGTTGCTGATCCTGGTGCTCGATTTCTGCCTGGCGGAGTTGGCTGCGAAAGGTATCGGATTTGGCGTCACTGACTCCACCGTCAAAGAGGGGAATCGACAGATTGATGCCGACGTTGTGAGTGCCGAAGATGTTTTGGGTAGGGGTGTTGCCGGCGAATCCGTAGTCGGCCGCCAAATTCATGGTGGGACTGTCCTCGGCATCGGCGGCCGAAACCTCATGGTGGAGTTGTTCTTCCTTGAGGCGGGCAACCTGCAGCTCGACCCGGTGCTCTTGGGCGACCTGGTTGGCTGCCTCCACGGTCAGGCCGTCCTCGAGAGCGGCCAGGGCCGATTCTTGCGGTCGATAGTGGGTGTTCAGGGGAGCCCCGATGAGACGGGCCAGATCCAGGTTGCCGCGACGAACTTTGTCATCGAGCTGGGCCTGTTTCAATTCTTGCTCCACACGCCGTGCATCGGCGCGGGTAACGTCGATACCGGCTGCCACACCCTGTTCTCTCTGATGGCGAGCCAGGTCCAGATTTTTCTGGGCCAGTTGCAGGTCGGCCTGACCGGCTTGCTGGGCGTGGAGCGCGCTGAGCAGATTGATGTAGGCGGTGGAGGCCAGCAGGTCCACCTGCTGGCGAGCCAGTTCGTACTCTTGGCGGCTGATCTCTCGTCCCACTTCGGCGGATTTGATTTTCCAGCGCTGCGAGGCGTCGAGGAATTTGTAGACGACCTGAACGCGTGCGTCGAAAGTGAAGAAGGGGCCGACCAGCGAGGGAATGGGCAGGCTGGAGCCGCCCAGACCCTGCGAGGCCAGGTTGATGGTGCGGTTGTACTGGTTGGCGTTCAGGTTGACGGTCGGGTTGAGTCCGGCCCAGGCTTCCGCCAGATGGGCCTCGCTTTCTCGGATCTTCTCGAGGTTCAGTTTGCTTTTGAGGTGGCTTTCCAGAGCTCGGTCCACCGTCTGGCGCAGCGTCAGGGGTTCCTCAACGGGAGGAAGTGGCTGCGCCGCCAGCGGGGCCACCCACAGCAGCAGGGCTGCGGGAAAGGCTTTCATATCAATGCATCTCCATTTCTGGAGGGGGTCCTCCACTGCGGTCGGGTTCGCGCAGGATGAACACCAGCGGCGAAACGACCAGAATCGCCAGGCCAATCAAGTGAAAGGCGTCGCTGTAACTGAGAGTCATGGACTGGGTGCGAACCAGACCGGAAATCATGGTGAGGGCGGTGCGTTGGGCCGTGTCCGGGTCCATGCCCTGGGCCTGCATGCCGGCGCTGATGGCGCTCAGGCGTTCCTGAAAGGCGGGATTGCCCTGCCAGGTGTTGGCGGCCAGGTGGTTGTAGTGGAGTGCGTTGTGGTTGGTCACATAGGTGGACAAAGCGGCGATGCCGATCGAGCCACCTAATTGGCGCATCAGGTTGAGAAGACTGGCTCCCTCGGCGATCTCCCGACCCTTCAGACTGGAGAGAGCGGCCAGATTGATCGGGGTAAAAAGCATTCCCAGGGAAAGCCCTCGCAGGATGAGAGCGATGCGCACGTTGGGCTCGCCGGCCTGGGAGTTGAGAGTCCCCAGATCCCAGGTGCCCATCAGGAAGAGCACCAGTCCCCCCAAGATGATGGCGCGGCCGCTGACGATGGGCTTGGGCCGGTTGAGAATCTGGCCGGACACGATAGCGGCCACGCCGGTAGCGATTCCACCCGGCACCATGGCGGCGCCGGTGGCGGTGGGGGTCAGGTGCAGCAGGCTCTGGGCAAACAGGGGGAAGAGAAAAGTGCCGCCGTAGAGACCGAATCCCAGAGCTAGATAGAGAATGAGAGCGGTGGTCAGGTCGCGATTTTTGAGGACCCGGAAGTTGATGACCGGGTGGCGATTGCGAGGGGACAGTTCCCAGAGCACCATGAGCAGCAGGGAGAGGCCGCCGACGACGGTCATCAGCACGATTCTCTCGTCGTCGAACCAGTCTTTGCGACTGCCTTCTTCGAGCACATACTGCACGCAGCCGAGGCCGACGGCCAGCAGACTGATGCCCAGGAAGTCGACTTTGACGGGTCCCTGGTGCTTCTGGCCGGGCGGGTCTTTGAGAAAAGCGGCGATAAAGAAGGCGGCCACCGCGCCGACCGGCAGGTTGACGAAAAAGATCCAGGGCCAGGAGTAGTTGTCGGTGATGTAGCCCCCGGCCATAGGCCCGAGAGTGGGAGCGACGATGATGCCGAGCACGTAGATCGATTGGACCGTGCCCTGCTCGTGGGCGGGGAAGATTTCGCGCAGGGTAGCCTGCGAGGTCGAGAGCAGCGCGGCGCCGGCGGCCCCCTGCAGGATGCGCCACAAGACCAGTTCGGGCAGCGTGGTGGAGACCCCGCAAAGGAAGGAGAAGATGGTAAAACCTACGATCGAGGCGGTGAGATAAATGCGTCGTCCAAAGACCGAGGAAAGCCAGGCGGTGAGGGGCAGCACGATGACGTTGCTGAGAATGTAGCCGGTGGAGATCCAGGCGACTTCTTCGGTGGTGGCGCCCAGGTTGCCGGCGATGGTGGAGAGAGCCACGTTGACGATGGTGCTGTCCAGCACTTCGAGAACCGCCGAGGTGATCAGGCCGATGAGGATGATCCAACGATAGGGGTTGACCTCACTCTGTTGATTAGACATGTTTGGCTAATTTTGTCTAATCAGTAGAAGTCCTGCTGCCACCTGGGGCAAAAAAAAAACGCCCCGCAGGGCGTTCTCGGAATTCCGGGTGACCGTCAGGGGCGCACGATGCCCCCGAGCAGCAGGTCGATCAGTTGCTCAGCCTGCTGGCGCAGTTCGTGCTTTTCGTCGAGTCGGTGTCTGCCCAGATGGTTGTAGAAGATCCCGTGAGTGGCCAGCGAGAGCAGTTCGCTGGTGGCCTGGGGGCTGACGGGGCAGCGAAAGCAAGGCAGCGACAGAGTCTCCACCAGCAAGGCCGCTTCATCGTGAAGCATGCGGCGGCGCCATTCCTCTGGAGCCAGGCGCACGGCCGTGAGCAGTTCATCAATGCGTTCTCCCCAGCCCCGGGCCCCGTCCAGCGAGAACTCGATGCGAGCCATGACGGCTTTGCGCACGCGCTCGACGGGATCAGATTCAGCCTGGATGATTCCCTCGAGGGCCGCCAGTCGTTGGCTGGTGCGGCGATCGATCCAGGCGACCAGCATGGCTTCTTTGTTGGGGAAGTAGAGGTAGGCGGTGGCCCGGCTGACTCCGGCGGCGGCGGCGATGTCCTCCATCGAGGTCTTGCGGTAGCCCAGTTGCTCCATAAGGCGCCCGGTGGCTTCCACCAGGGCGTCGGTCACGTCGGGGTTCTTCTGCTGGATGCGCTCTTTGGACATTTCTCTGCGATTTTGTCTGGTGCCAGGCTAGTCCTGCCAGTTGCTTCTAGACCTGGCCGTGAGGCTTGGTGCGGCACTTGAGGCCGCCGTGCTGGCCCAGGGTTTGCCCGTTTTGCTCCGGGTCGAGGAAATAGAGACGGTCGACCTGGAGGTGGCCCTGGCCGAGCAGAAAGTCGGCCAGATACTCTTCTTGTTTGGCGGTGCCGCCCATCAGGATGGTGTATTTCTCGCCCTGGGGGTTGGTGCCGTGGCGGCCGTTGAAGAAGTTGGAGCCGTCGATGTTGACCTTGGCCAGGTTGCGGAAGGCGCCGGGCATGGAGACGACCTGCAGGCCGGCTTTCTCCAGGTCCCGGCGAGTGAGCGCTTCGTAGCGGGCCGCCTGGTCGGCTTCGGCCGCAAGGCGGTCGAGTCGCTGCTGGTCGGCTTCCGACAAGGGGGCTTCCTGGGCCAGCCACTCGGTCTGCAGGCGCGCGGCCAGGGGACTGTCCTGGAGGCCGATGACGCCGGGAGCCAGGGAAGTCATGCGCATGTCCAGGTGGAATGCCCCGGGTTGCTCGATGCCGAAAACCTGGTCGGTGCTGACTCCGTAATCGCCGGCCACGGTCTGGCGGACTTCTTCGGGAGAGGGCGTGCGTCCCAGTTTCTTCTCGAGCAGAGCCCCGGTGAGATCCATGCTGTCCTGTCCGACCAGCAGGTATGGGGTGCCGTCGGCGCGCTGGCCCGAGAGCATGTTGCCGCCCTCCACGTAGCTTTGCGCCTGATAGAGTTTCTCGCCATAGACCATGGCCTGGGAGCCGCCGATTCGCTGGTAGCCGCCCTGTTGCACACTGCCCTGACTGGAGAAATCGCCGGAGAGACCGTGGGGCTGGAAGCGCTGCCCGCGGGCCTCGCCGAGGCTCTCGAGCAAGGGTTGCAGGCCGCCCGAGAATGGGGCCGGGACCACTCGGCCGCCGCCGAGCAGGGGCTCGCTGTAGTCCTCGAGCCACTCCGCACCGATGGGCCCGGGGGAGAGTTGGTAATGGGAGCAGCCGGCCTGGCGCAGGTTCTTGTCGGCTTCTTCCAGTTCGTGAGCTTCTACCAGGCCGCGCACCTGGAAATTCTCGATGGCGCCGACCTGGGTCAGCTGTTGGAAGTAGCGACGATTGACACCCGAGTGCTGGTACTGCATGTCGATGGAGTCGATGCGCAGGCTGTGGTCTTTGGGCACGATCCTTCCGATGCTTTCGTCCGACCGGCGAGGACGCCCCGAGTCCGGGCTGACTCCAAAACTCAGCTCCGATTGGAAAGGACCCTTCTGGGCGGCAACCAGTTCCTCCACGCTCAGGCTGCGCACCGCTCCCTCGGGACCGGGCGCGTAGCAGCGGATTTCGTAGCGGCTGGAGGGATACTGAGAGTGCTGCGGGTCTTTCAGCAGGTGGCCGCCGACCTGGATGCGTCCCTGCAGCTGCGGGAATTGTTGCGGTTCGCTGCGGCTGAAGGTGTCGGGCTGGCCCTGGCTGCGCAAGTTGGCCTGGCTATGGCGCGACCAGGAGGGCCGGATGGGACCCTGGTCCTTTTTGCGTATGCTGCCGATGGCCATATCGGAAGTCTAGCCGGTTGTGGTGAAACTTCTATGAAATCCGGCTGGAGCGGTGGAAAGGATTCTAAAGCACGAGGGAATGCGCGGCGGAGAAACGTTTTCTCCGTTCATACCGTTTTCATCTGGGCGCGGCCCTTTTTACGGCCTTCTATCGCCTCCCGGCTAGACTTGAGGGACACAGATAGAACCCCTTCGGAGGCCAACTCAGCGTGAAAATTCAATCCAAGGTCAACCTTCCTACCCTTGCTTTGCCAGCGACCCGGAAAGAGGCTCCGTCCCAGGAGCCTGTAGACACTTTTGTCAAAAGCGAAACGTCGGCCACCAGCCAATTTCTTTCGATGACCTCGCACGTGGCGACTTCGGCAGCCTTGCCCACCGGGCTGGGAGTGGCGGCCTTCCACGCGGCTCAGGCCGGCTCGACCGGTCTGGCCACAGGGCTGGGGATTGCCGCCGGCATGACGGCCCTGCCCTGCGCGGCCGGCGCCCTGCTGCCGATTATTTTTTCCGGTGGCAGCAAATCGGCGGTAGCGGGAACGGTGACCGGTTTGGCGCTGGTGGCCACGGCCGCTGCTTTCTTACTGGCCGGCGTCCCGGGATTCTGAGTTCGTCCTTCTTTCTCGAGTCGCTCGTGGCGCCAGCATTTCCACCACCCTCGGCCGGCTAGAGTCCGCCTCCCAGACTGAGGTGGACGCTGGAGAGGGAAACCGCGTCTTGCAGATTGTCGAGTAGATCGGCATAAGCAATCCAGGCCTGTTCTTGCTGGCTTTGGATCGCTCGCAGCGAGGCCGGTAGGGGCTTACGCACCTCGTTGGGCAGCAGCTGGTCGAAGAGTCTGGCGAGCTGTTCGGGGACGCGGGGATCGGAGGACTGGTTGTCCATTTCGGATTGTCCGCCCGCGGTCGCGTAGTCATAGAACTCGACTCCCCGATCCAGAGGACTGAAGCGGGTGGAAGCGGGAGTCCAGAAGTTGTAGGTGACCAGTTTGGTGTAAGCTTGCAGCAGCGCCATGATGTGGGTGGGCGCGGCGTTGAAGTTGAGGATACGCTGGACAAACTCGTCGCTGGTAAAGCAGGCGTAGTCGCGACCGGGCGCGTCCGCGGAGGCTACCATGTCGAGAATCTTATGGCGTGACTCGTAGAGCGTGGCCAGGTCTCCCTGCATCCAGGTGCTGCTGCCGTTGTTGCCCAGGTCTACCAGCAGGCGCAGCAGGTCGACGCTGGAGGTGAGTCCGGTGCGCACGCGCGTGGTTTCGCTGGCGAATCTTCCCGTATGATCGCGCACCAGCAGGGGGACTCGCAGAGCCTCAGCATAGCCGGTGCCCACTTTGTTCTGGAGAAAACCGTGGGAGCCCACGTAGTCTCCGTGATCGCTGCAGAAGACGACCACGGTGTTGGCCAGGACTTCAGCGGGAATCGCGTCCATCACCCTTCCGATTTGCCGATCCACGGCCGAGACGACCGAGGCATAACAGTCCTGACCGCGCTGCCAGTAGGAGTAGGGGGCCACTCCTTTCTTGACGCGGCCGCCGGCGATCGGGGAGTCTTGCAGTTGGAAGTCGGTGCTGGCGCTGTCGAAATTGACGGCCGAGAAGATGGCCTGATTGGCTTCATTGATCATGACCTGAGTGCGCGGTTTGTTGGCGGCCAGAGTGTCGATGTGCTCCCAGTTGGAGGGAACGGCGGGGAAGCCCTGGGGCGTGGGATTGGCTTCCTGCTGGATGGTGGTGTCGTAGGCCACCAGCGGCGTGGCGCCTCCGTCGGAGAAGAGGTCGGCATAGGTGGCGGGCTCGGTGCCGCCCCAGAAATATTCGTAGTCGTGCGGATTGACGAAGCTGACGGTGGCGCAGATGGGGGGCGATTTGGCGCTGAGGGCGCCCAGATAGCCGATGGCCAGGTCAGCCACGTCTTCATCCCCTTGAATCGAGCCGTTGCCACCTTCGCCCTGACCCTGCGAGCCCCCGAGGTCGGGGCAGACGAAGCTTTGAAAACCGAAGGGCTCCAGATAGTCGAGCTGACCGGGGGTACAGGCGCTGGCGGCCAGCGGGTAGTCGGTGTTGACGTGGAATTTGCCGAAGTAGGGGGTCTGGTAGCCGAGTTGGCGGAGCAACTTGCCGTAAGTGGGAAAATCGGGCGCCAGTCCAGGAGGCTCAGAGCCGCCGGGACCTTTGCCGGTGATGGTGGTGAGCACCCAGGTCTGCTGGGCGTAGAGTCCGCTGAGCATCACTCCGCGCGAGGGGGTGCAGGCGGCGGCCGCGATCTGGTGGTTGGAGAACTTGACTCCGTCGCGCCAGATGTGGCGATGGAGATTGGGCATGAAGCGCTCGATGAACTGGTCGGGGGTGGAAATCCCGGCGGGAAAGTGAACCGGGTAGCGCAACTGGTCGACCATCACCAGCAAAATGTGCGGTTGAATTTGTCCGGGCGGATTGGTGACCGTCGTATCCGAGGAAGTGCCACAACCTGTAAGCGAGAGGGCGGCGGAGGCCGCGAATGCCTGGAGAAATTCTCTGCGATCCATGGGGCACACCATAAGCGTCTGGATTACTTTTGGCAAGAAAAGCGAGCCCGCTTTGGGATTGGGTATAGCGGAAATTTCAGAAACTTGTCAGTCGACGGGACTATGCTGCTGGTATGTTGATCAGTAGTACCGTTTCGGCTGTGAAGAGCGGACCTCGTTCGCCCCAGGTTGCGCGCGAGGGGAATTCAGATGGTCTGGCGGGCTCGACGGAGGCCACGCCGGCCTGGGCGGATTTGGGCAAGTTGCAGTATCGGCCCAGCGAATTGAACGGTCGTCTGGACGCGTTGTTTGCGCGGGCGGCCCGGAGTGCGAATCCGGTGGTGGCCAGTTTGGAGCCGGTGATTCGCAACGCTAAATTTGTAAAGATGGACCTGGA
This sequence comes from Vulcanimicrobiota bacterium, assembly GCA_017307785.1. Classification (GTDB taxonomy): domain Bacteria; phylum Vulcanimicrobiota; class Xenobia; order Xenobiales; family JADMJV01; genus JADMJV01. The sequence goes on along the minus strand of JAFKGI010000007.1, from coordinate 37,787 downwards.
GGCTTTGAAGAAGCAGGCGAGTCAGCTGACTCCCGAGCAGCTGAAGCCGGCCAACTGGAAGTTCCCCCACTATATCGAGGAAGACAGTCAGCGCACCATGGATTTCTTCATGGTGGCCAACAGCATCAATTTTCTCTTCTTTGATCCCGACAGCGGTGAGAAGTACAAGACCGAGTTCAACGGCAAGGAATATACCGGCGCGGACGGGATGATCGCGGGCCTGAAGCGGGCCATGCAAGAAGGAGTGCCGGTTCTGGACGCGGCTTTTCTGGCCAACGTCAGCCGCGAGGAGATGGCCCATATTTTCCGGGGTAATTTCGAACTGCCGTTGCTGGACGAGCGTCTGGCCATTTTTCACGAGGTGGGCACGGTTCTTCAGGAAAAGTATCAGGGGCATTTTTCCAACCTGGTGGAGCAGTCGGGCGGGCGGGCTTTCGACGGCGGGAACGGCATCGTGGAGCGCCTGACTCAAGATTTTCCCAGCTTTCGCGATACCTCGCCGGAGGGCCACGTCTACAACAAGCGGGCTCAGCTGGCCGTGGGCATGCTGCATTCTCGTCTGGAGGATAGCGGTTTGTTCCAATGCCCGGACGTGGGGGAACTGACCGTCTTTGCCGACTATCAGTTGCCGCGCGGGCTGCGCAACATGGGAATCCTACAATACGATTCGCAGCTGGCCGAGAAGGTGGACCAGGGGCAGAAGATTCCTCGGGACTCGCAGATGGAACAAGAGATGCGGGCCTTTACGATTGTGGCCGCGGAGTTGCTGCGCGAAGAGCTGCACAAAAATCCCGAGCATGCGGCTCTAGACTCGCGAGGACTGGACTCTTTCTTGTGGCTGCAGGCTCGTCAGGATAAGAACTCCAAGCCTCACGTCACGGTCACCACCGCCTATTAGGCCCGTGTTATCCGGTCAGTGCTTGCTGGAGCGCCGCCGCGAAGTCCGCGAAACTCTGGTCCTTGTCGACCAATCCCAGAGCCCCCGCCTCGATGGCGATCTCTCTCAATTCGGCGCTGGCAAGCGAGGAGATGAGGAAAATGGGCGAGGGGAAATCGGAAATTCTGCGCAATAAATCGAGCCCTCCGCCGTCGGGCAGGTAGAGATCGAGAAACATGGCGACCGGAACTTCCTGGCCGCGGGCTGCCAGATACTCCAGCGCCTGTTGCAGAGTCCGCCAGCGGACCAGGCGAGTTCCCGGCGAGATCTTCTTGAGAGCCCGCAAGAATGCCAGCACGTCGGCGTCGCTGTCTTCGAGCAGATAAACGAGTTTGTCCATATTCCCCCGCGATGGCTTCCCCCACAACCGGTTCCGTGCCTGCTTAGAGCAAGATCTCGATAGTGCAAGCAAGATCCGGTGAGACAGCCAAAACCGGGCGGGGCTAAAATGAGGTCACTGAAAGCAGGACACAACTTATGAATACCAAGGATAGTCCATGGACCGATGAGCAGCTGGCCGTTCTGCAGGAGAACGACGAGTTGGAGCTGACGGTCGAAGGCAAGACGGTGATTATCTGGATGGTCATCGTGCAGGGAGAAGTCTTCGTGCGCTCGGTCTATGGGCGCGGTAGCAAGTGGTTCCAGCGCGCGATTCGAGCCGGCCAGGGAGCTGTCTCGGCCGGGCGAGTCCAGCAGAACGTGCGCCTGGTGGAGTCCGGTGAGCGGCTGCAGACGGATGTGGACGCCGCTTTTCGCAGCAAGTATGGACGATACGCCAGGTCGATCGTCGATTCCACCGTTACCCCACGGGCCCGGGAAGCGGCCCTTCAAATCAGCAGGTTGCAGTAAGAAAGGCATTTTTATCATGGAACAACGTGAACTGGGAAAAAGCGGCTTGAAAGTTTCCGCCATCGGCCTGGGCTGTATGCGCATGTCTTTTGGCGACAAGCCGATCGGGGACCATCAGGAGATGGTGAAGTTTCTGCACAAAGCCGTGGAGCGCGGTGTAACCTTTTTTGATACGGCCGAGGTCTACGGTCCTTTTACCAATGAAGAACTGGTCGGGGAGGCGCTGCAACCTTTCCAGGGGCAGGTCGTGATCGCCACCAAATTCGGCTTTCACAATGGCCCCAACGGTCCGGCTCCCGGTCAGATGGATTCTCGCCCTGAGCGCATCCGTCAGGTGGCAGAGGAGTCTCTCAAGCGGCTGCGGGTGGAAGCTCTCGACCTTTTTTACCAGCATCGACCTGACCCGGCAGTACCGATCGAGGAGGTTGCCGGAGCTGTCAAGGAGTTGATTCAGGCCGGCAAGGTTCGCCACTTCGGACTTTCCGAGTCGAGCGCGGATTTGATTCGTCGTGCTCACGCGGTGCAGCCGGTGGCCGCAGTCCAGAGTGAGTACTCGCTCTGGTGGCGGAACGTGGAAGAAGATGTGCTTCCGACCTGCGAGGAGTTGGGCATCGGCTTTGTGCCCTACAGTCCGCTGGGCCGTGGCTATTTAACCGGAACCATTGATGAAAAGGCTACTTTTGATAGTTCTGATATCCGCAAGAACAACCCGCGCTTTACTCCCGAGGCGATCCGTGCCAATCGGGTGGTGATCGAGTTGCTCGAGCACATTGGTCGAGAGAAGGGCGCCACTCCGGCGCAGGTGGCTCTGGCCTGGCTGCTGGTGCAGAAACCGTGGATTGTGCCCATTCCGGGTAGTCGGAAATTGGAACGGCTGGAGGAGAATCTGGGCGCGGCTGACTTGGAGTTTCGCCCCGAGGAACTGAGGGATATCCAGGACGCTCTGAGCCAGATTACCGTCGTCGGGCATCGCTACTAGCCGACGGAGGCTTCCTGCCTTTCCCAGGTGAATCGGTGGGAATGGCAGCACAGACTTCGGCTGAGGTTTTGCATACATATTTTCCGGGCGATCTGCTTTTTTCCGGTCAGGGTCCGGCCTGGCAGGACCTGCTGGTCGAGATTCACGTGCGACCCGATCAGCACGAAGCGCTGTTGATTCCCGCCGTGCCGGAGCCCCAGATCGTCTGGACTCTGGAGGGGCAGTTGGTGGTGGAGGAACGCGAGATCGGTGGGACCTGGCTGCGCTCCGAAGTCAACGCCGGCGACATGTTTCTGACCGCCTCACGGACACCGTACGAGGTTCGCTGGCAGGCCTCCGGTCCCACTTTGCCGACGGTTATGGCGGTCTATGTGGGACTGCCGTTGCTGGCGGAGGCTGCCGCCGATCTCTGGGGGGAGGGGGCCGAAGTGCCGGTCCTGCGCGAGTTTTCCGCTCAGCGGGACGAAGTTTTGTGGATGTTGTTGGAGCTACTTCGTCAGGAACTTGTGCAGCGGGAAAAGGCCAGCGTTTCTCTGGTGCAGGGGGTGGCACGTGCTCTGGCCGTTCACTTGATGCGCGCTTATGGTGAGGTCGGCCGACCCCGCAATCGTCGTCTGGTGGGCCTGACAGCCTTTCAACTGGCCCACATTGACCACTTTCTGAAATCTCGCCTGGACAGGAGCCTGCACCTGGAAGATCTGGCCCGGGAGGTGGGGTTAAGCCAGTTTCATTTTGCTCGCCTGTTCAAGAAGACGACCGGCGTCACTCCCTCGCGGCACTTGACCAGAATGCGCATGGACCGGGCTCGTCGGCTGCTGAGGAAGGACGATCACAGCATTCTGGAGATTGGCCTGGAAGTCGGCTACCAGAGCGCCAGCCACTTCAGCGACGTTTTCCGCAAAGAGGTCGGCGTCACCCCGTCGGACTATCGTAGGAATCTTTAGAGGTCCCGGGATTCCAGCAACAGCCGCTGTTCGAGGGGCGGATTGGCCCCTTCTTCCGGGATGGTGGAGACAACGTTGGCATAGAAACGCACGGCGCGCGCCCGTTCGGGCATGGTTCTGCGCAGGAGTGTCCAAAAAGCGGGCAGGCGGGACGGGTCTCGCAGCAGCTGGGTTTCGGTGCGATGGAAACGAGCCCACTGGAAGAAAGGCTCCATCGGATGCAACGGGACCTGGTGCCAGGAGCCATCGGAGCGCTGGACCTGAACTTCCAGTTCTTGGGAGTTGGCGGGTCGGAGCTCCGAGAGGGTTGGGTAGCAGCTGAAGGGCCAGGAATCCAGCACGTTGCGCATTCCGCAGTAGCCGTTGATCACCAGCATGGTGAAACCGACGATTAGCACCGTGCGCCCCGCGGTAGGGGCCGGCGCCTGAACACGCTCACGCCCCCCGCCCGCTCGAAGCTGCAGTCGGCGCCAATCGATGAGGCAGAAGTCACAGACGAGAACATGCCAGAAGCCAAGCTTCAGCAAGCAGTAGTTGAAGAGGTGAAAAAGGATGGCCAGGCCGACGGCCGGGCCTCGTCCGCTTCGCCGCAGAACGAGGAACGGCATGGCAAGCTCAAAGAGAATGGCGCTCAGGGCTCCCCAGTGCAGCAGCCAGGGCTGGTGATCGATTCGCCAAAGCGGTAGCCAACCGGTATTCATGTGGACTTCGTAGCGCCAGTGCCAGAAGAAAATGTTGCGCAGATTGTCGCTCCAACACCACTGCGGAATGCCGTGCAGAGTCAGCTTCCAGAGACCCGGGAAAAAGTAAATCAAGGCGATGTGCAGCTGGATCAGCTTTAGAGCGGGGGCGTAGCCGGGCTGGCGTGTATTGGGAAAGCGCTTGCCCTTTCGGGCCAGCAGCCAGCAGTCCAGGGACAGCGCGTGATGACACGGGCTGCATGCGAGCAGCACAAGAAACCAGATGACGTGGTGATAGTGAACGATCTTTGAAAAAAGCCCCGGCAGCGCCAGCAGGTAGCAGCCCAGTAGGGCCGCCGCTCCCAGGCTGAAGCGGGTGCGGAAGCCCAGGCAGCCGAGCACGGAAAAGAGGAAGAACAAAGGGGACAAGCAGGCCACCAGCTCGGGATGGGGATTGAGAAGTGCGGCTGGTAGCGAGGGTTGCTGCATGGGGAGTTGCAGCCGTTGCGGGAGGGTGGCCATGCGCAGGTTGACGGGCCAGAGCTGGAGGGCCAGCAGGCTGGCCGTGCCGGCGACCAGGATGCGCGCCATGGCCAGATTGACCGGGTGCTCTGCCTGGCGCCAGAATCGCAGCAAGGGTCGGCGACTGGCCAGGGCGGCGGCCAGCACCAGCAGCACTCTCCAGATCGAGCCCCAGGTCACAGTTGATCTTTCAGGATCCGGGCCACTTCCACCACGTTGGGGTCGTGCATCATGAAGCCGTGATAGCCGGGTACTTCCGTCATTTCGAGGTGGGGCAGCAGCTGCTCCGTCCAGCCCAATCGAGGGTCGGGGAAGCAGGCCACGGGTTGTTCTCGGGCTCTCACCAGCAAGACGGAACCTTCGTAGCGAATCGGGGCGACCTGAGTCACTCCGGGAGAAAAGTAGCCGGCGAAGTCGGTGCTCGGGCGCAGCCGGTGGAGCAGTCCGCGGAGTCTGCGTTGGAGTAGTTCGCCCAGGGCCCGGACACGCAACTTCAGGTAATCGAGGCGCTGGCCGGGAGGTTGGCGCAGAGCCCTGACCAGGTGGATTTTCAGCCGCACCAGCAGGTTCGGAAAGCGCGGATAGCCCGGGCCCCAGCCGTCCAGCAGCACCACTCGTCTCACCTGCTCGGGAGGGAGGCGATGGGCTACCTGAAGGGCGATGCGCGCACCCAGCGAGAGACCGGCCAGCACGCAGGGGCCGGGCAGCTTGCGAACTTGTTCCGCGTAGTGGTCGGCCATGGCTTGCAGGGTGCGGTGTTCGGGCACGTCCCCTTGCCAGAGGGCCTGCAGACCGTAGACATTGGGCTCTGGGCCCAGGTGGTCGAGCAGTCGCTGGTAGATGCTGAGGCTGCCGCTGGCGGGGTGGACCAGCACCAGCTCAACCTTGCCGGTCCCCTTTTGCAGTTGGATCAGCGCTTCCGGCCCGCGCTTCTGGTTCAGGATGCGGGCCAATTCTGCCACAGTGGGCGACTCGAACAGAGTGGTCAGAGTCAGCTTCCGCCCGGCCTGGTGTTCGAGGTCGATCAGCAGGCGAGCCCCCAACATCGAATGGCCTCCCAGGCGAAAGAAATTGTCGTAGCGTTGCACTTCGGTCAGGCCGAGGTGGCGAGCAAAGAGGTCGGCCAGCTGGCCTTCCAGAGCGCCTTGCGGTGGGCCGTTGAGAACCGGAGCCTCGGCCTGGGCGGAAGGCACCGGGTGCTGCCGATGGTGGTGGGGCGGAAGTTGGGAAAGTCGGGTTTCCGGCTGCTGGCAAATCGCTTCGAGCAGTTGTGTCCAATCCTGCCCCAGGGTGTGGATCGTTTCGGTCGGGTAAAGGTCGGTGCGATACTCGAAAAGGCAGCGCAGCTGGTCGGCCACCACCCGGCAGGAAAGAGCCAGGTCATCGCTGGTGGTGCCGCGCTTGAGCAGGACTTGACGGGCCTCCAGGTCACCCCAGGGCAGGTTTTCCAGGGGTTGACCCTGCAGGTAGAAGAGGACGGAAAAGAAGGGGTGACGATTGGCGCGACGCGGCGGTTGCAGTGCTTCCACCAGGGTCTGGAAGGGCAGATTCTGATGAGCCTGAGTATCGCGCCACATGGCGGCCACGCGTTCGAGCCATTCCAGAAAGGTGGGGTCGCCATCGGCCCGAGTGCGAAGCACCAGGGTGTTGGCCAGCGGACCGATGAGCGGCAGGGTGTCTGGATGGGTGCGTCCGGCTGCGCGCGTTCCCACCACCACATCGAGCCCCCTCGTGTAACGCTGCAGCAGGGCCTGGAAAGCGGCCAACAGCAGCACGAAGAGCGTCACCCCGCGAGCTCGGGCCAGATGTTCCAGGCTGCTCAGGGTCGCTCTGGGCAGGGTCAGCAGATAGCCGGCTCCGGCATTGCTGAGGCGTTCGGGGCGCGGGCCGGCCAGCGGCGGCTCTACTTCGACCAGACCGGCCAGTTGAGCGCGCCACCAGGCGACCAGCTGCTCCAATGGGAGGGAGGCCTGCAAGGTTCGCGCATAACGTCCGAAAGAAACGGATTCTTGCGTGGCTTCTGGGGTTTCGTAGGCTTGCCCCAGATGGCGCCACAGCACCTCGGTCGAGGCGGCGTCGGAGACGGCCGCGTGGAGTCCAATCAGCAGAAAGTGTTCCTGCTCTCCCAGTCGCACCAGGTGGGGCCGAAGCAGGGGACCGGCAGCCAGGTCATAGGCTCGATCCACCAGATCCAATCCGAATCGTTGGATTTGCTCCCAGTGTAAAGTTGGATCGAGCTCGCTCAGGTCGGTGTAAGACCAGGCTTCGCTGCCACCACCCGGGACCTCCAGCAGGTCGTTCTCCACCCAACGCAAGTTGGTCCGCAGCACTTGATGACGTTCCACCAACCGCTGCAAAGCTTGTTCGAGGCGGGGGCGCTCGAGCGGCCCGCTGAGGCGCAGGCCGTGGACCTTGTGAAAGGCTGAAGAGTCCGGGTCGAGCTGTTGGGCCAGCCAGATGCGCTGCTGGGCAGGAGCTGCCGGACGTGGGCCTTCGGGTTCGGCAGCCTGGGCCTGCTGTCGGCGCTGGCGCAGCAGCTTCTCGGCCAGTTTTCTGCGCTCCGGCGAAAGGGCGGCCAGACCGGTTTTGGCTGGCGGCGGGGTGGGCTTCCAGGGAGTTTGGGCGGCTCGTTCCAGCAGATCAGTCATGAGCTTTGGATTGCCGCCGGTGAGCAGGCGTTGCCGGTAGTAGGTCGTGCGCTCTCGGATGATCGGGCTGGTGAGGATGTCGTGAAGAGCGGCAGCCACCTCGGAGGGAGTCCAGCGAGCCGTCAGTAAGCATCGACCCAATTCGAGAGATTGGATGCGCAGGCCGTTGTCGGGACGGTCGGCCCCGGCGGCCAGAACCAGTTGTGGCCGGCCGTGGGCCAGGGCGCTGATGGTGGTGCCGATGCCGCCGTGGTGGATGACGGCACTGGCCTGCGGCATAACCTGTTGGTGAGGCTGAAAGCCGGTGACCTCGATGTCCGGCGGCAGGTCGCCGGGAATCAGGTCCGGGAACGGGGACATGACCAGCGCAGGCAATTGCAGCCGGGAGCAGGCGGCAACGGCCACTTCGAACAGCGAACCGGGGAGAAAGCGACCGGTGCTTCCGCTAATCAGAACCCGCGACCCGGGTTCGGCCGAGCTTGCCTGGACGGGAGGAAAGCCGACCGGGGTGATGTCCGGGCGCTGCAGGTCGGGCGCGAACCAGTCGGGCCAGAGAGCGGGGTTTTCGGGCGCGTAGCTCAGCCAGGTGGAGACATCGTGGAGGGGCGGCAACTCCAGTGCGTCCCGGACCTGATTCAGTTGTGGAGCCAGTTCCTCCACCAGGCCGACTCGCATGGCCATTCCGCTGACCATCGCGGGACTGATGAAAAGCCAGCGGGTGGGGAGGTCAATGAGCTCGGCTGCAAACCGCCCGGCCATATCGTAGACGGGCTGGAGCAGCAGCAGGCTCGCCCGCTCGCGACAGAGGTCCAGCAAAATCCTGGTTTCTCGCAGCAGCCCGGGGATGACGTGATTGCGCCAGAATTCCGCCCCACCGCGAGCTTCTTGCAAGAGCGAGGCGGCCGACTCGAAGGCCTGTGCCTCGGCGGCGTCGTCGAGAGCCCGAAAGTCTAGCCCGGCCTGCTCCACCACGCTCTGGTAGACAAGGTGGGAAACCACGATCACCTCGTGACCGCGCTGACGCATGGCCAGCCCGACTGCCAGGGAAGGGCGGAGGTCGCCGGTCGAGCCCCGCACGGGCAAGACGACGCGCATCAGGAACCTTCGAGCAGTAAAGCCCTGACTTCTTCGTCGCTCAGGTCGTCGAGTTCGGAGAGAACCTCGAGCAATTCGCCTTCGTCGGCGGCTTGCAAGCGAGATTCATGAACGGTCTGGGCCAGCTCGGCTACCGTAAAGGGTCCGCGGAAGAGCACGATGGGCGAGAGCTGAACGTGAAGGCGCTCCTCGATCAGAGACAAAACCTGGGCTGCCAGGAGCGAGTGTCCACCCAGGTCGTAGAAGCTATCGTTGCGCCCGACCGGGTCCACGCGCAAGAGCTCGCCGAGCAGAGCCGCCAGTTCTCGTTCGGTTTCGTTTTGAGGAGCTGCATAGGCGGTGCACAGTTCGGGGCGGGCGCCGCGAGCCAGTCGCATGGAGCGCAGGATGGTCTCGGCTGTCGTCAGCTCCTCGGCGATCCGTTGCATCAGCAAGCTGTCCCAGCTGGCCGTTTCGATAGAGGCCACGGCCGCGGTCGGGGCGGGAACGGCGTTCTGGGGACGCCAGCGCACCTCGGCCGCCTGACTGACGGACAGCTCAGGACCACCCAGAGAGGCCACGAACTGGCGGGCGGGAAGGTTGCGAGCGGTCTCTGACAATTTCAGACGCAGGCCGGACCAGCCTTGTTGTTGGCCTTGTTGACCGAGCCAGGCCAGCATGCGATGTTCGACGCCTCGGCCCAGGGCCCGGCAGCTGAGCATGAAACCGTCCACCTCGCCAGACTCATGGGCGCACAGCAGGCCGACCAGACCGTAGTCGCCCAGTCGATCTTGACAGTGGACGCCCACGCAGATGCCGGTCGTGCGCCTCATGGCCAGTTCCGGTTCGCTCCAGGCACGCGGTGCCAGATGCATCTGAGTGGTTCGCAGACTCAGCTCGGCGGCTCGGGCCAGTTCTCCGTCGGCGAGGGGCGAGAAGGCAACCTGGACCCCCAGTTGAGCGATGAACGCGGCCAGGCTGGGAGCCTGAGCCCGCAGGCGCTGACGTTCGGCTTCGTCGCGCAGCAGCTGCGTGCGCGGAGTGGTCGAAGTGCCGTCGAGCAGCCACAAGTGCTGCAGGAAGGCCAGCCGGTGGGATTCGGGCAGCTGAACCGCGGTAACGGCCGGGCAGGTGGAGCGAACCTCGGCGATTTCCACCGCGTCGTCGTCGAGGAAGAGGAAGGTGTCCAGCCCGAAGTTCAGCTCTTGCGCGAGCTCTCGAAGGTTGCTTGACTTGGGCTGCCAATTGATGCGGGCAGAGGCCAGGTGGGTGCGCTGCAGCAGCATGTCCGGATGCTGGTCGAATACGGCCCAGACGTCGGCCTCGGCGTTCTTGCTGGCCAGGCAGAGCAGGCGGCCTTGGTGAGTTTGCTCGATCAAGAAGGCCTGAAAGGCTTGATGGGCGGGGGTTACCTGCACGCTGCCCTCGGCGCAAGCGCCAAGCCACAGGGTCTGGTCACAATCGACGACCACCACTTTGCAGGGAGGTCGAGACCAGCTTTGCAGGCGCCGCACGATGGCCGTGCCCAGAGCGGTGAAGAACTGCGCGTGGTAGGGGATAGGGCCCAGCGAGGAAATCGACCCGGTGACCGAATACGGGTCCAGATAGTCCTGCGGCAGCAGGGTGCTGACGGCTGGAAGGACCGGTAGGTTTTCTTCTTGGTCGCTTTGCGAAGGGCAGAGAACGACCAGATAGCGAGGAGTTCCCTCGACAGCGGCCCTCAGGCTTTCTTCGAAGGTGCGCAGGTTTTCTTGGAGGTGCCCGCTTCCCCGCCAATCGTCCAGGCGGACGAGCAGGACGTTGACGCCCTGGTGGTTGGTGCGCAAGGCGCTGGTGGGGTCCAAGAGTTGCTGAAAGAGTTGCCCGGAGGGCGCGAACTTGAGCTGCCAGTCTTGTTCGACGGTGCTTGTCCAGAACTCCAGAGATTCGCGCAGAGGCTCTGCGACAAAGGTGGAGGCTACTACCAGCGTTGGTTTCATCGTTGCAACCTTTTGGCCACGATTTCGGCTACGCGAGCGTAGGTCCGAGGGGCAAGAGTGTAGGAGGACTCGGGGCGATTGGAAGAGGCCGGCTGGCAAGGCTGGATCTGGCGCAAGGCCCGAGCCAGCTCCGGTAGTTCGAGACGGTCCGCCAGGCGGGCCGTAGGTTCAATCCGCGCCTGCATTTTGGCTGCCCGTTGCGGTCCGACCCAGGCTAAAGAGCCGTCCAGCAGATCTTCCAATTCGTTGGCCACACGCACGACCAGGGCGGCGCGTTCGAGCGGCGAGTCGCTGGCGGGATAGCGGTCGGGGTCCCAGGGCAGAGAGGAGTAAGTTTCCAGGTAGGACTCGGCCAACTCACCGATCACGCCCCGAACTTCCTCCCGTTTGCTGCCAGAGTTCGCTCCGAAATCACCGTTGTCATAGGCGGCGTGCAAAAGTCCGGTGGTGATTTCCTCCAGCGAGCGCCCCAGTTGGGCCAGGATACTGGCGGTGCCGACCAGGTGAGCCAGAAAGGGCTTGCCGCTGGCGCGAAACTGTCCGCTAAAAAGCTGAGTGGCCAGCTCATAAGCGGCCGCCACAGCGGGAAGCTGCGAAGGAGGGAGCTGAGCATAAAGCTGCAGGTTGGTTTGCGCGACAAACATCAGGCGACTCGTAGCGGCCATTGAGCGGTGGTGAGGACCCGTCCGAGTGAAGCGCTCTCGACCTCGGTGCCCAATTCGATCCATGGGATATCGCCTGCAGGCCCGTTCAGAACGGCCGCCCAGCTGCCGCTGCTGGTGGTTAGAAAAGCCGAGCCTTCCGGAGCGTTCGGGCAGATGCGCGGGCCGCCTGCTTCCGCACAGGGTCGCAGCCGCTGGATGGGGAGGGAGCCTGAGAGCAATTCGTGACCGCTTCGCACTTCCAGTTCGCCATCCAGGTGCACTTCGAAGTAATGGCAGTCCACCGCCATAAAGGCTGCCACGATCCAGGCCAGGTGTTGCTCTGGCGGGATGTTGATGGGTCGCCAGCTGGTTCCCGTCAGACGGCGCCGATGACCGCGGGCCCAGACCAGGGCGTCGACGTCATCTTCTTCGGTCGGAATCGAGACGACCTGCCAGCGAGCTTTGAAGTAAAGGGTGCTGGAACGGTTCCAGGCTTCACACCAGCGCAGCGTGAAGAAGGGAATATCGGCGGTGTCAAAGGGCGGAGGAGTCAGGTAGGTGACCTGGCTGGCCGGTTCTAGATAGATGGACCCGCCCCGGGCCTGGACCGAAAGGCACAGGTCCAGGTGTTCGTGCAGACTGAGCAATTCTTCCCTGAGGGGCTCGATGCGTTCGCGGCGGATGAGCATACAGTGGAACTCCACGTAGTCGCAGGGCTGCCGCGAGAGTTCGAGTTCCTGGAGGGTGCAGTCCGCGTGCTGGTGTTCTTCGCGCAGGATCCGTCCGTCCGGGGTGTCTTCAAAGCAGAGTTTGCCGCCGGCCATGTGGACCTGGTCGTCAATCATATAAAGCGGGCCGACTACCCAGGCGCCGGTTTCGTCGGCGCAACGCACCAGCGGCTCCAGCCAGTCGGAGCCCACCATGACGTCGTTGTCGAGGAAGATGACGTACTCGCCACGGGCGGCGGCCAGCCCGGCATTGCGCGCCTCATTGGGGCTGGCATAGCGAGCAGTCGTGATCCACTCGACCGGGGCGGCTGCCTGAATGCGCTGGCGGAGGTCCTCCGGGATGCCGGTGTCCACGTAGATCCACTGAACCGCTTGCGGGGTGCGGCTGACCAGATGTTCAAAACAATCCGCCGCCGGTGAGAATCGCTCACGCGGGGCCACCACGATTGTGACTTTAGGAGCTGCCATAGAGCGCCGGAGTTAATGAACGGCGAGGGTGACTCCTCCCATTTCGGGTGTTTCTCAAAACAAAAAAGGCCCCGTTATTGGCGGGGCCTTTTTACACACACACACACACACTATACACACACTCAGAGAGCCGGCTGCGGGGGCGTGGCGCCCATCGCTTCCGTGGTTTGATTATGTAACAGAGTTGGCTGTCCGTTGTTGCTGAAGTGTGAACATCGCGTCAAGCCCGGCCGTTTTCGAGAAAAGTTTCTTGACCTCGCAAAACGCTCATTTCTTTCCCCGGAGGGGCTACCGATTGTGGACGCGAATCCGCCCGGGATATGAAGAAATGGATTATCGGTTTGGTTTGGGCGCTGGCTCTGGCCGCTTCCGCGGAAAACCATCAGCAAGCCGCGGATCGCTTTACCCGCGACATTCGAACTCATCCCAAGGAGTGGCGGGCCTATCGGGAGCGGGCACAGGCTTACGTGGCCTTGGGCCGCCCCAAAGATGCGCTGAGCGATTTGACCACGGCGCTGGCTCTGCAGCCGCGGAATTCCAAGATGCTGGCGGAACGTTCGCAGGTCTATACCCGCCTGGGCGATGACCAGAAGGCCCTGGCCGATATCGAAGCCGCGCTGGCTATGCAACCCGAAACGGCGTCCTACTATGCGCGCCGGGCCGAGGTGCACAACGATCTTGGCGACCATCAGCAAGCGGTTCAGGACGTGGCCAGGGCTCTCGCTCTGGATCCCAATCTGGCTCAGGCGTATGTCGCCCGCAGTCTGGCCCTGGGTCAGTTGAAGGACTTGACGGGCGCCTTGGATGACGCCAATCGGGCCATTCTGGTCAATCCGGAGCTGGGCAAGGCTTACGCCGTGCGCGCCCGTGCCTATCGTTTGCAAGGGGACAACGAAAAGGCGGAGCTGGATTTGAGGAAAGCCGTGGCACTCGATCCGGAAAGTCTTTTTGTCTGGCTGGACCGGGGTTTGCTGCACGAGATCACCGGCCACCCGGACCAGGCCCGCGATGACTACACCAAGGCCATCCAGTTGGCACCCAATCGAGCCTCGACCTATCTGGCCCGGGGCGGGGTGATGCTGCGACTGCAAGTCTGGGACATGGCGTTGAACGACTACAGCATCGCCCTGGACCTGCTGCCCAAAGAGCAGAAGGCCTGGGTCGGGCGCGGATTTGCCTTCAGTGGCTTGAAAGATTACGACAAGGCGATAGCTGACTTTACCCAGGCGATCGCTCTCGATCCCGCCCGGCCGGAACCCTACTACGGTCGTGGCCAGGCTTTGCACAAGGCCGGGCAGTATGAGCTGGCCCTGGCGGACCTGGACCAGGCCATCGCTCGCAAGCCGGACTACCTGCTGGCTTACATGGAGCGTGGTGCCACCTTCGACGATGCCCAGCGCTACAGTCAGGCCGTGGATGACTACAGCCAGGCGCTGCGCATCGACAGGAGCTACGCACCGGGCTATCTGGGCCGGGGCTACGCGCACCTGACGCTGGGCCATCAAGAGCAAGCGTTGGTGGATATGACCCAGGCTCTCGAATTGTCCACCGATTCCGGGTTCAAAAACACGGTTCTACGCGCCCTCCGGGAAGCCCAGGAGTAGACCTCAGGACAGAAGAGCGATGGCCTTACCGCTGTAGGCCTGACTCATGGTGTCCAGGTGGCCGTAGAAAGCGGTTCGCTCTGCAGCGCTGAGGCTCCCGATATCGACTCGCTTCTCGTTGGACCAGTCGGTTTTGGGGCCGCTGTAACCTGGTTCAGACTGCAGGGCTTGCAGGGCCTGGACCATTTCGGCGCGGTCGTTGACTCGATCTTGAAAATAGCGGTCCCGAGCTGTCTCATCGCTGAACATCACCGGCATTTCGTCCTGGATGGGGCGCCACAGGTTGAGTTCTTTCTCAACGCTGTGCCGGTTGGCGGCGGCCGACTCCAGCAGCTCCTGGGCGTCCGCTCTGCTTTCCGACCGTATGACGGCCGCCAAAATGGACGGGTTGGGCCGAGGTCCCGGGCAAAAGGAGGTGCCCGAGAGGACGTCCCTCAGGTCCAGAGGCTCGGTGGCGGGGGTCGCGGCGGGGGAGGCGGGAGCGCCAGCAGGGGTGGGGATGGAGAACAGGTGGCGGTTGATGGTGACTTGCATAAATCAAGAATAGCGAGTCGAGGTGATGAGAAGGTGTTGTCGGCCCGCGCTTTGTGAGCAAAATGTAAACTTGCTCTGGCGTTCTTGTGTGACCGGGCTGGTTGTTAGCGTTCTGAGAGGTCAAGAAACTTCTTTCGAAAAGGGTCGGGCGTGACGGGATGTTCAAGTTTTGGTAACAACCGGCGAGCAATCCTGTTACATAATGAACTCACGGAAGCGGCGGGCACAACGCCCCCACGACCGGTCTCTCAGTGTGTGTAATGTGTGTGTAAAAAGGCCCCGCCAATAACGGGGCCTTTTTTGTTTTCGTGCTTGCCCGAAAAGTGGTATTCTAGGCAGATGAGAATCGAATCCAGCAACCCTCTGCAACGGCTCGAGCGACTGCAGCAGGCTCGTCTATCGCCTTCCGAGCCACCCCTGAATCTGGCCGGTCAGGTGCGTTTTTATGACCGAGCCATCGGGCACCTGGATCGGCTACGGCAAGGGCCAGAACTGACGCCCGAGCAGTGGGGACGGATTTTCCCGAGCGGGGAGTTCGAGGAGCGCCTGAGGCGGGTCACGGCTCCTCACTTTCAGGACAATTCCGACGCGGAATCCACGCGCGCCGCGGTGGCGGCGAGTTTCCGAGAAGCCCGCCGGGAACGGGCGCGAGCCGAGCACTCTCCTCACCAGGAAGTAGAAGGATTGGTGCATTCGGTGCAGTTGCCGGATCGCACCATTCGCTTTCGGCCGGATGAACCGCGCTGGGTGGAGGTAGAGCGGGGAGAGCAGCGGCTGCGTTGGAGCGAGGACCAGGTCGAGCGGAGCGGGCCGAAGGGAACCGTGCGCCTGACTCTGGCCGGAGAGGAAGCGGTGCAGCAGACTCCGGAGCAGCGCAGTCGCGCCTTGCCGGATGGGGGGAGCGTCGTCAACGGGCAGCACCGGGCCCCGGGATTCGCGCCGCTGGACTCCCCGCCGCCAGCCTTGCCCTGGTGGCGTGAGCCGCAAGGGCAATGGGAACGTGGCGACGCCAGCCCGCTGCCAGGCGAGCCTCGGCCGCCTTTGACAGCGGACCAGGATTTCGCGCCCCTGGCGGAACTTCAGTCTGAGCTGTCGGAGGCACCGGCAACGGTGGGGCGGCTGGCGCTGGAAAAGCGCTTCCACCAGCGGTCCGATGCGCTGATGCGCACACAGGCGGCCGGGGGCCCTGGAGAGGGCGATTTTATGAAGCTCTTCAAGGGAGAGCGTCCTCCGGACTCTCAAGGGTTCAACAGCATCGACGAGGTGCTGAAGGCTCTCAAACTCGCGCCCAACGGGCCCGGGCTGAAGCTCAAGGAGGCGGCCAAGAAGGCGAGCGCTTTCTTACCGGATTTCTATTTGTTGCCTTCGCTTTTCGAAGTGGTGAAGCGTATCGGGGTGGACAAGGCTTTGACCATCCTGGACAAGATGACGCGGTTTGGAGCAAACGCCAAAGCCGAGGCCAGGGACCCGCAGATGACCACCGAGTTTTTGCGCGCCCTGATCGACGATGTGGCGCGTCCCAGTCAGGTCAGGCAGCAAGGAGCGCCGACCTGTGCGCCCGCCTCGATTCAGGTCCGGCTGGCGGGCGAAGATCCGGTGAAGTATGTGGACATGATGACCACTCTGGCCAGCGGCAAGAGCTATAAGTCCGGGGGAATGACCTTCAAGCCGCCAGGAGGAGCCTGGAACGTGGTCCAGCCGGATGGGCGCAACCTGACGGCCTGGATGTTCCAGGAGTCGTTGAACGGGGCGCGCGCCGACGGCCAGGGACGGGGAATGACGCGGGACGACAACGCTCGAATCTCTCAGGCCCTGCTGGGTGAGGAGTGGAACCCGCTCAAGGTTCACAACGAGGAAGCGGGCATCGACACGCTGATGGAGCAGCTGGAAGACGACCTGGCGCGCGGGCGCTCCGTGAGCATCTCGGTGGTCTGTCGCAACGAGCAGGGGCAACCGGCCAATCACGCCGTGCTGGTGGTGGGAATCGACAAAACCAGCAATCCGACTCGCTTCGAAATCGTTAGCTGGGGGGAGCGAGGCTGGCTGACCGACCAGGAGTTGCGCTCGTGTCTGGTGGGCGTGCGGGCCGCCGACGATTGGTTCTTCGATGACAACAAGGTCAAGAAAGGCACCAAAAAAGAAACCATCCCCGCCGGTTAGCAGCCCTTCGTTCACATTCCTCGGGCTCGATTTACGCTGGGTAAACGCGGGACTGCTATTCTTTCCGCATGCTAGGACCAGTCATGGCCGTGGACAAGGGCCGCCAAGTGCGCAGAATGGAACACGCCGCTCCCGATGGGGCGGTGCTGGAGACTCCCCTGGAGGTGCTCGATTTCCATATGCCGGCCTATACCTGCGACGGCAATAAGCGGGCGATTTTCGTGGATCGGGACGGCGTTCTCAATCGCTTCGGCGAGATGAAGAAACCTGGCGACGTCGACGAGTTGATGGTTCCGGGTGCTGTCGAATCTTTGGTTTCGTTGATGAAGACCAGCCGGTTGCCGGTTTACGTGGTTTCCAACCAGCAGGGCTGTTCGACCGAAGCCTTCGCCAAGCGGGCGCGAGCGGAAATGGCCATGGACCGACTGGCCGAACTGGTGGTGGCCCAGGGTGGAAAGTTCGCGGGGGTGGTGTTCTGTCCCAACAAATCTCGCCAGCAGGTGCCGGAAGGTACGGTCAACGCCTTCAAGCCGCACGGCGGAATGTTTTTGGAAGTGGCCCTGCGAGATGGAATTGACTTGAGTCAGAGCTATATGATTGGCGACTCGGTCAAGGATATGGTGTCGGCCCGGTCGGCTCATCCCGAGATGACCACCGTGCTCGTCAAAACGGGGAACAAGGGTCAAGATGAGCCGCGACCTTTCGAACCGGATGGCTTCGTGGCCAATATCGTGGAGGCGTCCCAGTGGGTTCTCGCTCGCGAGGGGTTCTGAACCCCGGCTAATGGAGCAAGCCGACTCCGAGAGTGTTTTCGCCCTCGACGGAGGGGAGAGCCTGAAGGCGCAGTTTTTCGTAGGCCACAGGGTCGGCGTTGTAGAGGCCGGCCGCCCGCGGTGTAGAGAACGAGGTGCCCTGGTGGGGAGCACACCATGGCAGAAAGGGGGCGGGGCGATCGGTGCTGACTTCGCAGAGAGGGCGACCGTCGACGGTCACTTTGGCTTTGCCGTCGAAGGCGATACTGTTCGGGGTGTGCTGACTGTAGAGGGTGGGCGTGGCGCCCAGACCCTGAAGGTTGGCGGCGGCGACCGATTGGGTGAGCGGGCTGGTGCTCTGCGGGGTGCCGTCCCAGGCGGGATCGAAGCGGAAGTCCGCCTGACGCAGAAGGGCTTGAGTCTCCCCGTCGTTGCCGGCCGATGAGAAGAAGGCGACCTTGGGATGATCCGCCAGTTCCTGGCGCAGCGCCGTTAGTTCGCTGGCTACTTTCGGAGACTTTTCCAGAGTGCTTTGAACGCGCTCGGCAATCAGCTTCTGGGAGGCGGGTTGATTCCAGTCCACGGGACCGGGATGGCCGAGATCCTTGGCCAGTTTGAGAGCGTAGTCCGGGTCCTTGAGAGCGCGTCTGGCCAGGTCGGCCGTCAATCGAGGGCCGCTGATGCCCTGCGACAGAGAGATGGTGTTAATCTTCGGGTGCTTCTGGTGGACCTCTTGGAGGGCCAGGGTGGTGGCGTGAGTGAAGCCGGTGTAACGATTTTCGATGTATTCATCCAGCCGGTCGGATTTTCGGGTGGGGAATTTGACCCCGCCATTGTCGACCCGCAGGAGATTGGATTCGTTACGGCCAGAGGCTTGCAGGGCCAGAGCGGCGGTGATTTCTCCGTGGTGGACGTTCTGCTCCGAGGAGACTCCGAAAGTGTCGATGACGGCCAGCGTGGCCTCGGGCTTGTGAGCCTCCAGCAGCAGGCCTTCGGGACCTTTTTCCCAGGTCTGCTGAGCAGTCTGATTGTGGGCGGCCAGCGCATCTTTCTGGCGCTTCTGGGCGTCGGCCAGGTGGATGTCCGGCGTGGAGGAGAGGTTGGGAAGGCAGCTCGCCCGGCAGATGGGCTTGCTGAGGGCGGTCATCCTGGTGGTGTCTAGCATCCGAAGGCCTTTCCGAGTGGTTTGGTATCAGCAAACCACGGGCCGTTCATGAGGCGTTCAGGATCGGCTCCTCATTTGTCACAAGGATGTGAATTTTTCTGGCTCTCAGGCCCTGGCGGCGAGCACTTGCTCGACTCGGCTGAGGAGTTCTTCGGTGGCGAAGGGCTTGGCCAGAGAGGTGACACCGGGTAGGTGATAGAGTTCAAAGGCGTCGGAGAAGATGAGGACCACCGAAGTCATGGGGTTTTCAATCCAGATGGAGCTGATGAGCGTAGTGGTTTCGGGGCGAGGCATCAGCAGGTCGATCACGGCCAGGTCAAAGGTCTCGGACGGTTTGCTCAGGAGGTTGTAGACTTGTAGGACGTGGGTCGCCTCGATGACCTGATGGCCTTTCTGTTCCAGACAGGTCTTGAAGAGGCGGCGTAGCATCGGGTCTTTTTCGGCAACCAGGACCCGAAGACGGCTATGTGTGACGGGGGATGCTGACGCAATAGTCAATTTGTCCATAGTATTCCCTTCGGCAGCAGGACGTTTGCACTTAAGAGCCTGGAGGCGGGCTGTGGAGCGAGGAGAATCCCCCGGGGTGATACTCTCTCTGGTCGGCCACAGCGGCGCCGGCAAAACCACGGCCCTGGTGCAATGGGCCACCTACCTGCGGGACCGCGGCTATCGACTCGGGCTGGTCAAGCATAGCCATCACGCGGCCGGCCCCGATGTGCGAGGGAAAGACAGTCAGCGATTGGCGGAGTGTTTTCCCGAGTGGGTCGTGCTCGCCAGTGAAGACGGCCTGCACGTACAGGGTGACCTGGTGCTTCCGGCACGCGGGCAAAACTGGGTGGAGTATCTGGAGCAATGCCAGGAGGGGGTCGATCTGGTGATGGTGGAGGGAGGGTCCAGCGCGCCCTTCCCCAAGATCGAGGTGGTCCGGGGGAAGCCTCCGCGGGTGACGGAAGTTTTGGGTCGTATCGGAGAAGGTCTGTCTTATAGCGATCCCAGGGGCTGGACCGCTTTTCTGGTGGAACAACAGCTTCTGCGCTACAAGGGCGTGGTCAATGACGTTTTGACTCGAGCGCTCCCGCTGCCCTGGAACCCGCAGCCGTGGCACGCCGAGGTGCCCTGGCTGGGACACGATCGATTGTTGGGCTACGATCCCGAGTCGCGTCTGGTGGTTGGCTATCGAGGCCTTTATCTGGGGAACTTGGCCTATCCGTTCACTTCAGATTTTCTGGGGGAGCCGCGAGTGGAGGCCGCCGTAGCCGGGGTTCCGCACTTGAGGGAAGTGCTGCAAAGGTTTCGTTTGGAGGCACATCCATTTCTGGAAACGGCGCTGCCCACCCGATCGCTTCCAAGGTGCTGGAACGAGCAAGTGGCGGCCAGCTATTGGCAGCTCAGCGCTCGGGCGCGGACCTGCCGCAGCGGCCTGGAGCAGGGCCTTCGCGAGTGCTCCCGCCAGTACGCCCTGGACGGTCGTGACCGCCGCAGCGGCCTGGCTCGGGTGTGCGCAAAGATGTCGGACCGAGGCACTTCAGGAGAGGGTCTTTGGAATGACCCCGAGCTGTTGGCCGCAACCCGGGAGTGGCTGCGGGCTTAGAGTCAATGGGGTTTGCCGGTGTAGGCGGGGCGCGGTTGGGAGTCGATAAAGGCGGCCACGTCCCAGGCTTCCTGAGGGGAAATGGCCCGCGTGCGGCCGAGCGGCATTTTGGCGTGAACGAAGGAGGCGAGGTCTTTGGGCTGGGCCAGGCCTGCCCCGTCATTGTAGGCCTTGTCGCCCCAGAGGGCCGGGAAGAGAGGCAGGTTGTCGACGTATTGGCCGCCCCCGTCAGCCTGGTGGCATTCGACACACTTCTGATTGTAGACGGAGGCGCCGCGTTTGGGGTCGGCGGGTTGGGGAGGAGCGGCCAGGGCAATCAGGCCGGGAACGGGAGCGGGTTTGCCCGGGGGAGCCTGGACGGTGTCGAGGTAAGCGAGCAGTGCCTCCATCTCGGGACTTTTCTCGTCCAGGGGGCGGCCGTTCAGACTGCGCGTGAAGCATTCGTTGATGCGCTGGCGGATAGTAATTTTGTGGCCCAGGCGCGGGTCCAGCTTGGGGTAGGTTTTGGCCACACCCACAAGGGCGAAGGCACCGCTGGAGGTGCCTCCGGCCAGGTGGCAACTGTTGCAGTTGAGCCTGGCCTGGAACTGGGAGGGCAGGAGCTGGTAGGTCTGGGTAAAGAGCTGTTGGCCCTTGTCGGGAGGAGTTTCCGAGTGGGGGAGCTCAGCTGCCGCGGTGGGGGACGGGCTGGTTAGGGAGGGAGCGGGAGGCTGGCTACAGGAGACCAGGAGAGGTGCGAGACAGAGCAACAGCTTTTTCATGGCTCGCTCCTTCGCGGGAGTTTTGGGGTTTGCCTCCGGAACGAATTGGGACTCAGGCTTTTTCCTTGCCGCCCGAAAGTGAGGCACTGGCCCAATCCGAGCGGGCCAGTGTTTCGAGGAGTTTCTCGGCCACTTCCTGGGCCGACTTTTCGTCGTCCGGATAGTCCAGTTCTTTGTAGAACTGAGCCAATTTGGCCACTTTATTTCGTTCCAAGATGCTGCTTTGCAGTATCACGCTGTGAGACAGAAAGAAGAGGGAATAGCCCTGGGGAATGCTTTCAAAGTCGCTGGAATTGAGGCGCCAGACGGTGCGCGTGAACTCGAAGTAGGGAGCGATCAGCGTGAGCAGATGCTGGCCGTGCTGCTCCAAGGCGGCGTAAACTTCTCGCGTCTCGCGAAAGCCGGAGAGGCGTAGCATTTTGAGCAGGTATTCCGGAAAGAAGACGGCTGTGGAAAGCGGGCGTTGCAGCAATTGCGAGATTTTGCGGTCCATTTCCTGAACCGCCGAAGCCTGGACCAGACCCTGGAGGGAAAGCCGGTCGAGGGGAAAGTCGGCGCTGCTGTCTTGCGCGCAGGCGCGCACCGACTTCTCGTAGGCTCGCAGGTCCCGGCGAATGGAGACAAACTCCTCATCGGCCAGTTCCAGAAGGCCGGCGATGCGAATGAAGCGCCGGCGAATGGTATCGGGCGTGCTATCGCTGGCTTTGTAGCCCAGGTCATGTTCGATCTCGGCCCAGGCGTGCTGCAGGATGGTGCGGATTTGAATTTCAAAGCGGAAGCCAGGCGGCAGAGTCCTGGTTTGCTCCAGGCCGCAGACATAGTGGAGGGAGCGATAGCCGAAGACCCGGTAATCCTGGGCGGCGAGTCGATCCTGGGTGTGGCCGAAGTCGACCGCAAAGCGGCTCTCGATGATGCGGGCCACGTCATCGATGGTATCCTCGAAGTAGGTGGTTACCCGCAGTCCGACCAGGTCGGTGACTTCCCAGATGTTGGCGTAGGTTTTGTCGGGTCGGGCCAGCTTGGAGCGGAGACTCTCGGGGGATTTCAGGCGACTCGAAATCGAGTGAAACTGGATGTTGGCCTCTTGCAGAGCTTCTTGCAGGCGTTCCTTGAGCTGCAGGCAGGCCAGCTCCAGGGAAGGGGACTGGGTTTGGAAGAGTTCGAGTGCTTCACCAATATTCATTGGTTCGGCCTTCGGATAGGAGTCTTTCTGGCCTCTATCGGAGAAGCTTTGTCCATGATCGAGTGGGTGCCGGCTACCGGCGAGCGAGCCGCGGAACTGTTCGCCGCCTGTCCAGACTATTTTCAACGTTTGCACGGGCACGGCTACAGCCAGGAGGACGTGCGCGATTTTCTGGAGGGCAAGCCGCCCGAGGTGGCCGAGAAGCACACCTGGATGGCCCGGCTGGAGGGCCAGATCATTGGGGCGGTCGATTTTCTGCGCGACTACCCGGAGCCGGGCACGGTCTATGTTGGACTGCTGATGGTGCGCGAGGATCGGCAGCGGGAGGGTCTGGGAGCCCGATTGTTCGAGCAGCTGGAAATTCTCTCCCAGGGAGAGCGCTTTCGGCTGGCGGTTCTGGAACACAACGCACCGGCTCTGGCTTTTTGGCAGCGAGTGGGCTTTGTGCCCACCGGGGAGCTCAAGCCCTATCGCCAGCATCAGGTGGTTTTGCTGCAAAAGTCGTGAGAATCGTGGCTTGCTCGTTCTGTCAGCGGCCGCAGTCCGAAGTGTTTCCCACCTCTTCCGGCAAAAAAGGCTGCGCCGAATGCCTGGTCAACCTGTACAACTGCTGTCGCTGCGAGGTCTACCTGGAGGACGGAGGCGGCAAGTGGTGGGATGATGGCCTGGCCTACTGCAACCCGTGCGCGGCGCGCACGCCCCGCTGCAGCTGGTGCAGTCGCCCCGCTTTTGAGCAGGTTTCCAAAGACCCCGTTCTTTGCGTGTATTGCGCCCACAACTTTCCCGTTTGCGATCATTGTGGCGACCTGATTCACGGTCACTGTACCACCTATCAGAATCGAGTCTACTGCCGAAAATGCGGTGACCGCTGGCCGCTCTGCCTGGACTGCGGCACGGCCATCGAGGGCCGCGCGGACTGTCCCAACTGCGGCGGACCGGCTCGTGCCTGCGGGGGCTGCGGCACCCTCTTCACCGGGCGTTGGATCGTGTATCAGAGCATGTGGTATTGCCTGGACTGTTACTGGCAGGCCTGCGGGCGCTGTCGTTTCTGTCAGGAGAAAAAGCCGCCCGATGGGGACACGCGCTGCCGGGAGTGCCTCTCGCAAAGGGTGCAGTCTCAGGGCGTGGCCCAGGATTTGCTGGACGAAGTGCAGTGGTTCTGTCGGGACGAACTCGGGCTGGTGGTCGAGCAACCTTACAAGCTCAAGCTGGCCGAATCGGCCGCGGCCATCCCCAAGTTGCACACTGACGCCTATATGTTGAGCTTGACCACGGTGGGTCTGTGGGTGCCCAAGGAGCGCACCATGTGGGCCGTCAAAGGGTATCCCTTCTGGTTTACCTCGGCGGTGCTGGCCCACGAGCACGCTCATGCCTGGCAACAGGAAAATTGCCCGCCTCAAAGCCAGGATCTGCTGGAGGGATTTGCCGCCTGGGTGGAGTGGAGGGTGGTACAGAATCTGGGCTACGCCAGCTTTGCGGAAAATATGTACCGGCTGCCTTGTCCCATTTACGGCCGTGGGCTGCGGCGTTGTTTGCAGCTGGAACAACAGGTCGGGGCGCAGGGTCTGCTGCACAAGGTCAAAACCATGCGCAACTTTTCCAAGTGGACTTCTTTTTGGGCCATGCTCGACGAAATGTAGGATTTCCTTAGAGAACGGTGGGGTCTGGAGGTTTCGAAACTCGGGCCGCAAATTCTGGGGGATGCGAATGGACGACCGGGAATTGCTTGATCGACTGGCAGAAGCGGTGCTTACTTCCGGGCTCGGAGACGGCTCGGTCGAGCAGTTGGCGAAGCAGGTGGCAGTCGAAAAAGCCGAATTGGAGCAGCGTCTGGGTTCTCCTGAGCGGGTGTGGGGGCGCACGATGGTCCGCGTCTTGCAGCAGTTTGAAGCCCAATTCTCCAGGGAGTTTCCCGAGCCGTTGTCTCCGGAGCACTTTCTGCAGCGCCTGTATGAATGCGCGCGCGGCAGTTTGCGGACCTACCTGATGTTGGCCGGCAAGTTGGAGATTCTCTTTCCCGATTTGGCCCGGATGTTTTTTCAGAATCTGGGTCAGTGTTTTACGTCCAGAGTGCTGGGCGAAGCGGACGACCTGGTGGACAAGTTGCTGTCCGCCCTTCGCCAAGGAGAACTCGAGATTCTTCCGCCCGCGGGTCGTGCCGATGGCACCGTCTCGTTCTATCGTCCGCCTGGCGAGGATGCTCCTCTGCTCGACCGGGCTCGGGCCCGTGCGCTCTTTGACAGCTTGCCTGCTCCCGTTCGCTTTCGCTGCGGCCTGGGGGCCTTGATGGCCGAAAAGTTCGCTCTCTATCTGGGTCTGTCTGACGACGTTTGTGAGGGAATCGCGATGGGGGCCAGGCTGCAGGATGTCGGCTTGCTCCACTCCCAGGGCGAAGACCATCCGGAGCTTGGGTATCGCGCCCTGAGCGGTTACCGAATGAGTTGGGGAGAAGTGCTTTCCATTGTGCGCTACCACCACTCGCCGACTCCCCCAAACCTGATGCTGGAACCTCAGATCGTGGGTTTGATCGACTGTTTTTGCGTCTGCTTGCTGCCTAACGGCCACCGGGTAGAGGGATTGCCGGTGGCGATGGCCCACCAGAAGCTGGCCGATAGCGGCTACGGCCAGAGTCTCTTGGAAGAGTTCCGGGATTGGCAGCAGACCGATGAGTATACGCTGTCCATCCCGCCCCAAAGACCCACGCGACGCGACGACGGTTCTTTCGACTGGCCCGAGTTGCCCGACTGGTGACCGTGGCTGGTTTCAGCCTTTCGGATTAAACATCGGGTACGATGGAGGCGCCTTGGAGGGGGCAGGCGAAGCGGCGGAAATGCATTTGACGGAATTTCATGTTTTGCTCGTCGACGATGAGCCCGATGTTCACGAGATCTCCCGGATGGCGATGCGCCAGTTTCAGGTTTTTGGCCTTCCCATTCGGCTTCATTCGGCCACTAGCAAGCAAGAGGCGATCGAGGTGCTGGAGAGCCTCAGGCTGGGGCCGGGCTTTAGTCTGGCCTCGGTGGCCTTGATCGATGTGGTGATGGAGACGGAGCATGCGGGGCTGGAGTTGTGCGAATACATTCGCGATGTGATGAAAAATCGCACCCTGCAGATTTATTTGCGAACCGGACAGCCGGGGCTGGCTCCCGAGAGGTCGGTGGTGGACCGCTATGACATTCAAGGTTACCTGTCTAAGGCCGAGGCGACCACGGACAAGCTCTACACGTTGGTCAAGGCGGGGGTTCGGGAGCATTATTTCACCGGCCTTTCCCACGGGCTGCAAGATCTCTTGCATTCCCTGATTCCCGCGGCCCCTTCCCGCCAGGGAATTGCCGAAGCCCTGCACGCTTTCGAGAAGCTGGCCCGGGTCAATCGCAAGGGGGAGAAGGCCGAAAGCATCAGCGCTCCCCTTTGCTACATTCTAGAGAATGAGTTCGTAAGCGGCCTGGCGGATTGGCACGAAGCGGCACCGGCCCTGGCTCGGCGCGATGAGATGTTGGCCCTGCCCGCGGAAAGCCTGCACGCTGACGGCGACCGCTACACGATCGACGGACGAGATCTCTTGATTCAGATCGCCCCCACCTCGGTCAACGCCGGCCTGCATTACATGCTGCGAGGCACGGTGGCGCCCCCGGATTGGGAAGTGTTCGTCTATCATCGCTACCTGCGCTCGTTCGCGGCGCTCTGGAAGCAGGCTCGCTAGGTTTGCGGCCAGTGATTCGACGGGACACGATGTCGGCGCCGTATGAGCAGGTGCAGCAGCCCGAGCAGTGCTAGCACGGCGACGGCGGGCTGGATCCAGTTTGCGCTGACCTCCTCTTCCTTGTCGAAGGAGGCAAAGTAATCCCGGCGCTTTTTTGCCAGTTCAAAACGCGGAGGGTGATAGCGCAGGCTGTCGATCATGACCACCTCGCCCCGATGGGCGGTGGTCATCAGCGCACACAGATTGGCCAGGTCAAAAAGCAAGTCGCCTACTACCGGATCCGGCGGACCCACCAGGGGGATCCGCTCCTGCAGCTGGTAGCGGAGGGCCTTGCGGACCCGCTCCCGAGAGGCTTGATCGGCCAGTTCTTTAGGGAATTGGGGTCGCAACTCCGGGCCGAAATCGTAGCCCAAGACAGAATGGGATTTCAGCCAGTCTGGGTCTTTCGCGATGGCGATTTTGGCCTGTAAGATCTTGACGTGTAGCCATTCCGTGCCTTCGTGGGATTGGGGGAAGAGTTTCATCCCAACCTGTATCCAGTGAAGGGCTTCTTGGTCTTGACCGCAGAGCTCGTAGCAAGTGCCCAGATTGGCGGCGGTGCGGTAGGTTCCCGGCTCCTCTTGCTCAAGCTTCTGGAAAAGGGACAGGGCTTCTTTCGCTCTGCCCAAATGGGCCAGACAAACCCCCCGGTCGTTGCGACTCTCTCGGCCTACCTCGGTATTTGGATTGATGATGCTCAAACGTTCGTCCAGTCTGGCAAGCTTGGACTTCCAATCCACCGTCTCGAAAGAGAGTTCAGGCTCTATGGTGAGTGGAGCGTCGACACGAACATCTTTGCCGTCCAGATTCTTTTCCGTCAGATTGAGACATGCCAGCACGGGAAAACTCAGGAGGACGAGGAGGAAGATCGAACGTCGCATTTCGGGTGCTTCGACAGGCTTGCCGATATTCCGGTCGCTATTCTTCCCAGATCAGGATTCCCTCGATGAGGCGACGCCAGTAGAGGATTTGTTCATCCTCGTCATCGCTGCTGAGAATCAGGTTCACGGGTTTTTCCACTTCGCGCTTTTCCCGGTCGCGGCGAGCCTGGACGGCTTGTTCGGGGGAGAGCACGATGCGTTCCACCAGGGCTGAGGTCATGTAGCTGATGGAATAAGCTTCGGTCAATCCGGCATTGTCATATTCCAGCATCATGGCGGCGCCGGTGGCGGGCAAATCGGCCACCGAATACAGGCTGGCCAGTTGCACTTGAGCCTGGGCGGATTGGTAGGTGACCTCTTGGAAGGCCTGAGGAGACAGGTCCTGGCGGGTTTCGATGCCACCATTGGCCACCACCACCGGAGAGGGGGGAGCGGGCTCGTTATAGATGGCCACGTCGCTGTTGGGGTGGAGGATCGAGACGTCACCGCTTTGGGGATAGGCGTAGTAGAGATTGGCCGAACGCTCGCCCAGGGTGGTGTTGTTCGGGCCGGTCAGGTTGAAACGCACGGTTGCATTGGGTCCGGTGGCGAAGGGCAGGGCGTTGACCAGGCCGGTGGCCGGATCGTTAATCGGACCCGAGATATTGGCTACCGTGACGTTCAGTGAATGGTTGGCGACAATGGCCGGCACGCTGTCGGTGCGGTCATCGAGGAGCTGGCCGGGACTGGTGATGATGACGTCGTTGGCGATGACCTGGTCGGCGATGCGAACGTTGTTGCCGCCACTGGCCGTGACCGCGAAGCGTCCTCCCACTTCCACTCGATTCAGAGCCGGCGAGAGTCCGGTGTTCAGGTCGAAATTCGAGCCAGGATCGGTCAGAGTGAGCGTACTGTTGTTCAACTGCAGAAAGCGTCCGCCCGCCTGCACCGCGAATTGAGTGGAGCCAGGGGCCGTCAGCCGTGAGTTTACGCCCAGTTCGGTATTGTTCGAAGAAGTCCAGTGGAGTTGATTGTTGGAACCGCCCACCTGAATGGTCGAACCCGCCGCCTGAATCAGGGCTCCGGCCATTGCGTCCAGGTTCCAGTCCACCTGGCTGCCCTTCACGGTGGTCGTAAACAAAGTCACGTTTCCGGCCGTGCCATCAATCCGCGTGGGGCGGCCGTCGCGGCCGACCTCCCCGGATAGTTGCAGGTAGTCACCCGCCGTCACATTGGCCGTCGAAAGACGGGCGTTGCCGTCCAGCAAAGCCTGCTTTCCAGCATTGACTTCTAACTGATAGGTCGCGCCCGGGGTGTTGGTAGGGCTGGTGATATTCATGCTGCTGGTGGCCTGCACCACCACGTTGACCCCGGCATTCATGACGATATGACCGGGGCCGTCGATATTGATGGCGCTGCCGTTGCGCTGCACAATGGTGTTGCTGCTCGAGGTCAGCAGCACCTCGGCCAGGCCCGAACTCTGGATGCGGGTGTTCTCACCGATATAGAGCAAGTCGTCGACCGTCTGCGCGATTAACACATTGGAGACCGCTCCGTGCATCTGCAGCACGGAACTGTCTCCAAAGAAGACGCTATTGTGCAGCGCCAGCAAATCCAATTCCGTATTGTCGCCCAGCACGTCCAGCGTGCTGCCGGCCAGAAAGAAGATTCCATCTCCGGCGGTCACATTGGCGATGGTAATCGGACCCCCGCGGCCCAGACTCCCGCCCAGAAATCGAGTGTAGCTGTCGGAAGCAGCGTCCAGACGGTCGACCCGCAGATTGCCCTGCAGGTCGATGAGCCCCGGTGTCTCGATGGTCAGGTGGTTTGCTTCCACGGTGGTTCCGGGGTTCATCAGGGATGAGACCTCCGGATGGAAAATCAGCTCGCTGAAATCGGTGCCCACCAGAGCAGAGTTGTTATCCAGGAGAATTGTCCCGGTTGGGGAGCTCAGGGTGGCCCGATTGGAAAGGCTGCCGTTGAGATTCCAACGAGAGTTCGGCTCTAGAGTGATACCCTGGTCACCGGTCAAAATGACGTTGACATCGGTCCCCAGAAAATTGCTGGTGGAACCGGTGTCAAACGATAGACTGGTGGCGGTTACGTTTACATTGGTGGCCTGTCCGCCCACTCCCACGTTACCCCCGTCGAAGCGGGCGAAGGAGCCGGCATGAGCGTGGATGGTGGGCGCTTCGAGGGTGGACAGGTCGACCGCCTGAGTGGCCGTGATGTTTACGATAGAGCCACTGCCGGGGGTGGAAATATTGCTGCCCGGGACCTGATTGAAGACACCGCTGGTGGAGGCGAAATTCACACGATTGTCGGTGCCCGTCGCCGTAAGTATGGAGCCCGGGTTCAGACCGACCCCGCCGGCGCTGACGGTGAGGTTGTTGGAGGTGGAACCGGCCAGGTCGAATCGACTGTTCTGGCCGATGATAAAATCGGTGCCACCCACGGAATTGAAGTTGGTCTGGGCGCCCTGGAAGACGGTGGTCGTTCCGTCTTCAAAGAAAACGTTGGGACCGCTGACATTGACCAGACTGTCGGCACCCGCCAGGCCGAGCGTTCCGCCATTGAAGCGCGTCAAGGTGCCGGCCTCCAGGTGAGTGGTGGCGGCCTGGACGGTAGTCACGTCGATGGTTCCGGATTGCATCAGCACCGTGGCGGACGGGTCGGTGGCATTGATAGCGCTGCCCGGATTCATGAGGATGAAATTGTCGGCGGTCAGTCGCAGGTTGGTGGCGCCGTCCAGATTGACCTGGACTCCGTTGTCAAAGACGATACTCTGACTGGCTTCCAGGAAGACCGAACCGGTCACGTTGAGGGCGCTGGGGTCGACCTCGATATCGCCCGGAGTGGCGGCCGACTGATTGGCCGGGTCCGTTCCCCCGACGCGAATGAATACATTGTCCGGATCCAGTAGAAAGACTCCGGAAGTGCCTTGAGCGGCGGATACGTCGACCGGCCGGCTCATGGCCACGTGGGGAGCGCTGACCTCGACAAATCCGCCGTTGCCAGCCGCCGAGGAATTGGCCTGCACGGCGCCTTGCTGACGGGCGTAGTCGCCAGAAAAGACACGGATTTCGCCGCCATTGCCTTGTTGCGAGCTGGCGCTGGTGAGGCTGCCGGGGGTGAGCACGGTGGCCTGGCTGGAATCGAGCAGGATCGAACCTGCGTTGCCCACCGAGGCATCGGCTCGAATTGCGCCTTGATTGACGAGCAGGCCTTCGCCGCTTACCAGCTGGATACCGTGTCCGGTGTCCACAATCGCGCCTGCCTCGTTGCCGGAATAGTGGTTCACGACTTGAGCCAGGGTGTCGCTCATCTGCCCGGGAGTCAGCAGCACAGCTCCCGATTCATGGGATGTCCCTTTGAATCCGTCCGGAATGGTGACCTGTAGCAGGCCGCGGGCATCGAGCGTCAGCGAGGCCTGGCGGGTGGCCCCCAGCACGACCTGGCCGCGCTCGGCGACCAGCATTCCCTGATTGTCCAGCAGGGGCGAAACCAGGGCCAGAAAGCCGCCGTCGGCCACGCGGATCTCGCCTTGATTGACGATGGCGCGCATCGGGCTGGTGCCGTCCCACTTCAGGTCATAGCGGCCTTCCAGGAAATCCTGGTCCTGGATGGCCAGGGTAGAAGCCAGAAAACTGCCGCAGTCGACCACACTGCCAGGCCCGAATAGAATTCCGTTGGGATTGATCAGCAAGATTCGGCCGTTGGCCTGGAGTTGCCCCAGGATCTGGCTGGGTTCCTGCCCGATGACGCGGTTGAGGGTGGCCGAGGTGGAGCCGGGCTGAAGAAACTGCACCAGCTGCTGCGGACCGATCCCGAAGGAGTTCCAGTTGATGATGCCGGTCGGGCTGGACTGCAAGATTTGCAGAATGTTGGCGTTGGGCTGCGCCATCTGGATTTGGCCCTGAATCACCTGCCCGTTTTCCGGCAGAGCCCAGGCGATCGATCCGGACAAAAGTGCGGCCAGCAGCGTCTTCTTCATGGGCCCAGACCTTCTGACTTTGCGTCGAGATTCATTCCTGGAATGGTTGCAAAATCACGCAATCACTCGCCCGAACCACTGTGAAGATAGAGGTCAGGGACCCACACACCGGTTGGGAATGCTCAAGCTGGACGACCTTCACACCTACCATCGCGTCACTTTGGAACTGCGAGCTCAGTTAGAGGCAATGGAGGCCAGAGATTAGCCTCCATGGCGTCTTTGGCGAGTGATTTGGCGCCTTTGGCTGAGTTCAAGTGAGGCGGTCTCGGCTACACTTGGCCTAAGAAGATTCCGACGAGGAGGATGATGCCGCGCAATTCGAGGTGTGGGGAGCGCGTTACCCGAAGCATCAGGAAGAACTTACGGGTCGGTGAACTGCTATGTCCAAGAACGATCGATTTCGCCTGAGCCTGAGCATTCCTCAGAAGTTGCAAGAACTGGGAGTGTCTATGCCAGCGGTGCTTCGCCAAGCCGGTTTGCCAATCCATCTGTTGGATCAGGAACGGGTTTGGCTGGACACGCGCGAACTTTTTGCTTTTCATAGCGCCATCGACCGGGTCAGTGAGCGTCCGGCTATCGGGCTGCTGGTGGGCAGCGAGGAGCGCCTGGAGCGTTACAGCCCCATCGCCATCGCCGCCCTTTACTCGCGCACTTTCCATGAGGCCATGCAGCGTATTTCCCGCTATAAGCGGCTGACCGGCCCTCAGGAGATTCGTTTGCTGGAGAAATCCCAGGAGATCGAGGTTGAGTTCGCCTGGCTGCTGGCCGATTGTCAGGAGCCTGACCACCTGGTGGATATGTGCATGTCCTGGTTGGTGACCATTGGTCGCCGTGGCATCGGCCGCCGGATTCATCCGATTCGTTTGGAGCTCAAGCGGTCGGTTCAACAGCGCGAGCACTATGATGAGTTCTACGGCTGTCCGGTGCGGTTTGACGGGTCGGCCAACAAGGTCACCTTCTCGCTGGAGGACGTGCGTAAGCCTTTCCTCACCTACAACCTGGACTTGCTCGAACTGATCGCTCCCCAACTGGAGGCCGACCTCAAAGAGCTTAAGGCCAGCGGCACCCTGGACAGTCAGGTCAAGGCCATCGTCAAGCGCTTTCTGGCCGGCCAGAAGCCGCGTCTGGAGGAGGTAGCCTTCGAGATGCGCCTCAGCAGTCGAACCTTGCAGCGACGGCTGCTTGCCGAGGGGCGTAACTTTCACGGGTTGGTGGAAGAGGCCCGTCAGGAGATGGCCCGCCACTACCTGCTGGAATCTTCGTTGGAACTGAGCGAGACGGCCTACTTACTGGGCTTTGACGACCCCAATTCGTTCATTCGCGCTTTCCATCGCTGGGAGGGCGTCTCTCCCGGAGAGTGGCGCAGCGCCCGCGTCGGTTAACGAATCGGGTCCACCTCGACCAGTTCCAGGTTCTGCACCATTTTGAGAGTCGAAGTCTTGTATCTCTGAAAGTGAGGACTGCGCAGGTGGGCTTCATAAGCTTCCCGGCTGGCGTATTCCTCCACGATGGTGATACGGTCGGGTTGGGACTTTTCGGCCATGGCATCCAGGCGAATCACTCCGGGTTCCAAGCGGAGCGAGGCCTCGATTTCCTCTCGCAGGGCGGCCCGATAGGCCGGTAACTGGTGGGGGTCGATGCGCAGCAGGGCCAGACGGAGCATGCGCTCTTCCGCGGTAGCCCCGCTGACCAGGCTGAGCAGAAGTAGTAAGCGAGCTGTCACGAAATCAGTGAATCGTGTAGCCGCCGTCGACCACCAGGGCGTGGCCGATGACGAAGCTCGAACCCGGTCCGCACAACCAGAGCACGGCCGAGGCGATTTCTTCCGGCTCTCCCAGGCGTCCAATCGGCTGGTCGCGCAAGATAGCCTCCATAGCCTCGGGCTCTTTGGCCAGCATGTCCTGAACCATGGGTGTGTTGATGGTACCGGGGCAAACGGCGTTGATGCGAATGCCGCGAGCCGCATATTCCAGCGCGGCGCTCTGGGTCAATCCGATGACCCCGTATTTGCTGGCGTGGTAGATGGCCCGACCGGGCAGTCCTACCAGTCCTCCGATCGAGGAGCAATTGACGATGGCTCCGCTGCCCTGTTTGCGCATCTGGACCAACTCATATTTCATGCAATTCCAGACGCCACGCAGATTGATGGCCTGGACGCGCTCGAATTCCTGGCCGTCCGCGTCGGCCGTCTCGATAGCCGGCGATTGAATACCGGCGTTGTTGTAGGCCGCGTCCAGACGGCCGAACGTGGCCACTGCTTGTTCCACCAGGGCTGCTACCTCCGGTTCGCTTGCCACGTCGCAGCGCACCGCCAGAATCTTATGTCCCGCCCCCACCAGTTGCTGGCGGGCCAGCTCTAGCTTCGCAGCGTCGGCGTCAGCCAGCACCACGGAGGCCCCCGCCTCTGCGAAGGCTCTAGCGGTGGTTAAGCCCATACCGGAGGCGGCGCCCGTCACCAGAGCGACTTTGTTTTCGAAAGAGTAGTTCATCCTTTTGCCTTTCTTTGTGCGAAGACTTCTTTGGCCACCGGCAAGGCCGAGAATGCGTTGGGCCAGCCGGCATAAAAGGCCAGATGAGTGATCACTTCGGAG
Source organism: Vulcanimicrobiota bacterium (assembly GCA_017307785.1). Lineage (GTDB taxonomy): Bacteria > Vulcanimicrobiota > Xenobia > Xenobiales > JADMJV01 > JADMJV01. The sequence goes on along the minus strand of JAFKGI010000007.1, from coordinate 4,398 downwards.
GCTTGTTCTTGGGTCAGGCCGTTGTCCATGGCGCGATTTAGATGGTAGGGAACCTGGGCCACCTGACCGGAACTGATCAGAGCCGCCACCGTCACCAGGCTGCGGTCACGCGGCGCCAGGTCGGGACGCAGCCAAAGGTCTCGAAAGAGCACGTCGGTGGTGTACTGGACCAGCCCGGGGGCGGTCTCGCCAAAGTTGGCCGAGACCGTAGTGGCTCTCTGATTCTCCGCCTCCAGGTTAAGCGGCAAGGGCTCGACCCGGGCCGCAGGCAGTTCATCTTGGCCCAGGCCCCTGCGAGCAAAGACTTCGCCGGCCACAGGCACCGACGCCATGGCGTTTTCCCAACCGGCGTAGAACGCCAGATGGTGGATGACCTCGGAAATTTCGGCGGGCTTGACGCCGCTGTCCAGCGCTCGCTCCAGGTAAAAGGGGAGTCCGAGGGTCTGGTTGCGGGCAATCAGGCAGGATAGGGTGACGATGCTCCGGTCCCTGGCGTTCAGTTGGGGACGCTGCCAAAGGTCGCCATGGATGGTCTCCCGGCGGGCTTTCTCCAGGGCGGGCGACACGTTTTCAATCGTATGTTTGGTTTTCATGGTGTATTGCTCCTGGCTAACGGGTTCCAGCCACTCGACGGCTTTGCCGTCTCGGGCTGCTTGTAGGGCGATGTGAGTGACGGAGGTCTGGGGAGCGGCGCCGTGCCAGTGCTTGACTCCCGGCGGGATGGTGACCACATCGCCGGCGCGCATCTCGAAACTGGGCTGTCCCCAGGCTTGGACTCGACCCACCCCCTCGGTCACCAGCAAGGTCTGACCCAGCGGATGGGTGTGCCAGTGCGAGCGGGCCCCCGGCGAGAAAGTCACCGAGCCGCCCGAGTAGGCCGAGGCCGGACTGCTGCCAAATAGCGGAGTCACTCGGACGGAACCGGTGAAAGTGGTAGAGGGGCCGGCCACGGGATGTCTTTCGCCGGGTCGGCTCAACTGGATTGTTGGTTGAGCCAGACCCGGTACGAGCAGACTCAAGGCCAGAGCTGCGGTCAAGTGGTTCTTTTTCACAATTCGAGTCTAATTCGGATTCGGGCGTCTGGCTCTGTTCAAAGGCGCCAAACTCCTCGCCAAAGACGCCAAATTGGAATCAGCAGGAGTCATGCGGGCCTTAAGAAAAGAGCGTGCCTACCATAACACTTAGGATGTCACTGACTTGGACCGAATCAACGCCCGAAACCAAATTTTACAGCCGTTCGGAGGCTCGCGCAAAGTCGCCACCGCCCACGCCAAGGCCGCGCTGGTGCGCAGCGATATTCAGGCTCGCCTGGAGTCGATGGGCGGGTTCGTCTGGAAGGTGGAAATGTGGCCCAACTGGCTGCAAATCTGGGTGGATTCGACCGGAAACAACGACGACGATCACCGTAAGACCGGCAAGGTGGCTGACGACTGGAAGGAACGGAACCAGGAGAGGCTGGAGACCAGCTTTGCGGAGGTACTGGGCAACCAGTTTGGGGAACTGGCGATCATCGGTTCAGCCATGGGGAACAGTTCTCTGGCGGGAGGTTGCTGCCGCCAAGGATGCGGCGGTTGCCTGAACGGCGCCCACGACAAGCTGCTGTCCAAGCTGAAGGGTGCGGATGCCCCCCTGGACCGACTCGGTTAACAAGCCGAGCCGATGTTTCACGTCGAACGTCTGTTCTAAGGGATAGGCAAGAAGGACGCGGTTCGAGAAGCAGCCCGTATGAGAGTTCGATCTGCGGTGGCCATCACCGTCGCTGCTGCCGCGGTGCTGTGGAACACTGCCAGCGCCCGGCCAGAGCCGCCTATCTCCCCGGTCAATCTCGACAGCCGGCCGATGAAAGAGATCGCGATGCAGCTGGTGTCGAGCGCGGAGAATTCCTCCCTGGACTGGCGAGCACAATACGCCTTTCTGAAAGACATTGGTGACGGGCGCGGCTACACTGGGGGAATCATCGGGTTTACGAGCGGCACCGGAGACCTGCTTGAGGTGGTCGAGCTCTACACAAAGAGCAAGCCGGGGAATCCGTTAACGAAGTATTTGCCCGCTTTGCGCAGAGTCAACGGGACGTCCTCGCACGCCGGTCTGGGAGCTGAGTTCGAGGCGGATTGGAAGAATGCGGCCAAAGATGTGGCTTTCCAGCGCGCTCAGGATCAGGAGCGAGACACCGAGTACTTTACACCGGCCGTGGAGCAGGCCAAGCGAGACGGCCTGCGTGCACTGGGACAGTTCGCTTACTATGACGCCGTGGTCATGCACGGGCTTGGAAATGATTCGCTCAGTTTCGGGAGTATCCGCAAAGAGGCGCTCCGTCACGCCAGGTGTCCGGCCCAGGGTGGGGTGGAGACCGTCTACCTCGGTGCTTTCCTCGATGCGCGACGTCGGGCGATGAAGCAGGAAAGCGCGCACGACGATACCAGTCGGGTCGATACCCAGCAGAGGAAGTTCCTCGCGGAGGGCAATCTAGACCTGCACACTCCGCTGCGTTGGAAAACATACGGTGATTCCTATCAGATCCTCAAGACACCACGGTAGGAGCTGAGATGTCATTTCTTGCCGAGGAGCGAGCCCTCGAAATGAATTCTGGAGTCCTTCACGTTGACTAACTCGTCCAATTCGTAGATGTTGCGATAGCCGTATCCGTAGAGGTTGATGTAGGTGGGGATGTTGAGGGCCATCATGACGGGCCGGGCCTGGGAGGCCATCTGGGTGGCCACCGGATTGGTCGGGGGCGGCAGAGCCACTTTAGAGGCAAAGTCGGTCTGATTGCCCTCGAAGTTGTTGTTGCAATAGATTAGAACTCTCGTGTCGAAGGAGGGGATAACGGTCTTTAGATTGGCCTGCGTGAAGTCGGTAAAACTAAGGTGCCTGGCGCCCCGCAGGTGGATTCGGTCGTAGCGAAAGGTCGAACGACTGTCCAGGATGATGGTGCCGGGCTCCTGGCTCATTTTCAGGAAGGTGTCGAGATTGACCAGGCGCCGCGCGCGATGGCCCTCCACCTCGCTCACCAGTCCCTTGAAATCTTGGAAACTCACTTTGGCCTTGGGATAGTCTTTGGTCCAGCCCGGGGCGGCCGCCACCAGGCCCAGGGCTACGGCAATTGCAATCGGTTTCGCATTCATTCTTGGTGATTCACCGGTCCGCCGATCGGCGCCTTCCGTTGGAGCAGGAGTTGCAGAAGCCTCCGGGCAATTGCGGCTCGTCAGTAAAAGTGGGAGGTATCCTATGCAGTTGAAAGAGTTCCATGTCGTCCAGGTCGATGATGAGCCCGACGTTCATGAGATCACACGCCTGGCCATGCGCAACTTCCGGGTCTACGGCCTGCCCATCCGATTGCACTCGGCTCACAGTAAGGCCGAGGGGATTCAGCTGCTGCACAGCCTGACCCTGGGACGGCCCGATGTCAGTATGGCGGCTGTCGCTCTCATTGATGTGGTTATGGAAACGGACGAGGCCGGGCTGGAGCTGTGCGACTATATCCGCAATGTGATGAAAAACCGATTTCTCCAGATTTATGTCCGGACCGGACAACCCGGTATCGCTCCCGAGCGGGCGGTACTCGACCGCTATGACATTCAGGGCTATTTGGCCAAAAGCGAAATCACCGAAGACAAGCTTTATACAGTGGTCAAGGCGGGTACCCGCGAGGCCTATTTCACAGGCGTTTCCAATGCGTTGGAGGACCTGCTGGATTTTCTGGCTCCCACGGTGTCGTCGCGGAGCGGGATTGCGGAGGGACTGAGCAGCTGGCTGAACGGCGTCTTGCAATACGCCAAGAGCACCATGACCGAGGGATTGCTCAATTCCATCTGCTATATCGCCGAAAATCAGATGCTCTGCGGCAGCGAGGCCTGGGCCCAGGAGAGCGACGCGCTGCGACGTCGCGATGAACTGGCCGCGCTACCCGGGGTGGCGCTGAATGAACAGGGGGACCGATATTTTGTGGACGGCGGAGATTTTCTGATCCAGGTTCAGCCCGACGCGACCCACACCGCCCTCTACTACATGGCCCGAGGCTCAGTGCCGCCCCCGGACTGGGAGGTCTTCGTCTATCATCGCCACTTACGAATTGTCTCGGCTCTATGGAAACAAGCTGGATGAATGCATTCAGGGTGCAAGAGGTTGGGTCGGAGCCAACCTCTTGCTGGGAGCAGCGTAGCAACGAGTGTTTTCAGGCTTATGGTTGAAGACAACCCCTAATTGCCTGGCTAAATGCGAAACGTAGGCCCAGGGCTCTCCCTTTTCGCGTTCTTCGTCTTCTATAGACAACCGGTTGCCCACGTTTACTTTGACAGTCCTCGCTTTTCTATTGAAATTGGGATCATGGACCTCGAGACGCCTCTGAAGTTGGCCGCCTGCGTAGAGGGTAAATCCGAACGAGTCGTCGCTATCTCC
>JAFKGI010000068.1 GCA_017307785.1 Vulcanimicrobiota bacterium | reverse complement strand
AGTGCCTTTTCTGAACGACCTGGGAAAAATCACCTATGGCCTCTACTGCTACCACATGATTTTCGTCATCTTAGTCCTTGAATGGATGCGCCGCCTGGGATGCGCGCCGGTGACGGTTGTCGGATTCCTCTTGTATGTGGCCATCGTCAGCGTTATCTCCATAGGAGTCAGCGCTTTCAGCTATCGCTGGCTGGAGACTCCAATCCTGGCCTACAAGCCCAAGTAGAGCGAGGAAGTCACCTGGCCACACCCGAACCCGCCAAGCTATGAACTGGCGCGTGCAGCTCGGTCTGGCCCTCAATCTGATCGTCTTCGCCACCGTGCTCAACAGCGTGGGCATCGTGGTGGAGCGGTCCATTTCCGAGTGGCACATCGCCAAGACGGTGGGCGGGACGTTGGAGGGTTGCAAAGACCTGACCATCGCCTTCACCTCGCTGCTGCTCGCCTCCCAGGTCCCACGGATCGGCTACCGCAAAGTCATGATGGCCGGCGTAGCCGCCGTCTGCCTGGTGTGCGCCCTGCTGGCCAGCGTCCAAAAATTCTGGACCGTGCCCATCCTCTTCATCGCCTGCGGAGCCAGCTTCGCTCTGGTCAAAGTGGCCGTCTACGCCACCGTCGGCCTGTTTGCCAAAACCCCGGCTCAACACGCCAGCATGATGAACCGCATCGAAGGCATCTATCAGGTGGGCGCACTGGTGGCCCCGGTCGTCTTCGCCCAGATGATCGCCAGCGGCAACTGGATCAACACCTACTGGTTCGTTTCCGCCCTGGCTCTGCTGGCCCTGACTACCTGGATTTTCACGCCCCTGAAAAGCGACGAGCCCCAAGAGACCAAGAAAAGCGGCGGCCTCAAAGACGTCCAGATGCTGCTCAAGCGCCCGGTCGTGCTCGTCTTCCTGCTGTGCGCCGCGGTCTACGTCATGATTGAGCAGAGCATCGGCACCTGGCTGCCTTCCTTCAACAAAGACGTGCTCGGACTGGAACCTGAACGAGCCGCCCTCATGCTCAGCGTCTACTTCGGCTCGCTGGCCGCCTCGCGCTTCGTCTTCGGTTACCTGGTGCGAATCATCCCCGCCTTCGCTCTCCAGCTCGCCTACCTCACCTGCGCCTTCGGCCTGCTGGCCACCGTGCTCGGCACCACCGCCCAGGCTCCCTGGGCCCCGGCCGCCTACCTGCTGGTGCTGGTCGGCTTCTTCATCGGCCCCATCTATCCGACCCTGAACTCCATGATGCTCTCCCAACTGGATCGCTCGCTGCACAGCTCCATGACCGGCCTGATCATCGTGGCCTCGGCCCTGGGCGGCACCATCGGCTCGCAAATCCTGGGCACCATCTCCCAGCATTACACCACCCACACCGCCTTCCACTTCCCCCTGCTCCCCATCGGCACGCTGGCCGTGCTGCTCATTCTCTTTCACAGGTTAGAAAAACGATGAACATCGAAGCCCACTTCCAGGCCCTGCTCCAGCAAGAAGACACCGACGGCGACAAACGCATCACCATCCACGACAAAGGGCCCAAGAACTACAACCTGGACGGCCTGGAAGTCAAAGGCACCTACGCCCTGTCCAACCTGCTGCAAGAACTGGCCCTGGCCAAAGAACAAGGCCACACCGAAATCGACCCCGAGCTGCTCACTCAACCCCCCACCCAGCGCATTTCCGCAGCCATCAAAAACCGCTGCTGGGACGGCCTCACCAGAAAAATCGACAGCCCGGAAATGCTGCATGACCCCAAAATGCCCGGTCCCCCCAGGCTCTACGTGCCCGAGAACGACAAGCTGGCCCAGGCCTACTACAAAGACTTCGTCCTGCTCCCCCAAATCATCACCCCGGAATACGTCCGCAGCCTCAACGACAAGCCCGGCCTGCTCAGCCTGGCCATCGACGAAAACGAAGGCCCCCTCCCCTACGTCGTTCCGGGCGGAAGATTCAACGAAATGTACGGCTGGGACAGCTACTTCATCGCCCTGGGCCTGCTCCACGACGGCAAAACCCACCTGGCCAAAGCCATGCTCAACCACCAGGTCTACCAGATCCGCTTTTACGGCAAAGTCCTCAACGCCAACCGCAGCTACTACCTGACCCGCTCCCAACCCCCGTTCCTGACCCGCTTCCTCAAAGCCATCCTCAAATACAGCCAACAACCCCAAAAATGGATCGAAGAAGTGCTGCGCACGGCCATGCACGAATATGCCAACGTCTGGACCAAAGAGCCGCGCCTCACAAGCACCGGCCTGTCCCGCTACTACGGTGAAGGCCTCGGCCAGCCACCGGAAACCGAGCCCGGCCACTACGACGCCGTCCAGAACCCCACCCAGGAATACTTTACTCACGACCGCACCGTGCGCGAATCCGGCCATGACACCAGCTACCGCCTGGAAGACCGGGCCGCCCACCTGTGCACCGTCGACCTCAACTCGCTGCTTTACGCTTACGAAACAGACCTGGCCGAACTACTGCAACAACACGGAGAAATCGCTGGTTACCCCAGCGCGGACGTGTGGCGAGCACGCGCCCAGCAAAGAAAAAATCAGCTCACCCAATACTGCTGGAACGCCGAAAAAGGTCAATTCTTCGACTACGACTTCACCACTCAAGCCCAAACCGGCTACGAATCCGCCACCGGCCTGTGGCCACTGTGGGCCGGCATGGCCACCCCCGAGCAGGCAGAGCAAGCCATAAAACACGCCACCCTGGAGAAAGGCGGACTGGCCGGCTCTAGCCTGCTCTCACGAGGCCCCCTCAGCGACCAGCGCCCCCCGCGCCAATGGGACTACCCCTACGGCTGGGCACCCCACCAGATGATGGCCTGGGAAGGCCTGCAAAACTACGGCCACGACCCCTCCGAATGGGCCTACCGCTGGCTGCATATGGTCACCCAAAACGCCGTCCACTTCAACGGCGTCATCCCCGAAAAATACGACGTGGTCACGGCCAGCCACGAAGTCTTCGCCGAATACGGCAACGTGGGAGCGGACTTCGACTACATCACCAAAGAAGGCTTCGGTTGGACCAACGCCTCCTACCAGCTGGGACTCACCTATCTCAAACCGGAACAACGAAAGGAACTGGACCAACTCGGACTATGCTGAAGACCCTACTTTTCTGCGCCCTGGCCTCGGTGGCAAGCGCCACCCCCATCACCAACTCCGCGACTGGCATCGCCTCGCCCACCCAGGTCGTGACCTTCGAAGAATTGGGCCCTCTGACGCCAGGCACGATCATCACGAATCAGTTCAGTGCTTTTGGGCTCACATTCAGCGGCTTAAGTCCAGCTTACGCCAACAGCGTTATCGCGCCCGGCGGAGCAGGGGTTTTCGACGCCAGCACTGCCTTCGACGACAACTTTCTCACCAACTTCGACGGCGCCAACAACCAGAATGCTCCCGGCCCATCCAACCTGACGATTTCGTTTGCCTCGACGGTCCAGGCGGCTTCTTTCGGGTTCCTGACCAATGGCTCGGACACGACCATCGCGGCCTATCTGGGCGGTTCGTTGGTGGAGAGCTTTGTGGCTGGCTCGAACTTTACTCCGGGAACCACGGACTTTTTTGGCTTCAGCGGAATCCTTTTCGACTCCATTCAAATCAGCAACAGCAATCCGACCGGCAACCAAAGGAACTTCGCACTGGACACCCTGGCTTTTAGCGTGGCCGGCGCCCCGGAGCTGAACCGAGCGGGAAGCTTGACGGCCCTGGCCTTGCTAGCGACCCTCTTGCTCAGTGCGGCTCGGCGTCGGGAGTCGGATCGACTGGCTGCCGGTAGCTGACGCTCTCAGCAATGGCCCGGAATTCCGCATCCTCACGAGCATCGCGAGTAGCACAAACGCAGTGCACGTAAATCAACTGACCGTCGGCTAAGAAGAAGTAGCGCACGAACTGCTTCATCGGCCCCGTGCTGGAGCGACCCCAATACTTGACCCGCATGGCCTTCTGGCCGCCCAAGGTCACGAGGTCCTTATCCAGCACCCGGCCTTCTTGCTTGACGATGATGTTGAACTTCAGCTGATTGAAGACATCGTCCAACTTGGCCCCGGGATTGCTCGGCTGGCGGCGCACGAAGACCAGCGACTGGCGCGGGGAGTGCAGCACCGCCAGCAACCCCGGGTCCTCGGCGCTCAACTCCTGAGCCGTCCACTCGGCCGGCAAAGTCAATGTCAGCCCCTCGCGCTCAAAGCCCCAGGCGCAACCTAACAGGAGTAACCCCAGTAAAAACCGCTTCATTCTTCCGATTCCCACTCCGCGAACACCGAGCCGGTGCCCTTCACCTTGATAGGCACGCCCAACTGCAGCTTGAGCAGCTCCTGAAAATTATCCCGAGCCGGCTTCAGACCGGCCCGCTTCAGCAGCCGCTGAGCCGCCTCCAGCGAAGGAGACTTCTTGTAGACATCCGGATAATTGGCGATATAAATCGCTCCATCCGGACCCCGACCCAGCTTGGCCGTCTCATACTCGATGCGGGCCACGTAGCCCACCCCGACGCTGTCAAAAAGCTCGCGCAGCAGGGCCGGATGAGTGCGCATGCAGCCGTGGGTCACGCTATTGCCGATATTGAGCGGATCGTTGGTGCCGTGCACGCCCGTGCGCGGCAGCGACAAACCGATCCAGCGCTCCCCCAGCGGATTGTTGGGCCCCGGACCCACCGGGCGGCGGTCCTTGGCCCAGCTGGGCGGATACCAGGTGGGATTCTTGATCTTTTCGATAATCGAATAATTCCCGGTAGGCGTCTGGAAACGGCCGTTCTCGGCCGACTCGTCCCCGATGGAAATCGGATAGTATCGGACAAAACGCCCATTCTTGAACAGATACAAAATCCGCTCGGCCAGATTGATGACCATCCCGTTTTTCGGAGGATTGGCCGGCAAAATCCGCCAGGCGGGCACGATGACCGGCGTGTCCTGCTCCACCTCCAGGGTGGTGATCGGAAAGCCGTTGGCAAAAGCCAGGTGGTCCACGCCCAGGCGATACTTCAGCGCAACCTGCACCAAATCTTCACCGGGGCTGGTCCGATGCGACACCAACCGCCCCACCATCGGCCGCACGTCCTGAGCCCAGACCGCGCTCACCAGGAAACAAAGGAAAAAGAGTATCCTCAACACCCGCTCAAAATTAAGCAAGCCTCGCAAGAGACCTCCCCCTCCATGGAGAATAGGGGCAACATGCGCAAATGGTGGTGGGGCATGTTGCTGGCGGCAACGGCGTGGGCGGTGGCTCCCGGCAATTTTGCCTGGGAAAGCACGCAGAAAGTCGCCGAAAAAGAGGCCTCGCTGGTCTATTCCCCCCATAGTGTCCGGGCCGCGCTCCGCCTTCTCTACGACGGCGGAGCCACCCAACTCGCCCCCGTCTGCCAGTTCCAAGCCGAAGAACCGGCCCTCCAGCCCGTCGGCTGGCAATCCGCTCAGGCCGTCTTCCTGGGCGCCGGAGTGACCGCTCCGCCCAAGTATCCGGCCAGCGTCCACTCGCTCGATTTCACCAAACCCACCGCCTGCAACGAAATCAACGACTGGGTCTCCAAACAAACGACCGGTCACATCCAATCGCTGGTCACCCGTCAGGATCTCCCCCCCAGCACGGCCGTGGCCGCCGTCAGCGCCGTCTACCTCAAAGCCAGCTGGGCCAACCCCTTCGACCCCAAGCTGACCAGCAAACAGCCGTTCTTCCCCAAAGGCTCCGTGGAGATGATGAGTCAGACCGGACCCTTCGGCCTCTACCACGACGCCGAATACACCATGCTGGAAATGCCCTACAAAGAAGGCCAGCTGGTCTTCGACTGCTGCCTGCCCGTTCGCGAAGACGGACTCCAGCAGGTGCGCAGTCGCCTCACCCCCGCCAACTTAGAAACGATCTGGTCCACGCTGGGCGAATCGCGCACCTCGGTGGCAGTGCATCTGCCAAAATTCCGCCTGCAGAACCGACTCGACCTGCTGAAATCGCTAAGCTTGCCCGACCCCATCACTCTGCCCGGCTTCTCCATCGGGAACACGCGCATCGACGTGCTGGTGCAGCAGGCCAACCTGGAGGTGGATGAAGTGGGCACGGTCGGCTCGGCAGCCACCGTGGCGGTGGTCTCGCGCAGCCTGCCGGAAGGCTTTATCGCCGATCATCCCTTTCTTTTCTGGGTGCGAGACCGCTCCAACGGAGCGGTTCTTTTCAGCGGTCAATTCTGCGGTAATTGAAGCAGCTGCGTCAGTCGGGCGCGAGTGCGTTCGCGCAACAGCAGAACGTAGCGAGTGGACTGCATGGCCCGGGCCATCAAGAGAGCCCCTTGAATGTCCGAGGCCACTTCCTCGGCCACTTCCAGCGGCTGAAACAGGCCCACCGCGCCGCTTTCCTGCTGCAGAGCGGAAAGACACTCGGCGATGTGGATGATCCAGCGCTGCAGGCACAAGGCCGCCGTGGCCCGCACCGAAGGATTGGATGGACTGAGCTCGCAGGCCACCGCCCCCACCGGACAGCCCAGGAAATCCGGCAGCTCGCCCAGCTCCATGTAGGGCTGAAACCACTCATCAAAATCGGCCAGAGTGCGCAGCGGAGCGGTGAACACGCGGGTCAAAAAGTAGTCCATGGTGTAGCGCACCACTTCGCAGATAAACTGATCCTTACTACCAAAGTAATGGTAGAACTGACCTTTGCCGACTCCCGCCAACTCCATCACCTCGGCGATGCCGGTGCCGTTGACGCCCTTCTTATGAAAGACGCGGATGCCGTGGAGTATCAGAAGCGTGCGCTTGTTGGTACGAGTCGGATCGATCGGCGTGGCCCAGGCCTCAGAAACCGACTTCTTGCTGCCCTCGGGCGGAATCTTTGTGCGTGGCATAACAAAGACTATTCTGACTCAAACGTATCTGAGTCCTTGTTCGAAAAAAAAGCTCGTCGCACAATGATTTCCGGAGGAATCACCGACATGAACCTCTTCTCCGGACTCAAGGCCACCTTTTTAGGACAACCTGATTTCCCCTGGGACAATCGCCGCCGCCACCCGCGAGTGCGCCTGCGAATCCCCATCTCCCACGGCGAACTGCTCGACCTCTCGGCCGAAGGCTTGCGCATCGACAGCAGTCAACCCGCTCACCCCGGCGATACCCTCAGCATCTGGCCCGAAGTGGCCCTGATCGGCCGTCAGCGACTCAAGTGCCGGGTGGCCTGGTGCCGCGCACTGAGCGGCCGCTACCAACTGGGCCTGGGCTGGAGTGACCCGGATTCCTGGCTCGACGACCTCTGGAAACGCGTCCAGCCCAGCTGGACCCAGCGCCGCCACCTGCGCGTGCTCTGCCAGCTGGACGTGCAGCTGACCACACAGGACGAACCGCAATCCTGGCACGGACTCTGCCACGACCTCAGCCCGGGCGGCTGCCGAATCCAGGTCCAGGCTCACCTCGCCCTCGGCCAGACGGTCCGCCTGGACTTCGCCGCCCTCAGCCTGACCGGCACCATCCTCCATCGCGAAGGCACCACTTACCACCTGCGCTTCGGCTCGCAGCCCTGTCCCCGCCTGCGCGGACTGCTGCTCAACCTGCTGCAGGCACACGCCCCCTTGATGGAAGACCCCCTGCTGGACGAAGAAATCCTGCCTCTACCCGCCCCCCTCCCCCAGACCACCCCTCAGTCTCCGCGCCAGCTATCCAGCGTCCCCGTCCCCAAACTCCCCGAACCCTCCCAGAAATCAGGCCTGCCCGAACACCTGCCCCCCCTGCAGAAACGCTCCCTGCTGCCCGACCGCAACCCCTCGCTCTGGGCCGCCCGCCTGCTGCCCCTGCGGAAAGGACTCGGCGGATTCTGAAATTCCTGATGTTCTTGCTGCTGACAGGTTCGGCCGCCGCGCAAGCGACCGTGGAAGTCTGCGGCGACGAAGCCCGCACCAGAAGACTCGATGCGGTCGAAGTCCTGGAAGACGGGCACACCCGAACCATCGACGGCACCTTCGAGCTGACGGCCGGCGACCACCATCTGCGGCTGCGGCGCCAGAACTTTCTCGACGCGGAATTCGACCTGAAGATTACCGATGCAACTCGCTACCTGCAAATCTGGCTGCGGCCCGATCCGGCCATCGACCATCCACTGCGCCAGAGCGGCAACCTGCTCATCGCCTTCGCCGAGGGCAGCCCGGACTTCGACGACCCTATCTGGCACCAGACGATGTCCGGCGCGGGGAGCCATGGCCTGGGCAACGTTTTTTCCCCCTTTGAGCGAAAAAACTACGAAGCCACCAACTTTCTGCTGGCCTACAACTTCGCTGACCCATTTTTCTCGCGGATGCTCCCGCTAGACAAGAAGCCAGAAAAGGTCTGCTTCAACGCCGACGGCACGCTCCTGTTCGTGAGCTATCGAGACGAGCTGGTGGTCTACCAATTCAACCAGGAACTGACCGTAAAAGTCCGCCACCCCCTGAAGACGCCACTGACCGCCCTACAGCTGGCTCCCCAAGAAAACCTGGTGGTAGCCGCCGACGCCAAACAGCTTAGCTGCTACGACGGAGCCCAGGGCAACCGGACAGGCTCCCTCCCCCTCAAGGACACTCCCGAATCGCTGACAATCCATCACGGAAAAGTCTTCGCGCTGGTCCCCTACGGCCTGGCCACCTTCCAGTTACGGCCCCGCCTGCAGCCGCTCGGCGTGCGCAAAATCTGGTCCCGCCTGACCGAGCTGCGCCCCCATCCCATCACCGGCCAACTCTTCGCCGCATGTCCGGGAGAGAACGCCCTGTGGAAGTTCGACACCCCCATCCAACGCCTGGAAACTCCGCCCGCCCCCGTCCACCTGTGGCTGGACGAACAGCGAGCCTACGTCACCCACAGGCAAAGCCGAACCGTGAGCGTTGTGGACCTGGCCAGCGGCAAACTCCTCAACCGGGCCCCCATCGGCCCGATCGTCGACCTGGTTTTCGCCTCCAACACCCTCTACGTCTGCCTCAGGAACAAAGTCCAGGCCTTCGACCGCAACGGGAAGCCCGTGGGCCGCTCGATCTGGTTCAGCCACGGCTTCCCCCAAAGCCTGGCCCTCATCCCCTAAGCGCTGAAGTCCCGAATCTGCGCTAAGCAAAGCTCGCGAGCCGAAGTCCCCGCCAGAAAACCCTTCTGCCAATCCACCGTGGCCGCCAGCGCCTGCTCTAAACTCCAGCGCGGCTGCCACCCCAGCTCTGCCTGGGCCTTGCTGATGTCCAGACGCAACAAACCGGCCTCGCGCGGATGCTTCTCCGTCGACAGCACTGCCCGCGCCCCCTCACCCCACAACCGGGCCAGAGACTCCACCACCTGGCCCACTTCGGCGTGCCCCTCGTCCCCCTTGGGACCGAAGTTCCAGCCGCCCTCAAAGCCCTCTCGCTGGGCCAGCAGCAAATAGCCCGACAACGGCTCGAGCACATGTTGCCAGGGCCGCACCGCCTGCGGATAGCGCAACTCCACCGGCTGCCCCTGGGCAAAAGCCCGCAAACAATCAGGCACCAGTCGATCGGCCGACCAATCCCCCCCGCCAATCACGTTACCGGCCCGAGCGCTCACCACTCGCACGCCCTGCTCCGCCAGAAAAGAATCCCGGTAACTGGCGGTCACAAGTTCGGCTGCCGCCTTGCTGGCGCTGTAAGGGTCCTTGCCGCCCAACCGATCGCTCTCGCGGTAAGGGTAAGCCCATTCCTCATTGTGATAGACCTTGTCAGTGGTGATCACCACTACCGTCTTCAAGGACTGCAACCCACGCAACGACTCGAGCAAGTGCGCCGTGCCCAGCACATTGGTGGCAAAGGTGCCCACCGGGTCCTGATAGCTTTCCCGCACCAACGGTTGCGCCGCCAGGTGAAAGACGACTTCCGGCTCAGCCGCCCGAGCCGCCGCCCGCAGCGCGGCCAGATCCCTCAGATCGCCCCGTGTATCACCAGCCATTTCCAAGCCCAGCGACTCAAACAAAGAAGGCTGCGTGATCGGATCCAGCGCGTAGCCGTGCACCCGCGCCCCCAGCTGCTGCAGCCAGAGCGCCATCCAGCTGCCTTTGAATCCGGTGTGACCCGTAAGAAAAACCCGACGTTCGGACCAGAAAGACCTGTTCATCTACGGCTCTTAACCCCACTCCCCCCGCTCTTCCTGCCTCGGCGCCGCAACCTGTTCACAGCCTGTTCACAGAACCCATCGCAAATCGACCTTTTCAAGGATAGTGCGTTCTATCTTGGAGTCACAAGTTACCGACTTACAAGAAACGAGGAACATACAATGTTTGGACTGATTCGAGCTGGTTTTAATTTGCTGCGCCCGGTGGTCGTGGGGATCGCCAGTGCGGTGGGCTGGACAGGACTCCCCGGGTCGTCCACCCCCCGGGAGGAACCGCAGCAGCCCAGAGATCGAGTGGAGCTAAGCCCGGAAGCACGCCGACCCGAAGCGGCCCGTCAATCCATCCCAAACTTTCACGCCTGGAATTGATCTGGTGAGTTCCGCAGCCGCTCCAGCTCCGCCAGAGCCTCCTGCAGCTTGCGCTCCGCCTCCCGCACTCGCTGCTCCGAACTCGACTCCACCTTGTCCCCTAGCTCGGTCACCCAGTGCAGCCAGCCCGCCTCACAGCGCAGACCCACACCCAGTTGCTGGCTGAACAAGTCGCCGCGCTCATTGGGCAAAATGCTCACATAGTCGTTATCCTGCAATCGAAAGCCGCTCAGTCGCGCAATGCCGGGGGCGTAAAGAAAATACTCGCTGGTACGGAACGTATCGCGATACAAGATCAGCTTGCGACCCCGGTCCTGGTGCTCCGTGTCTTTCGAGGTGATCTCCAGAATGAAATCTGGGAAACGCCCTCCCTCTTCCCAGACCACATAGCAAGGGCGCTCCTCGGCAGATTGTCCCAGCACCACGTAAAGATCCGGAGCCACGAAGCGGGGCGGCTTGGTTTGCTGATAGTAGACGGAGTTGCGCCCGCCCACATAAGCGTCGGGCAAATGAACCCGCAGGGACTCCTGGAGCATCCTGCCCTGCAGAGCGTGGCGCTCGATTTCGGCCGAAAGACTGCGGTTCATCCCGAAGAATGCGACCCGCCAGACGGCAATCTCCTGCATGCCGCGAAAAACCAAAATGGATACTAAAGGCCCCCTGAGCAGCATCCCCTTCAACCTGGCCGCCACTCCCTTCTCAAAAGCAAACGATTCGCCTGAGGCGGGCCAGGAAGGCGCGCGCAGAGATGAGAATGGCACGCGATGAAGACTTGTTGTCTCCTTTTTCGCGTTCTGACTTTCGCACTGCTGGCAGCCTCTTCGGCAATTGCCGTCCCGGTGCTAACCCTACCGGAAACCAACGGCAATACCCAGGCGATCGCCAACACCACGGCCGGCTGGAGCTTCACCGTCAACCAGACGATTCAGGTCACTGCCCTCGGCCTGTTTGATGACGCTTCTGTGACCGGCCTGACCGACTCCCACCAAATCGGAATATGGGATAGTTCCTCCGCGCTGATCGCTTCTGCGACGGTGCCCTCCGGCACGGCCGCGACGTTGGTGAGCAACTTTCGCTATGTCAGCATCGCACCGGTAACCCTGCTGGCGGGCCAGGTCTACACCATCGGTGCCAGCTTTCTGGCCAATTCATTTGACTACTCCAACATCTTTCGAACCTCCGCTGTCTTCAATCCCGTCATCACTTACGGAGAGGCCCGCACCGTGCTTGGCTCAGGCCTGAATAATCCTGTTGACAGTGGATTCGGCCTGGAGCAAGGGGTCTTTGGACCGAACTTTGACTTCATTCTCGCAGGCGGAGCCCCGGAACTCGACACCGTTTCCGCCACCCTCCCCCTGGCCTTCGCCTCGATGCTACTGCTCTCGCTCAAAAGGAGACGATTCAGAAGTCTTTGAGGCCGTACCCATAGAATAGGCGGGTTATGATCAACAAGACCAACAACCTGCAAAATCTGAGCCCCCTGCGCCCGCAGACCCAGCCTCCCAAAGAGGCCCAGGTCAAAGACCCGAGCGACGGCTGGGTAGGCGGCGTCGGCCCCGCCAAGGACGACAAACCGTCCATCCCCCAGAGCCAGACGCAGCAGGCCGAAGGTCATAAAAGCACCGCCCACCACACCGCCCTGAAAGTGGCCCTGGGAACGATGGGCGTAGCCGGAGCCCTGGTGGGAATGGCCCAGCAGGCCCAGGCCCAGGTGCGCACCACCCCCAACGTCACCCCGCGCTCGCTCACCGACCAGGTGCGCGACACCCGCCCCGTCTTCGCCGGCAGCGTCAACGACGTGGTCAACAAATTCAGCGCCGGCCGCCAGATCTACGTGGTCGGCAACCCCCAATACCAGGGTCAAAACCTGGACCTCAAGCAGTTTCAAGACGTCTTCGCCAAACACCCCAACGCCTACATCGTGCTCATCGGCCAGAGCGACAACGTCAAATCCGATGACTACGCCCTTTCCCGCGGCATCGCCAACAGCGACCAGTTCAAGAGCGTGGTGGACAAAGAAACCGGCCAGTCCAACGGCCAGGTCTACATGGTCTACTTCAAAGTCACCGACCAGAAATTCATCCAGCAAACCGGCAAAGACCGGGCCATCTACATGCGCTCCGAGCAGCTGCTCGACGACGCCGGCGTCGGTGAAAACAACTTCGTCGACCGCGAAACCCTCGAGCCCCGCACCTTGATGCAGACCTACATCAGCGCCATCCAGGGCGGCCAGAGCGTGCCTCAGGCCTTCGCCCAGGTGCTCGACAAAGTCGACGCCGGCCAGGAAGCCTTCGTGAAATCCAGCGTGCGCGGCGCCCAACAGGCCGTCGACCAGGCCTCCGACAAGCTCAAGACCGTGCAGGGAACCGTCAAAGACTTCCAGCGCAAGCACGGCGAAAAAGGCAGCCTGGGCAAGCCCGACGTGGACGGCTGGAAAGCCCGCCTGCAGACCGCCAAAGATCAAATCAAAGCCCGCGACTATGGGGCCGCCAGCGAGACCGCCCGCGGCCTGGTGAGCACTCTTTCCAGCTACGAAACCCAGCTTTCCCAGTTCAATCAGGCACCTGCCCAGGCTCAGGAAATCAGCCGTCAGATCAGCTCGCTCGAGCTGGAAGTGCAGAAACTGCCCGACAACGGCCAGGCCCAGCAGGCCCGCGAAACCCTGCAGCAGGCCAAGAGCAGCCTGGCCGCCTATCAGGCGAAGTTTGACTCCAACGAACTCGGCTTCCAGCCGGAACTCGACGCCGCCCGCAGCGCCGCCGGCGAAGTTCAGCACCATATCGACGCCTCGCGCAGCAGCGAAGCGGCCATCAAGAACCTCAAAATCTACGGCTCGGCCGCCGTCGGCGTGGGCCTGCTGGCCACCGCCCTCATCTTGAATTACAAAGCTCGCGGACGCCGCAAAGAATCGGAAAAAGAACTCGACGAAGCGCTGGCCGCCCTGGGCGACCGCTCCAAAGAACTGATCAAGGTGATGAACGAGGCCGACGTCGCCCAGATCGCCGGCTTCACCGGCACCACCCAGAAACTGGCCAAAGAATTGCTCAACGACACCGCCGAAGCCCTGGCTCTGCTCGGCGGCGGTGACAAAATCATCGACCAGGCCGGCACCTTAATCAAGGGCGACTCCTTCGGCTCGCGCCTCAAGAACATGTTCCTGCAGGGCAATTTTGATAAGGCCGTCGATCTGTTGACCGACAAAGAAGCCAAAATGCCCTTTGAACTGGCCGACTCCAAGAACGTCGAGCTGGAAAAAGGCAGCCGGGCCGAAGCCTGGCGCGAGCACCTGATGACCACGGTGGTCTCCAAAGCCGGTCAGGAATCGTTCGTGCAGATGCTGGACAAGCTGCAGAGCCTGACCGCCGGCAACGACAAAACCACTCAGGTCTTGCTCAAGGAAAGCCGCGAAGTGGGCGCCTACCTCGACGGCGTCAAAGAGCAGAACCACGCCATGGGCGCCCAATCGGAAGCCCTTCAGAAAGCCCCCGACAACTTCTTCACCGCCCCCACCGTCACCACGCGCATCGTGCCCTTCGTGGACGGCCTCATCGAGAAAGGCCACGAAGTCAAAACCACCGACCCCTTCCGAGCCCGTGAAGAGTTCGGCGAAGTCAGCGAACGCATGATCGCCGACGGCAAGCACATCATCGAGGTGGGAACCTTCGGACGCAATCACACCATGCCCGTGCTGGCCAAAGGCGACGAAGCCCTTCACCCTCACCAAATCGTGACCGACTGGGCCCACCTGCGCAAAGAAGAACTCTCGATCGCTCTCGCCCGTCAGGGTGAAAAGACCATTGAGAGCGAAACCAAGCAGGCCGTCGACCAGATCAAGCAAGACCTGGACGCCCTGGAAACCCGCGTGCAAACGGTGGTCCAGCTAGACGACAAGCGCTGGAATCTGGCCCAGCCCCAGATCAACGACGCCGACCAGGCCATCAAAACCGCCCGCGAAGGCCTCTCCACCGCCCTCAAAGCCGCCGGCGTTTTCAAGGAAGGCAAACCCGAGCAAGTGCTGCGCGAGCCCGACCGCGACCCTTCCGCTCCGCTCTACGAGGCCCAGCAGAATTATGACGCCATCAAGCCCTTGCTCGACAAAGGCAACGTCGATCAGCCGCCCACCCACCTCAAAGCGGTGGCCACTCTGACCCGCACAGCCGGCGATCTGGTCAAGGATTCGCGCGCCGCCTTCGAAGCCTACCCGGGCGACAGCGGCGAGCGTCGCAACCGTCACCTCAGCATCACCCACAGCATTCCGAACAAATACCAGGGTTCGCTCGATCGCATTCAGCAGACCTACAGCCCATCGGCCCAGAAGTCGGTGGTGGGCGAAGTCAGCTCGCAGCTGAGCACCAAGGTCGGCACCGTCTCGGAATTCCTGGACAGCACCTTCCGCTTGCTCGACAAGTCGGCCACCATCACCGATCACGCCGCCTACAACTATGACCGCGCCTACCTGCTCACCGCCAAGGACGAGCTGGCTCAGGTCAACAATCTGCTGATCGAAGGCCAGACCAACCTGGACGCCATCACCAGCGGCGAAGCCACCCTTCAGAAGCGCCAGGCCGAAGCCGAGAAAGGCCTGACCGATCTCACCAGCCGCATCGCCGGCACCGACACGAACTCCAAAGCCGTCTACGTGCGCAGCAAGGCCAAGCAACTGCTGGCCGAGGTGCAAAAGAAGCTGGAAGAAGCCAAACCGGTGGTCTTCCAAAAACCCGCCAGTCCTTACGAGGCCTTGAACTTCCTGGCCTCGGTCGAGTCGCTGCGCACCCAGGTGGAAAACACCATCAGCTTCGATCACCAGGCCTTTGATGCGGCCAACGCCGCCATCGCCCAGGCCAAGTCGATCATCCAGACGGCCGACGCCGAAGTGGACAAAGCCGCCCGCACCAACTGGTCGCAGAACATTTCCGGCTACGGCACCGTCTCCAACGCGGTCAGCAGCAACGACCTCAACCCGGCCCGCCGCACCATCGACGAAGCCCGCGCCCAAACGGGCGGCGCCGAAGGCCAGTTGGGTCCGCAGAAATACGAAGACGCCAAGTCCGCCGCCGAGACGGCTCAGGCCACCGCACAAAAGGCCCGACAGCAATCGGCAGCCGTGGTCAGCGCCGCCCAGGCGGTCTTCAATCAGATGGTGGCCGGTGGCGAAGCCATCGCCTCGGCCAGCCGCGAAGTCGACCAGGCCCAGCGCCAGCTGGACGACTGCGCCCGCCAGAGCTGGAGCCAGTATGTCAACGGCTACGGCCAGGTGCAGCACAGCGTGGACAGCTCCGACCTGTCCCGCGCCCGCAGCATCCTGGACGACGCCCGCAGCAACATCAGCTCGGCCAAATCCCAGATGAACTCCAACCAGTTCGACAACGCCAAGTCCACCGCCAAACGCGCCGAGCAGCGTTCCCAGGAAGCCGTCAACGAAGGCCGCCGCGCCGTCGAGGCCGAGAAGCAAGTCTTCAACGCCATGGTGCGCGAGGCCCAGGAATGCGCCGAAGCCAAGCAGCTGATCGAACGCGCCGAATCGGACATCCGCGGCGCCGAGTCAGCTATCTCCAACGCCTCGCGCCAGTCCTGGAGCCAGAGCGTCTCCGGCTACGGCACCGTCTCCCACTCGGTCAGCTCAAGCGACATGTCGAGCGCCAACAGCTACCTCTCCAACGCGCGCAACGACCTCAGCCAGTCGCGCAGCTACCTCAGCTCCAGAAATTACAGCGCCGCCCAGAGCGAAGCCCGCAGCGCCTCGAGCAACTCCGACCGCGCCGAAGCCGAAGCCCGCAACGGCGTCAGCCGCGCCCACGACGAGTTCGAACGCAAAGTCCGCGCGGCCGAAGCCTCCGTGCCCAAACCGCCCAGTAGCGGCGGTGGCGGTGGCGGAACCGGCGGTGGCGGCGGAGGAACCGGCGGCGGTGGCGGCATCGGCGGCGGCGGCTCCGGATCCACCGGCGGCGGCTGGTAGCCCCGCCCCCCCCAAAAAAGCCCAACCCCAGCCGGGTCAACTCCCCGGCCCCAGCCGGGCATTCCGCCAACCCCGAAAAAGCCCATCCCCCTAAGCCGGCAGTCCGACCGCCGCCTTGGCCCGCTCCACCAGCAAAGAGAAGACCTTGCGCAGCCGGACCTCCTCACCATTGATGCGCACCTCCGGCAAACCGATCTTCCCGCTGCGATAGGCGTCCCTCCGGGAATCGTGACCCTCGCAGTCAAACTCGACAATCAGCCAGAAACGCTTGCGCCCGTAGCGAAAGAACATCAGCGCATCCACTCGATAGACGTGGCGATCGTCCACTCGCAGACAAACCTGCGGCCAGAGCACGATGTCCAGCTCCTTCTCGCTATAGGCCAACCCCGGCAGCACCCGAGCGCCAAGCAACTTTCCCAACCGGTCAACCACCGCCAACGCATCAAAGCCCCACTGATGGGGATTGCCAACAAAAGGCTGGGCACCGGCCTCGACGCACTGATCCAAACCGTAACATTCACGCGCCGAATCGGCCGGCAGAAATTGACTCATCCAGTCCAAGACCTCCGCAGACACCCGAAGCTTCCAATTCGACCGGGCCGTCTTCCAGGGCTGAGGATCGACCTTGTCGAGCAAGAAAGGCCGAATCCCCGACCGCCGCCTCATCTCGCTGAAGTCGACCACGTGCTTCGACTCGAGAATCGGAATCCCCAAGAACTTGCGCAAAGCCTCGGCTTGTTCCGCGCTGGCGACCACCTCCCCCGATTCCAGCCGATGCAACTGCTGCCGAGAAACCCCGGTCTCCGCCGACACTTCGTTCTGGGATTTGTCCCGCTCCTCGCGGGTCTTCTGTAAGTAACTCATGCTCCGAGCCTAAAGGACCGGTCTCTACGAAAGTACTACCAACCGCCCAGAATTGTTAAAAATCTCGCCGATAGCCCCGGCCGGCGGCGACTGGCAAACTCCTGTGCCCACTTAAGTATCCAATCCTATTGACGAAAGAGGTTCTACGCAAAGTAACGAGAACAGAGCAAAATGAACACAAAACTGTTCCTCACCACCGCCCTCCTCACCGCCTGGTCCTGCCTGACCGCCCACGCGGTTCCCGTCGTCGTGACCTCTCGCGCCGCCCAGGCAGGAAACGACAGTTTGCTCTGGACCGACCTCGGCTCGCCAGGATCCTCGGTGGCCAGTGGAACAACCGCACTTTCGGCGAATGGCCTCGGGGTCACCGTCAGCAACTCCAATTCGAGTAGCTTCGAACTCAGAGTTCAGATACCCACCGCATTCAGCAGCTGGTCTGGTAACTTTACCCCCGGCGATCCGGTTCTTTGGAATTCTCCCTCCAGCGGCGAAAACGGCCCGACGACTCTCAGTTTCGCAGCTCCCGTCCTGGGCGTAGGCTTCAACATTATGGCCGATTTCTATGGTGCCTTCACCGGCCAAGTCGAAGCCTTCGATGCCCTCAACAATTCGCTGGGCATCTTCGCCTATTCGGGCACTTCCAATGGCGATTCGGATGGAAGCGCCGTCTACTTTGGCCTTCAAGACACCTCCGCGTCCATCTCTAGAATTGTCATCACCGGACTGACCGCTTCCAGTGTTCCGAACGATTTCGCCATCAATCAACTGTCTCTCAATACCCTGGCCACCGCCGCCCCGGAACTCGACGGTGCCACGGCCACCCTACCGCTGACCATGATGCTGATGGGCTGGCTCAGCTTGAAGCGGCGCAAGACGACCTGACTACGGGTAGGCTCTGCGCAGCCATTCTTTATCGACCTCGGAAACCACCGGCGAGTCCTCGCTGGAGAACCCGTTGGTGGTAAAAGTGGCCGGGAAGGCATACATCATGATCGAGAGCGGGTCGAAAGGCGAAGCCAGGTCGCTCTCGAGCGGCAAAAACATGTTGTGCTCGGTGGTCTCGCGATCCCACTGATTGGGCGGCCCGGCATAGTAGTTGTAGATAAATTCGCGATTCCAGAGAATGTTGGCATTCGGGCTCTGGTGCTCGTGGCCCATGCCCAGAGCGTGACCGAACTCGTGCAGCACGGTGTTGCGATAGTCGTCGTCCACCGGCCGCTTGTGCAAATTGCTCAAATACATGCTGGGATTGACGCCTCGCGAATTGGTCCCCAGTTGCGAGCTAAAACCCTCATCCGCCAGGAACTTCAGGCTGATGTCGTGCGGCGTGGAGACGGGACCGGTGACAAAGGTGAAGTGGATGTTGCAGTTGGCTTCAAAATTGTCGCGCAACAGCTTGCCCACTTCCTGATAGACGCTATCCGGAACGGCGTTGCCGTCCATCAACAAAACGCGCAGCGTCGAGCCCGTATCCCAACGCGTGTTGCTCACGGCCGCCAGATTGCGGGTGGCCGGGCCCTGCTGCCGCAAGTTTTCGTTGCAACGAATTTGACTGTCGGGCAAATTCCGGGCCGGCAGCGGAGCCAGCGCGCCGCTGATGGTGATCGTGCGCTGCGTCTGGTCATCATAGGGCGGCGCCAGCAGGGCGATCGAGGAACTATAAACCCAGATGGGAAGCGAAGGATCAGCACTCTGGTCCGTGACCACGGCCTGGCCGTCCCGCCCGATCTCAAAAATAGGCTCATTCCAGCTCAACTCGCTCAGGTTCAGGCTGGGGGGCGCCACCAGGTTCCAACCCGGCTCCAGGCCGCTGAAGGAAATCCCGTTGTGGGGCGTGCCCCGATAGGTCAAAACCCCAGCTCGGTCCGCATAGATAAACACGCCTAGACTGGCCCCGTCGCCGCGATTGACGGTATCCGTGTTCAGAGGTAACGGGTCCGCATAGCGGTTGTTCTCGTAGGTCACGAACCCGATCACCTCAGGACCCGCCTGAATCTGCGTGACAAAGTCCACCTGAAAGGCCAGTGCGTTCCAGCCCGGCTGCAGGTTGACGCGGAAAGTGGCGTCCCCAGCAGCCGAAAGATCCTCATTGATGCCGCCATACGGATCACTGGCCGAAGCAATGCGGGCAGGCAGCCCGGGCGGCACCAGCCCCGCCTGCGCCCCCTGGGAACCGCCCGAAAAGCCCGACGGACTATTGCCGCCCCCGCAGCCACAAATATACAGCGCCGCCAGCGCCAACTTCCAAGAATTCTTCATCGCCCAAACATCTCCAATTCAAGAAACTCTAGGGGTAAGCCCGACGCACCCATTCCAGGTCGTTCGGGGAAGCGTCCCGGTTATACCCGATGGACGAGCCATCAGTGGTCCAACTGGCCCGCACCTCATAAAGCATCACCGAGAGCACGTCAAACGGCGAAGCCAGGTCGCTCGCAAGCAAGCGGAAGTAGTTGTTGAAGGTGCGCTCGCGCGTCCAGAAAGTGGGCGACTTGGCCATATCCGCGTAGACCTGCTCACGGTTCCAGGGAATGGTCACATTGGGATTCTGATGCTCGTGCATCATCCCAATGGCGTGGCCGAATTCGTGCACCACCACCCTTCGGAAGTTGCGGCTGTCGGTGGGCCATTTGTGCAAACGGCTCAGATTCATACTGGGCTTATAGCGCTGGGAATTGGGTCCCACATGGGAGTTGTAGCCCTTGTCCACCAGAAAGGCGACGGTGATGTGATACGTCACATTCGGATCCGGCTCACCTTTCTCAAAATGGAAAGTCAGACTGCTGTTGGCCTGCCAGGTATCCTGCACCAGCTGAATGGCGGCGTCGTAGACGTTCTCCGGCACTCCCTCACCATCCACGAACAGCACGTTCAAAGTCTGCCCCGGCTGCCAGCGCAGACCGCGGTAGAAAGCCAGCGGGCGCACCTCATCCTCCACCGGCTCATCGCACACGTAGTGGCTGTCCGGATAATCCTTGGTCGAAGGCGCCGGGGCATGGCTGGTCACCACCAGCTTCTGATTCGGCCCCACCGGCACCGGCTTCTTCCACACCAATTCCACCGGCGAATAGACCCACAGAGGCAGGCTCATGTCCGCCTCCCCGTCGCTACTCTCGGTCTCAGCCGTATTGCTCACCTCAAAGACCTGCACCGAACCCACCAGGTCGGCCAGATGCTCGACCGGCGGCGCCACCAAGTTCCATCCCGGCTCCAGCCCGGCGAAGTCTCCGCCGACCTGAGGAGTGCCCCGATAGACCAGGGTGGTGGGAGCGCTACAGAAGACGAAATAGCCCAGACTGGTGCCCTCGCCCCGGTTCACCGTGTCGGTGGTCAGAGGCTCGGCCGGCAAATACTCGCCGTCCTCGTAGGTGGTGAAACCGATCACCTCAGGACCCGCCTGAATCTGGGTCACAAAGTCCACCTGGAAAGCCAGCGCATTCCACCCGGCTCGCAGATTCACCCGAAAGGTAGCGTCACCCGGCGAAGAAACGTCCTCATTGTCCCCGCCAAACGGATCGCTGACCGCGCTGATACGAGCCGGCAACCCGGGGGGCAACCCCACGCCCCCATTGGGCAAGGGCCCACCCGTCGAAAAACTGGTCGGAGAACTCCCGCCCCCGCAACCAGATACAAAAAGCGCCATCAGCGCCCATTTCCAGGTAGTCTTCATCGCGCAACCCTCCAAAAGTCTGGGCTTCGTGTGACATACCCGGGCCGAATCCTTTCCCGGACTGTCAGAAGTTGTCAGGGAACTTCTGAGCGGAACTGCTAGTCTGAGAGGAAGTGAGAGCGCAAGCCTTTTTGCAGGTGGTGGACGTCCCGCTGCTGGTTCCCGCCAAAAAAGCGGAGGCCTCAGGAACTTGCCCCCAGTGCGGAGGTCCGGCGGAAATTGACCTCTTCTGGTCGACCTCTCCCGACACGCCCGGCCGCAAGGTCTTGAAACGTCAGATCTGTTGCGGAGGTAGACGCGCGCGCGCCTCACGCTTTCGTCCCAGCCCGGTGGCGCGCTGCCCGGTGCGGGTGGAAGTCGTCCAGGAGGAAGAAACGCCAGAACCGGAGCCTTTCGTCGCCCCCGAATGGCTCAGGAAACAGATCGAGTCCGCCGTTCAACTGGTGGCTCAACTCGACGAAGCGGCCGTTCAGGATCTATTGCGAACCATTCAACTCACCCGTCAAATGCGTGAGCGCAAAGCAGCCTTACGAGTTCTTCTTCGGCCGGTAGACGCGTAATATCCCGTTTTGACTGCGCTCAGAGACTTCGTAGTTGCGTAGCAAAGCATCCCAAATCCGCCCGCGCCAAGGATAGTCCACCCGCTCATTCTCAAAATCTTCGCTGACCAGCACGACCGGAGACGCCTTCGCCTCGAGTATCCCCTCGATCTTGCGATTCTCCGCAATCTGAAACATCTCGATCAGCGAATCCAACTCGAGAAACTGCGTGTTGGTGAGCTGATGCAGCAGACTCGAGTGATTGGACAGAATCACGATCCGCTTCGGAAAGGGAGCGTGCCCCTCTAAAAAAGCCAGCTCCTCATTCAACACGTGAGCTTCGCGCACCACCGCCTCGCCCTTCAGGCGTACCCGCAGATCCGAGACCAGACAACCGATGGCGAACGGCAGACTCAGTGCGTAGTTGATCAACAAAGCCGCCAGCAGTGCTCCCAAGGCCCGAGTCAGCCCCCCCCGCTCGCGCTCGTGCCACAAATCGTCCAGAAAGACAGTAGCCAACACCGAGGCCGGCCAGCTGGCCAGAAACAGCACCCAATCGTGGCTGCGACCCTGAAAGTAGCTGAAAAGCCCCATCCCCAGGATGGAAAGGGCGAAGATCAGCCGCGGACGCAACGCCTCACGCCCTTCGCGCAACGCCTGGAAAGCATAGGCCAGTCCGGCGAAATACAGCAGCGCCGCCACATTCCAGGCATGCACAGGAGGCATCGGCAACATAAAGTAGCCGATGCCGTAAAACACCTTGTGAATGTGCACCAGGCCTTCCAGCGGCAGACGACTCTGGAGAGCGGCGGCCAGCACCAGCAAGCAGCCCAGTCCGGACAACACGCGCAGCAAAACGCCCCGGCACTTCTGCAGAAAGGGGACCGGCCGCAACAATTCGCCGTAAGCGAAAGTGGCCACCCAGGTTCCCCAGGTCGGCAAACCCGAGTCCAGATTCCAGAAACAACCGGCCGAGACCACCAGGGTGCCCAACCAGTAAGGGCAACCCCTCACCAACATCGCCAGCATCAGGCACGGAAACAGCATACGGATGGGCCAATACTGAAAATAGGGGTCCAGATATCCCAGAACTCCCATTTTCCACAGCAACTGCTTCATCGCGAAGTAGTTGAGGTTAACGCAGGCCAGCAGCCCCAGAGAGGCGATGGCTGGACGACGACAGATGCGCAACAGACAGTAGTAAAGCAGGCCAAAGCTCACGACGTTGAGCACGCCCATGGTCAGACTAAAGCTCTCTACCGAAAGGCCCACCAGACGAAACCAGGGCAGCAGATAGTAAGGGTACAGACCATACTGATTGAAAAAATCCAGCAGCAGAATGCGCCCCTGGAACAACTGAACCATCGAATAGTAGACCGCGTTGAAGTGCGGATGGGTCATATAGGGGTCGTTCCCGTGCAGGTAACAAACCAGCCCCAAGCACAGCAACGCCAGCAGGGATGCCAGCCCCAACAGCTGCCTGCCCGGCACAAGGCGGCGCGCCTTCCACACCAACGCCAGCAACCCCAGCCCCAAAAAGCGCCAGGCTCGTCCCCAGCCCAGCCAGGAATACTCTAAATAAGCCGTGTTATTCGGCCCCAGCACGAACGCGGCCAGCGCCACCCAGAGCAAAACGCTGAAAAGCTTACCAGCTCCCCCCAACAACCGGCTAAACCGTTCCAACCCCAGCTGTAACAAAGGAATCGCCAGCGGAAAAAACAGCAAGGCCAGAAAGTAGGCGCGTTTCTCACCCGGTTCCGGATGAATATCCCTGGCATCCACCGCCAACTGAGCCAAAAAGTCAGGGGCTAAAGGCGGCGCGGGCGTGTGGTAGACCAGCCACGCCGCCAGGGGACTGAAAAGCACCACCGCCAGACAGACGGCCAGAGCTCCCACTTGCAAGTTCCGCTCTCTCAGCATGGGGGCCGCGTTTCCGGACCGCCAATAGAAGTCCTAGCAGAAATAAAAGAAGCCCCTTCCGGGGCTTCGTGGGTGGCAGGCAGGCCTTGAGAAGCGGAAACGTCACCCTTGTTTCCGGGACGTTTGCGCCGAGTCTGGAAATCCCCGGTAGTTCAAACGCCGTCTGCTTCGTGGCTCAACCTCTTGGTTACAGTCCTACCTTAGCAGTAACAAGAACTGCCCATGTTACAAGAGAGTGTACAAGCTGCCGTCTAAGCCCATGTCTTCCAGGGAGCCTGCCCGCGCGTCCACAGATCGTTCAGAAAGATTTTATCGCGCAGGGTATCCATCGGGCGCCAGAAGCCACGATGGCGGTAGGCCGACAGTCGCCCGGAAGCGGCCAGTTGCTGCAGCGGCTGACGTTCCAGCACCGTGGAATCATCCGGCAACAGGTCAAAAAGCCCCGGTTCGCACACAAAAAAACCGCCGTTGATCCACTGCCCGTCGCCTTCCGGCTTCTCCAAAAATCCCGACACCGCGTCCTGAGCGTCGATTTCCACCGCTCCAAAACGCCCCTCCGGCTGCACCGTGGTGAGCGTCACCACGCTCTTGCGACTCTCGTGAAAGGCGCGCAAGGCACCGATATCCACGTTGCCCACACCGTCCCCATAGGTCAGGAAAAACGGCTCGTCTCCCACGTGCTTGCGGGCTCGCGCTACACGCCCCCCGGTCATGGTGTCGAGGCCCGTATCGATCAGGGTCACCTTCCAGGGCTCACTCGAATTGGCGTGCAGCTCCATCTTGTTCTGGGCCAGGTCAAACGTGACGTCGCTCTGGTGCAGGAAGTAGTTGGCGAAATATTCCTTGATCACGTAGCCCTTGTAGCCGAGCAAAATGACGAAGTCATTCACTCCATACTGGGAATAGATCTTCATGATGTGCCAGAGAATGGGCTTGCCACCAATCTCCGCCATGGGCTTGGGCTTGACTTCGGTTTCTTCCGCCAGACGGGTCCCGTAACCGCCCGCCAGGATCAAGGCTTTCATAGAGCCGGCCTTTCGTCCTGAGCACAAGGAACGCCCTGCTTTTCGAGGAAAAGCGGGGGCTTGCAACAAGATCAACCTCCGCAGAGCGAACGAAAACGTCTCGTCAGCATCGTCACTCCCTGCTTCAACGAAGAACACAACGTCGTAGAGCTCTACCGCCGTGTGCGCGCGGTGATGGAAAGCGAAAGCCAGTACCGCTACGAGCACATTTTCATCGACAACGACTCGACCGACGCCACCGTGGCCGTGCTCAAAGAACTGGCCCAGGACGACAAGCGCGTCAAAATCATAGTCAACGCTCGCAATTTCGGCCATCTTCGCTCACCCGTTCACGCCCTCTGCGAAGCCCGTGGCGCGGCCCGCATCCTCATGGTCTCCGACCTGCAGGACCCGCCCGAGATGCTTTCCGATTTTCTGCGCAAATGGGAAGAAGGCTTCGACATCGTGGTCGGCGTCAAGAGCGGTAGTGAAGAAGCCAAGCCCATGTTCCTCTTGCGCAAGCTCTACTACAACGTGCTGGCTCAATTTGCCGAAGTTCGTCTGATCAAGAACTACACCGGCTTTGGACTCTACGACCGCAAGGTGATTGGCCGGCTGCGCGATTTCGGCGAACCCTACCCCTATCTGCGCGGCCTGGTCAGCGAAACCGGCGGCAGCATTTGCGAAATCCCCTACCACCAGCCCATTCGCAAGCGCGGCATCACCAAAAACAACTTCTACACGCTCTTTGACCTGGCCATGCTGGGCATGACCAGCCACTCCAAAGTGCCGCTGCGTTTCACCACCGGCCTGGGATTTCTGCTGGCCCTGCTCAGCCTGCTGGTGGGCCTCGCCTACTTTATCGCCAAACTTCTCTTCTGGAACAGTTTTACCGTCGGCCTGGCGCCGCTGGTCATCGGCCTCTTCTGGATCAGTTCCGTGCAACTGTTCTTCCTGGGAGTGGTCGGGGAATACCTGGGCGCGGTCCACACCCGCGTGACCAATCGTCCCTTAGTTATCGAAAAAGAGCGGATCAACTTCCGCGGCAAGCGAGCCCGTCTGAAATGAACAAACGCGAACAGATCCTGTCCCTGGGTGAGGAATACTTCGCCGAGCAGTTCGCCCCCAAGCCCTTCGAACCCGGAGTCACCTCTCTGCCGGCCAACGGCAAAGTCATGGACGCCTCCGACCTGCGCAATCTACTCGACTCCTCGCTGGACATGTGGCTGACGGCCGGGCGCTTCTCCGAACAGTTCGAACGCAAATTCGCGCAGACCTGGGGAGCCCGTTTCTCGCTGCTGGTCAACTCCGGCTCCAGCGCCAACCTGCTGGCCTTCGCCACCCTCACCAGTCCTTCACTGGGCGACCGCCAGCTCAAGCCCGGCGATGAATTCATCACTCCCGCCTCGGGCTTCCCCACCACCATCAACCCGGCTCTGCAGGCCGGACTGGTGCCGGTCTTCGTCGACGTTGATTTAAAGACTCACAATATGACCCCTGAAGGGGTGGCGGCAGCCATCGGACCCAAAACCAAACTGGTCATGGCCGCCCACACCCTGGGCAACCCCTTCGACTGTCACCGCATCGGCGATCTCTGCAAAGAGCACAACGTGTGGCTGGTGGAAGACTGCTGCGACGCCCTGGGCGCCCGTCTCCACGGCGAACACGTGGGCAACCGCGGCGACCTGGCCACCTGCAGCTTCTATCCGGCCCACCACATCACCACCGGCGAAGGCGGCGCGGTGATGACCTCCCGCCCCTACCTGAAAAAAATCGCCGAGAGCTTCCGCGACTGGGGACGCGACTGCTACTGCGCCCCGGGCTGCGAGGACACCTGTGGCAAACGCTACGGCTGGCAAATGGGCGAACTACCCGCCGGCTACGACCACAAATACATCTACTCGCACATCGGCTACAACCTCAAGGCCACCGACATGCAGGCCAGCCTGGGACTCTCGCAACTCGAACGTCTCGAGGGTTTCATCGCAAAGCGCCGCAGCAACTTCGACTTCCTGCAAAACGCCCTCAGGAGTCGCGGCGGCGAGGAATTCTTTGAATTCCCGGAAGCCTTGCCCGGCGCCGAGCCCTCCTGGTTCGGCTTTCTGCTCACCCTGAAGAGCGAGCGCATCGCCCGTCCCTGGCTGCTCGAGCAGTTGGGCCAGCGCAAAATCGGCACCCGCCTGCTCTTTGGCGGCAACCTCACCAAGCAGCCCGCTTACCTCCACCTGCCCAAGCGCGTAGTCGGCGAACTGACCAATACCGACATCATTATGCACCGCTCGTTCTACGTCGGCGTCTGGCCCGGCCTGACCGAAGAAATGCTCGACTATATGGCCGAGCAGCTGGTGAGCCTGTGTCGCAGCTTCGCGACGAAGTAAAAAAGCTGGTTCTGGCGGCCGGCCCGCTCTGGTCGGAGTTGGCCAACGCCCGCCTGTTCATGACGGGAGCCACCGGATTTTTTGGATGCTGGCTGTTAGAGACGCTGCTCTTTGCCAACCAGCATTACCAACTTGGGCTTCAGGTCACCGCCCTCACCCGCAACCCCGAACGTTTCCACAGCAAAGCCCCTCATCTGGCCAGCCAGATTCAGCTCATCCCCGGCGACATGCAGAACGCCACGCTTCCATCCGAATCTTTCACCCACGTCGTGCATGGCGCCGCCGAAGTCAATAGCGACCATGGACTGCTTCTGGGCGGAAAGCGAATGCTGGAAGTCCCCTCCGAGCGCTTTCTCCTCATCAGTTCCGGAGGAGTCTACGCGCCGGGCCAGGGCCCGCTCACGGAAAATCACCCCACCCAACCCGCCACCGCCTACGGCCAGGCCAAGCTTCAACTCGAAAATCTTTGTCAAGAAAGAGCGGTGATCGCACGCTGCTTTGCCTTCCTCGGCCCCTACCTGGCCCTCGACTCCGGCCTGGCCGCCGCCGACTTCCTGCGAGACGCCCTCCAAGAAAAACCAATCGTCATCCAAAGCAACGGACAGACCCGGCGCTCCTACCTCTACGCCGGCGACCTGGCCATCTGGCTTTGGACCCTGCTCCTGAAAGGGACCCCGGGCCGCGCCTACAACGTCGGATCGATGCAAATCACCACCGTCGAACAGCTGGCTCGCCGCATCAGTCCCTCGGTGCAGGTCCTGGGAAAAACCGCCGGCCTCGACTACCTTCCCGACACCGGCCGCGCCCAACGAGAACTCGGCCTGCGCCAGACCGTGGATCTGACCGAAGCGGTCAGATCCACCCTGAACTGGTTTAAGTCGATTCCATCGCCACTGACTTGAAGAACGGCTCCATCTCCGTCATCGGACGCCCAAACGCAATCTTCGGATAGGCGTTGGCATAGGTATCCACCATCACCTGCAGCAAGCCCGGAGCCATCGGGTCCTCCCATAGCTTACGCAAAGCCGCCTCGGCCCCGTCGGCCTCGCTCACGGTGGCCGACGCGATCCCATAAGCACTCGCCACTTTCTCGAAGTCGGGCGCCGAATAGCCCCACAGTGTCGACTGGTAACGCCCGTCGAAGTAGTTCTCCTGAAATTGCCTCACCATACCGTGACACTGGTTGTTGATGATGATCATCTTGATGGGCAGGCGATTGCGCACCACCGTCTGCAGCTCCTGAAGATTGGCCTGAAAAGCCCCATCCCCGGCAATCATCACCACCGGCTGCTCTCGACGGCACACGGCCACTCCCAGAGCGGCCGGCAGAGCGAAGCCCATCGAACCCATTCCTCCCGAGGTCAGAAAGCGCTGTCCACCCTGCAACTGCAGCGACTGAGCGGCCCACATCTGATGCTGGCCCACGTCCACCACGTAAGCCGAAGCCCCGCCAGCCACCTGAGACAACTGGCGCATAAACATGTTGGGATTGATGCCCGGCACGTCGTTCAGCTCGTTCGTATCAGGCCATTCCTGTTCCATCGATTTCAAGCGAGACTTCCAGGCCTCGTAGTCGCCCTGCGGCAAACGACCCGACGCCGCCTGGAAGAACTCCGGCAGTTCACTCACCAGCCCCTGACAGCCGCTCAAGCGATTGTTGATCTCCCCGGCCTCGCAGTCCACGTGAAAAATCTCGCGACCGCTCTGAAAGGCTTCCGTATCGTTCCCCGTCTGGCGAATGTCCAGGCGGCTGCCCAGCACGATCAACAGATCCGCCTCGCCCAGCGCCAGATTGCCCCAGCGATTGCCATAACTACCGATGAAACCGACTCGTAGAGGATGCCCGTAGGGGATCGTGTCCAACCCCATCAGCGAGGTCACCACCGGCACGCCTGTAGCCTCGGCCAGAGCCACCAACTCCCCGGCCGTGCGCGAAGCCCCCACGCCTCCACCCGCCAGAATCAGCGGGCGTTGCGCCTTGCCCAACGCCGCGGCCAGCCTGTCCAGAAAAGCCGCGCTGTCGGGAGACTCGACCACTCGGGGCCCCAGCGGCCCTACTGGCTCAATCTGGGCTCGCTGTAAATCCATGGGCACGTCGATCAAGACCGGGCCCGGACGCCCTTCCACGGCCACTCGAAAAGCCTCGTTCAAAATGGCTGGCAAGTCCTCGGCTTTCTTGACTCGCCAAGTTTTTTTGGTGATGGGCTCGGCCATGGCCACGATATCGGTTTCTTGAAAGCCCAGCTGGCGAATGGCACGCTCTCCCTTTTGCTCGTGCAAATTGACCTGACCGGTGATGAACACCCCTGGGGAAGAATCGAAATGACAACTACCGATCCCCGTCAGCAGATTGGTCGCGCCCGGTCCGGATGTCGCCATAGCCACGCCAGGGATGCCCGTCATACGGCCCGCCGCGTCGGCGGCAAAGGCGGCCGCCTGCTCGTGATGGACACTGATGACCGGCACCGTGCCCTGCCGATTGAGCGAATCGAGGATGTGGGTGATCATCCCCCCCGACATTTCAAAAACGCAGGGAACTCCGTGCTGCTGCAAAGACCAGGCTATGTAATCTGAAGCTTTCATGCCAGGCGCGTTCGCCTGTGCTCTACCGAGTCCTGGAGCCCAGCATGGCGGGTAAAACATCTAAGGATGCCTAAGGGGGATTGGGGAGCGAGAGGAGACACACGGAGTGCTTGGATTCTTCGGACCGGAGACGGGCCAGTTCTTCCACATGGACGGCCCGACTCTCAGTTTCTACGGAAAAAGCGCAAAAAAACTGGAGAGCGACGTCAAAATACGCCTGCCTTTGAAAGGCTACAGCAAGGCCAAACACGTCGACATCCCCCTCAAAATCACGGACTCCCAACCGATGGGCAAAGGTCACCTCAACACCGGCCACGTGGATATGACCATCCAGCATCTCAGGCAACTGGAAGACCTGCTCTACAACTACACGGCTCGTCCGGACGCGGGCGAAGCGGCCCGCCGCAGCCCCCGCATCCCGATCGGCCTGAAGGTCATCTGCCGCGAAGTCGCCGGCTACAACTGCATTACCGCCGACATCTCCCGCCAGGGCGTGCGCCTCACCTGCCAGGGCGCCGTCGAGTTGGGCACCCGAGTCGGCCTGGAGATCGACAGCGACGTCGCCGGACTGGGAGCTCTGCATCTGGCCGGTCGGGTCGTCGCCTGCCGAGAAACCCCGGACAGCAGGAGCAAAAACAAAACCTACCACGTGGGCGTCGCCTTCTGCGGCCTGACCCAGGCCCAACAAGACAACCTCGACTACTTCAACCGCATCCTGGCCGGTCGACTCAAAGGCGACGTCATGCAGCGCCAGATCGCCGACGGAGAAATGACCGCCGGTCCTATGCCCGGGGGCCCCGTGAACCTGGGGGCTCCGCCGCCCCCTCCGCCGACTTAAGCCAGCTGGCGCTGCTGCACATCGCCCTGCTGACGATAGAGTAGCGCCTTGTGAAAACGCTGCAGAGCTCCTGAGCCAGCCGGGGACTGAGCGGCAAACTCCACTCCCACCGCATAGCCGCGGCCGGTCGGACTATTGCGGCACCAGATCACCCTGCCGCGCACCGCGATATCCGGCTGCCCGTCCATGTCGGACTCGATGACCAGGCTCAACGTCTGACCCGGGTTCACGGCGCTCTGACAGCTCAAACGCGCCCCGTGCAGCGAAAGGTCCATGGTCAGACAGCTGAAGTTGGGCAGCTCGCGGGCCAAAGTCTTGAGACTGACCGCAAGGCGCTGACTGCGGCGCGCCGCCAAGCCCAGATCGGCTCGAGGAGCGTGCCGCTGCAGCAGATATTCGATGGCGGTGCGCTGGTTCTCGGGCAATTGGATCGCTCCCACGCAGAGAAAGCCCTTCACCTCAGGTAGCGGGCGGATGGTCACGATACGCACCAGCACGTCCAACCGCTTGGTCTGAGGGTCGTTCAGCAGAAACCGGACCTTCACGCTCGCCCCTACGCGCTTTGTCGTCTTGCAGACGAAAGTCAGCTGGGAGTCGCGGAGGTCCGCGAAGTGAACGATCTCGGGTCCAAACAAGCCAAACATGTGCTTATTTTACGCCATTTCTCAGACATGGCGGCGTTGCAATCAGACCAGGTACGTCTGGTGAATAGCGACTAGCTCAAATGACTCTTTAGAGGCAAAACCTGGCTGCTAAATGAAGGGATGTCCTATGGCAACCAAAATTCATTCATCCGCCTTCGTGGACGAAGGCGCTCTAATCGGAGAAGGCAGTAATATCTGGCACTTTTGCCACATCATGCCTGGCGCAG
>JAFKGI010000067.1 GCA_017307785.1 Vulcanimicrobiota bacterium | reverse complement strand
GTCTTTTTCCAGGGCCTGGCCAAAGAACTCCAGGGCGATGCCGGGGTCCTTCATCAGCAGGTGACACCAACCCACGTGGTCAGCCATCTCCGGATTCTCGGGGTCGAGCTCGTAGGCTTTCTCGAACAGCACCAGGGCCACGTCATACTGCTCGCGCTCGTAATAAAGCCAACCTAGACCGGAATAGGCTTCCACCTGTCCGGGATCCAGGCGCAGGGCGCGGCTATAGTAGTCTTCGGCAAACTGAGTATTGCCCAGGTTTTCGTGGCACCAGCCGATTTGAAAAGCGACCAAGCCCGAGTTGGGCTCCAGAACTTCCCCTTTGCGCAGGGTATTGAGCGCCAGTTCCCACTCGTCCTGGGCCATGTAAATGCTGGCCAGCAGGTCGTAGAGGTTGGCCCGCGGTCCGCTATCTTCCAAGGCGGCTTTGGCCAGTTTGAGAGCCTGCTTGTGCTGCCCCAGGCGACTGTGGCAGAGCGCCAACTGAGGGCGCAGTTCGGCCTGCCGCTGCGGCTGCAGATCCAAAGCTTGCTGCCAGTGCTCGAGAGCCTTCTGGAAGCGCTCGAGCTCGCACAGCGAGTGCCCGAGCACGACGTGAGCCTCGGCGAGTTCAGGCTGCAGAGCCACGACTTCCAGTAGCAATTGAGCCGAAAGTTCGTGGTCGCCCAGATGGTTGTAAAGCCGACCCAGGCTGAACTTGGCCGGAACCAGATAGTTGGTATCCGGGTCGCGGGCTACTTTCAGGAATTCCACTTCCGCCTGGTGGGGTCGTCCGATGTGGAACAGACACCAGCCGAGCTGCAGACGAGCTTCGTGCAGGGCGCCGTTCTCCTGAATGGCCTTCTGTAAGTAGTCGATGGCGGGCATCAGGCGGCCCTCGCCCAGCAAGAGGGAACCCAGGCCGGCAGCCGCGTCGGCGGAATTGGGGTCACGCGTCAGGCCTTCTTCGAAAGCCAGACGGGCCTGGTCGGCTTGACCGAGGCGCTGGAAGACTTCGCCGAGCTTGACGTAAGGAGAGCTGGCTTCCGGTTTGAGGCGGATGGCTTCTTTCAAATGGTCGACGGCTTCGGTCAGGGAACCGTGCTCGCTCAGCAGTTCCGCATAGAGGAACTGCAAGCTGGCTTCTTCCGGACGCATCTTCAGGCCCATTTGCAACCAGCTACCGGCTTCTTTGCTCTTGCCTTGCTGTCGCAAGACGGCTGCCAGGTAGTGATAGGCTTCCACGCAAGACTGGTCGCGCTGGATGGCCTGCTGCAACTGAATACGGGCTTCCTCGAGCAGACCGAGTCTGCAGAAAGACTTGCCGCTTTCCAGAAGACGAAGCGATTCCGGGTCCACCGCGGGCGGCGGAGTGGGGTTGTCTGAATTGGGCGATAAATGATGCACGGCGATCTCATAGCCCAGTTCGTGCAGTGCATGTTCAATCTCCTCTTGGGAGATCGGATGCTGGGGGCTGGGCGAGATCAGCAGACCTTCGACCGGGGCCGTAAAGTACGGCACTGGCGTGATTCGTCCCATCAAGCTGGGATAGCGTAGATGGAGCAGCTGAACCACTTTCTTAATGCGAGCCTCAGGCCGACTGGATCGGCGCTTAAAATGGACGCCGACTAGAAAAAAATTCAAGTTAAACTCCCCTCGGATACCTGGGCTAACAACCGGGTCATTATAGCACGCTAGAATTTTATTCAACAAGCGAACAGCGAAGATTTTTTCAAGCGTGATGCGGACTTGCTTCGCGTGGGAGGGGGGCGAACAGGGTACTAACTTTGCTCTTCGGAGAGCTCTTCTTCCGGGTCTTCCTCGGGGACGTCGCGTTCCAAAAACGGGTCCGGGTAGAGAGGGGAGAGACCGCTGTAGCGACACTTCACGTTCGCCTGATAGCACTCCACGATGTTCTCGCAGTAGATCGCGCCCTCGGCTCCCTTGAAGTGGGGGCCTTTGTAGTCCGGGAACTCGATCAGAATATTGACGACCTTGTTCTGAATGTAGCAGTGGCGGCAGTGGGGCTCTAAGGCCTTTTGCTTAAGCGCGGCCGCTTCTTCTTGCTTTGCCTGTCGGACCACATAGGATAATCGCTTCATTCTTGGCTCACATATCAGTATAACACCTGGAGCGCCGGGTCGGCCAGCAGATCTTGCAAAGCAAGATGGACTAGCTGCACGGCGTGCCGCTTGTTAGGGGGCAGTTGCCCGATCCAGTCGGCCAGGTCCTGTTGGGTGAGTTGGGCCAGCTCGCGGACTTCTCTGCCTTGAGCCCACCCGCAGAGCAGACTGGCGGCTGCAATGACGGGCGGACAGGCCTCGGCCACGAAAGACAGTTCGGAGACCCGATTCTGCCGATCCAACTGCGCGAACAACTCCACGACGTCGGGACAGATCGGATTGACCTTGCGAGCGCTGCTCTCATAGTGGGTCGGTTTGTGATTGTTGCAGGGCTCTCGGTAGTGTTCCCAGAGTTGCTCCGAGTACACCTAGGGTTGGAACGAACTGCCGCAACCGCAGCTCTTGCGAGCATTGGGATTGTTGAACTTGAAGCCGCCGCCGAGCAGGTCCGTGGTGAAATCCACTTCGGTGCCCTTGAGATAGAGGGCGCTCTTCATGTCGACCGCGACCTTGACGCCACTATCGAACTCGATCAGGTGATCGTAATCAGTGGTGTCTTTGTCGAACCCGAGGGTGTAGGACAATCCTGAACAACCGCCTCCGCGCACACCCATGCGCAAAACGGAATCTTCCAGACTATTTTCCTTGATGAGACGAGCTACTTCGCTTTTGGCTGCGTCGGTTAAAGTGACCATTCCAAATACCTCCGAATCGTTAGAACTACTATAGGCATAGACAGTTCCCGAAATCAATCTTCGCCTTCGAGGTCGAGCACGGCGAGGAAGGCTTCTTGCGGAATTTCCACGTTGCCCACCCGCTTCATGCGCTTCTTGCCCTCTTTTTGCTTCTCGATCAGCTTGCGTTTACGCGAGATGTCACCGCCGTAACACTTGGCCAAGACGTTCTTGCGTAGGGCTTTGACGTTTTCGCGAGCGATGACTTTGCTGCCCAGCGTCGCCTGAATGGGGACCTCGAACTGCTGGCGGGGGATGACTTCCTTGAGCTTCTCGGTAAGGGCGCGTCCGATGTAAAAAGCCTTCTCGGTATGCACGATCACCGAAAGAGCGTCGACTTTTTCGGAGTTGACCAGAATATCGAGACGAACCAGGTCGGAGCGGCGGTGTCCGGCCACCTCGTAGTCCAGCGAAGCATAGCCGCGCGTGCGAGACTTGAGCTGGTCAAAGAAGTCGGTGATGATCTCGCCGAGTGGCAACTCGTAGTGCAGCGTGCAGCGACCATCGGACGGGTATTCCATCGTCTTGAAGGTTCCACGACGTCCCTGAGCCAGGTCCATGATCTGTCCGACGTAGAGCTCCGGCGTGATGATGGTGGCGTTGACGATCGGTTCCTCGATGTAGTCGATTTCGTTGATCGGCGGCAGGTCGGTGGGATTCTGAATGGTGATCATCGAGCCGTCCCGCTTGTAGATGTCGTAAAGCACGCTCGGAGAAGTGGCGATCAGGCTCAGGTTGAACTCACGCTCCAGGCGTTCTTGCACGATCTCCATATGCAACAGCCCCAGGAAGCCGCAACGGTAGCCAAATCCCAGCGCCACCGAGGTTTCGGGCTCCCAAACCAGGGCCGCGTCGTTGAGCTTGAGCTTGCCCAGGGCGTCTTTCAGATTGACGTAGTCGACCGAGTCGATCGGGTAAAGGCCGCAATAGACCATCGGTTGGACTTCGCGATACCCGGGCAGCACTTCGACTGCCCCGCCCTCGGCCAGGGTGATGGTGTCGCCAACGCGGGTTTCGCTGATGCTGCGGATTTGGGCCACCAGGTAGCCGGTGTCACCGGCCCGGAGGCATTCCACCGGTGACTGATGAGGGCGGAAAACGCCTACTTCGTCTACCTGGAACACGGCGTTCGTGCTCATCATGCGAATCTGCGTGCCTTTGCGCATTTCGCCGTCCACCACTCGGAAGATCGGGATCACTCCGCGATACTGGTCAAAGTGAGAGTCAAAAATCAGGGCACGGAGCGGTTTCTCGGCATTGCCGCGAGGCGGCGGGACCAGTCTCACGACGGCTTCCAGCACATCCTCGATGCCAATGCCCTGCTTGGCCGAAATGGCGACCGCGTCATCCGCCGGCAAGGCCAGCACTTCTTCGATTTCGTGGCGCACTCGGTCGGGGTCGGCGGCGGGCAAGTCAATCTTGTTGATGACCGGGACGATGGAGAGATTTTGGCTATCGGCCAGGTAGTAGTTGGCCATGGTCTGGGCTTCCACGCCTTGAGCGGCGTCGACGACCAGCAGGGCGCCTTCGCAGGCAGCCAGGGAACGGGAGACTTCATAAGTGAAATCCACGTGACCAGGCGTGTCGATCAAGTTCAGCTGATACTCGAGGCCGTCTTTGGCCTTGTAGCGGAGCGTGACCGGGTGCGACTTGATGGTGATGCCGCGTTCTCGTTCCAGGTCCATCGAGTCCAGGACCTGTTCGGCCATTTCTCGCTTACTGAGGGTGCCGGTCATTTCCAGGAGGCGGTCGGCCAGAGTGGACTTTCCGTGGTCGATATGGGCGATGATACAGAAGTTACGTACGTTTTGAGAGCTCAAGGGTTTCCTCTATGGGAGAGTAGGGTGGTCAGCTCGCCCCGGTCGAGCCAGACCCCGCCGCACTCGGGGCATTGATCCAACTGGAGGGTTGGGATGTCAACGTGCGGACCGACTTGCATGGATCGAGCCGGGCGACAGCGCGGGCAGTGCAGCTCGCTCTGGACCGGGGACTTCAGTTCTACCTTCAGCTTGGCGTTGCCTCGCGAGCGGGTCATTTGGGAGACCTCCTCGCAGTCTAACCAGCAGCCCATGCAGAAAGGGCAACTGTCCAGGTCGATTCCCGCGAACTTCATCTCTTCCATTTGATGAGAGCATTTGGGACAGGTGACGGCTCTTTTTTCCATGCTGCTGGGTTTACCTGATGTCAAGAGTTTCCTTCAAAATGAAAAAAGGAGACTGGCCCTGGCCAATCTCCCATTCCGACTTTGCTGCTCCGGAGCTTACTTCTGGGGCGGCATTCCCGAGTCGCCGGCGCTGCGGCGGTTGAAATACTGCAGTCCGCGATAGGAGTAGGAAACGATGTCGCCGGCAAAGCCGACGGCCAACAATTTGTCAGCATAAGGAGCCAGTGGGGGGAAGATCATGGGGGCGACAGCGCCGACCAGGCCGACCACGTCACAAGCGACGTGAGCGCCGTCCATTCCCTTGTCCAGCCAGCTGGCGTCAGGATTCTTGAAGGTTTTGATGGTGCGGGCGCTATCGAGGGCCAGTGCGGCACCGCGGACGAAGGGGATGAACGCCTTGTCGGCGATCTGCTGAAGGTCGCTGGGGATGCCGTTGTAAACCTGGGTCTTCACGACGGTTGCGGCGTTGCGCAACATGAAGGCCGGGTCGTTGTCGACGACGGTGGACACTTCCTCGGTCATCGAACGGACGCCCGAGCGGAATCCGCCGATGACTTTCTCGGCGATGGTCGGACCTTCGCTGGTGATGCTCACCAACGGGCGTCCATCCACGTTGATGCTAACTTTGTCACCACGGCCGACGCGGCGCATGGCTTCTTTGGTGAATTCCGGGTTGCTGACGATGCTCTCGAGCAACTGGTCCCGCAACTTTTCGGTGTCCGGCGTGTCCTGGGTGGGCGGCGGAGTCGGCGGGGTAGGGGGTTGGGTGGGCTTGGAGGAGGGCAGGCTACGCGGCCCCTGGGGGTTCTGTGATTGCAGCTTCATCGGTAAAGGCATCTCCCTGTCGGTCCGGCTCAGGCCGGACTCTTTGCCCACCGATAATATGCAATGTTGCCGTTGCATGTATTTCTCTATTGTTAACTGCCGGCTTTTTAGGTAGCTCTGAGCAGGTTGGTCAAAACGCCGCGAGACACGTTGGCGGCGGCCGGATAGCCGGCCGGTAACTGTTGCCAGGTGGTGACCAACTGCCGCAGGCTCAGGGCTTGCGACTCGTCCAGACGCTGGCGTGCCAGTTGCTCCAGCAGGTTGGTGAAGGCGTTACCAACCAGGCCGAGCTGCTCGCCCGGCCTTTCGCTGCCCAGCGTGATGCCCAGCAAGGTCAGGAAGTAGATCAGGCGCGGCAAGGAAGCCGCACCGACGCTGCCCACTTCGCGACCACAACTGACGCAGCTCAGGCAAATGAAGGACACGTACTTCGGTCCCTTATAAGTCTCCAAAGCACCGTAGCATTCCGAGAG
Source organism: Vulcanimicrobiota bacterium (assembly GCA_017307785.1). Taxonomy (GTDB): domain Bacteria; phylum Vulcanimicrobiota; class Xenobia; order Xenobiales; family JADMJV01; genus JADMJV01. The sequence continues at coordinate 24,782 of JAFKGI010000067.1, read as the reverse complement.
CAACTGGGTCAGGCCGACCCAGTTGTAGTTGATGCGCGGCACCTGAAGGATGGCTTCACACAGCTTGAGGACGCTATCGACCAGCTCGCTGTTGGCCTGGTCGGGACGTTGCACCAGACTGTTGCGCACGGCGGTGACGGCGTCGACCACAAAGCTCTCTTCGGCCGGCTTGCTGTCTTTGGTCTGCTGGGTGACCAGACGGACAGCCTTGACCAGGGCTTGCAGTCGCTGCGGATCCTCGACACCCTGACCCGAGAGAGACAGATGGCTCAGCAGGCACTCGGCCAGAACGGCCGAGAGGTCCTGGCGGCCTTGCTGCTCGACCAGACGAGAATAGAGCTGTACCGCCTTCTCAAAGTCGGCGGATGCCAGATCGCTCTGCTGCGCCTGCTGGAAACAGCGGCCGCGTTGAGCCAGCATCTGAGCCAGCATTGCGAAAATTTCGCTGTCGCTGGTGCCCGTCAAGGACATCAACAATTCGATGCCCAGATTCAGATCTTCGACGCCGGCTACCAGCTCGCTCTGATTCAGGTAGGCGGCGGCGCGTTCCTGAGCGACTTGGGCCAGTGGCAGGCGCAGCTCATCTCGACCCTGCTGGAGAAGGATGCTCAGTACCTGGGCGGCTTGTGACAGGTCGGCGATGCCTGGCTGGGTGTGTCCAGCGCTGATCAGCATTTTGGCGCGCTGGCGGTACATGTCGGCCAGGTCACGACCTAAGTGGAACTGACTCTCCTCCACCACCAGCGGTTGCAGCGTCTGAATGGCGGTCTCGAAATCGTTGTAGGCCTGTTCAAATTGCTGCAGGCTGGACGAGACGCCGGCTTTGGCCTGCAGCACCTTGGCCTGGGCTTCGCGGAAATCTACTTGTTCGAACTGAGCCGCAGTGCGTTTGAGCAACTCGAGCATGCGCATGAGTTCGTCGCCGGCTTTGGCGTGCATGCCGACGCGCACAAAGTTCTTGGAGCGTTGCATCGAGGTCTGGAAGACATCGTTGAAATACTCCACCTTGCCCTGGTCGAGGAGGCCCGAAAAATGCTCCTGGCTGCGCTGAATTTCTTCTTCCGCGGCGCCGTACTCCTTGAGAGTCACGGACACGGCGCTGTTGACCACCTGGGTGCGGCTAATTTCGTCGAGCCACGGACCCTTACGGTCCTTGCTCCACAATTCTTTGTAGCGTTTGGTGGCTTGCTCCAGCGCGTCGCGCGCGGGATTGGATTCGTTCAGGCTGAGCAAGGTACGACCCAGGCGTCGGTAGGCCAGCGCCTGCTCGTCGAGCAGGTTGGCCTGGCCCTCGGCCTCGACCAGTTTGCTGTAGATGCCCAGCGTTTTCTGCAGTTCCTGGCGCGCGGTCTGATGTTGGCCCTGACGCTCCAGCACTTCGGCGCGGGTCGAATAGGCCTGGGCCAGCAAGGCTCGACAATCCTGGTTGTCTTTGGTGGCGACTTCCAGAGCTTCGACGGAACGATTCACCTCTTCTTGGGCACGATCGAGGTGACCGGTGGTCAGGCTGACACGAGCCAGGTCGCCGTAAGCCTCGGCCAGACCGAGAAGATAGGTCGAACCGCCTTTGTCCTGAAGCAGGTTGGTGAAGATCTGGACGGCTGCTTCGAAATCGGCCCGCGCCTTCTCGCTGTGGAGCAAGCGCCGGTTGCTTTCGCCGCGCAGGGAGAAGAGCTGGGCTTCCTGTTCCGGATTCCCGGTCAGGGTGGCCTTGAGCAGCTTCAGGGCTTGATCGGCGTCTTCCACCACGTCGGTGTAGCGGCCGAGCTGCAGGCCCAGAGCGGCTTTCTGTCGGTGCACCTGGAGTAGCAGCGAAGTGACCTCGCCGCTCTCATTGCGTAGCAGGTTGAGGGCAGCGGCCAGATCCGACTGGCAGGCTTCCTCTTGTTTGTCGATTCGGTAGACTTCCGCCCGCTCGATGAACTCCTGAGCCAGAGCCAGCGACTGATCGCTGCGTCCTTCATTGACGAGCTTCTGACGGAGCTCGATCGCTTTGCTGAAGTCGCGCAGGGCCTCTTTGGGCTGCTTGAGCTCGAGTTGGGTCTTACCTCGCTGAGAGAAGGCCTCCGCCAGCTCGTCTCGGTGATCGAGTCGGCCCTCGTCGACCAGCTGGGTGCTGAGGGTAATCGACTTGGTGAAGTCGCGTTGAGCTTTGTCGGCCTGATCGGTGGCCAGATAGCTGATGCCGCGGGCGTAGTGAGCCCTCTCCAGAAGCGCCCGGACGTCCAGACTGGCGTCCTTGTCGCTCAACTGGCTGAGCATCGCCACTGCTTTGCCGGACTCCGACAGCGACTCCTGGTGCTGGCGAGCCCGCTGACGCTGTTGGGCCAACTGCAGGTGACAGGAGGCCTGGTCTTTGGCGTAGCGCGTCTCGTCTGCACCCTGACTGAGCTTGACGAAGAGCTTGATGGCCGCTTCCATGCTGCGGTTGGCTTCGTCGAGATTGTGTTTGGCGGCCCAGACCGAGGACTGATTGCGGTGGGCATAGGCCAGCAGCGGCTGCAGGTCCTCACGGCCCATGTCCTCGACCAGATCGGTGAAGAGCTGCACCGAATCGGTGCTGTCCTTCAAGGCCAGGTCATACTCGTGGAGAGCAAAGTGAATCTCGCTACGACGGTTATAGGCGGCGGCCAGACCGTTGCGGAACTGGGTCTGACGTTCCTGGTTGACCAGGGCGTCGAAGAGTTCGACCGAGCGATCCAGGTCGGACAGGGCTCGCTGGCGACGATGCAGAGTCAGATAGGTCAGGCCGCGGCTGTTGAGAGCCCAGGCGAGTTCGTCTCGCAGGTCTGCCCGTTGGTGCTGCTCGGTGAGTTCGCGCAAACACTCCACCCAGAGGTCGAGCAAGCCCAGCTTTTGATGCGGGCGAGCGCTGTTTTCCAGGGCCTGAGCGACGGCGATCCGTTTCTTTTGCAGGTCCTTGTTGCGCACCACCCATTCCAGGGTGGTGACGTCCTGGCTTAGCAGGCTCCAGCGGTAAAGACGATAGAAGTTGGCCCGCGCCCATTCCCGCCCCTGTTCACTCTGCAGCTTGAGCTCGCCGGCCTGCTGCAGACTGTGGACGGTCCAACCACAGAGAATGCGGCACACGTCCTGGAAAGCTTCCTGGTTTTGATTGATCAGGAAGTCGCGGAGACTCTCGTGAGCAATGTCGACGGTCAGGAACATTCCCAGCTTCTGCTGGAGGAGCATGGCCGGAGCCAGGTCTACCAGCTCTTTGACGGTTTCCACCGAGCTACCCCACTGATCGATGTCATCCCAAGACATCGGTTCGAAGGCGGCGCAGAGCGTCATCAGAAAATGCTGGATGGCGTGGAATCGGTCAGGTCTCTGAGTGCGCAGATCCTGGGTTAACTTGGCGTAAAGTTCGGCGTATTTCGTCTGGGAAGTGCTCAGTCCGTTGGCCACGGCTTGACCGGCCAAGCGGCTGTAATGGAGCCGATATTCGTTGGAAAGCATGATGGCGGCGCGAGCCGGCTGGTCCTGGACGACTTGAGCCAGGTCCGCGTCCAGTTGCTTGCGATATTCGGCGGCTACCGGCTCGAGGGTGAAACGGGTGGCGGTCAAGCCTTTGAGCTTGGCCATGAAAGCCTCGGGAGCGTCGGAGCGATGAGTGATGACAACGTATACGTTGTCCGGCAGTTGGGCGGGCAAGAAGTCGGCCGGCGTGACGCCCTCATCCTGGTGGCGACGGTCGATTTCGTCCAGATAGAGCAGGACGGGACCGCGGTTTTGCACGGTCAACAGGGTCGTGAAGGCGGCGAAGCGGCCCTGCTTCTTGTCGCTGGGATACTGCACGGCCAGGTCCTGAAGTGCCAGCCGGTCCAGTGGCTGGATCCGGTGAGTTCTGGGGGTATTGGAGGCCTGGATCTGGTCGTTCAGGGTTTCGATGAAAACTTCGTAGTCACCGTACGGGCGACGGGCTGTCTTCAGGTAGGCAATGCGAATGCCACGAGGGTGGACCTGGGGCGCGGAGCTTTCCAGGTAGCTTCCCAGGTAAGATTTGCCGACGCCGGACTCGGCTTCCACGATCAGGTAGCCCGAGCGACCTTTGTTGATAAAGCCGCGGATCTGTTCAATAAGATAGCCAAAGTCGAAGTGAGCCATACGCTCTTGCAGCGACTGAGTGACTTCGTCAAGATTCGCCCGATCGGCCGAGTTCCAGGGTTGCCACGGAGGCGCGGGCGGACCAGAGTTCGGGTCGAACTGATAGGTATCGTACTCTTCGATTTCTTCCTCAACCGGGATGACGGTGAGGGTTTCCTCGGCGGGCAGGTGCGGGACCAACACGCTGGCGGCAGCCGCGGCAGCGGCCACCGCGCCGATTTCGACGACAGGGGGAAGCTCGACGGATTCGTGAGCCGCCACCGGTTCCGGTGTCGCCTCGGGAACCGGCGGTTGGGCGACCGCTTCGACCACGGGCGCGGCAACTGGTTCTACCGCCTGGACGACTGGCTCGACCACGGGAGGAGCGACCGGCTCGACGACGGCCGGTGGCGTTTCCACCGCCTCGACTACGGGAGGCGCGACCGACTCGACGGGGGCTTCCAAGACGACGGCGGGCGGAGCTTCCACGGGCTCGACTACCGGAGGCGCGACCGGCTCAACGGGGGCCTCGAAGACTACGGCGGGCGGCGCTTCCACGGGTACGGCCTCGACCACGGGAGGAGCGACCGGCTCGACGACGGCGGGTGGCGTTTCCACCGCCTCGACTACGGGAGGCGCGACCGGCTCGACGGGGGCTTCAAAGACGACGTCGGGCGGCGTCTCCACGGGTTCGACAACGGGAGGCGCGACTGGCTCGACGGGGGCTTCCAAGACGACGTCGGGCGGCGCTTCCACGGGTACGGCCTCGACCACAGGAGGAGCGACCGGCTCGACGGGGGCTTCAAAGACGATGGCGGGAGGCGCTTCCACGGGTACGGCCTCGACTACGGGAGGAGCGACCGGCTCGACGACGGCGGGAGGCGTTTCCACCGGCTCGACTGCGGGAGGCGCGACCGGCTCAACGGAGGGCGGGGGGGCAATCGGTTCGACGGGCTCCGCGAAAGGGATATCGAGGGATTCGAGCCAGTTTTCCCCCGTGCTCGTTGGCGGAACAACGGGCAGACCGGTGGGGGTTTCCAGGGATTCGAACCAGTTATCACCAGAGCTTGGGGGCGGCGGCACGGGAAAATCGAGGCCGGGGACAGTGGAAGCGACAGGAACAGCCTCCGGGGTTGGAGGGGGGACAGGAGGAGCCACGACAGGGGTCGCGGGTTCCAGTCCCAGGAGAGATTCGAGCGTAGGGGAGTCCTCCTCCACGACGCTCTCCTGGGAAGGAGGCTCGACGGCTTCCGCCAGCGGAGGCACTACAGCGGGGGGGTCCTGAGCAAAGAGTTCGTCCAGGCTGGTGCCCGAAATGGGGGCCGCCTGTTCGGCGACAGGAACGGGCGTCAGCTCCGCCGTCTCGCCCAGGGGGGGAACGAGAGATGCATCGGACTGCACCTCCGGCGCAACCGGCACGGGCGGCTCTTCGACCGGGAGGACCTCCAAAGCTGGCACCGTTTCGGCTTGGGCGGGCGGAGCCACGGGGGCTACCGGCTCCTCGGCCAGCAGGTCGTCCAGCGAGGGAGCCGCTTCCGGCTCCACGACGGGCGGAGCTACCGGAGCCACCGGCTCCTCGGCCAGCAGGTCGTCCAACGAGGGAGCAACTTCCGGCTCCACGGCCGGAGCCACGGGGGCCACCGGCTCCTCGGCCAGCAGGTCGTCCAGCGAGGGAGCGACTTCCGGCTCCACAGCCGGAGCTACCGGAGCTACCGGAGCTACCGGCTCCTCGGCCAGCAGGTCGTCCAGCGAGGGAGCCACTTCCGGCTCCACAGCCGGAGCCACGGGAGCAACCGGCTCCTCGGCCAGCAGGTCGTCCAGGGAAGGAACTACTTCCGGCTCCACAGCCGGAGCCACGGGGGCTACCGGCTCCTCGGCCAGCAAATCATCCAGCGAGGGCGCCACTTCCGGCTCCACCACGGGCGGAGCTACGGGGGCCACCGGCTCCTCGGCCAGCAAATCATCCAGCGAGGGAGCGACTTCCGGCTCCACAGCCGGAGCTACCGGAGCTACCGGCTCCTCGACCAGCAAATCATCCAGCGAGGGCGCCACTTCCGGCTCCACCACGGGAGCTACCGGCTCCTCGGCCAGCAGGTCGTCCAGCGAGGGAGCGACTTCCGGCTCCACGACGGGGACTACGGGAGCCACTGGCTCCTCGGCCAGCAGGTCGTCCAACGAGGGAGCAGCTTCCGGCTCCACAGCCGGAGCTACAGGGGCCACCGGCTCCTCGGCCAGCAGGTCGTCCAACGAGGGGGCTGCTTCCGGCTCCACCACGGGAGCTACGGGAGCCACCGGCTCCTCGGCCAAGAGGGCGTCCAGGCTGGCGGGCACTTCCGTCATCGGAGGAACGGCTTCCGTCTGGGGTTCGTCCGGGAAAAGGTCGTCGAGCGGCGGTGGCGGACCTAAAGAGCCTGGCTTCTTGATGGCTTCCGCGACGGGGGACGCAATCGGGACCGGCGGCTCCTCGTTCAGCAGATCGTCCAGGCTGGGCTCGGGTTTGGGCTCCTCGTTCAGCAGGTCGTCCAGGCTCGGCTCGGGCTTGGGCTCCTCGTTGAGCAGGTCGTCCAGGCTCGGCTCAGGCTTGGGCTCCTCGTTCAGCAGGTCGTCCAGGCTCGGCTCGGGCTTGGGCTCCTCGTTGAGCAGGTCGTCCAGGCTCGGCTCAGGCTTGGGCTCCTCGTTGAGCAGGTCGTCCAGGCTCGGCTCGGGCTTGGGTTCCTCGTCCAGCAGGTCTTCCAGGCTGGGCTCGGGCTTGGGCTCCTCGTCCAGCAGGTCTTCCAGGCTGGGCTCGGGCTTGGGTTCTTCGCCCAGCAAGTCTTCGAGGCTCGGTTCGGCCTTCGGAGGCTCGCTGGCGAGTACGTCTTCCTGGGCGGCATCGCCTTCCAAAGTGGGGGGAGGACCTAGCCTGGCTTTCGCGCCGGTCGGGGCGGTTTTCGCAGGGGCGGCCGGCGTACCCATCAGGAAATCCAGGCCCATATCGCCGATTTTTCCGAAGGGGTCTCCGGGCTTGGTGGGGGCTTGCGCTGGTTCTTTGGTCAGATTCGAGATGGGGTCGTCCGAAAGCAACTCTTCCAGAGATTCCAGCTCTGCCTTCAGCATCGCATCAATGTCATCGCCAGCGGGGACCGGCTCGACAGGCTTGGCCTCGACCACCGGAGTGGGCTCCACGACCTGAGCCTCGACAATGGGCTCAGGCTCGACAGGCGTGCTCTCGACCACAGGAGCAGGCACTGCGGGCTTGGCCTCTACGACCGGAGTCGGCTCGGCAGGCTTCGCTTCCACCGGGGCGGTCTTGGTGACCATTTTGTAGCTGTTGCTGGCAGCGTCCCATTCGATGCCGACGCTGGCCTTGCTGGCAGGCTCAGGCGCGGCCGGCGGGGGAGTCTGCTTCGTTTCCGCCGGAGGAGCCGTGGGGGTGGGCGGTTCTGGAGCAGTCTTGGCGGCCGGAGCGGCCGGCTTGCTGACCCCGCCAACCAGCCGGTATGACTTGGTTACCGGGTCCCACTGTAGACCGACATCTCCCTTGCCAGCAGCAGCTTCTGCCGGCTTGGCGACCGGTGGCGCGGCTGGGGGACTGACCGCCGCCTGGGGGACAGCTTCGGCCAACTGGTTACTGACCGTAAAGTCGCCCTGGGGGTTGAGTTCCACGCGAAGTAGCAGTTGAGCCAGCGACAGATTCGGCTGGGTGTCGAAGCGGCAGTCCTCACGGTTGAGGAGATAGCGGAATTCGCCCGTCTCCTGGCGAGGATCCAGTCTGAGAGTCCAGTTGCTCAGGAAATCCTGTCCGGCGCGCAGCCAGATGTTGAGCAGTGGCAGCTTCATCACCAACTGGCGGGCGGCGGCTTCGGGGTTGATGTTTTTCGCCTTGCGGATGGTCTCGGTCCAGCCGCCAAAGGATTCACCGTTGGTGTTGGCGCGAGCATCCATGCCGAGCCAGCGCGAGTGACGGCGAGCGCCCAGACGGCTGGACTGCAACCGACTCCCCAGGAAAAAGACGCCGCGAATGGCCTCCAGGGCCGGGTGATGGGGGTGCTTGGTCCAGTCCTGCCAGGACTGCCGGAGCAAGCGAGCCCAGACTTCGGCGCTCGGTTTTTCGTCGAGCAGGATGGTCAGGTCTGGACCTAGCGGCGTGACGCTGCGCAGAGATCCGACGGCGATACCGCCGTAGAGCATGGTGAGGAAAACGAATGAATCGTGAAGACTGCGTAAGGCATCGGAGAACTGACCCGCTTCTAGCTGCTTCTGCAATTGCTGCAAAAGCGGCTGCAGCGGACTGCTAAAAGCACCCGCGAGCGGCTCGACTTTCCACTTAAGAAGATCCTTGGCTGTCATGTTTGGCTTGCTTCCTGCCCAGTCGGGGCAAGAAAATCCTGCTCGTGTTCTGTTTTGATCGAAAGAAAACCTGTCTTGCCTCGACCAGATGAAGACATGATGAGTGAAAGGCCGGGCAAATAAAAAAGAGAGGAGGCCAGGCCTCCTCTCTTTTCGCGATTAGCGGACCTTACTTGACGGCGTCGCGCAGGGCTTTGCCGGGCTTGAAGGCCGGCACCTTGCGTGCCTTGATGGTGATCTTGTCGCCCGTGCGCGGATTGCGTCCGGTACGGCCTTTACGCTCACGAATCTCAAAGCTGCCAAAGGGGATCAGGCGGATACCGCGGCCCTTCTTCAGGTTGTCCTGGATGGTGTCCAGAACAACTTTCAAGGTCTCCGCAGCGTCTTTTTTCGAGCCCTTAGTCTTGTCTGCAATCGCAGCAATCAGCTCAGTCTTCCCCATAACTTTAGCTTTGGCTTTGGGCTTGGCTTTAACCGCCATAATGACGTCCTCCCTTAATTAAAGGCAATCGCGAGATCGAGGCGAGGCTCAACCGGGGTCATTCCTGGCTTGAGATTGTCGTCCGCTCGCTTGAAGAAGATTCTTCCAACAATCCCCACGTCTTTCCTCTAGAAATCTTGTTCGAATCGGGTTTTTTTTCACTTTTTTTCCGGCCGTCCGCATGGTTATTGTTTGTTATGGCCATGGGTGGCCACAAAAGCCGTGTCTCTGGGGGGGACACGTTTTTTTGATAGTTTTCTCTACAATCCCTCTGATTTTGACATGTCTGACTGGCTGCCAGGGAGCCTGGTTGCGGGAGGGAGGGGTTTCGAGGGCTTGGAGTTGCGTAAGCCATGGGGGTGATGGAGACGAGTGGTTGTACGTCTGTTGAATAAAAGTCTAGAAATAAAAAAACCGCCCCGGTTGGGACGGTTGCTTTTAAGGTGCGTGCATGTCAGGGTCTGGTTCGCCCTGGGGGTTCTGGATTAGGGCGTCGATTCTGTCGCTGTCCCCCGACTGCAATCCTGATAGTACGACTCCGGCCGCGTGTCGATTGAAAAATTCGAAGTCCCAGGATTCATGCCAGACGGCTTTCCCCTTGAGTCGTAGCGAGGGTGAGCCATCATTGAGGTCGAGTTCCAGGTCGAATTCATCGTCTGGAAGCTCTTTGTTTGTGATGACGCGCATTCCGCTGCCGCCGCTTCCAAGTCCAACTACGTGGACTACATCCATTCCGGGGATGGCGCATTGGACGTTTTGGTCCGTGGTCAGGCGCGTGTATTTGCGGCGTTCAGCTGGCACTTTTCACCTCGATGCTAATCTTTCCGTTAGGTACTCCGGTTGGTCAGGGCCTGTTCCCGATGTCCACAGGACAGACCTTCGCTAAACCGGCTCGGAGGAGATTTTCTGTTGTTGCTCGAGCACGAGTCGGTAAGCCTGGTTGCGAGCCAGGCCGGCGAATTTTTCCAGGAAGTCTCGAGTCTGTCCGGCGCTCAGGCCGGATTTGAGCAGATGTTTTGCTTGTTCCGCGGCGTCACCGGTTTCCTCTTGAGGTTGTACCGGAGCGCCTTCCAGGACCAGCACAAACTCGCCGCGAGCTGTGGGGGGGTGGAGTGCCCAGTCCTCAAGATTTCGCTTTTGATTGGTCTCGTGTAGCTTGGTGAGTTCGCGGCAGATGCTCAAGCTGCGCTTTGGGTCGCAGAGGCGGCTCAGTGTCTGCAGGGTCTCAAGGATGGCGTGGGGGGTCTCGAAAAAGACGGTAGAGACCGTCTGTTGGCAGATCTCTTCAAGGAATGCGCGGCGCTCGCTCTTCTTGTTGGGCGGGAAGCCGGCGAAGTGAAATCGGCGGCTGGGCTGGCCGGCGGTGCTCAGCGCGGCTGCCAGGGAGCTGGGGCCGGCCAGGCTGTGGACGGGGATGTGCAAGGCGTGGCACTGGCTTACCAGTTTCCATCCCGGGTCTGAAATGCCGGGTGTTCCCGCGTCGCTAATCAGTCCGCAGGAAGCGCCCTCCTGCATTTGCTCCAGGAGTTTGCTTTGAACGCTATCGGAGGAGTCTTCCCTATATAGTACTAGTCGCGGACAGGTGATCTGGAGGGCGGAGCAGAGTCGCTGGGCTGAGGACGTGCTCTCGCAGGCCAGCAAATCCACCTGTTGGATCACTTCTTTTGCTCGTGGGCTGAAATCGCCCAGGTTGCCGATAGGGGTCGCGATGACCCAAAGCTTGCCTGTCATCTCAGAAAACAAAAGAGCGCCATCGCTCCAGGCGACGGCGCTCTTTTGACCCCTTTCTACAGGAAGAAGGTGTAGGAGGGGTCGTGGCTGACCAGTTCTTCGTTGCCGAAGAAGATGGGCAGTTCGCGAGCGGCGCTCTCGGGTGCGTCCGAGCCGTGCACGATGTTGAAGTCGACGCGCTGGGCGAAGTCGCCGCGGATGGTTCCGGGCTCGGCTTCGGCCGGCTTGGTGGCTCCCATCATCTTGCGAACGACGGTGATGGTGTCGACGCCTTCCAGGCAGAGGGCGACGATCGGGCCGGAGGTCATGTACTTGACCAGGCCGTCGTAGAAGGGGCGGCCGACGTGGGGTTCATACAGCTTGGCGGCGCGCTGCTCGTCCATCTGGAGGAGCTTCAGTCCCGCCAGGGCGAGGCCGCGAGCTTCGAAGCGGGCGACGATCTGGCCGACCAGGCCGCGCTGCACGGCGTCGGGCTTGATCAGGACCAGGGTGCGCTGCAGGTTGGTGAAGCGCTGGTCGCGGGATTTGATGTTGGGTTGGGTTTGAGTGGCACTCATAGGGACTTCTCCTTATAATTTTAGCCGTGCACCCTTACCCCGCGTAATTGCGCCACAAACTCGATCTTGCGGAACAGCTCCTGGGCTACCAGTTCCCAGACAAACAGGCTGGAAGTCAGGCGGGCTCGACTGCGGATGTCGGCGGCCGTGTCGGGGTGAGCCAGCAAGTCTTTGATGTATACGGCGATTTCCCGGGCATCGTCGCTGTCGATGCGCAGGCAGTTTACGAAGGAGTGGGCGTAGTCTTCTCCTGAGCTTCCGGTCACGGCCACGCCACCACAGGCCATCACCTCGAGCCCGACCAGTCCAAAGGGCTCGTGGCTCGAGTTGGCCAGAATGGCGTCGGCGGCCGAGTAGACCAGTCGTAAAAAATCTTCCGGAACGAAGAAGTTGAGTTCCAGGACATCGGCGTGCCGATGGCGCTTGATCTCGGTCAGAATTTGCCGCAGGGAAGGATGAGTTAGCCGAATTTCGCTCCACACCAGACCCTGTTCAAAAGCCTTCTCGATGACGGCCACGCGGTAGGGGTCGTTGCTCCCGCGCACCAGCATGCGCGGTTTAAAGCCCTGGCGCTTCATGTAGCCCGCGGCTTCCATGGCCATGAGCCAGCGCTTATCGGGATGGTAGCGGCCGACTTTTGCCAACAGCAATCCGGGCAGCACTTTGCGAAGTTGGATCGCCTGAATGGGCTCGATGGTTTCCAGCCAGCGCGTGGGGATTCCGTTGGGGATCACCAGCGGATTGATGCCCTGGGCGACCATGGCATGTTTCATATAGCGACTGACGGTGGTGATGGCGCAAGACTGCCGCAAGGCCTGCCAGTCAATGGCCTCAAAGCCAAACACGTTGTTGGCGTTCCAGAGGATGAGGCAGCGCTCGTGAAGGCCGGCTTGGAGAACGGCGCGAGACAGGTTGATGACGGCTCCGGTGGTGTGCCATTCTTCGGCGAGCACGATGACGCTGCGACCGCGCGCTGCGGCAGGGGCTACGACTTGTTCGACAATGTGGTTGGGTATGGAGGCCGTGTAGTCGTTGACTTTGGCGTCCTCGCCCTGGTAGACCCCGTCGGGAAATTGGGCGGACAGCCATTGGGACCAGCGATGGTAAGTGAGCAGTCCGCCGATTTGCTCTTCGTAGTAGGCCTTCTGAGGATCGCCCAGGAAATAGAGCCGCGTGCGGTATCCGAGTTCAGCCAGAGTGCTGGCCAGTTCGGTAGCGCGAACTCCCAGTCCGCCGACCAGTGAGTAAAGGTCGGGGCCTTCAAAGGAGAGGATGACGAATTCGACGGTTTGTGGGGAAAGGCGCGCAGCTGGAGAGGTAATCACCGGCCACGGTTCCGCGCGGGCGGCTTTTGTCCTGTGAGATGGCCCTGGCACAAGCCGGTCCGCGTGCGCTCCGAAGCTCTTTCGGTCGGCCAGGCGGAGACGGTGAGGAAGGGCGTGATCGAGAGTCCCTTTTTGGCCGGTACGACCTTGAACATGCGCTTTGCCTCCACCTGGGGTTACTCGGTGGCTTTTCGCCGCTCGGGTTTGGCTAAGGCTCGCAAGACCTTTCCCGAATTTGTTTCTTACTTCGACCTGGTGATCGAGGCCGGCTACAACGCCTTTTTTCTCAACCCGCTGGTCATTTTTCGCGGTGGTTCCGTGGACGCCCACGTGGACTGTAGTTTGCGCTCCTACACCCTGCCGCTAGAGCCACCCTGTCCCGGTAAGGTCTCGGTTTACTATGCACAGGTGCCGGAGGCTCTCGAGGGCGGCGAGTTGCTGTTAAGTGACGGTCGCGGGCGCGAGTTGGGACGAATTAAGCCGTTGCCGAACATGTTGGTGCAGTTTGACGGGGAGCTCATGCATCGGGTCACTCCTTTTGAGGGAGCCCCGGAAGCAGTCCTCGATAGAAGTCGTATCAGTCTGGTGTGTGAGCACTACCGTCTGGACCCGGCCTTGCTCATTCGTGTGCCGGAGTTTCACCTGGAAACATCTCGAGGTTTTGGAGAATTTTTCGATAAAGCGTTAGAAACTGGAGGAACTGGGAATGAGGCGTAGGCCCTCTCCCCTGAGGAGTATCTGTTGCGCGTGGACAAGAGCACGCCGCTGAAGTTGGCCGCAAGCCGCTTGAGCTACGGAGGAAATCCAATTGAGTTATCACCTGTTTACTTCGGAATCCGTTACCGAGGGGCATCCCGACAAGGTTGCCGACCAAATCTCGGACGCGATTCTCGACGCTTACCTGGCCAAGGACCCGCACGCTCGCGTAGCCTGTGAAACCTTTGTGCACACGGGCTGCGTCCATGTTGCCGGCCAGATCACCTCGAGCGCCCTGGTGGACGTTCAGGAGATCATCCGCAAGACTCTGGTCAACATTGGCTACACCGATCCTGCTTATGGCATCGACGGAAAAAGCTGTGCCGTCCTGCTTTCTCTTGATAAGCAAAGCCCCGAAATCAGCGCCGGTGTAGGCCAGGCTCTGGAAGTCCGCGGTGATGGCAAGAGCGGTAGCGAAGACGACTCCACCGGCGCCGGTGACCAGGGTCTGATGTTCGGCTACGCTTGTAACGAAACGCCCGAGTTGATGCCGTTGGCCATCGCCTACGCGCACCGCCTGGCTCAGAAATTGGCCGAAGTTCGTCACAAGGGCGGACTGCCTTACCTTCGTCCCGACGGCAAGACCCAGGTCACCGTCAAGTATGAAGGCGGCAAGCCCACCGAGATTGACAACATTCTCATCTCCACTCAGCACAACCCCGACGTGACCCAGGATCAGATCAAGAAAGATCTGATCGAAAAGGTCATCAAGCCGGTCGTGGATGCCAAGTACCTGAAAGTGGAGGGTGGAGAGTTGACTCACCCCCGCATTCTCATCAATCCTTCCGGCAGCTTCGTGCTGGGCGGACCTGAGACCGACACCGGTTTGACGGGCCGCAAGATCATCGTCGACACCTACGGCGGCATGGGCCGTCACGGCGGCGGCGCCTTCTCCGGCAAGGACCCCACCAAGGTGGACCGTTCGGCCAATTACGCTGCTCGTTGGGTTGCCAAGAACATCGTGGCCGCCGGCCTGGCAGATCGCTGCGAAGTCGCTCTGGCTTATGCCATCGGCGTCGCTCAGCCGGTCAGCATCTCGGCGGAAACCTTCGGCACCAACAAGGTGGAAGAAGAAAAGATCCAGCAGCTGGTGCGCGACCACTTCGACCTGCGTCCCGGTGCCATCATCCGTCACCTGGAACTGCGCAAGCCGATTTATCTGCCCACCGCAGCTTATGGTCACTTCGGCCGCCCCGAGCTCGATTTGAGCTGGGAGCGTACCGATAAGGCCGATGCTCTGCGCAAGGCTGCCGGCCTGGCTGAGAAAGTCAACGCCTAAACCGTCAACTCGCTAGAGTAAAAAAAGAGCCCCGGTGAAAACCGGGGCTTTTTACTATGTGGGGATGGGTGATGATGAAGAACTTTCAGGCGGCTTTGCGCGGTAGTAGGGGAGTCGAGTGGAACTCGTCCTTGCGGGACTTGGGAAGTTCCAGGTGCATCGAAGCAGAGGCGGCCATTACGAGGATGAACATTACGGCTAAAGTTTCCATAAACCGACCTTAACAGGGAAGCCTGAAGACAAAAGGCCCTGATTCTGAAGATTGCCTGAAGGGGGCGCGGGGGCCCTGCCTGAAGGAGTGGGGCTACTATGCTGCGTCGAATAGGCTGCCAATGAGCATTCAGCTCGGCCGTTACAAAGTCATTGAGGCTCTGGGTCAGGGTGGCATGGGTGTTGTCTATCGCGCCGAGGACCCTTTGCTCGAGCGCGCCGTGGCCATCAAAGTCATTCACCCCAATCGCATGACGCCCGAGGCGAAAGAGCGCTTCTATCGAGAAGCTCGGGCCGTAGCGCGTCTCGACAGTCATCATATTGTGAAAGTGTGGGACCTGGGTACGCAGCCCGACGGCAACAAAGAGCTGCACTTCATTGTCATGGAGTTTGTGCGCGGGCAGACTCTGGCGCGCTACATTGAAGGTCAGGGCCCTCCGAACAAGCTGGCGCTGAGAGATCGGCTCGGCTATTTTTCTCAACTGCTGGACGCCATTTACTACGCCCATCAGCAAGGGGTGGTCCATCGCGACCTCAAGCCTGAGAACGTCATGATTACGCCCGAAGGCCGGGTCAAAATCATGGATTTCGGGCTGGCCGTGCTCGATGACAAGCATTCCCAGACTCGTGATAATCAGATCATGGGGACTCTGGCCTATTTTGCGCCAGAACAAGCGAAAGGGACGAAGGGGGTCGACCTGCGAGCCGACATCTACGCGCTTGGGGTCATTCTTTTTGAGATCGCCACCGGCACGCTCCCTTTTATGGGCGAGAACCCGCTCGAGTTCATCCACAAGGTTCTCCACGAACCGCCGCCCGGACTGGCCGAAATCAATCCTGAGGTTCCCTGGGGCCTGGAAAAGATGGCCTTGCGTGCCCTGCGGAAAGATCCTGCGGAGCGCTTCTCCACCGTGCTCGAGATGACGCGAGAACTGGAGGAATTGCTGCAAACCCACTTTGCCCAGGGCGGGCCCAAATCAGCCCCGGCTTCTGAGGCTCCCAAGGCTTCTGCCAAATTTCCCACCATGGATCAACTGATCCCCAAGATGGGCACGAATTCTTCCGCCAGCATCCCCAAGTTGCCTATCCAGATGCCGATTCTCAAGATCCCTCCGCCGCCGCCCCTGGAGGCTACGCGCAGCGATTTTATGCAGCGCATTCAGAAGTCGGAGACGCCCAGAATGGAGCCGCCCAAACCGGTGGCTCCTCCCGTCCATCCTACCCTGCCGGACACGCCCAAGGCTGCCCCCCCGCCAAACAACGTCCCTTTCAAGGTCGCCCAGGGTTTGCCGCCCGTTGCCTCTTCGGGATGGATGAATGAAGCCACCAATCCGACTCCGGAACCGGTCCCAGTTCCTGTTCCGCAGATGGCCCGGGACGATCGTCGGCAACAGGAACTGGCACAGCCCTTCGACTCAAACGCCCCGCGAGTTCTTTGTCAGAAGTGTGGCTGTTCGAATCCGGGTGGCGTGACCCAGTGTCTGGAATGTGCCCAGGTGCTGACTCCGAGCTATTTCGTGATTCAGCGGGAAGCGATCTTGTTGGCGCAGCAGAGTCGCGACGCCCTGACCGAGGGTGACTTCGTGGAAGCCCTGGATCTGGCCGAGCAGTCCCTGGCTCACGACGCCGATTTGGGAGAAGCGCATCTTTGTCGAGGACGGGCCTTGCTCGGCTTGCATCGCGCCGATGAGGCCGAGAACGCTCTGGTTCGAGCTTGTGATCTGCTGCCTAAGAGTTCGCAGCCCTGGCTGATTATGGCCGAGGTTCATCTGGAGCGTTCGGATTTTGAAGGTGTCATTGCCTCCTTGCTCGAGGCTCTGCATCGGGATGCCCTCGATGTTCAGGCGCGACTCCGTCTGGCTTATTTGTATGCCGAGACAGGTCGGGTGTCCGAGGCCATGATTCAGTACAAGTACGTGCTGGGACGCAATCCGCGGAACGGAGAGGCCAATCGACAGATGGGCCTGATGCTGGCCCGCTCCGAGCGTCCGGATGAAGCGACCCGCTATCTGGAGCAGGCCAATCAGATCGATCCCAGCGACACACAAACTTGCCTGCTGCTAGGTCGCCTCTATGCCCGCAAGCGGCAATTCGCTCTGGCTCAGGAAGCCTTCGAGAGTGTCATTCATCAGCGGGGGGACGACGCCGACCTGCGGGCGGAACTGGGGGCCCTCTATCAGGCCCAGGGCCGGGAAGATCTGGCTCTACAGAACTTGCGCCGGGCGGTTGAACTGGACCAGACCAACCGGGATGCCCGTATGCGCATGTCGGCGATTTGGGAAAAGCATGGTCGCCTGGATCACGCCACCAAAGAACTTGAAGAGGCGTTGCGTTTTCAGCCGCACGACCTGGCGCTAAATCGGCGACTGGGCGAGCTTTATCTGCAGCGCAACGACCTGAACCGGGCGCTTTCCGTTTACGAAAATGTGGTGCGCCTCGACCCCAAGTGTGCCGAGATGCACAATAAGCTGGGTCGGATTTACCTCAAGAAAGACTACACGAATCAGGCTATCGAGCATTATCAGGCCGCCGTCAATGCTCACAAAGTAGAGCCCGAGTATCGGGAAGATCTGGCCATGGCTCATTACTGCAACGGCGACTTTCCCCAGGCCATCGCCGAGTTGAAGCGCGCGGCCATGCTCGACGCACGCAATCCCGAATATGCCAAGGGTCTGGGCTTGCTGAACTTTCTGGTGGGTGAGGATGAGGAGGCGGTCCGCTGCCTGCAGATTTCCAGTCAACTCAGGCCTGGTGATGCTCAGACCCAGGGCATTTTGGGCCAGGCCCTGGCCCGGCAGGGCCTGGCCAATATGGCCATCGGCGCCTTTCAAAAAGCTCTGGACCTGGATAACAGCAATCACATCCTTTACCTTTATCAGGCCCGTGCCCTGGCGCTGGCGGGGCGCCACGGAGAGGCTGTCACCAGTTTCCGTAATTTCGCCAGCCGGTTGAGTTCTCGGGACGAGGCCCTTTATCTGGCCCACACCCAGGTGGAGATGGGCTTATCCTATCTGGCCGACGGCCAGATGGCGCGAGCCGCCGAGGTCTTGCAACTGGCTCTCAAGACCAATCCTCGCGATGCCAAAGCTCTGCACGGCCTGGTCAAGGTTGCGATGGAGAAGCGAGACTGGGCGGATGCGCGCGACAAGTTGCGCAAAGCCCAGCAGATCGAACCCAAGAATCGTGATTTCCTGGTCACTCAAGCTGAGATTCAGGGCCTCGAGGGCAACTGGAACGAGGCAGTGCTTACTCTTCAGCGTGGAGTAACGGAGAACCCTAACGATCCTCAACTCTACGAGTTGTTGGGCCGATCGCTCCGCAAGGCCGGCAGGGCTCAGGAGGCGGCTTCCGTCTTCCGTCGAGGAGCCGAAGTGTTTCCGGCTGAACAGGGGCGCTTTTACTGGCTGGAAGGACGGGTGGAGGCTCGCCGCGGTCGCTTCGGTGAGGCGGCCACGCTCTTTCGCCGTGCCATCGAACGCAACCCGGAGCGCTGGCGAGTTTATGCGGACCTGGCGGAAACCTGCCAGCAACTGGGTGAGACTCGAGAGGCTCTGCTGAACGTGGAGAAGGCCCTCTCTTTGGCCAACGAAAGGGATCGTGAGGAGCTTAAAAGGCTACAGCTGCTGCTGCAGACCCAGCGGATTCGAGAGGGCTGACTATTCTTTGATGCCGCTTCCGGCCGCGTACTGCGGGTAGCCCAGATCGTGGCCCGGCAACTGGTAGTGATGCCAGCCCGGACAGTAAACGGTATAGACATCTCCGTCGGCCGTCACGACATACTGATAGGCCGTCGAAGGTGCCGAAGGGCAGGTCGGCAGCTTGCTGATGTCTCCACCCATGTTGGCCTTGACCAGGATGGTGATGTCCGCTGGGTAGACCCGATTGTCATTGCGGTAACTCTCCAGCGCGGTCGCGATATTGCGCTCGTTGACCAGGCAGGCTGACAGGTAGGCACGATAGCGCGCGGTCATCAGCCTGGGAAGCGTGACCGCCGCAAGAATCGCTATGATAGCCATGGCGACCATCAATTCGATCAGGGTAAATCCTCTTTTGCCGGTCTTGCGTCTCATTCTTTGCTTGTCCATCCCTGGAAGGAGTTATGGTAGTGGACGGAAAGTCCGCCCAGATCTCGTTATACCCAAGGTCGGACTTCTCCGCCCCTGGAAAGGACCACTCATGTCAATCTTGACCGCCCTACATTCAAAGACCGCGCGTGCGGGTCTGCTGCTAGCAGTTCTCGCGGGCAGCAGCGCGCTGACCCTGGCGCAGCAACCGGAGGCTCCGGCTCAGTCGGATTACGCGATTTTGATCGTGGGGGACGAGTCTGACGCGAATGTTCTTCTCAAGGAGAAAGTTCTCATTCAAGAGATGGCCAAGAGCCTGAAAAAACCTTACCGGCTTCCCATCTATAGCTACCACTTCAACAAAGAGCGTGAGCGGACGTATTGCGAGAAGAAGTTGAACGTGCTGCGGGAAGACCTTCTCTTTATCGGGCTGGTGTCCCTGAAGGACCGGGTGCCCCGCAAAGTGGTTTTCCGCATCGACCGAATCGTGACTCCTTCGCGGGCGGCCGCCGAGATTGTGGCCCGGGCCGATGAATTCAGTCCTGAGGCCAGTCCCTCCGCCTCTCCTTCTCCCGAAACTCCTTCCGCCAGCCCCTCGCCCTCGGCCAGTCCGGGTGGGGCAGGGCGTTTCCGAGTGCAGCTGGGAGTTTTCGGCCAGCAGAAGTCGGCCCAGGACTTATCGGACCAGTTGAAAGCTAAGGGTTACGAGGCCAAAGTTGAAAAGCTCGCCGGCGACGGTGGCAAAGAAAGCTTCAAGGTCTCGGTCGGCTCTTTCCAGACTCGCGAAGATGCGCAGCAGGCGACCACCGAGTTGCAGGCCGACGGATTTTCCAAAGGATTTGTTGTCGAAACCACCCCGTAAGTGCCCTACGCCCAGGTTGTAGTCGATTTTCCCCAGCGTTGGGCTGACCAGCTCTTCACCTACGAAGTTCCTGAGGAAGTCGGGCCCGGGCGGGCGGTTCTGGTTCCCTTTGGCCAGCGTCAGTTGCGAGGCTACGTCGCCAGTATTTCGCTGGAGCCGCCAGCCGACGTGGTCGTCAAGCCGGTTCTGGAAGTACTGGGAGATGAGCAGGTCTGGCCTTTCGAGATGATCGAGTTGGCCAGCTGGATGTGTGACCTCTACGCTTGCACTTTGGTGGACGCTTTTCAAGCGGTGGTCCCTCCCACGGTGGTTCGCAGACTGATCAAGCCACCCAAGGCGCGCAAGCGAAAGAAAGGGGTGCAGGGCCTGGGCGAGAGCGTGGTTCGCCATGATTTGAACCCGGCTCAATGCAGTGCCCTCGAGTCTATGGTCGGTCCGGGGACGGTTCTGCTCGAGGGAGTCACCGGTTCGGGCAAGACGGAAGTCTATCTGGCGGCGGTCGAGCGGGTCCTGGCTCGCGGGCAAACCGCCATCGTGCTCGTGCCCGAGGTGTCGTTGACTCCCCAGGCTATCGACCGCTACCAGGGACGATTGGGGGAGCAGGTGGCGGTGCTTCACTCGCGTTTGACCGACGCCGAGCGGACCGCCCAGTGGCTCGCGCTCCGTCGCGGTCAGGCGCAGTTGGCACTGGGGACTCGCTCGGCCATTTTTGCTCCGCTGGAGAATCTGGGCCTGATCGTGATCGACGAAGAGCACGACTCCAGCTATAAGCAAGACTCGGCCCCACGCTATCACGCTCGCCAGGTGGCCGCTTGGCGGGCGCAGCGCCACCGCTGCACCCTGGTGCTCGGCAGCGCGACTCCCTGTCTGGAGAGTTTTGTGGCCGCCCGGGCCGGACGCTACGCCCACGTAACGATGCGGGACAGGGCCGCGCAGCAGGCGTTGCCGAAGGTTGAACTGATCGACCTTCGCCGGCATCGCCCGCGGGGGCGCGACGACCTTTCCGCTCCCTTGTTGGCCGCCATGCAGACGACCCTGGAAGCCGGGCAGCAGACCGTGCTGCTCTATAACCGCCGCGGATTTGCCCGCTACCTCCAGTGCCCCGACTGCGGTAAAGTGGTGCATTGTCCGCACTGCAGCATCTCGCTAACGGTGCACCGGCGGCCTCCCGAGTTGCAGTGCCACTATTGCGGTCACCGTCAGCCGATTCTCGATAGTTGCCGAGATTGTGGGAGCGTTTCCCTGCGCGAGTGCGGCAGCGGCACCGAGAAGCTTTTCGAGGAAGTTCAGCAGAAGTTGCCCTCTGCCCGCGTCTTGCGCATGGACCGCGATACCACCGGTGGTGCCACCGGGCACGCCGATATTCTGCGTGAGTTCGCCCACGGCGGCGCCGATGTCTTGCTGGGGACTCAGATGGTTTCCAAGGGATTGGACTTTCCTTCGGTTACTCTGGTCGGGGTAGTGGGTGCCGACCAGGGGCTGCATGTGCCGGATTTTCGGGCCTCTGAGCGGGTTCTCCAGATGCTGATTCAGGTGGCCGGACGGGCTGGCCGTGGCCAGTGGCCCGGACGTGTCTTGATGCAGGCCCGGGACGCCGAGAATCCGGTATTCGACTACGCGCGGCGTCACGATTACGTCGGCTTTCTCGAGCAGGAGATGGAAATGCGGAAGGCTCTGCTCTATCCGCCTTATGCCCGTCTGGCTCGCCTGATCGTGAGCGGGGAGGAGGAAGGCGAGGTGGAGAATTCCGCCCGCCAGGCGGCTGCCTGGGTGCTGGAAAAATACCCTCGGATCCTATTGCTAGGTCCTTCGGCCTGTCCACTGGAGAAAATCCAGGGAAACTACCGCTGGCATTTCTTGTTGAAGGGAAAGCAAGTGAAGGAACTGGCGGAAATCTTGCGGAACGCTTTGCGTCAGTGCAAACGGAGCAGCAAAGTTCGCTGGGCCGCCGACATCGATCCGCAGAGCATTTTATAGCTGTAGAGAAGAGGACCTCATGAAAAATTTGAAACTTCGCACCCTGGCCGGCGTTCTGTTTGCCGTCGCGGCAACCGCGGCTTTTGCCCAGCCGAATTATCCACAGGCGCCGAAGCGTCCGAAGCCTTCGGCCAGCGCCACCAGCAGCCCCAGTCCTAATGCCACCGCAACGGACGCCCCCTCGGGAACGGCCAGCCCGACCACCACGGCGACCGGTCCCGCCAAGCGAGTGACCACCAGCAGTGACCGTCCCGACCCCAAGGCACCGATCAAATTCGACAGCGTCAACTGCTACGACTCTGGCTACGGCTCGAAGTTCAACTCGGAGATGCGTCTCGATGCCGCCATCAGCAACAGCAGCAAGACCGATACTCTGAAGAACGTCGTCATCAAGTATCAACTCATCAACCTGGACAACGCCGTGGTCCAGGAATGGGTCGAGAAGACCGGCGCCCTGAAGCCCGGCCAGAGCTACAAGATCAATCCCGGCGTGGCGCGCAACACCATCGGCACCAAGCTGAACGGCAAAGTCGTGGTCGAGTTTGACGAGATCCAGAAGAAGGACGGCGCCAAGTAGTGTCCCTCCTTCCCATCAAGTTGGTCGGGGAAGAGGTTTTGCGGTCGAAGGCCCGCGATGTCGACGTATTCGATGCGGCTCTGGCTCGTTTGTTCGATGACATGCTGGACACCATGTACGCCGCACCCGGTATCGGACTGGCAGGCCCGCAAATCGGTATTTCCAAGCGCGTCATCGTGCTGGACGTAGGAGACGGCCCCATTCGCATGGCCAATCCCAAGATCATGGAAAAAGACGGCGAGCAACTGGGGTTGGAGGGCTGTCTTTCCATCCCGGGCCTTTACGGTGACGTTCTGCGCCACGACAAGATCGTGGTGAAAGGCCAGGACGTGAACGGGAAGACCTTTCGGGTGAGCGCGGATGGTTTGCTTTCCCGCTGCTTCCAGCATGAGATCGACCATCTCGACGGCAAGCTTTTCACGGATATGGCCGTGAATCTACATGAGCAGAAGCCGAAGGACGAGGACGACGAAGAAGACGACGATTTCGACGAAGACGAAACAGATGCTTAGGACCGTCTTCATGGGCAGCCCGGAATTCGCTGTGGCCAGTCTGCAGCGAGTTTTTGACGAAAGTCAGTTGCTGGCTGTCTACACGCAGCCGGATAAGCCGCGTGCTCGCGGCAACAAGATGTTGCCCACACCGGTCAAGACGCGAGCTCTGGAACTGGGCGTGCCTGTGCACGAGCCGGCTCGCATCCGGGATGAGGCCGTGCTGGCCCATTTGAAGGAACTGAATCCCGACGTCATCCTGGTGGTGGCCTACGCCAAGCTCATTCCCAAGAGTTTGCTTGACCTGCCTCGCTTTGGCTGCATCAACGTCCATCCCTCGCTCTTGCCGCGCTATCGGGGGGCGATTCCGCTGCTGGCCGCGGTGATGAACGGAGATGCCGAAACCGGCGTTTGCACGTTTTTCATGGACGTGGGTTACGACACCGGCGATGTCATCCAGATGGTGCGCACTCCCATCGGTCCCGAGGAGACGGGAGAGCAACTGTCGGAACGTCTGGCGCTCGTGGGAGCCGATGTTCTCAGTGACACGATGAAGTCTCTCGAGCGCGGCGACTTCACCCGCACGCAACAGCCGGAAGAAGCGGAGGGCGGTTACACCAAGCCGCTGGGCAAAGGCGATCTGGTGATCGACTGGTCATGGCCGGCGGAGAAGGTTAGCAACTTTGTTCGCGCGCTGGCCAACGAGCCAGGAGCCCAGACCTTTGCCAACAACGCGATTTTGAAAGTCGCCAGGGCGACCGTTTGCGATGGCGCGGGCGAAGCCGGAGAAGTGCTTGGTCCGGTCAAGGGTAAGGGGTTCTCGGTCGCTTGCGGGCAGGGCGCGGTCTTGTTGGAAACCGTCAAGCCGGCCGGGAAGGGCTGGATGCCCGCCTGGTCTTACTGGCAGGGCAATCCGCTTAAGCCGGGCGATCGCCTCGCTGCCGCCGCTCCTTCCCTTTAGCCGTACCCGCCATATCTCGCAGGCGAAGCTGACCACAGGCCGCATCGATATCGGCTCCCTTTTCCTGGCGAACCGTGCATTTCGGCCCTTGAGCTTCGACCTTTTCTTGAAAGGCCCGAATGCGACCCGGACGACTGCGTTCGTAAGGGGCGCCGTCCACCGGGTTCCAGGGAATCAAGTTGACCAGCACGTGCAGTCCACGGAGCATTCGGCCCAGAGCTTCCGCCTCGGCCAGCGAATCGTTGACTCCCTCCAGCAGGACGTATTCAAAGGTGATACGGCGACCACTGGCGGCCTGGTACTCTCGGCAGGCTTCTAGTAGCTCCTCGATGGGCCACTTCCGGTTGACGGGCATGATCTCGTTGCGCAGGTCATTGTTGGTGGCGTGAAGTGAAATGGCCAGGCGGATCGGAACCTTTTCCGCCGCTAGCAATCGGATCTGCGGAACCAAGCCGGAGGTTGAGATCGTCAGGTGGCGCATGCCGATGCCCAGACCCTCCGGGCAATTGGCGATGCGCGTGGAGCGCAGCACGGCCTCGTAGTTGTGAAAGGGCTCACCGATGCCCATGTAAACCACGTTGGCCACGCGCTGGCCCAAAGGTTCCACCGCTTTCTGGATTTGCACGATCTGGTCGACGATTTCCCAGGTGGCCAGGTTGCGATGCAGCCCCGCCAGTCCGGAAGCGCAGAAGCTACAGGCCATGGCGCAGCCGACCTGACTGCTGATGCAGATGGCGATGCGCCCGTGACCCACCAGATACTTCATTTTGACGCTTTCGACCAGAGCACCGTCGGCCATCTTGAAGAGGAATTTGTCGGTGTCCTGGGCTTCGGACTGCTGATGCAGGTGCAGGCCCATGCTGGGGACCACGGCAACTTCTTCCAACTTGCGTCGGAAGTCTTTGGACAGGTCGGTCATGTCCTCGAAGCGGTCGACCAGGCGCACATACATCCAGCGCCAGACTTGCTGCCACTTATAACGAGGCTGGCCAAGGGCCACCATGAGTTGCTCCATCTCGGCGGGCAACAGGTTTTTGAGGTTGATTTTCCCATCCAACAGGTGGGGGGCGAAGGCGTCCATGGATCTCCTGACGAG
>JAFKGI010000066.1 GCA_017307785.1 Vulcanimicrobiota bacterium | reverse complement strand
CTCAGGGGCGGGCGCGACTTGTCGGCCAGGCGGTGAGTCTTACCAGGGCCTGGCAAGTTTTTCCCGGGCGGGCGCGACTTGTCGGCCAGGCGGTAAGTCTTACCGGGCACTGGCAAGTTTTTCCGGGGCTGGCGGCGACTTGTCGGCCAAGCGGTAAGTTTTACCGGGCTGTGGCAAGTTTTTCCCGGCTGGCGCTGCTTGTCGGCCTGGCGGTAAGTTTTACCGAGGCGTGGCAAGTTTTTCCCGGCGGGCAGCGACTTGTCGGCCTGGCGGTAAGTCTTACCGGGCACTGGCAAGTTTCTCCGGGCTGGGGGCGGCTTGTCGGCCTGGCGGTAAGTCTTACCGGGCACTGGCAAGTTTTACCGCCAAGGGGCGACTTGTCGGCCAGGCGGTAAGTCTTACCGGGGCCTGGCAAGTTTTTCCCGGGGGGGGCGACTTGCCGGCCAGGCGGTAAGTCGCCCCCAGGCACTGGCAAGTCGCCCTCCGGCGGGTCAGGCGAGGCGTTTGGCCAGTTTTTCCAGGGCTGCTTCGTCGACGGTTTTGCCGTCCAGTTGCAGGGCCTGGATGCAGACGTGGTTGGCGCCGGCTTCCCAGTGCTGCTGGACGCGGGCCGCGATGGCGTTTTCGTCGCCCCAGGCCACGAACTCGTCGATGAAGCGGTCCGACATGCCGGTGATTTCCTCGTCGCTGAAGCCCAGGCGTTTCCAGTTATTTACGTAGTTGGGCAGTTTGGTGTACATGTCCAGCACGGCCCGGCCGGCGGCGCGGGCTTTGTCGGCGTCGGTTTCCAGCACCACTTTGTGCTCCACGCAGAGCAGCTTGTCCGGGCCTAGCAGGGCACGGGCTTCGCGGGTGTGCTCGGGGTTTACGTTATAGGGGTGGGCGCCGTCGGCCAGTTCGCCGGAGAGCTTGAGCATGCCGGGAGCCAGCGCGGCCAGCACCACC
Organism: Vulcanimicrobiota bacterium; assembly: GCA_017307785.1. GTDB lineage: Bacteria > Vulcanimicrobiota > Xenobia > Xenobiales > JADMJV01 > JADMJV01. Next base: position 30,297 of record JAFKGI010000066.1, on the reverse strand, counting down.
TGGGAGCGTTCGGGAGGCGGCGGGGCCTGGTAGGCGGCTTTGTGCATGGCCTCCAGGTAGTCGCGCATGTTGGCCAATGGCTTTTCATACTTGTGTCCGCGCATGGCTTCCACCAGGGGAGCGTGAGACACGCCCAGGCCCAACAGGAAGCGGCCACCCGAGAGTTCGTTGAGGGCGTTGGCGCCGGCCATGCTCGATTGGGCGTCGCGGGCGAAGATGTTGGCGATGCCGCTGGCCACTACCAGATTTTTGGTGTTACTGAGCAGCCAACCGGCCTGCACCAGCGAGTCGCGGCCGACCGCTTCGGGATACCAAAGGGCTCCGTAGCCCCAGTCTTCGACTTTGCGGGCAAATTCCGCGGCCTGGGGAGCCCCATACTGGTCCGTGAAGGCCCACACGCCCAACTTCTTGATGTCCATAACAAACCTCCAGTTTTTACAACTTTGTTTCTTTTAGGAAAATTTCAGGAAATACTTTTTGCTTATACTGGATCCAGGAAAGAGACCGCGACCGTAAAGGCCGGTGCTCCGACTCAGAAGGAGAGACAAACGCATATGAAACCGTTTTCCTGCACTCAATCCATCATCCAGATCGCTTTCGACCGACTGGCTCAGCCCCGGCCTAACGCCACTCCAGCGTCATCGGCAGACCCCCACGGGGTCGCAAAGTAACCAGCGCCTCCAGTCCCACCCGCGTCCCCGCCTGCAAGTTTAGACGCACCTGGGAAGCGATGGTAACCAGCAAAAGTCTCGCTTCCATCATGGCAAAATGATTGCCGATGCATAGTCGCGGACCGTGAGCGAAGGGCACGTAGGCTCCCTTGGGCCGCTCCAACAGGAAGCGGTCCGGATCAAATCCTTCGGGATTGGGCCAGACGGCCGGATTTCGGTGCAGCACGTAGGGCGCAATGGTGACCAGCTGATTTTTGCCGATCTTGTAGCCCATGAATTCGTCGGGGGCGTAACTCATGCGGCCGTAAACCCAGACCGGCGGATAGAGACGCATGGATTCCAGCACGATGCGCTCACTCAGAGGCATCTGTGGCAAATCTTCCACGGTGGGAGCGGCCTTCGACTCCGCCTCCAGGCGACGCCGCTGATCCGGGTTCAGGCTCAGCAGATAGAAGGTCCAGGCCAGCGCGTTGGCGGTGGTTTCGTGGCCGGCCAGCAAAAAGGTAATCAACTCGTCGCACAACTGGCGGTCGCTCATCGATTCGCCGGTTTCCGGGTCGCGCGCCTCCAGCAGTGAGGTCAGCAAGTCCTGGGGACGGTTGCTCTGGGCCCGGCGCTCGGCCACGATCTTCATGGCGATTTCGTCCAACCGCCGTCGGCTTTCCCGGAAAAGACGATCCCGTTTGGTGGGCAGCACCGGCGGAAGCGGCACCAGTGATTGAAAGCGCTGGGTCATCTGGCCCTGCAGCACTTCCAGGCAGTGGGCGATGTCGCGCGTCTCGGCACTGACGTCCAGCGAGAACAGCGCCAGACCCACGATGCGCAGGGTCAACTTCATCATTTCGTCGGCCGCGTTGAGCACCGTGCCTTGGGGCAGCTTGCGCCAATCTTCCAGCATATCCTGAGTGCACTGGACCATCAGTGGGGCCAGCGCTTCCAGGCGTTTGCGAGAGAAGGCCGGCTGGGCCAGGCGGCGCTGACGTTTCCAGAAATCGCCGTCGCTGGTCACCAGTCCGTCACCCAGAAAGTGACGCATCATTTTGTAAAACGGGCTGTGCTTTTTGTTGTAATTGGGATGGTTGTCTTGCAGCATGCGCTGCACCGCCTCGGGATGATTGAGCAGCACGATCGAGAAGGGCCCGTAGCGATAGGTGACAATGTCCCCGTAGCGGTTGGTGAGATCGGCCAGGGTGGTCAGCGGATCGCGCTGGAAGCGAAAGATGGTGCTGAGAATTTCCAGACCGCGCGGCCCGGGAATCTTCTTTACCACATCCACTCCTTGAGTTCTTCCAGGTGCTGCTGGTGCACGACCAACAGGTCCGATTCGCGGCGCACCACCTGCAGGGGCGGGGCCAGCTCCACCTGGCGGAATTTGCCTTGCTTCACTTCCAGGAAGACGAATCCGAGTTGGCGGCAGATGCCGATGACGGGCGAGGAATCCCAGGGGGTTTCCCAGGCCGCCCCCATCAGCAGAGCAGCCACTTCCTGTTTCCAGAGGCGGGCAAAGGAGATGCCGATGCTGCCGCCTTCGATATCGATGTCCTTGAAGTGGTCGCGGGCGAAGCGGTCGACCTCCCACTGGAACTTCCAGGGCGCGTCGCGGCTGAGCAAGACTCCTTGAATCAGGGGTCGCTGACTGACGGTGATGGCTTCGCCCACTTCGTATTCGCTGATGCGGTGGACGCGGTCCGACTCGGGGCGATAGCCATAGATTTCCTGAGTCATGACGTCGCCGACATAGGCGGCCAGGACTTTTCCATCTTCGACCAGCGAAATCATGGTGCCCACTCCGGTCGACTGGCGTCGTCCAAAAGCCTTGGTTCCGTCGAGGGGATCGAGAGTAAAGTAAAGCTGGCGACTACCGCAGCACTCGACCCGCAGCTCGTCTTCTTCGGCGATGACGCCAAAGTCGGGGAAGCATTCGCGCAGCATTTTCAGGTAGATGCGCTGGGCCTGGCGGTCGGCGCTGGTGACCAGGTCGTTGCACTCGCCGCCGTAGCCAAGTTTGGCCTGGGCTTCGAAGATGAATCTCTGGCGCCGGATTTCGTTGATGGCTCGACGCACCATCTCTTTCATGGCCACCCCGACCAAGGGGGCGGTTAGATTTCCAAAAGTTTCGGGCATCCTATGCGCTTCCGCACCCGCTTTTAACAGGCCTGTTTTTTCATCCAGGCGCTCAGGATGGCTTCCTGTTGGGCGTCCGGCAGGAAGCGCAGACCGGCCACGCGGTTCTGGGAGCCCAGCTCTTCTTCCCACATGCGTTCGGCTTCCACTTCCACCACTTCGTCCAACTGCAGGCGCAGGCGAAAGCGCTGCTGCAGCGGTTGGCGGGTGACGATGCGCGCTCCGCGCAGGCTGACGTTCAGGGTGTAGCCCTGATCCTGGGAGACAGAGACGGGGACCTGGCGGTTGACGCGCGGCCAGATGCGACGGTTGGACATTTCGAGTAGCTCGGCGATCATGTCTGTATAGTAGAAAATTTTTGTTTCCGAGTTGTGTATAGTGAAAATTAGTTTATTGCCGGGCTATTACGGTACTGTGACGAAGCCGGCTGCATGGATCGGCGTTGGGTTTCCCATTTCTTGCTTCTGCTCTTGTCGGCGATTTTGATCTGCCGGACGGTGGGCAACTCGGCCCTGTGGCCGCTGGGCTGGATGGCCCTGTGGCCGGTGTTTTACCTGCTGGAGCAACGTCCCAAATGGTGGGAACGCCTGCTCATGGGCTCGATCTGGCTTTTCTGCGTCTCACAGGTGGGCTTTCCTTACGCCGTTTCCACCGCCTACCACCATCTGAAAGGCCATCTTTTCCAGGCCTGGCTGATGGGCACCATCCTGGGGGTGGTCACCAGCACCCGCTACCTGGTTTTTTTCCTATTTGCCTTCCAGGGACGGTTCCGCGGACTTTACTGGGCTTCGCTGTGGAGCGCCTGTGAACTGCTGATCTGGCAGATGATGCCGGTCTACGGAGCCGTCCACATCCTGGGGGACCGGCCTTTTCTGCAGTGGGCCGAGTGGGTGGGCGCTCCGGGCGTGGCCTGGCTCTGGTTCTACCTGAGTTTTCGTCTCTATGAGGCGCTGCGGGGACGCCATCGCAAGGCGACGCTGCTGCTTTTCGCCGTCACCCATCTGGTGGGCTGGCTGAGCCTGCGCCACTGGTCCCAGCCCACCACGGCTCCCCTGCACAAGATCGCCGTCATTCAGGGCAATCAGCCCAGCGCGATGGTTCAGTCGGTGGAGGTGGGGCTGAAGGCTCGCGAGATCATGCTCGAGCAGACCGGCACTTTCTTGTCGGAGAGTGCGGTCGTTCCCGAGGTGGTGGTGTGGCCGGAGGCGAGTTTGCCCCTGGTCGAATACACCAAACTGCAGGGCATTCCGTTCTTGGGCGTGGAGCTGGTTTTCACTGACTACGAGCCGGGCACTCAGGCCGGCTACGTGCTGGCCCGGCTTCTGGACCGCGAGGGCAAGAGCAAGGCCGTCTATCGCAAGCGCAAGCTGATCATGATGGGCGAATGGACGCCCGGAGACCCCAAGCACAGTTTCCAGGTGGGAGACAAGGATGAGATTTTGCCCACGGCCGCCGGCCCGGCCCTACCGCTGGTGTGCTTCGAGGGCTTGTGGCCGTCGTTCGTGGCCGACTTCCAGCGCAACACCGGCGGTCAGGCCACCTGGCTGGTGCACATGGGTTCGGAATCCAGTTTTGGCAGCGACCTGGCCTGTTATCAAAGCCTGAACCTGCTGAGCGTGCGCAGCATCGAGCTGCGCCGTCCTATGGTGCGGGCCGACAACTCCGGAGTCTCGGGCTGGATCGATCCGGCCGGACGGGTGCACGAGGCGACCGCGCCCTTCACCAAGGCCAACCTGATGCTGGATGTTCCCATCCCGCGTCGGGCCGGACTCACGCTGTATGCGCGTTACGCCGACCGCCCACTCTGGTGCCTGGTTTTACTCTGCGTCCTGCTTCAGATAGCCAGCGCCCGGACCTCTCATCAGCAGCAGGTAGAGACTGAAGCTGATGGCAAAGCCGGCCATCCAGGCGAATGAGTAGATGTCGCTAGAGAACTTGTAGAAGGTCAGGGTGGCTCCGTGGTATTGGGCCAGCACTTCCTCCACGGGAATGCCTTTTTCGCTGGCCTGCAGCTGCACCAGAAAGCCCGGGATGTTGGGAATGACGCCCAGAGCCAGAGCCACGAAAGCCCAGGGATTGAAGCCCTTGCTGAAGGTGTAGCGACCCTCTTCCTGATAAAGCTCGTCGACGGCCAGTTTGGTTTTGCGCAGCACCCAATAATCGCAGACCATGATGCCGGCCAGCGGACCCAGCAGGCCGGAGTAGCCGACCAGCCAGGTGAAGATATAGGTGCCGGAACCGGACATGAGGTTCCAGGGCTGGATCAGGATACCCACGATGCCGGTGATGGTGCCGCCGATCTTGAAGTCGATTTTGGACGGCCACAGGTTGGCGAAGTCAAAGGCGGGCGAAACCACGTTGGCGGCCACGTTGACCGAAAGAGTGGCCACGCCGATGGTGATCAGCGAAAGCAGCACGATGATGGGATGGCCGAAGTCGGGTTTGGCTACCAGTTCGGTGGGGTCCCAGATGGCCTGGCCGTAGATCTTTTCGCTGGCCGAGGTGATGATGACGCCCATGCCGGCAAAGAAGGTCATGGTGGTGGGCAGTCCCAGCGTCTGGCCCAGCATCTGGGCTTTCTGGTCCTTGGCGTAGCGGGTGAAGTCGGGCATGTTCAGCGACAGCGTGGCCCAGAAGCCGATCTGGGCGGTGAGGAAGATGGGCAATTTGCTGAGGAAAGTGCCCCAGTCTTCCATTTTGCCCGGTTGGCTGAGAATGGCGCCCAGTCCGTCGGCCCGATGGATCATGTAGAAAAGCAGAACCAGCGTGACCACCAGCACGGCCGGCGCGGCCCAGCCTTCGAACCAGCGCACCGCGTCCATGCCTTTCCAGATGATCACGATGTTGAGAAACCAGAAAAGGAAAAAGCAAGCCATGGTATGGTGCCCGAAGTTGGCCCAGGTGGGGAACGAGGAAACCAGCAGTCGATCCAGGGCCACGCCGCCGATCCAGGTCTGGATGCCAAACCATCCACAGGCCACCAGGGCCCGGAGAATGGCCGGTATGTTGGCTCCCCAGACGCCGAACGAGGCCCGGCAAAGCACCGGAAAAGGAATGCCATACTGGGTGCCGCCGTGGGAGTTGAGCAGCATGGGCACGAGCACGATGAGGTTGCCGATCAGGATGGTAAAGAGCGCCTGCCACCAGTTCATCCCCTCGGCCAGCAGGCCGGAGGCCATCATGTAGGTAGGGATGCAGTGGGCCATGCCGATCCATAGGGCAGCATAGTTATAGGTGGTCCAGGTGCGTTTCTCGGGCGTGGTAGGCGCCAAATCCTCGCTGATCAGCCGGCTCGATTGGACTTCCCCGGCAACTCCAATTCCAGAATCAGACATAGCCGCCCCGTTTCGCTAGCGGGGTCGCAAATTCCGTCCTGCGCAGGTTGGGTCCTAGAGGGGGAAGAGGGGAAAATGGGGAGCGGGAGAGAGACCGAGGTGGGCGATTGCTTCCAGTGCCCCAGCCGAGAATGTCCGCAGGTTGAATTTTAATGGTCCTGGCCTGCGCTTGAGCCTGACCTAAACCTAAAAAAATCACCTGAGCCAGAGTCGGCCTTGCCGTGCCCGCTCTCTCCCACTTTCCTACTCCCCACCTCCCCCTTCGCGACGGGAACCCGGCGCCTGCGGGTCCTAGAGGGGGAAGAGGGGAAAATGGGGAGCGGGAGAGAGACCGAGGTGGGCGATTGCTCTCAGTGCCGCAGCCGAGAATGTCCGCAGGTTGATTTTAATGGTTCTGGCCCGCGCTTGAGCCTGACCGAACCTTAAAAAATCACCTGAGCCAGAGTCGGCCTTGCCGTGCCCGCTCTCTCCCACTTTCCTACTCCCCACCTCCCCCTTCACGACGGAATCCCGGCAGAACGGAAACCCGGCAGAACGCGCCCGTTTAGTTGACGCCGAGGAGTTCGACGTCGAAGACGAGGGTGGCGTTGGGGGGGATGACGCCGCCGGCGCCGCGCGAGCCGTAGCCGAGGTCGGCGGGGATGGTGAGTTTGCGCTTCTCCCCTACCTTCATTCCGGCCACGCCTTCGTCCCAGCCGGCGATGACCTGACGGCCACCGAGGTTGAAGCGGAAGGGGTCGTTGCGGTCGACGCTGGAGTCGAACTTGGTGCCGTTGGTCAGCCAGCCGGTGTAGTGCACGGTGACCTGTTGGCCAGCGCGGGCTTCGGCTCCGGTGCCTTCGGTGAGAACCTGATACTTCAGGCCGGAGGAGGTGGTGACTTCGTTGGCTTCGCTCATAAAAACATACTCACAATCATGGGTTAGATGGTGCTGGCTTATCCACGGAGGCCTGGCGTTCCTGGAAGCGAACCAGCCCAGGTGCCCACCCATCTCCCTCCCGAGATTCAAAATACCCTGGCTGGATTCTGGTGTTCTGGCCAGAGCGGGGTGACCGCGGACATTCTGGCCAGCCTGCTGGGCGGGACCTTACCGGCCGAGACGGTGCGCGACTGGATTGAACTGGTTCGCTACATTCCGCCCGCCATGCTGCGTCCCTCGGATCCCCCGGCCGCTCACTGGCACGCCCGCTGGGCCGAATATTGCGAGGGGAATCCGGAGTGCCCTTATGGCACGCGCTGGTTGATTCAGCATCATCTGGACGCCGGCCAGCAGAATCAAGCCATCCACTGGCTGTGCGATTTCGACTACCTGTATCGCCGCCTGGGCCTGGACGGCCGGCAGGCCCGCCAAATCTGGCTGGAGCTGCAGCAGTTGCCGGCCGAGCGCCGGCCGCGCGAATGGGAAGCGTTCTGGAGGGGGCGGCAGTTTCTGGTGAATCCGGCCGACCCCAACCCCGATCCGCAATTGACCTTTCTGGCCCTGGCCGACGCCTACGCGGCCGACTCCAACCTGTCGCGCCAGGCGCAGGAATGGTTGGAGCGAGTGGGCCCCGAGAGACCCTGGCTGCGGCTGCGCTTCCGCCCGCAGGAACCGGTTGTCCAGCCGCTGATTGTGGAAGTACCGGAAGGCGATTTTCAACACGAGTGGGTGACGCAACTGCTGTTCAGTCCCGACGGTTCACGCCTGTTGACGGTAACCTCGGGGGGCCGGGCCCACGCCTGGGAAGTGCATAGCGGCCGCGATCTGGGAGCTCTGGAATTGCCTCCCGCCCTTTACCATTGGTCCGGTGAGGGACTGCTGGCCCTGGCCGAGAGCCGGCTGTTGCTACTGGACCCGGACACCTTCCAGGTGCGCGAGGAGCAGCGCCTGCCCGGCTCGGAGAGCTGGGGACGACACCTGGCGGCGGCCGGGGGGCGGCTGGCCACATCCAATCGGGAGCGCCAGGTGCTGCTCTGGGACTGGCGAGAACGGCGGAGCCTGGCCGTTTTACCGGCACCGGAACGCGGCCTGCAGGAGCTCTTTCTGAGTCGGGACGGCGGCCGGGTGACCGTGCTCAGCGAGACCGAAGCTCACGGCTGCGACCTGGATAGCGCGGGTCAGGCGCGACGCTACCATCGCAACACCCAGCGGCCCTGGAGCGAGCGCTGGGGGCCGCGCGTGCACCTGCGGGATCAGCAGTTGCGCATCGTCGACGGGCCGGTGCTGAGCGCCGGAGTAGACGAGATCTGGGAATGGTGCAGCCAGCAAGGCTGGGCCGTCTTCTCCGAGCACGGAAGCTGGCAGCTTTGGGATCTGGAGCAGGGACGGCGGCTGGCCGAATTCGGCTGGCCGCTGCCCGACGCCAGGGTCTATCGGGACAAAAGGGAGCGCTACCTGGGCCCTCACGGGGTTCTGGGCCGAGCCGAATGCGTGGCCGTGGATGGAGCACGGCGGCGCGCCCTGACCTGGAAACTCGGAGCCTCGGCGGCGGAAATCCAGGATCTGGAACACGGCCAGGTGCTGGCCACGCTGGCCGGCCAGCGCGACGCTCTGGTGGGCGGCACCCTGAGTGGTGACGGGCGCAGGGCCGCCACCGTCACCAAAGCCGGCAATCTGCGCATTTGGGAGGCAGGCAACGGCAAGTGCCTGCGCCTGCTCAAGGGCCGCTCTCTGGCGGTGGCTTTGAACGCGGACGGCAGCCTGGCCTTGAGCGGAGACGCCGAGGGGCAGGTCCGCCTGTGGAATCTAGCCCGAGGTCACTGTCTGAAAATCCTGGAAGGACACAGCCGGCCCATCCAATGGCTGGCTTTTGCCCAGGGCGGACTGCTGCTCAGCGGGGACCGCGAGGGCTTTCGTATCTGGGACTGCGAGGGGATTTGCCTGGCCGAGATGGCCCGACCTCCTCAGCTTTATGCCCGCGAAGTCAGCCCCTGCGGGCGCTACCTTTACGCCGAAGAACCCGAGGGGGCGGCCCTGATTTATGACCTGGACCAGGGTCGAGTCGAGACACGCCTCCCCTGCCCCGCCGCCAAGCCGGCGGCGGCCCGCTTCTCCGAAGACTCTCGCCAGCTGGCGGTGAGCAATCAAGAAGGCCAGTTCTTCCAATCGTGCAGCCTGCGCGTCTGGCAGGGGGCGGAGGCGCTCGAATCCTATCGAGTGCCCCTTCCCTACAATGCGCTGGCCTTGAACGAACGGCACCTGGCCGCTTCCTGCAAAGGCAACCAGGTACGCATCTGGCCCAGAAGCGCGGCCCATACTCCCGGTCACGACGCGGCGGTGCTCTGCCTGGATCGCCAGGCGGGCACCTTGATCAGCGGCAGTATCGACAAGAGCGCCCGCATCTGGGATTTGCAAAGCGGCCGCTGTCTGCGCCAGTTGTCCGGCGACGAGCGCTGGGTGCAGGCGGTGGGGCTGCGCGGGCCCTATGCTTTTTGTGCGACCGATCAGGGAGCCAGGCTCTGGGACCTGGAACGCGGCGACTCGAGGGCCACCGAACACTTTCCTCGGGCCGTCAACGGCCAGGGCGAAGTGCTGGTCAGCGAAGGCAAGCAACTGCTCTGGTGGAACCCGCGGATTGCCGGTAGCAAGCCGCTCCGCCTGGGCCTGCAGCCTCCGAGCATCCAGGCCTGCGCCTTTTCCCCCGACGGCAAGCGGGCAGTCAGCACCAATCCTCAGGGAGAGCTGAAGCTCTGGGATGTGGCCAGCAAGCGCTGTTTGAAAAGCTGGCAAACACCGCCGGCCGAGCTGCCCGAACTGCAGTGGCTGGAGCCGGAGGAACAGCCGGGGCCGGCCCTGGAGTTCGGCAACGGCCGACCGTTGCGGGTGGACGCTTCGACCCACTGGTGGGTTCCCATCGAGCGCGCCCTGAGCCACGATGGAAACCGCATCGTGGCCGCGCAAGACACGGGCGAACTGCACTTCTTGGAGCTGCTGCCGGCCGGGCCAGTCGGACCGCGCCCAGGCCCGGGCAGAATCGAAACGACCGGAGTTCGCCCGCGCCGAAGCGGACTGCAGCGAACTCCCCTGGACCGGCTGGAAGCCTGCCGACGGATTCTGCTGGTGGCGGCCGGCGGGCGCAGCGATTTGCTGGCGTCCGTGCCGCTGGCCCAGTTGCTGGGCGCGCGGGGCCAGCAAGTCTTCCTGGCCGCTCCCTTGAGTGGCCGCAAATACACCCGCTGCAAGGAGGTCCCGCCCCGGGGCAAAGCCTTTGAAAATAGACTGGCGGCGCTGCTGGAAAGACCCTTGTTCGCTTTCGCACCTGAGGGCACGCTGCCCCGTCTGGAGGTGTATCGCGATCTGGTCGAGCGCGTGAGTGCGGACGGGCTGGTGCTGGTGGAGGCCGGCGTGGAAACGCTGCTGCGCGGCGACGAACCAAGTCTGGGCACGGCCGCTGACGATCTGGTCAGTCTGGCGGCGGCGCGACAACTGGACTTGCCGGTCAAGATGCTGGCCAATCTGGGCTTCGGCTTCGATTTGGGCAAAGGGCTTTGCCACGCCTACACGCTGGAGGCCATTGCCGAACTGAGCCGCGGCGGCGGCTTCTGGGGCAGTTTTTCCCTGCTGCCGGGCCAGTCGGCCTTCGCTCTGCTGCTGGAAGCGGCCCGGTTGCTGGCTCCCTCTCATCCGTTCCAGCAACTGATGCAGGGACTGGCCGGCGAATTTGGAGGCGAGCACTACCTGAATCCCTTGATGAATCAGGTGTGGTGCTTCGATTTGGAGCAGGTGGCGCGGCGCTGCCGTCCGCTGGAATGGTTGGAAGAAAAAATTACCGCCCTGGACGTGCATCGCGCCCTGACCAACTATCTGAGCGTGCGAGAAGAGCGCCCCTGGACCGAGATTCCTTGTTGACCGCTCTGGAAAAGCTGCGCGCGCTGCCGCTGTATCAGCAGAACCTGGGCTGGGGACACCCGCGTCAGGGGCATCCCGAGGGTTCGCTGGCCAATCACATCGCCCAGTTGGAAGCCAATCTGGAGAAAATCGCCGGGCTGCTGCGGCCGGGCGAAGAGGAACGGCTGCGACTGCTGATCCACGTCCACGATATCTGCAAGCCTCAGGCCTGGGAGGGCGTCGACAGCGACCATCCCCACAACCACGCCCTTTTGGCCCGGCAGCTGCTGGAGAGCCTTTGTGATGACCCGGTAGTGCTGGACATCACCCAGCATCACGATGACGGCTATATTCTCTACCGTTATTTTCGCGGACGCGACGAGATGCAGCCCAGGCTGAGGCAACTGCTGGCCACCGTCGGAGACGTCGAACTGTTTCTGCTGTTTTTCTTCATCGACAGTTGCACTCTGGGCAAGCGCCGCGAGCCGGTCTGGTGGTTTTACCAGGAAGTTGGACGAGAGCATCCCCTGTCGCCGCGGATTCACCAGGCTCATCGACTGCTCGATTAAGTTTTTTTCAGGCCCTGGCTCTACCTTGAGATATGCGCATGTGGCCTTTCTCATCACCCTCCGACAAAATCACCACCTATCAGAAGACCGCTTCCGGAATGGAACGGGTGGCCTTTGCCGACTTGGCCAAGCGCGAACAAAGCGCGCCGGATACGGTGACCATCAGCGGAGCGCAGCTGCAGGAAAAGATTGCCCAAAAATCAGACCGCAAGCCGGCCCAGGCGCTGGCCAAGGACAATACCGTCAACCCCAGTCTGATGATGATGGCCCACGATCCCAAGGACAAGGCCAGCCTTCCCTACATCGAGCAGATGGCGCTGGTTGGCCAGGTCGAAGATTTCCGCGTGGTAGCCGACACTCGCCCCGAAGATTTGAGCAAAGCCCGCAAGGCCATTGGCAAGGAAGCCTCCGCCAACACCAGCTGGATCACCAACGAGGGTGGTCACGACAGCTGGACCGAGGATCACGGAGAATTTACGGCCGACGGCGGCGTGATCGTACCGGCCATTTTGCCCGAGGACACTGAAATCGAGGGTTGGGTGTTCAAGGCCCGGGCCAAGCGCTACTTTGAAATGCAGGACAAAGGCGAAAAGCACCCCGGCTGCAACTACGCCACCCAGGGTTTGATGAACGGCCGCCACGCCCAGGAAGAACTGGCCAGCGCGGCGCTCAGCGTAGGTTCTGGAAACCTTCACATCGCCACCAGCTACGTCGAAGGCGGTAATATCTTGAACGGCCATCGCAGCGACGGCACACCCTTCGCGCTGGTGGGGCGCGACAGTCTGGCGGTGACCAGTCGGTTGCTGCCGGGCCAGGCGGATGAAGCGGCGGCCGCGGCCCAGGTGGCGGCCGACTACGGTTTTCAGCCGGAACACATCATTCCCCTGGAACAGCCCGGTGATTTCCACCTGGACATGGCCATGACGCTGTTGGGTCCCGGTCAGGTGTTGCTCAACGATTCGCGCCAGGTGCTGGCCCTCCAGAAAGGCTGGATCACCGAGCACTATCAGCACAGCTGGTTTAACCGCGACGAGCAGCCGGGCGAACTCGAGCAGGTTGAAAAGAAGGCCAACAAAACGGCCGTCTTCGAGGACATCGTGGAGAAGCAACTGAAGGCCGCCGGCCTGGAAGTCTTCCGCGCGCCGGCCGTTTTTCCCAAATCGGTGGCCAATATTCAAATGAACTTCCTCAACATTCGCCAGGGCAAAAATGACCGCGGCGAAACTTTCGCCGTCTCGCTGGGCGGTGAGGAGAAGGCCGAGAAGGCTTTCGCCCACACGTTGCTGGAGGAAATTCCGGCCGGTTATGACCGCCTGCACTTCCTGGATCGCTCCTGGACGCCGGAAACGCTCCATTACAATGGCGGCATCAAATGCCGTACCAAGGTGAAGGCCTAAAACAGGACCCACCGGCCCACTTCAAGAACGCCACGGCCCAAACATTAGGGGGGAGCCCGCTCTCCCCCTAAGACCCCCCCGGGGTACTTTTTGGAAGTTGGAGCACACATGAAAAAGACTCTTCTGGCTCTGGGCCTCTCCCTGAGCGTTTTGCTGCCGGCCAGTGCCGACGTCGCCGTCGACACCTTCAAGGCCTATAAGGAGAAGGACACCCTTCGCTACCAGATCACTCTGCACAACGTCTCCGACGTTCCCCAGCAGGGCCCGATCCTGATTCACCTCTACTCGCGCCCCGACAGCTCGGCCAAGTGGGCCGAGGTGCAAAACTGGGACCTGGAAATCATTCCCTCGGGCGGCGGTTGGACCCAGGAGCTGGATTCCTCCGACGAGCTGGCCAACGCCAAGGCCCACAAGGGTTACGAGTGTAACCTGGTGGTGACCACCCCCAACTCCAAAGTCGAGAAGACCGCTCAGATCATCGACGTCAAGTAGGCCTGATGGGTAGAAGACCCGGCCCAGGCCGGGTCTTTTTTATTTGGCGTGAAAGCCTTGCTGCAGTGCCCACTCCACCACCTGAGCCAGCACCGTACCGGCGGCCCGGCGGCGCACGTAGTCGACGGGGGCAATCACGATCAACTTGCCGCGAGCTCGCGATAGACTGACGTTGAGAAGGTTGGCAGAGCTGGAAGCGGCGCCGCGCCCGGCCAGCAGCACGCCGGGGTCGAGGGGCGGGGCGTCGGTAATATCTAAGATGACGACATCGCGTTCGTGACCCTGGAAGCGATGCACGGTGGCGCAGTCGATCAGCGGATCGTCCTGGAGCATCTGCTGGATTCGCTGGATTTGCTTGCGGTAGGGAGCGATGACGGCCACGCTGCGCCCCTGAGCGGCCGCCTGACGGGCCAGATCCACCGCCTGACGGGCGCTTTCAGGGTTGTAGCGGCTAAAATCCCCCGGGTCGGTTCGGGCCTCCCCGCGAATATCCAGCAACACCAGGGCCTCGCCCGGAAAGGGGGCTCCGGCGGCGATTTCGCCGGCCCCGGGCGGCGGTTGATGCTGCAGACCACCCTGATAGAAAAGGGTGCTGACCAGTTCCCCGATACGCGGGTGCATTCGATACTGAACGTCGAGCATAATGCGCTCGGGCCGCTCCCCCAGCACCGCGAAGATATTGCGCCCCATGGCCTGCAAGGCATAGGGATCGCGACTGGCCAGAATGGCCGGCAGCTGTTGGGGGTCGCCGACCAGCACCACCTGCTGCCGGGCGCGGCCGGCGGCCAGGTAGATGGCCGGCAGCAGGGCCATGCCGGCTTCCTCTACCACCACCGAGTCGAAGTGCTGCTCCTTGAGCAAGGGGCTGACATAGCTGTTGGCCAGAGTGGTCAGTAGAATGCGGCTCTCGTCCACCGCCTGCTGCTGGCCGCTGGCCAGGGCCGCTCTGGCGGCCCGAGCCCGCAGGCGCCAGCCCATCACCAGCGCGTCCAGGCGACGGCAGCGACGCTTGAGCAGCTCGCACTGTTGTTGGGCCGATTCGGCCGCCCAGCGGGCGGCCCGCTCGGGGCTCAGAATGGTGGCCAGCTCTTTGGCCTCGAGGGCACCGGGGGCATCGCTGAAAAGGTCGAGCTGGTGAGCCTGAGCGGCGGCCACTTCGGCTTTGCTCAGCAAGGGCAAGATCTCTTGCTGCTGGCGCAGCAGGCTTTCCAGTCTGGGCCTGCTGCGAGCCAGGGTGGAGTGGGCCTGGCTCTGGGTGGCCTGAACCACCTCATCGAGACAGCAGTCGTGGCCATTGCTGCCCAACTGGACCACCTGGTGGTCGGCGAACAGCGGATCGAGGGCGCGGGTGCCACGCAGGCGTTCCAGCACCTGGTCGAGGGCGGCGTGAGTGGTGGAGGTGATCAAGATACGGCGTCCCTGACCGGCCAGCAGAGCGATCAGCTGGGCCAGGGTGGTGGTCTTGCCGGTGCCGGGCGGCCCCCAGAGCACCGACAGCTGGCTTTCCAGAGCCAGCTGCACGGCCGCCCGTTGGGTCTCATTGAGACGATGCTCGAACTCGGGCAGGTCGCGGGATTCTCGAGCCACCGGCTGTTTGCCGAAAGCCCTCAGAGCCATCTCGGGAAAGGGCACGCTTTCCAGCGCCTGGTGCATTTCGTCGTAGAGAAACCAGGGTACGAAAATCAGGCGGTATGCGCCTTCGCGGATTTGCAGGCGCGTCTCGCTGCGCAGCACCAGTTCGTTACCGCTGAGCTGGGCAATACTGACGGGCACTTCCAGGCCGCTGGGCTCGCGCAGGGAACAGGCCACACCAGGGGTGACACGTTCACTGGGACGGGGGAGCTGGAAGGCGTAGAAGGTGATTTCGCCCTGGGTCATTTCCGACAGGGGCCGGCCGCTTTCCAGGGCCACCTCGTAGGCGCTGGAGTCTTTTTTCAAGGCCGCTTTCTCGGCTTCGATAGCGCGCCGGAACGAGGCCACGAACTGACCTTGAAGGGCAGTGGCGGTCAGAGCGCCGCCTCGTAGACCAGGCTGTAGCCGTCCGTCTGGGCGCGTTCCAGGGCCGCTCGCGCCTGGCTCATGAGCGCCCGGGCGTCGTTGCCGTGATCGGGATGGGACACAATGGCAACGTTCACGGCCAGCTGGATGCGGTCGTCCAGAGTCTCTCCCGCAAATTCATGACCTTCGGCTTCGCGACAGATGCGCTGGGCGGCCACGCGGGCACCGGCCAGATCGGTTTCCGGCAGCAGGGCCGCCAGCACTTCCCCGTCCAAACGGCCGGCGGCGTCCACGTCGCGCAGACCCTTCTTGATGATAGTGGCGAGCTGACGAACGGCTCCGTAGCTTTTGACTGTGCGCTTATCAAAACTCTGGGGTCCTTGATGGGACCAGCTGGCTACCAGCAGGGTCAGGGGACGCTCGAAGCGGACCGCGCGCCTCACCTCTTCTTCCAAGAGAGTGCGAAAAGCGTCCTTGTCCAGCAGGCCAGTCATAGTATCCATACCTCGTGGGGGTTGGACGTCGACCCGATCAGGCCTGCTTGCTCAAACTGGCCCAGCAGTGCGCGGCCGTGAGCGAACGATGCGGTTGATAACGGGTCAGTAGTTGCTCGGCCGCTTTGGCGTCGAGCGGGAGGGCAAAGACCTGCTGCAAAGCTTTCTTGACGGCGGCGTCCCCGTGCAGCGAACAATCGGGGTGGCCGTAGCCCCGCAGCAGCGTGTATTGCACCGTCCAGGGACCGATGCCTTTGACCTGCAGCAAAAGCTCCGGGTCGACCGGATCCAGCGGCAGTTCGCCCGAAGCCACCAGACGGGCCAACTGAATCAAAGTGCGGGCTTTGGCGCCGGAGAACTTGCGCTCGGTCAAATCTTGCTCCCGCAGGCCAGCGGCCGCAGCCGCGTCGGGGTAGTAATAGAGCCCGTCCTGGCGCACGTCGGCCAGTTCGATGAACGTGCGCCGCAATTGCAGGGCGAAAGTCAGGTTGACCTGTTGCCCCATGACCGCCCAGGTGATGGCTTCAAAGGGAGTGGCGGTCTGAGCCAGGCGGAGTCCCGGTCGGGCCTGGATCAGGGGACCCAGGTGCTGGTCGCTACCGAAGGTTTGTTCAAATTCTGCCGGGTCGAGAGTAAGGCCGAGCAAGCGCCGCGCGGGTTCCAGGGGTCCGCTGATTTCCGCCTGATCTTCTTTGAGTTGAATCTCGATGCGGGTGGGTCGGCCGTCCCAGACCAGGCGCTTGGTCAAGTGGTTGGGAGTCACGCTTTCACACAGTTGCTGAGCGTCGCGGGCGTGGAAAGCCCAGACTTCCTGAGGCCGGTAGTGCGGGGGTAGATGCATGAGAGTGGAGCTTCGCAGCCGTTCTCCTGGGACCTCGGTACTGATCGGGAGGGACGTCTGGTTCTGTAGAGCCCGGCCGCAGGGCTGTAGTCTGGATTTAGCCCTTTTGGAGGAAGAGATTATGCAATTACATTTCACACCCGAACAAGAGCAGAAGCTCCACGATATCAGCGCCAAGGCGCAGCACAAGGCCGAGCAGGTCAGCCAGAAGGCTCAGGAAATCGCTCACGACGTGAAGCAGCGAGCCGAAGACCTGGCTCACAAGGCCAGCGAGAAGATCTCCGAAATTCACCCGCAGGAAATCGTCCGCGATGCGGGAGCTCTGATCAAGAAGCATCCGATGCAGTCCCTGGCCGTTGGCGCCGTGGTGGGCGGCTTGATCGGCGCCCTGTTCGCACGACGGGCCCGTCGTGCTTAGTCAAATCAAGGAAGAAGTGACCCCGCTGCTCCGCGGCATCGTGGCCGACACCCAGACGCTGCTGCGTCAGGAAGTCGCCCTGGCCCGCAGCGAGGTCCGCCAGGACTTGAAGGCCGCCACCCAGGTCGTCGCCGGTTTCGCCGTCGGCGCCGTGGTGGCGACCATGGCAGGGCTACTGCTCTGCCTGGCCCTGGCTCACTACATCAGCTGGTCTTTCCCGGAAATCCCACTGTGGGGCTCTCTGCTCGCGGTGGGTACGGGCCTGGGAATCGCAGCCGTGGCGCTGCTGGCCAATTCCCGCCGGGAGGCCCGGGAGCTCGATCTGGCTCCCCACGAAACCATTAACAGCTTGAAGGAGAACGCCAAATGGATAGCTCAAACGATTTAAAGAACCAGACCCCAGAAGAAATCCGCGGTCAGATTGACCAGACTCGCGACGCGCTGGGCGATAAGCTCGGTGCCCTGAGCGAAAAAATGGACGACGCCAAAAGCGCTGTTCAGGACAAGATGGAGGAGGTTCGCGAGAAGCTTTCGCTGAGCCACCGCGTGCAGCAGCGGCCGTGGGCGGCCTTCTTCGGAGCCGTCGGTGTGGGTATGGTGGCCGGTCACATGCTGGCCTCCCCCTCTCGTCCCGAGCCAATCAAGCAGGAATCCGTCGGTTCGGCCGCCCCCAGCCTGCTCTCGCTGGTGTCAGGCACGGCCCTGGGCGGAATGTTCGACCAGGAAATCAAGTCGGCCCTGACCACCGCTCTCCAGGCGGTCTGGGGAGAGGCGCGCTCCAGCGTACCTCCCACCATCGCCGGTCCGGTGGACCGCCTGCTCGACCGCATGTCGATGCGCTCGGGTTCCGCCTTCAGCCATCTCGGTTCGCTGCGCGGTTAGTGTTTCTCGACAAGACCGGTCCCCTCGGGGGCCGGTCTTTTTTTATTTGCGCACCAACTGGTTCTGCTGAAGAAAGTCGAGGCCCAGAGCCAGGTTGAGGTGACTGATCTCGGGGCTTTGCTCCAGCTCCACGCTGAGGTTGAGGATGGCCTCCTCCAGACTGAGCCGCTGATGGCAAAAGCCCAGCACGCGATAGACAGAGGGAGGCAGTTCGAACGAGCGACCCTGCTCAGGGTCGAAAACCAGCAGTTTGCCTTCCTGGGGGCGACATTCCAGGCCGATTTTGGGTTGGGGTAAGTTTCTCATAGGTCTAGCTTAGGCCGGCAGACATAGCGAGAACTTAAAAGGTGCGTCAGGGAACCTTCAGAAGTCTGGGCGCGGTCCCAGTTGTGATGGAGGTGTTGACCTGATGAGACAGATTCTTCTTGGTTCTTTTCTGGTGGGTGGGCTGGCCTGCGGTTGCGGAAGCGGCTCCAATGGAAGCGTCGGCGTGTTCGACAACTCCAACTTCGTTGCTCAGGGAGTGCTCGGGCGGGTAAACCGGGTGGAGCTGATCGACCCGACTCCGAATTCCTCGGATGACCCGGCCTTTTTCTCGATCAAGGCCTACGACAGTCAGGGCAACCTGATTTTTGGTCCGATTGAGCGGCCTTACGACCCCAATCTGGAGGTGGCCGGCTTCAGCGATCTCACGTCGCTGGTGGAAGTCAGTCACGAGCGAGCTCCCGGCTATGTGACGCGGGTGGTGCGCCATCCGGTCGATTTCCGCAACGACAAGGACGGCCTGATCGAGCTGTCTTCCGAATCCCTGCTGGGTGCTGCCGCGCCGCGCAACACGTTCACCGTAAAGGTGGTCAACAACTCCGCTTATCCGGACGACAAGGTGTTTCTCTCAGTGAGCGGCAAGGACCGCAACCTTTCGGCCTTTTATTATCTGAAGTTCGGCGCCAACGGATCGGCGCAGTCGCTGCCCTTCGGGCCAGTATCGGGCTGGAGCAACTACTCCGCGCCTTTGACCGACCTGCTCAAGGAAGAAGCTCCGCACACCTATTCGTTCCAGTGTCCTTATGAGAACTTGATCTCCGGGCGCGTCTACGTGTCTTTCGGCAAGAAGCTGCAGGGCTACGGACTGAACTCCGCCAACGGGCTGGATTTGCAATTGCCGTCGGCCAGCGGAGCCCCGGATTACCTGACTCTGTATGAGTTCATGGAGATGAGCGCCACCATTCCGGACGTGGGCAAGGGGCCTCAGGAATATACCCTGTTCAGCAACACCAGCGTAGTCGACTTTTTCTCGATCGGACTGGGGATGACCCTGGCATATCAGGAAGGCGCCAACGAGAGGGTTGAAACGGTCGGCTTTGTGGCCAACGCTCGCGACCTGATTTTGGCCGAATTCGCCAAGCCAACCGTGCCGGACGTGTTCAAGCGCTTGATTCGCAATCAGGACGGCAGCAAGGTGCTGCGCGTGTTGGGCCCCAACCAGAGCGTGGCCCTGGACGGGGAGAACAGCGATATCGGCCGCTTTCTGCAGACGGCTCTGGACTCGGGCTGGGTGCACTACGCGGCCAACGTGCTGAACATCCCGGACAACTTGCCCAGCCACACCTTCAACTACCAGTATACGGGGCAGTTGATCAGCGGGGGGATTTTGCGGATGGCGCTTTCCTCCAAGCCATCGGACGACGCGACTTCTCCGGCCGGCGAGCAATATGCGTTGCCCAAGCCGACCAGCAAGATCGTGTTTTTCTGCGATGATGTGCTGAATGGCCGGCCGGTCAACGAAACCTATGCGAATCTCGGGAGTCAGGGGCACAAGCGACTGGTTTCGCTGATCGGTGCGGCTCTCAATCGTGGGGTTTTCGAGAACTACACCGACTGGGGCAATCCATCAGCCTTTTATACGCGGGCGGACGGCAAGTACAACTGGTATGCCAAGATCATGCACCAGTTCGCGCTGGCCGGGAAGGTCTACGGCTTCGGCTACGACGACGTCTACGGCCAGGATCCCACGCTGGCCAAGAAGCTGGATGACGTCAACCGCCTGATCATCACCATTCCCCCGGTCGAGCGCCTGACCAACGACTGACAGATATGAAAAAAGCCCCGGACTTTGGCGGTCCGGGGCTTTTCTCTTGGGGTGGGTTACTTCTTTTCGTAGATGGAGTCGACCAGGCCGGAGAAGGTCTTGAGCACCGAGCTGCGCTTGGGCTCGCCTTTGGCCAGTTCGTCTTCGGTCAGGTCGCGGGGCACGATGGCCACCTTGCGGATCTGCTCGTGGTCGTCGTTGGCCTTGGTCAAGTCCTTGGTGATGCCCTGGAAGAATTCCTTAACGGCGGGAACCGAGGCCAGCATTTCGCGGGTGTCGCCGGTGTGACCGTTGGCTTTGGCCCACTCGCCCAGCTTGTCGTAGTTGGGGACGATGAGGGCGCCGATGTAGGGGCGACCTTCGCCGACCACGATGGCGTGGGAGATGAAGGGGTTGCTCTTGAGCAGGGTTTCAATCGGCTTGGGAGCGACCTTTTTGCCGGTGGCCAGAGCCACGAAGTTCTTGAGGCGGTCGGTGATCATCACGTGGCCGGCTTCGTCGGTCTTGCCCACGTCGCCGGTGTGGAAGAAGCCCTTCTCGTCGATGGCTTCGGCCGTCTTGGCGGGGTCGTTCAGGTAGCCGAGCATCAGGTTGGGACCGCTGAATTTGATTTCGCCAGCGCCCTGGAAGGCTTTGTCGGGCTGGATGTCCATCTGGACGCCTTCGACGACCGGACCGACCGTGCCCAGACGCTGACCGTTGAGCGGGCTGATGTTGGTCACGCCGGCTTCCGAGCTGCCGTAACCGTTGGAGAGCTGCAGGCCGTTGTCCCAGAAGAACGAGGAGGTGCGGTCGCTGAGCGGCGCGCCACCCGAGATGAGGATACGGGTGTTGGGTCCGAGCTTCTCCTGAAGAGCTTTCTTGGTCTTGCTGTAGACCAGCTTGTCGGCCACGGCGTGCTGAACTTTGAGGCCCAGGTCGACTTTGCCGGTGTTCTTCTGCTGGTGATACTTTTCGCTGGTGTTGAGAGCCCAGTCGAAGGCTTCGCCGGTGGTCTTCTTGGAAGCCCACAGTCCGGCGCCGGCGCCGACAGCGGCACCGATAGCCGCGCCGACCGGGGAGATGCCGCTGAGCAGGCCGCCCAGGATACCGCCGGCGGCAGCGCCACCGACCGGTCCCCAGATTTTGTGCACCAGGGGCTTGCTGGTTTCGTGAGCTTTGCTGGAAACGCCGTCGAGCATCTTGTCATACAGCTGCGGGATGGCGGCCATCACGGTGGGCTTGGTGGCGACGACGTCGTTCATGAAGTTCTTGTGTCCGTCGGTGTAGGCCAGAGCGGCGCCGCCGGCGGTCAGGGTGTAAGCGACGATGCGCTCGAAGATGTGGCCCAGGGGCAGAACGGCCAGCTCCAGGTCGCCCTTGAGGTGAACGTCTTTGAAGCTGGCGGTCGGGTCGGCCACGACGACGCGCAGAGCGCCTTCGACCGAGGAGAGCAGCGAGCCGTGGGTGTGGAGCACGCCCTTCGGGGTGCCGGTGGTGCCGGAGGTGAAGACCATCGAGGCTACGTCGGTGGCTTTGAGTTCGCTTTCGCGCTTCTCAACTTCGGCGGCGTGCTTGTCGCCGGGGGCCAGCAGCTGGTCCCAGGTGATGATGTTCTTGGAAGACTTCAGCTCGGTGTTGTGCATCGTGACGATGGTCTTGAGGTCCGGGAGGTCCTTTTCGCACTTGAGCAGTTCGGCCAGGCGCTCGTCGTTGTCGACGATGCAGACTTTGGCTTTGCAATTCTTGAGGTTGAAGCCGATGGCGTCGGCCTTGGAGTCGCGGTAGAGAGGAGCGTGGACGGCGCCGGCGGAGATGGTGCCCAGGTCACCGATGACCCACTCGGGGGAGTTCTCGGCGTAGGTGGCCACGCGGTCGCCGGGCTGGATGCCCAGTTCGATGAGACCGCCGGCCATTTTCTTGCGGGTGGCATCGGCTTCGCCGTAGGAGAGGAACTCGAAGTTGCCGTCGACTTTGTGACCCAGGAAGCGAGCGCTGGGGTCTTTGGCGACAGCCGTTTCAAACATTTGCGGGATGGTCTTGACTTCGGCTTTGGCGGCCCAATCTTTGAGAGCCTGGCCGGGCTTGAGGTCGGCCCAGTCAGCTTTGGGGTCGGCCTGGAAGGTTTCACCTTGAGCAGCCGCAGGAGCCTGGGGGGCGCGCGAGGCGACGGCCGGGAGGCTGGTGGCGACGGTCTGTGTTTTTGCAGAGGTGATGTTCATTTGTGTGTCTTCCCTACTCAATTTCTCTGAGGTGAAGTTACCAAGGGGGCCTTAAAAAATCTTGGAAAAGATTGAGCGAGCGGTGGGATGGGAAGAGAAGTGGCATGATTACTGTGACTGATGGGGATTTCGGCGGCGCCCTGCGCTCGGCCGTGAGCGGACTTTCGCGCGAGAAGCTGGCCGACGGGCTGGAGCGCGAGATTGAGCGGATCGAACTCCTGATGGAGGACATGGCCGAGGATTCGTCTCTGGAGGCGGTCCTGGAAGGCTGGGACCTGTACCTGTGCAGTCTGCAGCTGCTAGAGCACTTCCTGCACAACGACGAGATGACCCCGGACCGCTTGGAGCGGATTTACGGCCAGGCCGATCTGGCCCGCGACCGGGTAGCCGCGCTCTCGGCTTAGCTCGGTTTTTTGGGCCTGGTCTGGGGTTGTGCGCCGGTGGGCGCATTTCCGAGACCGGTTGGTGCGCCTGCACCGGTGGGCGCAATTCCGGGACCGGTTGGTGCGCCGACACCGGTGGGCGCAATTCCGGGACCCGTGGCGGCGCCGGCACCGGTGGGCGCATTTCCGAGACCGGTTGGTGCGCCGACACCGGTGGGCGCAATTTCGGGACCGGTTGGTGCGCCGGGACCGGTAGGCGCGCCGGGACCCGTGGCGGCGCCGGCACCGGTTGGCGCATTTCCGAGACCGGTTGGAGCGCCGACACCGGTAGGCGCATTTCCGAGACCGGTTGGAGCGCCGACACCGGTGGGTGCATTTCCGGGACCGGTTGGTGCGCCGACACCGGTTGGCGCATTTCCGAGACCGGTTGGAGCGCCGGCACCGGTGGGCGCAATTCCGGGACCGGTTGGTGCGCCGACACCGGTGGGCGCAATTTCGGGACCGGTTGGTGCGCCGGGACCGGTAGGCGCATTTCCGGGACCCGTGGCGGCGCCGGCCCCGTAGGCGCGCCGACACCGGTGGGCGCAATTTCGAAACCGGGCTCGTCAGGCGGCTGGCCGGAGAGCTCGGATGGCGGTGGCTAGCAAATCCGGGTATTCCAGACGGAGGACCTGCTGCGACGAAAAGCGGAGGAAGTTCAGACCGACGAGTTTCTCCCGCTCTCTGTCCCAGACCCTCCGCTCCTCCCCTTCGTGCACGGGCCCGTCCATTTCTTCACCGCGCCAAAAGCGTGCGCTGGCGACCTTCAGGAAGAGCAGGCCATCCGGTCGGAAAGTCCCGTAGCTTCCCAGGAGTCTTGGCTGGGGCCAGAGGATGGCTTCGAAGTCAGGGTCCTGCCAGTGCAATGCCGGGAGGAGGCGCTCTCCAAGCGCGCGACCGTGCTGGTCCAGCAGGCAACTGTCTCGATAACCGAGGTGATGAGGATTGGCGAAGACCCCTTTGGCGCCCCGAGCCGCCAGACTGCACAGGCGAAGTCCCTCTACCGCCGTTTCGGACGGGAGATGACTGCTCAGCCAGGACAGCACGGCGGTGGATAGCCGGAGCGCCCCAAGCTGCCTGGGATAGGCTTTGTGCATTCTTTGCCAGGGCTCTTGGTCGACCGGTGACAGGTCGAACGGGCGTAGCTTCACCAATCCACTGATGCGTCGCTGACTGACGATCTGAGAACTGTCGGGAATTCCCTCGTGTTTGAGCTTAACTCGTAGAGCCGTTGCCATTTCTGGCGTCGGCAAGTGATGTCCGTTCTCGATGTCGCTGAGGCATTGCCGGCTGGTCCCACATGAGAGCACCAGTTCTGCTTGCGACAGACCGAGTTCGTTTCTGCGATGCGTGATGTGTTGCATTCGAGGACGATAGCAACTTACGAATGGAAGCGCGAGGGAACCCTTTGCCGATCCTGAGATCGCGTTTTGAACAGTCCGACAAGTCGGCCAGATTACCCGTCGCTTCGAACCGGAGACCGCCGGCCAGCGTAGGCGCCGGTATGCGAACGCGATTCTTGGTGGGATTCTTGGCCGCACTTGTGCTCTCGATTCCACTAACACCATTGGTCTACGAGTTGCTCCCGCCACCGGCCACGGGCGTCTGGCTATGGCTGTCAGCGCTAATAACTTCGGGATACTGGACCGGCCAAGCGCCGCGCCAAGCTCTCTGGTGTGGCGCCGTCTGGGGGTGGATCTCGCCGGCACTGCTGCTGTTGCCGGAAATGGAATGGGCCCTGCACAGAGTGACCATCGGGGGAGGATGCGGGAACAGCCTGAACTGGGCCTGGGCGGAAATCACCGCCTTCCTTTTTTGCATCCCGGCGGCCCTGGGTCAAGTCCGCTGCTATCTTAGAAAACCGACCCGAAGTCGATTGCCGGAATGAAAAAAGGCGCCTCGCTGTTTCCAGCGGGCGCCTTTTGTTACTCCGTTTCTTAGGCGGGGTTTTTGCCGTAGGCGATGGGAGCGGCCAGGCACTTCTCGGGGATGCTGAAGGCATCGACGAGAGCGACGGCGTCGGGGCGGATTTCGGCGCACAGCTTGGTGACGGTTTCGCCGATGGCAATCGACTTGCTGGCGCTCAGGTAACCCTGCTCCAGGTACCAACCCTTGTTCTCTTCGATGGTCGAGAGAGCGTAGAGGTCGCACATTTTGTCGAGGGTCTTTTTGAGGTTTTCGTCCTGGCAGTTGGCCACGGCGTTCTGGAAGCTGTTCAGGATTCCGGCTTCGATGCGGGCTTTGCCGGCGATGAGCATCTCTTTCTGGCACAGGTTAACGGCTTGGCCTTTGTCGACGCCCTTCTTGATGAGCGAGCGCATCTTGTTGGCGACGGCCATGGTGGCGACCTCTTCACGGTATTCGAAGGCGTCTTTCTGGAACTCGGCGCCCTTCAGGTGCTCCGGGTTGGTGCGGCGCTTCTGGATGGGGTTCTTGTCCCAGGCGTGGGAGATGGCGTCGGTGGCGACCTTGATGGCCATACCGACGGCGCCTTTTTCCTTGGCGGTTCTGGAGAGTTCGTCGAGACCGCCCTTGGCGATCATCTGGGTGAGGATGGTGTTGTCACCTTCGAAGGTCGAGAAGATGTCGACGTCGGCCTGCATCTGGGCGAAGCGGTTCTCGGCCATATAGCCTTGAGCACCGCAAGCTTCGCGGCATTCCTGCAGGGTGTCGATGGCGTGCCAACTGGCGGCGGCTTTCAGACCACCGGCGACGTCGCCGACCTGGCGGCGGGTGTCATCGGTGACGTGGACGTAAGATTCGATGAGATCCTTGATGGCGAAGTCCAGAGCGTAGGTCTTGGCCAGGCGAGGAATCAGGCGCAGCTGGTGTGCCTGGTAGTCGAGCAGCTTCTGCTCGGGCTCACCGAACTGCTTGCGCTGCTCGGCGTAACGGATGGCGGTGGTCAGACCGTTCTTGGCGGTCGAGTTGGCCGAGGCGCCGATGGAGACGCGGCCGGTGATCAGGGTGCCGATCTGGGTGAAGAAGCGCTTGTTCTTGTTCTCGATGGGGCTGTGGTATTCGCCCTGGTCGTTGACTCCGCCATACTTGTCGAGCAGGTTGTCGCGGGGAACGCTGACGTTCTCGAAGAACAGGCGGCCATTGTCGACGCCGTTCAGGCCTTTCTTTTCGCCGCAGTCGCCGATGGAGACGCCGGGCAGCGAGTTGCCGTCTTTGTCGCGGATGGGAACGATGATGGCGTGAACGCCTTCGTTCTGGCCGTTGACTTCGAGCTGGGTGAAGACGGTGGCGAATTTAGCGTGCTTGGCAGCGCCACCGATGTAGTCTTTACGAGCGCCCGGGGTGGTGGAGTTGATGATGAACGAATCCGTGGCTTTGTCATACTTGGCGACCGTTTCCAGGCCGGCTACGTTGGAGCCGTGACCGGTCTCGGTCATCGCGAAGCAACCGGGGGTTTCCAGCGACATGATGCCGGGCAGGAACTTCTGGTGGTGCTTCTCGGTGCCCAGGTTGTAGACGCTGCCGCCCCACAGACCCATCTGCACACCGAACTTGATGGCCAGGCTGAGGTCGAAGTGGGCCATCGTTTCGAAGGCGGCGATGTTGCCGCCCATATCGGCCGAGCCACCGACCGATTTGGGGAAGGCCAGCGAGCCCATTCCGTTGCGGGCCAGCTCCTTACACCAGCTGAGCACTTGCTCGCGGTAGTCTTCCTTCTTGAGGCCTTCGACGTGGGTGAACATCGGAGCGTCGAAGATGTGACGAATCTTTTCTTTGGCGGCGGCGTGGGGGCCATCGAGCAGCGTCTGCATCGCCTTGATGTCAAAGCTGGCGTTCGAGGCGGCCGTCTTCTGCGCGTCATCGCCGATGCTGTGCGGGGCGATGGGCTTGACGACGGGGGCGGCCGGTGCGGCGGGAGCCGGGGCGGCGCTGCCCTGAACCTGCTGGCCGGCGACAAAGGCGTCGGTCGGGTTCGTAGCGGTGGCTTCCTTGGTGTTGGGGGTGGAGGCCCACTTGATGGCGTTGGTGGCG
Source organism: Vulcanimicrobiota bacterium (assembly GCA_017307785.1). Lineage (GTDB taxonomy): Bacteria > Vulcanimicrobiota > Xenobia > Xenobiales > JADMJV01 > JADMJV01. The sequence continues at coordinate 3,564 of JAFKGI010000066.1, read as the reverse complement.
TTCGCTCCGCCCAAGCTGCGGAGGGTCGAGAGGCTGTTGTTCGTGTTCATCATAGGCACACTTTACGGATCGACCCTAAAAAAAGGTTGAATAGCCCATTTCAGGTTTCTTTGGGTTGACCTTGACGTTACGTCAAGGTCCAGGATGAGGTCGGAGGAACGATGACTATCGGACAGTTTGCGGCGCAGGTGGGCGTTTCCACTCGCACCATTCGCCACTATGAGGAGCTTGGGCTGCTGGCTCGGGCGGCTCGTTTGCGGTCTGGCTATCGCGTGTATGGCGAGTCGGACCTGGAGCGAGTGCGTCAGATTCGGGCCTGGACTTCTCTGGGGCTGTCGTTGCGCCAGGTGGGCCACTTGCTGGAGGCCGGGGACCCGGTCCAGCTGGTGGAGAGCCAGCTGGCCGTGACCGAGGCCGAGCTGGCGCGGCTGAGTGCGTTGCGCGAGCGGTTATTGCGGTTGTCGCGTTCCTTACGAGCCGGGAATCCCTCGGCACTAACGGAGGTACTGTACATGTTAGAGCACAAGATTTTGTTGGAGCTGGGTCGGGATCTGGTTCCGCTGGTGGACCCGGCGGGGCCGCAGCCGTTGCTGGGGGCCCTGCGGCAGTTGCGTTCTGCTTTGCAGGCGGAGGGGAAGTTGCTGGGCGGGATTCGCGTGAAGGACGAGGAGGAGCTTGCGGGGCGTGGCTTTCGCTTGAGTATTCATGATAGGCGGGCGGCGGAGGGTGAGTTGCCGGAAGGTGCCGAGTGCGAGTCCCTGACCCAGCAGCTCCGGCCGGTGTTGGAGGAAATGGAAGATTGAGGCCCCAGGGCCCCCGGCCGGGCTTGGGGTTTTGGCGGTGCTCGTCTGGGGACGGGCAGGCCCCGGGTGCCCGGCTGGGGCGGGGGTTTTGCCTCGGCTGGGGACGGGCAGGCCTCGGGTGCCCGCCTGGAGAGGGGGTTTTGCCTCGGCTGGGGACGGGCAGGCGGCGGGTGCCCGGATGGGGCGGGGGGTTTTGCCTCGGCTGGGGATGGGCAGGCCTCGGGTGCCCGCCTGGAGAGGGGGTTTTGCCTCGGCTGGAGACGGGCATTGCCTCGGGCGACCCGTGCGGGTCGTGGGGTTTTGGCGCGGCTGGGTGGGTTCGATCTTCTTTCAGGCTTTTTTAGGAGGGGGCTGGCATACTGCATTCACACACAAGAGAAGAGAGCCAACTCCCAATGCAGATCATGTCCACCAACAACGGTATCGCTCGTAGCCTGAACCGTCAGCCGCAGAAGCCGGCCGAGGGCACTCAGGATGCGCAGGCTCCCGCGCCCAAGCCGGAAGCCCCGAAAGAGAAGAAGCCCACCAGCAGCCTGGAGCTTCCTCCCAACAACCGTTACCACTGGGACGAGAAGATCGCTCGGCGCACCCAGAAGGCGCGCGACATTCTGTTGCCGCTGGCCTTCCGTATGAAGGACGAGGGATTCGAGAACATCCCCAAGGACGGCAACTTCATCGTCGGACCCACCCACCAGGGTATGCCCGACGCTTTCCTGGCCTCGCGTGTGATGGGCGACAAGCCTTTCGGCTCGATGTCCGACATCAACCAGTTCAAAGGCATCGTGGGTAAGGCGCTCAGTGGCTCAGGCTCCTTCCCCGTCGACCGCTACAAAGAGTATGAAGGCGACTTCCCCAAGCCGGCCGAGCACGCCAAGGAAATCCTCAACACCGGCGAGAGTTTCATCTTCTATCCCGAGGGTCGTATCTTCACCGACGACCACGTGCATCCGATTCAGCCCGGTGTAGGCAAAATCAGCGTCGATTCTTCCGTGAAATACGCTCTGCCGGTGGCTCAAGATTATCGCAAGGACCGCGAGTTCCACCCGGTTGAAACCGGTGTGGGCGTGCTGGTGTCGGCGGCCATCACGGCGGCCGGCATCTGGGCCGGTGGCCAGGGCGGTCTGACTGGCGGCATCGCCGGTGCGGTGACCGGACTCATCAGTGGCGCCGTCCTCGGCGGAGCTGCTGCTGGCGGTCTGAAGAAGGGCGAAGCCGGCGACAAGATCACGGCCGGACTGAAAGGCGCCGCTCTCGGCGCTCTGGCCGGCGCCGTCGGTGCCGGTGTAGCCGGAGCCGCGATGCCCGGTGTGGCCGGTGCCGTCGTCGGAACCACCAGCGTGCTCACCGGTCTGACCGGTCTGGGCGCCACCTACGGCTGGACCCATCGTATGATTGCAACCACTCGAGTAGGCACGCCCATCGAAGTGGAACCCTACCGCCAGCGCGCCGCCGCGAACCCGGACAAAGAAGCCGGCAAGCAGGCCGAAGCTCTGCGACTCACCTCCGATTTCCACGCCGAGATGGTCAAGTTGAAAGACGGCATCACCGGCAAGACCACTCCTTACAAGATGGACCCGCAGGGCCGCGCCTGGGGTCTGCAAGAGGACGGCCGTTGGGCCCAGCTCGAGCAGGCCGACAAGAAGAACTGGACGGCTATCGAGCCCAAGGTCTACATGGATGGTTCCAAGTAAGTCTTAGAGAAGAAAGCCCCGGCCGGGAGGTCGGGGCTTTTTTGTATTTCAAGCGTTTTTGGGATGAAGGTCGAGGCGATGAGTTCGATGACTGGGGACCGTCCTGGTGGTATTTAGAGATGGACTCGCAGGGCGATACCTCTCGGGTTGTGCAGCGCTACGCAGGTGGCCAGGTCTTGAGATACGACGAGAAGCACTGGAACGACTCCTACGGAGAACTTCCCGACGGCGGCGCAGACCTGGCTGAGTTTGCCGGCTACGAGATAGCGGCAGAGGAGTTTGAGGCGGCCTGGGCCTTGTCGGCGCTCAACCGGACTTAGTGCTTTTTTGCGTCCTTTGATTCGTAGGTTTCATCCCACTCCAGTTCCCAGCGGTGGGTTTCGCCGTCTTGGAGCGCGCGGGGCTGGTTCCAGGGCTGGCTGGCGCTGCCCTGGGTGATGACCTTCTCCCATTCGTCGGCGTCGATGACGCCGTTGTGATTTCGGTCGAGGCCGTAGTAGTCGGTGCGGGTCCAGCGGCTCTCGGTCTTGAGCCAGAGGTTGTCGTCGAGCGGTGGGGGCGGTGCGGCCCAGGCGATCTGGACCAGCGATAGTGCTAAGCAAAGATTCTTCATTGGCCCATGGTAACAACTAACCATGAGCCTGGCCTCCAAGTCGAATACCCGATTTTAGGTAGAGCTGTCCCTGGGTTCACCGGTCGGGGGCGTTTGGGCCGCGGTGACGGGTCGGTGCATGCCCGGAACGGGTAGGTGCGCCGGCACCGGTGGGTGCAATTCCGGCACCGGTGGGCGCGCCGACACCGGTGGGCGCAATTCCGAGACCTGGTAGCGGCGCCGACCCCGGTGGCCGCGCCGAGACCGTAGGCGCGCCGACACCGGTGGGTGCGCCGGGACCCGTGAGCGCAATGCCGACACCGGTGGGTGCGCCGAGACGGGTGGGCGCAATGCCGGGACCGGTGGGTGCGCCGGGACCGGTGGGTGCGCCGGGACCCGTGAGCGCAATGCCGAGACCGGTGAGCGCGCCGAGACCCGTGGGCGCAATTCCGGGACCGGTAGCGGCGCCGACCCCGGT
>JAFKGI010000006.1 GCA_017307785.1 Vulcanimicrobiota bacterium | reverse complement strand
TCAACCCCTGATTTGAAGCCATTTGAGGGCGGTATGACGAAGAATCAGCGCCTCGCCAAGGGAATGGCCAGAATCGAGAGAGCACGACGCCGCCGTTATCATTAAGAGGGTATTGGTCCCGCCGGAGCACTTTAGCCCCACCCTGCTAGGTGTCCCATGACGGGAACGCCGGATTCGGTCAGGTGTTTGACCAGGTCGAGGTGGCCGCTGGCGCCTTCGAGTTTGACGGCCTGGGCGCCGGCTCGCATGAGTTGTTGGACGCAATCCAGGCTTTTGTCGAGGCTGCCGCGGAAGCTGAGGAAGGGCATGTCGCCCACGATGAAGCGGTCGGGGGCGCCCAGTTTGACGGCCCGGGTGTGCAGGGCCATGAGTTCGCTAGTGGCGGCCACGGTGTCGGGGTGGCCGTGCATGACCATGGCACCACTGTCGCCCACCAGGATGCAGTCAACCGGGGATTCGTTGAGCAGGCGGGCGGACCAGTAGTCGTAACAGGTCAGCATGGTGATTTTGTGAGGGCCTTTTTTGAAGTCGAGCACGCTTTTCATGACTTTTGGTAGGCCTCGACAAAGCTGGTGTAGACGTTCTGGTAGGGGTCGCCTTCGAGGGCTTTGAGGTTGCGGTCGATAGTTTGCTGATCTTTTCTCACCAGCGGACCGGTCAGGGGGTTTTGTCCCTGGAGATTGGTGGTCACCTGCTTGAGGTAGGGGAGGGCGGCTTCCTTGGGCAGGCCCAGTTGCTTTTCCATGACCTGGAAGAAGTGGGACCAGAGCATGGCCGTGAAATTGCCGCTGAGGACGCATTCGGCGTGGTAGCGGGCTTTGAGGTCGGTGGCCAGGCGGTGGTGGGGGTTGGGCAGGCCGGGCAGGAACTCGGGGGCGTCCTGGTCGAGCACGAAGTGGATCTCTCGGTAGACTTCAGGGGTGTAGAGATCGTGAGTGAAGGTCATGAGGGGGTGGGCTCCCCAGGCCAGTTCGGTGGAGAGGCTGCCCGAGAAATGGAATTTCTTGAGGTGGGCGATCTCGGGGTGCTCGAGAATGAAGGGGACGATGGCGTCGTCGTTGATGGCCAGCAGGACGTGAGTGACGTCTTTGGTGTCGAGCGGGGTGTTGCGGGTCCAGACTTTGTGCTGCAGGTTCAGCTGCTGGAAGTAGAACTGCAAGTGGCGACTGAGGCGGCCATTGCCAATGAACAGATAAACAGGTACTTGTCCCATTGGATCAAGTCCTCACTTTTTTTAAGTTGTTTGGGGGTGGGTTTTTGTGCGTGGCCGCTGTTTTAAGAGTCGGTCCGCCCCACCTGTTTAATGAACTCCAAGCTTGGGGTGAATGTCAAGGTTGTACATCAGGAAGGCGTAGATGTCGGCGTTCAGCTCGATGCCCTTGATGAGGTTGCTGGCGCCGTGTCCGGATTTGGTGTCGATGCGGATGAGCACGGGGTTTTGTTTGCCCACCTTTTCCTGCATGGCGGCCGCGTATTTGAAGCTGTGGGCGGGAACGACGCGGTCGTCGTGGTCGGCGGTGGTGATCAGGGTGGCGGGATAGCGTTTGCCTTCCTGAATGTTGTGCAGGGGCGAATAGCCATAAAGGTTTTTGAAGTTGACGGGGTCTTCGCTGGATCCATACTCGGGCTTCCAGTTCCAGCCGATGGTGAACTGGTGGAAGCGCAGCATGTCCATGACGCCCACGGCGGGCAGGCCGACTTTGAAGAGGTCGGGACGCAGGTTCATAACGGCGCCCACCAGCAGGCCGCCGTTGGAGCCGCCCTGGATGCCGAGTTTGTCGGGGTTGGTGTATTTTTGCCCGATCAGGTATTCGCCGGCGGCGATAAAGTCTTCGAAGACTTTGTGTTTGTTGAGCAGCATGCCGGCGCGGTGCCAGTCTTCCCCGTATTCGGCGCCGCCGCGCAGGTTGGCCACGCAGTAGATGAAGCCTTCGTCGAGCAGGGCAATAATGGAGGGGCTGAAGCCGGGGGTGAGGCTGATGTTGAAGCCGCCGTAGCCGTAGAGCAGGGTGGGGTTGTTGCCGTCTTTTTTGAGGCCCTTTTTGTGGACCATGAACATGGGCACTTTGGTGCCGTCTTTGGAGGGATAGAAGACCTGGCTTACTTCGTAGTTGGTGGGCTCGAAGGCCAGCTCGGGCTTGCGGAAGAGGCTGCTCTTTTTGCTGGCGATGTCGTAGCTGAAGATGGTGGCCGGATAGTTGTAGGAGCTGAAGCTGTAGAAGATTTCCTTGTCGTCGCGCCAGCCGCCGAAGCCGGAAGCGGTGCCCAGACCCGGTAGTTGGACTTCGTTCTCCAACTGACCGCTCATGGAGAAGACCTTGATGTGGGTGGAGACGTCCTGCAGGTAGTGGGCGAAGAGCTTGTGGCCGGCCGCGCTGACGCCGCTGAGCACGTCTTTGCTCTGGGGGATGATGTCTTTCCATTCGCCGGTTTTGGGATCGATGCTGACCAGGCGTCCGCGGGGCGCGTCTTTGTTGGTTTCCACCAGGAATTTGCCGTCCGGGAGATCGTCGACGACGCTGAAGTGGTCGTCGGTGATGTCGGCGATCAGCGGTTGCAGTGGGGAGTCGGTGGACAGGTCTTTATAGAGGATGGCGTTGCCGTCTTTGCCGATGCCGCGGTCGGAGATGTCGATGAAGAGGAAGCGCTCATCTTCACTGGTGCCGGCGCTGTGAAAGCGCTGCAGGTTCTTAGCGTCTTCATAGATCAGCTTGTCCTCGCTCTGGGGGGTGCCCACTTTGTGGAAGTAGACCTTGTGGTTCTCGTTCTTGGCGCTCAGGGAGTGGCCGTCTTTGGGGGCGTCGTAGCGGCTGTAGTAGAAGCCGTCGCCGGCCCAGGCGGCGCCGGTGACCTTGGCCCACTCGACTTTGTCGTCCAGGACTTTCTTGGTGGTGACGTCCAGGACGTGGATTTCCTTCCAGTCCGAGCCGCCCACGCTCTGGCCGTAGGACGCCAGCGTGCCGGTTTTGTTGAAAGTGATGAAGCTGAGGCTGGTGGTGCCGTCAGTGCTCAGCTGGTTGGGATCGATGAGCACTTCGGGAGTGCCGTGCAGACCTTTTTGCACATACCAGACGGCCTGTTTCTGAAGGCCGTCGTTCTTGCTGAAGAAGTAGTTGTCGCCGTAGTGGAAAGGCAGGCCGTAGCGCGGATAGTTGTTGAGCTGCAGCAGGCGGTCCTTGAGGGCGTTGCGGAACGGAATCTTTTCCAGGTAGCCGAAGGTCGACTTGTTCTGCTCGGTGACCCAGGCGGCCGTTTCTTGCGAGTTGTCGTCTTCCAGCCAACGGTAGGGGTCCTTGACGGTGGTCCCATGATAGTCGTCGCTCTGGTCGGATTGGCGGGTCTTGGGCGGTTCCGCGTAGCTTCCGGGAACGATGACGGCGAGAGCGAGCAGGCAAAGAAGGTAACGTTTCAGCATGGGTTTCCAGTTTGCAGTCGGGGCGCTGGTTTCCTGGGCGGATTGCGGGGTAAGCTCATGGGATAGATTCCTTGGAGGTGCCTGAATGTCCCTGACCGCCACTCTCAAGTCCGAGAAGTTTTTGGTAGCAACCAAGCAGCTTTTGATCGATAACCAGTGGGTTTCGCCTGCGTCCGGCAAGACGTTTGAGGTCCTGAACCCGGCCACCGAAGAAGTGGTCGCTCAGGTCTCCCAGGCAGGCGCCGAAGAGGTGGAGCTGGCAGTGGCCGCCGCCCGCCGCGCTTTCGCCGAAGGGTCGGAGTGGCGCCGTATGAGCGCCTCCGACCGAGGGAAGCTGATCTGGAAACTGGCCGACTTGATCGAGCAGAACCTGGAAGAGTTCGCCGAGTTGGAGTCGCTGGATAATGGCAAGCCGATTTCGGTGGCTCGCGTGGCCGATGTGCCGCTGGCCGTCGATTTGTTCCGCTATATGGCTGGTTGGTCGACCAAGATCGAGGGCAACACCATTCCGATTTCGGTGCCGGGTGCCGAGTATTTTTCCTACACGCTGCGCGATCCGGTGGGCGTGGTGGCGCAGATTATCCCCTGGAACTTCCCGCTTTTGATGGCGGCCTGGAAGTTGGGGCCGGCACTGGCCACCGGTTGCACGGTGATTTTGAAGCCGGCTGAGCAGACGCCCCTGAGCGCGCTGCGCCTGGGCGAGTTGTTTTTGGAGGCCGGTTTCCCCAAGGGCGTGGTCAATATTTTGACCGGTTTTGGCGACACGGGCGCGGCTCTGGCGGCCCACAACGATGTGGACAAGGTGGCTTTCACCGGTTCCACCGAGGTGGGGCGGTTAATCGTGAAGGCGGCGGGCGAGAGCAATCTCAAGAAAGTGACGCTGGAACTGGGTGGTAAGTCGCCCAATATTGTGTTCGCCGATGCCGATTTGAAGGCGGCCGCGGCGGGTGCTGCCAATGCGATTTTCTTCAATCACGGTCAGTGTTGCTGCGCCGGTTCGCGTTTGTATATTCATAAGAGCGTCTTTGACCAGGTGTTGGAAGGCGTGGTGGAGCGAGCCGGGCGTATCCGCATGGGACCGGGCTTGGATCCGAAGACCCAGATGGGGCCGCTGGTGTCTCGCGAGCAGTTTGACCGCGTCTGCGGCTTTTTGGATTCGGGCAAGTCGGAGGGAGCGCGGGCCGCGGCTGGTGGCGAGCGTTTTGGCGACAAGGGCTACTTCGTGAAGCCGACCGTGCTGGTGGACACCAAGCCCACTATGAAAGTGGTCCAGGAAGAGATTTTTGGCCCGGTGGTGGCGGCCATGCCTTTTGACGACCCGGAAGATATCGCGCGCGTGGCCAACGACAATGTCTATGGCCTGGCGGCAGCGGTGTGGACTCGCGATGTGAGCAAGGCGCACAAGTTGGCTCGCGCTCTGCGGGCCGGCAACGTCTGGGTGAACTGCTACAACATCTTTGATGCGGCCTTGCCTTTTGGCGGCTACAAGCAATCGGGCTGGGGTCGCGAGATGGGCCACCAGGCCCTGGAGCTGTATACCGAGACGAAAGCCGTGACTCTTCAGTTGTAGTGGGATTCTACTAAGTGCTTTAAGAAAGGCCGCTCTTGTCAGGGCGGCCTTTTTCTTGGGCGTTGATAATTCGTTGACAGCTCCGAGATAGGCTCCTCGCACCACAATTGGGGAGGACTCTTTTTGAGATTTCTTTGGCTTTTTCTGTTGTTTGCGCTCATCGTCTGCGGCTGCGGCAGTGACGATTCGGGCGTAACAACCCAGACTTTTTTTGTCAATCAAGGTGGGGGTTCCACACCTATTGACACCTCGCAAGTGGGAATTTTCCCGCGCAATCCGGCTTTGACGCTGCAGCCTCTGCAGCTCTCGGCCAAAGTGCCCGACAGTAGTGGCGCTATTGTAGACGTAACCAATCAGGTCGCCTGGGCGTCTTCGGACTCGACGGTGGCGACCGTCAGCAGTTCGGGATTGGTGACTCCGTTGCGTTCCGGCGTGGTGGTGGTGACCGCCAGCTCCGGACCGGTCAGCGTGGCCACTCGCGTGGTGGTCAACAAGGCGGTGGGTCGAGATTGGACCAATCGCATTCAGAACCGCGCCGCTTTTGGCGCGGGCAAATTCGTCACGGTAGGGACCGGCGGGAAGATTTTGACCTCGACCGACGGCACCACCTGGGCCGTGGCCACCTCGGGGACGACCTTCGACTTGCTGGGGCTCACCTTCGCGAACGGCCAGTTCGTGGCCGTGGGCGCTTTCGGGACGGTTTTGACTTCCCCCGATGGCGTCACCTGGACGAGTCGCGAAGTGCCCTTCACCGGCACGCTGTCGGGCGTTACTTTCGGCGCGTCCAAGTTTATCGCGGTGGGTGCGGGCGGTGCTCGCTTAAGCTCCGCGGACGGTAGCACCTGGACGTTTGCTGCTACGGGTAGCGCTAATGACCTGCAGGAAGTTCTTTTTGCCAACAACCTGTTTGTGGCTGCGGGGAACTCCGGAACCATTCTGACTTCGACGAATGGCGATACCTGGACGGCGCGCTCCAGCGGCTCGACTCAGGCTCTGCAAGGGCTGACCTTTGCCAACAGCCTGTTTGTGGCCGTGGGTGGCAGCGGCGCGATTCTGACTTCTCCCGACGGCACGGCCTGGACCCCCAGGACCTCCGGAGTCAGCGCGACTTTGAATCGAGTCGTGTTCGCGGCCGGAAAGTTTGTGGCCGTGGGAACCACGGGCACGGTGGTCACCTCTCCTGAGGGAACCAACTGGACGTCCACCAATATCAGCTTCGAAGGGCTGGCTGGCCTGACGTTCGCCAATAGCCTGTTTCTGGCCACCGGCAACTCGGGAGGCACTTTCACTTCTCCGGACGCCGTCACCTGGACTTTCCGCCAGGCGGGCAGCAGCGACCAGTTAGAGACGGCCAGCTTCGCCAACAACCTTTTCCTGGCGACGGGCTCTGAGGGGCGTTTGCAGACTTCGACCGACGGAGTCCTGTGGACGACGCGCAATTCCACTTCGTTCAATACTCTCAAGGGTGCAGCTTTTGGCAGCAGCCGCTACGTTATTGTCGGCAGCCTGGGCACGGTTTTGACCTCGACCGACGGCATCACCTGGGCCGCGGCGACGTCGGGGACCACTCAGACCTTGTCTGCGGTCGCCTTTGGTGGCGGTCAGTTTGTGGTGGTGGGCGTGAATGGGACGGTCCTGACTTCTCCCAACGGCACGACCTGGACAACCCAGGCTTCGGGCGTCACGGTCGAGTTGAACGGAGTGACCTTCGCCGATAACCAGTTCGTGGCGGTCGGCAGTGGCGGGACGATTCTAACTTCCCCCAACGGCAGCGCCTGGACAGCCCGCACCAGCGGTGTGGCCACGGCCTTGAACGCGGTCACGAAGGGCGGCGACGTCTATGTGGCCGTGGGCGACACTTCCACGGTCCTGACTTCTCCGGATGCGATTGCCTGGACGATTCGCAGCGTTGGCGTGAACAACCGCAATTTCCGCAGTGTGGCGTTCTTGAACGGAACCTACGCTATCGGTGCGGGAGCACGATTTAGCAACGCCGTCTCGCCAAGTGTGACTTACAGCGTCTCCAACGCCAACGTCTTCACTTCCACCGACTCCATCAGCTGGACTCAGCAGTTCAGCACGACCTCCGCCGGTATCGTGGCCGGCACGACGCAGTTCCTGGCCGTAGGTTTAGGAACCCTGGTGACCTCTCCGTAGTCTGGTGAGGGAAGGCCCGCTCCCGGTTTGGGGGCGGGCCTTTTTCCTATCAGGGGAATTTTGCTTGACGTTGAGAAGCGCCGGCCGGATGAGAAACGTCTTATTGTTGCTGCTGGTTCTGGCGGGCGCCGCCTGGGGTCAGGAGGAAGAGAAGGTCACCAACGCCCTACCTGTCGATGACCCTTTTATCGTTCGTTCGCGCATTAACTTCGTTTACAACAATTCGGTGGCCGAGAATCAAGAGGGCACGCAGACGTTTACCGTCAATCCGGTTTTCGCTCTGGACGAGCGCTCTTCGCTCCAGGTTTCGGCTCCGATGGTCTGGTATCAGGGTGGGCAGACGGGCAACTTGCCGGGCCGGGGGTTCGGCGATTTTTCCGTTCAGTATTTTCGCCGTTTCGACACCAGCCAGGAGTTCGCCCACGGAATCGGTGTCAATCTGACTTTTGATACGGCCACGGATAATTTGGGCGGGTCCGCGACGACTCCCGGAATTGCCTATGCTTTTGAGTGGCGGCCTCAGGACAGTGATAACAAGTTGGTGTTTATCGCCGGCTATCGGCATTCGATGGGTTTGACGACGCCGGGAGACCCCACGCGTCAGTTGGCCTTGCGAATCCAGGGCTACCATTACTTCGACGACGCCTACGCGGGTTTTGAGTTACGCAACCAGTTCGACCTCTATGGGGGCACCTACGAGCCCTTGCTTTCGGTGACCGGGGGCGGTCCGATTTTTGACGGAGTGCAGCTGTGGGGGGCCATCCGCGTGCCGTTGAGCCAGACGTCTCGCTCCAACAACGACCGTCTGAACTATTCCATCGGCATCACCGTGCCGCTTTAGGGGCCTGGGGCCAGTCCTTTTGCCTGGAATCGAGCAGCAAGTTGCGCCCATCCGATTTCTGGCGAAGCTTCGCCTTGCCTGAATAGAGGTGAACTCGGGTCAGGCCTTTGGCGTGGAAGACCTCCAAATCGGCTCCCAGGGATTTGAGTTGAATCTGGTCTGTCTCGACCTCCAGGTTGCTGAGTTTCGGGGGCACTCGAAGTTGGCCGTTGGCCAGTCGCAGGCGTTTCGGGGAGATTTGCTGCAATCGACTGTGGGGGCCGAGTTGAAGGCTCTGACCGTCGATGGTTAGGGTTTGTGGGGCTTGTCCGGTGGTCCACTGCGTTTTAGCGGTGGGAGGGGTTGGCCGTTTAGGAGTCAGCGACAGGCCCAGCAGGATCAACAGGACCGGTAGGGCCAGGGCCAGACCGGAAAACAGGGGCTTGTAGGTCCGGGTTTTGTGGTAGGGCTCCTCTTCGTCCCAGGTGCGAGTCTGGCCGCGCATGCGCTGGAGCGCTTCCACGTCAAGCCTGCAGCGCGTGCACTCGTCGAGGTGTTCCTCGAAGAGTCGCCGGTCTTGAAGCCGGCCCTCCACATAGTCGCTGGCGGCTTGCGAATCGGGGCTATGCCACTGGTGCTTGTCCACTGAGTTTCTTGTTCTGCCTGGGTCAGGGATTTTTCTTCCTGGTTTGAGAAGCTTCTGGCTATGAAAGTGCTTGTGACGGGTGCCAGTGGAAAACTGGGCAGCTATTTGATGAGGCACGACGGCCTGCTGGGGGGCGGCCGAAGTGGGCCTGACCACCAGTTTGACCTGTGCGATTCTGAGCTGGAAAGACGCCTTGGAGAGATCGGTCCGGAGGTTGTAATCCACACAGCTGCGTTGTCGGCCGTTGCGGACTGTTTGCACGAGCCGGAGAAGGCGGACCTGGTCAATCATCAGGCGAGCGCTCGGTTGGGCCGTTGGTGCGCTGACAAGGGGGTGCGACTTGTCTATGTTTCCACCGACATGGTCTTTGACGGAGAGACGGCCCCTTACGATGAGGAGGCCGTGCCCGCCCCGGTCAGTGAGTATGGGCGCTCCAAATTGCGTGGCGAGCGTGCGGTGCTCGAGCAGGGGCACCTGGTGGCCAGAGTGGCCTTGATGGTCGGCCCGGCTCTGGGCGTCGGACAGAGTTATTACGATCAGCTGGTTGCGAATTTGCGTGCGGGCAGGCCCGCATCGCTTTTCCAGGACGAGTGGCGAGGGATGATTTCTTACGAAGATGCGGCAGAGGCTCTGGTTCGGCTAGCCCTGGGATCAGGGACGGGAATCGTGCACCTTGCTGGTCCGCGCCTCTCACGGTTGGAGATGGGGCGTCAACTTTCGCTACATTTGGCCGTTCCCGAGCTGGTCTCGGCTGGCCAGAGGTCCGATTATCCCTCGCCCGAGCCTCGACCCCGTGACCTGACCATGGTCAGCCGGCGCTGGGAAGAGTTGCTACCCGGATGGCGCGCCCGGAAAATTGAGGAGCAAATCCCTGGCTGGCTGTCTTGACAGATCATGCCGGGGTGGCTAGTATAAGCCCGCAACCTGGGTAGGTGGCCGAGTGGACAATGGCAGCAGACTGTAAATTTGCCGGGCTACGCCCTACGCGTGTTCGAATCACGCCCTGCCCACCAACAAGAGCCTCGATGAAAGTCGGGGCTTTTTTCTTTGGATCCGATCGCCGGGGTTCGTCAGATGGAGGTAGCGGGCTTCTCGGCTGACAGCAGCAGCCTTTTGAATCCGTAAAAGACCGGGGAGCCTGGGCAGGCGCGGCGGACTTCTGCCTGATAATTCTCCAGGAAGGCTTCCGTGACCGTATAGGCTGTGAGAAGCGTTCCCTTGGTCCACTCGACAATGGCGTCGGCGTCGGCTAACACGTGAGGATAGACTTTCACAAGGACCTGGGTTTCTAGCGCGCCAAGGTCATAGAGCAGCCGGGCGTAGTCTTCCACCCGGAGTACGGGCACCTCGCGCACCGGTTGTCCCAGGCTCTGTGCCACTCGGGCCGCTGCCAGGTGAGATGGATGGTCAAAGTTGTAGGGCATCTGCACCAGGAGCTGGCCTCCGGGTTTGAGGCAGGCCCAGAGCTTCGAGAACAAGGCGGGATGGTCATCGACCCAGTGTAGGGCGGCATGGGAAAAGATCAGGTCATACTGGCCTTCCAGGTCTTCGATACGAGCGAGTTGGAAGCCGGGTTCCTTCGGAATCATCTCGGGCGAGGAGTCGATCCCCACCACTTCCGACTCCGGCAACAAAGTCCCCAGGCGGCGAGTCAGTTCCCCCGGTCCGCAGCCGAGGTCGACCGCTTTCATGCCGGGTCTGACCTTGAGCCAACGCACTAAATCTTCAAATGGCGCCAGTCTTTCGCTGCGGAAGCGATTGTATTGTTCGGGATTCCATGTCATTTTTCAGGATTTTTTCAGGCTCGAAAGATATCCTTGGCTTCCAGGGCCTCTCCACGTGACGAAGCGTTAACATTTTGGCAACATTTCATGCACCCCCCTTCGTGTAAGTTGGTCATGAAGTTGGAGGGTCACCACAATGGCAAGTTCAATTGGAATTGGAAACATCGGTGGAGCCGGAGAGTATAAAAGAAATACCCCGGTCACCAAAAAAGAGGCGGATAGCAACCCGCAGGTCGGCAACGACGGATTCGTCAGTTCCGGCAGTTCGCTCCCCAGTCAGGAACAGGTCGTCGAGGGGCGTTTGCAGCAGCAGACGCCGGCTGATGCCCCGCTCGCCCCGGTTCGCGCGGAAGTTTCCGGCAACCGCAGCCCCATCACTCTCTCTATGGAAGAGGGCATTGGAGCGATCGGCCTGAGCAGCGGTATCGAGACCGTCGGTCTCAGTGCCTTCACCAATGGCATCGGCAAGAACAACATCACCACCATTTCGGGCAAGGTGTTGGCCGGAAACCCTTACGGCAACTAAAAGCAAAAAGGCCCTCAGGGGCCTTTTTTCTTGTACCGGAGTTTGAATTCAGTTCAACGAGTCTATGTCGCCCAGTTAACATGTTTGCGATGTCCCGGGGGCGGCGAGGCCCTAGTATAAGACTCAAGAACTGAAAGGACTCTGAAAACAGATGCCCGCTTTCCTGAAGCCCTCCTTCCAACGCAAAGTCGCCGCCACCGCTGCGCAGCTTGGAGACCTGAATGATTGGATGGCCCCTCGCCAGGCCGAGCTGCTACGCAGTGATGACCGCCGCTACTTCGGTGAGACCCGCGTCTTCAATCTGCGCACCGCCTGGGTCCGCAAACGCGGGCTGAACTAAAAGATATTCCATCAGTTCCTCGCAGACCGTGGAGACAAAATCCACGCCTCGGCCACGCAGCCGCAGTCGCGAGTCGCTCAAGGACCACCAGTCCGCGGGGAAACCCTGGAAGAATGCTTCCAGGGTTTCTTTTTTTAGTCCCGGAAAGCGCCGCAGCAGGCGGCGCAGATTGATGCCGCGGCGGACTCGCAGTCCCATCATCAGGCAGTCGCGCAGACTTCCCTCGAGATCGCGACGCTCTGCCGATACCACTGGGACCGCGCCGGCCGCCAGCATTCGTTCGTAGGCGACGGGATGCAGCACGCGCCGGACTCGCCAGCCGTTGACGAAGCCTGTGGCCCCACAGCCAAGGCCTAGATAGGGGAGGTCCTTCCAGTAGACCAGGTTGTGCCGCGATTCCCGGCCCGGACGAGCCCAATTGGACACCTCATAGCGACGTAAACCGGAGCCGCGCACAAATCGGCGCATCCAGTAGTCCATTTCGTAGACCAGGTCCTCTTCCGGAAGCTGCACTTCGCCGAGTCGAACCTGGCTTTCCAATCGGGTGCCTGGTTCTACGGTCAATTGATAGGTGGAGATGTGGTCCGGCTTCAGGGCCAGGGCCCGCTTCACGGTTTCTTGCCAGGAAGCCATGGTCTGGCCGGGCAGTCCGTAGATCAGGTCCAGGCTCAGATTTTCAAAACCGGCCTGGCGGGCCCAGTGGACGGCGTTTTCTACGTCGGCGACCGAGTGGATTCGGTTGAGAACCTTGAGCAGTTCGGGTTCGAAGGTCTGGACGCCCAGGGAGATCCGGTCGAAGCCCGCTTTTCTCAAGCCCTGGAGCTGCTCTAACGACACCGTTCCTGGATTGGCTTCCAGGGTGACTTCCACCGGTCGAAAGTCGAAGTGTTCGCGGCAGGCCTGGAGTACCGCCCCGAGTTCTTCGGCCGAATAAAGACTGGGCGTTCCGCCGCCGCAGAAGACCGAGTGGATGCGCCAGCGGTCCTGAGCGCGGATGTCCTGAATGAGAGCCTGGATGTAGGACGAGCGTTCCGCTCCTACGTCGGTGTAGGCATTGAAGTCGCAGTAGGTGCAGCGACTGCGACAGTAGGGGAAATGCAGGTATAGCGCCGCTCTCTTCACCTCAGGGCCGTTCCACCAATAAAAAAAGGGGCCTCCCGAAGGAGACCCCTTTTCGAGGACCCGATATCGCTTACTTCTTGGACTGGGGGTCCACTTCGTTGGCGATGGCGTTGTACTGGTCGGCCTTGTTCTGGAGAACCTGGCCAGCTTGAGCGGTCTGGTCGCCCTTGGTGATTTCCTTGTTGCCTTCGGTGACCTTCTGCTTGCCTTGCTGAGCAGCGGTCTTGCCGTCGACAATCTGCTGGCGACCGGTGTTTTCCTGGTCGGTGCCGGCCTGGACTTTGTCCAGTCCGTCGGACTGAGCCTGGATGCCATCGGTCTGGGCTTTCTCGCCGGCGATGATGTCGGCCAGGTTGCCTACGCGGCCTTCCAGGTTGGCTTGCTTGGCGGCGGCCAGGTCGCTCTGGACCTGAACCGTCTGGCCGAGGAAGTCCTGGGCGTCGCTGATTCCCTGGTAGGCTTCGTCGGCCTTGGCGAGGGTCTCTTGGCGAGCAGCCTGGTTGGCGGTCAGAGCGTCGGTGATGCCCGGGATGTTGGCCGAGGTGGCGTTCATCGCGTTGTGAGCAGCCTGCTCGTCGTTCAGTCCACCGGTCATCGCGGCCAGACCAGCAGCGGCGGTCATCGAGCCTTCGAGGCGGTCTTTCTTGCCCTGAGCAACTTGCTCGTCGCCCAGCTGCTGGAGTTCGTCGGCCTTGGCCTGGAGAGCGTCGGCTTCGGACTGTTTCTGGGCGGCGGTGGCCAGTTCGGAGTCGGACAGGTCCTTGAGGTCCTTGCCCTGCTGTGCCAGGTCGGCGGCTTCCTTGGCGTATTCAATGGCGTGGTCGTTGGCGACTACGGCTTTGGCGTGGAAGTTGTCGGCCGAAGCGTAGTGGGTAGCGCCAGCCTGCTTGCGCTCTTCGGAGGTGCCGGCTTTGTTTTCGCCGTCAGCCTTGTTCTTGTTGCCTTCAGCCAGGAATCCGGGGATTTCCTGGAGAGCGGCGCCAGCTTCGTTGTCGATCTGGGCGACGCGGGCGAGCAGGTCGGCAACGCTGATGGCGTTGTCACCTTCGCTGCGCTGGTGAAGCGACTTGGCTTCGAGCTTGGCGGCCTGCTTCCACTCCTGGCCAGCCAGGATGCTGGTGTCGAGCGAGGTCTGGTTGACTTCGGCCGACTGGGCGGCGTGCGACTCACCGTGCTGCTGGTAAACGACGGCGTCCTTTTCCTTCTGAGCAGCCTGCTCGCCCTTACCGGCGGCGGCGGTCTGGTGGGCTACGCCCGAGATGAGAGAGGCGGTGCCTTCGCGGTTCTGAGCCAGACCCTGGTCGAACTGGGCGTTGCCGGCGATGACCTGATTGTTGGCATCGGCTTCGACAGCGCTCTGGGCCTGCAGGTCGGCGAGCTGGGCGCCGAGGTTGGAGGCGTGGCCGCGAGCTTCTTCGAGCTGCTGGGCGAAGGTCTTGTTGGCTTCAGCGGCTTTGGCGGTCTCGATGCCTTCGCTGATGACTCCGAGAGCGGCCATCGCGCTGACGGTCTTGCTCTGGCTGTTGAGGTCCTTGGCTTCGGCCAGGCTGGAGGTGAAGGCGTCGATGCCGGCCTTCTCCTGGGTCAGGCCAGCCTGCTCCTGGTCGATACCGGACTGAATCTGGTTCTGGCCTTCGGCCTGGGTCAGCTTGCCTTCGGCGACATTGGCTGCGCCCTGAGCGGCGGTGGCGATACCCTGGGCAACCTGGGTGGCGCCTTCGTTAACTTTGGCGGTGCCGGCCTGACGAAGAGCGTCGGCCTGGGCTTTCAATTCGTCGGCGCGGGCCTGGTCGGCTCCAGCTTGGACGCGAAGGTCACCGGCCACATCCTGGGGGGACGGGCACTTGGTGGGGGCGGCGGCTTTGGGGGCGACCGGCGTGGATACGGAAAGTTTGGGTTGAATGGTGCTCATTTGGGACTATCTCCTTGTGTTGTGTGAAAGTGTGGACCTTGTGTAGTGCACTGACAGTCTAGACCGGTACGCCTATCCTGTTTGTGAACGATGTGTGAACTAAGCGAAGCGGGGGAAATTCATTCCTATGCCTTTCTATCACCGCCTCGGACAATTGCCGCCCAAACGCCACACTCAGTTCCGCAACCCCCAAGGTGTGCTCTACACCGAAGAGGTCATGGGCCTGGAAGGCTTCTCGGGCATTCAATCCCTGCTCTATCACAATCATCCACCCACGCGCATAAAAAAAGCCGAAAAAATCGGCTCAGTGGACCCTCGGTTCGTCGATTTCGGCGCCTTGCGCGCGCGCCAGTTCCGCACCAACAGGATCCAGCCGCAGGGAGACGCGTTAGAAGCCCGTCAGGTCTTGCTTGGCAACGACGACGTCTGGCTCGGCATGTCGGTTGCCACCAGGCCCATGGACTACTACTACCGCAACTCCCAGGCTTACGAAGTCTGGTTTTTGCACGAGGGTGAGGTCAAGTTCCGCAGTCAGTTCGGTAACCTGGACCTGGTGAAAGGCGACTACCTGGTCATTCCCTACGGAGTGACCTGGCAAATGATCACCGACAACGCTCGCTTCTTCACCATCGAGTGTCCCTCGCAGGTACAGCCACCCAAGCGCTACCGGAATCAGCACGGCCAGCTACTGGAGCACAGCCCCTACTGCGAGCGCGACATTCGTATCCCCACCGAACTGGAGACCCATGACGAGCTGGGCGAGTTCGAGGTCCGCGTCAAGGCCCGCAACGAATTGCATCGTCACATCCTGGCTCAGCACCCTCTGGGCGTGGTCGGCTGGGACGGTTACCTCTACCCCTGGGTCTTCAACATCAACGACTTCGAACCGATTACGGGTCGGGTGCACCAGCCACCGCCCGTGCACCAGACCTTTGACGCCCACAATTTCGTGGTCTGCAGTTTCTGTCCGAGGCTCTTCGACTACCATCCCCTGGCCATCCCGGCTCCCTACAATCACAGCAACGTCAACTCGGACGAGGTTCTCTACTACGTAGACGGAGATTTCATGAGCCGACGTGGCGTAGAGTTGGGCGACTGGACTCTGCATCCCAGCGGCCTGCCGCACGGACCTCAACCGGGCGCCACCGAGGCTTCCATCGGCAAAAAGGAAACCCACGAGCTGGCCGTGATGGTGGACACTTTCCGGCCCCTTAAGGTCAGCGAGCAGGCTCTGGGATTGGAAATTCCCGAGTACGCCTACTCTTGGGTCTCTTAACGGAGTATCTCGAACCGGGACCCTTGCGCGACCGGGATCTGCAGCTGCGCATCGGGAGCACCAGTCCAGGCCATCCACCCGCCTACTACTTTTCCATGTTCCTGGATGGGGTGCGTGGAAAAGTAGGCGGGATTGATCTACGCCTGGACGAGGCAAACATCGTGGGCGGACAGATTGGCTACGTGGTGGCCCCCCGGTTTCGTGGTCAGGGTCTTGCCTCTCGAGCTCTAAGGCTACTGCTCCCATTGGTCCAGCGCCACGGTTTCGAACGTCTCTGGGTCACTTGTGATCCGGACAATCTGGCTTCGCGGAGAACCTGCGAGAAAGCGGGCTTCCGACTCCACGAAATCCTGACGATTCCCCAGAAATGTCGCTACGTGCTGGAAATCGCCGGGAAGGACCCCACCCCCGGGCACTCGTAGGGCCTGAGTATGAAAAAGCTACTCCTGGCCGCACTGCTGCCGCTCAACGCCTACGCCCAACCCGAAGTCTTCGCCCGTCTCAACGGCGCCATGCCCACCGGCGTGGCCGCTTCTCAGGGAGGACGGGTCTTCGTCAATTTCCCACGTTGGGGCGATCAGGTGGACGCCAGTGTGGTCGAGCTCAAGGACGGCAAGGAAATTCCTTACCCCAATCGCGAGCTGAACGCATACGATGCCAAGCGTCCCCACGAAACGCTGGTCTCCGTGCAGAGCGTGGTCACCGATAATCTGGACCGTCTCTGGATTCTGGACACCGGCAGCATCCAGTTCGGACCGCCCGTGCCGGACGGAGCCAAGCTCATCGGCATCGACCTGAAGACCAACCAGGTCGTCAAAAACATCCACTTTCCCAGTAACGTGGTGCGCTCCACCACCTATCTTAACGACGTGCGCGTCGATACCAAGCGAGAGGTGGCCTACATTACCGACAGCGCGGTGTCGGGCAACAACGCCATCATCGTGGTCGATCTTAAAAGCGGCAAGTCGTGGCGCAAGCTGGACGGTCACAAGAGTGTGGAAGAAGAGCCGAATTTCGTGCCCATGGTCGAGAATAAGCCCTTGTATCGCCCTAATTTTCAGCCGATGACGATCGGTGCCGACGGCATCGCCCTCAGCCCGGATGGCGAAAGACTTTTTTATAGCGTGCTCTCCGGCCGTAAGCTCTTTTCGGTGTCCACCGAGCAACTGCGAGAAACCGAAGGCCAACCGGACGTCAAGGAAGAGGGCGACAAAGGCGGAGCCTCGGACGGCCTCGAGTTCGACACCGAGGGCAACCTCTACGCCACCAATTACGAGCACGCCAACATCTTGAAGCGCCACGCCAACGACGGTCACTACTCGGTGCTCACTCAGCTCGATTCCAAGTGGTGGCCCGACAGTATTTCCATCAACGGTGGCTATCTCTACTTCACGGCCAACCAGCTGCAGCGCCAGAAAGACTTCAACGGCGGAGTCGACAAACGGGAGAAGCCCTATGTGGTGGGCCGTGTCCAGATCGGAAAACCGCAGGCCGCTGCCAGCAAAATCGTGACCACTCCCAGCGGTCTCAAGTATGAGATCCTGAAGCCCGGCAGCGGGGCGGTGGCCCAGGCGGGTCGCACCGTCCAGGTTCACTATACCGGCTGGCTCCTCAACGGCACCAAGTTCGACAGCAGTGTCGACCGCGGCGAGCCCTTCGAGTTTCCCCTGGGCGCCGGTCGCGTCATCAAAGGTTGGGATGAAGGTGTGGCCGGCATGCAAATCGGCGAGAAGCGCAAGCTTACCATTCCGTCTGAACTGGCCTACGGACAGCGGGGAGCCGGCGGTGGCGTCATTCCTCCCGGAGCCACACTGGTCTTCGAAGTGGAATTGCTCGGCGTCAAATGACCGTCCTCGGCATCCTTTCGACGACTCAGGGACTGAAGCTGGCGCGCCTCAGCGGCAGCCGTGAGAAGCCCAAGAACGAAGCGCAACTGGACACCATCAAGTTTCCCGACACCGAGAACGAAGGGGAGCTGCTGCACGAGTTGGGCAAGACCATCCTGGCCCAACTCTCGCAGACTCCCCCTCAGCATATTCAGCTTCTGAAAGTAGTGGGCAGCCAGCACAACCATCCGGCGGAGATTCGTCTGAAAGTGGAAGGCCTGCTGCAGATGCTGGGACATCGGCTACAGATTCCCACCGCCCTGGTCGTGCCCACTTCCCTGAGAAATATGGAGAAGAAATTCGACATCTTCGCCGCCGGGACGCCTGAAGAAGTGCTCAACGGCGGCAAGAAGTTCAAGTCGGTGGATTTGCGCACGGCCGTGTTGACCGCCTGGTTTGGACTACCGGAGGCCTAAGGCTTCACGATCCAGTCGACCCGCCAGCCTTTGGCGTCTCGGACCAGTCGAACCAGAGCTCCGTTGCGAAAGGCCACGATGCTTTTCTCCAGGCTGCCGGATACCAGCAGGCTCACCAGGCGATCTAGAAAGGGGAGATGGCCCACCAGGGCCAGGTCCTCTTCTTCCTTGCCCAGCCATTCGGCCACGGCAGCTACATCGTCTCCCGGGCCCAGGCCCTCGCGGGCAATCGCCTCACCGCCCACTTCATCGGCCAACAGTTCAGCGCTTCGCTGAGCTCGTAGTTTCCCACTGTGGTAGACCACGGAGATCCGGATTTCGGCATCGTAGGCTTTGCGGGATACGGCTTTGACTTGCTCGATGCCGGTCAGCGAGAGGGGGCGTCCGGGGGCGTTTTCCTCGCTCAAGGCTTCCCCGTGTTGCATTAGATAGAGGTGCATCAGGCGGACTTCGCCATAAACTTGTTGAGCACCCGGCGCAGCACCTGATCCGGCGAAAGGCCGTCGGTCTCCAGCACGTAGCCTGCTTCCCACTCGACGACCAGTTCCCGCAGACGGCGCTCCAGGGCCAGGAACTTTTCGGGCTGGCGAAAGGCCATCAAGTCGTGCACGTCGTTTCTGGAGCCGCAACGGAACCGACGCTCCCGTTCCTCCAGGGAGGCGGTCAAAAAGAAGGCCTTCTCAAAACGGGGAAAGCGCTTGCCCTGCTCTTCCATCATACGAGCGATCGGGACGGAGCCATACAGTTGCTCGAAGGCCAACATCCGCAGCCAGCACGATTCCTGGATATGAACTTCGCCAGGGGCGGGTGCCTGGAAATTGCGGGCGTCCCAGAGCATAGAGGAGAGAAAAAGGGCCCCTGCTTCCAGCCCTCCGAATCCCTCATCCCAGCGATCCAGTTCACGCGCCACGCGGCCAGCCGGATTGTTGGCGCAGAAATTACCCTGGAAGACTCTGGTCTTGCTCAGGTGATGGCGAAGTCCCTCGATGAGAGTCGACTTGCCGGCAAAGTCTAGACCTTCAACTAAAATCATAGATGCTCCAGTATTTGCCTTCTTTTTGATGTCTGATTGTGATTATAGTGCAAATGGACCGGCACGAATGTAAGCCAGGACACGGTCAGAAATTCTTCAGGAAGCGCGGGCCATGTCTTCAATCATGGTCCCTACATTGAGCTCATATGAAAGCCCAACTGCTCGCCCTCGCAGTATCCGCTCTCCTTCTCGCGCCGGTTTCGGCCAAAGGAGTCTTCACCGCCAAGATCGACCTCAAGCGCTGCATGATCGGCAATCAAGCCGGATTGCTCAAAGTCCTCAGCTTACAGCGCAAGGTCCTCTTCACTCGTGGCATCGACGACCGTGACCAGGCCCGTATGGACGAGGCCTCCCGCACCGCTCTGCTGAGCGCTCTCAACATCGAACCTGATCAGTACGCCAATGTGGCTGACCAGCTGATGCGCGACTGGAACAAGCTGCCCCGCAAGGAGGCTATCGCCGTCGTCAGCGCCATCGCCGCCAGCCCTGACTTCGCCGGTCGAGACAAGGTCGAGACTTTTCTGGTCCAGGTGATGAAGACTTCGACCGACATCTACGCCCGGCGTCAGGCCATTCTCGGCCTGGCCGTCTTGCCCGGGGTGCGCACCGACACCGTCGATGCCGTCGTCGCCCGTTACGAAACCTGTCAGAACCTGTGGGAGACCTTTCCGATTCAGCAGTTCGTCGAGTATCACGCCGCTCAGATTCGCAGCGAGAAGGACGTGCGCGCGCGCCTTGCCGCGGTCAAGTCGCTCTACACACCCTCCGTGCTGGGTTACCTGGACACCTGATCGCGCGCAGGCTAAACTGCGCAGATGAAACGCCTGCTGCTCATCCTCGGAGCTCTCACCGCTTCCGTCCTGGCTCGTCCCATGACTCACCAGGACCTCTTCGATTTCCAATGGATCGGAGAAGTGCGCGTGGCTCCCAATGGGCAGCAGGCCGTCTTCGTCAAGACGGTGGTGGACGCCAAGAAGACCGGCTATGACACCTCGCTCTGGATCGTGGATCTACAAGACGGCAAAGCTCGCCCTCTGACCTTCGGCACCAGAGACCGTTCGCCGCGGTTTTCCCCGGACGGCAGCAAGCTGGCCTTCGTGCGCAACGGCGCCCTGGCCCTGATGCCTTTGGAGGGAGGAGAGGCGCAGATCATCTCCGACCTGCCGCGCATGCTCAACGCACCCGTCTGGACTCCCGACGGCCGCCAACTGGCCTTCGTCTACGATGGAAACGAAGAAGACAACGGACCCAAAAAGGACGGCTACGTCAGCGACGTGGCCGTCATCAATCGCGCTCACTATCGAGTGAACGGCGGGGGAAATCTCAATTTCAAGCGTCACCGCCACGTCTGGCTACAGGGGCTGAGCAAAGGCAAGGCTACCCAGGTCACCAGAGGGGACTTTGATGTTTCCGACCCACAGTTCGCCGCCGACGGCTCCCTTTTTTACGCCAGTGATCCGCGACCTGAAGGCTACTATGAGCCCAACTACTCGGAGATTCACCGCGTTCGCGACGGCGTCGACACCCTGGTCGCCAAACTCCCGCTCTCCATCAGCGGCCTGAAGCTCTCTCCCGACGGTTCCAGGCTGGCTTTCCACGCCGAACAGGGCCAACCGATCCGTTCCTACAGTCAGCCGGATCTTTACGTGATTCCCGTCACCGGCGGGACTCCTAAGAACCTCACGGCGGACTATGACTTCGACATGGGATCGGGAGTGGCCGGCGACAACTCGGCGCCGGCCGGTGGGGGAGGCCAGGGCATTGTCTGGCGCAACGGCGAGCTGCTGGATATCACGGCGAAAAGAGGACGGGCCATTCTGGTGGCCGTTTCCCTGGACGGCAAGGCGCGCGAGCTGACGCACGGCGACCAGGCCGTTCAGGGATTCGCCTTTGACGGCGGGCAGTTTGTGGTGAAAATCTCGACTCCGACCGTGCTCAATGAGCTCTACACTTTGGATGGGCGACCGCTCACCCGGCTCAATGACTTCAGTCGATTCGATTTGACTCAGCCCGAGGAGCTCAACTACAAAAGTTTTGACGGTCGTACCATCCAGGCCTGGGTGCAATGGCCGCCCAATCGCAAGCCGGGTCAGAAGGTGCCCTTGCTGCTCAATATCCACGGTGGACCTCACGCTGCCTACGGCTTCGTCTTCGATCATGAGTTTCAGGCCCAGGCGGCCCGCGGCTACGCGGTGCTCTATCCGAATCCACGCGGATCCACCAGCTATGGTCAGGAATTCGGCAACCTGATTCAGCATCACTATCCCGGAGACGACTACAAAGACTTGATGGCCGGCGTGGACCTTCTCTTGAGCAGAGGGGATGTTGATGCAGAACGCCTGGGAGTGACCGGCGGAAGTGGCGGTGGCTTGCTCACCAATTGGACGGTGGGACATACCCAGCGCTTCAAGGCGGCCGTTTCTCAGCGGGATATCGCCGATTGGGCTGCCTGGTGGTACAGCGCCGATATGACCTTGTTCGAACCCACCTGGTTCAAGGGCGCGCCCTTTGAGAATCCGGCCGAGTTCGCCGAGCGCAGCCCGATCACGTTCGTCAAGGACATCCACACCCCGATGCTCTTCATTCTGGGCGATTCGGATACGCGCACGCCTCCCGAGGCTGGCGGCGAGCAAATGTTTCGAGCCTTGAAATATCTACATCGCATCGCGGTGATGGTCAGATTTCCGCGCGAAAGTCACGATTTGTCCCGCTCCGGCGAGCCCTGGCATCGAGTGGAGCGTCTCGACCATATCGTCAACTGGTTCGACCGCTGGCTACTTGGCGTTCCCCACCCCGAATACGAGATCTGATTGGCTTAAAAATTTCAGAAATTCGACACATCTCGGAAATGTGCGAAGTTTACAATCTGGACACACACATAAAGACAATCCCGTTCCTGGTGCAGACACATTCGAGGGAGAAAACGAAAGATGGCAGACTTTCCCGCTCTGGGACCGGGACTTCCGATGCCCATGCAGTCGTTGCCGCGCATGCGACACATGGCCCCCAACGTCACGGACAGCCAGACTCCTCAGTCCGGCACCCTCCAGATCGTCGACCACTTCACCCCGCAGCAGGACTTTTCCGCGCCGCCCGTGCCGGGCCCGCCGGGCTTCGTGCCCATTCGCGTCCCCCACGGCATCCAGGTCACGAACGCCGCCCTGCAAACCGGCTATACCGGCCGCATCAACACCAGCGAGTTCGCCAACCCCCAGACGATCGTCCCCAACTTTCTGCTCTCGTCGCCTGGCATGACTCCCGAACAAACGCTGCAGGGCCTGGATACCTCGGTCATGCTGCAGAGTGGCTCGGTCGCCTCAGGCGCTATGCAGAGTCTCGGTGCCCAGGCCCAGGCCGGCGTGCGCAACACCGTCACCAATTTTTCGATGTCCGCCAGCCCCTCCAACGTCACCGAGAATCTCTACAACGACATCAGCCTGGCCTGGAATCCGGCCCGGCCTGACGCCAGCCCCGAGGAGCAGGCACGCCGCGGGACCGGCCAGGGCCTTTCCGACAATCTGGCTCGCGCCTTCAACATCGACCCCCAGGCTCTGACCAGCGCCGACCCCGCCGTTTCGGGCCCGGCCCGTCAGCAGTTTCAGCAGAGTCTGATCAACCGCACCAACCAGGCCAACCACACTCCTGATATGGATCAGATGCGCCAGGCCATGGCAGCGGTTGTGGACGGCTACGAATCGCGCAACAATTCGGTGGTGGTCGCCGCCGGTAACAATGGCGGGCTGGTCGCCGCCATGCAGCGGGATAACGGCGGGCGCGAGCTGCAAATCCCCGAGGGTTTCTACGACAACATTCTGGCAACTCCCAACGCTACCACCGTGGGCGCGCTTGGAGTGACCGGTGCCGACAATCGTGTGGGCGTGGCCGACTACAGCAGTCCCACCCGCACCGTCGACCTCAACGCCTGGGGCTCGCTCGGTCCGGGAGATGAAGGCACTTCTTACGCCGCGCCGCGCACCGCCGCCCAGATGCAAGAACTGCACAACAATTTCCCCGACCGCAGCAGCGCCCAGATCGAGCGAATGTTGCGCGACCAGTGCTACACGGGCGGCAATGAAGTGGCCGGCTGCAGGCTGGACACGGTTCACTAAAACGAAAAAAGGCCCCTCTCGCGAGGGGCCTTTTCATTGGGGGACTTAACCCTGATTGACCGCGTGGCCGAGCAGCGCGCCGTGGGCGTTGAGGCGGTTGCCGTCAACGACCTTGGACTTCCAGCTGTCGAGCTTGTCGGCGCCATTCAAGATGGCTTCCTTGATTTGCTCGGCCGAGTATTCGGGGTGAGCGGAGGCCACCAGAGCGGCTACGCCAGCTACGTGAGGAGTGGCCATCGAGGTGCCGCTCATCGACTGGTAACCACCGCCGGGTTTGGCGCTGTAGATGTCTTTGCCGGGAGCGGCGATGTCGACCTGGGTGGCTCCATAGTTGGAGAAACCGGGCTTCTTGTCGTTGCGGTCGCTGGCGGCCACGGCGATGTTGTTGCTCAGGTCATAGTTGCTCGGGTAGTTGGCAATCAGGTCGTTGTTCGAGTAGTTGTTGCCGGCGGCCATGATGTGCAGGGCCGAAGAAGCGGCGAAGGCTTCTTTCTGGGCTTCCGAGGCTCCACCGCCACCCCACGAATTGGAGGTGATTTTGGCGCCCATCTTGGTGGTGTATTCGATGCCGCGCAGGATGGCGGCCGAGTCGGTGCTGCCCGAGTCGTCGAAGATTTTGACGGCCATGATGTTGGCGCGGTGGTTTACGCCTACGACGCCGATGCCGTTGTTGCCTACGGCTCCGATGGTTCCGGCGCAGTGGGTGCCGTGGCCGTGACCGTCCATCGGGTCGCCGGTCTGAGCGAAGGCGTTGAAGCCGTGCACGTCGTCGATGACGCCGTTGCCGTCGTCGTCGATACCGTTGCCGGGGATTTCACCGGTGTTGGTCCACATGTTGGCGGCCAGGTCCGGGTGGTTGTAGTCGACGCCGGTGTCGATGACGGCGATGATGGGAGCGTCGTGGCGACCGGTGTGAATCTGCCAGGCGCCCAGAGCGTCGATGTCCACGCCGGCGGTGCCGTTGTTCTGGCCGGTGTTGTGCAGGCCCCACAGTTCGGGAACCAGGTCATTGGGAGCGGCCGAATTGCCGGTGGGCGGGGTGGGTTCGGGCTGGCCGCCACCCTGCTGCTCTTTGGGGTCGAGTTTGTAAATGTAGTTGGGTTCGACATAGGCCACGGCCGGGTCGTTCTTCATCTTGGCGATGGCCTGCTCGGTGGTCATGCCGGCGGGCAGCTGGAGCTGCATCATTTCGCCTTTGTCGAGGAGGCTGCTCTGGCCGAACTCGAACTTGTCAGCGACGGTAGCGCCGTATTTGTCGGCGAAGGACTCGCTGGAAGCGAGGGCGCGGCTGTTGTCGCCACGGGTGCGAACGATAACTTGTCCGGGAACGTAATCGGCCTTAATCATTTGTCGGGGTCTCCTGTTAGTTGGGGTGTGGTGTGTAGGTCCACCTTACACCTGAAAACACCCTGAAAAGATGAACAAGGTATGAACGACTTACAAAAGACTAAATATGAACGTCATGTTAACGTCCGGACATGTTATTGACAGGTGGATCGTGGGTATGATTAATTCCTCGAGCGCTCCACGGAGCGCAAGACGCACTGATGGGCGTATCATCAGGGGTAGCCTTCTGACCCAGTAAGGCCGGAGAGAATTGGCTTCGCATAACCCAATTCTGGCCCAATACAGCAACGGGTGCCCGCGAGGGCAGAACTCCGTCAGGCCTCTCACAAGGAGGATAGGCGCAGGGAAAATTCCCGAGTAAGCTGGTGTTAATTGGGGTTCCTGGGTAGGAAGGTGGCTCCCAGGAGGCTCTGTCCCGCCAGAGGGGCAGGGGAGCGTGTAACCTCAGCACGCAGCGCAGGGAGCAGCGAAATGTATGCTCTCGGGCCTCATCGGCCCTGAGAACCGCGAGGTGGAAGCCTGCGGGCGGGAGTCTTCGGACAAAAGCCCACAGCACTCAGGAAACCGAGGGGGAGCCTGGACAGGGAGAAGCGGCGTCCAGGAGGCTCTGTCCCAGCCAAGGGGCAGGGGTTGCGTGCAGACCTTAGCACGCGGCCGGGCGACAACGGCGCAAAGCGATCGAAAGCAATGTCGTGAGGATCACATCAATGGGTCGGACCGCGAGGATAAACCGACGCGCTGGGAACCGGTGAACAACCGCAGAAAAGCGCGCCAACCCGACTCAACCAAAAGGGAAATCGGCAACGAACTAACCCGATGGATGTGGGAGCCTGGTGCAGGAGGACGGCGACCAGGGGGCTCTCTACCGGCCTGAACGATAGAGGGGTAGCTTGCAGACCGAGCAAGCCGCTGAGCTTTTACAGCGTGAGCCACTAAAGGGCAGAAAGAGGTGTCTCGGAGAGGGTGCTCCTCTTAGAGACCTCAAAAGAGAGGCCGGGATCGGCGACAGGAACCGCGAGGTGAAAGACTCGCTGCGGGAAGTCCTCAGGGACGGAAAGCGGTGGAGGACCTGCTCACAAGATCTACCGGGTGCCTGGTGTTGGAGTGGAAGGCAGCCAGGCAATAAAAAACCACCTGAGAGATCGGGTGGTTTTTTTATTTGCCTTCTCTTAAGAGAAGGCCGCATCGATGCTCGCTCCGACGCGGCGGGCGAAGAGGAGATGTTCCATTCCTTCGGCACGATCCAGTCCAAAGACCACCAGCAGTCCACCCTCTACCCGTTCCAGCAAGGCGAATTCTCGGCCCTGGCCAGACATGGCCGGACGAATCGGCCCGTCCGCCAACAAAAAAGCTTGCGAGCCCAAGAGGCTGTTGGCCCAGTCCATTCCCGAGAAATTCCCCGCTTTCTCCACAACCTGGCCATCGGTCGCGAGCACGGCACCGCAGACGAGGGAGTGCTCGGCTAAGAGGTTCTCAAGCTTCGTCATAGCGAGCACGGGCGGCCTCCATTTCCGCCTGGTGAGCCACCGCCCAGTCGGTCAGACCTTGCACCGGCACCAGCAGGGTTGCCCCCAGCGGGGTTAGTTCGTAATCTACCCGAGGTGGCACAGAGGGCGTTACGGTCCGTAAGACCAGTCCGGCCCTTTCCAGTTCGCGAAGCGAATAGGTGAGCATCCTCTGAGAAATGCCGGGCAGGGCTCGACGCAGTTCGTTGAACCGGAGTTTCTGCCGCGAGAGTTGATAGGTGATGAGGAGACTCCACTTATCTCCTACGATTCCCAGCACTTCCCGGATCGGCCGACAGGCCTCATGGTTCACTCCATTAGGAACATCGGTGTTACTTAGTGACATAAAACTGCCTTCTTGCGCGTATCTTTGGTTACGCCCATCATACACCCATGAATAATCTTCTGCATATCCACTCCAGCGCCAACCTGCACGGCAGCACCAGTCGGCAAATCGGCGCTCAGCTCGTCGCCCGCCTCCAGCACACCCATCCGGGTTTGCAAGTCGTCGAACGGGACCTGGCCAAAGACCCCCTTCCGCACATTGACGAGAACTTCATTTCGGTGATTTACAGCGATCCCAACCATCCCAACCTCAAACTGTCCAATCAGCTGGTGGACGAACTGATTCAAGCCGACGTGATCGTCATTGAGGCGGCCATGTACAATTTTGGCATTCCCTCTACTTTGAAGGCCTGGATCGATCACGTGGCCCGGGCCGGGCGCACCTTTTCTTACGGAGAAGGCGGCCCCAAGGGTCTGCTCACCGGCAAGAAGCTCCACCTGGTGTTGGGCCGCGGCGGAGTCTACAGCGCTGGACCGAGCCAGGCCTTCGACTTTCAAGAGCCCTACCTGAAGTCGGTCCTCGGCTTCCTGGGATTGACCGACGTCGAGGTGATCCGCATCGAGGGGACTTCCATGGGGAAGACCGAGGAAGCCCTCGAGGCGGCCCGACAGAAGGTCGCCACCGCCTGAAGCTCGGGGCCCCGAAAGGGGCCCCGTCTCATGCTCCGGAAGAGCCCGACATGTGGAATTTGCTTCTGGCCGCGGCCCTGGCGACGGCGGGTCCTCTCGACTCCGTTCTCGACCAACTCGAGGCTGCTCCGGCCGAAGTCACCTTGAGCGTTCGCCTGGTTCCCTCCAGCCTGGACCCGGAGGTCATGTGGATGCCCCTGGATGCCCAGAAATCCCAGGAGGCCCATTGGATTCCGCCGTTGCGGCTGGGGATCACCGAACAATCCCTGCCAGAATGGCCGGCTCAAGAGGGCACCAGCGACTTTGTCTGGAGAGACCGGCTGGATCGCAAGTATTACTTGCCTCAGTCCCGACAGTTCGGCTCTCAGACTTTGCCCTTCGAGATCGCCCTGCACACCGAAGCGTCCCGTAGTGGGGACCAATCCTGCAGTCTGCAAATCGACCTGAGCACCACCATCGTCAGCGACGCCAACGCCATTTCGCCGGCCACCGCCCGCCAGCGTAGGCGACACACCGAGGGCCAATTTCTGGCCGGACAGTCGCTGGTGATTTCCAACCTCTATCCTTTTGAGGAAGTCCTTCCCGTGCTCGGCGACCTGCCCGTGCTGGGCCGGTTGTTTCAGCCCTCGACTACCGGACCCATGATCGTCATTGGAACCTGAGACGATGCTGCGACGGCTGATTCCCTTGCTGCTGTGTCTGGTGGCGGTCGCCTTGTGGATACGCTTTCAGGCACCCCCAGCCGCCCCGGTCGATCCCTTTAAGCTGACTCTGCGCCTCGACGACCCGAGTTCGCGTCTCTTCTACGAGTTTTCCGAAAGAGACCGGGGAGCGGAATTCCGCTATGAGTTGCTGTCCGACGGCCAGACCTTCAAAGGCTCGGGCCCCATCGATCCGGCCGCGGCCGCCAAGTTCCGGGATGAACTGAGGCTCCACCAGGTATGGAAGTTGCGCGGTCACAGCGACGCCAAGCAGCTGGGTTCCCTCTCCGTCTCGGAGGGAGAGCGCTCTCATACGGTGGGGATCACGATCTTCGACAGCGAGTTCGTCAGCTGGATGTTCCAAAAGGACAGCCTGCCTTTTCAATCGATGAAGAAAGCTCTGGATAAACAAAAAAAGGGCCCGTAGAACGGGCCCTTTTTGGGGATTTACCCCTGTTTGAGGAATTGCACCAGGGAGTTGGCCAGGCCGGGATTTCGCTTCCAGCCGTCGTCGATGCCCTGCCAGTTGGAGCCGCCAAAGCCCCGCTGCTTCATAAAGTTGCGCAGATCATCGCCGGTTTTGATTTTTCCGGATTTGACCGCTTCGCTTAGAGCGCCTACGTGGTTGCCGCCCGCCTTGCTGTTGGGCATTCGGGCGTCGCCGGTGAGAATGTTGCCCAGGAATTTGGTGTATTTCTCGGGCGTGTTGGTCTTGCTGGCGTGGTACTTCTGGTTGAATTGAGCAAAGCCCAGCATGTTGTTGCCGGTGCCGCCCTTGCTGGTGAAGAAGTCGGTGGCGGTTCGGTCTTTGCCATACATCTCGGTGCCGCCGATGGCCAGAGCCAGAGCGGTGGCCGACCGGCCGTCGGGAGTATCGGTGTTGAAGCGGGGGTCCCGCTTGTTGAGCTCACCACTCAGCTTCTCCAGGCTCTCGTAGCCCTGGGGAAGGTCGATCGCTCCGCCGGGTTTGGTCGGATCGGCTTTGGCGGCCGGATCCGCCTTGGCTGCGGGGTCGGCTTTGGCCGCCGGGTCCGCCTTGGCAGCCGGGTCGGTGACGGCGGCCGGATCTTGCTTGGCTGCGGCGGGGTCCTGCTTGGACGCCGGGTCAGCGCCCTGCAGTTTGCCGATGGTGTCCTTGCCGATCACCCCGTCAGCCTTGATCTGCTGCTTTTCCTGGAAAGCTTTGACCGCATCGGCCGTCTTCTGGCCATATTTGCCGTCCACGTCCAGCTTGGCTCCCTGGGCATTGAGCATTTCCTGGACCTGCTTGACGTTGTCGCCCTCGGCGCCCTTCTTCATCGGCTTGGAGCCAAAGCTGGCTCCGAAGTCGGGGGTCGCGCCGGCCTTGTCCTTCTCCTTGGAGATGGTGGCCTTGTCGCCGCTCTTCTTAACCTGGGTTTGCTTCTGCGGCTGTTTGCTGGTGGTCGGTTTGCGGACGCTGGAGGTTCGTGTGCTGCTGGAAGACTTGGGCTTGCTGGAGCTACTGCTGCTGCCGGAGCTTCCACTTTTGGAAATTGCCATTGGTCAATGCCTTTCACCCGGATTTGATCCTAGATTGGCACGAATGGACTATTTGCGAAATGCCTCAAAATGAACAAAGCATTGCCGATGTGTCCAGGTTGTTGCCGAAATAAGCTAGCCGACGCGATCCGCTGTTCTTCCCCAAAACAAGCCAGACCGGCAACCCAG
Source organism: Vulcanimicrobiota bacterium (assembly GCA_017307785.1). GTDB lineage: Bacteria > Vulcanimicrobiota > Xenobia > Xenobiales > JADMJV01 > JADMJV01. The sequence continues at coordinate 232,427 of JAFKGI010000006.1, read as the reverse complement.
CCAAAAACCGGGCTGCCAGCTCAACCAGGCCAGTGCGGGGGTCACCTGCTGCAGGGGAATTCCCAGAGAACCGGTCACGCCCAGGCCCAGTCTTAGAAAAACGGCTGACCAGGCCAGCAGATAGTGGACCTGAACCCATTGCACGTGCTGCTTCCATATCCGCCGCCGGGCCGACGCGTAAGCCCCCCAGGCAGCCCGCAACCATAGACACGTCAGAATCAGGAAGCTGAGGCGTCCGACCCAGCCACCCTCGGCCCGCAGGCTTAAAGGGATTCCCGTCAGAGCAGCCAGGGCGGCGCACACCAGGTAAACTTTGCCCAGCCCCCGATGGCCCGGCCAGCGCCACAACAGCCAGGGGCCGAGCAGCAGCACCACAATGGCGCTGAGGCTGTGTGCCAACACCCAGTTCCATTCGAGAGCATACTTGGGCCCAAAGGGGGCATCAAAAGCTCCCGGACCCTGTACCAGCATGGTGATCGAGGTCCAGCTCAGCATGAGCACCTGGAGCGCGATATAGAGTCTAATGCTCAACCAGACCAAGTTCGGCGCTATAACGGGGGAGATTGGCCCCGGCCTGGGCGCTACTGTGGTTGGTGCCACAGCAGGCAAAGCTAAAAGCGTCCGGCCTGGTGCTCACCCGGTAGTTTTCGTAGGTCATGCGTCCCGCCGCCGGACAGGTGGGGAGGGTCTTCAGGTAAATCCCTCCCTCCAGTTGCTCCAGGCGCCGGGGGTAACGCCCCTTGTGGTCGCTGGCATACATCTCCAAAGCGGTGGCGATGTTCTTGCAGTTGGACTTGCAAGCGGTGAACTGACCGTAGGCCTTGCTCTTGTAGCCGCGCGGATTGGTGAAGAAGCTCAGCACCACCAGAGCCACGAAGCCGCCGCAAAGCCCCAGCACGACCTTGATCAGAAAACCCAGAACCTTGAAGAAAGAATCGCTTGTCATAATCGGGCCTACGGCCCTGCCCAGGACGGGGTTCAAAGCAGTCGGGCGAAATTGGCCAGGCAACCGCGAGCGGCCGCCGTTTCCTCGATTTGATCCAGGAGTTGTTGCTTTTGCTCGGCATCTTGCTCGAGCAGAGTGGTGACCCGTTCCACCGAAGCGGCCATGGTCACCGGGGTGAACTCCGGATGGAACTGGGTTCCCCAGATGCGCGCCCCCAGGCGAAAGGCCTGCACTCCCCAATGCCCGTTGGTCGCGAGCACTTCCGCTCCGTCAGGCAGTGCGGTAACCACGTCTCCGTGACTCTGCTGCACCGCCAGCTCGCCGGGCAGCGACTCGAAAAGCGGGTCCTTTCGACCCAGCTCGGTCAGCTCGACCCGACAGGTGCCCAACTCCCAGCCGTTGGGGCAGCGTTCTACTTTGCCGCCAAAGGCCTGCGCCAGCAGTTGGTGCCCGAAGCAAACGCCGTAGAGCGGCACGCCCCGGGCGGCCAGTTGGCGCAAGAACTCTTCACAGGGACCGATCCAGTCCAGCTCTTCGTAGGTGGAAAAAGCCGACCCGGTGATGACCACGCCGGCCCAGTCCCCTTCGGGAAATTCGCCCAAACGAGCGTCGGCCAGCACCGGCTCCAGGCCCAAGGCGTCGCCGAAAAGCTGTCCGTACTCCTGTCCCGAGGTGGGCGGGGCACTGCCGGTTTGCAGCAACAAGACGCGCCCTCTCATCGACCGCGAGCCTCCACGAAGGCCGAAACCTGTTTCCAGGTCTTCAGATAGGCCTGCCGATCCTTCTCGGACAAATCCGCTCCCGTAAACTGCGGTTCGCCCAGAAAATACTCGGGCCATAACTTCCGTTTTTTTACGGAGGCCAGGTAGTCTTCGCCAATCCAGTGCAACTCCTGAAAGGTGCGCTCATAATTGCGCTGACCCCGGGGCTTGAGCAACATCCAGTTCTGCAGAAACTCCACCAGGAAAGCCGCCAGCTCTTTGGCGAGCTGGGTTTTCTTGCCCCAATAGACGAGCAAAGCCTCGGTCAGGACTTCGCCTGGTTCCCGAGCCGGCTCCAGGCGCCGACCGTCGGACTCGATGAGGGACCCTTGCAGGTCGACCAGAGCATTCAACAGCCAGGTGAGTTCGCCCACCCATTCCTGACTCGGACCCACCTGGGGCTCGGGTCGCACGATCCAGGGGTATTCGGCGCGCGGATACACCAGGCCGGCCCGGTCGATCAGGTCCAGGTCGAGGGCGGCCAGAAAAGCGGGTTGGTGAAGGGTGACGCCACAAACCGGCGGCCCGCCCGCTGGATCGAAAACATAAAATCCGGATTCCACCTCGTCGCTGCCCAGCGCGATCACGTCCCACTCGCGTTTCCGGCTGTCGCGGAAGCTCAGTCGATCGTCGCGGGTAAAGCGCTCTCCGGGTTTGGTGGCGTAAAAATCGCGGGCCGCGCCGTAAAAGACGAGTGCGCTCGTCTCGCCGCAGCTATCCACCAGATTCTGTTCTGGAGCGCGGTCATTGGGCAGTTCGCGGGCCAGACCGGCCAGGAAAATCGAGAGCTGGGGCGGGGTGGCACACCAGCTAACCGTCAGCTTGGGAAAATACATGGTCATCGGCCCGACCAGGTTGGCGTCGTCCACCCAGAGATGGGCGGCTTCCGTTTTGTCGATGCGCTCAGCCAGCCAGCGAGCCAGAGCCGCGGGGCGCATGGGGTTTTCGACGACTTCCACGCCGCCGCAGGTGCCCTCGATTTCGTTGACGACCGCCACCAGGTGCGGCCGGAAGACTTGCCCTTCTCGTCCCGCCAGCGCCGGCGACCAACGCTGGGTCAAACTGTAGGTTTTCACCGGGTGCGCTTCTCGACCCTCGGCAGGCACCCCTTGCGTCTTCCCGAACGGCCCTGAAATGCTCGCTTTTCTCCTGGCTCTGGCGGTCTCCTATACCAGTGCCGACGGCCAATGTCAGGCCGATTTCCCGGCCCAGGTTCCGGACCGTCCCGGTGGCTTCATGATCTTTCACCAGGGTGACGTCTACGCTTTCGCACTCAAGACCTGGAATCAGGCCCCGGAGCGCTACTACGAGACCTCCCGTCTCTTTCATTCGCTTGAGAAGGGCGTGGAAGAACGGACGCTTCAGGTCGGAACGGTTGCCGGTCAAGAGTTTCACACCGTGTCTCCTCAGGGCCGCCACCACCTGGTTCAGGAGTTCGCCGCCAACGGATTCGTCTACGAGTTCTCCGTCTACTACAGCGGCCAGCGGCCGGACCCGTTTTTTCAATCGATCCGCTTCCGCCAGCGCGTCAAAGAGCCGACTCGAATCAAACTCGTCCAGTGCTCCCTGGCGCTGGACGGACTGGCCACCCGGTTGCTGGACCATCGTCCTTTTGCCGATGACGTCCGCTGTCCGGCTGGTGGTGCCTATCATCTTGAGCAGGAAGGCTCGCGCTTCACCATCCGTTGCGACGGCGATCACGGCCTTCCGGCGGGCTATCCGCGCATTGATCAGACTCGCCAAATTCTGGAAGGCCCGGGCCAGCCGCTGCCCAGGCCGGATTTGTAGAGAGGCACAGACCTCCGCAGGACGAATCTACTACTCATGGACAAGCTGGTAGAACGCATGGCGCTCGGCTTGCTCAACTGGATGAGCCGAGAGAAACCGCACCGACCAAAACCGCCCCGGGACGAGGGCTGTCCGCCGGATTTGCGTCAGGCCATCTGGGACGAAGTGGTCTGTGCCCGCCAGGGCCAACCGGTCCTGGCCCCCGTTCCAGATCCCCTGCCGAAAGGCATGCGGCTGGTGATCCGCACCGAGATCTACCGTCAGTTGGGATTGAGTTTGCCCGACCCCGAGTCGACCCTGGCCCCGGTTCCGCAGCGCCTGCTCAACATCATCCGCCAGACCATTCGCATTTACTTGCAGGAGCCGCTCTCCAAGAATTCCGCCAGCCTGTCATAGCCGGCCACCAGTTCGGCCGGCTTGAAGTGGGCATTGGCCCCGCTGGGATTGGGAAGGACGTAGAGTGGAATGCCCTCCAGAGTCTCGGGCTGCAGCCCCCACTCGGCCCTGGCTTTCGAGCCGAGGGCGTGTCGCAAAAAGGGCCGGTAGCCCGTCATCCCGTGAAAAGCCACCACCCGGGGCCGACACTCTCGCAAGCTGGCGCTCAAACGCGGCACGCCCTCGCGGTACATCTCGGGCGTTACCGAACTGGCACTGACGCTGGGGGTTTTGACCACGTCGGTCAGACCGATGCCGAACTGGGGCAACAGCAGGTCGTGCTCCGGCCGCAGGCGCTCCACTCCCAGCGCCCGACAGATCGGCTGACCTAGCCGGGAGGCCGAAAAAGCCGGCCAGAACCGGTTTTGAGGACGCGCGAAATAGTGACCGTGGGCCACCGCGTAGCAACTCGGATTGATGCCTACCAGAACCAGACGCAGATCGGGACCAAGACGGTCGGGGAGAGTGTCCAGAATCAGGCCACGGCCTGGCGGCTGCCCTTGAACCAGAGCAGCCGCAGTCCATTGCCGACCACCACCAGGGTGCTGCCCTCGTGAAGCACGACTGCCTCGCTGATCTTCACCCAGCCGAAGCAGGAAGCGGTCACCAGCATCGCGCTCACGCCGATGGCGATAAACAGGTTTTGCTTGATCACGCGCACCGAGTGGCGAGCCAGTTCCACCGCGAAAGGCAGGGCTTCGAGGTTGTCGCCCATCAGCACCACGTCGGCCGTTTCCAGAGCCACGTCGGAGCCGGCGCCGCCCATGGCCACGCCGATGGAGGCGGAGGCCAGCGCGGGTGCGTCGTTGACGCCGTCGCCGATCATGGCCACGGTGTTTTGCTTGGCCAGCTCGCGCACGGCGTGAACCTTGTCCTCGGGCATCAGGGGAGCGCGCACTTCGTCCACGCCGACCTCGCCGGCCACGGCCTTGGCCGTCACCAGATTGTCGCCCGAGAGCATCACGGTCTTCTTCACGCCCAGACTGCGCAGGCGCTTGATGGTGCGCACGGCGTCCTTGCGGGCCACGTCGGCCAGACCCAGAATGCCCAGATACTTGCCGGCCCGCTCCACCACCACGGCGGTGCGGCCAGATTCTTGCAGCTTGATCACTCCGTCGTGAACCCACGAGGGAATGTTCTGGCCTTCAAACATCGATAGGCTGCCGACCTGGACGGACTCTCCGGCCAGTTGACCGGACAGGCCTTTGCCCAGCAGGGCGCGCGTCTGGCTGGCCAGCGGCACCAGGTAGTTGCGGCTGGCGGCTTCTTCCACGATGGCTTTGGCCAGCGGATGGGAGGACTGATTTTCCAGGGCGGCGGCGGTCGAGAGCAAGTCTTGCTCGCTGACGCCTTCTCCGGCCTGGACCACCACCACTTTGGGTTTGCCCTCGGTGAGAGTGCCGGTTTTATCGAAAGCAATGGCGTTCAGGTTGCCCAGAGATTCCAGGTAGCTGCCGCCTTTGACCAGCACGCCCGATTTGGCGGCGCGGGCCACCGCCGAGAGCACGGCCGCCGGGGTGGCGATAGCCAGAGCGCAGGGCGAGGCGGCCACCAGCACCGAGATACCGCGCAGGACGGCATCTGCCACGGGAACGTGGAAGCCCAGCCAGAGAACCAGCGTCAAGGTAGGAGCACCAGCCAGCGCGATGGGCACAAAGCGCTGCTCCACCCGGCGAGCGAAAAGCTGCGACGGCCCTTTGCGGGCTTCGGCTTCGGCCACCATGTCGACCACCCGGGCCAGCACGGATTCACCGCTCAAACGGGTCACTTCTACTTCCAGGGTGCCGTCCACGTTGACGGTGCCGGCGAAGACGGACTCGCCCGGGCTGCGGGTGACCGGCACGGATTCGCCGGTCACGGCCGCCTGGTCCAGGGTGGAGACGCCGTCGCGCACCACTCCGTCGACGGGAACGCGGTCGCCGGGACGGATGAGCACGCGGTCGCCGCGCATCAACTGGTTGATAGGCACGGTTTCGAGCTTGTCCCCGCGCTTGCGCAGGGCGTTTTCGGGACGCAATTTGGTGAGGGACTCGATGGATTTGCGGGCCTTTTCCATGGCGCGATGTTCAAGAGCGTGAGCCAGGCTGAAGAGAAAGAGCAGGAAGCCGCCCTCAAAGAGCTTGCCCAACAAGCCGGCGCCGACGGCGGCCAGAATCATCAAGGCTTCGATGTCGGCGCGGCCCTGGGTGGCCGAATTCCAGGCGCCGCGCACGGCGAAGAAGCCACCACAGAACATCGAGAGCAAGAAGCAGGCCTGGGGCCCGTAAACGCCGCCGACGTGAAGGTAACTGAGCAGGCAACCCACCGCCAGCAGAGCGCCGGCCGCGAAGCAGAGCGGCATCTCCAGCAGTGGAGCCAATCCCGAGCCGTGGGCGTGGCACGAGCAGGCGTGACCTTTTTGCGGCTCCTCGAGTTCGTAGCCGGAGCTCCGCACGCGCGCTTCCAGTTGCTTTAAATTGGTGGCTTTGGTGTCGTATTCGATGACCACGCGTTCGGCCGCGTAGGAGACGTTGGCCTGAATGACGCCCTTGCTGCGGGTCAGAATGTGCTCGACCACGGCCGCGCAGGTGGACGAATCCATGCCGCGTACAAACCAGCTTTTGGCCTGATAGCGGGAAGCCACCTGGGAGCTGGTCAGTTTGGCCAGTCCCACCGCTTCTTCCAGGCCGATTTGACCGGGTTCATAGTGGACGCAGAGCTCGGGGATGGACTGGTCGCGACGCACGTGCACGCGAGTGATGCCGGCGCGCGCCTGCAGTTCTTCCACCAGCTTCTCGGTGCGACCGTGCTCGTCGATCTCGCCGGGCAGCAGGTCGGCCAGGCGGAACTGGCAGGCCCAGCCACCGTCTTCGGCGGGACGGGTGGTGTGCTGCTGAGTGGGCGGAGGGCCGTGGTCGTGGCTGCAGCTGTCGCCGTGGGCGTGAGCGTGACCGCTGTGCGAGTGATCGTGACCGCAGCTGGAATGGTCGTGGCCGCCGTGAGAATGATCGTGGCCGCAGGCCGAGTGGGCGTGCCCGTTCTGGGAATGATCGTGGCCGCAACTTTCTCCATGACCGTGGCCGTTGTTGGAATGGTCATGGCCGCAGCTGGAATGCTCATGGCCGTGGCCACTGTGGGTGTGGGTGGTGCTGGCCACAAAGGCGGCGACCACCGCGCGGGCCGTGTCCTCGCGGGTGTCTCCCGTGCTGGGCAAGACGACCGCCTGGGCGGCGTGGGAATGGCCGTGGCCGCTATGGGAATGGTCATGTCCACAGCTGGAGTGAGCGTGTTCCCCTTGGGAGTGGTCGTGACTGCACTGGGAATGGTCGTGACCACAACTCGAGTGGTGATGCCCGCTGACCGAATGGTCGTGCCCGCAGGCCCCGCCCTTTTCGTGATCGTGGCCGCAACAGCCGGTGGCGCAATCTTTGTGGTCGTGTTCGCAGGCGTTGTGGTCATGATCGCAGCGGGCGTGGCCACAGGGACCGCCGGTCTCGTGATTGTGACCGCAGCATTTTTCCACGTGTTCGTGGGCGCAACCCGAATGGTCGTGGCCACAGGCCGAATGATCATGACCGGTGGCCGAATGATCGTGACCGCAAGGTCCGCCCTTGTCGTGGTCGTGGCCGCAGCAACCGACCGCGCACTCCTTGTGCTCGTGCTCGCAGACCGAATGGTCGTGGGAGCACTTTTCGTGAGCGCAGGGCCCGCCGGTCTCGTGATTGTGGCCGCAGCACTTCTCTAAGTGCTCGTGGGCACAACCCGAATGGTCGTGGCCGCAGGCCGAATGATCATGACCGGTGGCCGAATGATCGTGACCGCAAGGTCCGCCCTTGTCGTGGTCGTGGCCGCAGCAACCGACCGCGCACTCTTTGTGCTCGTGCTCGCAGGCCGAATGGTCGTGGGAGCACTTTTCGTGAGCGCAGGGCCCACCGGTCTCGTGATTGTGGCCGCAGCATTTTTCCACGTGCTCGTGGGCACAACCCGAATGGTCATGGCCGCAGGCGGAATGATCATGACCGGTGGCCGAATGATCGTGACCGCAAGGTCCGCCCTTGTCGTGGTCATGGCCGCAGCAACCGACGGCGCACTCCTTGTGCTCGTGCTCACAGGCCGAATGGTCGTGTGCGCAATCCTGGTGCCCGCAGGCCCCACCGGTTTCGTGGTTGTGACCACAGCACTTTTCGGTGTTAGCCATGCCGGCGGACCTCCATCGGGAAATTAGTGGCCGTGGCCGTGCCGCCGGGGAGGCGGAGCCGTGGGCGGGGCTTGGTGATGGTCATCATCATCGTCGTCGTCATCATGTTCCTCGGGCAGTGGTTGCGTAAAGCGCTGACCTTCAATTTCTAGAGTGAAAGCTGTGCACCCCTCGGGAACGTCAAATTCTAGAACGGCAGGCAAGCGACCCTCGTACTCTTTGATCAAGGATCCGTCATTCGAATAAATCTTACCGCCGGCGCCCACCGTCATGGTGGAGTCGACCAGCACGGCTACCAGTTCGGCCATTTCTTCCATCTTGTCGGCCACGCGGTGGCACCAGAGATGGCCCACGCCCGGATAATCGGCGTGGCACAGCTCTTCCATTTGCTCTTCGTCCACTTTGGCGCCCACGCCCAGCAGCACGAAGTTCAGCATGGGCAGGCGTCCGGCCACGATTTCCTTGGCCACCTGAGCGGAGTAGGCTTTGCAGTCCTCGGCGTCATTGACCTGACTGTCGGTGATGATGACGGCCAGACCGCGCTTGGCACCCTTACCGACTTCTTCGCGGATGTGAGCGATGTAGTCGCGCAGCACCGGCAGCAGCACGGTGGCTTTGCCGTAGAACTTGGGGCCGGGAAACTTGTAGTCGTCGGACTTGGCGCCGTCCAGGTCGCCCAACTGCTCTAGCTGGGAGCCGTCACCGGTGGCCCAGTAGGCGGTGCGCAGAAAACCGTCCTTGTCTTTGGTGGCCAGGTACTGCAGCATCCAGCGCATCTGGGGTTCGACCTGGTTGCGCACCGGACCGAGTTTGGCCAGAATGCCGCGCGGCCCGTACTCGTTTTCCATGCTGGCCGACCCGTCCATGTACAGGGCTACGTCCAGGCCTTCCACGGTCGGGTCGTGCAGCAGAGTGGCGATGACGTGACCGCCTTTGTTATGCACGTCGGAAAACGGCTTTACGATGACTTCATGTCCACTCATGGCGCGGCAAACTCCTCAGAAGGTAGATGTTGACTGTTTACAGCAGGGGCCTCGCGGCCCCTGCTCCAAAAATCGGGCCTAATCGTCGTCGTCGTCGTGGTGCTCTTCTTCAGGGATTACCTGGGTGTGTTTCTGGCCGCTGACCTCCAGCGTGAAGCTCTTGCAGCCCTCATAAACGGAGAATTCGAGCACGGCCGGTAGACGGGCTTCATACACTTTGACCACGCCACCGCGGTCGTCATAAACGGTGCCGCCGGCGGCCACCGTCATGTTCTCGTCCACCAACACGGCTACCAACTGGGCTACCTCGGTGATTTCCTCGGCGATGCGGTGACACCACATATGACCGAGTCCGGGATATTCGGCGTGGCAGATCTCCTCGAGCTGCTCTTCATTGACGCCCTTACCGACGCCCACCAGCACGAAGTTCATCTTGGGCAGGCGGCCGCCCACGATGTCGGCGGCAATCTGCTTGCTGTAGGCTTTGACCTCATCGGCGTCGTGCAGCTCTCCGTCGGTGATGATGACGGCGCAGCCTTGCTTGGCGCCTTCTTTCACCTGGTTGCGCATGTAGTTGACATAGTCTTTCAGGGCCGGCACCAGCATGGTGCGGCGGCCCATCTTGATGGGGCCGGGAAACTTGTTTTTCTTGGCATCCACGCCGCTCAGCTCGCCGATCACCTCGATCTGGCTACCGCCTTCGCCGCAAGCCCAGTAAGCCACGCGCAGCAGTCCGTTGCGGTCCTTGGTGGCCAGGTACTCGAGCATCCAGTGCACCTGAGGCTCGACCATGTTGGGCAAAATCTCGGGAGGTTTACTGGTGATCCATTCCCAGAAAGAGCGAGTCTTGGCTTTGTTCTCATACTCGTCGCTCATACTGGCGGAACCATCCATATAGATGGCCATGTCCAGGCCTTCCACGGTAGGATCGTGCAGCAGGGTGGCGCGCACCACGCCTTCCTCGACGTGGAGGTCGGAAAAAATTCCTGTAGGGCGTTCGTGTTCTGACATCAGTGGCTCCAAGCTTTTGAGGTCAGGGCCGATTCTCAGTACCTACTCGAAGTCCTTTGCCCAATCGGGCTTGCCCGCCGGTTTTGGCGGGGTTGGAGGGGTATAAGATTTAGGTTTTTTTGGAGGAGGAGCCGGGGTCGGGGCGGGACCTCCGCCGAAGTCGTTCATCCAGTCGTTGCGCGGCGTGGTGGGTAGCTGAGGCGTGGGGGGCGGCGGGCTGGCCTTGGGGATGGACGGACTGCTCGTCATGTTCAAATACTCCGGCCGCGGGGGCGTGGGCGGGGGCGGAGGCGGGGGAGGCAGCAAGGCCTTCATGCGGTAGGGAATCGGCTCAAAAACGTTGGCCAGGGTCTCGCGGCCGATTTTCAAGTAATCCGCCAGGGTGGCTTCGGGCGGCAGCGTGAAGCCCTGGCCGGTCAGATTGCCGAAGACTTTGAGCATGCGCCCGGCCAGCGTGCCGCGATTCATATTGCTGATGGCCCGGTCCTGGACAATGTCGTAGCCCTGCTGCTTCAGTTCGGCGATCAACATGGCCCGGCTGGGAACGGGCAGATTCATTAGAGAAATCGGCGCTTTGGGCTTGATCTCTTTCATATCGTTCTGAATGGTCTGCAGGCACTCGAAGAAGGCCATCTTCATCCATTCCTCGTTGCCCACGCCGGCGGCGCGCAGTTCGGCCGGCGGCACCGCGTAACCGAGGACCAGGCCGCGGCCCTGGCGCAAAACCTCTTCGCTTTCGCCGGGCAAGGCCAGACCATAGAAGGCGCCGTTGGCGTAGCGAAACGGACTTTGCACGGCTTCGCAGAGGGCGTAGAGCAATTCGCTGACGCGCAGCACGAATTCGCCTTCGCCAAACTGGCCATCGTCAAAAAGCGTGCCCGACATGCGGGCCATGCGCTGGCCCCTTTCTCCTTCGTCGGTGCCCAGAGTCTTGACGTTGAGCAGGGCATAGTCGGAAAACCAGACCTTGCGCACCTGAGGCACGCTGACCCGATGACAGGCCACTTCGTTCTTGACCTCGCGGGGTAGGGCGGAGTCGGTCATGACTTCGCGCAACTGGCCGTCGCTGCAAAGCGTGACCAGGCGGTCGCTGAAGATGTCCAGCGCGTGTTCCGGCCAGACGGCTTCGGATAGGGGAGTCTGCCGCTCCAGCTGGTCGGCGTGAGGAATGAAGTTGCTCGGTACCATCGTGTCAGGAGCTTCTACGCAGACCGGTGGTTCCCATCTCTTCGCGCATCTTCAGGTACTCTTCGCTCCAATGTCCCTCGGAGTCGCGAATCACGAACGGCTCCGGGTCCCGGCGTTCCCCTTCGAAGCCGCACACAAAGAGGGCCACGGTCGGCTCCAGGTGGCTGCGGAAAAGCACATCCTGGCGGGAGAGCAAGGTCAGGCCGGCGCGATCAATGGCCTGTTCCGGGCGCGCATCGCCGGCCGCGTGGACAAAGACGAAGCGACCCCCGATGTCCAGATGCTCGGCCGCCACTCGGCAATAGTCAAAAACGTCGCCGTGCAGTTCGCAACGGGCGGCGGCGCGCTGCGGGTGGGGAGAAACGGTGGCTTTGCCCAGCGGGAAATAAGGCGGACTGCCCGTCACCAGCTGGTACTTTCCCAACTGCAGTGGGGCCCGGAGATCCTGGTTCAAAAAACGCACGCGCTCACTCAAACCGTTGTGGGCCACCGTCTTGAGGGCCAGGTTGTAGCTGAGCTCCTGAACTTCCACACCGGTTAAACGCGCCTCGGGTAGGCGCCAAAGGGTCAGCAACCCGACACTGCCCAGACCGCTGCCCAAATCCAGAATTTCCGGTGCTTGCGGGCGCACGCGCGCGGCTGTCCAGGCCGTCAGGACATCGTCGGCGGAAAAGCGATGGCCGCCCTTGAGCTGATAAATCCGCCAGTCTCCGGCCAGATGGTCGAGGGTCTCCTGCACCTTGTGTTACACTCCTGGGTGATGATTTGGATTTTGCGAGTGGCTCTGTGCCTGCTGTTCACCCGAGCGGGCCAGTTGCACTTTACCGACACCAAAGCCTGGGAGGCGATTGTGCCGCCGCCCCTGCCGGCCCGCGCCTGCGTGCTACTCAGCGGAGTCTTCGAAATCCTGGGCGGCGTGGGCCTGCTGATTCGCCCCCGTCCGGCCGCCTACGGCCTCATCGCCTTGCTCATCGCCGTCTTTCCGGCCAACATCTACCAGGCCGTCAGCGGCGCCAAGCTGCACGGCTTCCCCGCTCAACCCTGGCAGGGCTGGGCCCGCCTGCCGCTGCAGGGCGTTCTGATCTGGTTGGTCTGGCTCTGCCGCTAGCAGGACGCCACCGAATCTCGCGAAGGGCTTCCCATGGCTTACCAGATCAGCCTGACACATCCACGGTTGGGGGAAACAACCTGCGAGTTTGACGGGCAACCCACGCTGCTGGGCCGCACCGGCTCGGGAGCAGCCATCGAAGTGGCCGACCCGCGGGTTTCTTCCCGCCATGGGGAAATCTGGGCCGATAGTCAGGGCATCTGGTACAAAGACCTGGGCAGCAGCAACGGCAGCTGGCTCAACGGTTCGCGGCTGCAAGAGCCGATCAAGCTCGGGCCCGAAATTCAGCTAACTCTGGGGGAAACCCGCCTTTCGGTAGCCCGTCAATTGCCCGATGGTCTGCGCCTCAGCCTGTTGGGACGTTCCGGCAGCCTGGGCCTGACTATGGCGCTGGGCGACCAGTCCAAGTATCTGCAGGCCATTTACGCCCTCACCGAGGCGCTTTTCGCCGAGGAGTTCCTACCCGAATTGCTTAAGCGCGTGCAGGAAGCGGTGCCGTTGGCTCACCAACCCTCGGTCATCGCCTGGCCTCCCAAAGCCGACGGCGCTCTGGCCTACCTGGGAGGGCGCCAGGGCTCGGCCAGTTCCACCCTGGCCCACTACGCCGCCGAGCAGGGCAAAGCCATGTTGTTCGCCGGTGAAGAGCTCGATGACGGCCTGGGCAATGCCCCCTCCATTCGTCTGACCGGCATCAAAGGCGCCATCTACGTGCCGCTCGAGCACGACGAGGAAATCTTCGGCATGCTCTGCGCCGGCTCCATGCTGCCTTTCAGTGAACTCGACTTTCAATTCTTCTGCGCCGCGGCCGGATTGCTGGCTGCCCGGCTGTCTTCGGAACGGCTGCGCCAGCAGGCCGCTCAACGCGAGGCGCTGGCCAACTTTTTACAGATTGCCAGCCACGACCTGAAGAATCCGCTGCAGGCCATCGACAATTGCGTGCGCATCCTGGAGCGTTTGCCGAAAGAGAAGCAGGCTCCGGTGTTGGAAATGCTGGTGGGCGCCAGCGGTCGAGCCAAGGAACTGATCATCAACTATCTGGACATCGCCACCATCGAGGGCGGCAAGCCGTTGGAGATCAGCCCCAAGCAGCTCGATCTGGCTGCTCTGGTGGAGGAAGAAATCCGCTTTCTGCGTGCCGCCCAGCATGAGGATATGGAAAAGATCACCGTCGTCAACGAGGCCAGCGGCACGATTCTGGCCGACGAGCGTAAGATACGCCAGGTCCTGGCCAACTTGTTTTCCAACGCCGTCAAATACAGCCCGCAGGGCGGCGAGATCCGCGTCTATCGGCGCGAGGCGCGCATCTGCATCCGCGATCACGGCGTAGGCATCTCGGCCGAAAACCAGCAGCGGCTCTTTTCCGCCTTCGAACGCGTGGGGGACCGCAGCATCGCTCGTGGCACCGGCCTGGGCCTGTGGCTGGCCGCCGCCCTGATCCACGCCCATGGCGGTCAGATCGGCGTCAGCAGCGAACTCGGCAAAGGCTCTACCTTCTGGTTCTCCTTACCCTAGAAGGCGAAGGCTTCCGCTTTGAAGGGGGACCCGGGGGAATGGGAGACCAGGAGAGGCCCAACGCGGCAAGGCCAACCCTGGCTTAAGTAGCTTTTTAGAGGTGGGGTTGAGCGCAAGCCCGGCCTATTCTCTAAAATCAACTGCGGAAAAGCTTGGCCGAGGCACCGAAAGCGATCGCCCTGCTCCAGCCTGTCTCCAAATCCCCCCATCCCCTTTGTCCCCCTTCCGGACGAGGCTACCGCAAAACGCGCGAGGCCTGTTCCAGTAACAGTCGCACGGCCACGTCGAGGTGGGCGAAGCGGGGATCCTGGGTATGGCCCTGACGGAACCGCAGGAAGATTTGCTGAGCGATGACGGCCACCTTGAAGAGACCAAATAGGTAGAAGAAGTCGATGTCCTCCCAGGAGCGCTGTCGACCCGAAGCCTCCATGTAGGCCTGGGCAAATTCGCGTCGGGTCAAGTTGCCGGGCAAATGAGTGGGTCCAAAGCCAAGGGCTCGCAATTCCGGCGCATCCTCCGCTTCCACCCAATAGCCCAGAGTGGTGCCCAGATCCATCCAGGGATCTCCCACGGTGGCCATTTCCCAGTCCAGGATGGCCACCACCTCATCGCCGCCCAGCACCACGTTGTCATACTTGAAGTCGTTGTGAATCAGGCAAGCAGGGGAGGGGGCAGCCTGAAAAGCCGAGAGATACTCGACCAAAGGGGCGCCCCCCACTCCTTCGGCCTTGTGCCAGCGGGCAATCCAACCGCTGACCTGGCGCTCGATGTAGCCTTCGCCCTTGTCCCACTCGCGCAGCCCCAGGGCGTCCACGTCCAGGGCGTGCAGTCCGGCCAACTGCACGGCCAACTCCTGGGAGAGATGGGCCATGCGCTCGGGGGACCCGCCCTTGCCACCGCGCAGGATCTCGCCCTCGACCTGCTCCATCAGGAAGAAAGGCCGACCTAACACGCTTTCGTCGTCACAAAACCGCCAGGGCTTGGGGACCTTGGGAAACACCTGATAAACCGAGGACAGAATGCGGAACTCGCGCCCCATATCGTGGGCCCCGGCCACCTGGGCCCCTGCGGGCGCGGTGCGCAACACCCAGTGTTGATGGCCCGCACTGACCCGGTAGGTCAGGTTCGAGTAGCCGCCCTTGAAGCGTTCGACCGTGAGCGGACCCACGCCCAGATATTCTTCCAGACGGGCTACTTCCACGACTTGAGGATGCGTCTTCCGGCGCTGGCGCGATGGACTTCATCGGTGCCGTCGTAGATGCGCGCCCCGCGCTCGTGGCGATACCAGAAAGCCAGCGGCAGGTCGTCGAGCAGGCCCAGGCCACCGTGGATCTGCACGGCCCGGTCGAGCACCCGGCCCAGCATGGCGGCGGTGGAGAACTTGATCAGGGAGACGTCCAGAGCGGCTTCCTTGCTGCCCAGATGCTCCAGCCTCCAGGCCGTGCGCATCACCAGCAGACGGGCGCTTTCGATGTCCGCACGCATGTCTGCCACCCAGTGCTGGACGGTCGACTCATCGGCCAGGGTTTTGCCCGGGGACAGCTGGCGGAACACCGCTCGCTGGCAGGAGAGTTCGAAGGCCCGTTCGGCGATGCCGATCCAGCGCATGGTGTGGTGGATTCTGCCCGGGCCCAGGCGCTGTTGGGCCAACGCGAAGCCTTGACCCAGGCCAGCCAGCATCGAGGTGGCCGGCACGCGACAATCCTCCAGGGCGATCTCGGCGTGACTGGGCCAGTCTTGACCGGCCAGGCCCATGACCGGCAGATTGCGCACCAGACGCCAGCCGGGGGTATCGGTCGGCACCAGGAACAGACTGGCTCGTTTGTGCACGTCCGCGCCTTCGGGGTCGGTCTGGGCCATCACCAGCGAGAAAGTGGCGCCGTCAGCGCTGGAACAGAACCATTTGCGACCGTTGAGCACGTAGTCGTCGCCGTCGCGCCGCGCCACCGTGCCCATCCAGACCGGATTGGAGCCGGGATAGTCGGGCTCGGTCATGCCAAAGCAGCTGCGGATTTCGCCTTGAGCCAGCGGCTGCAGGTAGCGCTCCTTCTGCTCGGCCGTGGCGTGCACGTGGAGCAACTCCATGGTGGAGATGTCGGGCGCCTGGCAATTGAAGACGTAGTGCCCAAGCGGCGAGCGTCCCAGCTCTTCGCTGACGGTGGCGAAGTCGAGCAGGGACAGGCCCATCCCTCCTAGTTCCTTCGGTAGAGCGGGCGCCCACCAGCCTCTTTCTTTGACCCTGGCGCGGGCCTTTTCCAAATCGGGCAGCAGCTCTCGAAAGCGCGTTTCGTCGAAGTGCTTCTCGATGGGATAGACATGCTCGCGCAGAAAATCGCGCAGTTGCAGCTGAAATTCTTGCAGTTGGGGAGAGAGGGTGAAGTCCATGCTTGGAGCTTCCTGGGTCAGGCTAGAAAGCCCTGGCGTGGGCGGCGGCCAGGATCCAGTTGATGACCCGAAAGCGCAGTCCCCGGTAGGGCTCGAGTAGCTCCAGCATCCGCTCGTCTCCACCCGGTCGCTGGCCAAAATAGAGGGCCACGATGCGCGGCAGATGCAAATCGCCGATGGGGACAGCGTCGGGATGGCCCTGAGCAAAGCCCAGCACCGACTGAAAGGTCCAGGGTCCAACTCCCCGGGTGGCCGCCAGTTTTTCCAGGTCGAGTTCCAGGCCCAACTCGGCTACCCGCAGCAGGGTGCGAGCTCGCTGGGCGTCCACCTCGACTTCCTGGATGCGATTGATGCCGATTTGTAGCCACTGCTCCGGACGCAGCGGCATTTTCAAGGGCAAAGGTCCGGGGGCCGGCTGGCTGTAGCGATGGACCAGTTGGCGAAAGCTGCGCGAGGCGTCCTCAAAGGCGACCCGTTGTTGCAGAACGACCATCTGGGCGACGTCAAAAGCCCAGGGCATCCGGTGGATCTTCAGCCCCGGCAGTCGCCGAGCCAGCTGACGAAGTCCGGGATGGTTGCAGTCGGGGGGCAGCTCTTGCGGGGCGAAACGAAACATGGTAGGCAGCCAATCGCGCACCAGAGCGGCCCCGGGACCGAGGATTTCCGCTTCCACTTCCGCGCCGGCCTGGCGCAGGGCCAACGTGCAGGCTCCCTGAGGGGTCCAAAAGGCGCGCACGAAGACGCCGCGACCGCGCCTCGAGGTGGGGTCCAGCTTGCCGAATCGCTGCAATTTGGTGGAAAGGGAAAGATCGTAGCCGGGAACGGGCTCGCGCCAGGTCAGCAGCAAACTACTTGGACTTTTTTTTGGGAGCCGGCGGAGTCGAATCCATGAAGGGCCAGTGCTCGGGATCTCCCGAGCCCTTAAACAGCTTGCGGTGGTAGCCACCACTGCAACTGACCGACATTCCGGGTGGGTTCTTGCTGTATTTCAAGTCATTGTAGGTATTGCTGCCGGCGCACGGACATGTCGGCATGTCGAGCATATATTTCCCGACCAACTCGTCCAAACTCTTAGGATACTGCCCACCGTGGTCGCGAGCGTACATGTTGGAAGCGGCCACCAGCACGGCCAGATTGCTGGTGCAGGCTGCCAGTTGATCTTCCGAGCGCATCCGCAGGTAACTGGAAATGCCGTAGCCGATGGCGGCAAAGAGCAGCAGTCCCACCGCGCCCACGGCTACCCAGTTGACCTCCTCTTTGGGCTGCTCGGGCTCTCCACTTGGGACGGGCGGTTTGACGTTGGGTTTTTCGGCAGGAGGAGCCACCGGCTTGGGTGGGGGAGGAGCGGGCTGCAGGTCTTCGAGTTGCTCGGCCAGTTCTTTCCAGGCGGGCAGCGCGGCCAGCGAGAAACTCATCGGATGCTCGGGCTCTTCTACGAAGATGGTGATCTGCTTTTTACCCGGTAGCGTCACCGGAAAGCAGAGAGCGGAGCGGAATTCGGGCTTGGCCGAAACGAAGCGATCGTCTTTGGTGGAGTCCATAATGACGACCGCGTCCTTTTCTTTGTGGACGGCCTCGGTCACCTTGTAGCGCAGGGAGCCCTCGTTGAAGTCCCAGTGGTCGCCGGTCTTGAAGAGGATTTCCCATTTATTGTTGCGTTTCCCCACCACGGCCATTTGTTGATGGCCTTTGAGAAGGCCCTGCATCTTCTGGAAGATCTCTCGGTGCGACGCCATACTTGCGGAAAATTTTGGATATTTTGCGCTTATCCTCCCTTAAGCGTGCCTGAAGATTCGCTGATTTGCCAGGAAGGGCCAATCTCCGTGACAAACTTTTCCAGTATGGCTCGCTCACGCCGCGGCAACTTGCTCCTGTCGGCCCTCTTCATGTCGGCCTTCCTGTTCTTTCTCTCGGTTGCCATCGTGGTGACCAACCGAGAAGACATTCGATCCACCCTGCTGGCCGACCACAAGATGCGGGCTGAATTTGCGGCCGACGGCATCCTCGACCGCAACATCCAGATCATGCGGTCCAATCCGGAGTGGGAAAATGCCCTCAACAGCGGTGTTTCCTTTGCCAGTGGAGCCAGCGTTCATTCCACCGTTCGGCGCCTTTCCACCACCATGCTCCAGCTTGACGTGGAGGCTTCCTCCAACCTGGTGCGGGCCGACCGCCACTGGATTCTCGAGGAGTTCCGCCTGGCCGACAGCCTGGCCACCGGCAGCTTGAAGCCTCATCTGTTTGCACTCAAGGGAACGACCTGGGAAGTGCTGGGTCCCAACTTCAAATGGCAGTCTCTCGGTTCCCTTAACCCCGACGTGCTTCCCCACACCTTCAGTGCCAACGGGGCTTCGGTGTTCTACCAGGTCAAGGATGAAATTACGTTGCCGGCCATTCAGGATTTTCAGCCGCTGATGATGCCTGACGGCAGCGTTTCCAATCAGGGCTTCAGCCAGGTGCAGGAGCAGCTCAAGGGCAACGGTCCCTACGTGGTGGAGCTCAAGGACGACAAATTCACTCCGACCAAGGTGACGGGCCCGGACGATCCGACCATGCTGGGGCGCATCAAACAGCCCCGAATCAACGGCAAAGAAGATGGCACTCCCACTTATACCACCATCACCGTCAACGGCTCCACCAAAACCATTGATACTTCTCTGTATGAAGGACCCGTCGTGGACGCCTATTTGCTCACCGGCACGGTCGCCGGCACCTCCAGCAACACCTACTACGCGCACGCTATTCACGTCTATTATCGCGGTTTCACTTTTCAGAATGACTCGGAGGGGAAGGGAACGGTCAAGCAGTCGGTTGGACCTCTGAAACAACCTGCGATTTTGAAATATGACGCGGCCGGCAAGAGCTGGAGCAAGGTGGTGGATCTGCTCAAAGTCACCGACGATAGTACGGAGCCGGAAATCATCGGAGGTCCGCGACCGGACGTCAATTACCTGTGGGTCACGCAGGCTGGCAAAGTCTATTCACGGGAGTCCGGCAGCGTAAATCTCCTCAATGTCAGTGGCCAGCAGTTCTCGCAAGGATCGCCGATTCAGGGTGACCTTTTCGCCTACCAGGAGCAGTTGATTTCCGTGGTCAAAGACGCCACCACCGGGAATGGCAAGCTTTCTCAGTATGATCCCTCTGTCACCCTCCCGAAAGCGGTGCCGGGCCGCAACGTGGCCGCCCAGCCTTTTCGCACCAACGTGATGACCATCGCCCTCAAGGAAGAAAAGCCGTTGGATTTGCGATATTCCACCCGAGCCACTCCGGTGGCGGCGGCCTACAAAGATCTTTTTGCCATTGTAACTTGCCAGGCGATCGTCACCGATCAGCAGAGCCAGACCCCGCAGTCTGCGGTTTCCTTGCTGGCTCACTTCAATGGGGAAGCCTGGCAGTTTCTGCCCAACGGGATGGCTGACGCTTTGCCCAATTCCAGCTACTTTCTGGAGAGTCAGCGCGACTACGGCGGAAAGACCGTCGATATGAGCACCACCGTGGCTCTGGCGCTGGCCGGCTACGCCAGCACGCAGCCGCTCCTGCGTCGTTACAGTCCCCGTTTTCACATCTGAAAATCGGGGAAAAGTCGCCCTGGTTTGAAAAATCTGCTCACCAATTTGCTGGTCCTGCTCGTTCTGATTTTCCTGATCACCCGTCTGGCCGACGAACTCGACGACAAGAGCCCTCCGCCCCTGGCCAGCCGGGGCACTCTGACCATCGGTGCCGAACCCATCTATCCTTATCAGTATGAGCAGAGCGCTTCGGACAGTCGCCTTACAGGTCTAAGCACCGAGCTGGTTCGGGAAGCCTGCTCGCGGGCCGGTTACCGTGTCAACTTCGTGCAGCAAGACTGGTTCCAGTTGCTGGAGTCGTTGCGCAAAGGCGAAATCGACGCGCTCAGCCTGGCCTATCGCTCACCCGAACGCGAGGCTTACGGACACTTCAGTCTGGCCTACTTGAGCCTGCACTATTCCGTATTCTATCGGACCGATAGCTACCGGCGCTTGCCCGACAATCCCGCCGAGTTGCTGGCCATCGCGCGCCGAGACGAGTGGCGTATCGGCTACTCGATGGGTCACGCCTATCCCCAGGAGGTGCAGACCATCCTCAACGACGGCGTGCTGCGACTACACTCGGTGGGCAGCAAGCAAGAGGCGGAAACGATGGCACGCCTCATCAACGGACAGGTGGACATCGTTTTCGCCGACGAGTTGGCCGGCATGAGTACCGTCATGCGCAATCGCTGGATTTTGGAGATCGGTTCACGCCGTCTCGACATCCCGCTGGAAGATACCCACATTCTTTTCAGTAAGGCCCGGGTGGCCCCCGAGGTGAGGACTCGAATCGACAGCGCTTTGCTCGACATGGAGGCCGACGGAACCACGGCCGCCATCGTGCGCGCTTACCACTATCCGGTTTTGCTCAGCCTGCTGGAGCGCAACTTCTTTTTCGACCCGATCGGGCTGTTGGCGGTGGCCACGGCCGCCGCCTCCGGAATCTTCTTGGCCCGCAAAGAAGGCTATAACCTGTTGGGCGCGTTTTTGATGGCGGCCGCCCCGGCTGTCGGAGGAGGCCTGTTGCGCGATTTGATCGCGGGTCGTCGTCCGGTAGCTTTCGTCGCGGATCCTTCGATCATGACCACGGTTCTTATCATGGTGCTGGCCGGCTTTCTGCTCTTTCGCCTGGTGACTCAGTTCTGGCCGGATCGGATGCAGCGGTTGTTGGAGTTGGACGTGGACAACATTCCCCTGCTGATTCTCTGCGACGCCCTGGGATTGGCCTGTTTTACCGTCATCGGCGTGGCGGTGGCCATGCAGTGGCGTTGTGAACCTCTCTGGTTGTGGGGTCCGCTGCTGGCCGCCGCCACCAACGGCGGCGGATCGTTGTTGCGCGATATTCTGCGTCACCAGCCCAGCGTGTCGCTCCGCACCACCAAGCTTTACGTGGAGATCTCGATCCTCTGGGGCCTGGCGCTATCCGTCTTCTTGATCTATTACTCGGCTCACCCACCGCACCAGGTAGGACACTTGCAGATGGCCATGCTGGCCACCATGCTGGGAGTCGGGCTTACCCGCTTCCTGACCGTTCGCAACAAACTGCACGGCCCGACCTACTGAAGAGCGACCGGCAATCTGAGCGGGCCGCGCATGCCCGCCTGGGTGGTCCACTCTTCGGGGCCGTTGGAGCGCAGGTTGGGAAAGCGCGTCAGCAGTTCGCGCAGAGCGATGGTGGCTTCGCGCTTGGCCAGAATGGAGCCGATGCAGAAGTGGGGACCGCTGCCAAAGCCCAGGTGCTTGCCCGGTTTGCGTCCGATGTCGAAACGCTCGGGGTCGGCCACGAATTCCGGGTCTCGATTGGCCGAGCCGATCCCCAGAAAGAGCAACTGACCTTTCTGCAGAGCCGCACCCTGGTACTCAAAATCCTCGGCGATGAGGCGCGCCATGATAGGATTGGCCGGCTCCATGCGCAGCGTCTCCTCCACCGCTCGCGGCAGCAAAGTCATGTCGCCGCGCAGTCGCTCGAGTTGGTCCGGGTTACGCAGCAGCAGGCTCAGGCAGCTACCCATCAAGTTACGGGTCGTCTCGTGACCGGCCACCAGCAGCACCATCGCGTTGGCCACGATTACGGCGTCTTCCAGATCGTTGGCGGCCATGGCGCTGAACAGATCTTCGCGCGGTTCCTTCCGGCGCTGTTGGAGCAGATTTTCCAGGTAGTCGATCATCTCGCGGGTGGACTCGACCATTTCTGAGGAGGTCTGCTCGGTCGCGGGTATGACGTTGAAGTAGTTGGCCAGATGGTCGGACCACTTGATAATGCGGCGCTGCTCCCCGGCGGGCACTCCCAGAATCGAGGAAATGACCAGTACGGGAAGCTCGTAGGCGAAGTCCAGGGAGAAATCCATGTGCCCCTGACCGGCCACCCGGTCCAGCAATTGATGGGTGGTCTGCTCGATCACCGGCACCCAGGCGGCCACCGCTCGCTCACTGAAATGCGGCTGAAGCTGCCGCCGCAGCCGTCGATGAGCCTCTCCGTCCAGGCTCAAGAGCCAGTGGCGAAAATAGTTGCTGAACAGCCATTCCAGCGCCTCTCGGTAGGCTGGCAGCGCGCTCGGCACATAGCCGGTCATGCGGTTGTTGGAAAGGCGTTCGTCGTGGAATAGCTTATCCACGTCGGCGTAGCGAAAGACGAACCAGGCGTTCATCGGCTCGTAGAAAAAGACAGGCTTCTCCCGACGGTAATACTCGTAGTCCGGAAACGGGTTGCGCAGCTTTTCCGGGTCGACCAGGCAGAAAGGCTCCATCGCCCATGGTTTGCTAGGAGGTGCTGTGGCCCTTCCAGCCATTCAGCAAAAAGGCACGGGTGATTTTGCGCCAACGTTTATCGTCGTACATCGAGGCCACATCGACGGTTTTGAGGTCGGGAGCCTGCGAGCTCAGTTCGGGCACCTTGACCTGCAGCAGCACGTCGGTAGGGTCGGCTTCGAAGCTGACCAGCATGCCGACCGGCAGCTTCATGAGCACGCTGGTCTGGCCGTTTTCGTGGAGAACCAACTGATTCTTAAAACAGAGAGGACCCGAGAAAGCGGAGTCCTGCGGCACGATGGCCAGGATTTCGTCCTGGGGAGTCCAGTTGGGCAGCAGTCCGTTGACTAAAAGAGCGTCTTCGGTGCGCGTGCGTACGTAAACCAGGGCTGGAAAATTACCCTGTCGGACGTCGCGAATGACCGCGTTGGTGATTCGTCCCACAATGCGATCGTAGAGCATCTGAACTTGCCGCAGTTGCTGCGATAGCACGTCCTGCCGTTTGGAAACTTTGGTTCCGTAGATGTAGAAACCCAGCACGGCGCTCATGACGGCTGACCAAATGGCCATCACCACCATCAACTCGATCAGGGTCGTGCCGCGCCGCCTCACCACCCGGTGTCCTTTTCGCGAATGAACGTGTCCAGCACGTAGCTTTGAGAACCGTGTTTATTGGTCCAATGAATATCGTATTCGACCCGGTAGAGCGCCGGCGGCGTGGTCTGCACGGTGGTGCTGACAGTGCCCGTATAATCGTCGTTCGGGTCCGCGGCATAGACCAGCGCCGCCTGAGTGGGCGGAATGAGGGGGTCCACGCCAATGTGGGGCGGGGAAGCGCCGTAGCGAGTTACGTAGTTGGCCCGCTCCACGTGCCGGCGCATCCCCTGGCGTTGATCCAGGGTAGTGGCGCTGTGAATGATGCGCAGATGCAGGGCGAAATAGCCGAACATGGCGATACTCAAGAAGAGAATCGCTACCATCACCTCGGCCAGCGTAAAGCCCTTGCGCCTCATCCCCGAGATCTTCGCCCTCCCTGCTGAAATTCAACCTCGCCCCAGCCTTAAGAGTTTCTGAGGAGAGGGTGGAGCAACCTGCGGCTGCGAAGCTCTGACCATGCAATTCTCCGGCACACGCGAAGAACTCCGACAGTCCCTGGCTGCACATCTCGAGCAGCACCGGGCCTCGTGTCGAGCCAGGCTTTTCAGCGATCTGGTGGCCTACCCGGCCTGCGTGGTGCTGCTGATGACTCTGGTGGCCAGCTTTGCCTATCCCTGGCTGGTGCTGGTGGATGCGGCGCTGATGTGGGCCATCTGGAAATCGCTCATCCGCGACGGACTCCGCAGCGGGCCTCTGGATGCGCAAAAGCTTGCCTGTCTGCAAAGTTGTCTGGAGCTGGACAGTGGCGAACTGGATGACTCCGGCCGTTGGTCGGTGCGCCTCGACAGTGGCGACGGCTTCCCGCTCACTCCGCCGGAGAATCGGCCGGGGAGCTATCCTTTCCAGCATCTCTGGGGCGAGTTGAGCGCACCCCTGCTGGGCGGCGGAAAGCTGCAGGTGGAGTTGGAGCGCATCGGTCAAGTCTCTTTTCTCCGGACCGGCCAGGGTTGGGTGGTCAATGGATTTGGCTCGGACGCTTTACGAGTGCGCTGCGACGGAGAGGTTCAATCCTTTCAGCCCATTTCCCGGGTGTTGGGGCCAGGCGAACTGGTGGTTCGACTGCTCTCTGGTTTGCTCGTCTTTCGCTGGGATTTTCGGCCGGCGCTGAGATTCCAGCCCTCCGAACTCGCCTTTCACCTGGCCGTCAGCCTGCCCGGCTCGAATTTGCCTGCTCCTTTTCGCCTGCCGCGCAATCCCTGGGTCAAAGTGCTGGTGCTGGGCCCAATGCTGGGAATTCCGGTGGTTCTCTTGCTGACGGGCAGGCTGCAGTTCCTCTGGAATCCTCGTATCAAGGCGCTGGTGCCTGCCACTCCTCTGCCCGTCAAACAAGATCTGGTTCCCTACGGCTTCCGCGTTCACAGCGGTCTGCTTCAGGTGGAAAACTTGCGCGAGAACCATGCGGGTCAATGGGCGGCCGACGTCGAGGGCGGCAGTCTGATCATCGACGGCTTCAGCACCCAGAATGTGCATTACTTCGAGAAAACCATCGAGCGCCATTGGACCGGGGGCAAAGATTACCAAACCGTCGAGGTCGATGGGCACCCGGGGCGCCGCAGCGCCGACACTCTCTGGCTGCGTACTCCCGCTCAGTGCCTCAAAGTCTATTACTTCCATCGGGATGCCCGGCGCCAAAGAGAGTTTTTCGACCGTTTGCGGGTCGCTTCGGAATTTCGCCCCGGCGATCCGAACTTCCAGATCCAATGGCCTCTCCCCTGAGCTTGACACAATGGGCCTGGCTGCCTACCCTCAGAGAAACATTCCGGGGTAGCTCAGAGTAGAGCACTTGGCTGCGGACCGAGAGGGCGCTGGTGCAATCCCAGCCCCCGGACCTTTTTTGTTATGATCGGCTACATTCTTACCCAACTGGCCCAGCGCCTGACCACCGAGCAAAACCACTCCGACCCGGAAGTGGCCGAACGCGCGCGCCGGCGAGCCGACCAGTGGCAGCGCCTGCTGGAGGCCATGAATCTGGGCCAACTCGAGTTCGGCTCGCGCACCCCCGTGGCCGACCTGCCCGCCTGGGTCACCCTGGAAGTTCTCACCGGTGGTTTCGCCAGTGGAGGGGCCTTGGCGGCCGGACCTCTGCAACCGCATGAGCAGCAAAAGCTGGAACAACTGGGCCTGCAGGAGCGCCTGGAGCTCAACGGTCATTTTCTGAGCGCATCCGGACTGAAAGAACTGCGTGGGCTGCTGGCCAGCGGCAATTATCAGGTGGAAGTTGCCGAAGAAGGAGCCTGGTTGGTGTTGGCCTGGCTGGAACAGCACGGCCACCTGGAGCAGGCCGCGGAATTGCTGGAGGCTTTGCTGCCCTTCGCCGATCGGCTGCGCTTCTATCCCGTTCCCCGGGACCAGTCTTCGCCCTTAGACGGAAAAGTGCAACTGCAGACGGTGGCCGAGCTGCGTCGCGAGCTGTCTCGGATCACCCCCAACGGGCGTATCCTGGCACAGAAAGAGACGGTGGAAGTCTGGCTGCCCTTTTATGACGAGATGCTGGGCCTCTTTCAGGAAACCGTGGCGGACGGCTGGCCCTATCGGGTTTTTCCGCCCGACTGGAAAGAGCGCGCTCAGCAACTGCTGAGCCGTTACCAGGTTTTACGCCAGGCCCACCGGCTTTGCGGTTTGCCGGAGCGTCGCAAGCACAGCTTCGCCCAACTGCGCCTCTTTTTGGAACGGGATCCGGCCACTCTCAGCGGTCGGGAAGTCGGTCGACTCCGCCTGATTTTGCAGCGCTCCGAGCGCAAGCGGGGATTGCCGGGTTCGCCGTCTTTTCTGGAGGCCCGTCAACGACAAAAGGACCAAGTGCAGGGACCGACTCATCAGCAGCAGGCCGTGCAGTATGCTCAGAACCTGTCTTCGCAGCCCCAGCACGTCGGATTGGCCAGTCTGGAGGGAGTTCCGCCCGCGCTGACTTCTAAGGCGGCACGCAGCCTGCGGGCCCCCCTGGAAGAGCTGGTGGAGCGGGGGCTGGTGCCCTCCGGCGAAGTGCTGGCTCGTATCTTGCCGCAACTCGTGGCTCAACTGCGAGCCTCGGAGTTTTCCGATCGGGCGCTGGGTCGCCTCTACGCCTCCATCTACCAGGCGTTTCGCCAGCGCCGCTCGCTGCTGCTGCTCAACCTGCAGAGTCAGGTGCGGCTCGAGGAATTGCCCTGGGTAGCCGCCGTGCAGCCTTACCGCAGTGGTCAGTCTCCCTCGCGGCTGGCTTTGAAGAGCCTGACCACGGCGGCTTTGCGAGCTTTCCCTCAGACCATTCTGCCCAATAAGCTCATCCGGGAAATGCGGGCCCTGGCCTCCGATGGCCAGCCTTCCCTGCTCTTCACCGACGAACTGGCGGCCGATATTTTTATGGGCAAGTTCGCCGAGCACTACGCCCAGGTGGCTCGCCAGGCTCAAGACTTCCTGCGCGGCTCGCTCTACCAGGTCTACTATCGAATTGAACCGGGTTCGTTCGAAGATCTCGCGGCCGTCTGCGCCGCTCGGGCCGGGGTCAAGCTCGGGGCCTACAAGCCGGCCATCAACGGCCAGATCCTGGAGCAGCAGCAGATCCTGACCACCCACAATCTGGCCGCGCTTTTCCAGGGGCTGGAGCTCGAGCTCGACACCCGGGAACTGGCTGGGCGGTGCTTCCGCTGGATCTGCCGCCGCCTGCAGATTCCTCAAGGTCACTGGCACGACCAGTTGCTCACCATCAAGAACTGCGCCTACGCCTGGCGGCAAATGATCTTTTTCTTGTCCGTGGGTCCCCAGGGCAACTTCTTCGAATGGGCGGGCGACCACCTGAGCCGGCAGCCCGAGGCCTTCCAAAGTCGCTTCCAACCCGCCTGGAGCGGCCTGCTCCAGGCCCGCGAAGGTCAACCAGCCGAGCAACCTTTGCTGGGCTGGTCTCAGGGCAAGCACTGGCTGCGACCTTGATCCTGGAAGGTGCCTGCCGAGTCGCGCCAAACAGCCTTTAGATGAGCTTAGAAGCAGGACGGGCCCTTCGCGCCCAAGCCAATCGTTCCAGTCATGCCGACTGGCAGCCGGCCGCCAATCGCCGCGACCCCATCGAATTACTGGAAGACTCGGGACAGAGCCGTTTGCAGGACTTGCTGCCGTTGCGTTACGGTCGCATGGCCCGCTCGCCGTTCACCTTCTTCCGCGGTGCCGCCCAGATCATGGCTTACGACCTGCAGCATACGCCCGACTCGGGTATTCGCGTGCAGGCCTGCGGCGATTGCCATTTGTGCAACTTCGGCGGTTTCGCCACCCCCGAGCGGCGTCTGGTCTTCGACTTGAACGATTTTGACGAGACCCTGCCGGCCGCCTGGGAGTGGGACATCAAGCGTCTGGCCGCCTCCTTTGTGGTGGCCGCGCGTTCCAACGGCAGCGGACGCAAGCAGGCCGACGCGGCTCTGGCGGCGGTGGCCTCCTATCGCGAGAACATGCGCGCCTTCGTGGGCTTGAGTCCCCTGGAAGCCTGGTATTCCTCGGTCGACGTGGAGTCGATCGTGGCCGAGATGCAGGACTCGGAGTGGCGCAAGCAAGTGCGCAAGGAAGTGCAGAAGAACCTCAAGCGCACCATCGCCGACCACTACTTTCCCAAGCTGGCCCACGAGCAAGACGGCAAGCTCCAGATTCGCGACAATCCGCCCACCATCTATCACCTGGATGAACTGACCAGCCAGGAGATCTTGACCCATCGGCTGCCCATCATGTTGGAAGCCTACAAAGAAAGCCTGTCGGAGGAGCGCCGCGACCTCCTCAGCCGCTATCGCTACGTCGACAGCGCGGTCAAAGTGGTGGGAGTGGGCAGCGTGGGCACCCGCTGTCTCATCGTCCTGCTGACGGCCGAAGACGGCGGTCACCCGCTGTTCCTGCAGGTCAAGCAGGCCAACCAGTCCGTGCTCGAGCCTTATTTTGGAGCCGACCACGCCCACCACGGTCAGCGCGTCGTCATCGGCCAGCGCCGCACCCAGGCCTCCAGTGACCTGTTCCTGGGTTGGACCCAGGACGAGTTGGGTCGTCATTACTACATTCGCCAGCTGCGCGATGTCAAAATGTCGGTCGACGTCAGCCTGCTGACCGCCCGCCGCCTCAAGCGCTACGCCGAACTCTGCGGCCGCGTGCTGGCCCGCGCCCACGCCCGCATGGGCGCCGCCCCCATGATCTCCGGCTACCTGGGCCGCGGTGAAAGCTTCGACCAGGCCATCGCCCAGTTCGCCCTGCGCTACGCCGACCAGACCGAAGCCGACCACGCCGCCCTGCTCCAAGCCATCCACGAAAAACGCCTCCCCGTAAAATGGGAAGAAGAATAGCTCCTGGCTTCCGTCCGATGGGAGAGGTGGGGACTGGGGAAAGCGGGAGAGAGCTATCGCGGCAAGGCCAACTCCGGCTCAGGTAGATTTTAGAGGTAGGGTCGAGCGTACGCTCGGCTTGTCCTTAAATAATCAACCTGGACAAAGCTCTCTCCCGCTCCCCACTTTTCCACCTCTCCCTTCACGGCTCAGCTAGCGCTTTTTGGCGCGCTGACCCTTCACGACCCAGCTAGCGCGGCACGCGGCCGTAGCCGACGCCGCAGATCTGGTCGCGTTGGTTGACGGCGACTTCGACCTGGAACGATCCGCGTGGGTAGACCCAGATGCGGTAGGCGTTGTTGTAGCGGACGACGCGCTGGGGTTGGCCCACGTGCGCTACCAGCCAGTCGGTGTTGTGACGCGGGGCTTCCTGGAAGTAGCCGTCCTGGGAGTGCATCGCCACCTGGGCGCACAGCAGCATGATGGGAAGTAGCCAGGCCAGACTTGCGGCCAGCATCGACCACCGGCCCAACCTCCAGCCTTTGCGGACGGGGCGGGGGCGTGGCTGCGGCGGGGGACGATATTCCCGGGCGAGCTGCCAGTCCATCTTTCAGGAATTCGGGTCCTCTCGAGGCACGACCTGCCCCATGAAGGGGACCCTTGGGCCGGTCGCAAACCTGCCCCGATGATATCTTCTGAATTAATCCGCGCTCTTCCCAAAACCGACCTGCACGTCCATCTCGACGGCTCGCTGCGCGAGCAGTCCTTGATCGAACTGGCTAAAGAGCGCAACGTCTCGCTTCCCTCCAACACCGTCGAGGGCCTCAACGAAACCGTCTTCCGTGCCCAATACGCTAACCTGGCCGAGTATCTGCACGGCTTTCAATACACCTGCGCCGTTCTGCAGGACGCCGAAGCCCTGGAACGCACCGCCTACGAGCTGGCCTGGGACAATATCAACGAAGGCGTGCGATACATCGAAGTGCGCTTCGCGCCTCAGCTACACACCCACCGGGGGTTCTCCGTCAAAGAAGTGCTGCAGGCGGTCAACCGCGGCCTGGAGCGCGCCGAAAAAGAACACGCCGCCTCGCCGGCCGTGGCTCAGCACGGCGAGCCCCCTTTCCACTACGGCATCATCGTGTGCGCCATGCGCTTCTTCACGGCCGGCTTCTCCTCTTGGTTCTCCCACCTCTTCGACCTCTTCCAGGACGCTCCTGAAGAAACGTACCTCAGCCTGGCCTCGCAAGAGCTGGCTCGGGCTGCCGTGCGCATCCGCGACAAAGAAGGCATTCCCATCGTGGGCTTCGACCTGGCCGGTCGCGAAGACGGCTTCCCGGCCAGCGCCCACAAGGAAGCCTACGCTTTCGCGCATCGCAACTTCATGCAAAAGACCGTGCACGCGGGTGAAGCCTACGGCCCCGAAAGCATCTTCCAGGCCATCACCGACCTGCACGCCGACCGCATTGGTCACGGCTACCATCTCTTCTCGCCCGAGCTGTGCGGTCCGGACGTGGCCAACCCCACCGAGTATGTCGACAAGCTGGCCAGTTACGTAGCCGACCGGCGTGTGACCATCGAGGTTTGTATCACCTCCAACCTGCAGACCATGCCGAACCTCAAGAGTGCCCAGGAACACGCCTTCGGCAAGATGCTCGAGCGTAAGCTGTCGGCTACCCTGTGCACCGACAACCGTCTGGTCAGTCACACAACCGTCACCCGGGAAGTGGAACTGGCCGTCGAAGCGTTCCAAATGACGCCCAGTCAGCTCCGCCAAACGCTGATCTACGGCTTCAAGAGAAGCTTCTTCCACGGCCCCTACACCGAGCGCCGCGCCTACGTGCGCCAGATTATCGACTTCTACGACAAACTGGTTGCGAATGCCTAATTTGGTGGCCGTGCTCACCCTGAAAATGGAAAAGGACTGGCTGTGCCTGGACCGGCGCACCCGTCAGAGCTATCGCACGGAGCTGGACGAAATCATCGCCCAGCATCCGCGCGTGCTCTGGCGTTATTGCGACTCGGAAGCCCTCAGCGGCAAGTATCAGGATTTTGTCCTGATCGAATTCAGTGACATCCTGGACTACCACAATTTGTGGGAGAGCCTTCGTGACCATCCGGTGTTTTCAAAACCCCATTTTAGCGTAGTCAGCGTTCAATTGGGGGTGGAGCGTCCACCCCTAACCGAGGAGGCTCCATGATCATCTTGATTTTCACCATGCTCTCGCTGCTGCTGGGCGGCTTGCTGCTAGGACTGGCGATTTACCCCAGCGTGCTGCTGCTGACGCCGCTGGCCCAGCATGGCCCGCTGGGTATCAGCATGGCGCTGGGTCTGGGCTACTTTCTCTCGGGGGCGGCGCTGCTCTTCTGGTGCGCGGTGTTCCACCATCTGCTGTTCATGCATCTCAAGCCCGGTCGTCACAAACTGACCTCGCTGCAGGCCTTCCGTTGGGCCAGCGCCTCTTCACTCTATATGCTGGTCAAATTCACGGTGGGCGACTTCTTCATGATCACCCCCTTGGGCACGCTCTACCTGAAAGTGCTGGGCGCCAAGATTGGCAAGAACGTGATGATCAACACCAAATACCTGCACGACCACGGACTGCTGGAAATTGGAGACGGCTGCTTGATCGGCGGGGACGCGGTGATGTCGGCCCACGTGGCCG
Source organism: Vulcanimicrobiota bacterium (assembly GCA_017307785.1). GTDB lineage: Bacteria > Vulcanimicrobiota > Xenobia > Xenobiales > JADMJV01 > JADMJV01. The sequence continues at coordinate 201,244 of JAFKGI010000006.1, read as the reverse complement.
AAGGCGGTAATCTGGTGCTGGCGCCCATCAAGCTGGGCAAGAACGTGTTGATCAGCCAGAAAGCCGTGCTCATGCCGGGCGTCGAGGTAGGCGACAACTCCATCGTGGCCGCCGGCGCGATTGTGCTCAAAGACACCAAGATTCCCGCCAATGAGGTCTGGGGCGGCGTGCCCGCCAAGTTCCTCAAAGCCCGCCAGCCCAAGTAAATGCAGGAGCTTCTCGAAGAATTACACCAGCGCTATTTGCCGCTGCGCGAAGGCAAACTGGCCGACTACATTCCCGAGCTGGCCAAAGCCAATCCGGACCACTTCGGCATCAGTCTGGTCACGGCCGAGGGCCAGGTTTACCAGGCCGGCGACTTTGAACGCAAGTTCACCATCCAGTCGATTTCCAAGCCATTCGTTTACGGTATCGCGCTCGAGGACTACGGCCGCGAGGAAGTGCTGCGTCGGGTCGGAGTCGAGCCGACCGGAGACCCCTTCAATTCTATTACTCTGGACGAGAAGTCCAAGCGACCCTTCAATCCGATGGTCAATGCCGGCGCCATCGCCACCAGCAATTTGATCCGCGGCACCGGCCCGGCCGACCGCCTGAATCGCCTGATGCAGGTCTTCTCCACCTACGTCGGCCACGACATCAGCGCCGACATGTCGGTGTTTCTCTCCGAACGCAGCACCGGCCACCGCAACCGCGCCATGGCCCATCTGATGCTCAACTTTCAAATGATCGGCAGCAATGTGGAAGAGATTCTCGACCTCTACTTCCAGCAGTGCTCGTTGCTGGTGACCTCCACCGACCTGGCCAGCATGGCCGCCACCCTGGCCAACGGCGGCGTGAACCCGGCCACCGAGCGGCGCGCTCTGGCCAACGAATACGTGCGCGACCTGCTGTCGGTCATGTTCACTTGCGGACTCTACGATTTCTCGGGCGAATGGGCTTACCGAGTGGGGTTGCCGGCCAAGAGCGGAGTCGGTGGCGGAATGCTGGCGGTGGCCCCCGGAAAGCTGGGCATCGGCATCTACAGTCCCTTGCTGGACGAGCGCGGCACCAGCGTGCGCGCCATTCAGGTGTGCCAGGAACTCTCTTCCCGGTTGGGATTGCACCTGTTTGACGTTCCGTTCACGCTCTAGTCACACTCTAGCGGGCTAGAAGCCTTACCCTGAGCAAGTCATGATCGGAGCGATACACACACAGCGACCCACCTTCACCCCTGGCCCGCGAGCAAGCAAAGCAGCCGCGCAGCCCGACCAGACGGCCCCCGTAGCCGACTCGATTCAGTTGAGCGGAGCGGCCCCCGCAGCTTCCGGTGCCCAGCTGGCCAAGAGCGCGCAGGCCACCGCCGCCGCTGTAGCCGCCCAGAATCAGGGACCGGCCGGACCGGCCCTGCTCAAGGTTCTCTCGGTCAATATTATGTTTGACAGCGAATCGGGCGTAGACGAGATTGCCCGCATCATCGAGGCCACCCAGCCGGACCTCATCGGACTGCAAGAGTCGGCGGCCAGCACCAAGCAACTGGCCGAGAAGTTTGGAATGCACAGCCTGCAGCAGGACAAGCGCACGGCCCTGCTCAGCCGCTTCCCGATCGAGAAAGTGACCGACAACAAGTATGGCGTCCAGGTCACTCTGGAGAACGGCAAGCAGGTCGGTTTCTTGAACGCCCACCTGACTTCGTTTCCCTATCAGCCCCACCAGTTGCTGCACCTGCCCACCGGCGGCGGCGTCTACCTGAACACCGAAGCTCAGGCCATCGCCGCGGCCAATAAGACGCGCGGCAAAGAAGTGCGCACCATGATCGCCGACGCTGCCAGCCTGAATCTGCCCGTCATCGCCACCGGCGACTTCAACGAACCCTCTCACAAGGACTGGACCGAAGCGGCCCACAAGGCCGGACGGCATCCCATCAAATGCGAATGGCCCGGCTCTCGTCAGTGGGAAGCGGCCGGTTTTACCGACTCTTACCGCGAGAAATATCCCGACGAGATGGCCCACCCGGGCAACACCTGGACGCCCAATGCCGCCCAGGATGATCCCAAGGAGCACCACGACCGCATCGACTTCGTGCAGTATCGCGGTGCCGAACTCAAGCTGAAAGACATCCAGATCGTGGGCGAAAAGCCCGAGTTCGCCGACATCGTCGTCACTCCATATCCGACCGACCACCGCGCTCTGCTGGCCACCTTCCAGGTCGGCTAGCTCTCGAGAGCAGGGGGCAGACCTCCGCGGAAAGCACCCGCCCGGTGCCCGCCTGGAGCGGGGTTTTTGCCTCGCCTGGGGCCGGGCAGCCCCTGGCTCCTAGCGGAAGCCGCCTCGGATCTGGATGCCGCCGGGACCATTGATCTGGGCCTGGATGCCTCCGCCGCCCATGTTTACCTGCACAGGTGGGGGGTTGTAGGCCGGCTGGCGGTAGACGCGTCGTGGCCGATACACCGGCTCCGGGCGGTAAGCCGCCCGTTGCCTCCGATAGGTGACGCGGGCCGGCTGATAACCCGCCGACTGATTCGAATAACTGGGCGCCTCATAGCGTGGCTGAGGCCTCGGCGGAGGAGGCGGAGCCTTGTAGGTCACCTCCTTCAGGGATTTCGTGGGCAGCGTAAGATGCTTGGCGGCGGCTTGCAGAGTCGCCTCACTCACGGTCGGACTGGCCGTGGGGACCAGCGCCTGGCTGGGCGCTTTGGCTTTGGGCATCTGACTGACGCCGAAACCGGCGAGTGCTGCCAGCAACACAAAGGTCCCGGCCATCGCCTTACCGCGGGGGCTGGCCAGCGGGCCCGCCGCAGCGGGGGTCGCAATCGGGGGAGCCACCACCGGAGCGGAAGCAGGCCTGTGCAACCAGGTTTGCAGAGCCAGCGACATTTCGGCGGCGTCGGCGTAGCGGTCGGCCGGCTTGATCTGAGTGGCCTTTTCGATGATCGATTCGAGGCCCGGTCGCAGCCCCGGTAGCTCGGGCTTGCGAGCCTCGAACAACTCCATCTCTGGAGGCACCCCGGTCAGCAGGTGCATGAGGGTGACACCGACCGCGTAGACGTCCGAGCGCGGCTCGGCTTTGCCCATCAGTTGCTCAGGGGCGCAGTAACCCATCGTGCCCACTACCGTCTGCGTGTTCGGGCCGTCGGCGCTGCGAGCTAGCCCGAAGTCCACCAACTTGATCATGCCACTGCGCCCGTCCCGCAAGATGTTGGCGGGCTTCACGTCGCGGTGAATGACGGGCGGCTCCTGATGGTGCAGATAGGTCAGGGTATCCAGGAGTCGGATCATATCGAGCACGATATAGTCGACCGGCGGCTCCTCTTTCATCTCGAGGCGCTGATCGATTTCTTCCTGCAAGCTGCGCCCCTGCACCAACTCCATGACGATGTAGACCTTGGCGTCTTCGGTCAGGTAATCGCGAACTTTGGGAATGGAAGCGTGATCGAGGGCAACCAGCGCCTTCATTTCCTCGTAGAATCGCGTTTGGATATAGTTGGCGTCACGGCTGGCCAGGGCGGCTTCGTGGATCTCTTTGACGGCGCAAGGGGAGTCGGCCAGTTTGGTGTCGATGGCCTCATAGACCGAACCCATGCCTCCACTCTTGAGGATGCGCACAATGCGGTAGCGCTCGTGCAGGAATTCGTCGGGGTTCAGGCTCATGTCAGCAGGTTTCTCCAGGGTTCGGGAGCGACCTTTAGAAAGCCACCACTATGTCAGACGATTTGATAGGTCAGAAATTGGGCGGCTTCACCATTCAAGCGCGTGTGGGCCAGGGGGGCATGGCCAGCGTCTACCGCGCCCAGCAGCACAGTCTGGACCGCGAAGTGGCCCTCAAGGTGATTCGCCGCATTCCTGGCGACACCATGGATGTTGTGGCTCGCTTCCAGCGCGAGAAGCAGATGATGCAAAAACTGGAGCATCCCAACATCCTGCCGATCTATGACTACGCCAGCAACGCCGACTATCTGTGGATCGCCATGCGTCTGGTCGAGGGCGGCACCCTGCCCGAAACCCTCACGCCTCCGGAGCGGCTGGTCTCCATCGCTCGCCAGCTCGGTTCCGCGCTGGATTTCGCCCACTCCCACGGCGTCGTCCACCGCGACATCAAGCCGCATAACGTGCTGGTCGACCGGGGCGATCACCTCTACTTGACCGATTTTGGCGTGGCCAAAATGCTCGAGCAAGAAGGCCTGACCGCTCCCGGCATGGCGGTGGGCACGCCCGAGTATATGTCGCCCGAGCATCTTTCCTTGAAAGAGCTGGATGGCCGCTCCGATCAGTACGCTTTGGCCGTGATGATTTACCAGCTGGCCTGCGGGCGGCTGCCCTTCACCGGCAACATGATGGAAGTCATGACGGCTCACATGCGCACTCCGCCCCCCGCACCAGGGGGGTTACCTCGCGGGGCCGCCGCCGCCATCCTCAAGGCCATGGCCAAGGACCCCGGTGAGCGCTTCGCCAGTTGCGGTGAATTCGCCGAGGCTCTGGCCGCCGGTTTTGATGGTTCGCGAGTGGTGGCCGTGCCCGCATCCGCCAGAGCCGGGCTTCCGCTCTGGCTTAAGGTCGCGGTGCCGGTGCTGCTGTTGGGAGGGCTGGCGGCCGCTGCCCTACGAGGCAGGGACGCCGGACAACCGGGGCCCCTCGTCTACCAAGCCACTCAAGGCGATTCGGCCGAAATCCAGATTCGCGAGCTGGACGGACAGATTCGTAGCCTGGGGTCGGGCAAATCCCCCCACTTTGGTCCGGAATCCGGCCAACTGACGGTGGTGCGCAACGGAGAGTTGCAAGTGGTCGACCGGAACGGGAAAAAGTTGAGCAAACTGGCCGAGGGGGTCGAGGACTTCGATGTCTCACCCACCGACCTCGTCTTTAGCCGCAAAGGTCTGATGAAATGGTCCTTGGAGAAGGGGAAAGTCAAGGGCAAGCCGGTGCAACTGGCGGATGAAGGTCGCCAACCGGCATTCTCTCCCGATGGAACGCAACTGACTTTCGCGGCCGATCGAGCCATCTGGATTATGGATTCGGGCGGGCGCCGTCGCAGTCTCACCAGTCCCGGTCCGGGCGAGAAAGACCAGTTCCCTTGCTGGTCACCCGACGGCCGTCAGCTGGCCTTTCTGCGTGCTAACGGCAAGCAGCTCAGTCTTCACCGGATCTCCGTCGAGGGGGATGGTAAAGAGCAGACGGTCTCCCTGCAGGGTGTGCAGCCCATGGATCTGAGCTGGTCGCCCAATGCCCGGATCGCCTTCACCGCGGCCGACGGAGTTTATTCCGCTCAGCCCGATGGATCCGACGCCAGGCGCCTGGTCGAATCGCCCAAAGGGGTGCGCCTGAGTCACCCCGAGTGGGGTCTGGCTAAGCCCTGACCTCGCGGCGCAAGACCCGCAGCCGGTGGTGCCCCAGACGCATCTGATCGTCGGGTTCGAGCACGACCGACTGACCCGGCCCCAGCTGGGCCACCCAGATCAGGTCGTCTTCCTCACGCTCCAGGCCGGCCAGCACATCGGCCTCGCGCGGAGCCAACATGGCAAACCCTTGCTCGTGGCGGACCAGGGCCAGACAGAAGGGAGGCAAAGTGGCATCGCCCAGGGCCACACCCTGATCAAACCAGTCGTCGGCCGGAGGCTGTGTCGGGTCATAGGCCCCTCCGACCGCGGTGCGCTGCGAATCCAACGGCAGGCGCTGACCAGCGTTGGTGCCTTCCAAAAACTCCAAGAAGAACCGAGTGACGGTTGGTAATGCCACCTCGGTCACGGGTGCTACAACCGGTTCCAACGCCGCCGCCGCCATGGGTTGGGCCTGGGGTTTGCGGGTTACAAAACGCCGATCGGTTTCCTGGAGATCGAGGAGGCAGCGGCCCATGCGAATCTGATCGCCCGGTTGCAGTTCCACCTGCTCGACCTCGGCTTCATTGACTTTGGTGGGATTGGTGCTGGAGCGATTGACCAACAAGAATTTCTGCGTTTCGGGCTGCCAGATCAAGTCGGCCTGGAGCCCAGAAACCGTCTCGTCGCGCAGATGCACCCAGCCTACCTGACGCACCGAGCCTGTGGCCCTCCCGATGCTGATACGTTCGCAGTCGAGGGGGTGGATGCTACCGCGGGCGGAGCCTTCGGTCACTTTCATTTGCAATCCGGAGTTGAGCATCGCTCGAGCTTCCCGGCCGGCTGCAGGGGCCCTCCCGGCCCGCCGACGAAACGGGCCCCATGGATAGAGGACTGCAGCTTAAAGACGAGGCCACCGGCCAGACCTACCCGTTGGATCAGGAAGCCATGGTGCTGGGCCGGACCAGTCCCGGCTATCCGGTCGACCCGGGCTTCGTGCACATCGACAACGATACCGTTTCGCGGCGTCACGCCGAGCTGGCCTGGAGCCCGGCCGGTTTCCTGCTGGTCAATCTCTCTACCACCAACCCGATCCGGATCAACGGTCACCAGCTCGAGAGCTGTGTGCTGAAGGCCGGGGACCGACTCGAGCTCGGGGAGTGCGTTCTCCAGCTGGTTTCCACCCGCATCACCCTGCAGGCTCGACCGGCGCTGCGTGTGCGCTTTGGCGAGCAGGTCTTTCCCATCTCCGGCTACACCGTGGCGATCGGGGGTCCTGGGGGCAAGGCCGAGCGCTGGTATGATCAAGAGATCTTGATCGACGGCCTGGAGCCGCAGAGCCTCCGTCTGGCCTGGAAAGACATCGCCGGGCGTTATGAACTCAGCTATTCCGGGCGGGCTACCAGGCCGGTGCAGATCACCCGCCTCAAAGGCGAGCTGGAATGGCTGGCCCTGCTACCGACCGACCGCCCGGGCGGAGTACGTCCCGGAGATCGCATTCGTGTGGGGGAGACCGAGTTTCAGCTTTTTTAAGGCCTCGCCCCTATGCTCCAGGGATGAAAATCTCGTCCCAGCGCCTGACTCGGCTGAGCCCGCTTCCCCAGCGAGCGGCGCCGTCCCGCGCGACCCCGGCCATCGACAGGGTAGAGATTTCGGAACGCCCCACGAACATTTCGGGCTGGGCCCGGGCCGGTGTCACCCTGGCTCTCATGGGGGCCGCGCTGGGCTGCCTGGCCGGTCCCGCCACTCCCGGCTTGATCCAGGCGGCCCCAGCCGACGCCGCCAAGTTGTCGGCCCGCTATCAAAAGGTGGACCCCAAGATTCTCCAGCTGCTGGAGAAAGACGGAGTGACCGTCAGCGTGGTGCGTCCCGGTCAGAGTTTCACGGCCACGGGCGTGCTGCCGGCTCGCAGCCTGGCCGACTATCAAAGCGAGATGGGCAAGATGCAGGCCACCGCCAAACGGGTGGAAGCGGCCACCGCTCCCTACGCCCGGGGTATCGCCCGGCTGCAGCAGAATGGCGGCGACTCCAGTCAGCTGCAGCGGGAACGCCGCATGGCTTTGCTCGACAGCTTACCTCAGGATAGCCTGGCCGTGCCCTACAGCATTCCCAGTCTGGCCGGCTTGATCCGCGATTCGGACGGTTTGCATAAACTGGCCCAGCTGCAGAAGCTGCCCAAGGGAACGACCCTGATGGCTCAACTGGTGGGCGCCAAGACACCGACCCAGATTCAGGAATACACGCAATTGGTGGAGTCCATCAATGGAACTCGTTTGGAGCAGGCTCGCCAGGCCGCTCTGGCCACGGCCACGCCGGCTCAACAAGCGGCCTGGAGCAAGGACCCGGGCCAGATTCCTCTGGACCTGAAGGGCTACGACATCCTGGTGCCGGATCTGGCCTATGTGGCCGACGGCAGCGGCGGCAGCGTGCGAGTCAATCTGCTGGACGCCTCCATTCACGGCGCCTGGGCCGACGGCAACGGCAAGACCGTAAGCAACTCATCCATCAACGGCCAGTATTTTTCCCAGAGCCGCAAGATTTTAGTGCAGAGCAGCCGCATCGGCACCCCGACTTCGGTCCACGAACTGGGACACGCGGTGGAAGACGCCGTCTCGCGCCACGATCCCAAGTTTTTCGGCAGCTGGCACTCCAAGTTGTTTACCGCCTACCAGAGGGCGGCCCAGAGCGGAACGGTCAGCGAATATGCCACCAGCAACGTGGGCGAATACATCGCTGAGGGTGTCAGCCACTACTACGAGAACCCCGAAGTGCTGCGTCAGAAGGATTCCAAGCTGTTTGAACTGACCCAACAGTTGTTGGAGCGCGCCGGTCAACTTCTCCAATAAAGGATCCGCATTCGATCCTTGAAAGAAAGGAAGCGGCTGGGGTTCAGATCTAGAATCTCAGCTTTCGTCCCCGGGGTCACGATTTGCGACTGGGCTGCGGGCCGCGGTGTAACGCCCGCCAGGATGGTGTCCAGCGAGGCGGCCAGTTTGGCCGCGCTCACTTTTTTCTTGACACTGAATCTTCGCGTTCTGCCGGCTTTCTTATCCAGGCCCATTAAGTGGTGATTGTCCGCTTGCGTCCAGAGCTCAAAGACTTTGGCCTTGACGGCCGCCAGGTCGGCCAGAGAGTAGATCGTGGCCGTGTTCGGGTCGCTCAGTTCCCAGCCGCCCCCCACCACGGGATAGGCTTCCATGACGATGGGGCCCTTGCTGTCCGGCTTCTTGCCGGTTGGGAAGGGGTCTCCGTCCCGGGTCAAATAGATGTTGCCCGAAGAGAGCGGCGGGGGAGGCGGGATCACACGCACCTGTAGGTCCGAGAGGTCCGGAGTGGAAATCATGCGCGAGTCATTGATTTCTACCGTGTGAGTGGGACCGTTCTGGATGAAGACTCCGAGCAGATCGATATGGTTGGCTTTGAAGTCGCCCTCGCTATAGACCATGCCCTGAAAGTGAGAGGTGTCCTTGTCGGACCCATCGATTATGACGTTTCCGGCTGTAAGAATCGCCACGCTGTTGTCTGTGGTCAGGTCGCTGGTTCCGCCCACATGGGTATTCCCAGTCACAAACAGCGCGCCAGAGCCTTGAATACCACCGCTTACGTCCAGGTCGCCGTCCACGTAGAGCACGCCATTGTTAAGATTGAGCCCATTGCTCACCACCAGGCTGCCGGGGCTGCGGACGAAACCTTCGAACTGGGGGGCGTCTATTTTTCCGGGTGAAATGTTCTGCAGGTTGGGTTTGCCCAGCAGTTGCGGATCGTAGGAGCGAACTTCTTCTTTGGGAATCTTAACGGCCTCCCTATTGCCACGAATCTGACCGTGTACGACGGCCTTGGGGTCCAGCAGGATGCCACCGTGGGCCCGAACGTCGCCCGTGATCAGGCTGTCGGGGCCGAGAGAAAGGGCCTTGGCATCGGAAGAATTAGAGACGATGTGAGCACTGACCAGATCGTTGGAATCTATCAAGGACAGATCCTCGATGTCGCCGCCGTCGTTCAGGGCGCCCACTTCCAGTCCGCCCGTCGAGGTCAGTGGGCCCGCCGAGGCGATGGCATAGGGAAAGGGCGGCATATAAATGACCGTTTCTACTCGACGCTGGACCCCGCGGTAGCTGCCTGAAGCCACCAACTGCACGGCCGCCGGAGGAAGGGGGCGCTGAGAGTCATATCCCTCGGTGGGGTTGGTGCCACTAAGATTGTTGGTGGAGCGATCCACCTTCCACTGTGTGGCCTGGTCCGGCCAGAAGGTCAGGTGACCGATCGCACCGCGCTCAGAGCGGTATTCCAAAGAGTTGGTGACTTTGCGGATCTCTCCATAACGAGAGTCCTCAAAGAGTTCCTTGAGGGCCAGGGCGATGGTGGACTCGGCGGCGCGCTGCGCTTCGTGGCCATTGAGGCTGCGCTGGGTGAAGTTGAGGTGGTTCAAGCTGACGGCTGCGACCGTGAAGGCCAGTGTGGCCAGGATCGTCATGACCATCAAGACGTTCCCCAGACTGAAACCGGTTCGCCTCCGCTGTCGCATACCCGCCCATCATAGAGGCAATCTGGTCTCTGCAGGTGGTACCTGCATACCGTGCAGGTAGTATGAAAACTTCGTCCGCACGAGGTTCCGATCTCCTAAGCTGAGCCCCTATGAATATGGCCAACTGGCTGGAGTCGGTTCCCAGCGAAAGCGAGCTGCAGGGCCGAGACGACATCCCTTGCGACTCCTCCTGGTGGGTGACCGACATGTTTTCCGCCCCCGTAACCAAGATCATGCCCCGGACTCAGAGCGTCCCCAAGGTGGCCCCGTATGTTCGGCCTGACCCCGGGTCCTTCTCGCGGGTCAGCGGCGACCAGATCAGTTTCCACACTCGTCTTGATCCGGAGACCTGTCGAGAGGGCATGAAGCGCCTGCGCGCTCTGCGCCCGCACCGCGCGATGGTCTGCTCCATCGAGGCGGCCGGTCATTTGAGCGTCAAAGCTTTCGACAGCGCCAGGCGCCTCGCGCTGGTCATCGACCAGGAAACTTCCGACTTGCTTCACAAAGTTCTCGACAGTGAAAGGCCAGTGGTTCGGCATGAGTCCCGCTGGACACTGTGCGCTCCGATCCGAGATCGCAAAGGCTGCGTGACCGGACTGCTTTTTGCCGAAGGCTGGGCCGCCCGTATGGCGCCCGAGGCGCTGGCCCACGTAGTGGCCTGGGCCGAAAACGACCAGCAGCCCCAGAAGGCGCTGGAGATCCGGCGCAGGCCCGGCGGTTGCCCGGCCATTCCAGCCCGTGAACTGGCCGCTTTTCTGAGATCTCTCTCGACCATGGTGACCGCGGGCGTACCGCTGCAGCGCGCTCTTCTGCACATGGCCTCGCCGGCCGCTCCCCTCGGAGTTTTAGAACTATGTTCCACCCTCAGCGCCGACCTGAGCAACGGATGCTCTTTTAGCAAGGCGGCCGCTCGCCATCCTCGCGTTTTTCAAGCGGTCCACCTGGGGTTACTCCGGGTTGGAGAGAATACTGGCCAACTCGATCGCATCTTGGGTCGCCTGGCCAGCTATGAAGAGCAACGGGTGGGCACCTTCCTCAAGTTGCGCAGCGCTCTGGCCTATCCCGCCCTGCTCATCTTTCTCTGCCTGTTGGCCGCCGTACTGGCACCGCCTTTCGTGCTCGAAGGGCACTTTCAATTGATTCGCGAGATGGGCGTCGAGGCCCCCTTCTTAACTCGCTGCCTGATGGGGTTTTCCAGCGCCATGCGCACTCCCTGGCCTTACCTGGTGCTGGCCGGTCTACTTCCGTCTCTCTACTTTGCCGGCCGACGTTGGTTGGCAAAGTCCGAAAATCAGCTCTGGCTAACCGAGAAGCTCCTGACCACGCCCAGGGTCGGCCCGCTCCTGCGAATCCTGCTGCAGACCCGGTTTGCCCGGGCCCTGGCCATTCAGGTTGAGTCCGGGGCGAACGTTCTAGAGGCGGTTCAGCTCTCCGGACAGGCCTGTGGGAATCCCTTGATGAGTAGATACTCCGAACAGATTTGTAAGTCCATCTATCAAGGCAAAGGACTGGCCAGCAGCTTCCGGGTCACCGGCCTTTTTACGCCGATGTTCGTAGCCGTTACTCAGACGGGAGAAGAGGTGGGTGAGATCGGCAAGATGACTCACTGGCTGGCTGATTCCGGTGAAGAAGAATTGGACCGCTGCCTGACCACCGTGACTTCAATGGTCGAGCCCATCGTAATGTTCGCGATGGGAGGAATGGTGGCTCTGATGATCCTGGCAACCATGCTGCCCCTTTCTAAAGCCCTGGAGGCATTTTAGAATGCGTCGTTCGAGGGGCTTCACGCTGCTGGAGACGACTCTGGCCACCGCTTTGCTGTGCGGTTTAATGCTTTTTCTTTTCAATCTTTATCCGGCCTCGGCCATGGCCATTCGCCAGAGTCAGGACCAGATGACCGCTGATACGGTGGCCGAATCGCTTTTCAGTGACTACAAGGCGGCCTCGTTCGCTTCCCTGGCTCCAGGCAAGGCCGCTCTGGCCAAGGTCGTCTACAGCGGCTGCGAGTACTATCCGGAGTGCGAGATTTATCCGGTGGGCAGCGACCCGGACTTGCTTAAAGGGGTCCGCGTCACGGTACGTTGGCAAACTCCGCGCGGCCCCCGCTCGGAGAAGTATGAACTGGTTTTGGCCAACCTCGACTCATGAGACGTGGCATGACCCTGCTAGAACTGCTCCTGTCCGGCGGTCTACTGGCCCTTCTACTGACGCTGACGTTGGGGTTTCTGGTTCCCAGTCTGCGGGCTTCCTCGCGCGGATCGCTGCGAGTCGACTTGCAGCAGCGCGCTAACCTGGCGCTGGAGGCTGCCATCGTCGACTTGCAACGCTGCAATCCCGACTCGGTGTGGATTTTCCCTGACGGGATGTGCTTGCAGCGCCTGGACGGCTTCACCGCGGGCGGGATTCAGGTGTGGGAGCCGACCCTCGTTACCTATCACTGGAACTCGAAAAATGGCCAGCTCTCGCGTGGAATATGGTCCCCCGGCCAGCCCGCGCTTTCGATTACTCCAGCCTTGGATCAGCCCAGGAAGCCCAGTCTGGCTGATTATCAGTTGCTCATCAATCCGCCGGACGGTGGGGCAAGATTGTTGGCGGATTCGGTGACAAAGTTCGAATTGGGCTGGAGCGGTCGAGTCGCCCGCATCTCGCTGGAGCTCGCCCGCCAAAGCGAGCGCTTCGAACTACACCGCAACGTTTTCTTGAGGAACAGTTGAAATGAAGCGAGCGGTTCTCTGGCTGCTACTGGTCCTGGCCGCAGGTGCCGAACCTCACTCGGTGACGTTTCGCGTCTGGCCGCCGGGCACGCGGGTGACCATGGCCAATTCGGCGCGGTCGGAGGGGTTTTTGGGGCTTTCCGGCGTTCCGGTTCCCTTGGATGAAGCCACCATTCCGGCCGGTACCATCACTCTGAGTTTCGAGTACCCGGGCTACAAGAAAGAGTCGCGCGACGTCAAAGGTCGCCTGCTCTTGGGTTCGGCGGTATGGCCCCCCGAAGACCAGCCCGAGGTGCGTTTGCTGGCGGGAAGCAGCACGGTGGCGGCCAGGGATTTTGCCCGTGAGCATCCGGTTTTTCTCGCTGTCTTCGTGTTGCTGGGAGTGGGTCTGGCGGGAGCGGAATGGATGCGCCGCACGTCTCACGGGCGCGCCCTGCGGCTGGCCCGGTTGGCCGAAGACGAGGCCATTCAGAAGGCGGCCACCCTAGAGGCCTCTCTTGATCCCAGTCTGGCTGTTTCCTTGAATGGCTATCGCATTCTAAGGGAGCTAGGCAAAGGGGGCATGGCCATCGTCTACGAGGTGGAACGCGCCGGCGAAGCCACTCCCCTGGCTCTTAAGTTGCTACACCGTGAGATCAGCGAGAACCCCGACGCGCTCAAACGGGTCCGTCGCGAAGTGCGCGTCTGGCGCGAACTAATCCATCCCGGAATCGTGCCGCTGCTTGATTTTGGTGAGATCAACGGTCGCTACTACTTTGTGATGGACAAGATCACGGGAGACACCCTGCAGCGCCGATTGCGCCAGGGGCGGGTGCGCCCTGCGGAAGCGATTCGCTTCATGGACGCCATGCTGGACGCGGTCGCTTATGCTCACGGCCGGGGAGTTATCCACCGCGACATCAAGCCAGACAACATCATGTTGCGGGAGGATGGCCGATTGCAGGTGCTCGATTTCGGCATTTCCCGCAGTGTGGACCAACAGACGATGATTACCCTGGGGGATTCGGTGCTGGGCACACCAGCCTATATGGCTCCCGAGCGTTTTTCCGGACAGAACGATTTTGCTTCCGATCAGTATGCTCTGGGTTTGATTTTTTACGAGCTTTTCACGGGAGTCTACCCCATGGGCGAGGACCAGGACATCGGAGTGTTGCTGGGCAAGCAATTCAACTACACGCCACCGCGCATGAGCGCCGTGGATGCGCGCATTCCAGTGGAATTGGACAACCTGGTCATGAGAATGCTGGAGAAAGATCCGGTCCAGCGTTTCCCGAGCGTAGAGGAGGCGCGTCAGGCCTTGCATGGCGCTTTAGGTAAAAAGGGCCGCGCCGTTCTGGTTTAGAAATCGGCGGAATGCGCATCAACTCCGACCGTCTTTACGCTGCGTTAGAGCAACTGGGCCAGATCGGCCGCTATCAGGATGAGGAAACCGGATTGCAGGGCGTCTGTCGCCTGGCCTTGAGCGCGGAGGACGGGGATGGGCGTCGGCTGGTGCTCAGCTGGATGCGCCAACTGGCCCTGGAGGTGCGGATCGACCGCATAGGCAATGTGTATGCCCGGCGTGCTGGGCGTCGCAACGAAATGGCTCCGGTGGTAATCGGCTCCCACGTCGACTCGGTTCCTACGGCCGGGCGCTTTGACGGCTGCCTGGGTGTGCTGGGCGGACTGGAGATCGTGCGCACCCTCAACGAGCAGAAGGTCGAAACCTTGCGGCCTATCGAGGTTGCCTTCTTCACCGACGAAGAGGGGTGTCGCTTTGGCACCGACATGCTGGGCAGCGCCGTGGCCTGTGGCCGTCTGACCCTGGAATACGCCTACGAGCTGCGAGATCGCGACGGTCTGCGGCTGCGGGACGAACTGGAGCGGATTGGCTTTCTGGGAGAATGCGATGAAAGAGTAGGGCCGCCTCACGCCTATCTGGAGTGCCACGTGGAGCAAGGACCGATCCTGTATCGCAAGGGCGTCGAAGTGGGCGTGGTCAGCGGCGTGCAGTCGATTTCCTGGCAGGCCCTCACCATCGTGGGAAAGTCCGGACACGCCGGCGCTACGCCCATGGATTTGCGGGCTGACGCGGGGGTGGCGGCTTCTATGATCAACCTGAAGCTGCGTGAAATGATCGCCGGCGGTCAGTATGGCGAGATGCGCGCCACCATGGGGTCTCTCTCGCCCGTCCCGGGGCTGGTCAACATTGTGCCCGGCAGGGTCGAAGCCACCGTGGATTTGCGCAATCCCAGCAACGAGTTGATGCAGAAGTCGGAAGCGGCTTTGCTGGCCTACTACGCGGAGGTGGAAAAGGCCGAGAAGGTCGAGATTCGTTGGCGCCAGACGGCGCGCACGCCGGCGGTGGCTTTCAGCAGCCGCTTGCAGGAGCGCATCGCCGCCGCGGCCGAGCGGGGCGGTTTGAGCCATCAGTCGATCATCGCCGGAGCCGGCCACGACGCTCAGGAGTTCGCCGCCATCTGTCCCGCGGCTATGGTCTTTTGCCCCGGTGAATATGACGGCATCAGTCACAATCCCCGCGAGTTCTCGACTCCCAAGCAGTGTGCCGACGGCGTCAACGTGCTGCTCGACGTCTTGCTCCAGCTGGCCGACCAGGAGGAATTGTAGTGGAGCGCCGACTGGTGCGGGCGGCTCTGAGCGAGACCTGCAGCGTTTACCCGGACATGCCGGATAGGCTCGATGCTCTTGGCTCTCTGGCGGGCAAGCTGGAAGACATTCGCCGGGCCAACGTGGTTCATCACCTGGAATTGATGGAGGCGGCCAAAGCTCAGGGCGTGCAGGTCATCTGCTTTGGGGAGTTGTTTCCGGCGCCCTATTTCGCTCTGGGAACGGACCCACTGTGGCTGGCTTTGGCGGAAACGGTGGAGGGAAAGACGGTCGGCGAAGTGCGGGAAGCGGCTCGACGGTTGTCCATGATTGTGGTCGCTCCGATTTTCGAGAGAGATGGCGAGCAGCGGTTCAACACGGCCGTACTGATCGATGAGCGAGGCGAGGTGTTGGGCAAGTTCCGCAAGGCCCACATCCCCTTCGGCGGCAACGAGCAGGGCTCGTTCCACGAGAACTTCTACTATGAGCGCAGCAACCTGGACCCGCTCTTTCCGGTCTTCTCGACGTCCGTGGGCAAATTGGGCGTGTCTATCTGTTATGACCGCCATTTTCCTTATGTGGTGCCCGCCCTGGCGCGAGCGGGCGCGCAGCTGATTTTCAGTCCGGCCATCACCTTCGGGGCCAAATCTCAGCGCATGTGGCACCTGGAATTCCCCACCGACGCCGCCCGCTTCAACGTCTTTATCGGTGGGTCCAATCGCAGGGGCAGCGAAAAGCCCTGGAACCAGCCCTACTTCGGCGAAAGCTACTTCGTCGGCCCCAACGGGCTGTGCGAGAACTTGAGCCAGCACCCCAATCTCATCATCGCCGACCTCGACCTCACCACCCTCAGCCAGCCCGACCCCTCCGGCTGGAACCTCCCTCGCGACACCCGCCCCTTCTCGGCGTAACTAGCGAGTCTCCAGTTCGAGGTGTTGCAGTAAGCCCTCACAGGCGGCAAAGCACTGGTCGAGCACGATCTCGAAGCCCTGCGCTCCACCATAGTAAGGATCGGGAACGCTGCTTCCTTTCGGCGACTCTGGATCGAAATCGCGCAGCAAGTGCACGTTCTCGCCGCCGCCCAGCCGCTTGAGAGCATCCAGGTTGGCATCGTCCATGGCCAGTATGTAATCGAAGCGAACGAAGTCGGCCCGCTCGAACTTGCGGGCCCGACTGGGCAGATCGACCCCGCGTTTGCGAGCGGCCTGCAGGGAGCGGTGGTCAGCCGGTTCGCCTATGTGGTAACCGCCGGTGCCGGCACTATCGACTTGCACCTGATCGGCCAGCCCCCGCTGCTCCAGCAAGTGGATCATGACTCCTTCGGCCGTTGGCGACCGGCAAATATTTCCCAGACAAACAAAGCAAAGACTAATCATCGTTTGCGCTTCGCAGAGGGGCGGTCACCGCCTTTTTCTGACTAGCCTCCGTGGCCCGCCGCGTCTTCGATGATAATCAAACTTTAGGGCGCGCCACTCCGTTGGTTCCCAACTCCTGTTCGGTCCGCTTCGCTTCCCTGAACAGGGTGTTTGGAACTAGCACCAGCTCGGCGAAGATCAAGGTGGGCACCCAGCTGAGCCAGCTGATCCAGGGGTAGACCAGCTCGAAGGAAAGGCCGGCCCGCATGGCCAGCGCCAGATAGAGGCGCACCAGCACGGCTCCGAAAGTCAGCGCGTAGCTACGCACCATGTGCCTTTCGTGATCGGCAAAGCGCCTCTGCAGGGCAGCCCGATAGGCTTCGATGGCCGTGACCACCCAGAGCACGGCCATCAGCGAAAAGCCCGTCTGGGCCGGCAGGCCGCCGTAAGCCATTGCTCCCATGGCCAGACCGGTGGGCGCGGCCACCGCAATCCCCAGCAGATAAGCAATGCCCGCCACCCGATGCAGGCGCGTGGCGCGCCGGCGCAGCCAGGACCAGAACTGAAAAGGACCGATCGCCAGCGCCACGACGGCTCCCACGGCGTGAGCGCGCACCAGGGTCAGATGGGTCACGTACTTGTCGTAAAAGTAGGGACCGAAAGCGGCCGGGTCGCCATAGACATAGTTATAGGAACCGACGGCCGTCAGCAGGGCCAGGTAGGTCATCAAGCACCAGCCGATCCAGGGCAGTTGTTTCAAGGAGTGGATTGCTGAACGACGACCGGTTTCGGGGTCCGTTGGTACGGGGAGGCCGGCGGATAAATGCCGCGTCCGAAGGAGGGGCGCGGTAGCCTGGAAGACGGTTGCAGCGCCTGCTGCACGACGGGCGTGGAGCTGGCCGTGGGACTGGCGCTGGCGGAGACTTCCGGAGTGGGGGAGGGACTGGGACTGGCCAGCACCACCGTAAACTGAGCGGCCAGGGCGACCGCCCCAAAAATAAGCAATAAAGTGATCAGGTTGGCTCGGTTTGTGCGCATCTTCCACGAGTCGCGGGACGAAATTGCTTATTCCCGTCCTCTGTCCAAGTCGTGTGATTGCACTAAACTGAAATCATGAAAAAGATCACCCTGTTGTTCCTGGCCTTGACGGGCGCGGCCCTGGCTCAGTCTCACTGGAGCGCCTCCGACTGGCATCGACACGAAAACGACCACCCGCTGGTTGAATCGAAAGCCTACTACTATCAACGCAGCGGCTGGGACGAGCATCGCGGCAGCGACATTCACTACGATTCCAACGGCAATCCCACCGTCATTCCCTACGGCGAACACGACTTTCCCCGCGGCAAGCTGAACTGGCGCGACTACGACAGCAACCGCGACGGCCGTCTGAGCGAAGACGAATTGCGCTGGATGCAGCGCGACGAGGCCAAACGCAAATAAAAAAAGACCCCGCCGCAGCGGGGTCTTTTTTTAGCCGAGGGCCTGCGAGCCGTAGAAGGCGCTCAGGCCGGCCACGGCGCCCATGGAGAGGGGCTTGGCCGGCGGCTCTTTGGAGTCGTCGCCGTAGAGTTCCCAGAACACCGGCAGCAGACTCAGGCTTTCCGGCAGGCTGCCCTTGCAGTAGAGGTCGCCATCCTTGCCTTTGCGGGTCATGTCCAGACGGAAGTTCTGGCCACCGCTTTTGCCGCGAATTTCAATGTCGCCGCCCGGCTGGCGGTCCACCGTCATGCTGATGCGCTGGCCATCGGACGTGATGGCCACGTTCTCGTCGCCTTCTTCGTTGGTGCGGGTGGCGGTGCTTTTGATGCGCGTGCCGGCGGTCTCGGTCACGCCCGTCTCGGGGTTCTGGTCGACCGTCATTTTGGCCTTATTGATGAACAAGGTGGCGTCGCCTTCCACCGGCTCCTGCTCCCAGTTGCCTTTGAAATCGGTGCCCACCAGGCGTCCGAAAACGGCGTGGCCATTATCGGAGAAGGCGCTATTGATGCGCAGCGTGGTCGGAAGGCTGTTCTGTTCGCCTTCGATGTAGGCATCGCCGGGCTGCGGACCTTTCCAGACGTTGACGTCGTGAACCTGATTGCCGATTTTCCCGTGAATGCGTGCGTTGCCGGATCCGTGCCGGTCGATCTTTATGTTTACGCTGAGGTTGCTCATAGCCGCCATCCTAATCGAGGGGGCCGGCACATTTGTTGCTAAAGTTCTACAACTTCGACTGATTCTTGATGAAGGCCAGCACGGCCTCGACATTTCCCTGTTTCTCGATCTCGATCAATTGCTTGTAGTAGTCTTTGGACGCCTGGGGAATGCCCGGGCTCCGAAGAAAACTCCTGGATTCGTCCGTGTGCGCCAGATCGCGTAGCATGGCGTGTGAGGTCCATTGACCGAAAGCGCCCACCAGATCGTCTTTGCTCTGATCGCCGTTCAGGTTGGCCCACTGAATGCCCCAGGACCAGGCCAGGCTCTGAAAGATGTCGACGGGACTCGAGCCGCTGCGCACCGCAAAAAGATAGCGACCCGTTCCGCTGCCCTGACCTTTCTGGTAGCGCACGGCGCAGGCGGAGTCGCCGCTGAAGCCTTCTTTGGCCAGTTGTTCCGGATTCACCAGCTTCAATTCGACATCGTCGCTCAGCTTCAGACCGAGCTGCTGAATCAAATACTGACGGGCCAGCAAAGTCATCACGGCAAAGTCGGCATCGCTGTCAATTTTGCGCTACTTGAGGATGCGGGCCAGGCTCTCCTTGGCTTTGGCGATCGGGTCGTAGGCATAGATATCGACCGTGCCCATGCCCTTATTGAAGTCGTAGCGTCCGCCGTAGACGGAGCAAAGGTCCTTGGCCCGGCACATCAACAGGCCGTTCTGATCCTGCAGTTCCAGCTTTTTGCCTTCGAGTTCGACCGAGGTCGCGCCGGCCTCGAGCACGGTGGGATTGCCCAGCAACTTGAGGGCAATCTGGCACTCCACGTAGAGATCGGCGGGAGTGCCGGCGGTTTTTCCCGAGAAGGGCTTGTTGTTGAGAAACACCTTGAAGTTTTGCGCGCCGACCGTCAGGCCCACACTCAGAATCAAGGCAGCTATAAGGGACTTTTTCACGGCAGGTCTCCTTTGTTTTCCCAGACCAGGCTGTCCACGACGGCATCAAAACTGGGCAGGTAGGTGGGGAAAGTCTCGCTGTTGCTCTGCATCCAGAGCAGAGCCAGTTGGCCCTGGTCGGGGATGACGGCCAGGCGATGCAGGCGGTGACCGCCGCTGGCGCTGGCGTTCATGATGACGATTTCTCGGTTGTTGAGCTGACGGGTGGCGGTCTTTGTGAAATGAAAGCCTCGGATGGTGGTCGCGACCTCTTTCTCCACCTCGGCCAGAGACCTGGCTTCGCCTTCTTTGCGCTTGCCCAGGATTAGCACCAGGCTGGTGCGACCGGTGGGCGCCGCCAGCTTGATAAGCGCACCTTCGTCCGAGGAAAGCACCCGGTCGGGACCCCAACCGGAAGGCACCCGAAAACTCAAGCCCAGGCCTTTGTGGCGGAAGGTGTCACCGTCGATGAGATATTGCTGGTCGGCCAGGCATAGACCCGTCCAGAGCAACAGAATGAGGCAGAGCTTGTGGAACACGTCGGGGCTTTTCGGAGAAATCTTAACGCCTCCTGGTACAAACCCGGGGCGGGAATGGATTCGCCGGAGGAGAAGTAAGCGGGATGCAGATCAAGGGCCCCGCACCGCTCACCCAGACCTACGCAGTGACCGCCGCCAAGGCGCCTCCGGCGGCAAAAACGACCGAGAGCGCGGCTCCCGCCGATGGCGTTCAGTTGGGTTCCACGGCTCCGGTTTCGCCTAAAATCCAGTGGAACAAGGCGGCACTGGTCCAGCCCAAAGCGGCCGACCTGGCTTCTCACGCCAACGCCTCCTTTCGTCAGACTCCCAGCAACAGCGTGGCCGAACTGGCTTCCCGATACTTTTCGGCCGACGAGTTTCAGGCGCTCAATAGTGGAAGCTACCATAACTTTGACCACCCCATCGTGGTGGCCGACGCGGCCGGCGGCTTTGCCCACGGGATGGGTTGGTCGCCCGAGCGCAAGCAGTTCATCCAGCAAGTGGCGCTGCTCCATGACGCCGACGACCGTTCCCAGGTGGGCAGCGACAACGTCAAAACCGGTAGTCCGGCCCGTGCTCAAGTCACTCTCGAGTGGATGGATCAGCAGAAAGGTGAGCTTTGCGAGCGTTTCGGCTGGCAGCCGGAGCAGTTCACCGAAGCCAAAGCCCTGATCGCGCGCACCGATTTTCCCTTCGACGACAAACCGCGCAACCCGATGGGCACCAAGTACGACGGGCAAAGCCCTCTGCAAGTCTACAAAGATCTGCTTTCCGAAATGCCCAAATCCAAGCAGGCCGAGGTTCTCAAGGACGGCCTGGCCCTGCGCTTTGCTGACCAGGCGGGTTTCTACGCCGGTTCTTTCGACATGGCGGTGGAGGCGGTCGAAGGCCTGTGCAAGGAGCTCCAGGGTGTTGGCGTGCCCACTAACCTGGCCAGTTCGCTCAAAGTGACTCCCGGCTTTCTGGCCTCCGCCGGCAAAGACAATGCTCTGGATACGCAACTGGCTCAAGAACTGGGCCACCAGAACTTGTCGCTGCCGGGTCGAGAAGAGTTGTTGCAGAGCTGGGACCCGGGCATGGGCCAGCGTTTTCTGGCCAACAGCAAGCAGTTTGAGCTGATGGGCCAGGCCATTGGGGAAGCCAGTCCGGAGAAAGTGCAAAGCGAACTCTCCAGCTTGAAGGACACAGCTCGTTCCGTCTACCGCATGACCACCGGACTGCAGCCGACCTAGCGGCTAAAGCGCAGAAGGCCGGCTACCGTGCCGCCGGCTACGGTCAGAATCAGAAGATTGAGCAGAAGATTCTGATTGCGAAATTCTTCGGCGCGCACCAGAGCCGGTTCCGCGTCCGTCTCGCTGAGTAGCACCGCTCCACCCGGCAGATCATGCCAGGCGCCGATGCAGCGTTTCCCTTCGTGTTCATAGTAGGCCATCTGAGTGCGCAAACTGGACTTCTGCAGGTGGGCGAGATCGGGCGCCGCGGCGTCCCCGTGGCCATCCTGATAGAGCCACAGCCGATAGCTCCCGGAGAGGTGGGACAGTTTCTGCCCGTAGGGTGGGCCCAGGTCGCGTAGATGGGCGGCTTGCGCCGCATTGGCGTCGCGCGCAGGCAGCAGTGCCATTTCCACCACCGCCTGGTGGGCCTTGACCGTCAGGTAAGTGTTCACGAAAAGAGGTAGAGCCAGCGTCACCGCCAGCGCCAACGCCGCCACCGGCCGCGAGAGCAAGCGGTTGACCCGATAGCGGGTGGTCCAGGGGCGGCGGCACAGCAGCGGTTCCTTGTAACGGCGACGTTCCAGGTCTTCCAACACGGACCCCATAGAAGCGGTGCGTCGCTCGGGAGCGACCTCCAGGCAGCTCTCGACGATGTTGGCAAGGTCTTCGTCGATCTTGGGATTGAGGCTGCGCAAGCCGACAAGCTGCCGGCTTTGCAGCAGTTCTCGATAATGACGAAGCAGCGAGGCGGAATCCAGAGTCTCGCTCAGCGAACTGCGGTCTTCCTGGCTGAAGCGCGGGTACTGGCCGGTGAGCAGCCGATAGGCGGTGGCGCCCAGTCCGTAAACATCCCAACGCACGTCCGGCTGGCTGTCGCCTCCCGCCTGTTCGGGAGCCATGTAGCCAAGGGTTCCGAAGGAATTGCCTTCATCACCCAGAGTGCGCGCCTGGCCAAAGTCGACCAGGCGAACCAGGCCCTGGTCGTCGAGCAATACATTGGAAGGCTTGAGGTCGCAGTGCAGCACGCCCTTGCCGTGCATATAGCGTAGCGCTTCAGCCATCTGGCGTAGCCAGTCGACCACCTGGCCGGGCTGAGGCGTCTGTTTGGCCAGTGACCCGGCCAGCAACAGGGGCATCACGTAGTAGGGTGGGTCGTGCTCCAGGTCGGCGTCCAGCAAACTGACCACCCCGGGATGCTCGGCGATGCGGCTGAGCTGCTGGAGTTCTTGTTGGAAGTAGCGCCAGTTGACCACTTCGCGGCGCAAGAACTTGACCGCCACCTGCAGCCCGGTGCGCTCCTGGATGGCCGCATAGACGCTGCCGAAACTGCCGCTGCCGATCAGGTATTGCATCTGATAGCCGGTCAGGCGAAAGGGGATCTCCGAGAGGGTGCTGGAGCGGCGACGTTCTTCGCCGGACTGGAAAACCGTTTCATCCCCGTGATCCATGGCCGTGCTCGATTCTCGTGGCGAGGAAAAAGGCCTTGCGGAGTATAAATAGTCGAGTGTGCAGATAGGCTCGCTCAACTTCCACTCGGGAATGCCTCTTCCGGCGACGCCGCCGCGCACGCGGGCTTTGCCCCAGTTGGAGTCGACTCCGGTGGTTTCGGGGGATACGGCCACCATTAGCGCCCAGCCGCTTCCCGTTCTGGAAGCTCCCGTGGTCGAGCAATCTCTCCCTGCGGCGGCTCCGAAAGCTCCGCCTCCCGTCGTCCCCCAGGTTCTTACGATGGAAATGGGAGAGGTGGGTGCCGGTCTGCTTGCCTCTAGTGCGCCGGTGACGGCGAGCTATTCCAGCAACGAGGGTGCATCGAACAATACCGTGGGCTGGTCTGGGCAGGCGACCCCCGATGCCTACTTGCACAAGGCGCATCTGCCGCAGATTCACAAAGGCCTGCAGTTCACTGAGCAAGTCATGCCTGGTTTCCAGGCCAAGATGGACCAACTCCTACATACTCCGGACCCCTCTTTGCAGGGCCGGTTGGACGCCATCGTGAGTGAGCAGAACGGTTTGCTGAGTTCCAAGGGGAGATTGTTGGCTACGCCCGACAATCGACTGAGCCCGGGCGAAATCAAGCAGAAAAGCGAATTGATGGCTCGCGTCGACAAACTGGCCGCTGCCTACGTGGCGGCTGAAAAGGAGCTGGCGGCCAAGACCGCGGCCAATCAGAAGCAGGCCGAGCAATTGGCCAACGCCTTTCTCGGCAAGCTGCGCAAGGATGGACGAAGCGAGGACGTGCGGGACCGCGTCAAGCTCGACTCCGCCGCGGCCGCTCAGTTGAAGAAAGACGGCATAGCTGAAGACTCTCTGCGCAATTGGGTCAACGAGTTCCACCACCAGACGGGGTTGCCCGCTCCTCGCCAGCTCAAGTTTACCTTTACGGATGACCGGCCTTGCTACACGCGTGGCAACGACTCCGTCAACATTGGCGCCAAAATCGGTAAGCGCCTGACCCTTCACGAAGTGGCTCACCGCGTGGAGTATGAGTTCCCCGAAATCAGCGTGGCCAACAAGAACTGGGTGCAGGCTCGCAGTCGCAACGCCGGATGCTCCGATGAGCCGGCCAAGCTGAAAGACCTGGCCCCTAAAGGCAAGTATGCGGACACGGAAATAGCCCTCGAAGACCATTTCGTCGATCCCTATGTCGGTAAGGTCTATCCCGATCTGGCCACGGAAGTTCTCTCGATGGGGCTGGAACGGTTCTCCAGCAGCCAGGAGCTGGTCAAGCTCTACTCCGGCGATCCGGAGCATTTCTTCCTGACCATGGGCGCCCTGGATACCATGCGTTCCAAGAGCAAGTGGTAGCCCGAAAGTATCGTTTGACCCGACCCGCGCGCCCCATCGACCTGCCCTGGACGGAACGCCCCACCGCCGTCGTCTGGGTTCAGTCCACGGGGGAAGATGAGGACGGGGACTTTCAGGTCGAAGGTCAGGACGCAGATTTGCTCGATCTCATCCGCACCGCGATATCCCAGTCCTATGGGGATCGCGGCCGGAGTTTGTGGGCAGACCAGCCCTTCAGCCCGCGTGATCTGGCCTGTGCCCTGTTCGGGCGCTGGATGAAGCAGTTCGAAGCCGTCGAGCTTTCTGAATAGCTCGATTTAGACCAAAGTCCATTTCACCCGCCCGTTCAAATCATTAAGCTGTTAACGATCAGGAAGTTAACCTTACGGGGGAGCAACCGGGTGGAAGATCCGAGGGAAAGCTACTATCAGAACAAGCTGCAGCAGCTAGACGACCAGTGGGCCGGTCTGGATGCCAGCTCCGCTCTGGTAGTGTTGGGGATTCTCCACACCTACGATTGCATGCATGGGGTTCTTTCGGCGGAGCTGCAGAAGTTTGGTCTCTCCAGCTCCGCTTTCAATTTACTGACCATCCTGGACAAGCAGGAGAACCAATGTTTAGCTCTACACGAAATTGGACGCTTAATGGTGACCAGCCGTGCGAATATTACTGGACTGATCGACAGTCTGGTCAAAAAGGGTGTGGTGGACCGGGTCCCTCACGAAAGCGACCGGCGCATCAAGCTGGCCAAGCTATTGCCGGCCGGACGACGCCTGCTGCGGGAAGTCAAGCCCATCCATATCCGCTTGATCGGTCAGCTCACCTCGACACTCTCGGCCGAGGAGCGCGGTGCCTTGATCGGGCTTTTGAAAAAGTTGCGCAAACAAGCCGTCGACTTGGGAGCCACCTTGGTGTCCTGAGCCTGGCTTTGTGCCTGCAGGCAGCGGCCGCGGCTCAGCCGGTCGCCCCGGTCGACGCTCCGCCGGCGGCCACCTCGGTGGTCCGAAGCGAAGAGCCTCTGAACCTGCGCCAGGCCATCGAACGAGCCCTCGAGACGCATATCAAAACTCGCGTCAACAAAGAGAAAATCCGCGAGAGCGAGGCTCGCGCCGCTCAGGCCTGGGCGGAGATCAACCCGACCGTCACCTTCAACGCCAATCAATACAATCGCACCATCAATCTGGCCTCGCAGGGACTGTCCGGTTCCAATTTGCCCATTCCGGCCTTCGTCGGGCCCTTTTATACTTTTGACGCGCGTGTCCAGGTGCTCTACAACTTCCTGGATTCAGCCAAGCGTTGGCGCATCAAGGCCGCCGAGGTTGGCAAACTGGTTTCGGAACAGGAACTGGAGTTGGCCCGTCAGCAGGTGGACTTGCTGACGGCCACCGCCTACGTCAACCTGCTGAGCGCCCGTCACGCCCGCCAGGCCGGTCTGGCGGACCTGGCGCTGACCAATAAGAACCTCGAGTTGGCACGTCACCAGAAGCAGCAGGGCGTGGCCGCCGGCATCGACGTGACGCGGGCCGACGCCCAACGGGTCGAGCAGGAGTTACGCCAGGCCTCGCTGGACGACAAAGTTCGCAGAGCCAACCTGGAGCTGGCCCGCTTGATGGGCACTCCGCTGGCTACCCAGTATTTGCCCGACGAATCGGACCTGCCGCCGGTTGAGCAAGGCATGACCAACGAGTCGGCCACCCAGGAGGGCCTGGCCAATCGCATCGAGCTGAAAGTGGCTCGTTTGCGCGAGGAGCAGTTGGACAAAGAGATCTCGGCGGCTGACGCGGAGGACTCTCCCAAGATGGGCATCGTGGCCGATTACGGATTCGCCGGCAACACCCCCGCCCAGAACGTTTTCGGCACCCACAATGTGGGCCTCACCCTGCAGGTGCCGATCTTTGATGGGGGAGTCAGCGACGCCAAAATGGACGTGCTCAAAAGTCAGTTGGAGCAGTCCAAGCTGCAGCGTCAGGACCAGGAGATTCAGGTGGAACAAGACGTTCGTTCTTCGTTCCTGAAATTGCAGCTGGCTCGCCAGCAAATCGTCACCGCCCGCGCCTCACTGGTGCTGGCGCAGAAGGAAATGACCATGGCCACCGACCGTTTTGCGGCCGGACTGGGCACCAGCGTGGAGCTGGTGGATGCGCAGGCCAAGTTGGCCCGAGCTCGCGACGCCGAAGTGCAGGCCCTGGTGGCTTACCAATTGGCCCAAGTCGAGCTGGCCGCCAGCATCGGCAAACCGGAGTTGATCATTGGAGGAAACAAGTCGTGAAGAAGGGGTTGACCTGGGGGATCTTGCTGGTGGTGGTCTTGCTGGTGGCCGGTCTAGGCTATCACTTCTGGCAGAAAAGCAAACAGTCGGTTTCGACCGATGACGCTTATGTCGAAGGCGACGTGATCACGATTTCGGCCGAAGTGCCGGGACGCATCACCGAAGTGGCCGTCAAGGATAACCAGAGGGTGAAAAAAGGCGACCTGCTGGTGCGCATCGAGAGCACCGATTACGACTCCAAACTGGCCCAGGCCGAGCGCACTCTGCGTTCCGCCGAGCAAAAAGCCCTGGCCGCTCGCGCCGATTATGAGTTGACCCGGGTTCAGGCCGAATCCTCCGTCAGCGAAGAAGTTTCCGGCGTGCAGGTAGCTCAGGCCGGCGTGGATACCGCTACCTCCAACGTCGGTCAGGCACAGCAGCGCTATCAGCAGGCACTGGCCGCCAAGCGCACCACTCTGGCTAACCTGGGCAAGATGCGCACCGAAGTGGACGTGGCTCAAGCCGAGTGGAAGCGCCTGCAGAACGACGCGCTGCGCTACCGCGCTCTCTACTCCAAGGATGAAATTTCGCGCCAGCAACTGGAAGCGATCGAGACCCAGAATCGCCAGGCCCAGGCCCGTGTGGAAGCAGCTCAGCGCCAGGTGCAGGCCTCTTTCTCTCAAGTCGGCGAGGCCAACGCCTCGATCGGACAGGCCTCGGAAGCCATCTCCACCAGCCAGGCCCAGGTCGATGAAGCTCGTTCTCGCGTGGGTCAGGCCAACTCTCGACTGGCCAGCGCGCAGGCCGCCCCTAACAAGATCGCGGTGGCCATGGCCCAGGTCAAAGTGGCCCAGGCCGACGTCGACCGCGCTCAGGTGGACGTCACTCTGGCCAAGAAAGACGTGGAGCGCGCCACCGTCCGCGCTCAGCGCGACGGTATCGTGAGCAAACGTTCGGCCCAGATGGGCGCCTATGTGCAAAAAGGTTCGCCACTGATGGCCATGGTCGACCCGGACATCTGGGTGCTGGCCAACTACAAGGAAACCCAGATGGAGCACGTGCGTCCGGGTATGAAGGTGGAAGTTGACGTGGACACCTACCCCGGAAAGATTTTCCACGCCCACGTGGACAGCATCCAGGCCGGTACCGGCTCCCGCTTCTCGCTGCTGCCCCCCGAGAACGCCTCGGGCAGCTTCGTCAAAGTGGTTCAGCGCATTCCGGTCAAACTGGTGCTGGACGATCAACCCTCGAAGGAAACCCCCCTGGTGCCCGGCATGAGCGTGGTGAGCCGCGTTCTCATTAAGCAATGAGCTCCGAGGACGAGTCTCCCGAGCTGGCTCTCAGCTCGGAGGATGATTCCAAGCGCGGTAAGCGCTCGCTATCTCTCTCCTCGGATCACCCCGAGGGCTTCTCGGGGGGAGCTTCCGACAGGCCAAAACGCGGTCGGCCTTCGACCGAGACCGCTCCGGTCTGGAAGCCCAAGTGGAATCCCTGGATCATCGCCATCGCGGTGATGAGCGCAACCTTTATGGAAGTGCTGGATACCTCGATTTCCAACGTGGCTCTGCCTCACATCGGTGGCAGCCTGGCGGCCACGACCGAAGAGTCCACCTGGATGGTGACCAGTTACCTGGTTTCCAACGCCATCGTGTTGCCGCTGACCGGATGGATCAGCTCCACCTTTGGTCGCAAGAATTTTCTGCTGGTCTGTATCGCGATTTTTACGCTGGCCTCGGTGCTTTCGGGCGCCGCTATCAGCTTGAATCAGCTAATTCTCTTTCGAATTCTGCAAGGTCTCGGCGGCGGCGCCATGCAGCCCACCGCCCAGGCCATCTTGTTCGAGAGTTTTCCCCCCGAGAAGCGTGGCCAGGCCATGGCTTTTTACGGAATGGGCATCGTGGTGGCCCCGATTCTGGGGCCGATCGTGGGGGGCTGGCTGACCGACAACTACAGCTGGCGCTGGACTTTTTATATCAACCTGCCGGTCGGCATTCTGGCCTCGTTCCTGGTTTGGACCATCCTTGAAGACCCGCCCTATTTGCGCCAGAGTAAGTCCGCCAGGGCTGATCTGGCCGGCTTCTTCTTCTTGGTCATCTGGGTGGCCTCGCTCCAGGTCATGCTGGACAAGGGCCAGTTGGAAGACTGGTTCCAGTCCACTTTCATCCAGGCCCTGGCCGCTCTCTTCGTGATTTTCCTGATTGTCTTCGTGGTCTGGGAATTTACCCGCAAGAATCCCATCGTGGACCTGAGTGTCTTCCAGGACCGCAATTTCGCCATCAGCACCCTGCTGATTACGATGGTGGGCGGCGTGCTCTATGGTACGCTGACGCTGGGTCCGCTGTTCCTACAGCAACTTCGGGGTTACCCCGCTTTCGACGCCGGACTGGCGGTGGCCCCACGCGGCGCCGGCGCCATGGCCAGTATGATGATGGTCGGCGCGCTGCTGGCCCGCTTCGACGGCCGCATCTTCGTGTGCATCGGCTTCTGCGTGCTTTCGCTGAGCAACCATTTGCTGGGCGAACTGAACATGCATACCGGCGTGGATCAGGTGGTCTTTCCCAATATCCTGGCCGGCATCGGGATGGGCCTGGTCTTCGTGCCCCTGGCCACCATCGCCAACGACAAGCTGCCCGCCAGCAAGATTTCCACCGCTTCCGGCGTCTTCAATCTGATGCGCAACCTGGGCGGCGGCGTGGGGATTGCCATGTCGACCACGCTTTTGAGCCGCGGCACCCAATTTCATCAGAGCCGCCTGACCGAGCACACCACCATCTACAGCGAGCAGTTGGCCCAATGGCAGGCCAAGGTTCAGCCGGCTATGCAGTCGGCCGTCGGGGACCAGGGATGGCTGGCCGCCCTGGCCGGCACCGTGACCCAGCAGGCCAACATGCTTTCCTACGTCGACGCCTACACCTTGATGAGCTGGGTCTGCCTCGGCTGCGCCCCGCTGGTGTTTCTTCTCGACAAGCCCAGCGGCAAAGCCGGGCCCGCCGGCGTCCACTGAGGTGCTTCACCTACGGTAGAGAAAAATCGTGCTTTTGGGCTCCCAGTAGCCCTGGGCGTGGGTATCGACCTGAATGGCCTGCTTGTTGTCCTGGCCGATGAAGCTATAGCGGGTGCCGCCGAAATCGAACAACCAGTATTCGCCCTCTTTCAGGCCTTTGGCCTGGACCCCGTTGTGTTCGCCCGAGCCGTCGCGTCCGAAGCGGAAGGTCTCGCCTCCTCCGCTCAGCACCAGAACCTCGCCTTGCCAACGGCCTTCCAGTTCCCGGTCGGGCTGGCCGGCTTCCGCCATGGCCCACTTGCCCTGAAGACGATCGGGAAAGTCGTCGGCCGCCAGAGCCAGGCCGCCCAACAATAGCCCCAGGGTCAGAGCCTTTAGAGGCAACTGGCGATGACCTCGCGCAGGCGAGCGGTGCCGCGTTGGCTGGCCAGGAAGTGGCGGGCTAAGGTCTGGTTGGCGGGCGTGCGTTCGCGCAGCAGAATGCCGGCTGCCAGTTCGGTGGCCTGCGGATCGCCGCGGTCGAGCAGCATCGGCAGCAGCGCGCTCAAGTCTTCCTGGTCTTCCAGCTGCTGCTTGGAAACCCACATCTCCAGCGGGAAAGGCCAGGGAGAATGGCGGCGGTTCTTGGGCCGCCCGGCGTTGAGCAGATTCTCTTGGGCCACTTCCAGGTCCGGGTTCAGCTCCAGAGCCGTCTGCCAGTGGTCGATGGCCACCCGCCATTGATTCTTGCGGGCCTGAGCGACCGCGGCCAGATGATAGAGCAGGGGGGTTTCGCGTCCCGCTTCCACGGCCTGGCGGAAGAACTCGAGCACGGCACGGTCGTCGCCCTGCAAGGCGGCGCATTCGGCCGCCTTCTGCAGACTGAAGTCACCTTTCCAGGCGCGCAACCGCTGACCGTAGGGCAGGGCTTCTTCGATCTGACCCGTCAGGTAAAGGAAGGTGAACAGGTTGGCCACCGCCGAGAAGTGGTCGGGATGTTCGCCCGCCACCTGACGGCACAATTCGATCATCTCCTGACGCTGTCCAGCGTGGAAGAGGATGGTGCTCAGGTCGACCCGAGCCGTGAGATCATCCGGCCATTTCTTGAGTACCTCGCGCGCGCACTCTTCGGCGCGAGCCAGGGCGCCACGCGCCATGTGAAATTGGGCTTCCTGCGAAGCGGCCTGACATTCCCACTCCTGCGACAGGCGAAAGTGCAGGTCGCGGGCCGAGTCGCGAGCCGCCGCTCCCAACTTGTGGGAGATGGGAACCTGACTGAACAGGCGATAGGCGAGGGCCTCGCGGCCGCCCAGCATGTGAATCGAGGCCCAGGCGAAGAGAGTCTCCGGCTGATTCGGATAGCAGCGCTGCATCTGCCAGGCGAAGCTCTCGGCCAGGCTGATGTCGTCGCCGATCAGTGAGGCGAAGCCCTGGAAGGCGAGGTCACGCACTTCCGGTTCGCTTAAGGAACCCAGGTCTACCCAGATCGGCACCCAGGGCGCCAGGAAATCCAGCAGCTGCTGATCGGCGGTAGGTGCCGGTCGGCGACGGGGTTTAGGGTTGGACCGGCCTTGCGCCGGCTGTCTCTTTTTGGCAGGCTCCATTTGGTGATCCTCCGGGTCGTTGAGCCGCCTCTTCGCGACCCGCCTGCATTTCTTGCTTATTAGTTTAAAAAAATTCTAGCCCTTGTGGAGAGAGGGGGAGGTGGAGAGGGACCCGCAGTCCCCAGAGGGCGCGCGGTCCTCACGCCGGCATTCGCGGTCCTGGCGCCCGCGCCAACCCCCAGAGGCGCGCGGTCCTCACGCCTGCGTTCGCGGTCCTGGCGCCCGCGCCCAACGCCCCAGAGGCGCGCGGTCCTCACGCCTGCGTTTGCGGTCCTGGCGCCCGCGCCCAACGCCCCAGAGGCGCGCGGTCCTCACGCCGGCGTTTGCGGTCCTGGCGCCCGCGCCCAGCGCCCCCAGAGGCGCCCCGTCCTCACGCCGGCATTCGCGGTCCTGGCGCCCGCGCCAACCCCCCCAAAGCAAAGAGAGGGAGCGGCACTCTGGCCTCTCCCTCTCTCCAAATCCTCCCCCTCTCCCCGAAGGAGCTAGTTGGGCGTAATCGA
Organism: Vulcanimicrobiota bacterium; assembly: GCA_017307785.1. GTDB lineage: Bacteria > Vulcanimicrobiota > Xenobia > Xenobiales > JADMJV01 > JADMJV01. The sequence goes on along the minus strand of JAFKGI010000006.1, from coordinate 169,855 downwards.
GCCGCGGACGATGAGTCCGGCTTTGTCCATGTTGATGACTTCATCGATGAAGGTGCGGGTGGCGGCGCTGGCCTTGGCCGTGATCTCGGGCAGCTGCGAGGGGCGGGGCTGGAAGCTTTTGCCCATCTCGAAGGTGAGGCCGAGGATGCCGTTGGCGCCCTGGGTGTCGGTGGAGTCGCCGCTGTTCAGGTAGAGGTCCGAGCCCTGGGACACGGCCCAGCCGCCGGTGGCGTCTTCCAGTTTGGGCTTGAGCTTGTTGTAGAGATCCAGGTTCGGCCCGGGCTGGGCGGTGTGATCCCACGGGTAGAAGATGTCGTTGCCGTAGCTGTGGTAGTCGATGCAGCCCTTGATGTTGGGGCGGTTGATCTGCAGGTCGATCATCGCCTTGGTCTCCACTTCGGAGCCGCCCGACGGACCGCGGTAGACTTCGCTGCGCGGGTTGTCGCTGGTGGCCGAGAAGTCGTCGCCGGTCACGCCGGGCTTGTCGCCTTCGGGGCGGAAGATTTTCTCGTGCTCGGGCTTGAAGTCCCAATAGTTGCGATTCAGGTCGACGCCGATGGCCTTGGTGGGGTTACCCAGCTGGTCCACTTCCAGCGGACGGCGATTCTTGCGCCACATATTGTCGCGGCTGCGGGAATACTCGTAACCGTCCGGATTGACGCAGGGGACGATCCAGATCTCGGAGTCCTTCAGGCGAGCCTGCTTGGCCGGGTCATCGGCCAGGCCGTCGAGCAAGTCGTGGGCCAGCGTCAGGGGAGCTTCCACGGTGGCCCATTCGCGGGCGTGGTGGCAACCGGTGATGACGACGCCGGTTTTGTTGGAGGTGTCGCCCTGGGCGCCCTCACTCAATTTGTAAGCGACCACTTCACGGCCTTCAGCGGTGGTGCACAGGACTTGGCGCTGCACATACTCAGGGTTGGCCTGAGCTAGCTTGTCCATTTCGGCGATGGCCTGATCGAAGCTGTGGTAGCCGGCGCGGTCGGGATTGGGAACCTGGGCCAGCGAGAAGCTGAATTCGCGGGCGCGGTCCGCGTTGGTGTCGTCCGCGTCGACGTCGAATTGGGCGGCGTGGTGGCTGCCGCAGCTGTGCAGGCCGGCGTCCGACTGATGGTCGAGATAATCGTTGATCTCTTGGGTGCTCAGCTGGCCATCGCCGTTGGTGTCGATCTGTTTGGCGATTTCGGCCTTGTCGGCGTGGACCTGGAGTCCTTTGTTGTCAACCGACAAACGGAAGTTTTGCTGCGGGGTAACTTGCACGGGATTGTTCTCCTCTTGCCTGTGTGTGTGCTTGGTCTCTGACAACAGAGTAAAGGAGACAAGGGGGTCGGCATGTTACAGAGCTATGAATCCCACGCCAGTTTCAGGTTTGCTTAAGTGTAACGACTCAACATTCCGAAATCAGCGTGGTCATTGAGGACCGGGCGGTCGACGTTGCCGTCGTAGCTAAATAACTGATGGGAGAGCTGCTCTTTGAGCATGTCTTCGATCTCGGCGCTGGTTTTTTCCGGGTAGAGCTTGTGGAGTTCGGCCATGGCCTGGGCCACCTTGGGGGCCGCGAAAGAGGTTCCCTGAGCGTTCTCGGGCTGGTCGCTGGAGGAGGGGAGCGGAGCCACACCGTTGGCATAGATGTCCACTTCCTCGTAGTTGCTGCTGTAGCGGGCGACTCTTTCGCTGGCTCCCGACCCCTCGGTGGCCCCCACCACGGTGGTTTCCGGGGTGGCCAGCACGTTATCATGGAAATTCTTACCGACCGTGATGGGCTTGCTGGAGCCGGCGTCTTTAGCCAGCCGCTCCAGCACCTGACCGGCGTTGCTGGCCGATACCACCACCGAATTGTGATTGGCTTCCAGGTCCCGCACGGCTGCCGCGAAGAGGGACTTGGATTCTTTCAAGGTCTCGTTGTTGTCCATGATCGAACCGATCTGGTCGGACAGTGCCTGCTGAAACTTGTGCCGCTCCGGGCCGTGAATGGCGGGGTCCTGGCTGCTGAGCTTGGCCGAGTCCAGGTCGAAGGCGCGGGCGTAGTTGTCGAGCAGAGGTTGGTTGAACCCCGGCAAAGGGCTCCAGCCTCTCCAAACGGTGGCCGCGTCCGAGTATCTCTCCTGCAGCACGGCGGCCTGGGACATTCCGTAGGACAGGTTGACGGCAGAATGGTGCATGCCGGCTTCTTTCAAGCCTTCCAGACGCTCGGTCATGGCGTCCACCAGGCCGATACCGTCGACCGACACCGCCAGCTCGAGCCGCTTCAAAAACTCTTCGCGGGGCAGATTCGGTTCATTCAGCGACTTGTCGATGTCCCACTGTTGCTGTCGATACTTGGCGGTGTGCTCCGAGGGAACGACATTGCCTTGGAAGCCTTCGCCTTTGGCGCTTTCCTGCACCAGGTGGCCGTGAGCCATGCGGATGGGGCCGGCGAAACCACCGATGCCAAAGCTGGGCATAGGAGCATTAAACTGATCGACCACCACCAGGGAGCCCGCCTGGGTCACATCCCCATAGGTGTAGCCCAGCTTGGACGGCTTATAGAAGTCGGTCCCGAACGCCGGCGTGCTGGGCGGCTGAAAAGCAGCGTAGTCCCCGGTTCCTTCGGCCACCGGCTGAGCGCCGACTGCCGGGGGTTGCCAGTTGGGCACAGGGAAGTTGATCGGCGTAAAGCCGGGCATGGGCTGCCAGGCGGGCACACCCGGGTAGCCGCCCGGCACGAAAGAGTCACTGACGGGGGGCGGGCTTCCACCGGAGGGGGGAGCCGGAAGCGGCTTGCCGGCATTAAGTCCCGCCTGGACCTGCGAGGCAATCAGGTTGAAGTTCGTAATCGGGCCCGCCATAGGATAATTTTAGCCCGCAAGTTTTGCCAGCTTGTGAACTGTTAGACAGACTTAATGGATCGGCTCCTCTTCACTTTCCATGGCCAACCGTTCGTTCCGGTAAGGAGTTTACCCGTTCCCATGGAATAGCATCGGGTGCCCAGGAGTCCGAAGACGCCTATCCATATCCTCATCGTTCACGGAGAAGCCGCCAGCGCTGTCGCCAGCGTGATGCAGGCCGCTCGCCACACCGTCAAAACCGCCGCCCACCTGGATGAGGCGGCCCGTTGGATGGGTCGAGAACCTTTCGACCTGGTCATCGCTCCCACCGGCTACGGCGATCTGGGACCGCTGGCTCAGGCGGCCCAGCGCCACGGAGTTCCGCTCTGGGCCATCGGCACCCACGAAGCTCTCAATAGCCTGGGCCCGGAGAGCGTGGCCATCGACGAGTTCCTGGAGTATCCGGTGGTGGAACTGGCCCTGCGCCGCCGCCTGGATCTCTATCAGGAGCGTCGCGACTTCTACCGCCGCCAGACCCAGCTGGAGAACCTGCTGCGCGAAAACGCCTCCCAGGATCCCCTGACCCGACTTCCCAACCGCCACTTCGCCATGCAGCATCTGCAACTGCAGTGGCAATTGTTCCGGCGCAAGTCGATTCCATTCTGCTGCGTTCTCTGTGACCTGGACGACTTCAAGCGCAGCAACGACGATCACGGGCAGCGCTTCGGCGACAAAATCCTGCGGGCCGTGGCCCACGTCTTTAAGTCCAAGCTACGCGCCGCCGACCTGGTGTGCCGCTACGACGGCCAGCAGTTCTTCATCCTGTGCTCCGATACCGAGGCCAGCGGAGCCCGTCAGTTGGCCGAGCGCCTGCGCATGTGCCTGACTCATCTGGACTTGCCCAAGGAAATCAACTTGACCGCCAGCTTTTCCATCGTGCAAAGCGACAGCAGTTTCAGTTCGCCCGACCACATGCTCAAGGAAGCCGAAGACGCCCTGGCCGAAGCCAAGCAGTACGGTCCGAATCAGGTGGTCAGCTCGGCTCAGTCGGTCGCTCAACAAAGCCTCTAGTGCGCTGGGCCCTGTGGCTGGCCCTGAGCGCCTGCGCGGCCGCCCAGATTCGACCCCACTGGTCCGAGGACGAGCGCCAGTTCTGGTATCGCAGCGGCGGCCGGTTCTACACGGTCGACCTGCGCGACCCCAAACCGCGCCCGGCTTTCGACCGGGCCCGCTTACCCAAAGATCTGGCGATCCTGGGGTTGCTCTACGACCCGGCTCACCCGCGTCGTCTCGGATTGGTGGGGGAACGGGACTATCTGCTGGATCTGGACACCTACCAGCTGCAGGAAGCCGAACTCACCCGTGAGGCCCTCACGCCTCTAGCTCAACCCGGGCCTTACGTCACCACTTCGCGGCCGACCACGGTGCTTTTCCAGAATCGGACCGGTAGCAGCGTCGAACTTTCCTGGTTGGATGAGCGCAATCTGGAGCAGAAGCATCGCCAGCTGGGGGCCGGAGAGCAGGTCGAGCAACAGACCTTTGAAGGTCAGACCTGGTTGGCGCGAGACCTGGACAGTGGGGGAGTGCTGGCCGTTTTCCAGGCCAGCGATTGCCCCACCCGGGCCGAAATCGACAGCCCGGCCCCGCGTTCCACCTTGGAGTCTCCCGACCGACAGTGGCTGGTCGAAGTTCGCGACCACAACCTTTGGCTGAACGGGCGGGTCTGTAGTCGTGACGGAGCCGCCGGGGATGAGTATCTGGCCGAGAACGTCTTCTGGTCCCCCGATTCCACTCGCTTCCTGGCTCTGCGCACCAAAGGGCGGACTCCGGCCTTTACTCACCCGGGCGACGAGTTGCCCAGCCACACTCTCCGCCTCTTTGACACCCAGGCAGCAGCGCTCACCCTACCCAACGACCTGTTCCCGCACCAGCTGGCCTTGCACTCCATGCGCTGGAGCCAGGATTCCTCCAGAGTCCGCTTCGTCTATCAGGAGCGCGGCCATCAGCATCTGCGCCTGCTGGAAGCCGACACCACCGGTAAGGTCCGTGCTCTGGCCGAGGACTCCAGCGCCACCTTCGTCTGCGATTCCGAGAAATTCTACTGCGCCTGGACCCCAAGAGATAAGCAATTTATTTGGATGTCGGAGCGCACCGGATCGAACCATCTGTTTTTGATGGATGGAGAAAATGCGCGCGATCTGACCCCGGGTTCGGGAGTGGTCCAGCAGGTGCTGGGGTTGGATGAAGAGCGTGCCGAGGTCTATTTCACCCTGGCCGATCCCTATTATGCCAAGGTTTGTAAGGCCAGTCTGGAGCGCCCCGGGCTGACGGTGATCACGCCCGCGGAAGGCCAGCACTCGGCTCTGCCCTCGCCCAGCCATCGCTACTGGGTGGACACCTGGTCGAGGGCCGACCAGCCGCCCCGGGTCGAACTGCGTACTTCGGCCGGTGATCTGCTGGCCGAACTGGAGCGTGGCCAGCCCCGCCATCCCGCTCCTCTGTTCGTGGCCAAAGGTCGCGATGGCCAGACCGATATCTACGGTCGCCTCTACTTTCCGCGCTCCCCCAAAAGAAATAAGCAATATCCGGTACTGGACCACGTCTACGCCGGACCGCACCAATCGTTCGCCCCCAAAGCCTGTGCCGACGGGAAAGAAAGAGAGCAGGAGCTGGCCGACCTCGGATTTATCGTGGTGCAGATCGACGGGATGGGCAGCAACGGCCGCAGCAAAGCCTTTCATGACGTCTGCTGGAAGAACCTGAAAGACGGCGGGCTGCCGGACCACAAACTGTGGCTGCGCGCCGCCGCCAGACGCTACCCTCAGATGGACCTGAACCGGGTCGGCATTTATGGTTCTTCGGCCGGGGGCGCCAACGCCGTGGCGGCCCTGATCTGGCATTCCGACCTCTACAAGGTGGCGGTGGCCGACTGCGGCGACCACGATTTGCTGCGGGACCACCTGGACTGGGCCGAGCAGTGGATGGGCTGGCCGGTTGGGCCGGAATACGCCGACAACTCGACTCTTTCGCACGCCGCCGAGATCCACGGCTCCTTATTGCTGTTAGTGGGGGCCAAAGACGACCGGGTCGACCCGCAGAGCAGTCTGGACCTGGCCAGAGCCCTGAAAGGCAAAGACTGCAAATTGGTAAGTCTGCCGAAGGGCGGACACTGCGTGATCGACACCCCGCAAGGGCAAAGGGAGTTCAGGTTATGGCTGCGCTCTCGTTTGGCAAAATGACCTGCTGACCGGCCTGGTAGCCGGCCTGATATGCTTCCATCGAGACGTAACGAGTGCCCCGCGAGCGGGCCGGTTTGACCCCGATCTTGCGAGCCGCTTCCTCGACCTGGTCGAGATTGCGTTCGAGCAACACCAAGGCCCGCGACCCGCGCTCCTCGGCTTCTTGAATGACCGCCTCGGTCGCCTGGCGCACCGTTTCGGCGATGGCGGCGGCCGCACCGGTGCGAAAATCGTTCTTCAGGCGCATTCCTCGGGCAGGCTTCCAGTTGCGGCACAGTCGTTCTATTTCTTGCAGGCAGAAAGTGAAGAGGCGTCGAGTGTTGTCGAGGTCTTCGCGTCGCCCCAGCAGATTCAGCCTGGCCGTTCGCTGGCGACCGTTCCAGGGACTCCACTGGTTGGTGGTGGTCTGAAAGCCTACGCAGTCATTGGCGCTGGCCAGACAGTGCAGCAAATGGTTCTGCCAGATGGGAAAGGGACGCGCGCGCTCGCCGTCCAGTTCCATTTCTTCGATCACCCCGGGCTGCGGCTCGATCTCCGCCAGTTCGATTTTGTATTCCAGCATCAGTCGGGCCATCGCGGCGGCGGCCGTGGCCGTTTCGTGGACGTTGCCCGTTTGGCACTCACTGAGGGCCTTCAAACGGGCCAGTTTATCCAGAAGACGCTGCCGATCCATCCAGGAAGTCTAGCATATTTTTCAAGACCTGAGGATCGCTGCACAGGGTCTTGTGGTCCAGTTCGGCAAACTCCAGGCTGCGAACCGGCCCGCGCTCGTATCGACGACTCTCGGACGGCGACACCTCACGGTCCTTATGTCCGATAAGCAATAAGCTGGGTGGGCTGTTCTCGGTCATGGTTACTTCCGGCGGAGTGCTGTCCAGGTCGATGTGCTCGCGGCGCTCCAGAAATCGTTCCATTTTGAGATAGGCGGCTCGTGAGAAGCCCAGTCTGTCGGCCACCTGGGCAAACCAGCCACGCACATCAGCAGGCGGGGCCAGCAGTACCAGGGGAAGGGGAGTGCCGGATTGGTGTCGAGCCAGGGCCAATCCGGCCGCTCCCATCGAGTGTCCGACCGCTGCGTGGAAAGGTCCGTAGTGCTGTTGCAGAGCCTGAATCACCCGGGCGAAGCGAGCCAGACTGGCGCTCTGACCGCTACTTTCGCCGTGACCGATGTGGTCGAAGGCGACGACCTCATAGCCACCCTGGCGCAGCGCCTCGATCAGCGGATAGAGCCGAAGGGCGGAGCTGTTCCAGCCGTGCGATACAAGCACGCGCGGGCCCCTGCCTACCCACCGGTAGACGGCCACTTTATGTCCCTGAACGCTCAGGTTCTCTCGGTAGTGGGGGCGCTCGCAGAATCCTATGCTCACCGGCCGCGAGGAGCGGCGGGTGCGCAAGGCAAGTTCCACGGCCATCTGGCCGCCCCAGTCGGGTTCCACTTTGGAAAGCAGGGCGGCGGCTTGCCACTGACCCTGAATGATAGAACGAACGATCGTGCTTTTTAGAGGCCACATAAAAACGGGCTCCTTTCTATTTCCAGATCAACTTTTCGGGGACGGCACCGCAGCTGCGCAGCAAACGCTCGACCGCAATCTTGACGCGCTTGCCGGCTTCGCGGCCATAGAGGCGATAGTCGTGGTGCCCGCCGGCGGCGATGGAGAACAGTTCAAAGGCCACCTGCTGGGTGTCGACGTCCTCGTTTAACTCACCGACTTCCTGGCATTGACGCAGAGCAATGGCCAGCGCACCCCGCCACTGGGTGTGAAAGTCGGCCAGGGCGTCGCGCATCACTCCCGGGCGGTCATCATATTCCGCCGACCCGGCTAAAAACACGCAACCCTCCTGAGGGTAACGATTGAACCAGCGCTTGAGGATAGACAGCAACCGGCGCAGACCACGCGGGGTGGTGCGAACCACGGAATCCAGCACGTCCTGCTGAAAGTCTTCGGCGGCCAGACCCAGGACGGCCAACTGCAGCTCCTCGCGCGAGCCAAAGTGGGCGAAAAGACCACTCTTGGACAATCCCAACTGCTCCGCCAACGGCCCCAGGGTCAGCCCTTCAAAGCCGATCTTGCTCACTTGATTCAACGCTTCCCGCAAAATGCGAGCCCGCGTCTCCACACCCTTGATACTCATCTATTTGTTTTTAGCACGACCGGTCGTTTTTCTGCAAGGGCTTGCTGCGTGGCTCTGGTCTTGGAAAGGGGACCCGGGGGAGTTGGAAACGGTGGAGATAGAGGAGCGGCAGGGCCGAAGGCTGCTCCAGTTTCTTCTAGAGGCTGGAGTAGGGTACACGCCAGCCCGCTTCTTAAAGGAACCTCAAGCCCGTGCCGGTTCCGGCACCCCGCCATCTCCAAAATCCCCCACTCCCCCGGGTCCCCCTTCCGGACGAGGACTCTCGCAGCATGCAGCAACAGTTCTAAAACACGGCCAGGCAGAGTTTACAAAACTGGTCGACAGAGTTTACAAGTCGGCAAAGATTGGGGCCTCTGGCAAATGTCTGTTTTAGAACTGCATTATAAAGTGTCCTCAGACAACACGGAGGCGACAAGAACTATGATGAACCGCTATGAAATCCTCGAATGCACCGCAGCCAACAACCACGACACCTGGGTCGTAGAGCAGTTCAACTTCGTGCCCCTGGCCGAAGGCGAGAGCCTTCCCGCCATCTCGGAAGTGGGCGGCTACTCCCACCTCATCCCTTCCCGCTTTCAGTTCTAATAAAAGTCTCGTCTCCGCAAAAAAGGGACTCGCGTCAGCGAGTCCCTTTTTAATATCCCAGTTGAGTCTGGATTTGCTGCAGGCGAGCGATGCGCTTGGGCAGGGGTGGGTGGGTCTTGCTGCCCAGCAGCGATTTCTCGCCGTAGAGCGCGAACTGGTGGTCCATCAATTTCTGCAGGGCGCTCAGCAACCCACCCGGTTGATATCCCGCTGCAATCGCCAGCTTCAGGCCCATGGCATCGGCTTCACTCTCCTGGGCGTGACTGAAGGCCGAGCGCTGACGCGCGTAGCTGTAGGCCCGCTCCAGTTGCTGGTTGAGCTTGTTGAACTCGTAATTTTCACGCATTTCGGAGGTCTCGCTGTTATCATTGCCGTGCCGCTCGATATGATTAGCGTACTCCTGGATCGCCTTTTCTAATTTGGCCACTTCCACATAATCGGCGTCCACGTGCTGGCGGGTGCCGTGAATGACCTCGTGGGAAAGAACTCCGGCCAGCTCGTCGTCGGTCAGGTTCAATTTCAGCAGTCCGGTGGTGACGAAGACCACGCCCTCACCACAACAGGCAGCGTTCGGCTCTTCCGTGTCCACCAGCGTGAAGGTCCAGGGAATCGGGCGCCGGGCCAGGCTCGACAGACGCTGCCCAATCGCGTCGATACGCTGCGCGCGTCGGTCGCTAGGGGAGAGAACTCGATAACGTTCCTTGGCCAGTGAGCTTTGAAAGCGTTTCTGGGCCCGGAGGCTCTCGTCAGAGGGGCGAATGGGCTGGGCTGCCGCCGCCCCGAGGCATAAAAACCAAATCAGCCATTTCATAATGTTTTCTTTTCGGTAAGCCAGTATAAAAATCCGCTTAGCGGTAAAGCGCAGCCCAGGCCGACCACGCCGTGCCAGCCCCAATGGGAAAAAGCCCACCCGGAAAGGGCCGAGGAGGCCGCCCCGCCTAAAAAAAACGACGCAATATAAATCGTATTAATGCGGCTGCGCTGTTCTGGATCCAATTGATAAATGACTTGCTGGCCCAACACCAGGGTCCCCTGAACGCAAGCGTCGAGCAGCACCGTGCCGATCAAAACCACCGGTAAGTTCTCGACCAGGGTCAGAGCAAAGCCGAGGCAGGCGCCCAACAAGCACAATCCCGTGAGCGGCCGGCCTCGACCCGCGTCGCCCTGACGTCCAAACCAGGGAGCCGAGAGGGCGCCGACGGCTCCGACCAGAGCGAAACGCCCGATGGCGGCCTGGCCATAGTGCCAGGGCGGACCCGAAAGCCAGAAGGTCAGGCCGGTCCAGAAGGCCGAGAAGCTACCGAACATGGTGACATGGTAGAACGTCCGCCGGCGCAAAGGCTCGTAGGCCAGGAAAATGCGCCCCAGCGATTTCAGTAATTGCTTATAGGTCAGTTTGCTGGTGGGCTGGCGGCGGGGCAAAATGACTCCCAGCCAGAGGTTGAGAAAAACCAGCAGGACGGCCGAAAGGCGAAAAACGTTGCGCCATCCCCATTCCTCAGCCACCAGCCCCGAGACCGCCCGGGCCAGCAAGATACCGGCCAGCAGACCGCTCATCACCTGGCCGACCACACGGCCGCGCTCGTGATCTTTGGCCAGGTGGGCTGCAAACGGCACCAACACTTGGGCTACCACTGAAGTGAAGCCGATGGTCAGCGAGGCCAGCGCGAAGAGTTCGAAGCTGGGGGCCCAGGAAGCGCCCAGCAGTGCCAGTGAGGTCAGCCACAAGACTCGGCGGATCAAGGCGCGGTTCTCAAACAGGTCGCCGAGCGGCACCAGCAGCACCAGCCCGAAGGCGTAGCCCAGCTGGGTTAAGGTCACCACCAGACTGGTGGTTTCCGTGCCGGTTCCCAGTTCGTGGCCGATCACGCCGAGTAGAGGCTGGGCGTAATAGAGGTTGCCCGCGGCCAGCCCGCAGGCGACGGCGAAAGTAACGATAAGGCGGCGATCCATGGCCGGCCAGCATAGGCAAAATAGACTACAGGGTCAAGCCAGATGCGCGAGAACAGCGCTCGATGAATTGGCTACGCCGTTCTCAGCCGGCAGGACTGCAATTTCGGGCGGGTCATCTGGAAGACCTGGAGTCCGTCCATGCGCTCGAACTCGAGCTGTTTGGCGAAGAGGTGTGGAGCCGGGAACATCTTTCGCGGGCGCTCAGCGACACCGGTCAGGAGTTTCGTCTGGCCGTCGATGGAGAGCTGCTGGTCGGCTACCTCTGGCTGGACTGGACCGCCTGCGAGCGAGGCACCGTCGAATTGGACGGTTTGGTAGTGGCCCCGGCTTATCGTCGGCGCAAGGTCGCCGAGCGTTTGCTGCACTGGGCGGTGGAACGAGCCTTGCAGGCCGGTTGGCCGCGGCTGCAGCTCAAAGTGCGGGCCGACAATCTGCCGGCACTCAAGCTTTACTCCAAATTCGGCTTCCACAAAGCCGAAGAATTGCCCGGCGTCTACGGCGGTAAGGACGGGCTGTTGTTGCGCCTGGAACAGTTGCCGAGCAAGGCTCCGGAATTCGCCAGGAAACGCAGTCAGCTGGAAGGTTGGCAGGGTCAGGGTTAGAAGCGGAGGCGATGCGCTCGCTTGTTTTCTTTTTGCTGCTGACCATGGCCGTCTGGGCCGAACCCTGGGTTTTGCCCCAGGTCTCCACCGTCTCCAGCCGTGTGCCGCTGCACTGGGCGGGCAAGCAGTATCTTCCCGGTAAGCGAGTGCTGATGTGGGCCGACGGCCCGGCCGGCTCGGTGGTGCAGTTGACCCGCGGTAAGCGAGTGCTGTGGCGCTCCCGCGCCACCTTCGCCCTGGGCAAGCCCAACATCCGCTATGATGCGCGCAATGCAGCAGTCGGCGTCTTTCGCAGTTGGGTGAATCGGCGGGACGGTGTCAAGCAGGTCGGGGAAGTCAGCCTGGCACTGCGCTTGAGTGACGGCGGATTGGCCTGGATGTCCCAGGCGCTGGCTTCCAACAGTGACCGCCCGGGCACTCCTAACACGGTCAAAGGGGACCGGCTCTACGAGATTTACCTGGGTCCGATGATGACTCCCAACCTGGTGGTGCGCCGCATCTCGGATGGTAAGGCGCAATTCATTCGCGAGATCCCCAACCCGGACGGCGAACCTTTTGATTTGATGGATCGCCGGGTCCACAAAGTCGAAGTCCTGGCCGACGGAGTGCAAGTGTCGATGGCGGATAAGACCCGACACTGGCACATCTACCTTTTCTCGCTGATCGACGGCACTCTCAAGAATCAGCGCGAAGGTGTGGCCGGCTTGGGCGAAAGATTCTTCAAGGACGGCGAGATCAAACCTTAAAGACGTGACCGCCGCTACGGATTTCGTCAACGCCTGAAGCAAAGATGCCGTGGTAGACACGCAGTTCCAGGGGACCGGTGAGTGGTCCCAGCTTGGCCTGCGCCGAAACCGGAACGCTGGCCTGGTAAATCAACCCTTCCTCGCTGCGGAACTTCAGGATCAGCGTGCGGGAATGCACGTAGGTTTTTACCTGCTGGCTGATCAGCTCGGCCTTGACTTCCTTTTTGAGGGCCAGCAAATGGTTGCCGGAGATGAGTAAGACCACGGTCAGGCCCAGTCCAAAGACCGCCGAAGCCACCCGATTGAGCAGGCGGGAAAAATCTCTCTCGTCCGATTCCATCTCCTACCATGTTGCCTCTAAGGGGATTGCCTCCTCTATTTGGGCGATTTTTCAGGCTAAAACTCCAGAATGCATGCATGAGGTCGAACCGAACCGAATTTGCCATGGGCGGAGCCCGTTATCTTTGCAGTAAAGTGGCCACTCTGGCTGCCGTAGCCGCCCAGGACGGGCTTCACGGGGAGGATTCGGTCGAGCTCGGTCGCCCGCTGCTCAGCGTGGTCGGTTTCATGGGCCGGATGAGCGATACCGCGCGACTGGTCGAGCACCTCAGTGAGAACGCTCACAACGGACCGACCTACTACCTGAAAGATGGCCAGGTGTATCGGGACCCCAAGTTCAAACAGCCGATGCCGGCCGACTGGACCGATCCTCAGGCTCGCGTTTTCCAGTTGGTGCCCCGCGACCGCAGTCAGAGCCCGGAAGTAACCGCCGATCAACTCGGGCCGGCTCTCCAGCAGATTCAACACATCACGGGCCAGCCCAAGGTGGATGTGGCCGCCCATAGCCTGGGAGGGCTGGGAGCTCGTATCTACACCACCCGCGGTGGTGGCGGCATTGGAAAATTGATGATGGTCGGCACGCCCAATCTGGGGCTGCGCGCCGCCACCCTGGCTGAATGGGCCGTCAATGAGGGAGTCGTCTGGGCCATGAAGCTGGGTAACCTGGGACCGCAAGCCCTGCCCGCGCTGGGATGGCTGCGTTCCACCGCCGACGGCAACGACAAATTAGATGCTTTGAACGCGCAATGGACACAGTCCAAGTCGCGCCTGGAAGACGTCAAGGTGGTGGGTTCGGGGGGCCGAACCACGGCAGCCTCCAATGAATCGGGTTGGGGCGACGGGGATGGACTGGTGAACAGCGCCAGTTTGGGCTTGCCCAACACCGACTTGACGATTCTGCCCGGAACCTGGAGTCAGGGTCACATCAGTTTGATGAACGACCGTCAGGTCTTCCGCGAGATGAAAGACTTCTTTAAATGGGCTCCCGCAAGTCCCCAGGGCGAATCGAACTAGCCAGTCGTTCCGCAATCCAATCCACCTGCTCGTCCTGCAGAGCGGGGTAACAGGGCACGGTCAGAAAATCATCGTGCCAGCGGCGGGCCTGCGGGAAGCCGTCGGGCGCACACAAAAAATACCATTCGCGGCGACACGGAACCTGGGCCTCCAACAGTCGGTCCAGCAGCGCCTGGGTGCGCCCGGGTTGGGTACGCAGACCGAAGCGGAAGACGATGGACCCCTGCAGCCCTTGCACTCCCAGGGCCTGGGAATAGCGGCCGGCGATGGATCGGCGCCGTTCCAGTAGCTCGGGCAGACGCGCGAACTGCACCAATCCGACGGCTGCGTTGAGATTGCTCATCTTGTAGTTGAGCCGATACTGGTCGTCCTGAATGCCGCCGTAGTAGCGTTTGTCTCGGGCCGCAGCCAGCACCGAAGCATCGTTGCTGGCCACCACTCCGCCGTCGATGGCCGCCATCACCTTGGTGGGGTAAAAAGAAAAAGATCCGACCGTTCCTAACGTTCCCACCAGAGCCCCCCGATAGGTAGCGCCAGGAGCCTGAGCACAGTCCTCCAGCAGGGGAATCCCAAAGGCCAGCAGTTCCTCGAGTTCGGCCACACAACCCAGATGATGAGGACAAAGAATGGCGCCGGTTCGCGAATTCAAGAGCTGCTTCACCGAGGTCGGGTCCAGGTTGGGCGAGTGCTCGCAGACATCGGCGAAGACGGGGACGCCTCCGGCTGCGACGACCGCGTCGCGAACGGCCGAACAACTGGAGATACAGGGCACGATGACCTCCGCGCCCGGCTTCAGGCCCAGCGCCAACAGGCCCAGGTGCAGGGAAGAGAAGCCGTTGCTGGTGGTCACCGCGGGCGCCTGCCCGAGCCAGCTGCCCAGCTGCTCCTCCAGCTGGGCAATCTCGGGTCCGACCGCCAGCATGCCGCTTTGCATGATGCGCAGAGCCGCTTGTTCTTCGGCCGGGCCGAGCAGGGGTTTGGCTTGAGGAATCACGGGCTGCCCGTTCGCCGAGCAGCCCCGCTTAACCCTGTAACTCGGGAGGACGCGCCGCCATAATCAGCCGTTTGGTGTTCAGCTTGGCCTTACCGTTGGGCATCGATTCGGTGTGGGCGCCCATCGTCTGGCCATTGCCGATGTAGATTTCGATGTGGCTGGCGGGGGCGTGGCCGGTGTCGCTGAAGAACACCAGATCTCCCGGTTTGAGCTGATCCTTGGAGACTTCCGCGCCTTTGTAGTGGGAGCGGTAGCCTTCGGCGCTCATACGGCCCACTTTGGACCCGGCCTGTTTCAAGGCCCAGGAGACCAGTCCGGAACAATCAAAAGTGTCTGGTCCAGCCGCGCCAAAGACGTAACGGGTGCCCTGTTTGCCGAGGGCGGCGTCGATGAACTTCTGCACTTTGGGTCCGCCCGAGCCGGCGTCGGCCTCGCTCGTCGCCTTGGTATCGCCGACAGGTGTAGCCGAAGAAGTCTGGCCGGAAGGCGTGGCGGAGGAGCTACCGGCATTGCTCGTGTTCTGACCCGGCGCCATCAGGGTGAGCAGCATCTGGGTCATGTCCAGCAACAACTGGGTTTGCTGCATGCTCATTTGCAGCATCTGGGCGGTGGGGTTGGTGGCCACCGAGCCCATTCCCAGGCGGTCCAAGGCCTGTCCGCCATAAAGAGCGGGAGAGAAGGGGGCGCTGAAGCCACCCGTCAGGGTGTTCTGGGGTGCAAGCTGTTGAAACGAAGTGATTGCCATACACCAAGCATAGGCATGTCAAGACAAACGCGGCTAAAATCTCTTTGCCGGCTTGTAAACAGTTGGTAAAGTTTATTCGTTGCTCAGCGGCAGTTGAAGGGTGAACTGGCTGCCCTGACCGACGGCCGACTCGACTTTGAGCTTGCCGTTATGAGCCACCATGATCTGTTGCGAGATGGAGAGCCCCAGGCCGGTGCCCTGGCCGACCGGCTTGGTGGTGAAGAAGGGCTCGAGCACGCGAGCCAGGAGTTCAGGGGCGATGCCGGGCCCGGAATCGCGCACGGCGATGCAGGCCCAGGGACCGTCTTCGAAGGTGCTGATTAGAATATTGCGAGGGCAACCGGGGGTCGAGACCATGGCGTCGCGGGCGTTGAGCAGCAGGTTGCAGATGACCTGCTGAATCTCGTTTTGATTGGCGGCCACTTTGCGCACCTGGCCCGGACGGATTTCCACCTTGACCTGGTCGATGGTCAGCGGATGGCCGACCAGTTGCAGAGTGTCCGTGACCAGATTGCCCAGGTCGGTGGCCACCCGGCCATGCTCGCTCTGGCGCGAATAGTAGAGCAGTTTCTCTACGATGCCGCGGGTGCGCTGCACCATTTCCTTGGCCTTGGTCAGGCGTGTTTCGGCCTGATCGGCATTGGAGCGCATCACCTTGATGGCGCTTTCCACATTGAGCATCACCGAGCCCAGGGGAGTATTCATTTCGTGGGCTACGCCGGCCGCCAATTGGCCCACCGCCGCCATTTTCGACGATTGCACCAATTGGCCCTGAGCGGCCAGAGTCTCGGCGTGCAGTTCCAGGTTTTTCCAGGCGACGGCCGCCAGAGTGCCCAGCAAACTCAGCGAATCCTGGTGCCAGCGTGAGAACTGAGCCGGTTCCTGAGCCCCCATTAGAATGACTCCGGCTTTTTGCAGGTCGGGATGCACGATGGGGACTCCCAGCAGGGAGCGCTGACCAGGGGCTTCCGCCTGGAAACGAGTCTGGGAGAGATCCTCGATCAGCAGCGGCAGGCGAGTTTTGAGGATTTGCTCGGCCACGACGCTGTGGGCCCCATCCAATCGGACCTCCAGAGTATCGTGGGGGAAAAGCGATTGGGCTGCCTGGGTAAGCTTTTCTAAGAAGACATCCCGGTCCATCTTGTCGAGAAACCCCAGCGAGCTGGAAAGCAATCGGTCGAGTACGCCGGCCCGGTGGTGCAGTTCGGAGCTGTAGGTTTCTTGCTGATAGAGGGCTGCCTCCAGCGCTTCCAGGTGGAGAGCGATTTGCAGGGCCAGCGTGCCCTGCGAGGCGGCCTGGCTCAGATGACGCAATTCGGTTTCGCTATAGGGCGCGCTGGCGCGGCCAATGTAAAGCGCGCCGGCCGTGCCCAGCGGGAAGACGACAATTTGATTTTCCTGGGGAAAAATGCGCTGTTCGCCCAGGGGCACGCGTTGCACCGTGCCGCTCCGCCAGGCTTCCTCGACCACCGGCTCGCTGAGGTGCAGCAGGTTGGCTTGCTGCAGTCGCTCGAGCTGGGCGCTCTGGCAACTGCGGGGATAGAGGCGCTTCTCATACTGCAAAAAGACCGCGATCGTGTCGGCGTGCACCAGCGAGCCGCACAGCTGCACGATTTGGTCGGCCGTCTGCTGCAGATTGCGCACCTGCAGTAGGGTCTGAGTGGCTTTCTCGAGGATGCGGTTTTCGTCGACGTGTCGGTCCAGCGTTTCTTTGAGGATCTTCTGCGAAACCGAGGCCTGGGCCAGTTGATTTTTGCTGGCGTCCAGTTGGCGCAGCACGTTCTGACGCTGGCCCTCTTCCTCGCCGCGCACGATCATGCCGGCCACTCTCGGCAGCATGTCCACCAGCGGAATGCACAGCAGCATCCAGAAGCCGGACTGGTTGGCCATCCAGGCCATCAGCACGGCCGCGCAGCAACCACTGAAACGCACTCCGAACAAGCCGAGCTGGACCGCCTTATAGCGGCTGCGTTGTGCTTCGGCCAGTTCGCCCGAGAGCAGCAGATGGATTTCCAACATCAGCAGGCAGTAGACGAAAGCTCCGGCGGCCCCGCGCGCGGCCAGCGTGGCTTTCGGTTCCAACTGTCCGAAAAGCTGCATTCCCGCCAGCGTCAGCAGCATGGCGGTCAGGTCGAGCAAGCCTTCCAGCCAGCGCAAACGCAGGTCGGGCGAGCCGATCATGCCGCTGCGCAGCAAGACCAGGATACAGGCCAGACCCGCTGGCCAGCCGGGACCCACCCCCTGGAGTAGAGCGAAGGCAAAAAGAAAAAGGAAGGAACAGGTGACCAGACCGGCGCCGGGCAGCCTCAGCCAACGAGTTTCCATCCACATGGCACCCAGCAGAAAGACCAGCGCGGCCAGCGGCGGCGGCGTATGGGACAGGGTGGAGAAGCAATATACCAGTGCGATCCCGCAGGTCAGCAGCAATCCCCATACTTTCAAACCGCCCGGCATAGGTTTCGCTTAGCGATCGGCCGGGTTTACCCTGGCTTCCAGGATGGACTTGCGGAAAAGACGAAGGCACTATTCATGAGTGCCGACGAGAAGATTCTGGTCATTGAGGATGACGATTCGCTGCGCGAGGACCTGGTCATGGTCCTTTCCGACGAGGGCTACTGGGTTCAGTCCGCTTCGAGCGGGCTCGATGCTCTAGAACTAGCCAACCGCTACAATTTCGACCTGGTCGTTTCCGACATTCGCATGGCCGGAATGGACGGCCTGGAAACGTTGGAACGCCTGCGCCAGGAGCAGCCCAGCGTGGCCACCCTGATCATCACCGGCTTCACGGCCGAAGCCGATTCGATTCGAGCCGTGCGTCTGGGCGTGGGCGATTATCTCAAGAAGCCTTTTGAACTCAGCGAATTTATTGCGGCCGTGGCTCGTCAATTGCATTTGCACCGTTCCCGCAAATTGCGCAAGAAGCGCGAGGATAGTCTGCGTCAGACGGCTACCTGGGCCCTGGAAAAGCTGGCCAGCAGTCCCAAGGGAGGGCGGCTGGCCTGGGCCACCGCCAGCGAAATGGGTTTGTCTCCCGAGGTAGCGGCTCAGGCCCAGATGGCGGTTCTGCTGGAGCTTTCTCGTCAGGCCGACCACGAGGGACTGCCCGGAGACTTGCTCAACATCGTAGAAGAATTGCGCAGTGAGTCCGAGGAAGTCAGCCTGGCGGCCCGCATCGCCCAGGTGGCTCTGCAACCCAAATTCCGGCCGGAAGGCGAGTCCACTCTGGAGGCCGCCTGGCAGCGAGCCAACCAGCGTTCGCAGTCGCAGGAAGAGAATGCGCAGCCGCAGCGCCGCAAACGCGCCAGTCTTTTGCAGTTGGCCCGCTCGCAGGAGAGCACCAATCCGGCGGAAGCGCGCACTTACTTCGATTCGGTGGTCCAGGAAGGCGGCTCCGACCGCGAACAGGTGGAAGCACTGCTGGGTTTGTGCCGCCTCTCCAAGGGCGAACCGGAACGCTGTCTCGGCTACGCGCAACAGGCCGTGACCCTGGCCCGCAGTCTGAACGGGCTGCTCGGCTGCGTGGCCGCTCTGCAAGCCGGTTTGTGGTTGGTCCAGGCGGGTCTGCGCAAGGAGGCAATCGCATTTTACGAACAGGCGGGACGGGTCGGCCGCGAGTTGGGCCAGCCTCTGCTGGAAGCCAAGGCTATTCTGGCTCTGAGCGCGGCCGGATCAGAAATGGACGGCCAGCATATTCAGCGGGCCCTCTCGTCCTTGCTGGAGGTTTCGGAACGATTCGAGCTCCTGGACGAAGCCTGGTGGATTGCCCCCAGCTTGTTGCGCCTACAGGCGCGCGCTCCCCATCCGCTTCAAGAGAAGGCGCTGGCCGTGATCGGTCGCGACGCTCCGGGCATTTTTCTGCGTCTGGTGCAGACCGGCAATTTGGAACCGGCCGCCAAATTGCACATCGTGCCCGCCCTCAAAGATCCCAAGCATCCGGCCGCTCTCGAATGTATGAAGCTGCTGGCCGCCGACAATCAGGCTGAGGTTCGCGGCGCTGCCGAAGCCGTGGTCCGATCCGCGGGTGGCGTGCTGCTGCCGCCCACCGTGCGTATCTACACTCTGGGCAACTTTGAGGTTTTCCGCGGAGACGAGCGCATTCCCGACCCGCAGTTCAAGAGCAGCAAACAGCGGTTTCTGCTCTCTCGTCTGGCCGGTTCCCGGCGTCCCGTGCCCACCGAGCGCATCATCGACGACTTTTGGCCGGATTCCGGCGAGGGTGGACGCTCCAGTCTGAACGTCTGCGTCTTCCACCTGCGCAAAGTGCTGCGGCCCAAAGACTGGCCCGAAGAACTCGATTACATCCAGCGCGACAACATGGGACTGCAGCTCAATCCTCAGTTGCCCATCTGGCACGACGTCAACGAGGTCTTGAGTCTGGCCACTCCGGATGCGAATCCCAGCGATGAAACGGTGGGGCGCTGGAAGAAAGCGGTAGACCTCTACCGTGGGCCTTACCTGGAAACTTGCTATATGGACTGGGCCGTGACCACCCGCGAAAGCCTGGAGGTCACCATTTTAACCTGCTTGCGCAGCTTGTTGGAGGTGCTGGTCAGCCAGCAGCGGGCGGCCGAGACGTTGGAATACGCCAACCGATTGCTGGAGCTGGATAAGTATTGTCAGGAGGGCCACCTGGCCGCCATGAAGGCCCACCTCTGGCAGAACCGTCCCGAGGCCGCCATTAAGCAGTTTGACCACTGCAAAAAACTACTGGCCCGGGAACTCCAGATCGAGCCGAGCATCGCTCTGCTCGAGGCCCACCAGCGGACCTTGTTGAGCGTCAAATAGCTGGGGACCCATGGTGAAGAGCGCGATGCCTACCGCGCCTGCCGCCATCAACTCAGAAAAGCTGTCGTTCATATCCGTCCATTCTGTGGGCCTAAGGTCCCAACGGTCAAAGTACGGGGGTACCCTGACTGCGGGACGGAGCCAGCGGTATTTCCTCTTCCCGGCCAATCATTCGCTCCACCTGTTTGACCAGGTCGGCGGGTCGGAAGGGTTTGGCTAGAAAGGCACAGTTCAGCCCTTTTTCAATGGCCGAGCGGATGCGCGAGCGGTCGGCGCTGACGAGCAGCACGGGAACGTTGGGTTGGGCGACCTGTAGTTTCTCGATCAGTTCCTCACCGCTGAGCAGCGGCATGCCTGCGTCGGTAATCACCAGGTCAAAGTTAGTTTTGCAGGCTTCCTCCCAGGCTTCCAGCCCGTTGCCCGTGCGGGTGACGTGAAAGCCTCGGCTGGTCATCAGATGGGCCATGAGGGAGCGAAGGGCGACTTCATCTTCGGCAATCAGGATTTTTCTCATGGCTCTAGCCTAGGCTGCCTGTCTGAAGCCCCGGCCCGCGCCTTGCTGAAGGGTGACTTAAGGGGCTTGGTAGGGGTTGGCGACGTCGCGCCAGAGCAACACGCGAGAACGATCCATGATCCCGATTAACTCGTTGGGATTGAGATTCAGGCCAAACTTGCGGTCCGGGTCGGGAAGGCGCCCGTCCAGCACGTTCAGGTAATTTTGTAGTGGATTGCTGCCCGTCCAATACCAGTCGAGCTGAAAGGCGTTCTTGGCGTATGGACCCCAGACGCCGCGATCCGAGCGCTCGATGAAGTTTTTGATCTCCTGGTAGTTTTTCAGACCGTGCCCCTCAATCGGTGGGGACAGCTGAACCTGGCTATGATTGTTGATGGGATAGTCATCCGAGAAGCCGCGAATCTGCGCTTTGTAGCTCTTGGGCTGGCGAGTCAGCGGGTCCCGTTCCTCGACGCGAATCAGCAACTGGACGGTATCGTCATCGCTCTCGTTGCGCAGCTCCAGCCCCTCGATCAGGCTCAAGGTGACAGGGGCGTTCAAGACGTTGACGTTGTCGAAGCTCAAGCCGCCCACTCCTCGGGCGATACAGGCTCCCAGCACGGTGATTTGGCGAGCCACCACCTCTTGTTCCGAATAGACCATGCCCTGGAAAAAGTATTCGTTCTGACCGGCACCATCGAGTTCGATGCGCTGCTTCGACATGAGCGCGATCTGGTCGCTGGAGCGGAAATCCGCGCCGCGGTGGATGATGGTTCGCCCGGCCACGTAGATCAAACCCTCGCCGGTGACGCCCCCGTCTACTTCCAGATTGCCTTTCACAAAGAGCACGCCCTGGTGCAGTTGCAGCGAGCCGGTAATGTGTAGATTGGTGTTGCACTGGGCGTTCCACTCCACGCTGTAGTCTCCGTTGATGGTGGGATTGAGAGTGGCTTTGCCCACCTGTTGGTCGAGACGGGTGAAGACGGCGTCCATATCGATACGCGGCAGGGCCTGGGGAGGACTGAAAGGCTTGACTTCGCCCAACACGTCCGAGGGGGTCACCTGCACGCCACCCACGGCGCCCACGTTGCCCTTGATTCGCGCCCCCGAGCCCAGAAACACGGCCTCACGCGGATCTCGGGAGTTGCTGAAGACGTGGGAGGGCGACTTTTCTTTGGCCGGCAAGTTCTCGTAGCGCCCGGTGAACTTGCTGGGGTCTCGCACCCCCGCCACCAGCAGCGAGCCACTGCTGCGCACCGGACCTTCCGAGGCCAGAGCGCTGGGAAAGGGGGGCACGTGGTAAACGGCCTCGACGGTGCGTTTGGCTTCGCCGCAACTACCGGTAGCCACCAGGTGGATGGTGTTGATAGGTACGGACCGGCCCAGATCCCCCGCCACCTCGGCGCTGCCGTTAAAATTGTTGGTCGAGAAGGGGATCTTACGATTCCGGGCGTCGTTTTTGCTGAAGAGCACGACTCCGCGACCATTGCCAGGATAGAGGCTGTTGTCGACGGTGATGACCTGATCGACCCGACGAGCCACCCCGAACTGCTGATTGTCGCTTTCCACGATCTTGATCAGGGCCTGTTGGATGGCAGACTCGGCCAGGTTCTTGGCCGCCTGCTGTTGGTAGGCCATGCTGGAAAAATGAAGATGCTGGGTGGCCATCGTCACCATCGTCAGCAAAAAGATGGCAAAGACGGTCAAAGCGGCCAGATAGCTGCCGATGGTCGCCCCCCTGCGTCGCACACCCATAGAACGCTATTTTGCCATGCCGGGGGGTCGGGCCTGGGATTTGTAGAAAAGCTAAAACATCCGGAACCGAGGCGTATCTCTGATCGAGGCCGTAGTGGCCGTAACCTTGCTGGCTCTGGCGACGATTGTGGCGGTGGGGTCTCTTCCAACCTGTACCATTCTCAGCAACAAGGGGCGCTACCAGGAAAATGCCTCCCTGCTGGCTCAGTCCCAGTTGGAAAAACAGCGGGCCCGACCGTGGGCCGATCTGCCTGCTCCGCCCCACTACCAGCAGTTGGACCCGGTCACTCTGGACGGCATCGGTCAAACGATGGAGACGGCCCTGGAAATCTATGCGGTGGGAGCGATGGACCCGCAGAAGATTCGCCGCGTGGTGGTTACCGTGTCCTGGCGCGAGAACGGCACTCCCAAAAAACTGTCCCATGAGACCGACTTTGTCCACTTGCAGCAATAAGCGGAGCGGCTTCACGCTGCTGGAAGTTCTGGTGGCCGGCAGTTTGACGGTGCTTGGATTCTTCTTCTTACTGACTCTGCTGATCCGCGTTTCGGGCGTGATGAATCGGGTGTTGACGGTCAGCCATCTGCAGCAGAACTGCGAAATGACCGTCAATCGAGTGGCCGGTTTCGCCTCTCGCTGTGATGTGGGCGGCATTTCTTTCGCTCAGGATCCAGCTCTCAGCGGTTTGAGCCTGCATCCGGTCGAGGACGCCATCGACGCCAACTACAAGCGCTACGCCCCCTGCATCACTCTCTTTAGTTGGACACCTGCCAACCTGACTCTGGTGGAGACGCAGTCCCAACCGTTCTCGGAAGAACAACGTTGGCAGCCTTCCAAGCTGGACGCTGACGCCATCGGCATTCTGTCTTTGAAGCCGCCCTCGCGCGTGCTCTCGCGTTCGATCAGCCGCATGGAGGTGTATTCTCCTGACCGCACCTGTCCGTTGTTGCTGCGACTCGACTTCCAGGCCAATGCTCCGGGCTACGGACCTCAACGGATTCGGGTGGAGCGTTACCTCAGCGTGCGCGATGCCCTGTGAAAGCGGCCTTGCTGGCCCTTTGTCTGTGCTCCGCCCCGGCCTGGGCTCAACTGCCGCGCGTTTACTTTGAAGTGGAGCCTGCCGGCGCTGAAATCGAGATCGTCTCGATGGGAGAGAGCCACCTGTACCAGGCCAATCGCGAGCAGTTCCTCAAATCCAAGGGCGAGATGTACAGCCTTAAGATCCGCGCGCCCGGATATCATGAAGCCACGGTGGAACTGGTGGCCGCCGAAGTTCCCCGACTACCGGAGCACTGGCCCAAAGATGGCGCCTACCGGCTTGCGCCGGCCAATTGGAGCGCTTACCTGCAGCGTTTCCCTCTGTGGGTCGGCGCGGTGATGTTGCTGGCCCTGGCGCTCTTTCGTCTGGCCGCCTCCCTACGCGTTTGGCGCCACCGCCAGAAAGAGGCGCAGAACGTCACCACCCTGGTGGCGGGCGTTCCCTGGGATCTGCCTCCCGGACTTTCGGTCGACGGATACAAGGTCTGGGAGAAGCTGGGGGAAGGGGCTTCCGGCGTGGTCTACCGGGTGGAAAACCAGCATGGCGACGCCTTCGCTTTGAAGTTGCTCAAACCGCAGCAGGTCCAGACGCCGGAAACGCTGGACCGCCTGCGCCGGGAAATGAAGACGCTGCAAACTCTCAACCACCCTAACATTCCCTACCTGGCCGACCTGGGAGAGTTCCGCGGCATGAGCTATCTAGTGATGGAACTGCTGGGCCCGGATACGCTGCTGGACCGTTTGAAGTCCGGACCTTTGGCGCCCGCCGAGGCGGTCAAGGTGTTGCGCCAGCTGGCCGACGCTCTGGCCTTCTGCCACAAACAGGGCATTCTGCATCGCGACATCAAACCGGAGAACGTGATGTGGGGTGAGGGTCGAGTGCGCCTCAGCGACTTTGGCCTGGCCCGTCAAGAAGGCTCGCAGACCTTGACCCAGGAGGGCACCATCATGGGCACCCCCTGCTATATGGCCCCCGAGATCGTGCAGGGCGAGCGTACCAGTGTCTTCACCGACCAGTACAGTCTGGGATGCCTGGCCTATCACCTGGTGGCGGGTGGACCGCCTTTCATGGCGGACAATCCCATGGTGGTGCTGATGCACCACATCGAGAAAAATCCGCCTCCGCTCCCCGGGGTGCCCCAGAAGCTGACCGAGGTCATCTTTACCATGCTGAGCAAACGTCCCGAGCAGCGCTATCGTAGCCTCGAAGTATTGATTCAGCGGCTGGACCGACTTGAACTTTAGGCGGTTCCTCAGTCGTGGAGTGACGACCCGCCACCGGGCCGTCTTCTTTCGCTGTCTGGCCACGCTTTTCGAGAGCGGCGTGCCCCTTTTGCTGGGCACCCAATTGTTGGCCCGCCAGACCGAATCCGCTCCCCTGGCCGAGGCCGCCGAGGACATTTCTCATCAGCTCTCCCGGGGAAATAGCCTTTCCAAAAGCATGTCTCGCCATCCCTGGTGTTTCACCCCGATGCAGGTGGCTCTGGTGCGGGTGGGGGAGAGCTCGGGTCGTCTGGGCGGGGTCTTCTCTCGCCTGGCTCTGGAGGAGGAGCATCGTTCCGCTCTGTTACAAAAGATGCGGGCCAGTTTGCTGCTGCCGATTTTTATCAGCCTGGCCTGCGTGGCCCTGATCGCCCTGATAGCGCCGCTGGTGCTGGGCAGCGTGATTCAGCAAATGGGTTTGTCGGAGGCTCAGATGCCCTGGCCGACCCGCCTCCTCATTCTGCTGGCCGCCGGCTTTCGCAGCCCTGTCTGCTGGCTGGTCCTGCTGACCTTGGGCGGCCTGGCCCTTTGGGGGCTGACGCACCTGGAGAAGTCCCTGGAGGGACGGCGGTGGAGAGCTTCGCTGCTGGACCAGGTTCCCGGTCTGGGTCGTGTTCTGCGTCTCTATGCGGTGGCCCAGTTTACCCTGACCCTGGAAACCACGCTGGAAGTGGGATTCCCGCTGCTGCAGAGTCTGGAGATGTCGGCGGCCGCCTCGGCCCATCCCCTCCTACAACAAGCCATTCCTGTCGCCGTGGAGGCGGTCAAGGAAGGCATCGAGTTGGACAGTGCCCTGCTGCGCTGCGATTTCTTTCCCACTCTACTGGTGCAGGGAGTCAAGGCCGGCATCGAGGCCGGCAGCCTCACCCACATGCTGCGCTACCTGGCCAGGATGTATCAGCAGGACGTGGATTATGCCAGCGAGACCCTGGGGCGCGCTCTCGAGCCATTGGTGATCGCCGTGGTGGGACTGATGGTGGGATTCGCGGTGGTGGCCACCTTACTGCCTATGACCCGGTTGGTGGACTCGCTCTGAAGGATTTCCTCATCCGCGTACACAACCATCGGGCGCCATGAAGAGGTTGTTATTAGCCGTTCTGCTGGCTCTGCCGGTGGTCGCCAAGCCATTGACTCCGCTGGTTCCCCCCGGCGCCATCCAACCGCGGGCTCCCGGCTATCAGGCCGCCCCGGTTCTTCCCACCCTGGAATGGGAACCGCGCCCGCACCAGATTCACCAGGTGCAGTACACCGGCAATGGGCACATCGAGGTGGCCCACGCTCTGATCCTGGCCGACCCGGGCAGCGACGAAGAGTTTCTTCTGGGGCTGACTCGTCAGGCCGTGCGCGGCGCTCTGCAGGCTCGCCCCGGCCTGCATCAGGTGGACGTCTCGGTCTACCATCGATCCAACTACATGAGTTTCGGCGGACCGCCACCGATTTTGACGGCCAGCGTGCCCCGCGGTCGTCTGGCCGAGTTTGAACAGGACGGTCTTGATTTCGAACGCCTCTGGA
Source organism: Vulcanimicrobiota bacterium (assembly GCA_017307785.1). GTDB lineage: Bacteria > Vulcanimicrobiota > Xenobia > Xenobiales > JADMJV01 > JADMJV01. Next base: position 143,857 of record JAFKGI010000006.1, on the reverse strand, counting down.
GTCACGCCCGCGCCCGGCTGCATCCCACTCATCGCGACGGCGACGTCTCGGCCACCGAAGGACCGATCGTCTTCCACGGCAGCGAGCGGCAGCTGGAAGAAGACCGCAGCCTTCAGCAGGATGCCTATGGCGATCAATATGGCCTGTTTTTTCGGGGCAACCCCAGGCATCAGCGGATTGCCCTGACCTTTGACGATTCCCCGCACCCGATGTTCGAGACTCTGCTTTTGGATACGCTGGCCCGGGCCCGCGTCCACGCGACCTTCTTTTGTATCGGGCGCAACGCACGAGCCTATCCGTATCTTATTTCGGATATGGTGGAGGGCGGCCATGAGGTAGCCAATCACACCTATCATCACCTGCGCTTGCCCGGACTGGCCCGCCCGGTGGTTCACGAGGAACTGGAGCTGGGCAAGACCGTCCTGGAAGGAATCAGTGGCGAGACGGTTCGCCTCTTTCGGCCACCAGGGGGCGACTATTCCACGGAAACCCTGGAAATCGCCCGTGGCCTGGGATTGATTACCACCTTCTGGACGGATGACCCCGGCGACTTCAACAACCCGGGCGAGGCTATCATTCAGAATCGCCTGGTCGAGCACTTACGTCCGGGTGGCATCGTGTTGCTGCACGACAATGTGCAAGAAACCATCGACATTCTGCCCGCCTTCTTAGAACTCGCGCGCACTCAGGGCTTCCGCATCGGGACCGCTTCTCAGTTGTTAGATTAGGCGGATACCGTCTGGTAGTCGGCGCGCAGGATGGCTTCGGTTTCGACGTGGGCGGGCAGGTGGCCCAGCGCGTCGGCGGTGCGGTTACCGGCCCACAGCGCTCCAAAGGTGCGTCCCCAGTTGTAGCCTTGCCAGGCCGCGCCCACCGCGCCCATGGTCAGGCCCATAGCGCCGCCGATGATGCCGCCCAGGGCTTTTTTGGCGAAAGGAAGCTTCTCGTGAACCTGAGCCGCGGGTCCGCCCAGCGGTTCGGCGATGTTGAGAAAGCCGCGCACCACCGAGGGGTTGTAGCGGCTGGCCATATCGTCGACCTTGGCCTGCATCTGGCCGCTGCCGGCCTGGTAGCCGGTCCAGGCGCCCACGCCGGCGCCGAAGGGGATGGAGAGAGCGGCTAAGCCGACTCCGCCCACGGCCAGACCGACTTTTTGGGCCATTCCGATCAGCTTTTTGTGACGGTCGAAAGTTTCCGGGGAGACTTTGTTGCGCATCGGCTCGATCAGCGTCTGAGCCAGAGCCGGGCTCTGGTGGTGGTGACACTGGCTGTCGCACACGTGACCCTTGAGCGGGTCGTGGCCGTGGCCGGCGCCATTGCAGCTGAAGAAGCGCAAAGCACCGATTTTGCCGCCTTCCCAGAGGCCGTGCTGTTCGATGGCTTCCCGGGCGAACTGCGAGCAGGTGGGGGTGTAGGCGCAGGTGACGTTGAGGTAGGGCGAGATGTATTTCTTGTACTGATACAGACCCCAGCGACCGAAGCGCTGGGTCAGGCTCAGGTCCGGCTTGGCCTGGACCTGGACTTCGGGCTTTTTGCCGGTGTCCTCAAAAATATAATCAATCAATTTGCCCCAGCCCGAGTCCTTGGCCCAGTCCAGCTGGTTGTAGGCGTCGTGCATCGCCGGGCTCAGCTCGCGCCAGGGTAGGAAACCGTTGACACCGCTGGGATCTTTGAGCATCTGCTTGCCGTTGTTGGCGTGGTGCTGGAGCACCGAGTCCTGCAGGGCTTTGCCGGCCGCGGCGGCTTTGGAGCGCAGGTCGGCGGGGTAGTTTTCGTCGCCGGCCACTTTGGCGAAGAAGCTGCCCAGGTCGCGGAAGTTGTGCTGCAGGCTGAGGGTGTGGGTGCGTTCCATCGAGCGGGTGTCGATCATGCTGGTGTAGAGCTGAGCGCGGTCGATTTTCATGGCGGCTTCGCTGAAGTCTTTGACTTTGGCGGCCACGGTCTCCAGGCTGGTCAGGTCGACGGCGCTGTGGATGCTGTTGGGGACTTTTTCGGCGTAGGTGCTGACCAGCAGGCGGCCCGCGCCTTTGGCGGTGGCGAAGGGAGCTTTGTCCAGTTTGTCCACCACACTGGCGTAGGGATAGGTGACGGCCAGGATGTCTTCCTGAGAGCCGGTCATCACCGAAGCTTGATTGCGCAGCTGGTAGGCCACCTCCATCTGCTGCATCGAGCAACTGTCGAAGGCGACCACGTCGACTTTTTTGCCGCTCTTGGCGGAAGCTTTCTTGAGGGCGGCTTCGGTTTCACGAGCCGACAGGGGAGCCATGGTCTCTTCGCCGCGGCTCAGGCTGGCGAAGCCGGCGCCGTGCTTTTTGATGATGACCATGGTGTGCTTGGAGGGGAACTTTTCCTGGCCCCAGGCGATGAAGTCGGCCAGGTTGTCTTCGGTCAGGCGTTCCTGGCCGGCGAATTCGAGGACCACCGGGGAGCTGACGTTCTTGGCGTCCTGGTCCTGCTGGATATGGTAGCGGCGGGTGGGCAGCGACTGCATGTTGTCCAGGATGCGCTCTTGCCAGGCGGGAGCCTGAGTGGCCTGGACGGCGATGTGCAGGTGACCGGTGGAGCCGAGCTGCTCCAGCTTGTTGAGGCCCAGGTCGGTGGAGTGGGCCAGACGGTGACGGCCTTCCATGTAGACCAGCACGGTCCAGTCCTTGACCTCCTGCTGCGGCAGTTCCTGAACCTGAGCGGGTTCGGCCTTGCGCAGATTGTGGGCCAGGTTGGTGACTCGGGACAGTGCGAGCTTGGCGAGTTGCATGGGCTTATCTTAGGGGGTGCCCATGAAAGGCCCCTGAAAAAAGAAATAAGCAATAAAACCGACGGCCGCCAGGACCCTCAGTTTTATTGCTTATGTGGGCCCCTCCCACGATTTCTGTAGGTGGGCGGCGTGGTTAGGCCAGATTCCAGCCCGACTTCACGTCGTTGGTGCCGCTGCCAAACAGGCAACCGATGCCGACATCGCCTTGAGACTTGACGTCGGTGCCGCTGCCGAAAAGGCAGCCGGGGGGGAAGTCACCCTGGGACTGAACATTGGTGGAGCCGCCCATCAGACACTCGACGCCGGTGTCGCCCTGCGATTTCACGTCGGTGCCGCTACCGACCAGGCAGCCGGGGGGGAAGTCACCCTGGGACTGAACATTGGTGGAGCCGCCCATCAGGCACTCGACGCCGGTGTCGCCCTGCGATTTCACGTCGGTGCCGCTGCCGACCAGGCAGCCGGGGGGGAAGTCACCCTGGGACTGAACATTGGTGGAGCCGCCCATCAGGCACTCGACGCCGGTGTCGCCCTGCGATTTCACGTCGGTGCCGCTACCCACCAGGCATCCGGGGGGAAAGTCGCCCTGCGATTTGACGTCGGTGGCGCCGCCGAACAGGCAGCCGGGCGGGAAGTCGCCCTGCGAGGTTACTTTGGAAGAGCCCAGGTCCAGGGCATCGTTGCCGAAGGGATTCGCTTCTTGCTGCTGACCCGAGACGGATTTGCGGGCGTTGAAGCGGAGGTCAAATTGCGGTGCGCTGGCGTTGATGGTGGACATGGATGCTCCTTTTGCTGTTGCTCTATGTATGTGAGAGCACTGTAGCCGGGCGGCGTGAAAGATGTCTGAAAGCGCCGAGCGTCTCCGTCGTGAAGGGGGACCCGGGGGATAAGGAAATTTTGGAGACAGTTGCCGCGGCAAGGCCGGCCTGGGCGCAAATAGTTTTTTTGGGGGGATAGTCGAGCTCAGGCCAGGTCCACTCCAGAAATCAATGGGGACAAAATTCGGCCGAGGCACTGAAGGCGAGCGCCCGGCACCGTCCGTCTCCACGTCCCCAAAATCCCCCCGGTCCCCCTTCCGGACGCAAGCTCGCAGGTTATTGCTTATACTAAAAAAGCCGCGCTGGGGAGCGCGGCTTTTTTGAGGCTTTGGTGGGGTTAGCCTTTGGAGAAGTATTCCTGGCTGCCCCAGGAGAGGCTGTCGCGTTTGATTTGCTGGTTGGTGGCGCCGCCGTTGGAGCCGATGGCTTCTTTGCCGCCGGCCTTGGTGACCAGTTCGGTGTGCTGGCTGCCGTTGAAGATGACCACGTCGCCGGGCTTGGACTCGGCTTTGGAGACTTTGCGCCAGCCCTGTTGGGTCAGGTGGGTTTTGAAGGTGGCTACGCTGGCGTCTCCGGGGACTTTCTTGAAGCCCTGGGTGTTGGCCAGGATGGCCGAGACGAAGTCAGCGCAGTTGTTGCCCGTGCCGCCGGCGGCCGAGAAGTTGTCGAGGCGGCCTTTGACGCTGATGGAGGAGTCGCCCACGAATTTCTCGGCCATCGCCACGGAGGCGGCTGCGCCACCACCGGTCGCCCCAGCCGTGGCCGTGCCGCTGCTGGAGGTCGAGGAAGCGCCGTTACTGCCGCTGGCGCTGTCGGCACCCGAAATGGCAGAAGTCGAGTTGGGGTCCGAGGAGGTGGAGGTTCCCAGTCCGCTGGCACCGTTGGCCATCAACTTGGTCAACAGCATCATCATGACTTCCAGCATCATCGTCTGGGTCTGAAGGGCGGCGTTCAGGTCGACACCGTTGAGGCTGCCGGTGTTGCCGAGGCCGTTCAGGCCCATTCCGGTGGAGAGTCCCCCCATACTGTTCAAGCCACCCAGACGAGTCAGCGAGTCGCCGCCGGAGAAGAGAGAGGGCATCTGCATCCCGCCCAGGTTGGCGCTGCTGCCAAATTGAGCGGGGTTGAGTCCGAGCGTCGTCGTGTAGGCCATTTGGGGGAACCTCCTCGTGTGGTGTTCCTATCCTAGAATGGACCTGTAAAGCAACGTACAAAACGCGGCGGAAAATGTAACCAAATTTCGCGCAGATGTTAAATTTGGATGTGCAGTTCTTCAGGCGCTGACGGGCACGGTTTTAGAAATGTCTGCGACCGCCAGCTTCTCGCGCACCGTGCTCTGGGCGTGGAAGTGAGCGTCTTGAGCGTGAGCCTCGCGCACATCCGCACGATTTTGCAGCATCTTGGAGCCGATGCGGGCGGCATGAGTGGTCAGAGCCACCCCCACCAGCGGCCAGGCCACCGAAGCGGGCAACAGGCCCATCATCTGAAGCCCGAACGTTCCCAGGGTCAGTCCCAGGGTGGTGTTACAGGCTTTGTCCACCACTTTGTCACGCTGTTCCAGGGAAAGCTTGCCCGGAGTTCTCAGCTCTCGGCTCAGTTCTCCGGCCCCTTTGGCAGCGGTCTTGAATCCGTTGAAGACGGCCATCGGCCCGAAAACGGCCTCAGCCACGGGCACTCCTAGATGGCGCAGTCCCGCGGCCGCTCCGATGAAAAGCGCGGCTTTCAGACAGCGGCGCGCGATGGGCACCACATAGGGAATCGGCACGGCTTTGCTGGCCTTGACCTCGAACTGACGGATGGTTTCGCCAAGTTGTTTGAGCTTGCCGACCTTGGGCTGGCTCTGCCCCTCGGCGATGTACTCCACCAGCTTGCGAATCTGCCACTGTTTGCCCAGCGCCGTGTTCTCTACCTGAGCCAGGCGGTGGCCGTCCTTGCCGGGCTGGTCCTCATAATAGATGGTCAGCCCGGTGTAGCCACCCATGTCTTCGTAGCCTTTGCCCAACAGCGGCCGCAATAGACGGGAGGTCGGGCTTTCCTTGTCCATGCCCTGGTGTTGCTCGGCCAGCACGGTCTCTTTGAGGGTTTCCGAGATCTCCTCGCACTGCTTGCGCAACTCCGGGCACGCCGCGCCCAGCTTGCCGACGAAGGAACCCAGGTCGGTCACCTGCACTTTGCGCGGCAGGCTGGCGTAGTTCAACTGGACCGAGTCTTTCAAGGCCTGGCGCAGGGTCTCACGGTCGATCTGCTTTTCCAGGATCTGCTCGTGCAACTGACCGATTTTCTCGCCCAGCGAGTCCATGCGGGTCAGGTCCACGGCGCTCAGGGTGGGGGTGTAGATGTTGCTCAGCTTCTGGTGGTGAGCTTCGGCCACAAACAGCGAGCCGAGTTCCTGAGGGGAAACGCTTTCGCCGGCCTTGAGCGAGTTTTGCAGAGTCTTGAGGGTTTCGCCCAGCGGCTGGGTGGCGCCACACACGGTCGACTGGGAGCCGACGCCCACCAGAGCGCCGCCCTGCAGCGGATGCATCGCTTCCACGGCCCCGCTCAGACAGGTGTTGAGGTTGAGCACGTCCAGCGGCTTGCCGGTTTCGGCGGCGACTTCGCGCAGCGTCTGGCCCAGGTCATCGTTGGTCATACGGCCCTGAGCGGTAACGGCCTGGCCGGCGAAGCCGCTGCCATGGCCGCTCATCACCAGGCAGTAATGCTTGGCCGGAAACTCTTTCATGGAATCCAGCAAGAACCGCTTGAGATGCTCGGTTTCGTGGATTTTCCCCTCGGGAACCGGCAGCTCGGGAGAACTGATGCGACCCGGAGTGGAGCGGAAGAAGCTGGCGAAATGGCCGATTTCGGTGCCTTTCAGCAGCTGGCGCGAATCTTGCTCTTCTTTGGTGACGTAGTACTGGTGCGAGCCCAGGTGCTCTTTGCCGATGCCGAGCTTTTCATACAACCAGGGCGAGCGATAGTTGTGGCAGACCACGTGGGTATTGTCATCGGAACCGATTTGCTGCAGGTCCAGCAGATTGTGGGTGGACATCAGCCCTTCGTCGGCTTCGCCGGCGTTGTACACCAGCACAGTCCACTCCTTGGGGAGCTGGCGCGGGATACCGACCGAGGCCGACTGGATTTGCATACCTCAAGTTAAGCCTTGGGGCTGAAAGGCTGCTGAATTTTCGGAAGGCCCTCCAGCCTGCGGGTCAGGTCAGCCAGCAGATCGTGGCCGGCGAAGCGGGCTCGGGCATAATCCTGGAGCCACTCCGAGTGAGCCTCTGGCAGTCTCGCGGCATATTCGAGCACGGTTTCTTGGGGTTCGCGCACCACCCCGGCTCGCTTCTCGAAGCTTTCCAGCAGGCCGCTCAGGGAATCGCGGCTGGAAGCGGGACGCAGCCAACCGGAGAGCTGTTTGCGAAAGCGCCAGCCGAATCCAGCCAGAGTCGCGGCCAGCCCGGCCAGGAGCGGCCAGGCCGGCACGTGGGCACGTCGCAGCCAGGCCAGCATGGCCGCCCAGCCGCTGCGGGCCGCGTCAACCAGTTGGGCACCGAACTCGAGGTCGTAGCCCTCGGGGTGGGCGGCCTCGGTCTGGGCGGCCGGGGTGGGGTCGTAAGTCACCCAGTGGCCGTTCTCATAGACTTCCACCCAGGCGTGGGCATCGCGCTCCCGGATCAGGTAGTGTTTGGCCAGAGCATTGTATTCGTTCATTTGAAAGCCCACCACGTAGCGAGTGGGAATGCCGCGCAGACGCAAACTCAGGGCCAGGGTGCTGGCGAACAGTTCGCAGTGACCGTGCAGACTGCCCTGTAGGAATCCTTCGACCGGGTCGATGCCGGCCGGGCGCCGGGCGTAGGCGTCGTAGAAGCCTTTTTGCAGTAGAGCGTCACACAGCTGGGCGGCCGGATCCTTGGGGCCGACCCGGTCGGACCAATTCCGCAAAGCTGGCTGCAGCTCCGCCGGCACTTCCAGATAGGACGGGTCGTTGGCCGGAGGACGGTGAGGAGTGCGTTCCTGCAGTTTCTCGCTGCCCCACACCTCGTAGGGTTCAAAGGCGTCGCCCGTGAGTGAGTCCAGCACGTCCAGATTGACGGTAGGGATGCCACTCAACTGGAAAGTGTCGGGGGCTACCGGCATCGGACCGGAAATATCCAGCACGGGAGCGACGCTCCAATGGCGCAAATTCTGAGGACGCGGTCCGGGCAGCTGGATCCGGTCGTTGACCGCCTTGATTTCCAAGCGGTTCTGGCGCGTGACGGCGGGCGTGCTCCAGCGTCCCCGTTCGTAGCGGCTGTAGGCCTGGGTTCTTAACAGGGTCGGCGGACCGGCTACGCGGGCCACCAGAATGCGCGAACGTCCGCTGCGCAAGGTCCCATTGAGGTCGGCGAAAGAACCGAAGAGAGAGCCGCCGGGCAGGGTGCTGTTGAGCAAACTCTGGGAATACACTTGAGTGAGGGCGCGGCCGATGCCCGGCAGGACGTAACGGGCCGGAAAGGCCAGGCCCAGGCTCATCAGGCAGGCCAGCACGATGCCCCACAGCGGTGCCGGCGCCTGGGCCACCGCCTGGCGTCCCCACCAGCCACCGTAGGGGTGGCGCAGCAAGCGCACGGCCAGCACAAAGTAGGCCAGCAGGAAGAATGGATAGGTCCAGTTTTGCACGGTGATGCCGGCCACGAAAATAGCCGTGATCAACCCCAGGTGGTAATTGGCCGGCCGGACCTCTTTGGCATCACGATACATCTCGATGACTCCGCAACAGAGAATGTAGACGGTGCCGCTGACGGCCACGAACTGTGGGGTCTGAAAGTTCAGGCGACTGCTGGCCAGCTGAAAGATGACGATCAACACCACAGGCAGGCTGAGCAGCAGAAAGCGTCGCCGTTGCTGGTCGGCGCTGGCGCTATAACGAGCGCGCACCCGTCCGTGCAGGGCGATGGCCAGGGCCAGCAGCAGCACGATGGGCAGCCAACCGCCACTGACTACGGAAAAGCCGAGCACGGCCACCAGGCCCATGAAAATCTCTGTGTTCACAGATCGTCCAAACCGGCGGCCAATTGATCCGGGTGAATCCACGAAAGATCCTGGTCCCCCTCCGGTCGCTTGCGACTCAGGCACACGATGCGCACAGGTGTGCCTGCCAGGGTCAACCTTTCCCAGAAGGCTCGGCGCTCAGGAGTGGGAGTAAAGGTCACCAACACCAGTGCCGACAAACGCGGAATTAGCGGCTCTAATTGGGCTTCCAGCTGGTGGTAGGGAGAGCTCTTGCTGGACTTGACGCAGGCCAGCGTTTCCAGCACTCCATCGAGCGATCCCTGGTTGCGCCCCATGCTTAGCAAGATCAGTTGTTCGCCGGCAGCAAAGAAGTCTACTACCGAGTCGCTTTTCTCCAGAAAGCTGGCCAGCGAAGCCACCGTTTCCAGGGCGGCCTCGAAGTCTTGCGCTTTGGGAGGCTGATAGGTGTCCAGGATGATGCCGATGCGGGAGAAGTATTCCTGCGCGAACTCGCGCACCACCGGTTGCCCCCGCCGGGCAAAGAGCTTCCAGTGGATTTTCCGCGGACTGTCGCCGGGTCGATAGTCGCGGACGCCCACGAACTCCATGGATTCGCCCTGCTGGGAAGCCTGGGGCATTCCCCCCGGCTGGTGTCGCATTCCCGTATGCAAACGCAGGTTGCGCATGGGGTGGATGCGCGGGGTGACCAGCAGGGTCTGCGGCTGGCCTATTTTACGACTCAAACGTACAATTCCCAGCGGATAGGTGCTGCCCACATAGGCCGGTCCGACCCGATAGGCACCCCGTTTGAGAGCGCGAAAATGCACATCCAGGCTGACCTGCTGCCCGGGCGCCAGGTGACTGCGCGTGCTTTCCCGGGCCGATCCCAGCCCGGGCAAAGTCTTCGGAAGGGTGGCTTCGACATCGTAGGTGGGCTGTCCGGAACGATTGCTGACCAGAACGCTGACCTTGACCTCGCTACCGGCCACGGCTCGAGCGGGCACGCGGATTTCTCCTCTCAGTCTGCGAATCATCAGCAGACCCACCAGAAAATTGGCCAGCGTCAGACCGGCGGCCATGACGAAAAGCCCGTAGAACTGGCCACGATAGGGATCGAGGCCGGCCGCCAGGCTGACCAGGCCCGCTCCCCAAAGGACGCGCCCACCTGCCGTCAGGTAGCGGCGCAGCCAGCTTCTCACGCCGGGACGGGCGTTTGGCGCAGCAATTCCTCCACCACCTGGCTCGAGGTAACGCCGGCGTAGCGAGATTTGACGTTGAGACTGAGGCGGTGGGCCAGGGTGGCCACGGCCATGGCTTTCACATCGTCAGGCAGCACGTAGTCCCGTCCCTCTAAATAGGCGCGCGCCCGACTGCTGCGAAACAGAGAGATACTGCCGCGCGGACTGGCGCCCACCGCCAGAGCCGAATGTCGGCGACTGGCCTCCACCAGGGCGACCACGTACTGAGCGACGCTGCGGTCCACTTTGACTTCCTGAACCTGTTTCTGCAGCTCCTGAACCTGGGCGGTGGTGACGCAGGCTTGGAGTGATTCCAGCGGGTGGGTCTGAGCCTGGTCAAAGAGCATATCGACCTCCACTTCCTGGCTCGGGTAGCCCAGGCTGGTCTGCACCAAAAAGCGGTCCAGCTGGGCTTCGGGCAGGGGATAGGTGCCGTGGTATTCCACCGGGTTCTGGGTGGCGATGACCAGGAACGGGGTAGGCAGGGCGTAGGTCTCGCCGTCCACGGTGGCGTCGGCTTCCCCCATGGCCTGGAGCAGGGCCGATTGAGTTCGCGGGGACGCGCGATTGATTTCATCGGCCAGCAGAATGTTGGCGAAGATCGGACCTTTGCGGAAGTCGAAGCGCTGCGTCTCTGCGCTATAAATGCTGACGCCAAGAATGTCGGCGGGCAACAGATCGGGCGTAAACTGAATGCGCGAAAAGTGGCCGTCCACGGTCAGTGCCAGAGCCCGGGCCAGAGTGGTTTTACCTACCCCCGGCACGTCTTCCATGAGCACGTGGCCGCCTGCCAGCAGACCGATCATCAGATGATAGACGGCCATCGGTTTGCCCAGGATGACCTTCTCCAGGTTGGCGCGGATGGCCGCCAGTCGCTCGCGATGCTCCGACAAAAGAACTCCTTAGAGGCGCATTTCCAGAATTACGCCCTGTCCTTCGCGGCGGTTCTGAATCTGACACTCTCCGCCGGCTTCCCAGAGCATCTGCCGGACCATGGTCAGGCCCAGGCCCATCCCGGGGATTTGACCGGTGAAGGTCCGTTCGCCCTGGTAATAGGGGAGGAAAGCGTTGCGTAATTGTTCGGGCGAGAGACAGATTCCGTCATCGATGACTTCCAATACGGTTTGTTGGCCCTGGCGCGAAACTCGAATCTGAACCATCGGGTTGTTCTGAGGGTGGAACTTTTTGCTGTTCTGCAGGAGCTCCCAGAGCACGATTTCAAAGGCGCGCCGCGAGATGGGGATGGTGGCAGGAAGATCCGATTCGGTCAGGACCTGAACGGGATGCATGTCCAGCTGAGCGACAATTTCTGTCAGCGACTCGTCCAGCTGGTTCAGGCGAAAACCGCCGTCCACAGGCCGGGCACTGGGCGTATTGAGATAACTGAGGACCGACTCGAGCTCCCCTTTGAGCTGGTCCACGCCGGCCTGGGATTGGGCAGCGAATTCCTTGATTTTGGGGACCGAGAGACGTTCGGCTTTGTTGGCGATGAAACTCAGCCCCCAGGTGATTTTGGTCAGCGGAGTGCGCAGCTTGTGACAGATGAGTGACTCGAAGCTCCACACGCTGCGCTGCGAGGTGAGTTCGCTGGTGACGTCGCGCAGTTGCAGCAGAATTTCCTGGGAGTGCGAGAGAACTCGGACCTCCATCCAGCTGGCCGGAGCCTGGCTGGTCTCCGGCCGCAGCAGCATGAGCGGTTCGTTCTGGGGCAGATGAGGCCAATCGCGCCAGTGTTCTTCCGGTTGCAGACGGAACTGAGCTTCCAGCAAGGGCAGCATCGGTTGCCCCTGAGAATCCGCGTTCAGACCGAAGATGCCGCGGGCTTTGGAATTGGCGTAAAGCAACAGGCCTTGGTGGTCGACCATCAGATAACCGTGCTCGACGTTTTCCACCACCCAGCCGAAGCGGTCGCGTTCGTTGCGGATGCGACGGTAGCGGTTCAGGCGCACCACCGTGCGCACCCGAGCTCGCAGCTCGGCCACGTGGTAAGGCTTGGAGATGAAGTCGTCGGCTCCCGCCTCCAGGCCGGTCAGGCGGCTCTCGATGTCCTCCAGGGCGGTGAGCATCAAGACGGGCACTTCGGCCAGGTTGGCGTCCTGACGCAGCCGGCGGCACACCTCAAAGCCGTCCATCTTCGGCATGACCACGTCCAGCAAAATCAGATCCGGCTGCAGCTGGCTGGCCAGAGCCAGCCCCGTCTCGCCGTCTTCGGCGAATTCCAGCCGATAGTTGTCTTTGCGCAGCAGTTGCTGAAGCAGCTGGCGGCTGGAGCGATCGTCGTCGATGATGAGCAGTAAGGCTTCGGACACGGGGATCGGGTTCGGCCCGGATCTAGGGGGTCCTCTCCAGTCCCCCGGTAGGGTAAACCCCGCTTGGGCAAGTCCGGTTGGAAAGGTAAGTTGTTGTTAGAAATGATTCGGGAGGGTTTGGAAAGATGATTCAGATTCGTGTGTGCAAGAAGTTCGGATTCCCCATTCTGCAGGTAGGCGGCGAGATGACCCCGGTCACCGCCATGACCCTGCTGCAAGCCATCCGGGAAGTCTGCAAAAACAAGCCCAAAACCCTGGGCCTCGACTTGAGCGACGTGACCGACTACGACAGCACCAGCAACTACATCGTCAGCTCCGCCTCGCAGTGGATGAACGGCAACCTGCGCATCCTCGGCATGTCCAAAGCCGTCCGCCGCAACTTCCGCCGCACCGCCTAGAGGGGAGAGGGGGAGAATTTGGAGAGAGGGAGAGAGACTCTCCCCCTCTCCGTCCGCAGGACGTTACTTCTTGGTGTTCTCCACGAAGTAGTGGATGTGGCCACCGTCGGCGTTGATCTTGAGCGGGGTGATGTCACGGTCGGGCGGGATGTTGGGTGGTTCCTGGGTATCCATCGGCAGGGGAGCGTCGGTCAGGAAGGCCGCGGTCATGCGCAGAGCGTCGGGATGCTCTTTGACGCCGCCGTGGTTGACGCCCCAGATGTTGCGCACCGGGATTCCCGGCATGGTGGCGCTTTCCCGAGAAACGGTGGTATCTCCCTTGATGGTCACGCGGAAGCGGGTGGCCAGAGTCGGCTTTCCGTTGCCGGCGATGGAGAGCATCTTGGCCCGCGACTTCTGGCGGTCGAAGGTCTGATTGAGGGCGGTCAGGTTCGGATTGTTGCCCTCGCGAACCTCACCCAGGTCCTTGAGCGCCTGACGAATGAGCGGGTCGTCTTCCTTGGGCAACGTGTTGAGGCCCCACTCGCGGAACTTGAGGTCCAGGTCGGCCAGTACGCTGCCATGGTTGGGAGTGGCCAGCATCACCAGGTGGTCCACCTTTTCGTTGCCCTGGTCCAGATAAGCGCGTGTATCCAGCCCGCCCATACTGTGAGCGACGATGTCGATTTCCGCGGAACCGGTGGCGGCGCTGATGCGGTCGATAGCGTTACGCAGTTCGGCCGCGTTGTTGGCCAGCGAATTGCACGAGCGGCTGAATTGCATGGCGAAGACCTTACCGTCCCCGTTGACCTTACCGCTGCTGGGGCTGACGACGCCGCCGTCCTTGTTGGCGCCACCACGCACCAACCAGGTGTGCATGTTCTCCCAGGTGGAGGCTCCGCTGTTGAAGCCGTGCACTAAAAGCACGGGTTTTTGCAGCTTGGGCGCGTTTTCTTCCGGTAGGTCGAAGCTTTCCAGACTGTTTTCTTGGCCGGTCCACTGAAACTCGAAGTTGTCGGCCGCCATAATATCTTCCAGCGAAGGCTGCTGCGAAGGGCGCGGGGTCTCGGACAACGGGGGGCGGACAGGGCTGGGCAAGGTGCTCGTGATCTGCATTTTTGATCTCCTCTGACACGTCCAGTGTATAGAGAGGCACCGAGTCATGTGTAACATCCGTGTTGCCATCTTGGCTTAGCAGGGGTTCCCGCGGTTTCTCAGGAACGGCCCCGTTTATGTCACGTCCAACCGTTCAAAAGAAAGCCCCCAAGCGGGTTACGCAAGATTATCTGGAAATGTGCTGGGAAAAGCGCCCCTTGGAGCCGACGGAGGGCTTCGGCGGGCTGCTGGGAGTGATGCAGACCATCACCACCGCCGCCCTGGCCGGCGACCTGCCTTCCCGGGCCGAGCTGGCCGGCATGCTGCAGGGCACGCTGGAACACGACGTGTTCACCAAAGACTTCTTCGACACCGTGGCCAAGTGGATGGCCGACAATTGCACCAGTCAGGCCCAGCAGGACAACATTCGCTTCACCCTGCGCGAGATGTCGGAACAGGAATGGCTGCCGGAGTATCCCGTGGTCTCGTTCCTCTTCTGTCTCTGGGAGCCCGAGTGGGGACGCTTCGTCAGCGAACTCTTTGCCTCGCGCGGTCACTGGATCGTGCCGGATGCGTCCAACCAGCAGGAAGGCCCGCCCTACTTTGACGGACTGCTCAGCTGGTGGCTGCTCAGCTCTCACATCCGCTCCTGGCACCGCGCCCCCGAGCATTTTTACCGCCAGCTTTGCCAGCGCGCCCTGGAAGACTTCGGCGACGACTTCCCCGAGGTCTCGCTGATCCAGGTGCTGGCCGCCGACGAGATCCTGCCCGAGCTCATTTCCGAAGAAGCCTTCCGTAGCTACCTCTTCGACCCCAGCGAGCTGGACTGGGCCCGCCAGGCCGCCGACGCCTGGGAGAAACGCGGCCAGGACGTGACCTCGCTACGCGCCGATATCGAAGAATACGCCGCCGAGATCGCCGAAGAAGAAGAATAGCTTTAGCGGCGCTGGAACTGCGGAGTCTCCAGTAGCAGGCCGAGGGTTTCCAGGGTCTCGTTGCCGGAGTTCTGGCGAATGCGGTCGGGCAGTCGTTGTACCACCAGGGCACGGGTGCGAGTGGTTTCCCGACCGGGAAGAAGCTCGGCCATAAGCCGGTCGAGGTCGGACTGCCCCATAGGTTGCAGGCTGACGCCTTTGATCTTGCCGTGCACCAGGGCGGAGGCGAAGTTGAAGCGGTTGACCAGGGCCGAGGAACTGACCCAGCTTTTGGCCGTGTCGCCAAAGCCAGTGGGCGGTCCGCAGTGGTAGATGGGTTGGCCCATGCGCTCCAGCCAGCTATAGAGATCGGCCTGTGGGCTGACCTCGGCGTCCAGGCAGCGCAGGCTGCTGGCCACCAGTTCCAAGGGCAGCTTGACCTTGGCCTCGCGCGCTTCCGCAGACCAGAACTCCGGTGAGGTCTCGAGAGTGCGTAACCAGGACCGGATGTCACCACCGGTCTTCAGAAAGTTCTTGGCCAGACGCTCCACCAGTTCCGGCGGCGGATCGTCGCTGACAAAGTGGACGGCCAGTTGACGAGACAGGTAGCGAGCCGTAGAAGGATGAGCGGCCAGCATGCGCAGGGCCGCTTCGCCTTCTTCCAGGCCCTGGTCGGGTCCATAGGTTTTGTTCAGGACGTGCTTGATGCCGGCGTCATGGTAGTCGCCGCGAAAAAGAAAAAGGCCCTGGCGCACGGCCGCGCGCAGTTTGCCTTCCTCCAGGCTTTCCCGTAGTTTCTGACCGGCCTCGTTGACCGGATAAATGGTCCAGCCGGTCAGACAGCGGGCCAGTTCGGTGACGTCGGCCTGGGTATAGCCTCCGTCTACTCCCAGCGTGTGCAGTTCCATCACCTCGCGGGCATAGTTCTCGTTCAAGCCGCGCGTGCTCGGCTTGCGGCGAGCCAGCGGGGTGGTCAGCGTGGGCTGGTCGGAGTTGGCCACCGACTGCGCGTTGTTGAGATAGGCCAGCATGGCCGGATGTTTGCCGGTCTCCAGCAGCAGGTTGGTAAATCTTCCCAGCGCGTTGGGTCGAACGGCGTCCAGTTCATAACTGAGCGTATGCACGCGAGCGTTGCTGGCGTAGGACACATTGAAATGATTGAACCAGTATTGGGTCATGACTTCCCAAAGCTGGTTCTGCGCGTAGACGCAGTGCAGGATACGCTGGGCCACCAGCTCGCGCCGCATGTCCCCGAAGGTGTGAAGGCCCTCTTGTTCGCGAAAAGCCCGCAGCTCTTCATTGCGCGCCTTGCGTTCCTCGGCGGTGGCCTCCGCAGCCAGAGGCTCCAGGCCGGAGCGCTTCAGAATTTCCGTGTCCGAAAGGTAGCGCTGCAGACGTTCCTCTGGAGTCATGGAAAGCGCAGGAAAGCCGTCGAGCCTGGCCTGGAGGGCGGATTCATCGCTTGTTCCCAGCAGTTGATGCTCAAACCAGGCCTGCGGATCGCGGGCCACTTCCTCCACCTGGCCGGGACGAGCGCCGAAGGTGAAGCGGCTGAGCAGATGGGCGGCCGCTTGCTCGTCCGTCAGGTGGGCACCGGACCAGGGGCTGGCAGAGGCCGGGAGCCAGAGAGCGAGGACAAGGTAGGCGAGCTTGCGCATCAGGCGTCCGGGTGGTAGCCGCGCAGCAGCTCGGACATCGTTTCCATGCGACGGTCGTAGGTGTCATTGTGCATGTGCACCAGCTTCCAGTCCTCGAACTTTCTCCAGATCAAGGTGGTCCGATGCTCGCCGACGACCGTGCGCTTGTCCAGTTCGCTGATGGCTTTCTCCATGAGGATGGCATAGGCCACATCGGCGCACTCCACGTACTGAACTTGGGTCGGCTGTAGAGTGGTGCCGACCGGCACACGGCTGAGCACTGCCCGCACCTGACGGAAGGTCAGGCGAACGTTTTCGCCACCCCGCTCCCGTTCGCTCAAATTGAAGAAGAGGATGCTCTCGGGTCCCTCGTGCCAGTGCTCCAAGAACTCCTCACTCTTGCCGTCGAGAAAGGCATTGAGACTTTCGTAATGACGCTTGACCAGCGGAGCCAGTTCCTGGCTTTTCAGATGGGTAAAACTATCGATGAAGTCCATCCCGTTGAATTTGGTGTCGGGGTCCTGGGGCCTGCTAAAACTTCAGCTCGACCCAGGGTCTTGGCTGGATAGTCGAGCACTAAGCCGGATGCCCGGTCTAAAAATGGCCGGGACGGTATTGCCAGGAAGCCGTGCGGCTACCGTCGTCGTGCAGGATGACGCTCTCCAGGGTGGGGGCGTAGCGGTCGTTGACGTAAACCGGGCGCTCCGTGGTGATATCCTTGCCACCGTTGGCGATATGTAAGGTGGAAGGATCGCCACCGGCCATTCTGGGCTCATAGGCCTGCAGATTGCCGTCGGGGGTTCGGAAGCCGGAGATCACCTCGCTGTTGCGCTCCATGAGTGCGGGGGCAAAAGCGCGGTTGAGGCGCACGTAGCCGTCGCGCGGATCGAGGTCGATGGCGCTGTTGTCGGATTGACGGAAGAAGTCGGTCACTCGGGCAGCTTTCTCGACCAGTTGCTCACCTTTGAGATAGCACTCGTGCTCCTCAAACCTCTCCGTGCTGGGAGGGCTCTGAGGCTTGTAGTGGATGCTGTTGACGTAACCGACGTTCACTGGGGTCTCCTTGTTTCTCTCGGCCGCCATTCTAAGCCTCATTTCATGGAGGTTTCTTTGCTGAAGTGTTACACGGTCGCTTGATGAGCTGTCCTTTTTGTGCCCCCAAAGCCTGGGAAGTCTTTTACGAAGGGCCACTGGTGTTGGGTTTGTGGAACGCCTACCCGGTCTCTCCGGGGCATGCGCTCCTGGTCACTCGCCGTCACGTCGCGGACTGGTTCTCGGCCACACCCGAGGAGCAGGCCGAGTTGATGGCGACGACCCCGCTGGCCCGCCGCTGCATCGAAGAGCGGCACCGTCCGGACGGCTACAACCTGGGTCTCAACTGCGGCGAGGCCGCCGGCCAGACGGTTTTTCACCTGCACCTGCACGTCTTGCCTCGTTACTCCGGCGCCCGCCCCTCGCCCCACCCCGAAACCGACTCGTTGCAACCGGCCCCCGCCCACCCCCACCTGGAAATAAGCAATATCCTCGAGGTGTTGGAAAAACGGCTTGAGAACGCCATTTTCTTGGATTTCTGCGCTCGCCCGGAGTTATTGCTTATTTCTAAGGGTGTGGAGGGCTTTCTCAAGCGGGGCGGGCATTTGCGCGCGGTGGTGACGGGAAACGAAGGGTTGGAGCTGCGACGGCGTTTTCCGGGACAGGTGGAGCTTTACCGCACGGCGATCTTACCGTGTGACTATTTTCGCCTGCGCGCCGACAACCAGGAGTGGGCCTGGATGGGTGGGCCGTTGTGGCACTATGAGCTGACTGGACGGGACGGTCAGCGTGAGGTAAGGCGGGCCTTTGAGGCGATGCTTACACAGCCGGTAGAGGAATGAATTCGGTTTCGCCCGGGACCTTGGCGAAGCGGTCGTCGGCCCAATCCCGTTTGGCTTGCTCGATGCGTTCCTGAGAGCTGGCCACGAAGTTCCACCAGATGTGACGAGGTCCGTCCATGGTGGCACCGCCCAGCAGTAGGAAGCGGCAATCGGTGAGAGCCCTCACGTCCAGGCTGCGGCCGGGACGGATCACCAGCATCTTTCCGGCGTCAAAGTCTTGCCCGGCCGTGTGCAGCTCACCCTCCAACAAATAGACAGCGCGCTCCTCGGCGTCAGGGGGCAGCGAAATTCGCTGGCCCTGGTCCAGCTGAATGTCCACATAAAGGGTGTCCCATTCATAGGCCACCGGCGCATGCAGACCTGCGAAAGTGCCGGCCAGCACGCGACCGCGCACGCCTTTCTCTTCGAAGGTGGGCAAAGCCGAGGCCTCGATGTGTTGGAAGCTGGGCGTGCCCTCTTCGCGGTGCAGAGGACTGGCCAGCCAGCTCTGGATGCCGTAAAGGCGAGAGGGATGGGCGCGTGAGCCGGTGCGCTCGGAGTGCACGATGCCCTTGCCGGCCGTCATCAAGTTGACCGCTCCCGGAGTGATGGTCTGGAAAGTGCCCAGGGAATCCCGGTGATCCAGAGCGCCATCAAACAGATAGGTAAGCGTGGAAAGATTGATGTGCGGATGCGGGCGCACGTCCACGCCGTGGCCGGTAAGGAACTCTCCCGGACCCATCTGGTCCCAGAAGATGAAGGGACCGACCAGGCGGCGTTTGGCGAACGGCAAGGCGCGCAAAACGCCGAACCCTCCCAAGTCTCCACTGCGGGGTAAGATGACCATCTCGAGATCATCGGGACATTCGGGTTCGTCGTTGGGTCGGGGGTTCACCAGCTGCCAGCTCATTTAGTGCTTATTTCTGAGAAAGCGGGCTTTCAAACGGGCCGGGTCGAGGAGAATTTTATTGCTTATCTCTTGTGCGACCTCGTGAACCATCTCCCGAGTGAGTGGCACATCCTGTGGAGGAAGACGAGGGATACTGTGCATGTAGTCGTCCACGATGGCCTCCGCCGAGACGCCCAAATGGGAAAGAAGCAGCATCGCGATCATGCCCGTGCGATCGCGGCCGATGGCGCAGTGAAAGAGCACGGTTCCCGGCGGACTTTCGGCCATGGCCTGCAGGACGCGGGCGCTGCGCTCGGGCATGCGCTCCAGGTGGGGTAGGTAGTAGAGAGGCGTTCCGAACTCCCAGCGCTGACCCCAGACCTGCCAGAATTCGCGATCCTCCACGCCGTCCAGGGGAAGATGAAGGGCGCGAGTTCGGGCCTTGCGACGTTCGTCGGCGTTCCGCAAGTCGAGAATGGTGGTCACTTCGGCCAGCAGTTCGTCGTCCACCTCGTCGACGTGGTCGGAGCGAATCAGGTCCCGGGTCACGCCTTCGGGCGTGATGAAGTTCAGGCGGCGAGCGTTTCGGCAGCCGGGCCAGTCGAGATGCATATTTGGATAGATACCCCTTTTGCAGAATCAGGCAAGCATGGCGGAGGAATGTTCTTGGGTCTAAGGTCTCGGTTGGCTAGAATCAGAGGGATGAATCTTTTGCCCTTCTTCGTCGTCACCCAACCCGCTGCTACGGAGCCTCGTGGCGCAAGCGCTGGTGCAAATGATAAAACTCCCGCCAGGCCCGTTGTCCTCGTTCTTCCAAGCCCTGAAAGTCTTGCAAGGTAATGAGGGTCGGGTTCAGGTTTTCGCCGACGTCGTTCCAATCCAGGGGGAGGGAAACGGGACAACCCGGGCGCGCCCTCACCGAGTAGGCGGCCACCGAAGTTGAACCCTCGCCGTTGCGCAGGTAATCGAGGAACAGTTTGCCCTTGCGCTTCACTTTGAGGGGATTGGTGGTGTATTCGCCCTTGTGGCGCTGCACTAACTCCTCCATCAGATGGCGGGAATACTCCTTGACCGCGTCCCAGTCGTAGCTGCGGATCAGCGGAACGACGACATGCAGACCTTTGCCTCCGGTGGTTTTGGCAAAACTCTGGAGGCCGACTTCGCGAAGCAGGTCTTTGACCCGGAAAACCGCTTCGACCACCTTGGCCCAACCCAGACCTGCGTCGGGGTCCAGGTCGAAGACCAGTCGGTCCGGTCGGCCCAGATCGTCGCGCTTACTGCCCCAGGGATGAAACTCGACCACGCCCATCTGAACCAGGGCCAGCAGACCCGCGACCGTGTTTACGGAAACATACTCCTCGTCATCGACCATGACGCTATGCACATCCCGGGGAAGACCTTGCATCCGATGTTTCTGGTAGAAGCACTTGCCGCCTAGCCCATCGGGACAGCGCAGGCCGCTGAGAGGACGGTCGGCCAGATAGGATAGCATCCGGTCGGCCACGCTCTCGTAGTAGGCGGCCAGCTGACCCTTGGTAATGCCGCTGGAAGAATCGATGACGCGGTCCGCGTGGGTCAGGCGGAATTGGCTGGACGGCCGGGTTTTCTCCAGCCGGAAAAACACTGGGTGGCGCAGGATGCCGTCGTCGGTTCGTTCCGAGAATCCCACGCGGGCCTGAAGCGGACGGATCCAGTGGGCTTTCTGCAGGCGTGGTGTCTCGACCCCCGGGTTTTCTTGCTCCTGGAAAAGTCCAAAGATGCTCTTTAAGCTTGCCTGCGAGAAGCCGGTGCCTACCTTGCCCGCGTACTTGCCGTCTTGAGCCAAGATCAGGGAGCCGAAATGGCTGCGGCCTCCCCGCGGTTCGGTGTAGCCGATGACGTCGAAGACCTGACTCTGCTGGCACTTGACCTTCACCCAGGAACGCGTGCGCCGACTTAGGTAGGGGCTGTCCGCTTCCTTGCTGATGATGCCTTCACAGCCCAGGCGACAGGCCTGCTCCAGCACCTGAGGGCCCTGACCCAGGATGTGGTCGCTGTAGTGTAGACGGCCCTGCAAAGGCAGGTTTTGCAAGGTTTTCTTGCGATCGCTTAGCGGAAGTTGCCGAAGGTCACGGCCGTTGAGGTAGAGCAGGTCGAAGAAAAACAGGTCCGGACTGCCTTGTCGTTTATTGCTTATATGGTTTTGTAGGGCCTGGAAGTGACTGACTCCGTGGTCGTCCAGCACGACCACTTCACCGTCCAGAATGGCGTTTTCGACCTCAAGCTTTTCCAGTGCCTTGACCAGGGTGGGAAACTTCGCGGTCCAGTCCTGACCGCCGCGGGTCAGCAGGCGGACGCCCCCACCCTCGATATAAGCAATAAGTCGGTAGCCGTCATACTTGATTTCGTGCAGCCAGTTCTTGCCGGTGGGAGCCTTCTTGACCAGCGTTGCCAACTGGGGCTTGACCTCAGCCGGCATCTTTTTCTCCGGCCCATGCAAGGCATAAGCAATATCTTGCATGGCCCGACCGGTCTTGACGCTCAGATCCTGCTCGGTGACATCGCTGTCGGGATCGGCGAAGTCGTCTTTGTCCTTGACCAGCAGCCAGTTCTTTTCGTCCTTGAGGCGAATCAGCGACCAGCCGCCTTTGAGCTTCTCCCCGTGCAGTTGGAAGTGCAGATGGCCTTTCTTCCAGCCTTTGGCGAGGTCGTCCAGCGGCTCCCAGCGGCCCTCGTCCCAGAGCATAACCGTGCCCCCGCCGTATTCCCCTTTGGGAATCGTGCCCTCGAAGCTGCCGTAATCCAACGGATGATCTTCTACGTGTACAGCCAGGCGTTTGGTGGCCGGGTCCAGCGAGGGTCCCTTGGGCACCGCCCAGCTCTTGAGCACACCGTCTTCCTCTAACCGGAAATCGTAGTGCAGGCGGCTGGCGTCGTGTTTTTGGACCACGAAGCGGTGACCTCGCGGAGCCTTGGCGCGCCCGCTGGGTTCCCGGGTTTTACGGAAGTCGCGCTTTTTCTGATACTCCTGGAGGCTCACCGTTTGGCCTTGGTCTTGGCCGTGGGCGCGATTCTACGTCCGGAGAGGCTCTTTTGCAGAAGCTCCATGAGGTCAGCGGCCTTGCTTGGCTTCTCTGCCTCGGGCTCCGGCGGCTTGAAGTTGTCGCCTTCCTTGTGTTTCTTCTTGAGGTAGGCCATGACCGCGTCGTGGTAGTCGTCGTGATACTGCTCGGGCTTCCACTTGGAGGCCATGGCTTCCACCAGCTGGACGGCGATGTCCAGTTCTTTATCGCTTATTTTTACTTTCTTGAGGTCGGCGCTGGGAAATTCCACGTTTTCCGGCTCGCGGATCTCGCTGTGAAAGCGCATGACGATCAACTGCAGGGTGTCCTCGTAGGGACGGACACAGGCCAGGCTCTGGCCCGAGCGGATGACCATCTTGGCGATGCCGACGTGCTTCAGCTTTTTGAGGGTGTCGCGCAGCAGAGCGTAACCCTTGAGGCCGGCTTTGGCGGGCACCAGATAATAGGGCTTATCGAAATACAGCGGTGCGATGGCGTCTTCGGGCACGAAGTCGCTGATTTCCACGGCCTTATTGTTCTCTACGGCCAGAGCCTCGAAGTCCTTGGGCTCGAGCAGCACGAATTCGTCTTTCTCGATTTCGTAGCCCTTAACGATGTTTCCCCAGGTGACTTCTTTACCGGTCACCTCATTGACGCGCTTGTACTTGATGTGGGCCTGGTCGCGCTTGTCCAGCAGGTTGAAATGAATTTCTTCCTTGCGCTCTTCGCCGGAGTAAAGACTGACGGGAATGTTCACCAGTCCAAAGGCGATGCTGCCCTTCCAAATTGGTCTACCCATAGTATCCACTTTAGCACCGAGAACCGTGCTTTCTGGCGTATGGCTATACCTTGGTCAGAGGGACTTTGGGATGGCAGAGCTCGGCTGCCAGGGTAAAAAACCAGGCCGCCAGCAGCCAGCCCACGTTCCAAAGAGCCATTTCGATCAGCATCTGGGAGGGGTCCGGCTGAGTGCCCATCGTCGGGGGATCCCAGAGCCAGCCGCGACCGGCCAAGGGTCCCCATTCCGGATAGAAGATGACTCGATAAAGGCCGGCCATCCACAGGGCCAGGGCCAGAGTGCGCAGGAATTTCATCGGGTTGCCGCCTCACCGAGGGCAGTATTGATGGCTACGCGGGCCGAAAGCTGGCGAAAGCGGGCTTCGGCCAGGGAGAAGCTGGCGGCGGTCAGACTGGACTGGGCGGAAATGAGCTCCAGCGAAGTGGCCGCGCCGACTTCGTAACGTAAACGCCCGACGCGCACGGCTTCACGGGCTGCGGTCTGGGAAGCTTCGGCGGCCAGCAGGCGCTGCTCGGCTTCTTGAAGGGTCAGGTAGCTCTCTTTGACTTCTACGCCGATACGCTGCAACTGGCGTTTTTCTTCGGTTTGCAGCTGCAGTTCCCGGGTGTCGAGTTCGCTGACGCGCGCGTCGGTCAGGCCACCGTCCCACAGGGGAATGGCCAGACTGGCCAGCAGCGACCAGCCGTTCTGCAGTTGACTGGGATTGCCCAGAAAGTCGTAGTTGAGGGAAACGAAGAAACTCGGCTTCATGCCGGATTCGGCTCCGTTACGCTGTTCTTGCACGGCCTTGATGCGGGCGCGCAGTTGGGTGAGCTCGGGACGTCGGGCCAGAGCGCGTTCGCTGAGGGTGGGCAGGTCCTCGGCGTAGAGGCCTTCTTGTTGCAGCAAAGGAGCGGGCGCCAGCAGCGATTCCTTCAGCTCGTAACGGGTTTCCAGGGGAGCGTTGAGGACTTCGCTGAGGCGCACTTGCTGACGTTCCCAGTCAGCGTTGGAGCGGGCCACCTGCTCCTGACCGTTGGCCCTGGCCGTTTCGGCCTGCATCAGGTCGAAGCGGGTGGCCACGCCGGCTTTGTGGCGACTGTTGATGATCTCGAGGTTGCGACCGGCCTCTTTCAGGTTCATGAGAGAAACCTCCAAGTTCTCCCGAGCCAGCAGGGTCTGAAGATAGTTGACCCGGGCCGCTTGGGAAGTCAGCTGTCGGTTGCGTTCCAGACCGCTCTGCTCGGCCTCCAGCAGAGCCTTGCGCTCGTGCATGGCGCTCTCCAGGCGTCCTCCGGTGTAGACCGGAAAGGCCAGGGCGAAGCGGTTCAGCATCAGGTCCGGAGAGAGGGCGGTGCGCTGGTTGAGGCCCTGAGGCAGGCCGGTGTTCAAGTTCTGCGTACCCGAAATAAGCAATTGATCGGCCTGGTGCAGATAGGTGCTGGTAAAGGTGAATGTCGGGTTGCGCTGAGCCTGAGCCTGTTCCAGACGAGCCTGAGCTTGCGGCGGTTCCAGTTGCTGTGATTGCAGAGTTAAGTTTTGCTGGAGGGCCGTGTCGATGGCCTGTCGATAGTCAAAGGGAGTCTGGGCGCTGAGCTCACTGCTGAGCAGCAGCGCCAGGAGATAGCGTGTCATTTCGTTTCTACTTTCTGGCCGTTGGCAAGGCTGTCGCGGGCGGTGGCGACCACCGTCTGACCGGCCTGCAGACCGTCGAGGATCTCCACCTCGACGCCGCGGTCGATGCCCACGGTAACCGGTTTGAGCTGGACTTCCCCCTGCTGGACGGTGGCCACCAGGGTGGCGTCGGAACGAGTCAGCAGACTGGAGGTGGGCACCAGCACGGGGGCGCGGCGCTTGACCTTGAGTTGGACCTGCACGTGCATCCCGGGCGCCAGAGCCAGGGAGGACTTCAGGTGAACTTCGCTCCTCAGGGTCCGGGTCACAGGATCCAGGGCGCGGGCGGTGCGCACGAGTTGTCCCGTATGCTTGGCCCCATTCGCATAGACATAAGCAATAAAACCGGGGTGGATTTCGGCGGCGCTACTCTGTGGGACGTCAACAAAAACCCTCAGACGGTCCTGGCGAGCCAGGCGGAAGAGCGGCGTTTTTGCGCCTGCTTCCACGAGTTGACCGGTTTCCAGATTTCTTTCCGTGATGATCCCCGTGAAAGGAGCGCGGATGTTCAGGTGGTCGATCTCGGCTGCCACCTGGTCTACTTGAGCACGACGGGCTTCCAGGCGAGCCTGGGCCGAGTCCACCCGGCTCTGGGCTGCCCCGACTTCCGAAGAGAGCGAGTGAACCCGGGCCTGAGAGGCTTGCACCTGGGCGTTGGCCGCTTCGATGCGCTGGCGAGCCGAGTCCACCGACGCATTGGAAGTCAGCAAGCTGGACCTTCTCTGATCCGCTTCCTGGATGGAAACGGCGCCGTCGTCCAGCAGTTTCTGCCAACGTCCGTCGGAGCGACGGGCGAAATCGGCTTCGTGCTGGCGTTGCTTCAGATCGGCCCGCCATTGGTCCACGTCAGCCCGGGCTTTGGCCACTTCGGCCTTACCCTGGAGCAGGGCGGCCCGAGCCCGGGTGACGTCGGACTGGGCCTGATGCACGTCGGCACCGGCCTGGACCACATCGGCCTGGGCCTGAGAAAGCCGGGCGGGCAGCTCGTTGGCCTGCAGGCGGGCGATGAGTTGGCCGGCGCGGACCTGGTCGCCCAGGTCCGCGTAGTAGCCCTCGACATACCCATTGCCGCGGGCGAACAACTGAGTCGACTGAGCCGCTTCCACCGTGGCCGGCAGGTCCAGAGTTTCCTCCTGATCTCCCAGGTGTGCGGTGGCCACTTTGACCTTGAGCGGGGCCGGTTTCGCCTGGTTCTGACGCAGTTGATCCGCCTTGAGGGGGGATAAACCTACGGGCACAAGCACCCCCAATAAAAAGATAAGCAATATACTTACCTTCCAGTTGGCCAGCTTGAGCGGCCGAATCTCGCTTGTTTTCACGATTTCCTCCGGCGTACCAGCGCGAACACGGCGGGCACGAAAAATAGGGTGAACAGGGTGGCTACGCTCAGGCCGCCGATGACGGCGCGTCCCAGCGGGGCATTTTGCTCGGCGCCTTGTCCGAGGGCGAGCGACATAGGAATCATGCCGATGATCATGGCCAGGGCGGTCATCATCACCGGACGCAATCGGGTGCGACCGGCCTGGAAGGCGGCGGTGACGGCGTCGTCGCCTTCTTCCATCCGTTCGTTAGCGAAGCTCACGATGAGCACGCTGTTGGCGGTGGCCACGCCCAGGGTCATAATCGCGCCCATCAGCGAGGGCACGTTGAAGGTCGTGTGGGTGAGGAACAATCCCCAGACGATACCGGCCATCGCGCCCGGCAGGGCGGCGATGATGATGGCGGCGTCGGTGAAAGACTGGAAGTTGACCACCAGCAGCAGGAAGACGAGCATCAGCGCGGCCGCAAAGCCCCAGGCCAGTCGGTAGAACGAACTGTCCATGCTGTCGACCAGGCCGCGCAGCAGGATGGTGTTACCGGGCGCCATCTTCTTTTGCCACTTGGCGATGACGGCCTTGACTTCGCCGGAAACGCCGCCCAGGTCGCGGGACTGGACGTTTACGAAGAGATCGTAGACCGGTTGAATGTTATAGTGATTGACCACCGTGTTGGCCTGTCCGCGCTTCAAGGTGGCCACATTGCGCAGCAGCTGTTTGCCGGTGACGGGCAAGTTCAGGAGGTCTGCGAAATTGCTTATGGCTTGGGTGGGGGTCTGGACAGCCACGAAGTAGGGGATGCCGGTGGTCGGGTCGACCCAGTAGTTGGGTGTGACCTGAGTGTTGGAAGAGAGGGAGACCAGCAGGTCGTCGGCCAGGTTGGCCTGGGTGACGTTCTGGCGAGCCAGCAGGGTGCGGTCGACCTCGACTTTCAGTTGGGGCGCATCGGTGTCCTGGTGCATATGCACGTCGACGGCGCCGGGGATTTGCTTGAGGTCTTCCATCAGACCGCGGGCGATGGCCAGATTTTCGGCCTTGTTGTAGCCGGCCACGCGCACGTTGATGGGCGCGGGCAGGCCGAAGCTGAGGATCTGGCTGACGATATCGGCCGGTTGGAAGTAGAAGGTCAGGTCGGGAAATTTCTCCTGCAGGTCGGCGCGCAGAGTACGAGTGTGCTCGGCCGTTTTGCGCGACTTCAGGGAGATGAGAATCTCGCCATCGGAGGGTCCCAGAGTGGCGCTGTCGCCGAAGGCCAGGTTGTAGGCCTCGGCCGGGACGCCGATGTTGTTGGTGATGAGTTCAATTTCTTGCTTTGGGATGACCCGGCGGATTTCGTCCTCAACCTGAGCGAAGGTGCGCTCGGTGTCCTCGATGCGTTGACCGGGGCGGTCCTTGACGTGCATACGGATTTGACCCGCGTCCACGCTGGGGAAGAAGTCGCGACCCACCAGTGGGGCCAGGAATCCGGCGCTCATCAGCACCGCCAGGGCGGGAATGAGGATACGGCGCGGATGAGCCAGGCCCCACAGCAGCAGAGCGCTGTAGCGAGTGCGGAAAGCTTCGAAGGCGCTCAGGAAACCCTTATTCCAGTTATGTTCCTGATGGGGTTTCTCCAGCGTTTTCACCAGCAGGGGCACGAGCGTGCGGCTCAGCCAGTAGCTGGTGGCCACGGCGAAAACCACCGCCTGGGCAAAGGGGATGAACAAGTAGCGGGCCGGTCCGTCAAGTAGAGCGACGGGCAGGAAGACGATACAGATACAGCTGGTGGCCACCAGGGCCGGCGTGGCGATTTGTTCGGCGCCGTCCAGAATGGCCTGCAGCAAGCTTTTGCCTTGCCCCAGGTTGCGGTGAACGTTCTCGATTTCCACGGTGGCGTCGTCGACCAGAATGCCGATAGCCAGCGAAAGTCCGCCCAGGGTCATAATGTTGAGGGTGTGACCCAGAGCATAGAGCATCGTCAGGGAGACGAGAATCGAGATGGGAATGGAGATGAGCACGATCAGCGTGGAGCGCCAACTGCCCAGGAACAAGAGGATTAAACTGCCGGTCAGAAAGGCGGCGATTAGTCCCTCATGGATGACGTTGTCGACGGCCGCCTGAACGAAGAAAGACTGGTCAAAGAGCGGCTGGATATTCATTCCCTTAGGCGCCGAGGCGCGCAGCGTGGGCAGCAGGTTTTTCACCTGATTGACCACGTCCAGCGTCGAGGCCGAGCCATTTTTCAGCACCGTCAGCAGCACCGAGCGGGCGCCGTCGCTGTTGACGACGTTGTTCTGCACGGCCGAACCGTCGTGGACGCTGGCCACGTCGCGGATGTAAATCAGCTTGCCGTTCACATCCCGAATCGGGATATTAGCAATTTCCTCACCCGCCAGCGGGCTGTTGTTGAGGGCCACTCGGTATTCGGTCCCTCCGATACGAGCCGTGCCAGATGGCAGCATCAGGTTTTGGGCGTTGATGGCGCCGTTGACGTCGCGCGGGGAGAGCGAGAGGCCCTGCAGCTTCTGATTGTCGAGCTCAACGCGCAGCTGACGGATCTTGCCGCCGTAGGGTGCCGGCAAGGTGGAACCCGGCACGGCCGCCAGCGCCTGGCGCACGCGGAAGATTCCGTAGTCGTAGAGCTGGCTTTCGCTGAGACTGTCGCTGCTCAGACTCAATTGAATCAGGGGCACGCTGTCGGCCATATAGCGCAATAGAATGGGGGGCTGCACGCCGGCCGGCATGCGGCGCAGAATGGCCTGGGAAACGGCGGTCGCCTGGGCGATGGCCGTTTCCGATTTTACTCCGGGATGGAAATAGAGACGGATGACTCCAACTCCATCGATGGTCTGGCTCTCCATGCTCTTCACGTCGTTGACGTTGGAGCTGAGGGCGTATTCGCTGTAAATGGTAATGCGTTTTTCGAACTCGTCAGCGGCCAGACCATTGTAGGTCCAGATCACGCTAACGACGGGAATATTGATGGTCGGGAAGATGTCGGTCGACATCAGGCGCAATGAGGCGCCGCCCCCGATGAGCATGAGTAAAGTCATGACGAT
The DNA here is from genome assembly GCA_017307785.1 of Vulcanimicrobiota bacterium. Classification (GTDB taxonomy): domain Bacteria; phylum Vulcanimicrobiota; class Xenobia; order Xenobiales; family JADMJV01; genus JADMJV01. The sequence continues at coordinate 115,154 of JAFKGI010000006.1, read as the reverse complement.
GATCGTGTAGGGGCGGGCCAGCGCCAGGCGGACAATCCACATGGCGGGTCTCCTTTGGTCAGAAGCATAGGCGGGAGCACGGACCGGGGTCCAATGCTTAGTTTCGGGGGGTCATAAAGGAATTTTATGATACCGGCCGTTTCTTCTCCAGACCGGATCCTGCCGGCGGCTTGCCTGATCCTACAGGTAACGCGAGAGTTCGCCGACGTCCTGGAAGCGGTCGTCGGGGTTTTTCTCCAGGCAGCGGAGGATCAGGTCGCTGTAAGGACCCGGCGGTTCTGGTGGATGGTGGGAGCGGATGCGGTCGACCAGAATGGGCAGGCAGTTGCTCTGGAAAGGTAACCGGCCGGAATACCAGCGGTAAAGCACTACGCCCAGCGCCCAGATGTCGCTGCGCACATCTGGTTCCTGGTATTTGGTGTGCTCCGGCGACCAGTATGGAGCGGTCGGGGGCACGTTGAAGAGGTCAGACGGTCCGTTTCGCTCCTCCAGGTAATCCAACCCAAAACCCCAGATTTTGACGACGTTGTCTGGAAAGAGCCAGAGGCAGTGACAGTTCAGCAGGCGGTGGGGGAGGCCGCGCCAGTGCGCATACTCGAGGGCGCTGACCACGGTCTTGACATATTCTTCCGGATCGTCGGGGATGTCCAGAAGCGGCTTGGCTTCCTGCAGGCCTTCCACTACAAGGTAGTCATCTTCCAGCAGTTCCTGCACCCGAATGATGTGCGGATGCTGCAATTCGCACAGCTTTGTGGAAAGCTCGCGGTAATAGGTTCTTAGCTCCGCATCGTGGGCGATATGCGGAGGGAATTTGACCAGGCTGGTGCGACCGTCTGGGCTGGCTTCGAACCTCACCCTACCCAACTACGCTTGAAGGGCTTGCCTCCCTTTCGAGTTATTGCTTATCTTTTTGTTCGGACAGCCAGACCTGGGCTTGAGCGAGGTCCGAGCAGATCAGAAATACTTCCTGGGTGGCGCCGGAACGCAGGTAGATACACTTGAGGCCGGCCGGGGTTGGATACTGCACCTTGAATTCGGCCACCCCACGGCCTTTACGCCGACTGATGCGGCCGGGAACGATGCGTTGCACGTGAGGGCAATCCTTGAGGATGCTCTTGCTCAGGTCTTCCAGTCCTTCCAGCATCGAGTGCTGCTTTTTGACCTTGCCGAACTTCATTTTTTGGAAAAGGCGGCTACGATCTGGACGTTGGCGACTTCGGTCCCCTCCGGGTCGGCTTCCATTTCTTCTTCCATGCGTTGATAGATGCGCGGGTCGGCGAGCAGCGGCTCCATCCAGGCACGTACGAAGCCGGTGGTGGCGCGGGCATACTGAGCCCGGTCCCCGTCCTGCTTCAGTTGCTCGGCGAAAGGCGTGGTCAGGTGTTGAATTCGGAAGTGCTGCAGTTGAAAACCACAGCGCTCCAGCGGCTCGCGGATTTCTTGCTCGCTGCGGTAGTAGATGGGCATTACGAAGGGCGGATGGCCGAGCTCTTGTAGGATGCGGTCGAGCAGCGCATACATCTTGAGGCCGGCCACATCGCCGTCTTTGTTGCCCCCGCTTACCAGGACAAGCCATCCTCCGGGGACCAGCTCCTGGGCCCGGGCCTGAAGGAAGGCTTCCCAGTCTCGCGCCGCTTGCTCGGCGAGCAGTGCCTGGGACTCTGGATTCATACGGGCGTGAAGCACTCCGGCGGGCTCAGGGAGTTCGGGAACCTGGCTGAGCCAGTGCACCGAGGAGTAGCAAGTGGCGATGTGTAGGGAGTTGGGCGCCACGATGGGTTGGAAGAAGCTGGTGGCGCTCGCTTGGACAAAGGCTCCGTAGGGCGTCAGATTACGGAAGAAGCCATTCCAGTTGTTGCCCGGCAGGTCATTGTGGGTAACGGTGATGGGCTCGCGGGAGCGTTGCCGCACCATCTCGGTGAGTCGGCGCATCAGCATCAAGGAGTTCTTGCCCTCCGAGCAGCCCAGGTCGGCCAGTCCGACGGGGCCGGCGATAGGAACGGCGTCGACCGCCTCCTCGAGCAGGTCCTGCGAGGACAGGATGAACTGCTCCTGAACCCGCGAGTTCCGGTCGTAAAAGCCTTCACCTTTCATAGATGGAATGGTGTTCTTCACGCCAGAGGGTTCTGGGAAACTCCCGTTTTCCTGTCCCCCCATAAAAGAGATAAGCAATAAAAATATTGCTTATCTCTAGGGGGGTTGGGGCAGGCAGCAGGAAGTTTGAGCTGGTATTTGAACACGCGAATACAGATGATCTCGCCAATGGATAAAGTTGTTCAGATTTTGAGGACCCGGCGTCTCGAACTGGAGTTGACGCAGAAGCTGCTGGCTCACGATGTGGGCTGCAGTCAGCCTTACCTTTCCCAGGTGGAGCGTGGGAGGCGGCCGCTTTCGGAGAAGATGGCCTTGCGGCTTGAAGAGCGCCTGGAGATTCCGGGTTTACTGACAACCGCGCCCTTTCTGAAAGGCAGACCAAGGCTCACGGACTGCTCCAAGAAGACCACCCGCATCTTGAGCAGCGGGGCAGAGCCCTTGGTGGCAACGCCCCCGTTTGACCGCCCCCCGATTTTTCACCAACTTCACCAGAAGTGGGGCGTCGAAGATCGTCTCGCCGGTATGGGGCGCTTCTTCGGAGAAGATGCCGACCGCCTGGTAGAGAAGCTTGAAGAGAAGAAGGGGCCGGACCAGCGCTACTGGCGCAACCTGAACTCCCTACGCTACGACTCCTGGCCGGAGCGCTGGTTCACGGCTGCCTTTGCGCTACTTGGCGCGCAACTGACCGGCATCCGTCCAGCCAAGTTGGGATGTTCTCTGACCATCGTGAATGGCAAGACGGGCGAAGAGTTCAAGGGTTGTCATCGCGGTTTTCTCTTCGAATACAAGGGAGTTTCCATCGCCTGGGTGCCTCAAGTGGCGATTCGCACGGAGAAGATGTACCGCTGTCCCGACAACGTGCTGATGATCTCTCGAGGCGGACGCACGGTCACGGCCGCGGTGGAGTATTACGGGCCGCACCACACTCTGTCTCGTATGATTGACCGAGGCCTGGAGATGGGGATTCCCGTCAACTATATGGCTGTTGACTTTGTCGGAATGGAGCGGGCCATTTTCGACATCCTGGACTGGGCTGTGGAGCTGGTCGCCTAGAGTTTCCCAAACCAGTCGGTGATATCAAAGTAAATCGGAAACGTCTTTCCGTCAGCGTTGGTTACCATCACCCGATCAAATTCCCGCGCTCCCTGATGCACCCGGTCCTGGCTCTTCAATCTCCAGCCCGCCAGGCGGCAGACGGAAAACTCTTCGGCTACGCTCAGCGCCTTCCAGGCCTGCTCGGGACTGGACCCATCGTGACCGGCTCGGATGGCCGAGGAGAGACCTCGTAACATGAAGTCGTGCTGCTTTTCGCCCGTCGCATCGCCTCTGCGTTTAGATATAAGCAATAAAACGTAGTGGGCATCCAGCTGCAAATAATTGCTTATGGCTAAGGGGGCGGCCTGTTTCTCGGCCTCGGCCCAGTCGGAGGAGGCGAGCGCCTTGAGCATAGGAGCGAGTTGAGGCGGCGTCTCGTAGCCGTTGTAGCCGGGCCGACGGGTGTAGGCGGCCCGCAGGGCGGTGAAGTCCGTGGCCGGGTCGCCTTTCCGCGCCTGGCGCAGCAGGGTCTCGTAGTCTTGGGCCCAGACGGCGGAAGCCATCAAGAAGACGAGGAACAGGCGCATGTAGCGATTTTCTGGGTCCTGGGGCGGATTGCCTATGCGCGAGCGAAGGAGGAAGTCGTCGGGCCCAAAAGGAGGACCGTATAGTAAAGGTTAGGAGTGTTAAAAAATGCCGTTCGATTCACTGCAAGATCTGGGCTCGGGGGAGAAGTTCCATTCTCTGCCACAACTGGAGAAGGCCGGGGTGGGCAAAATATCTCGCCTGCCGGTGAGTATCCGGGTGGTCCTGGAGTCCGTTCTGCGTAATTGCGACGGTAAGAAAGTCACCGAGAAAGACGTGAAGACGCTGGCCTCTTGGGAGCCCAAAGCCGAGCGCACCGAAGAAATCCCCTTCACCGTCGCCCGCGTTCTGCTGCAAGACTTCACCGGCGTTCCGCTGCTGGTGGACCTGGCCGCTATGCGTTCGGCCGTGGCCCTGATGAAGAAGGATACCGGCATCATCGAGCCGCTCGTGCCCGTCGACCTGGTCATCGACCACTCGGTGCAGGTGGACCTCGCCTCCCGCGGCGACGCTTTCGAGCGCAACATGGAGATGGAGTTCGAGCGGAACCAGTCGCGCTACCAGTTCCTGAAGTGGGGAACGCAAGCGTTCAACGGTTTCCGCGTCGTGCCCCCCGGCATCGGCATCTGTCACCAGGTAAACCTGGAGTATCTGGCCCAGTGCGTCTGTGAAAAAGACGGAGTTCTCTATCCCGACACTCTGGTGGGCACCGACTCGCACACCACCATGATCAACGGTCTCGGCATCGTCGGATGGGGCGTCGGCGGCATCGAGGCCGAGGCCGCCATGCTCGGCCAACCGGTTTACTTCTTGACCCCGGACGTGGTGGGCGTGCACCTGACCGGCGAGCTCAAGACCGGCACCACCGCCACCGACCTGGTGCTGCGCGTGACCGAGATGCTCCGCCAGACCAAGGTGGTGGGCAAGTTCGTGGAATTCTTTGGCAAAGGCGCCGCCAGTCTCTCGGTGGTCGACCGCGCCACCATCGCCAACATGGCCCCCGAATATGGAGCCACCATGGGCTTCTTCCCGGTGGACGAAGCCACTTGCGAATATATGGCGGCTACCGGTCGCGACGCCGCCCAGGTAGATCGCGTGCGCCGCTACTACAAAGCCCAGGGAATGTTTGGCATCCCCGAGGCCGGTCAGTGCGACTACACCCAGACGGTGGAACTGGACCTCTCCACCATCGAACCGGCCGTGGCCGGGCCCAAGCGTCCTCAGGACCGCATTCCGCTGACCAGTCTCAAGGAGCAGTTTAACGGTTTGCTGGCCAAGCCCGTCAATGAAGGCGGCTACGGCAAGCCGGGTGACAAAGTGCGATACCACGCGGCCATCGGGCGCACCCACAAGGGTGAGCACGTAACCGGTGGTGGCAGCCAGTCGGCCGACAGTCTGCCGCGCGCCATCGAGGAGCATCTCAGCCACAAAGGCACTTCGACCACCACGGAGACGGAAATGGTCGATAACCGACCCACTCCGGACCGTCTCGAAGGCGGAATCAAGGGCGAGTTTACTCGTGCCCACGAAGAATTGGCCCACGGTGACGTGGTCATCGCGGCCATCACCTCGTGCACCAATACTTCCAATCCCAGCGTTATGCTGGCCGCTGGCCTGCTGGCCAAGAAGGCGGTGGAGCGCGGCCTTTCGGTGCGTCCTACCGTCAAGAACTCGCTGGCTCCCGGCTCGCGCGCGGTAACCGACTACCTCGAGCGCACCGGTCTGCAGACTTACCTGAACGAAATCGGTTTCAACCTGGTCGGCTACGGTTGCACCACCTGTATCGGCAACTCCGGACCTCTGGACCCGGCCATTGAGCAGGTGATCACCGACAACGACCTGGTGGCCGCCGCCGTGCTCTCGGGGAACCGTAACTTCGAAGCTCGCGTGCACCAGAACGTCAAAGCCAACTTCCTGATGAGCCCCCCGCTGGTGGTCGCCTTCGCGCTGGCCGGTCGCGTGGACGTGGATCTTTCCGAAGAGCCCATCGGCGAAGGCAAGGACGGCAAGCCTGTCTTCCTGCACGAGATCTGGCCTTCGCTGGATGAAATCCAGGAGCTCATGAGCTCGGCCTTCGATCCCGAAAGCTACCGCCGACTCTACGGCAGTTTCGCCGACCAGAATCCGCTCTGGAACCAGATTCCCGCCAGCGTGGGCAAGATCTTTGAGTGGGACGATCAGTCGACCTACATTCGCCACCCACCCTATTTCGAAGGTTACACTGGCAAGCTCTCGGAGCCCAAAGACCTGCACAAAGCCCGTTCCCTGGCCATCTTTGGCGACTCGGTGACCACCGACCACATCAGCCCGGCGGGTGCCATCAAGGCCTCCTCGCCGGCCGGTATCTATCTGCAGCAGAAGAAGGTGGAAGTCAAGGACTTCAACAGCTACGGCTCGCGCCGCGGCAATCACGAGGTCATGGTACGCGGTACTTTTGCCAACGTGCGCATCAAGAACCAGATGGTTCCGGGCGTCGAGGGCGGCGTCACCGTTCACTACCCGGACGGCGAGCGGATGAGCATTTACGATGCCGCCATCGCCTACGAGCAGGAGAATGTGCCGCTGATCATCATCGCCGGTCAGGAATACGGCACCGGCTCTTCCCGTGACTGGGCCGCCAAGGGCACTCGTCTTCTCGGTGTGCGCGCCGTCATCGCCCAGAGCTTTGAGCGCATTCATCGCAGCAACCTGGTGGGAATGGGTGTGCTACCGTGCCAGTTCCAGGGCGAGACCCCGAAACTGGACGGCAGCGAGACCTTCGACCTGCTGGGCCTGGAAGACGGCCTGAAGCCGCGCAAGGAACTGACCCTGGTCATTCACCGCGGCGAAGAGCGGGAAGAAATCAAGGTCACCCTGCGCATCGACACGCCTATCGAAGTCGACTACTACAAGAGCGGCGGCATCCTGCCCTACGTTTTGCAGCAGTTGCTGACGAAAGGCTAGTCAAGGAACAAGCACCACCGGGCAAGGGCACTGAGCCATCAACTGAAGGCCGATGCCCACCGGTGGTCCGGAGCCCCGAAAGGGGCTTCCCATCACCAACATACGCGCCTCTTTTTCGCGCACCAGACGCACCAGCACCTCGACTCGGGAACCGAGTTCCACGCTGGTCAACAACTCGACGTCCGGCGGCCACTCGTGCCGCTGGGCGTTTAGTTTTTCCTCGGCATTTTGAATGAGCTTGTTGTGAAACGCATGGGTGTCACGGTCGGCTTCTGCGGGGTCCTCAATCGGCTCCACCGCGTGCACCAGCACCAGGGGCTGTTGCAGGGCTCGGGCCAGACGTAGCCCTTCATCTACGATAATCGAGGTGTGCGGACTCAGGTCGGTGCCTACGATAATTGCGTTGGACATAGTTTCCTCCCTTGCTTGAACATCTATCCTTGGATAACCGCGGGGAGGGTCGATTTGATTCCCGAAGTTATTGCTTATCTCCAGGGGGGGGGTGCATAGCTTGCTATGCAACACGGGTTTCTAAGCACTTTGGAGTAATCAGAACTAATCACTCGAGATCTATTGTTTATGGTTACACCGGTGGGTTCCGAGTAGACCAAAGTATCCTTTTGGTGTGCAGACTATGCTATGAAACCCTTATTTGGCGCGGTTCTGCCGTTTCGTGCCCGTTCAGCGCCGGAAACTGAGGTAGGACGCCAACTGGGGCTGAAAGAATTGTCGCGACATACACGGGGGCTATGGAGATTTCACGCGGTGGAGCGGATTCGGGTTTTAGTGGTCGACGACCATTCGGTCGTACGCATGGGGTTGCGAGCAGTTCTGGCCGAGCAAAAGGACATGGAGCTGGTGGCCGAGGGGGAGTCCGGGCCGCAGGCCATTGCGCTGGCCGAACAGCTGAAGCCGGATGTGCTCATGATGGACCTGACCCTGCCGGAAGGCAGTAGCCTGGAGGTTATCAGTGAGGTTCGCCGAGTTTCCCCGGCCACCCAAATCATGGTCTTCACCACCCAGGATAGTGAGCCCTATTTGCTGGACGCTCTGCTGGCCGGGGCCGTCGGTTACTTGCTCAAAGACTCCGCTCATCGCTTGATTCCACTTTCCATCCGCACTCTGGCGGCGGGTGGTTGTCTCCTCGAGAAACGATTGCTGGAACGATTGCTCCGACAGGCTGCTGTCTCTCGCCGTGGTCCGGACGAAGAGCTGCCGCCGCCTCCCAGCAGTTCATTGAGCGAGCGAGAGCTGGCGGTGCTTCGGCTGATTTCACAGGGCAGCTCCAACCGTGTGATCGGAGAACGTCTGCACCTGGCCGAAGCCACCGTCAAAAAGTACGTCCACAGCCTGAAATCCAAATTGAGTGTCTCCGACCGGGCCGAGGCGGCCGTGGTCGGGCTTCGTCTCGGTCTTCTCCAATAAGAAAGAAGGGTTAGGGAGCCCCGACTCAAAAAAAATTGCTTATGAGCAAGTTCTCAGCCGTGGTGCTGGTGTTTTGGTTGACCGTCTTAGCGAATGCCAAGCCTTATTCTAACAAGGTTTATCAGTTCCAGGCGGATTTCCCCAGCAACGTCGGCGTCTCGCGTGACGACTCCCTGGGATTGACCTTTTTGAGCCGCCCCGCCCGTTACCAGAGCTATCAGGTCCTGGTTCTTGATCGGGAACGGTCCCATTTTGAGATGCTGGAGATGGCTCGCCATCGTTCGGGGAAATACACCGAAGTGGAACTGCGTGATGAGAAACGCCAGGGGCGTCGAGTCATTTACTGGTCACGCATCGATGAGGCCGGAGTGCCCGGATGCTATCTGCTCATCCCCACCAAGCGGCACAGCTACATGGTATCGGCGGTAGGTTTTGATCTGGCTCTGCAGCAAAAATTCCTTGATAGTTTCTCGATTACCCCCTAGGACACCAGTACCGGGTCCCACCTGTGGGCTGCCCGCATAATCATGGGATGGAGGCAAATATGGAAGCAGTACGCGACGATTTAGGGAAAGTGACCCACTACGAACGGGGTGAATCGCCCGAGTATGCCAGCATGCGTTTGTTGGTGTGGCTCTTTATTCTGGGTATGGCCATATTAGGAGCGATGCGCTTCGCTGCCAGTCCCTGAGACTTCGCTTTTGATGAAGTTGAGCACGCGCAGGTGGATGGTGTGAATGATGCCGTCCGACCACCACTTCCAATAGGGTCCGGGCCAGAGGCCGTGACGATACCAGGTGGTTCCCTCTAAACGGGTGCGCCCGCCCTCCAGCGGAACCAGCCGGAATTCTCCCCCCTGCGAGACCATGTAGCCATTGGCATGTGGGGGGTGTAGCTCGCGGTAGGGGGTCCATTCCTGCAGTGGATCGGGATTGGAGGTCACCGAAAAGGCGAGTCGGCGGGGTTCATCCCAACAGGTGATGGGCTCGATAAAGGGACCGGTGGAAAAGACGCAACGACGAATGGCGCCCACGCCCTTGCCTTCCAAACGAGCCTGAATGGGATAGGCCACGCCCACTTTGAAGATGAATTCCCGGGGCGGTGGCATACGGTTGAACTGGATGACCTTGGGCCAAACCCGCTCAGGAGGGGCCTCGATGATTACCGAACTGGTCACCGAGTAAACGGGAGCTTCCAGGTCGGCCAGTGACTCTGCCCCCATCAGGGCCGGCATGGACAAAATCAGGCCCACCAGAGAGGCGCCGGCCCGGTTCAAGCCGCCTCCTGGCTCCATAGCCGTGCGGCGCTGGATACTCCAGCCCAGCAAGCCACCCAGGGTGGCCAGGATGAAGCCCAGGGGGGCAGCCATCATCAAGCACACGACGCCCTCCATAGCGGCCGCGAAGAGGGCCAGCCCGAGCAGGGCCACCGACAGGTTGGCCACTCCCAGACAGGCCGGTAGCGTGCGTTGGCGGTGGTAGCCAAAGAGCAGCACTGAGCCCAGGCCCATAGAGAAAGGCAGGCCCACGAAAAGTCCCCAGCCATAGCGACCCAGCCCGGAAACGCTGAGGAAGACTCCCATCAGTGCCGCCGGAACCACCAGGAGTTGGGCCATTAGAGCGGCGCCGACGGGATGATCGGGGATGATACGGTCCAGCAGGCGGTAACGAGGCGCCTTCTGCTCGCCTTCTTCGGCTCGTGGTGGCAGCAAAGCCATGAGGATGAAGAAAATCAGGTTGACCAGCGGGATGAAAAAGAACACCAGCAGCCACATGGGCAACTGAGTGGAGCGCAGACGGCGTGCCGTCAGGCAGACTCCGGTCCAGATAAAGGGTATGGCCAGGGCGACCAGAGTGCCCAGAAACAGGGTGTTCTGCTCGTCCATCCCGGTCACGGATTTGGGCCCCGGATTCAGGTAGTTGAAAAGGCCCCAGGGGCGGTGAAAAACGGCCGTGGCCACCATACGGTCCAGGTTGTGCTTGAGGGCAAATCCAGCCAGTCCGATACCGGCGTAGGTTCCCCGCCCCACCGTTCCGTCCCAGCGCCACAGGTCGGAGAGCTTCATGACTTTGGAAACAAGCTCTGCAACAGAGATTTGCGCGCTGCCGGCTTTTGCAGGTAGCCGTCGAAGGCCAGGCTGGGCCGGGGGGAAATCATCTCTTCGGGCCTACGTCCGGTGTGTGCCAGCACTCGCGAGTCGGGACAATGCTTGCGCAGCCACTCCAGCAGCTCCCAGCCGTCGATGTCGGGCAATCCCAGGTCCATCAAAATGACGGTAGGGCATGTCTCCGCCACTTTGGTCTTGGTTTCGGAGCCGCTGTGGGCCATTTCCACGGTGCAGCCCATGGATTCCAGCATCGATTTGAGGGCGTGAGCGGCCAGCGGACTATCCTCCACTACCAGCACGTGTAACGTGTAGGCCAGGGTCCACACCTGGCCGATCAGAGCGGACCTGTCCACGGGTTTGCTCAGATAGCTATTGCAACCCGCTTCCAAACAGGTGTCACGGTCGCCCTTGGTAGCGCTGGCGGTGAGCGCCAGGATGGGCGTGGTCAAACCCTGACCGCGCAGGGCCCGGGCCGTCGTGTAGCCGTCCATGCCCGGCATCTGCATATCCAGCAGAACCACCGAGACGGTCTTCTTTTTCAAGAAATCCAGAGCCGTCTGGCCCGATCCGGTCGTGTAGACGGTCGCTCCTGCTTCCTCCAAATAGCTGCGCACGATCTCCTGAATGTCCTCGCGGTCGTCCACCACCAGCACGGTGAGGCCCGCCAGATCGGGCAGTTGGTAGTCTTGCAGGGGGGCGGTCAAAAGCTCGATATTGGCTTCGATCAATTCGGACTTCTCCGCCTCCAGGCTGAAGGTGAAGCAAGTTCCCTTGCCGGTTTCACTGCTGACCTCGAGTTTGCCGCCCAGCATGTGGACCAATTGATGGCTGATCGAGAGTCCGATGCTTTGAGTGTGCAAAACCTTGGGGAGTGCCTCCGGATCGAGACCGACGCCGCTGTCGGCCACGGAAAACTCCAATTCGTCGTCTTCCCAGCCAATGCTCAGACGCACCCAGCCGCGTTCCGTATACTTGATGGCATTGCTCAGCAGGTTGACCAGAATCTGGCGAAGTCGGGCTCGGTCGCTGGTCAGGGAGCGAGGAACGAGAGTGTCAAAGAAGATCTGCAGCCCCAGACCTTTTTCTTGAGCCTCGGGCTCCATTTGGGCGCGGATGTCGGCGACCAACGGAATCAGCTCGAAGCGGTCTTTTTCAATCTGCAGCTGATCCATGCGAATGCGCGAGAGATCGAAGAGATCGTTGATGGTTTCCAACAAGAGCTGGCCGTTGCGATGGATGACTTCCAGGTAGTGGCGGTCGTCAGGGTCTTCGGTCTGGCGCAGCAAGATGTCGATATAACCCATCATTGCGGCCATCGGGGTGCGGATTTCGTGGTTGGCGTAGCCCAGGAAATCGGAGCGCTCCTCGGGGTCGGTGTTGAGTTCGTGTCGCAACAGGGTGGCCAGCAGCGGCAACACTTCCAACAGCGGCTCCGGCTTGGGCTCGCCACCCAGCAGCACCAGCACGGCTTCTCCTTGAGCGAAGGCGCGGGCCACTCGCTTCTGACGACTGGCCTCCGCCCTTTCCTGGAGAGCGGCTTTCTCCACCAGTTTTTTCCAGGGGCGGGAGCTTTTCAAGGTGTAGCCGAGACCGGGGCGCCACTCGCCGTGGGCCTGGTCGCGCACGAAGATCAGCAGTTGTTCGGCGCCTACGGCCTGGGCCAGCTGATTGGACACCAGTTCGCGCCTGGTGGGGTCACCGAACTGACCGAGAAGCGCCGAGAATTTCATTCCTTCTGCTTTGCCAAGGAGCGGGGGGCACCCTCCAGGAGGTGATGGATCCAACGTAGCTTTTCCAGGACGCTTTTGCTCAAGACAAAGGGATAGAGGTCGCTGATGCCCATGCTGCGATTGATGCTGTTGAGGGCGAAAGTCAGCCGGCCCCAATCCTGCACCATATCGTCAAAAGTGGCTCTTTCGGGACGTCCCAAGCCAAATTCCAAGGCGGTTTGCAGAGTGTCGTGCATATGCAGATAGTGGGCCCAGCACTCGGCCCAGTCCTCCCAGGGATGCATACTGGCGTAGGCGCTGATGAATCCCTGTTCCTGCCAGTCGGTGGGCGGGCCATTCTTATAATGTCGGTCCATGCACTCTTGGTAGGACTGGCGTTCATCGCCGAAAACCTGACGAAAGGCCGGTAGATCTTGGACCAGGACCGTCCAGTAGTGGTGGGCGCTTTCGTGGCGGAAGTGACCGAGCAGAGTGCGGTAGAGCTCGTTCATGTCCACGCGCATCTTTTCCCGGGTGGAATCGTCGGCTTCCACCGCATTGATGGTGATCAGCCCATTGGAATAGCCGGTCAGCACCGGTTGAGGTCCGGGGACCAGAAAGTCAAACTGCAGGTCGTCCAGGGGGAGCTGCAGCTCGACCAGGCTGAAGACCAGGCGTTTCTTGGCCACTTCCAGACGCCACCAGCGATGCAGGTTGCCGGGCTGGTCGAGGTCGGGAATGGTGCGGTTGAGGCGACAGGCTCGACAATAATCACCGGGCTGGCGAGTCAACCAGTTGCAGACGTTGTGTTCGCTGTAGTTGCGGCATTTGTGGAGACCCTCATGGGGTAGGGCCAGCATGCCCTGGTCCGGAGAGAAGCCCAGTTCTTTCTGGCAGTTCAGGCATTGGACGTTCTCGAAAAAGACGGTGTGGCGGCAGTTGGAGCAGGCAAAGATTCTCATACTGGCGGAAGCTTACGGGGTCGCAAGGGCTTTTGTCCTGTTACTCGCGTCCTTAAGGAAAGCTTCAGGAATTACCCAGCTTTGGGTTCAGCTCAAATGGGTAGCCTGAGATCAGATGGTAATCGACGTAGAAACCTGTCGTTTGAGTGAAGTGATGACCCGGCGCTACCGTCTCGTCTCCCTGTTGGGGCAGGGCGGGATGGGTCGGGTCTTTTTGTGTGAGGGCGAAGAGGGCCGAGTCGCCGTCAAGGTGACGCGCCTGGGCGAAGACCTCCGCCAGTTCCGTCACGAAGCTCAGATGCTTAAGGGCCTGAGCCACCCTCATCTGGTGAGCATTCTCGATTATCTTGAAGAAGATCAGTTCGGCTATCTGGTGATGGATTACGTGCCTGGCGAAACGCTGGCGCAGCGCGTCTCGCGCCAGGGACCGGTGCCGGTGGCCCAGGTCTTGAACTGGGCTCTGCAGTTGTGCGAAGTGCTGGAATATCTGCATCGCCAGAACCCCAAGATCTTGTTCCGCGACCTCAAGCCCTCCAACGTCATGGTGGATTCTCAGGATCAGCTCAAGCTGATCGACTTCGGCATTGCCCGTTTGGAGGTGACCGGCGTGATGACGGCCACTTTCCTGCAGGGCATCGGCTCGGCGGGTTATGCGCCGCTCGAGCAGTACCAAGGGGCGGGCAGCACCGACGAACGTTCCGACATCTACTCACTGGGCGCTACTCTGTTTCATTTGTTGACGGGACGCACCCCTCCCAGCCCCATCGACGTGGTGGCCGAAGATAGTCAGGTTCCTTCGGTGCGCTACCTGAATCCCAATGTGCCGCCCTGGTTGGATTCGGTGATCAAGAAGATGATGGCCACCCGCAAAGAGAACCGCTTTGCCTCCGCTTCGGAAGCGGGAATGGCGTTGCGCCGCATGCTGTCGGTGGAGGACGAGCCCACCGAAGTGCTGGCCGCTCCGCAACGTCGTGCTGACAATGTTTTGTACGCCTTGACGGGAGTGCTCACCACGGCCGCGGTGGGTTTGATGGGCTGGCTGTTCGTCACCAGTCAGGCGACCTCGGAGCCTCTGCCGCCCGCTACCCCGCCGGTGGTCATCGCCGCTGCTGCTCCGCCCGCCGCCGCCGCCGTTCAGGAAGCTCCGCTGGAGAAGCCCGTGGTTGTGGCCTCCAGGCCGGCCGCAGTGAAACCGAAAGTCGTGAAAAAACCGACGCCGGTGGTTTCGGCCACGCCACGTCCGGTGTTGCCGGAAATTGCTTATCCCCGACGGAGCCCGGTGATGGCGGCCGTCAAGAAGGTCGAGGAGACCCCCGCACCTGAGGTTCCTGTCGCTCCCCGCGTCAGCGTGGCCGAACCGGAGCCGCAACCGCCGGTGGAGATCATCGTCCCAGAGGTGAAGCCGACGCCTACGCCCAGCGCCACGCCGCCTACTTACTCGATCAGCGTGCCTCCCCCGGGCAACTGGAACAGCCACGGGCAGTATCCGGGCGGCGGTTCGATGCAGGGCGGTGGGCCCATGATGGGCGGTGGCGGCTTTAACGGCGGTGGTGGAATGCGGCGGTGATCGTCACTTCTCGTCTTCGCGAAGTCGACACTCTGGAGCTGCGCAAAAAATACCCTTCCACCCGTCGCTTACTGACGCTCTGGAATGTGGTTCTGATCGGGGCGCTGCTGGTCGGTCTGACGCTGAGCCTCTACTTCCAGATTCAAAAGGACCTGGAACGGCGGACCTATGGACAGTTGCGCTTCCAGCTGCTGGAACACTGGGATCCGGCGCCGCCGCACCGCGAGCCTCCCCCCCGTCATTCGGGACCCGACCGTTACTTGCGTTCGCCGCTGCATCTGGTGATGCCAACCGGCCGCCAACAGAAATGGTCGGACCTGGCGTCGGTCTTTATCCTGGTGCGTTACTATCAGGCCGACCTGCAGAAGACCGTGGAGATGGGTGGACCGCGTGAGCGACCGGAGGAGCACCTGGATGAGATCCGCTCGCTGCTGAGCGGCTCCAATGAGCAGGCTCATTATATTGCTTATAACAGTTTTGAGCACTGGTTGATGTGGGCCCAGCGGGTGCGGGACGAGAAGGGACGTGTGGTGGGCGTCCTCGAGGTGGGCATGGGCAGCAAACTGGCCGACGACATGTTGAGCGACGTGGCTTCCTCGATGGGCATCTTCGGCACGCTGGCGATGACTGTCGGCATTCTGGCGGCGGCCGGGCTGGCTCGATATGTGTGCACGCCCTTGGAGAGTATCGTCAAGAAAATGCAGCGCGTGAGCGCGGGCGACTTCGCGGCTCGGGCCGATCGTCAGGGGCCTTTCGAGATGCAGTCGATCGCCGTCAACTTCAATCGCATGGTTTCGGAATTGAGCCAGGTGTTCGATAGCCAGCGCCGCTTTGTGGCCGACGCCTCGCACGAGCTGAAGACGCCGCTGACTTCCATTCAGACCATGGTGGAGCTGCTGCGCGACTACCAGCAAATTCCCACCGACCGCCGGGAGCGGGCCTTTCATGTGATCGAACGAGAACTGCTAAGGGTCAACACACTGGTTCACGATATGCTGACCCTGTATCGATTGGATGAGTCCAATCGCCATCCGGAAGCCGTCGACCTGGGGGATATGATGGAGGATCTGGCGTCGGCTTATAAACCCATGCACGACAACCTGGATATGCAGTGGGAAAAGTTGAGCGTCGAACTCGTGGACGCAGCCGGCTGCGAACGGGCGGTGCGCAATTTGCTGGACAATGCGCTGGCTCACACCAGTCCGCCGGCCCGCGTTTCCCTGCAACTGCGTTTTCAGGACGGCGGCCTGCTGATCGAAGTGCGCGACCAGGGAACGGGCATTCCGGCCGAGGACCTGCCCCGCGTGACCCGTCGCTTCTACCGCTCGGACCTGTCGCGTTCGCGGCGTAGCGGCGGCAGCGGACTGGGCCTTTCCATCGTGCAGACCTGGGTGGAAAGCAATGACGGCCGGCTGGAGTTAGAAAGCGAACTTGGGCATGGGACTCTGGCCCGCATCTTTCTGCCGCAGATCGTGCGGGTAGAAGGGTGGAAGTCCGGCCAGCTCGAGTAGGGCGCCACCGCTAATTTCTTCTTCCAGGTGGTCTTCATTGGCCGGCTCCAGGTAGCCCTGAGCTACGTAGGTCCCCGAAGTTTCGTGGCTGAACCTTGCTCGTAGGTTCTCTCCAGAGCGGCTCAACGAACCCGTCGGACGGACCAGAGCCAGACGGTAGCCGGTTGTCGTTTTCCCGTCAAGCTCGGTCCAGCGCACTTCACCTCGAGCGCTGACCTCCCAGTTCGCTGCCTGAGCCGGTATGCGCACCGGTTCTAGCTTCTCGCCGGCAAAGCCCATCAGCAGGCTTTGCGAGTCTCCCACGGCCAGACCCTTTTCGCTCCAGAGGAGCCTGCCGTTGCGAGTGATTTCGCCGCTGCTGAGCAGGAAGTAGGCGGGGCCGTCCAGGGCCAGATCGGTGGGATTCTTCGTTTCCAGCATTCTGGCCTGACCGGTCCGCAGTTCGAGTCGGCCCGTTTCCAGGTAGCCGAGCAGGTCCCAGCAGCGGTAGCCGGGGGTCAGAGAGTGACTGAGGTTGTCCACGGCTGCCTGACGCAGCCGGGCATGGCTCCGAAGTTTGCCCAGAAGCTCTTGCTGGATGGGGCTGGTCGGGTTGTCCTGGGCCAGGGCCTGGCAGTGACGGACGACCCACTGCAGGGTCTTGCCTTCCTGCATGAAGTCCACGTTGGAAAGCTCCAGGCTGCCCGGGCAAAGCGCTCCTAGAGCCCCCTGGCCGGGCACGCCGCAGTAGGGGAGGCCGCTGGCTTCGGTAGCGCTCCAGAGGTTGTGGTTGGGGCCGGGTTGGTCGGCCAGCCCGGCGGGGTTAGGGAAGCCGAAGAGTAGCACCTGGTATAGCGGCGTCATGGTGGTGGCCTGTTGGCCGGTGACCGGGTCGGTCATGGACGACTCTCCAAAAAGCTTACCGGTCTCGTCGAAGCGGAAGCCGGTGTAGCGACCCTCATAGAGGCAGGTTTGCGGGTCGCAGCTGAGCCGAATCGGACCCTGCTCCCCGCAGATATTGCCCAGCGTGTCGAGGGGCATGCCCAGCACGTTCCATCCGTCCGTCGTCTGCAGCACCCCCTGCTGAAAGGCGAACCGCCCATCCCGGGTATAAGCAATATTTTTATTGCTTATTTCTTGGGTCAGGCCGAAGCAGCCGACTCCGTTGACGGCCAGGTTGGTGGCCGTCTGAGTCTTGAAAATCTCGCCCTGGGACCAGTTGAGGCCGCCTTCGCCGCCCCACTGCACGCGAGCTTTGTAGCCGGGAGTGAACTGGTTCTTGAGGTTATCCTGCGCCCGGATGGCAGCCAGGGAATAGGTCTTGCGAAGGTTTAGCAGTTGGGCCCTGAGGGGGCGCGATGTGGGTTGGAGGAGGCAAGAGAGGAGTCCGATGCCGAGCAGCCCGGCCATGGCGTAGCGCTTCATGGCTTGATCTTAAGGGAGCGAAGTTACCGGGCAAAACGACTTTTGTTACGGTCCTTGACCGATAGTCGGTTGGTAGTACTTTCGTAGTACTCGCTCCTCTAAGGTGAATTTACGAACCGAAGGGAGTCCACCAAGATGTGCCGGATTTTGAGATTGCCGTTGAACGCCGATTTGCCGATGGTCTGTATGACATGCGAAAGACCCGCCGCTGGTCGGGTTGCCAGGATCTTTCGCGCAAACGGTCGCTCGCACCAGATGCAGGTGCCGGCCTGCGGGTTTTGCAGCACGGTGTTGCGGAACTATCTCCGCTACCAACTTCTGGCCACGCTCTTGCTGGTGGCCGCTTTTGTGGGAGCGGTCGTGCTCTTCTGCCTGGATGTCTACTTTTGCGCCCAACTGGCTTTGCTGAGTATGCTGCCGCCAGGTCTCCACTTTCTGTATTATCACTGGCGCTTCGAGCGCGACTGCCTGGCACTGGGCCCGAATTTTGCGGTGGTCAAGGTTCATTCCAAGGCATTCGCGGATGCTCGCGACGCCTCTCTGCAGCAGGAGGATTTCTCCGACTGGTATGAGCGACTGCGCTGCGAAGGGGAGTCGTTAAGGCAGATCGCCGCTCGCTTGGAGTCCTTTGGCTTCCCCTCCCGGGATGGCTATGAAACTGTGGTCGACGCGGAGCGCAGCCGCAAGAGCATTTACCGGCTCCACGGTTTGCGCCGTTTCATGAAGGGCTCGGTCTGGACCGTGCTCACTCTGGCGGCCTTCCAGCTGTGGTTGCCACTGATCTTCTTGTGGACCCTGGGTCTGCGTCCGATGCTGGGCGGTATGCGCCAGATGCTGATGGGAACCGGTTACTCCGTCTAATGAAAGTCGCGGCTGGGCAGGTGGGGTAGATCCTGGGCGACGTCGGGCTGGAAGAAGGTCTCGGCGATCAGGTGGATGACGTTGTCGTGACACTCGAGCTTGCCGCGCACCCCCAGTAGTCCGGCGCTGCGAGCAATGATGTTTTGCTCCTGAAAGAGCTGGGGCTTGACCACCACGTTGACCAGACCGGTCTCGTCTTCCATGGTAAAGAAGGTAAAACCCTTGGCGGTATCGGGGTGTTGGCGACAGATAACCAGGCCGGCGTAGCTGAGGCGGGCTCCGTGACGCGTTTCGCGCACCTGCTCGGCGGTGGGCAGTCCCAAGGCCTTGAGCTGAGCGCGAAAGGTGGAGAGGGGATGGCCCTGCAGCGAGTGGGCGCTGTATTTGCAGTCCCACCAGATGCTCTGAGTGGGGGAGAGTTCCGGCAGATCGGGCGCGGGTTCGGCGTCCAGCCAGGGACAGTCGCGGGCGGCCGTGGTCATGGCGGCGGCCGCCCACAGCTGGGCGCGGCGGGTTTTGCCCAGACTGGTGAGCGCGCCGGCTCGGGCCAGGCAGTTGAGATCCTTGCGGTCCAGGTCGGCGCGTCGCGCCATTTCCTCCATGCTGACGTAGGGCGTGCGCCTGCGAGCCACAATGCGGCGCCCGGCCAGCTCGTGCAGGCCTTTGACGTAGCGCAGTCCCACCCGCACCTGGCCTTCCTCGATGGTGCAGTCCCACTCAGAAATGGCGATGTCGATGGGGCGGAATTGGACCTTGGAGCGTTTGGCGTCCTGGATGATGGTGAGGGGCGAGTAGAAGCCCATGGGTTGCGAGTTGAGCAGCGAACAGACGAACTCGGCCGGGTGGTTGCACTTCATCCAACACGTCACATAAGCAATTAATGCGAAGCTGGCGGCGTGGCTCTCAGGGAATCCATATTCGCCAAAGCCACGGATCTGCTCGAAGACTCGCTCGGCAAACTCCTGAGGAATGTCCTTTTTCATCATGGCCGTGATGATGCGCTCGCGGTGGCCATCGAGTTTGCTGCTGCTTTTCCAGGCGCCCATGTCGCGCCGCAACTGGTCGGCCTCGCCTCCGGTGTAGTCGGCGGCCACCATGGCCAGCTTGATCACCTGTTCCTGAAAAAGTGGAACGCCCAGGGTTTTCCTGAGGATGGGTTCCAGACAGGGATGAGGATAGCTGATTTCTTCCTCGCCATTGCGCCGCCTGAGATAAGGATGGACCATGCCGCCGCTGATGGGACCCGGGCGCACGATGCTGATCTGAATGACCAGGTCATAAAAGGTGCGCGGCCGCAGACGGGCCAGCATAGTCATCTGAGCACGGCTTTCCACCTGAAAAGTTCCGATGGTCTCGGCCCGGGCCAGCATGTCCCAGGTCTTGGGATCGTCTTCCCGAGTGATCTTGTACATGTCGCGCGGTTCTTTGAGCAGATCGAAGCAGCGCTGTATAAGCGATAAAGCACCCAGGGCCAGCAAGTCGACCTTGAAGAGACCCAGGGATTCGATGTCGCGTTTGTCCCATTGAATAACGGTGCGGTCCTGCATGCGGGCGTTTTCGATGGGCACCAGATCGGAAACGGGCTCATGGCCCAGTAGAAAACCGCCGGGATGGATGCCGAGATGGCGTGGGAATCCCAGAATTTCGTTCGTCAGATCCATCCAGTGGCGGTGCAACGGCAGAGTCGGGTCGAGACCGACTTCCTGGAGGCGCTCGGTGGGTGTGGTCTGGTAGGTGGACATCACGTTGGTGAAGCGCTCGATGGTGAGCACCTCCATGCCCAGGGCCTTGCCGACGTCGCGCATAGCCGAGCGGGGGCGGTAGCGGATGAGGTTGGCCACCATGGCGGCTTTGTGGCGACCGTAGACTTTGTAGAGATACTGGATGACTTTTTCGCGGTCCTGGTGGGCAATGTCCAGGTCGATGTCCGGCGGCTCGGCTCTTTCCAATGAGAGGAAGCGCTCGAAGAGCAGGTCCACTTTGGTGGGGTCGACGGCGGTAACGCCCAGGCAGAAGCAGACCACCGAATTGGCGGCCGAGCCGCGGCCCTGGCACAGGATGTTTTCGCGTTTGCAAAACTCGATCAGGTCATGCAAGGTTAGGAAATAGCCGCCGTAGTCGAGTTGTGCGATGATCTTGAGCTCTTTGTGAAGCAGGGAGTTGATGTCGGCGGTGATGCCTTCGGGATAGCGGCGGCGGGCGCCGGCCCAGGTCAACTCCTCCAGTCGTCCTTGCACGGTGGTGCCGGGGGCCAGGTGTTCGGCGGGGTAGACGTAGCGCAACTGAGCCATAGAAAACTGGCAGCGTTCCACGATTTCCAGAGTGCGTGCCACGTCTTCGGGGCAGTCGTGGAAAAGCTGGGAGAAATGCTCCGGGGTGTGCAGATCGTGTTCGGCATTGGGCTGGATCAAACGGCCGGCGCTGGCCAGGGTGACCTTATGGCGGATGCAGGTGAGCACATCCTGAAGGGGGCGGCGCTGGCGGTGGTGGTAGAGCACTTCGTGAACGGCCACGCGCGGCAGGTCCTGGTGCTTGGGAGTGACCTCATGGGGCAGGCGGTGACGCGGATTCATGACGTAGAGCCGATCGGCAAAAGCCTCGCGCAGCAGATCCAGGTTGAGACCGCTGTGATAAAGAGCCAGCAGGCCTTCATTGCGCTGGCAGACGGCGCTCAGATCCAGGTGAATCTCCCCTTTGGGGGCATACATGCGGGCGTGCGTGATGATGCGACAAAGATTCCGATATCCTTCGTGGCTCTCGGCCAGGACCACGAGCCGATCCCGGCCGATGCTGAGCTGAGAACCGACCACCAGCGGAAACTTGAGCTCCTGGGCTTTCATGTGGGCGGGCACGATGCTGTAGAGACCGTCGCGGTCGGTCAGAGCCAGGCCGCCCAGCTTGAGGGCTGCGGCCGTTTCCACCAGTTCCTCGGGCGAACTGGCGCCTTCCAGAAAGCTGCCGTAGCTTTTGCACCAGAGAGGGGCGTAGCTAGTCAACGATGCCCTCCTGGAACCACAGTTGGCGGCGTTGATCGTGAAAGGCCCAGTGAATTTCTCCTTTGGGAGTGAGCAGATAGTAGTAGTCGCGCTCGATCTCGCGATTCCACCAGCCGCCCGAGAGGCGATAGGGGCCGTCCAGCAACTGGTCGGCTTTGGGGGCGCTGAGGGGCTGCGGAACAGCGTGAAATCGACGAAGTAGGATATTGCTTATGTCTTGGGGGGAGGGGCGGCCCTGCAGGCGGTCGAGAGGTTCCCAACGGAAGGAAGCCGCGGGCAGGTGGCCTTCTTGCAGGCAGGCGCGCACCACCGAGTGGGCTCCCAGCTCGGCACGCACGCGGTCCAGGGCGCGGTTGGCTGCCTGGATTTCGCGGCGCGAGGTCTGGTCGAAGAGTTCTAGCTGCTCGGCGGGGCTTTCGGCTTCTTCCAGCTGCAGCTCCAGATCGGTGACGCCTTCCTGGAGGGGAGTGGATTCCAGGCGCAGGTTGAGCAGGTCGAGCAGTCGTTTCTGGTCGAGACTGGGTTCGGAGAGGCCCAGGGAATGACGAGTGGTATCGCCGTTTTGCAGCTGAAAGGCGAAGTGCAGCCGTTTGACCGCTCTCTTCAGACGCGAGAGCTGCAGCAGCAAAGGGTGCAGCAGCTTTTCGCACAGGAAAAGGATACGTTCGCGATCGGGTTCGGGGTAGTCCAGACCCAGAGTGGCTTCCCAGACGGTCGGTTCAGCCACGCTTTGCAGCGGGTCCCAGTGCTCTTTCTTGGCGCGGCGGTGCAAATCGTAGGCTTCGCGACCGAAACGCTCGAGCAGACTTTCGGAAGTCAGTTTGAGAAAGTCGCCAAGTGTGGTGACGCCCAGCAAGGAAAGGGCGTTGGTCAATTTGACGGGCACTCCCAGGCGCCAAAGGGCCACCTGTTGAGCCAGTTCGTCTTCCTGTTGGGGGCTTTCCAGGAGCGTGATGGGCTGGTCGTGGCGGGTCACGGCCAGGCTGCCGAAGTGGGAAAAGCCGATTACGCACTGGGCCTGATAACCCGAGGCTTCCAGGGTTTTGAGCAACTGCTCGCGCCAACTGAGAAAGCAAGGATAGAGGGTTTCGAGTCCGTTGAGGCCGATGTAAAAAACGCCGCTATTGTGCGGGCAAGCTTCGATCTGGGGAGAGAAGGCCCGCAGCTTCTCCACCATTTCCAGGGTGATTTGCTCCCTTAAGGCTGGCGATAGCGAGCGCGCTCGCAGGTAGGGGATTTGCGACAAGGCTTCCCCAAATCGCATGCCGCGTCGCAGGCCGACTTCCAGGGCCCGGCCGTTCACTTCCTGGAGCAGGGCGGTAGGGCGCTCGTCTTTGACCAGCGCCATGGGCTGCCGGGCCCAGTCCGGTTGTTGGACCACCATCCACTGAAAGAGGAACTCGGGGATGTCGATGCAGGCCATCCGGCGGAGCGCTTTCTTGCCAGATCTTCTGGCCGGGGCCGCGGCGTTTGTCTTTGAGCACATTGAGATACACTCCCCAACCGGCGTTTTCCACCTGGACGCGCAGCGCCACCAGGGATCCCAGAGATTTTTCTTGCGGTTTCTTACGGGTCAGAGCTACCAGAGCGCAGCGATGGCGCCGGGTCAGGGCGGCCATACGCGATTGCAGAGCCATATTGAGATTGGCCGGTCCACTCCAGCCGGCCAGGTCGAGGACCAGCAGTGAGAAGGCGCCGCTTTGCAGCAATTTGACGGCTGAGGTGGCGGCCAGCTGAGGTTTCTCGGCGAAGACCACTACCAGATGAGCCAGATCGACGCCAGCCCGAGCCAGATCGGGAGGAAAGGGGGGAGCTTTAGGATTGCCTATCCAGGCCGCCCACTCGCCGGCACGCTGGCACTCCAGTAACAACTGGAGGGCCGCGCTAAGATGGCCTCCGCATTGACTGGAGAGTTCCACCACTCTGCCTTTGACATCGATTTGAGACACTCGTCTACTTAATCACGTGTTCACCTGTTTTGGTCAAGTACCATGTTTTATCAGGGTTTGGAAGGCCTTCTCGAAGTTGCTGTTAACTGATCTGGATATCCTGTTAGGAGGAAACGCATGGCTCTGAGGAGTGGAAATCCGGCGCTCAAGCCGACGACCTTTACCAACTATTCGACCACGGTGATGGATTCGCCGAGTGGCGAAAGCATGTCGCTGGCGGGTGTGGCCAATAAGACCGGCCTGTTGCTGATGTTTCTCGCCGGCGGTGCCGGCATCACCTGGAAGCTGGTCGCGCTGAAGTCCGCTATGCTGATGCCGCTGTTTTTCGGCGGGCTGATCGCGAACTTTATTCTTTCGATGATCATCATCTTCAAGAAAGACACAGCTCCCTATCTGGCCATTCCCTATTCGTTCTGCGAAGGTCTGACGCTGGGCGGCATCTCGGCGATCTTCGAGATGCGCTATCCAGGCATCGTGATGCAGGCGGTAGGAGCCACTTTCGGCACGCTCTTCTGCCTGCTGGCCGCTTATCGCTCGGGCATGATCAAACCGACCGAGAACTTCAAGCTGGGCCTGGTGGCCGCCACCGGCGGCATCTGCATGCTCTACATGATGACGATGTTGCTGCGCCTCTTCGGCCTGAACATGCCGTTCGTGCACGACACCGGCATGATCGGCATCGGTTTCAGCCTGGTGGTGGTGGTCATCGCCGCGCTCAATCTGGTGCTGGACTTTGACTTCATCGAAAGCGGCGTAGAAGCTCGTGCTCCCAAAAGCATGGAATGGTATGCGGCTTTCGGCCTGATGGTCACCTTGATCTGGCTGTATCTGGAGATTCTCAACCTGTTGGCCAAGCTTCAGGGCGGATCGCGCCGCGACTGAAGTTTATTGCTTATACCTTGGGTAGGGACGAGGGCTCGGGCGACCGGGTCCTTTTTCTTTGGCAGGAGGTGCGTGGCATGTCCCCAAGGCCATGGAATGGATAGTTTGCAACGCATCTCAAAGAAAGTGCCGGGGGGCTTACGACCGGGGGCGAGCCAGGCGGCTCTGGAGGCGGCCGAGAAAGCGCTGGGGCAGCAACTGCCCGAGGAATGGCGCGAGTTTTATCGGCTGCACGACGGCGAGAGCGACGATTCCCCGGGAATCTTTTTCGGCATGGGCTGGCTGTCGTTGGAAGAAATGGTGCGCAACTGGCGCACCTGGATGGATCTGCTGCCCGAGTATCAGGAAGAGGGCCAGCACTACTCGGTCCCTCCCGGAGCGATTCAAGAGCACTATATCGACCGGGGCTGGATTCCCATCGCTCATGACTTTGGCGGCAATCACCTGGGCATCGACTTGAACCCCGGCCCTCAGGGCCAACCTGGTCAGATCATCAACTTTGGCCGCGATCAGGAGATCAAGCGAGTCATCTGCAAGAGCCCGGCCGATCTATGGCGCTTCGTGGACGAGAACTTCGGCCGAGAACTGGACTTGCTGGAAGGCTTTCCCGAGGAGACTACTGAGGAGCCGATGGTCCTGAGCCCGGCCTGGCAGGCCATCGTGACCGATCCCAAGCGCTGGGTGAAGAACAAGGAAGTCTACCTGATGCGCAAGGGGCTGACCGACCTGGAGGGCCTGCGCTGGTGCAAGGGCCTGCTCAAGGTCTCCTTCGCAGCTAACGGCATAAGCAATTTATTACCCCTGGCTGGACTCGCCGGTTTGCGCTCGATCAACGCCAACGGCAATCCCGTCGAGGATTTGAGTCCACTGAGCGGCCTGCAAGACTTGCGGGAGTTGACCTTGACCAACACCAGAGTGACGGATCTGCGGCCCCTGCAGGGTCTGGAGCAACTGAAGGAGCTCTACCTGGGAGGCACGGCCGTGACCGATCTGAGCTGTCTACCCCTCGGATTAAATTGCTTATCTTTACCCGAGGGCTTCCGGGACTGGGGGGTTTTGGCTCGTTTATCCAAGCTGAAAACGCTGAGCGTGGCGGGCTGGGAGCCAGGGCTAGAAAAGCTCAAGGGGCTACGCGAACTGACGGTGCAGGTGCGCCCAGGGGATGACCTGAGCGGTCTGGCTCAGTTGTCCAGGTTGCACCGGTTAAGCCTGTTTGAAGCGAAGGATGCATCGTTTCTGAGCGGGATGACGGGACTGCGCGAGCTGAGCCTGAATGAGTGCAACCTGCCGGACGTGAACGGGCTGCGCGGCAATGCTCATTTCACCACCTTTAAGACCTATGAGTCGCCGGTGGCGGACCTGAGCGGTCTGCTGGAATGCCCTGCCCTGGCCGTGGTGGCGGGCAGCTTCGAGCAGTTCATGTATTTGAAGGACCGGGTCAAGGCCGACTACTCTTCGATTCGCGGCGACATGACGGACGAACAGCGCGAACTCTGGTTGAGTTACAACCGCAGTTAAGAAGTTTTTCAGCGCTTGCAGCTACTCTTTGCCTATAAACACAGACATACAGGCAGAGAGAGGGTTAGACCTATGAAAATCCAGAGCAATTCCCCGCAGATCCCCCAGCGACTCGAGACGCGCGTCCAGAATCAGGACCCGCAGCCTCCCCAGGAGCCCAAGGATCAGGTTTCCAGGTCTAACTCCGAGGCCAAGACCGAGTCCTTCGGTCAGAAGGCCTTCCGTATCGCCAGCCGCACGGCCATGAGCGCCGGTATTGGCTATGTAGGCGGTCTGGTTTCCCAGCAGCCCGGTTTTGCCGGCACCGCGGGCACCGTTTATATGGGTCTGCACGGACTGGGCGAAGGCGCCTCCACCGGTTGGCACGTGGGCAAGCGCGTCAGTCTGGCTTTTGCCTCGGGAACTGGCAACGAATACGCTCGGGGCGGACTGGCCCTGATCACCGGCTTTGGTAGCCCGTTCGTGGGAGCTGCCGCCGGAACCGCCGCAGGCATCATCGCAGCTGCGGGTGGACCCGTAGTAGGCGCCGCCGTGTTTGGTAGCATGACGCTGGCAAAAGAACTCGCTCGCTGATATAATTTTATTGCTTATCTTTTGGGAGGGGGGCGCCGGGGATCCGGCGCCTCTTTTTATTGCTTATGTGGAGTAACGAGTGAACTACGAGTGGATTTTGTTCGACGCCGACGAGACGTTGTTCCATTTTGACGCCTACGCCGGGATGCAACGGATGCTCGGGGCTTACGGGGTGGAGTGGGAGGAGCGCCACTACGAGGAATATCAGGTCGTCAATCGGCCGCTGTGGGTGGACTATCAGGATGGACGCATTACGGCCGCCGACGTGCAGCAGCGTCGCTTCGCTTCCTGGGCCGAGCGCCTGCAGGTTTGTCCCCTGTCTCTGAACAGCGCCTTTTTGTCGGCGATGGCCGATATTTGCAGGCCCTTAGAAGGTGCGGTGAGTTTGCTGGAGTCGCTGCACGGTCGCGCGCGAATGGGAATCATTACCAACGGTTTCGGAGAACTGCAGCAAATTCGCCTGGAACGCACCGGCCTGGCCCACCACTTTGAACTGGTGGTTATTTCCGAGATCGTGGGAGCGGCCAAGCCGCATCCCGAGATTTTCCGCTACGCCCTGGAGAAAATGGGCAATCCCGCCCCGGACCGTGTTTTGATGGTGGGAGACAATCCCGACACGGACATTTTCGGAGGCATTCAGGCGGGGCTGGATACCTGCTGGATCAACTGGAAAGGCAAGCCGGCACCGCCCGGCATCGTGCCGGACCACGAAGTCACTTCCCTGCGCCAACTGGAGGAACTGCTAGCCCTAAAGTCGGGATGCGCTAGCCGGTAAGGTTTCCCACTTCGCCACCAGCTCAGGGTCGACGGGATCCTTGCCTTCCAGGAAGGCCCTGACGTGGGGGAAGGAGTCGAAGCCCCAGAAGATTTCCCCATCGACGTCCAGACTGGGCACGCCAAAGACACCGAGCCGCAGCGCGCGCTCGGTGTTTTCTCTTAGTTGCTGTTTGGCTTCGCCGGTACGGGCCAGGGTGGCCTCATCGCAAAGGGGTAGGAGGCTTTCCGGGGTGTCGATGGCCTGACCGTCGCGCCAGCACTGGCGAAAGATGGGCAGGATCAGGTCGGGGCGCAGGATGGCCAGACGCAGCGGCAGCAGTGGATTGAAAGGATGGGCCGGCGGCGGCTGGATGCGCAGCCCCGCATCGTGAGCCATCCGCGAGATGTGCTTGAAGGTGTAGCGCCGCTTGTCGGGGATCTCGGCCGGGCCTTTCTGGCCGTTGTGATTGAGCAGCGGGGCTAAAAGAATGGGCGTGACGGTGGCTTGCGGATCCAGCTCGCCGATTTTTTCGGCGGCCAGGTAAGCATAGGGGGAAATGAAGTCGATGAAGAGTTCCATCGCGGGGGCTTCTTCACACAAGTGGATGTGTCTTTCGCGTAAGTCGATGCGGCTGTCTTTTAAGTGCTCTACCAGGCTGAGCTATCACCTTTCGGTGAGCTGGATTTGAACCAGCGACCACTCGCTCTCTAAGCGTATGTAAGCCGTATCTGTCGGGACGCGTCCGACGAGCTGAGGGTGCCAGAGAAGGAAAAAAAATGTCAAGCGACCCCTCAGAAATAAGCAATATTTTTATTGCTTATTTCTTGGATGGGTGGGGTGTTCGGGCGCCGAATCCTCACCTTGAAGGGGGCGCTATGGATCCCGTGATCGTCCTGTTTGGTCTCGGAGTGGGCGTTTTGATCGGCCTGACCGGCGTCGGCGGCGGCTCGCTGATGACTCCGCTTTTAATCCTGGTGCTGGGAGTGAAGCCGACGCTGGCCATCGGCACCGACCTGGCTTATGGGGCCGTTACCAAGACGCTGGGAGCCTGGCGACACTTGCGACTGGGCAACGTGGACCTGCGACTGAGTTGGTGGTTGGGCCTGGGCAGCATTCCCGGGTCCCTGCTGGGGGTCAGCTTAATCGACTGGCTGCACCAGACTGGCCCGGCCGACGTGGACGCGATCATGCTGCGAGCTCTGGCGGTCACCCTGATGATGGTTTCCGTCTCAATGGTCGTGGGGGCCCCCCACTCCTACCCGGTCGAGCCCACTCTAGACGGCCGGGGCAAACTCTGGGCCGTGTCTATCGGCCTGGCGGTGGGCATCGTGCTGGGCCTGACCTCGGTCGGCAGCGGCGCCCTCATCGGCCTGGCCCTGATCGTGGTCTTTCGCCTGGGACCACGCCGAGTGGTGGGCACCGACGTCTTTCACGCCGCCGTGCTGCTCTGGGTGGCCGGCCTGGCCCACTGGAAATTAGGTCACGTGGACTTCCGGCTGATGGGAAATATGCTGTTAGGTTCCTTGCCCGGTGTTTGGCTGGGATCAGGAGCTACCGAAAAGATTCACTCGCTGACCCTGCGGCTGACAATGGCCATGGTCTTACTGGCTTCGGGTTTGGGGCTGACCGCCAAGTCCGGCTGGAACGTTCCCCCTCTGGCCATCCTGGGCGTTCCCGCCGTGCTGGGTCTGGCACTGCACAGACGGCAAAAATTGGTTCGATGTAAAGAATTTTCGTTCGAAAGGAGCTGTCCGGCCGAGTCGGAATAGATGGAGTGCTATGCATTTCTTGCCCTTATTGCTTATTCCGGCTTTTATCTGGATCGCTTTTAACGCCAAACGTTACGGTCTCTTCGCTGAAGTCCCCATCGACCCGGAAGCTCGGGTTGGTTACTGGGCCAGCCAGGCCCTGGCTCATCTCAAGGTGGAGCTGGCGGTGGCTCGCAACCTGCGCCTGGAAGGCCAGCAGTTGCTCTATCGTAAGGGCAAGGTCGAAGGGCGCATCTGGGCCGACAAGGGTCACCTTTACAAAAAGGAGGGCACGTCCGCTCGCGAGAGTCTGGGGGAGATCGGTAAAGAGGGGTCGGTGACCTTCGTCCACGAGCCAGGAGTGCTGCACGTGAGCATCCTGGCTAAGGACGGCGAGTTGAGTCGCCATCTGGAGGTTAGCCTGCCGCTGGCCGGGGAAGGAAGCCCTGGGGCACAACAGAAGTCGGCCTCGCTGGAGGCCCCCCTTTGAAAAAATCACAAGTTGCCGGTTGGCTGGTCCTGACGACCGGCCTGGCCTTCGCAGAACCCCCGCCCACACTCACTCTGAATGACGCTCTGAGCATCGCTTCGGGACGCAATCTGCTGGTGCTTTCCAGCGCCAAAGAGGTCGAGCGTCAGAACTCCATCTGGGATGCCAACGCCGCCACGCGTTTGCCCAAGATTGCCATGGAAGCCCGCCATACGCGGCTGCTCACTCCCATCAGCTTCAACATCGATCCGGGCACGTTGGGGAATTTTCCCGGGGTAGGCCAGATTCCAGCTCAGCCGGTATCCATCAGCAATGTAAATGGCTCGCAAAACAGCATTCAGCTGACGGTCACGCAGCCCCTGACCCAGCTGCACAAGATTACCCTGGGACTGGAAGCCCAGGAACAAGCCATCGAAGACGCCTCGCAGAAGAACCGCGGCGACCTCATCAACATCTCGGTGCAGGTTCAGGATTCCTACCTGGGTCTGGTCGACACCCAGAATGCGCTGGTCGCCGCCAAGGACTCGCTGGAGTTTACTCGCGAGATGGAACGGGTCACCAAGGAATACCTGAAAGAAAAGACGGTTCTCAAGGCCGACCTTCTGGATGTGCAGACGTCGCGAGCTCAGCAAGAAGCGCAACTGGCCACGCTGCAACGCAACTACAAGACCCAGAAGGAGCAACTGAACTACCTGCTCTCGCGGGATCTGAACACCGACTTCACGGTGCAGATGCCCACCGTCTCCCAAGAAGTCAGCAAGACCATCGAGGAGTTGGAGGCCCAGGCTCAGGACCAGCGTCCCGACCTGGCTCAGGCCCGTGCCAAGCTCAAGCAGGCGCTGATCAACACCGAAATCGCTCGAGCCGCCTACATCCCTGATCTCGGCGTGCAATTTGGCTATCTTCACAACGGTAACAGCGGGTTGCTGCCTGGAACCTACCTGACGGTCGCTCTGGTGGCGACCTGGGACATTTTCGACTGGGGCGGTCGTGAGGCCAACGTGCGCTCGCGAGCTCAGCTGGCCGAAGAAGTGAACTTGCAAAATGAGGACGCCAAGCAAAAGGCGGCTCTGGACGTGGCCCAAAAGTTCCGCGCCGTGGAAAACCTGCGTTCCCAGCAAGAGGCTAAGAAGCTTCAAGTAGACGCGGCCGAGGAGCACCATCGGGTGGCTCTGGCCCAGTATCAGGTCAAGGCCAACCTGGCTCAAGAAGTGCTCAACACTCAAGCCAAGCTGTCTTCGGCGCGACGGGATTATCAAAAATGGCAAATCGATCTGGCCCAAAGCGTGGCCGAACTCTATCAGGCAGTAGGACAAGCACCATGAGAAGACTTTCGCAAGCCGTTTTGTTGAGTTTCCTGCTGGCCGGATGTTCCGGCAAGCCGGCCACTCCCACCAGCACTTCCGCTCCCGCCGCGGCTCCTCTGGTGGTCACCCAGACGGTCAGCACCACCACCAAACAGGGGGGCGACAGATTCTCGGCTACGGTCGAGCCGGATACGCGCGTCAATCTGACCTTCAATTCGGGCGGCTACGTGACCAACATCCGGCAACTGCCGGGCAAAGGCGGCGTCCACATTTTGGGCGCCGGCGACCGCGTGCGCCGTGGTGAAGTTCTGGCCGAGTTGCGCAGTCTGGAATATCGCGCCAAGGTCAATGAAGCTGAATCGTCCCTGGGCCAGTCCCTGGCCGGCGAGAGTGACGCTCAGGCCAGCGTTGACCTGGCTCGCGCCCAGACCCGCCAGTCGCGGGCCCTGGTCAATCAGGCTCTCCAGGCTGAAGTGCAGGCAGGCGCTCAGGTCCGTGAAGCGGAGGCGGCTATTCGCGCCAGTCAGGCACAACTTTTTGAGGCTCAAGCTCAACTGACCAAGTCTCAAGCCGATTGGGAACGGGCTCAGAACTTGATGCAGGCCAATAGCCTGACTCAGCCGGATTTTGATTCGGCCAAGCTGGCCCTGGCCACCGCTCAGGGCAAGGTGAAAGAGGCCGAGCAGCAGGTTCGTGTTAACAACGGCAAGCTGACGGAGTCCAAGGCCAACGTGTTGGCCGCACGGGCTCGAGTCGATCAGTCGCAAGGCCAGGTGGACGCCAGTGTGGCTCAGGAAAATCGCTCGCAGGCGGGCGTCGACTCCGCTCGTTCCCGAACGGTGGGAGCGCGTTCCAACGTAGAGCAGGCCAATGTGGCCCTGGGAGACATCTTTCTGAAGGCTCCTATGGACGGCGTCATTTTGACCCGCTCGGTGGAAGTGGGAGCGCAGGTGGGACCCGGCACCGTGGGATTTGCCATGGCCGACACCCACCACGTGCTGGTCACCTTCGGCGTGCCCGACATTTTGGTGCGCGACTTGAAGCTGGGCCAGCGCCTGGATATCAAATGCGAAGCCTTGCCGGGTCGCACTTTTGAGGGGACCGTACGTACCGTCGCCCCCGAGGCCGATGCGGACAGCCGTGTCTACAAGGTCGAGGTGCGGGTGGATAATTCCAAGGACGTGCTGAAAGTCGGCATGATCGCTTCGCTCGATCTGGTCGACAAGGAAGACTCGCCGCGCTCGATTATTGCCGTTCCGCTGGGGGCCCTGATGCCCAACAAAGACCAGGAAGACGCTTACCAGGTCTACGTGATCAAGGATAACAAGGCCAAGTTGCGGGACGTGACGGTGGGTCGAGCCTCGGGTGACATGATGGAAATCACCTCGGGACTGGAAGAGGGCGAGCAGATCGTGGTGGAAGGCGGCAATCGCGTCAACGACGGTCAGACCGTGAAGGTCAAGTCCTGAGATGTCGCACGGCAAGACAGACCAGCAGTACATCGACAACGTCCATAATTTATCGCGTTTTTGCCTGGATTTTCGTTCCATTTGCTGGCTCGGCCTGATCATGAGCATGCTCTGGGGCTGGTATGGCTACCATAAGATGCCCCAGCGCAAAGACCCTGATGTGCCGGTTCGCAAAGCCAAGATTATGACTCCCTGGCCGGGAAACAGCGCTCAGAAAGTCGAGCAGTTGGTCAGTCGTAAGATTGAGGAAACCCTGGCCCAGAACAACCTGCTGGCCAAAGTCGAGTCGACCTCCACGCCCGGGCTATCCGAAATTACCATTGAGATCGACGAGAACCGCGGCGATGACCCGGTCAAGGTCTGGACCGACGTCAAGATCAAGCTGGACAAAATTACCGACCTGCCTGAAGGGGCCGGTCCCATCAATTTCAACACCGACTTCGGCGACACGCTGGCGCTCATGCTGACGGTGGCCAGTCCCAAGCTTTCGCCTCAGGAAGTGGCCTTGATCGGCAAGCCGATTCAGGAGCATCTGAGCAAATCCCGGGCCAAGTTCCAGAAGCCGGGCCAGCAGCGAGCCACTTTGCTTTACCTGTTTGCCAAGCAGCAGAGTCTGTTCTTGGTGCGCCAGGCCTTCGACCGCTTTCTCTCCATGGGTGAGGCTCAGAAGGTTTTCTTGGACGCCCACATCATCGAGGGCGAGGACTACATCGCCATCGACTTTGCCACCGATCGCGACGACAAAGCCTTGATGTCTTTCGTCCACCTCTTCGTGGAAGAGAACATCAAGGTGGCCGAGATTCATCCGGACGCCTGGCAGCCCGTGCTGGTGCGCGACCCCGCCCAAACAGTGACTGCCATGCAGGCAGTGGCCGGCGATAAATATTCCTACCGCGACCTGGACAACTACACCGAGACCATCGAAGAGCGTCTGCGGGCCGTGCCCTCGGCCACCAAGGTGGACCGGGTGGGCGTGTTGGACGAGCGTATCTTTCTGGCCTACAGCCAGGAACGGCTGGCTTCCTACGGGATGAGCGTGGCCGGTCTGGCCAACATCCTGAAGGCGCGCAATATCAGCGGCGCCTCGGGCACCCAGGACACCAACCAGGGCACCGAAGTGCGCATCAACACGGCTGGCGAGTTTACCTCGGAAAAGCAAATCGGTGACGTGGTGGTGACGCAGAGCAACGGTAACCCCGTCTATCTGCGCGACCTGGTCAACGTGATCCGAGCCTACGACGCTCCCCCCCGCTTTTTGACGTTTCTTACGTCTAAGGATAAAAATGGGTCCTGGATACGTACACGGGCCAATATTTGCACAGTACAAATGAGGCCAGGCCTGAATATCAACCGGTTTGGCGAAGAGTGCGATGCCGCGCTGGCCGAGATCAAGAAGGAACTTCCCTCCGACCTGATCATCGTGAAGACCTCCGACCAGCCGCAGCAAGTGCGCGAATCGGTCGGCCTCTTCAACAAGTGTCTGGAAGAGGCCGTGGAACTGGTGGTGCTGGTCTCCTGGATCGGCTTCTGGGAGTGGCGTTCCGCTCTCCTGATGGCCCTGGCCATTCCGATCACCCTGTCCATGACTTTCGCCTTCATGTTCATGCTCCACCTGGACATCCAACAGGTGTCGGTGGCCTCGCTGATCATCGCGCTGGGCCTGCTGGTGGACGACCCGGTGGTGGCGGGCGATGCTATCAAGCACTCGCTGGCCGCTGGCCACGACCGCAAAACGGCGGCCTGGTTAGGGCCGACCAAACTGGCCACGGCCATCCTTTACGCCACCATCACCAACATCGTGGCCTATCTGCCGCTGATGCTCATCCAGGGCGATACCGGGCGCTTCCTGTATAGCCTGCCGCTGGTCATCGCCTGCTCGCTGGTGGCCTCGCGTCTCTCCTCCATGACCTTCATTCCGCTGCTGGGCTACTACATTCTGCGGCCGGTGGCGGAACCGGGCCCGGAAGAGCTGCGCACGCGCTTTCCCTACAAGTACTACTACAACTTCGCCGCCTGGTGCGTGGACCACCGCTGGAAGGTGTTGCTCACCTCGTTCCTGATTCTGGCCGCCGGTCTGGGCATGGCCAAACAGCTGAAGACGCAGTTCTTCCCCAAAGACCTGCAGTACATGTTCTTCTCCAACAACTACCTGCCCTCAGACAAAACGCTGCGGGCCACCGACGAGAAGACCAAAGAGATCGAAAAGGTGATGTTGGAAAACATCCCCAAAGACAAACTGAGCTTCCTGACCACTTTCGACGGGGGCGGCGCTCCGCGTTTCTGGTCCACCCTGGACCCGGAATCGCCCAAGCTGAACTTCTCGATGGTGGTGATCACCGTCAATGACAAGCACATCACCCCCTCCCTGGTGGGACCGGTCGACCGCGGTCTGACCGAGAACGTGGCCGGCGTGCTGGCCGATGTGCGCCAGCTGGAGTCGGGCAAACCGGTGGGAACGCCGGTGTCGGTGACCCTCTACGGCCGCGAAGACGACATGCTGGGCCTGCAGAAGGCCGCTCAGAAGGTCAAGGAGCTGATGCTCACCATCCCCGGCGCGGCCCGCATCCGCGACAGCTGGGGCGAGTCGCTGATGACCCTGGACGTGCAGATCGACGCCGACCGCGCCAATCTGGCCGGCCTGACCAACTCCGACGTGGCCCAGTCCATGGCCGCCGCCCTGAATGGCCAGACGCTGACCAACCTGCGCGAGGGACATCGCCAGATTCCCATCACCGCGCGCATGCGGATGGATGAGCGCACCCAGATTCAGAACCTCAAGAACCTCTACGTCTACTCTCAGGACGGCAAAAAGAAAGTGCGCCTGGATCAGGTAGCCACCGTCAAAATGGTGATGCAGCCCCAGACCATTTGCCGCGAGAACTATCATCGCTCCATCGACGTCGGCTGCTTCACCACCGAAGGAGTGCTGGCGTCCGAAGTCTTCAAATTGTTCGAGCCCAAGATGAACGCCCTCACCGAGGAGCTCAAAGCTCAGGGCATCACCTGGGAAGTGGGCGGCGAAGCCAAGGAGCAAAAATCCGGCTTCGTCAACCTGGCGGTGGTGCTGCTGATCTCGGTGACGATGATCTACCTCGCCCTGCTCTCCCAGTTCAAGAACGTGATCAAGCCGCTGGTCGTCTTCGCAGCTATTCCCTACGGAATGGTCGGCGCCATCGGTGGCCTCTGGCTGATGAAAGCGCCCTTCGGCTTCATGGCCTTCCTGGGCTGCGCCTCGCTGGTGGGCGTCATCGTCTCCCACGTCATCGTACTCTTCGACTACATCGAAGAAATGCACGCTCACGGCGAGGACATGCGCGACTCCTTGCTGCACGCGGGAATCGCCCGCCTGCGCCCCGTGTTCATCACGGTGGGCGCCACCGTGATCGCGCTCTTCCCGCTGGCCAAGAGCGGTGGTCCGCTCTGGGAGCCGCTCTGCTACACGCAGATCGGCGGTCTGTGCGTGGCCACGATGGTCACCCTGGTGCTGGTGCCGGTCATCTACACGATTTGCGTGCTCGACCTGAAGGTGCTGCAGTGGGATAAGCCGGCGGCCCCAGAGACTCCGGCCCTGCCGGCTCCGGCGGTGGTGCCGGCCGTGACCGCCCCCGAGGCACCGGTCGCCGCCATCGAGGGCGAAGTGGTTCCTGAATCTCCTACGGAAGGTGAATCGAGTGAAGAAACTAGCAGTGGCGATTCTACTGGCGGGCTGTAGCCAGAGCGGTAGCCAGGACAAACTGGACCACAATACGCGGACGGTGGGCCTCAAAACCGCATCGCTGCGGGTGGTCCACTACAGCGCCACCTGGTGACCGGCCTGCCGCACCATGGCGGCCGACTGGGCTCAGTTCGAGTCCACTTACCAGAAAAAGGCGGAAATCGTCTACATCAACGTGGATCAGCGCACCAGCCCTGAGTTCACCAAATACGCGCGTTTCGCGCCCCAGTCGATTCCCTATACCCTGTGGCTGGACCGTCAGGACAAGCCGCTAGCTGATCAGACGGGACCGATGACTGCCGCCGAAATGGGCGCCGTCAGCGACAAGTTCCTGAAATAGCCGCCAGCAGTTCATCGCCCGCCTGTGAGCGGCACTCGTTGGGATGAAGCTGCTGCAATTCCCAATTCTCCACCAGAACGTCATCCACGAGCACCTGAGGCTTCGGGAGATAAGCAATAAAACAGTCGGCCAGGCCGGCCTCGGTGGCCACCCTGCGGGCGTATTCGGCCCCGCCGGAACTCCAGCAATACAAGCTGGCGCCGGCCTCCTTGAGCTTGCGCACGTACTCTTGCGTATGGCTCATGGCGATCTGCTTGGACCCGAAGCTGCGCACCAGCGTGTCGTCCACATCCACATAGACGATCATTCCCTCGCCCCCTGGTAGAACACATTGAGCCAGGCACCGGCCGCGTCGCACAGGCAAATGCCGACGATCATTCCGACCAGCAGGCTAGGGTAGCGGTCCCCCAGCAGAATCAGCAACAGCAGCCCGCTGGGCAGAAGGGCCAGGTTGCGGGCCACGGGTCGGGCCTGCTCCGGGCTCCCGAAGGTGATCAGTCGAGTCAGCCCCCAGTTGAGGATGAAGGCGCTGGTGAGGAAGACAAACAGCAACAAAATCCGCATAGAAAGGATTTGGCCACCCCATGTCGCCCCCCTGCTAAAGGTTCCCTTATTCCCTCAGCAGGGAGGCCACCAGAGCCGCCGACTGCTCGGCATACAAGGTCCCATCGGGCAGCTGACGCTTGGCGGAAAAGTAATCGCCGGCTCCAATATGGGTCAAAGGGCCGCAGGCGGTCCAGGTCATCTTCCCCGAACGACGAGCCCGATTCCAGGGAGAAAAGAAAGCCAGCCGCCAGCGCCCCGGATAGAGCAGCCAGCCCAGAGTCGGCAAGATGAAATCACGAGTCCCCTTGAAGTCATAGACGTGGTCGACGGCGCGAATGCCGGGGTCGTCCGTATAGACCCCGCCCAGACTGATCACCACCACCGGGCAGGCCAGCATCCGCTTGAGATAAGGAGCGATACCCACCGCAATCTGGGCCCCGCCGCTGTAGGTGATCAGGGAAACGGTTTGCCCGCCACGGTGCCCTTTCTGGCGCAACCGCTGAGCCACCGCCCGCGCCACCCCGCTATTGTAGGCCGGCCCGTAGCGCCGGTCCGAGGAAACCAGCGTCTGCCCGATGTTGTGCATAATGATCAGCAAGTCAAAAACGTTGTTGGGAACGCGCAGCCGCCATTTCTGCAGCCAGACCCAAAGGGCGCGCAGCAGACGGTCGCCGTCGAGCGGATTGTTGGTGGCCGAGTAGGGAAAGACGTCGTCGACCATCTGCAGACCGGGCACTCGCGCCGCCAGCCGCTCCAAAAACCCCCGCTCCCGCCGCGATAGAAAATCCCCCGAGAAACCGGCCACCCCGGTCAGGTAGACGCCGAAAGGCCCCTCGCCGGGCGATTCCGGCTCCGCTTCCAGAGGCGGCGGCTTCTTCCAACCGGCCCACCAGCGCAGCGCCTCAAACGGCGAACTCAGGGCCACCACCAGCGAAAGCAGCCAGAAGAAGCACCAGAGCAGCCAGAGACGCTCGCCGACCCAGCTCATGCCCGACCCATCAAGCGGCGCCAGGGCCCGCGCGCCCAACCCAGGTGGGTCAGATTGAAGTGCAGCGCCCAACCGGGCAGAGCGCAGCAGATGGCCACCGGCAAACTGCAGCCGCTGGTCCAGCCCACCGCCACCACCAGATCAAAAAACACCCAGGCCCGGATCAGATGAAAGAGATAGGCCCCGAAGTGGGGGAGGAAGACCAGAAAACCGGCCAGTTGGGGCACATGAGCATAGGCCACCAGGTATAAGCAGCGCAGCAGGCCCAGCTTGAGCCCGAACAACCAGGCCAACCCGAACAACCCCAGAGCCCAGGTCAGCGCGGAAACCACGAAAAGCAACGCCCCCCCGCCCAGACAGAGCAGAAAGCGCCGCGGCGACACCCGATTGAGCAGCAGCACCGCGCTCTGCCCCACCAGGTCAGAAAGTCCCGCCGCCGCCAACAACCCTACGGCCAGCAGCGGTTCAAGCCAGGTCATTCCGGGCTGAGACCGGTTCCTTGCTCGGGAGCTTCACGGCGCCAGAAAAGGGTCACGATGAGGGTCGTAAGTAGTGCGGCGAGCGTGACCATAAAGCAAAGTCCAAATAGGAGTCCGGGCCACACTGAAAAGCCGTGCGTTTCGGACTCGAGCCTTTCGTAATACTCCAGAACCTCATAGCTGAGATAAGTCAGCAAGAAAGCCAAAAGATCCGCCACCAGACAAATGCGAAGCGCCCGCTCCTTCATTCCGCGCTAAAGCCGGTCCCGGCCTCGCTCTCCTCGGGCCAGGACAGCCAGATCCAGAAAGCGGCCAACCAGGGGCCGAAAAGCAACGGGGACTCGCATCCCACCATGAGCACCGAGGGGCGAAACAAGAAAATCCACCCATAGGTCAGAACGAAGGTGACCCCCCCGGCCATCCAGCAATAGCGCAAAGCCCTGCGTTTCATACCGCCTAACTTCGAGACGCGCCAGGAATTCCCCCGGCTAAGCCTAACTCGCACAAATGGCGCGCGCCCGGGGGTTGAGTTTGGCCGAGACGGTTCTGGCCCTCTTTCTGCTCACCGCCGGCTGCCTGATGATGGTCCAGCTCTTCCACCAGGCCACCCGAGCCGACCGGCGCACCCAGCAACTACAAAACGCCATCACCCTGGGCGAAAAGACCCTGGCCCGAGTGCGCAGCTGGGCCAGCCAGCCCAACAACTTCGACTCCAACTGGGCCCCCTGGAACACCACCCTGACCGACCCGGACTTCCCCGGACTCGAGGTCGAAGTCACCGCCCTCCCGAGCGGCCGCGCCCTGGCTTCCCCGGCCTCCCGCCTGGAACTGCCCTACGGCGCCAAAGGCCGCCGCCTGGCCCGCCTGGTCGTCCCCGTCAAAGTCCGCGTCCGCTGGGGCAGCGAAAACCTCACCCTCTTCACCTACTGCGCCGCCCCCGCCCACCCCATGGCCGCCAACGCCCAGGTCGAACTCAGCAATCTCCCCGCCGCCCCCCTTTCAGCCAACCAGGTCGCCCAGGTCAACGCCCAACTCAGAGACGGCGCCGGCCAACCGCTGACCGGCGTCACCTTCAACTGGTCGCTCATCCCCGTCACCGGCAACGGCAGCCTGCGCCCTGACCTGCAAGATCGCAGCGGCCAGGCCATGTCGCTACAAAACATGTGCTACCTGCCCACCGGTCAACAGGCCATCCTCTCCGGAGAAGCGGCCGTGGCCGTGCAGGCCCGCTATCGGGGGCGCATCTACAGCAACTTCCTGCCCAACACCCTGCCTTCCGAACGGATCCAGCTCAACCCGTGAAGCGCCGCGGACTGACGCTTTTCGAGGTGGTCGTCAGCCTGGCCATCTTCTCCATGGCCCTGCTCGTGCTGGGCCAACTCTTCCAGTCCTACGCCAACTGGAACTCCAGCCTGGGAAATCGCGAAGAACCGCTGCTGCAGGCTCGCGAGGCGCTCAACACCATGATCGCCGAAGCCCAGGGGGCCCTGGCCATCGCCCCCAACCCCAGCAGCCTGGTGCTCACCCTCAGCGACCCCTCCCAGACGCGCTTTCCCCCCAACGCCACCGTCTGGACGCCCGACCAGAATTCCCTCACCGTGCGCTACCAGGTCGTCCCCCAGGGTCTCACCCGCACCCAGGGCAGCGATCCGCCCTTGCTCATGGCCGAGCGCGTGGAAGGCATGCAGGTCACCCTGGGCGCCGACCACGGCATCGAAATCTCGCTCAGCGTGCGCGCCGGCCACGTGCTGCGCCGCCTCACCCACAACGGCTTCTACTGGGTGAAATCGCTGTGAAGCGCCGGGCCTCCACGCTACTGGCGGCACTGGCGCTGCTCAGCCTCATCCTGGTGCTGGGCCTGGCCTTTCTGGCCCGGCGTTCGGCCGAGTATCAAGTGGCCAATCTCCAGGTCACCCGCGCCCAGGCCCGCGCCCTGGCCATGGCCGGTTTGGAGGACGCCCGCGCCAAACTGGACCGGGATTTTTCCTTTCCTCCTCAGATGGAAGTGGCCCATCGCACCTTCCAATACGCCGAACTGGTCTACGATCTGGACGACACCACCGTGTTGGGTTCCTATGAAGTGATTGTGGACCAGACCTACAACGACGATCCCTATCGAGTCATCACTCTGGAATCCACCGGCATGGCCGGTTACCCACCGCGCTCCCGCTACCGGGTGCAAGCGGAGTTCGATGCTTCCGCGAAAATCCGCGGCGGCACCGCCGACAACCCGGACTACTGGAAGCTGATTCGAATGGTCGAGCGCTAGCGCAGGCTCAGGCCCCAGGAAGGATGATCTTCCCAGCCCGCGTCGTTGGTCAACTGCTTGAGACCGGTGCCGTCCCGATTGATCGAGTAAAGGTTGACGTTGGATCCTCCCACATTGCGGCAGAAAGCCAGACGGGTCGAGTCGGGTGACCAGGTCGGGTAAAAAGCCCCGGCCGTGCCCGGCAGCGCAGGACCGGTGGCTCCCGCCGAACCGTTCCAGGCAGAAACCAGCAGGCCCCCGGGCCCACTGGCGGCGATCCAGTGCACGTCGGGACTGACCGCCACGTGATTCTGATTGGGTCCGAAGGGAACGGAGGGGGACCCGTCCAGGAAAAAGCGCACCAGATGGTTGTCATCGCCATTGCAAAAAAGAAACTGGGAGGCCACGTTGGCGGGCGCATAGGGAGCCACCCCGTTCCAGCACCACTCGGTGGGCGCCACCTGGTCGGTGGGAGCCGGCTGAGTGATCTGTCCCACGTGGGTCAGGCCGCTGCCGTCCACGCGCGTGGTCCAGACGTCGGCCTGGGCCTGCCCGGTGCGCACTGACGAAAACACGATTCGAGTGCCATCGGGGCTCCAGGCTCCCTGCCCGCAGGTCACCCATCCCGGCGCCGGCGCGGTCAGATGATTGCTCACCTGGCGAATGTCGGAACCGTCGATATTCATCACGTGCAGTTCGTGCCCGCTGGTGCCCGCCCGCGGTGAGCAAAAGAGCACCTTACGTCCGTCGGGAGAGACACGTGGCCACACGTGGGAAAAAGCCGGCTCGTCGGTCAGTTGGGTGATGTCGGTGCCGTCGGAATTCATGGCGTAGAGCTCGGAGTTGCCGCTGCGATCGCTGCCGAAGACGATGCGTCCGTCGCCCAAGGCCTGGATGGTGCCGGTGGCTCCCAGCTGCAGCTCGGTCTGACCGCCGCGTCCGTCGCTGACGTGGCAGGTGAGCACGAACTTCTCTCCATCGGGAGTGTCCGGCGGTGGCGACCAGTTCCATTCGCCGCGCCACTTGCCGTCTTCCCAGGCCACCGGCAGCTGACAGGGGTGGGAAAGACCGCCGCCCTTATCGCAGCTCCATTCCACCCGCACCGGATCGCCGTCGGGATCCTCGGCGATCACCTGTAGAGTCAGCAAACCTCCGATGCGACAGGTGGCATCCACCCCCGGCGGCAAGACCGCGGCCGGAGTCGGCGCCACCTGGATCAGACCGGTGGGACTCTGGTTTGCCCCACTTCCGGGCACCGGCCGCGGCGCGGAGCTCTGGGCCGGAGCCGAGGCCACCAGCCGAACTTCAGCACTGGAAGGCTGATGCAGGCCGTCTTCCAAACCAATGCTGCCGCCCGGGGTCACGTTGATGGTGACCGGATAGTTCACGGCCGTCAGCTTGGAGCCGGAACCCACCGTTTCGCACGTGAAGTCCGCTCCCACCACCAGCCGATAAGCGCCGTCCACCAGCGGCAGCCGCGACAGCGCCTGACCGCTGGGCGTAAAAGCCACCAGCGCGTCGTCCGCATAGGGCACGGTCCAGGCGTTCAGGTCATAAGAACCCTGCTTGAGCACCCCAGGCAAAACCGCCGCCCCGTCCCACAGCCCCGCCCACAGATAAGCCCGCGAACAATTGCTGTCCCAGCGGGTGGACCGGGTGATTTTCCCTTCCAGCGTATAACAGGACTGGGCCCAGGCACAGCCCTGGCGAGGAAAGGCGAATCCCACCATCGACTGCTTGCTGGCGGCTTCTTCGCGGGTCAGACGCAGCTGCGAAAGCACGATCTGAGCGGCCGCCTGCACGTGGGCCCGCGAAGAGGGCGGGCTTTTCAGCGAGATTCCCAGCACCATGGAAACGAGCGCGAGCACGAACATCGTCTCCGCAAGCGACCAACCCCGCTTCCTCCTGCGCATAGGCCGAGATTCGCTTTCAGAAATCTTTCCGCCTTCCATGCTTGACTGGACCCTATGCAGATCTCTTTCAAGCCCGCCCGCCTCCAGGACGCCCCGGCTCTGGCCAAGCTGGACAAAGACGCTTTCGGCGCCGAAGCCTGGCCGCTCGACTCCTTCCAGTCGGCCCTGCAGAATCCGAGTCAGGAAGCCGAACTGGCCGTGGCCGACGGCAAGACGCTGGGCTACGTGCTCATGAATTACGAGCGCGAAGCGCCCACCACCGCCTGCGTGGACAGTCTGGCCGTTTCGTCCGAAGCGCGCGGTCAAAAGCTGGGCGAGCAGCTGTTGCTGCGCGGTCTGGAAACGGCCGCTCACAAGGGCTTTCGGGAAGTCCAGCTGGAAGTCGAGCAGGGCAATCTGCCCGCCGAGAAGCTTTACGAGAAATACGGATTCGTGCCCACCGCCGTCCTTTCCGGCTACTATCACGGCAAAGACGGCACCCAGATGAAGCTCAGAGACCTGCAGGGCGCGGGTTCCGAGCTGCTGGCCCAACGCCGCCGGGAACTCGCCGAGAAGCTCGGCGGTATTCCCAGTCATACATGGACGATTCCGAACGCCGGGTAGTCGAAGCCCGCATGAAGTTGCGGGAGCGGTGGCGAGAAAAGACGCTGGCCACGCGCGCCCTCACCGATCCGGCTCCCCGCGGCAGCGGTCCGGCCAATCGCCACGGCATGCCGCAGCTGCCCCCGGGGCAAAAGAAGACCAGCAAATGGCCGGTGCTGGACTTAGGCCGCCAGCCCAAGATCGAATTAAACGAGTGGGGACTGACCGTAGACGGAGCCTGCGATGCCCCTCAGAAGCTAGACTGGGAGGCCTTTCAGGCGCTGCCCCAGGTTGAGGATGAAAGCGATTTCCACTGCGTTACCGGCTGGTCCAAGCTGGACATGAAGTGGCTGGGCGTGCGCTTTGCCGACCTGGCCGAGCTGGCCCAGGTCAGCGAACGGGCCACCCACGTGGTCTGTCACGGTTACGACGGCTACACCACCAACTTACCGCTGGAAGAAGCCCTCAAAAGCGACGTCCTGCTGGCCTACAGCGCCGACGGCCAGCCGCTTTCCAAAGAACATGGCGGTCCGGTCCGTATGATCACTCCCCAGCTTTACGCCTGGAAAGGCACCAAGTGGATTTGCCGCCTGGAGTTCCGCGAAGGCGACGCGCTGGGATTCTGGGAGCGCAACGGTTACTCCAACACCGCCCATCCCTGGCAAGAAGATCGCTATTCCGGAAGCCACAGCGTGCCCGCCCAGAACTCGGCGCTCAACGCCGTTTTTCAGTGGACGGCGGGGGTGTTGGGCCTCAGCTGTGCCGCCATTCTGGGCGTGCAGTTCGCCGGCCATCCCGAATGGGTCAAGCCCATCCAGTATTTCTCCTACGCGGCCGCCTTCGGGGCCATCCCCTACGCCCGCAAGAAGCTCAACCTCGGGTAAACCAGGTGCGGCCGGTCTTGCGGTCGCAGCGAATCACCAGTTTCTCCAGCGAAGCCAGGTTGAAGCCCTTCCACTCCAGCGGCTCCCACTCGGGCTTGGTCCAGACCACCTTCAGATCCCAGGAAGTAGCGATGGTCAGCGGTAGAAAGTGAATGGGAACGCTCTTTTTGTCGGGTAGGGGAGAACCCAGCACGTTGTGGTCCCACCAGCGATAGCTGCTGGGGGAAACGTAGACTTCCTTCAAAGTGTAGCCGGTCTGATTGACCAGCGTGAAATCGTA
Organism: Vulcanimicrobiota bacterium; assembly: GCA_017307785.1. Classification (GTDB taxonomy): domain Bacteria; phylum Vulcanimicrobiota; class Xenobia; order Xenobiales; family JADMJV01; genus JADMJV01. Next base: position 71,287 of record JAFKGI010000006.1, on the reverse strand, counting down.
GGGGGAAGTGGTCTTCTTGGCCGCGGCCGGTCCGCACAGCAACAGAAAAAGCAGCAGGTAACGCATCTTCCATCCTTTGGCCCGCAGCCCGCAGTTCCTGGAGGATCGAGCCTTCCAGGTACCCAACAGACCGGCGGAGGATTTTCACCGTGGCCGATTTTGTTTCCGTTTTGCCCGAGGGCGATGAATTGCTGAGTCACTCGGAAGCCGAGAATTACGCGCTGGCGCTGGTTCACGATGCCGAGGAAGAAACCGACGGCACGGCCCTGGTGCGCAAAGACGGCGAGGAGTGGGTGCTGCTCTCGCGCGTGGGCGGCACTTTTCTGGCCGAGGATCTGCATCGCCTGGGCGTGCCCCTCAAGCTATGGAATCGTCTGCTGGTCGAACCCGCCAGCGAGGGCGAGCGCGAGGACGCCATCAATAGCGGCCCCGGCTGGCCCTTCACCGAAGAAATGGCTCTCGAGGAAAGCGACCTGGCCGGCCTGACTCCCTGGGAGCGCATGCTCATGGCCTCGGAAATCCTGGCGCGTCGCGGCTGTCCCTTCGACGAGTCCCCGCTGCGCGAGTATTTCGAAAGTCGGGTCTGGTACGAGCCGGACCCGGACTTCGACGAGTCCGATTTAAGCGACCTTGAGCGCTCCAACCTCGCTTTCCTCCGCTAGTTGCCGCTCGGCCCAGCTGAGGGCGTAGTCGGCCACTTCCTGCCAGCCGTTTTCGCTGACGATCAGATGACTGCGTAGGGGAAACTCCTTGAAGTCGGTGACCGCCTGAGAGCGCTCATACTTTTTGAAGTTGGAGCGATTCAGCGAAGCCGGCACCTGATGGTCATCGCTGCCCGCGATCAGCAGCAGCGGCGGCCGATAGGAATTGGCGAAGTCGACGTGAGTGACCGCTCCCGGGGTGACATTGGCCAGCGCCGCCTGAAAAACCGGCCGGCCGGGACCGGGAATCACCTGCTCTTCATAGACCTTGCGGGCTTCCTCTTCGTTCAGCTTGTTGGCGAAAGCGTAGCGGAACTGTTCCAGGGTCAATTGCACCGTGCCCAGATAGTTGAAGGGGTTGCTCAGCACCGGACTGGCCGACTTGAGCATCGGCAAGGGCAGGTCGAGCACGCCCTGAGGAGCCACCGAGTCGATGGCCACGCCGGCCGAACCCAGTCCGCGGTCCAGCAGCATTTGCACGATCAGTCCGCCGAAGGAGTGTCCGATGAGAATCGGGGTTTCATCCAGGCTCTTGATGAAGCGCTCGTAGTAGTCGGCGATTTCCTTGACCCCGAGAAAGGCGATGGGGGAGGGGTCGCGGCGAATTTCTTCGATTTCGCCCTGCAGTCCGGGCCAGGCCGGAGCCAGCACCCGATAGCCCTGAGCCTCGTAGTGGTGTCGGAAGGAGTCCCAGCTTTTGGGAGTCAGCCAGAGGCCGTGAATCAGCACAATCGTTTTCATACCTTCACTATGCTCCCGACTTCGGGAAGCGTCCAATACGCAAAAACTCAAGCTGATAAAATTCGTTTATGCCCCCCGAGGCAGGGGAATCCCAACTTTATGCATCGCGGCCCCCATCCCGAAGACCCCCAACTCTTCCATGCCCAAGGCGCCGCCGATTTCGCCACCGCCCTGGAAGACTACAGCTGGCTGCTCAGCCGCGGATACTCCCGCCCAGCCGGACTCACCCTGGTGGGCGACCGCTTCCAACTCACCCAACGCCAGCGCGTCGCCCTGGGCCGCTGCGCCTGCAGCCAGGAAGCCCAGCAAGAACGCCGCCGCAAGCAAGTCCACCACTTCGAAAGCCTGCACATCGACGGCCTCAACGCCCTCACCACCGTGGAAGCCGCCCTGGCCGGCGGCGTCGTCCTGCGCGGAAAGGACGGATGCTACCGAGACATGGCCTCCTTTCACGGCAACTATCGCATGGTAGAAGAAGCCCCCCGCGCCGCCCAACTCATCGGCATCCACCTGCAAGGGCGCCCGGCCCACTGGCTGCTCGACCGCCCCGTCTCCAACACCGGCCGCCTGGCCGCCCTGCTGCGCGACCTCGCGGCCGAGCGAAACTGGCCCTGGACGGTCGAACTGGTCGCCGACCCCGACCCCCTGCTCAAAACCAGCTCGGAGGTGGTGGCCACCTCCGATTCCGCCATTCTGGACGGATGCACCCGCTGGTACAACCTGGCGCGCGCGGTGGTCGAAGGCCTGCCCGAAGTCTGGCTCTTTCCCTGAGCCGCTGCGCGGGAGAGGGAGGGGGCGAAATCGCCACCTCGCCACCGCCCTGTAGAACCGCCCCTATCGAACCTGTCCGGTCCGGGTGGCGGACTGTCTGGAGCCGGTGGCGGACGGGGGGGGTTGTCCGGACCGGGTGGCGGACTGTCTGGAGCCGGTGGCGGACAGGGGGTTGTCCGGTCTGGGTGGCGGACTGTCCGGGGCAGGTGGCGGACAGGGGCTTGTCCGGGCCGGGTGGCGGACTGTCTGGAGCCGGTGGCGGACAGGGGCGTGTCCGGGGTGGGTGGCGGACTGTCTGGGGCCGGTGGCGGACAGGGGTTGTCCGGGGCGGGTGGCGGACTGTCTGGGGCTGGTGGCGGACAGGGGGTTGTCCGGGGCGGGTGGCGGACTGTCTGGTGCTGGTGGCGGACAGGGTTTGTCCGGGCCGGGTGGCGGACTGTCTGGAGCCGGTGGCGGACAGAAGTGGCCCTACTCTGAGGGCCGGGTAGCCAGTTCCAGGCAGGGCACGACGGCGGCGGGCGAGCAGCCGTTGAGGCCGGCTCCCCAGGTGGCATTGGCCTCCAGGAGAGCCCAGCCTTCGGGCAGCAGGGCGGCGTCGAGGACGCAGGTCTGGGGCAGGTCGAGAAGGCGGGCCGCCTGGGAGAGGAACGCCTCGGGGGGTTCAGCGCTACCTTCGTAGACGGAGCAGGTCACCACTTGTCCCTGCAGGACGAAGGCTCGGGCTTCGGCCAGGATTTCCACCACCGAACTGAGCAGCACCGGCGTGGCCGGGTCCAGGCCTCGGCATTCGTCTTCGAGGTCGGCCCAGGTTGGGTAGGCGCGGGAGCGGAACAGCTTGGGGACGAGGGACTTGGCGAAGAGGGGGAAGGCCTGGGCGGACAGCGCCTCCAGCGGGTGCAGTCGCAGGTCGCGGCGCAGCAGGTCGACGGGTGCGTTGAGCAGCAGGTCGTCTGCCGGAGAGACGAGGTGCAGGCCGAGCTTTTGGGCCAGCACCAGGCAGAAGGTATCCGGTCCGTAAAGGCGGACCCTCTCGGGTTCGAGGAGGGGGGGATCCCAAAAGCGGTCCAATCGGACCACTTCGCCGGGCCAGGCAGCGGCCACCCGATCCCGCTCGGGATCGGGCTTGGCCGGGATGAGCAGCAGACTATTGGACGTGGGAGGGCTCCATATACATGACTTCCCAGATGTGGCCGTCCAGGTCGGTGAAGCTGTTGCCATACATGAAGCCGTGGTCGTCGGCTTTGGCCTGGTGGGAGCCGCCGCCGCTGGCTTTGGCTTTGGCCACCAGCTCGTCCACCTGGGCGCGGGATTCGCAGGAGAGGCAGATCATGACCTCGGTGCTCTTGTGGGCGTCGCACACGGGCAGGGGAGTGAAGCTGTTGAACTTGGGGTGGGTGAGCAGCATGACGTAGATGGCTTCGCTGATGACCATGCAGGCGGCCGTGTCGTCGCTGAACTGAGGATTAAAGCTGTAGCCCAGGGCCTGGAAAAACTGCTTGGATTTGTTGAGGTCCTGGACGGGCAGGTTGACGAAAATCTGCTTGTTCATTGGGTGATCCCCGCTCTCATGGCTTCTTCCTGAGCTTGTAGCTCGGGAGTGAAATTCTCGCCGAAGTCTTCGGGACTGAAAAAGGGACGGATTTCCAGCTCGGAGCCGTCGGAATCGGGCATGGGGTCGGGGCAGCGCTTGGCCCACTCGATGGCTTCTTCCATCGACTTGACTTCCCAGATCCAGTAGCCGGCCACCAGTTCCTTGGTTTCGGCGAAGGGGCCGTCGGTGACGTCCCGCTGGCTTCCGGTAAAACGGATGCGCACGCCGTGGGAGCTGGCTTTGAGGCCGTCGCCGCCCTGCATAATGCCGGCATCGATCAATTCCTGATTGTATTTCATCATGTCGGTCAGCAATTTCTGGCTGGGCATGATTCCGGCTTCGGATTCTTTCGTAGCTTTGACAATCACCATAACTTTCATCGGACTAATTCTCCTTCAGCAAATTTACGCGGTAAGTTCGGCAGTTCCACCACCGGGCGGATTTCCACCGTGCCGAATTTGGCCATAGGCAGCCCGCCGGCGATTTCGATTGCTTCGTCCAAATCGCCGGCTTCGATCAAAAAGTAGCCGCCCAGCTGCTCGCGGGTTTCCGCGAAGGGGCCATCGGTGACCAGGCGGCGGCCTTCGCGCACGCGCACGCTGGTGGCCAGTTGCACCGACTGCAGCGGAGAGGCCGCGTAGAACTGGCCTTTCTGGTCGAGCTGGCGAGTAATTTCGGTGGACTCGGCGTAACAGGCCTGGCGCTTCTCTTCGGTCAACAAGGCCTCGTCGGCGTAGGCTAACAATAAGTATTTCATCTTCTTTCACCTCCACGGACTAATCGATCGGCTGCCGGGGAATTCGACAATTCGGCCAATCTTTTTTGCAAAAATCTTTGATCGGGTTCCTGACGGGCCAGTTCCAGGGCTCTTCGGTAAGCCTCCCGAGCCTGCTCGATGTGACCGGAGCGTCGGTGCAAATCGGCCAGAGCGGCATGGGCCAGGTAGTAATCCTGGAGCGGTTCGAGCAATTCCTCGATGAGCGGCAGGCCGGCCTCGGCGCCGTCGCGCATGGCCACGGCCACGGCCCGGTTGAGCTGCACGATGGGCGAAGGATCGGCTCGTTGCAGCAGATCATAGAGGGCCACGATGCGCGGCCAGTCGGTGCTCTCGGGGGTTTGGGCGCGGGCGTGGACGGCCGCGATGGCCGCCTGCAGGGTATAGGGACCGACCTCCTGGTAGGGGCTGTTTTCCACCAGCTCCAGGCCTTCGGCGATCAACTGGCCGTCCCAGAGAGTGCGATCCTGGTCGTCGAGCAGGATGATGTCCCCGTCCTCATCGGCGCGGGCCCGGCGTCGCGATTCCTGCAGCAGCATGAGGGCCAGCAGGCCGCGGGTTTCGGGATCGGGGAGCAATTCGGCCAGCAGACGGGCCAGGCGGATGGCTTCCTGGGAAAGGTCGGTGCGGGCGATGACCGAGTATCCTTCATTGTAAACCAGATAGATCACCGAGAGCACCGAGTCCAGACGTTCGGGCAGGTCCTGGGTTTCGGGCACTTTGTAGGGAATGCCGGCGCCGCGAATCTTGGCTTTGCCGCGCACGATGCGCTGGGCCATGGTGGTGGGCGTGGTCAGAAAGGCGGCGGCGATTTCCTCGGTCTTGAGGCCGCAGACCTCGCGCAGGGTCAGGGGAATCTGCACGTTGGCGGCAATGGCCGGGTGACAGCAGGTGAAAATCAGGCGCAGGCGATCATCGACCACGTCGTAGTCTTCCTCGGGATGCTGCTCGAGTTGTTCGGCGATCAGCTGCAGCTTGTCGTCGAACTTGGCGCGCCGGCGGATGGCGTCGATGGCCTTGAAGCGGCCGGTGGAAACCAGCCAGGCCCGTGGATTGGCGGGGACGCCCTCCTTTTCCCAGCGCTCCACCGCGATGGTAAAGGCTTCCTGGGCGGCTTCCTCGGCCAGATCAAAGTCCCCCAGCAAGCGTACCAGAGTAGCGAAAACGCGCCGATACTCTTTCTCGTACAGCTCTTCAATCATGTTTTGGACTTGCTGGTGGAACGGCCAATTTTCCTGCCAGCGCGTAGAGGGCCACCGCTCCCCAGATACAGGTGAACGCGATGGCGTGGTCGCGGCCGAAGGGTTCGTGGAAGGCCACCACGGCCACCAGAAACTGCAGCGTGGGCGAGATGTATTGGAGCAACCCGAGGGTGACCAGGCGCAGCTGGCGGGCGGCCAGGCCGAACCAGAGCAGCGGGATGCCGGTGAGCGGGCCGCTCAGGGCCAGCAGGCCCCAGGGGGCGCCGGCGGGAGTGAAGTAGACGGCCGCGGCCGCCGCCGGCAGGGCTAAAACCAGCGTTTCCGTCCAGAGCGCCAACATAGAGTCGACGCCGGCCCTTTTGCGCAGAAAGCTGTAGGTAGCGAAAGAAACGGCGATGGCCAGCGCAAGCCAGGGCACGCCTCCGGCTTTGAGGGCCAGGTAGGCCACCCCAAAAAGGGCCAGCAGCAGCGAGCTGAGCTGAAGTTTGGAGAGGTGCTCGCGCAGTAGCAGCAAGCCCCAGAGGGCGCTGATGAGCGGGCTGATGTAGTAAGCCAGAGCCACTTCGGTGACACGATGTTCGCTGACGGCGAAGACGAAGAGGTACCAGTTGAGGCCGATCAGATAGCCGCTGGGGACCAGCCAGCGCAAGAGTTTGGGCTGCAGAGCCTGCTTAAGGTAGCTCTTGAGTTTACCTTGAGCGGCCAGCCAGGCGGCCAGGAAAAGCAGGCACCAGAGCACCCGGTGGGCCAGCACCCCCAACGGCGGCACCGCTTGGAGCAGGCGAAAGTAAAGCGGTAGCACGCCCCAGGAGATGTAAGTGGCCACTCCATAAAGGACGCCGCGCATAATGGTGCCTGTGGCGCGAGGCAGAGGAACTCCTGCCGCCCCCCCGTCCGCAACCCAGCCCGGACACCCCCCTGTCCGCCACCGGCTCCAGACAGTCCGCCACCCACCCCAGACAGTCCGCCACCCGCCCCGGACGCCCCCCGTCCGCCACCCACCCCAGACAGTCCGCCACCCAGCCCGGACACGCCCCGTCCGCCACCGGCCCCAGACAGTCCGCCACCGGCCCGGACGCCCCTGTCCGCCACCGGCCCCAGACAGTCCGCCACCGGCCCTGGACGCCCCCTGTCCGCCACCAGCACCAGACAGTCCGCCACCCACCCCGGACAACCCCAAAGCCACCCAGCCCAAAACCCCCAAAGCCAACCCCCCAAAAGCCAGAATGGTCAATACAGCCTACTCAAGTTCCCCACCCCCCGGCCGACATGCCAAACAGATATGTTGGACGTAGCCATCATAGGCGGAGGCATCAGCGGCCTCACCGCCGCTTACCAGGCGCAGCGTCGCAACCTGACCTACCGCGTCTTCGAAGCCAGCGACCGCTGGGGCGGGGCCATCCACACCATCAACAGCCTGCAGGGCCTCGAAGAAGCCGGCCCGGAAACCCTGGTCGGCAAACCCCAGGTCCTGGAACTCTGCCGCGAACTCGGCCTCGAAGACCAGTGGATCCCGGCCAGCAAAGAACGCCCTCTGGTCCTGAAAGACAAACACCTGCTGCCCCTCCCCGAAGGCTTCCGCCGACTCATGCCGAGCGGCACCAAAGCCGTCTTCCAAAGCCCCCTGCTCAGCAACTGGGGACGCATGCGCCTGCTCATGGAGCCCTTCGTCGGCCAGCACAAAGGCGACGAAAGCGTGGCCGATTTCATACGCCGCCGCCTCGGCGAAGAAGTGCTGCAGTGGATGGTCCAACCCATCGTCACCGGCATCTACGGGGCCGACCCCGAGCACCTCAGCATGGAATCCACCTTTCCCAGCCTGCTCAAGCGCGAGCAAGAACACGGCAGCCTCTACCGCAGCTTCCGCAAAAGCCCGCCCAAAGAGGCCACTCTGCTGGGCTTCCGCCAGGGCCTCAGCCATCTCGTCCTGACCCTCCGCCAAAAGCTCAAGCAAGACTGGCTGCACCTCAACAGCCCGGTGCTGGCCTTCTCTCCCTGCGGCGGGGGAGAGTGGCACATCCAGACCAAAGACCAGCGAGTGCGCGCCCGCCACGTTCTGCTGGCCCTGCCCGCTCCCACCACCAGCTCCCTCTTGCAATCCTTCGCACCCGAAATGGCCGCCCTCATCCGCCCCATCGTGGCCCGCGACGTGGCCGTCCTCTGCCAGGCCTGGCCCAAAGACAAAGTCCAGGTCCCCGAAGGCGGCTCCCTGCTGGTGCCCCTCACCCAGGGCCTGTGCTTCTCCAGCTGCACCATGGCCCACCTCAAATGGCCCGGCCGCTCCCCCTGGGACGTGGTCACCACCCGCCTGCTCTTGGGAGGGGCCGGACGCGAACAGTTCCTGCAGCTGGGAGACAAAGACCTCATCGAACGCTGCCGCCAGGACCTCAACCAGCTCATGCCCCTCCAGGGCGACCCCCTCAAAAGCGTGCTCGTCCGCCACCCCCAACGCCTGCCCGAATACCCCGTCGGCCACCGCCAGCGCATCGCCGACCTGCTCGAACTCGGCCAGGCTCACCCCACCCTGCACCTATCCGGCAACTGGCTAGAAGGAGTGGGCGTGGCCGACTGCATACAGCGCGCCATCTCCGTCTCCCGCCTCTGGAAACGGGTGCGCACCCCCGAACAAGCCGCCGCCGTTTAGGGAGTCAACAACAGCGCCCGCTCCTGCTCGGCCAGCTGGCTCCGCAACACATCCCGTTGCCTCTCGATCTCCTGTACCGAAAGCCCCGGCAAGGAAGTGCGCACCGCAAAGGTCCGATAATCCACCAGATTGACCGCCTCATTCGGATCCAGCCGCAAACAATACAGCTCATACTCGTCCGCCTGCACCCCGCTCGGGTCAAAATAGCGGGCCAGCTTCCACTCCCCCGTACACAAACAGCGCACGTGATTGGGCTGCCGGACCGACCCGGAGCTCAGAGCCACCCCGGCCGACCGCACCCGCTCCACCTCCGACAGAAACACCTCATACTGGGCCTGCTTGACCCCCGGCCCGGTAATCTCATCATCGGTGGTGAAAAGCACTCCGGGCCGCGCCGGCGCGCTCCCATTCCCTCGAATCAAATCGGATAAATCCACGCCCACCGGCAGCGCCAGCGGCGAGTGCCCCTGAATACGACTGGCCACCACTCCCAGCTGTCCCCCCAAACCGGCCAACCCCAGCAAAGTCGGCAGCATATCGATATGACTCGTGGGATGAAAGACCTCCCGCATGGGACCCTCGGGATTCACCAGCGGCGAAGACACCACAAAAGGCACGTGAATGGCTTCCTGATAAGCGCTGTGCCACTTCTGAATCATCTGCCCGTGGGCCCCGGCCACATCCCCGTGATCCGCGCAAAAGACCACGATGGTATTCTCCGCCTGGCCAGAAGCGTCGAGAGCCGACAAGATCTTTGACAGCTGCTGATCGACCACGTAGTGCAGCCACATGTAAAACTGGGCATAAGCCAGCACCCAGGGTTCGGCCAACGGCCCCTGCAACTGCCAGGGATAGCCGGTATTGGCCCGCACCGCATCGGGCAACTGGGCCCCAAACGCCAACTGAATCTTATAAGCAAACTCTTGCTGACAAGATGGCTTCGTGGACAGGTCCTCGTGCAGCGTCGGTGGAGCCCCAAAAGTATCCTGGGGAAAGCCGTCCGGATTTAACGGCACCACTCCGTAAACCGGGTCGGCATTGGTCACGGCCCCCTGAGGGGGAATGGTCTGCGGCTGCCCGGCCGGCTGAGGCGGCGGCGCCGCGTTGCCATAAAAGGGAAAGGGATAAGCCGTCACATCGTGCGGATTGACCAGCGAGGTCACCGCGAACCACGGCTCCTGCGAGGAACACCCCCCCTTACCTGACAAAAAGTCGCAAGCCGCCTCGGCGAACCCCACGTCGCGGAACACCCCGAAGTCCTGGGTGCTGCCGCCATGGGGATTGGGCCCGGAAGTCTCCCAGCAGGTAAATCCCCAGGGCGAAAGGTCAAAAGGCGCGGGCACGCTGGCCACATCAAACAGCCCGAAGAAATGGCTGGTGTAGCCGGCCGCGTTGAACCAGTCCCCCACGGTGGGCACTCCCGCAGGGTCGAGCAGCCGCACCTCGTCGGGAGTGGTAAACAGACCGTAAGTCGTGGTCACACCCGTCAGACTAGAATACTGGCCGGTGAGCAGAGCGGTGCGGCTGGGCACGCAGGCGGCCGAAGCCAGATAATGATTGCGCATCACCACCGCATTGCGGCGCAGTCTCAAAAGACCGGGGAAAAACCGCGCGTAAGGGTTATCCGGCGACAGCTGGCGGGCAAAGCCAAAAATCTCCTTCAGCCCGGCCGCCTCGCCCTCATTGGCGCCATAACCGGCGGGAGGCACGCGAAACTCGTCCAGCACGATCATCAGGATATTGGGCCGGCGCGCCCCCGCCGACCCCCCCGACAAAGGAGCAGAATCGGAGCTGGCACAACCTGCCGCCAGAGCTCCCACCACCGAGGCCGCCGACTGAAGAAATTCGCGTCGTTTCATATCGCCATCTATTGGTGATTGTGGCAAAGTCTCCTGGCCATCCAGAAACTCTGGCAGGTGTCTTCCTGGCAAGCAAAAATTGGGCTGAATAAATCTTTATGTAAAATAATTTTCAGTGGAGGCAATGATGCGGGGTTTCATCATCACGAGCGTTCTGGCGCTCACTTTGATCGGCTGCGGTTCCGACGACACCTACTACGGCGGCACGCCGTCCGGCAACGCCAACAACAACCTGGGAGCGGCCAACACCGGCACGGTTCTCTTTCAGCCCACCAACATCCAGGCGCGCGCCCTCACCAGCGACGAACAACAGTCGCTGAGTTCGGCCACCAGCCTCAAGTTCGTAGGCCTGGGCGGCAATGGTGCCGTCTACGGCCCGGTGCGCGTCGCCAACAGCAACTCGGTGCGCCTGACCGACGTCCCCACCAGCGTACGGCGCCTGCTAGTCGTCTACTCGGCGGGCAACCGGGTGGTGGGAGCCTCCGTGGTTCCGCTGACCGTGAACACCGGCAACGAAACCCGCATCGACACCCTGAGAGTGGCCTTCAGCACCGGCAACTCCGGCTCCACCAAGCCGAGCAACGCCGACACCCAGGTGGCCTTCGGCACCGCCGACAGCAGCACGCTGCGAGTGCAGAACTACATCCTCAGCCAGTCGCCCCGGCTGCTGCCCCTGCCCGACAATCAGTCCTCGGCCCCGGACATCACCGTGGCCAACGACGGTCCCGCCTACCAGAGCACCAACAACGGACAGCAGCGCACCACCAGCTTTTCCATCCCGACCGCAGGGGACTATCTGGTCGACTACACGGTTCACACCGCCCAGCCCGGCTACGACGCCGCCGGCCTGGTCGACGCGACCGGTAATTACGTTGCCGGCACGCGCGTGGGCAACAACAATGGCAACGCCGGCACCCAGGACTACAGCTTCAGCGGCGTGATCAGCCTACCCGCCGGTAGCAAAGTCTCGCTCGGCGTCACCGATCCCGGCGCTTTTCTCGGTCAAGGCAGCACCAACGTCGACTTCAGCAGCCTGACCATTACTCAAGTCACCCCTTAGGAGAGAACATGAACAACCAACTGACCAAAGCTCTAATCACCCTGGCCGCTTTTGCCGTCCTCGGCTGCGGCTCGGACGACAACAATTACTACGGCGGCACCCCGGCCGGACCGACCAACAACGGCCAGGCCGTGAACGGCCCCACCGGCACTCTGCTGTTCCAGCCCACCAACATCCAGGCGCGCGCTCTCACCAGCAACGAGCAGCAGTCCTTGAGCTCGGTGACCAGCGTCAAGTTCGTGGGTCTCGGAGATGCCGGCCCCGTTTACGGACCGGTGCGTGTGGCCGGCACGACCGGCCCGGTGCGCCTGACCGACGTGCCCACCAGCATCCGTCGCCTGGTGGTCATTTTCTCGAACGGCGACCGCGTGGTGGGCGCCTCGGTGGTGCCCGTCTCCCTGAGCGCCGGTGGGGAAACCCCCATCCAGAATCTGACCGTCGGCTTCCGGGCCGGTGCCGGTGGCAGCGGTGACGTCAAGCCCGCCCCTTCGACCAGTCCGATCACCGTCGGCGCCTTCGGCACGGCCAGCAAGAACACCATCCAGAGCGGCTACGGGCTCGGACCCATTCCTTTCCGCTTGCCCCTGGAATCGGCTCAGGAAACCGTTCCCGACATCACCATCGGCACTGAACGAAACGGTCCTGCCGCCGTTTTCTCGGTGCCCACCGCCGGCGACTACCTGATCAGCTATACCGTCAACACCACTTCGCCCACCTCCATCGCCACCGGGGTGGTCGGCAGAGAAGGAGGCTACCTGGAGGGGACGCGCGAGGCCAACTTCACCCCGGGCTCCCCCGATCAGAGCAGCTTCTCCTTCAACGGCGTGGTCAGCGTGGGCGCCAACGAGCGCCTCTCCCTGGGAGCCAGCGTTCCTAGCAGCCCTCCCCTGGGCGGCAACCTGATCCAGTTCGACCGAGCCATCTTGACCATCACTCAGGTCTCTCCTTAACCGGAGTAAACAGCTCCAGCAGCACGGGCAGCAGCAGCAGCGTCAAGGCGCTGCTGCTGAGCAACCCCCCGATGACCACCGTAGCCAGCGGTCGCTGCACTTCCGCCCCCGAGCCCGACGACACGGCCATCGGCAAGAAGCCGAAAGCGGCCACACAGGCCGTCATCAGCACCGGACGGAAGCGCAGCACCGCCCCCTCCACGGCCGCCTCCCGCAGAGAAAATCCCTGACCCCGCAGTTGCTCGATAAAGGTCAGCATAACCACGCCATTGAGCACGGCCACCCCGGCCAGCGCTACAAAGCCCACCGCCGCCGAAATCGAGAAGTTCATGCCGCGCACCCAGAGCGCCAGCAGTCCTCCGGTCATGGCCAGCGGAATGCTGCTGAAGACCAGCCCCGCCAGCCGGATCTGTCCGAAGGTCCAGTAAAGCAGTCCGAAAACCATGGCGAAGGTCAGCGGCACCACCACCGCCAGCCGGGCACGCCCGGACTGGAGCTTCTCGTAGGTTCCGGCATAGCGCAGATAGTAGCCCACCGGCAGCTTCAAACCGCCGTCGATACGCCCCCGCACTTCCTGCACAAAGCCGCCCAGATCGCGGCCGCGCACATTGGCCTGCACCACGATGCGCCGCTTGCCGCCCTCTCGGGAAATCTGCACCGGACCCAGCTGATCGCGCAACACCGCCAGCTGATCCAGCGGAACATGCTCGCCGCGTGCATTGGTAATCAGCAGCTTGCCGATCACCTCCGGGTCGCTGCGCAAATCCTCAGGCAGACGCACCACAATGTCCATGCGCTGATTGCCGTCGTTCAAGCTACTGATCGGCTCACAGCCCACCGCCGACTCCACCACTCGATTGATATCGCGCACGCTGACCCCGTATTGAGCCAGCTTGGCCCGGTCCACCTCGATCTGCAGCTGGCGCAACCCCTGGGTCATCTCGATGCTCACATCGGCGGCTCCGGGAACCTCCCGAATCAGCGAAGCCAACCGAGTCGCCTGACGCTGCAGCTCCTTGTGGTCATCTCCGAAAATCTTGATGCCCAGGTCGGCGCGGATGCCCACCCCCTCGATCAACTCCATCATGCGCATCTTGATGGGCTGGGTGAAACTCACGTCCATGCCGGGACGTCCCGAGAAAACCTTGCGCAAGCGCGACACCACCTCGTCCTGCGAGGCGCCCGGCACCAGGTCCACCAGTACGTCGGTCTGACAGGTCAGCATCGGATCGGTGGCGATCTCCGGGCGCCCGATGCGCGTCACCACCCGCTGCACCAGCCCTTTGCACTGCTGATACACCAGCCGCTCGGCCGCACTCGACAGGCGAATGGATTCCTCCAGATTGATGCCGGGCGGATAGGTAATCTGCATGGCCACGGAACCTTCCGAGAGCTCAGGAATGAACTCGGTGCCCAGCCGGGCAAAAATCCCCAGCCCCAGCAGCACCACCAGCAAGGCCACCCCGGCCACCGCCCGTTTCCAGCCCATCAACCACACCAGCGTCCGCCGATACATCGGGAGCACCCGATGAAAGAGCGGATGCTCCGGCTCCGGCCCGCCCTTCAGAAAGTAAGCGCACAGGGCGGGAATCACCGTCAGCGTGCAGATCATGGCACCCCCCAGGGCCAGAATCACCGTCCACCCCATGGGGCGAAACATCTTGCCTTCCAAGCCGGCCAGGGCCAGAATGGGCACGTAGCTGGCCAGAATCAAGATCTCGCCGAACTGGGTGGCCTGACGCACCTCGATGGCCGCTTCCTCGATGACCTCCAAACGGTCCCGATCCTGACACTCCGACAGCCGGCGCACGCAGTTCTCCACCATGATCACGGCGCCATCCACGATGATGCCGAAGTCGATAGCGCCCAGACTCATCAAGTTGGCCGAGATGCCGAAATAGCCCATGCCGCACATGGCGAACAGCATGGCCAGCGGAATCACGCAACTCACGATCAGACCCGCGCGTAACTGCAGCAGAAAGGCAAACAGCAGGCCCACCACCAGCAGACCGCCCTCCAGCAAGTTCTTGCCGGCCGTGTGCAAAGTGGCCCCGATCAACCGTCCCCGGTCCAGAAACGGCTCCAAATGGGTGCCCGGCGGCAGGGTTTTCTCGATTTCGGGCAGCCGGGCTTTCACCGCCTCCACCACCCGGCTGCCGTTTTCTCCCAGCAGCAACAGGCAAATGGCGTAAACTTCCTCGCCCTGGCCGTCCTGAGTCATGGCTCCCTGACGATTCATCGGTCCCAGACCCACGCTGCCCACCGCGCCCAGCTGCAGGGTAGGGGAGAGGCTGATCGATTCCAGTTCCTCGGGCTTTTGCAGCATGCCCGCGACCTGCACGATCTGCTGCTGATTGCCCTGACGAATGAAGGCTCCGCCGCCGTTGGCGTTGTTGTCCTGCACGGCTCGCACCACTTCATCCAGCGAAAGATTGTGATACTCCAGCTGGCGCGGATCCAGGGCCACCTGAATCTGCCGCGCCTGACCGCCCCAAACGTTGACATCGGCCAGACCGGCCACACTGCGCAACTGAGGACGCACCACCCAGTCCATCAAACGGCGCCGTTCCATCAAGGACAGCCCTGGATTGGCCAGGCGCAGGTAAAGAATTTCTCCCAGACCGGTGCTGACCGGCGACATCTCGGTTTTTACCCCGTCCGGCAGCTGCTCGCCGGCCTGAGCCAGACGTTCGGCCACCCACTGCCGGGCCAGATAAATCTCGCTATCATCGCGAAAAACCACCGTCAGCTGGGACAGCCCGAACTGAGAAATGGAGCGGATTTCCTGCAGATGCGGCAGACCGGCCAGGGCCATTTCCAGGGGAAAGGTGACGCGCCGCTCCATCTCCTCGGCCCCCAGCGAGGGAGCCAGCGCATTGATCTGCACCTGGCGGTTGGTCACGTCGGGAACGGCGTCGATGCTGAGCAGACTGGCGCGATACAGGGCCACCACCAGAAACAGCAGGGTAAAGCCCAACACCAGCCCGCGCCGGCGAATCGACATGCGTAGAATGGCGGCGATCATCGCAGCAACTCCGCCCCGGCCGAAACCACTTCTTCACCGGCCCGCAACCCCCGGGTGATCTCGACCCAGTCCTGCCGGCGCAAGCCGGTCACCACCGGGCGGGCCTGATAGCCCGAGCTGCCCCCCACAAAGACCCGGTCCCCCTGCAGCGCGCTCAAAGGCACCGTCACCCCCTGATGAGGAGCGGCCACGGCCAGGCGCACGCGCGCGGCCATCCCCACCTTCAGCTGCAACTGCGGATTGTCCACCACCACCCGGCAGCGCAGCGCCCGCGAGGGCAGCTCCACCTGAGGCGGCAAGTAAGAAATGCGGCCGCTGAAATGGCGACCCGGCAAGGCCTCCACCTCCACGCTCACCTTCTGGCCCAGCTTCACCCGGCGTTGATCCTGTTCGTGCACGTAGATCCACAGCCACAGCCGGCGCGGATCGAGAATTTCAAAAAGCGGCTGATCGGCCGTCACCGCCTGACCCAGAGCGGCCTGACTGCTAACCAGAATGCCGGCGCGGGAAGCCCGCAACAGCAGTCCATCTTCATCGGGCCCGATACCCAAATCGCGCAGGATCTCGCCGGTATGGGCCACTTCCTCGCGGGCCAGGGCCAGCTCGTTTTCCGCCTCCAGAATGCGCGGTGCCGAAAGCGAACCGCTGGCCGCCAGCCGTTCCTCGCGCTGGCGATGCTGCAGGGCCACTCCCAGCTGGCGCTGGCTCTGCTCGACGCGGCTGTGGCTCTGTTCAAAAGCTGCTTCGGCTTCCTCCAGCTCTTGCTTGGTGGCGATGCCGTGGCCGTGCAAGTCGCGGGCCCGGTCCAGCTTCTTGCGCGCCAGCAGGTGATTGGAGCGGCTGATTTCCAGTTCGCTGGTGGCGCTGGAAAGCTCGTTGCGGGCTTCCTCCACCGGCCGCAGAGCGGTATCGCCCAGGCGATACAGCTGGCGGCGCTGTTCCAGGGTGCGCTGAGCCAGCTGCAGACGCAACATGGCGTCCTGATGGGCGGCCCGAGCCCGGGTGAGATCGGGGCTGTGCAGCCGGGCCAGCGCCTGGCCGGCCTGCACCCGTTCGCCGGGATGGACCAGGATATCGGTAAGGCGACCGGCGGCGGGGGCACCTACTTGGCCCTGACGGGCCGGATCGGCGGTGATGTTTCCGCTGGCCACCAGCTCGTCCTGAATAGGACGAAGGATGGCAGGGGTGGTGTGGATCTCCTCCAGCACAGGGGGGGGCGGAGCGGCGTTGGGGCGGACCGGGCTACAGGCTGCGCACAGCCAGGCCAGGCACACCCACGCGCGAGACGCGTAAGACATGGGACCTCCTCAAATTGTACGGACTGCTGAATCAGGCCGCGTGAGGAGGAGGTCGTTTGGAAAGGGGACTCTGGCCACGGGTCTGGGCCACGAATTCGACCGGCGGGCGCTGCACCAGCACCGGCACCAGCATCTGCTGAGGAGCCGGCGGCACGCACAAAACGATGACCACCGGCGGACCGGTCCAGAGCGGATGCTCCAGCTCGAAGTGGGCGAAGGTATTGTCCGTGCTCTCCAGCAGCGACTGGCAATGGGCCGGATTGGTCAAAGCACAATCCAGGTCGATCATCTTGCTGTAAACGCAGACCATCAACCAGACGATTGCCAAAAGGCGAAGCCAGCCGGGAAATTTCATTCGCACCAGTCTACCCGCAAGCAACCTCCAGGACAAGCGGGATCGGCTGAGAATCCCTGAGCAAATGCGATCCTTTGCTCTGCGCAGTCCCTCGTTCGCCCCCCAGCTGACCCCGCTGCCCGCCTTCCAGGCCCTGGAGCGCTTCAGCGCCTGGCTACCCTCACTACAAACGGGCCTGGCGCCAGCTCCCGAAGAATCGCGCCTGCTCAAAGAGCAGTTGCTGGCCCAGACGGCCATCCTCGAAGACGTCCCGGATATTGCTTATCTCACGCGCCAGGCCCAGGCGGCCGGAATGTTGTGCGGTGCCCTGGACGGAATTCGCCTTTATCTGGAGAAAGACGACGTCTTGGATTTTGTGGCGCCGCTGGCGCGCTGGAAAGAGTCGGTAACGGAATTGACCCAAGTGGCCGATCAATATTGGAGGGGCCTGGACCTGGATAGCCTGCACCAGCAGTCGGTTTACGCCCGCCAGGAGAACCTCAAGACCGAGGCCGAGAACCTCCAGATTCTGCCCGCCGCCGACCTCGCCCACAAGCGCAACCAGTTGAGCGAGACCTTCCGCATCGCCTACGGCCTGGGCTTGCTCGAGTCGGCCCTGGCCTTTCTCTTCGTGAAGCGATGAAAGTCGAAGCGCATCGCTGGTGGAGCCCCTCCCTCGGACACGAGATGGGTTGCCGCGTCTACGGCTACGGCGGCAAACCGGTGCTGGTCTTTCCCAGCCAGGGCGGCGGCTGCTTCGAATGGGAAGCCTTCGGCATGATCGAGGCCATCGACGACTGGCTGGAAGCCGGCAAACTGCTGCTGGTCACCGTCGACGGCGTGGACACCGACAGCTGGTGCCATCCCAGCGCCGACGTGCCCCACCGCGCCTGGAAGCACGCCTGCTACGAACGCTACATCTTAGAAGAAGTGGTGCCGCTGATCCGCTCGCGCAGCCATCAGGACTACCTGATGACCACCGGCTGCAGCATGGGCGCCTACCACGCCAGCAACTTCTTCTTCCGCCATCCCGGCGTATTCGACAGCCTGCTCTCGCTCAGCGGCATTTACCAGCTCAAGCTCTTCCTGGGCGACTACATGGACGAAAACGTCTACTACCACAGCCCGCTGGCCTACCTGCCCCACCTGCCCAACCCCCAAGACTTCCGCCACAAGGAAATCGTGCTGGCGGTCGGTCAAGGTGCCTGGGAGCAGCCCATGCTGGACGAAACCCTGGCCATGAAAAAAGTGCTGGAGGATCTGCAGATTCCGGCCTGGGTGGACGTATGGGGCCATGACGTAGCCCACGACTGGCCCTGGTGGCGCCAGATGATCGTGCGATTCTTGCCGAGCCTTAAGCTGTCCGCTTGATGATGTGATAGCCGAACTTGGTCTTGACCAGTTCGCTCAGTCCGTTGACTTCCAGCTCAAAAGCGGCCCGGTCGAATTCCGGCACCATCTGGCCGCGTCCAAAAGCGCCCAGGTCTCCGCCGCTGGACTTGGAGGGACACTCGGAATTCTGCTTGGCCAGAGCGGCAAAATCGCCGCCGTTCTTGATTTCATCCAGCAGTTTCTGAGCCCTCGTCTGATCCTTGATCAAGATGTGCGAACAACGGACTTTGCCGGAGCTTTTGGAAGAGAAAAGACTACCCATAGAATGTTCAGGTTGCCCAAGATCGGCAGGAATTCCTGCGCCGCAGGGAAGCCCCGGGCATGAAAATGCGCATTTTTCTTCTGAGCTGTTTACTCAGCCTCGCCTGCTTCGCCGAGCCCGCCAAGCACCCCAGCGGAGCCTACCATTTCGAGATCCCGGCCGGTTGGGCCCAGGGCGAAGAACCCGAGATGTGGCACAGCAAGAACAACAAGCGCGTGCTCAACGCCGTCAAAGTCGACCTGCCGGGCGAGAACAAGCTGAACGCCTGGGCTCAGGCCACCGCCCAGGAAGGCTCCAAGAAAAAGTGGACCAACATCAAGATCAGTGACGGCAAACTCGGCTCCGTCAAAGCCAAAATCGTGACCGCCACCGACACCGGTCACGGCAAGCCGATGTTCATTAAAGCCATCATGGCCATCAAAAACACCACCGGCGCCACCCTGGTCTTCGTGGATGAAGACGGCGACAGCAAGCCCTTCGAAGCCAACATCAAGACCGTCACCGACAGCTTCCGCTGGAAAAAGTAACTACTTCCAGAGAAACTCGATGCGCCGGGCCAGTTCCTGAGCGCGCTGACTGGCAATCTGGTCGTGGCCCCACTCGGGCGCGACCAGATTGCGCTGCAGCAACAGTCCATCCCCATCAAACCAGCGCGGCAACAGCCCGCAACAGCGGTAGCCCAGCTGATAAGCCGCCTCGGCAGCCGCAATGGCGCGCCCATCCTCCAGGTTGATCCGCAGCTGATAAATCTGCGCCTGGGGAAAATCCAGCTCGGAAAGCCGCCGGGCAAAATCCTCGCCCGCCTCCAGACAGTCCACGTGCACCACCTGCAGACGCTCGGCCGAGCGAACCCGAAATTCGCTGACACCCTGCAGAGCCCGCCCCTCGTGCACGAACTCGCGGCGCAACCCGAGGTCATCGTAGCAAAAGACGAGCAGTTCCTTCCAACGCGGCGGCAGATGGACCTTATGGGTCCGGTCGCGCATGTCGAAATAGGCCAGCACCGCGCTGAAGCGCCCCGGGAAAAAATCCACCGCCAGCGCCGTATCCTGAAAACTCAGCTGGTGGATCATGTTCTGACTGACTTTCCAGCGGCAATCCATCTCGCCGAAGGCACCGGCCGCGACCGGCTCTTTGGAAAACTGCTCGAGGGCGCGGGCCAGCAACTGGTGGCCCAGTCCCGCCTTGCGATGCTCCGGTCGCACCGCCAGCCGACCGAATTCATAAAGACCGGCAAAAGGCGCGGCCCGGTAAAAACTAACGAGCCCCAGCACCTGCTCGCCTTTGACGGCGAGGTAGGTGAAGAGCTCGTCGGTTTCATTCTGGGTGATCCAGAAGTCCCGGTCGTAGACAGCCGGTAGCGGGTAGTCGTCTCCATGCACGTCCCGAAAGATTTCGATGACGGTCTCGACCTGGGAGGGCTGGAAGGGGATCACCTCAACGTTCATGGCCAGCCCGGTTCGCGCGTCAGGAAGCTAATCCTTGAGTCCTTCGGGTAGGGTGAAAGAGTACATACAGGAAAAGCAGAGCCGCGATCACGCCACCCCCGATGGGAAAGCAGGCTCCCAGCAGCATCGCGCAACAGGCGATGAGGGGAACGCTGCGGCCCAGAGTGAGGACCATCAGCAGGCTCGAGAACAATAAGAAGGAGCTGATACCTTGGCTTAAGTACGCGATCATCGCAAACGCAGCCACGAACAGACTCACTTTGAGTATCCGGTGATTCGTTTTTGACATAAAATGATTTTAGGTCAAATCAATTTCCGGCATCAGGCCCGAGCATCCCAGGCTTTTGGGACTCACGTCCCTGGAGCAAACCTGTGTTCGAATCAGTCCTCGGAGTCCAGGTCCGTTCCCAAGGGAGCTTCTCCCGAGGTCAGAAACGGATGGGCTTCCAGGTCGTCGGCATCCATCAACCAGGCGGTGCGCTGCAGAGCCGACAGCAACATGCTGCGCTCCCAGGCCTCCAGACCGTTGAGGTTGCGAAGAAAGCTTTCCTGCAGCAGCGGCGGAGCTGTTCCCAGTAGCGACTTGCCGGTAGGCGTCAGGCGATAGCGGCGCAGGCGCTTATCGGCCGAGCTGTCCTCGCGGCGCACCAGCTTCTTGCTGTGCAGTCGGTCGAGGACGCCACTGACGGTCGACTGACTCAGGCTCAGGTGGCGGGCCACGCTGGTGGGAGTGGCCGGATTCAACACCGGAATGGCCTTGAGGACCGACAGTTGGGGAGAGGTCAGGCCGACCTTGGCGATCAGGTCCTGAGAGTGCATTTCGATGGCGCGAACAATTCGACGGATCGAGCTGACGATATGTTCCTCCAGGGAAGCCACGTCGAGCGGGTCGAATTTTTTCTCTTCATCGTTTATAGCGAGTTTCGGCATGCTCCAAGGCTACCAATGTCTACCGATTCTTTAAAGGCATGTTTGTTGGGATCTGATAGGACAGGGGTACTGGCCCAAGCGACCAAGGCGGCTAGGATGATCGAATGGTTCGCACGGCTCGGACATGGGGCCAAAGGCATGGTCTACCTGCTGGTCGGCTATCGAGCCCTCCAAGGAGCCCTGCGCTGGATGCGCCCGGTGGGCAGCAGCGAAGCCCTCAAAGCTCTCCACAAACAGCCGCTGGGCGATCCCTTACTGCTGATTCTGGCCGCCGGTCTGGCTTTCTTCGCCCTGTGGCGAGCCTTTCAGACCTTCTGGGATCCGGATGGAGTGGGCAAAAGCTGGAAAGGCCTGCTGGAACGCGCCGGTTTCGCCCTGAGCGGCCTTTTTTACGGGAACCTCGCGGCCGGCGCTCTGGAAATGGCTCTCGAAGAAGTCGAACCCGAAGACGTCCACGAACAAGAGCAACTGGCCGCCTTCCTGCTCGGACAACCGCTGGGCCAAGGACTGGTGGCGCTGGCCGGCCTCACCGTCATCGCCACCGGCTTGGGCCAACTCTACAAAGCCTGGTCCGGCAAATTCCTCGAACCCCTTCACGTCGGCGAAATGCGCCCCTGGGAACGACGCCTCATGGTGGGCCTGGCCTACGCCGGCCTCAGCGCCCGCGGCTGCGTCTTCCTGGCCCTCGGGGCCTTCGTCATCCGGGCCGCCTGGACGCTCAACCCCAAAGAAGTCGAATCCGTCCAAGAAATCTTCATCACCCTCCGCCGCCTGCCCTACGGCTCCGCCCTGCTGGCCATGGTCGGCATCGGTTTTATTGCTTATGGCCTGTTTATGGGAGTCGAAGCCCGCTACCGCCGACTCAACCGATAAAGCACCTCCAGCCGCTCGTCCCAAGCCCGCTCCAGCTCCAGCAGACGCCCCACTACCTGGCCCGCGAAGACGGCGCCAATGCGACTCTGGTCGCTCTCGACCCGATACTCATAAGGGGACGCCACCGCCTCGGAAGTCCAGGCCTGCACCCGCTCCGGCCGCCGCTTCCTCTCCCGGACGACCCTGCCCGAGCTCTGCAAACCCTCCCGAGCCCTCTCCAGTAACTCCACAAAACGCGGCTGACGCTCATCCGCCCACCGATTGTGACTGGCCGCATCCGGCGGGACCCACTCCAGGCCCTCCTGCAGCAACCGCTCAAGCTCGACCACACACCCCGCCACCACCGCCTCATAGTCGTTCATCACACCAGTGTAAGCCGCGCCCACCCGTGCACGCAACGCCGGTCCCGGTGCACGCACCCTACCACGCAACCCCAAACCCAGTACTCCAGCCCCAACCGGCCAGTACCCGGGGCCCCCGACGACCCCCTCATCCGGCGCTATCCTGGGGTCTGGATTGTGGAGGTAACAAATGCAAAAACTCATCCCCGCGGCCGCCCTGGCCGCCACCCTGGCGCTCCCCGCGCTAGCCCAGCCCATCGTGGCCAAGCTCGACGGCCGTCCCCTTCAGTTCGACCAGCCCCCGGTGATGCTGGGCGGCCGCGTCATGGTCCCCCTGCGCGGCATCTTCGAGGCCCTCGGCGCCAACGTCCGCTTCGAAGCGGCCAGCCAGCGCATCTTCGCCACCCGGGGCAGCCAGTCGGTGGAGCTGAGCCTCGGATCCAACCAGGCCATGGTCGACGGCGCCCCCGTCACCCTGGACACCCCCGCCGCCAGCCTGGGCGGACGCACCATGGTCCCGCTGCGCTTCGTCTCCGAAGCCCTGGGCGCCGACGTGCGCTGGCAGGACTCCACCCAGACCGTCTTCATGACCACCAACGGCGCCAGCTCGGACGCCACCCCGCCGCCGCCCCCCCAGAATCAGCAGCCCAAACAGCCGCCCCGCCTCAACGCGGTCAGCCACAACGCGCGCGGCTCCCTCAACGGCGGGGACCAGCTGGTGGTCAGCGCCACCGGCGCCCGCAACGGCCGGGCCAGCTTCGACATCCTCGGCCTGGTGGAAAACCAGCCGATGAGCGAAGTGCAGCCGGGCGAATACAAAGGCAACTTCACCGTGCCCAACCGCCTCAAGGTGTCGCAAGGCACGCTGGTGGTGCACCTGCGCAAAAACGGCCAGGTCACCCAGCTAGAAGCCCCGCGCCCGGTCACCTTCAACAGCCGCGCCCAGCAGCCCGGCAATCCCGGAGGCGGAGGCCTTGACATCGGCCGCCTCAATCTGCGCCAGAACCAGCCGGTGCGCGCCATGTTCGACGTCCAGGGCCAGACCTTGGCCGGAGCCCAGATCGAAGTGACCGGCCGCAGCCCGCGCTTCCCCGGCACCCTCACCTCAGCGGGTCGTGCCGACGGAAACGGCCGCTTCTCGGTGCAGGTCAACGCCACCGCCGTGCCCGACAACTCGCCGCTCAACCTGAGCATCGTGGCCCGCGACCGCTCCGGCCGTCAAGGTGCCCCGACCCAGATTCAGGTATTTCGTCGCTAAGCCTAGAATGGGCCGCCCATGAGTGTGACTCTGGTAGCGGCCGCCGCCTGCGTGGGCGGTCTGGCCTTGATCTGGCAGCGAAAGAAACGTCGCCCGCCCAAGATGCGGCGCGTGCGCCGTCCACGCAGACTGGATCTGGCCGATCTGAAGGCTCTCGGCCAAAAGCGCGTGGAAACCATGCGCGATTGCCGCCTGCGCCTGCTGGAACAGAAACGAGAGGGCGACTGGCTGCGTCTGCTGGTTCGGGTGGAACCGCCCAACGGGCAGACGCGCTGGTGGCCCTGGGCCGTTTCCGTGGAATGTCCCGAGCAGCTGGCCCTGCGCGACGCCGCCCAACAAGGCGAGCCCTTGCAAGGCTCCCTGCCGCGCCGGGTCGAGGGTCACGAACGCGATGCCTGGCTCAGCGGTCCTCATTCCATTGCCGTGCTGGTGCAGCCGCCGGCCGAATGCAACCGCCTCGAGCTCGGCTACTACGGCCATCCCGCCTGCCACGTAGATTTATGAAATCTTCAGAATCCAAAAGGCATTGGCTTCAGTTTTATTGCTTATGCTTTGCACTATGGAAGATCACGACCGTGGCTTAGCCTTTGACCTGCAGACCCTGAGCCGGCGCAAGATGCTGGGCCTTCTGGCCGGTGTCGCGCTGGTGGGCCTGTCCACCCGACTGCACCCCGGCCCGCCCGGACCGCATCGGGTGGCCAAACCGGGCGCCATCCCGGAAGAAACCGCCGGACCCTTCCCGGCCGACGGCTCCAACCGCTTCAACGTGCTGGGCGAATCCGGCCTGCTGCGCTCCGACCTGCGCACCAGCTTCGGCGACCTCAAAGGCACCGCCCCGGGCCAACCCGTCGAGGTCGAACTGCAGCTGGTCGACCGCACCAGCGGCAAACCCCTGCCCGGCCACGTCCTTTACCTGTGGCACTGCGACCGCGACGGCAAATATTCGCTCTACGAAGTCAAAGATCAGAACTACCTGCGCGGCGTCCAGGTGGCCGACGCCCAGGGAATGGTGCGCTTCCAAACGGTCTTTCCGGGTTGCTACGACGGACGCTGGCCGCACATGCACTTCGAAGTCTTTCGCAATCTGGCCGCCGCCACGCGCTCCGAAAACGCCCTTTCCACCAGCCAGCTGGCCCTTCCCGAGGAAGTCTGCCGCCGCATCTACGCCCTGCCCGACTACGCATCCAATCGGCGCAACTTCGACCGCCAGAAGCTGAGCGACGACATGATCTTCGCCGACAGCATCCATCATCAGCTGGCCAGATGGCATGAGGACAAGCGCATCAGCCTGACAGTACCGGTGTAATCTCCGGACCCCCCGAGAGGGCGGCTACAATGGACCTATGTTTCTAGGCAAAGTATTGGTGATTTTGTCCAGCGCTCACCAGCTGGAGCTCTCTGGGGACAAGCTATGGCCCACCGGATTCTACCTCAACGAATTCGGCATTCCGGCTCAGTACCTGACCCATCGCGGCTATCAGCTGGTGCTGGCCAACCCGCAGGGCAATCGTCCCGCCATCGACTCCACCTCGGACGACCCCTCCTTCTTCGGCAACGACAAAGAGCGTCACCAGCAGGTCAAGCAATTCATCACCGGCCTTCCCGACTTCGCCAAACCGAAGACCTTCAAAGAGATTCTCGACGAAGGCCTGGAAAGCTACGACGGAATCTTTGTGCCGGGTGGACACGCCCCCATGCAGGACCTCATCAACGACCCGCACCTGGGTCGCATCTTGCTGCACTTCCACCAGGCCGGCAAACCCACCGCCATGATCTGCCACGGTCCGGTGGCCACGCTGGCCGCTCAGGACGATCCCGAAGGCTTCTTCCAAAACGCCCGGGCCGGTCGCTCGCTGCCGCCGCGCAACTGGATTTACGCCGACTACGAAATGACCGTCTTCTCCAACATCGAGGAGCGCCTGGCCGAAGCCAAAATGCACGGCAAGCTCAAGTTCCGCGCCGAAACGGCCCTCAAGAACGCCGGCGCCAAAATGGCGGTGGCCTGGATTCCCGGCTCGGCCAAAGTGGTCGAGGACCGCGAACTGATCACCGCCCAGAATCCCGCCTCCGATGAGGAATTCGCCAAGCTGTTCCTGACCAGGCTGGTGGAGCGGGCGCTGGTGCCCAGTCATAGCGCATGATGTACTGGAGCCTGCACCTGGCCGAGCAACTGCAGCGCCGCGCCGAGCAAGTCGGCGTCGAGCGATTCCGCGTGGCCCGAGCCGAGGAAAGCAAGGTTCTGGGCGAAGCCACCCGCCTCTTTCAGTCGGGTCTGCCCGCCAGCGATCCCAAAGTGCGCGGCCTGGCCCGGCGCGCTCACGATCTGCACCAGTTCACCCTGGGCGAAGATAAGCAGTTGCAGGCCCGCATGCGCCGTCTCAACAACGAGGGCTATTTACGCCAGGGCGAAGTGGGACCCTACACCGACCCGGCCGTGGTCCGCTATCTGGAAAAAGCCCTTCAGTAGTTGAAGTTGGGCTTGGGGCCGGCAGCTTCCTGAGCGGGCAGCACAAAGTGCTGAGGCCCCGTCGGAGTTTCCGCGTCCACGTCCGCCCCCAGTTGGAAAATAGCCACCGATCCGCTATAGGCGGCCACATAAATGGGCAGACTCTGCACCTGCTTGGGGCCCAACTGGGCGATTTCCGGCTGCGGCAGGTCCATAATCGGCCGTCCATAGCCATCCAGGACGTGCAGCACCACCCGCAGCTTTTTCAGGGGCACTCCGGAATCGTTGCGAAAGGCAATGCCGCCGCGCAACGGGGTCAAATCCCCCTGCGACATGGGCAACTCGTGAAAGAGGGTGGCGTTGACGGTGGTCAGTCCGGGCGCGGCACACCAGGCCGGAGCCAGCAGCAACGCCACCAATAGAAGCGCTTTTCTCATTGCGGCTTCTTCGTCGAGACTTGCGGCTGCACCGCTTTCAGGAACGTCTGACGATGGTTGGGATCGGAAATTTGCTCGGCCAGACGCTGAGCCAGGCCTTCGAAATCACCGATCTGAGCCGCATTGCGCTTGACCAGAATCTTGGCCAGCGGTCCGATGTAGCGCACCAGCTGGCTTTCCAACTGCTGCAACTGCTCGGGAGTATGCCCGGCGGCCTGTTCCACCACCGCCGGGGCCGGCGGAATCTTGGCGTGGGAACCCGTCTTGCGCAGGTTGACCAGCGGAGCCGGGGCCTCCACCACAGGAGCCGGAGCAACGCTTTCCGGCTGCAGCAAGGCCTGCATAGCCCGGACCACGGCCTCCATATCCGCATAACGCTCGGTCTTTTCCTTGGCCGTCATCTTCTTCAGCAGTTCCACAAAACCGTCGCTCAGCTCCGCGTTGTTTTCCCGCGGGTCGGGCAGGGGCTTTTGCAGATGCCCCATGATGCAGGCGCGCAGCGACCCGCCGCCATAAGGCGTTTTGCCGGTCACCATGTGAAAGAGAGTGATGCCCAGAGAATAGATGTCGACCTGGCCACTGATGTCAGACCCCTGGATCTGCTCGGGGGCCACGTAATCGGGAGTGCCCAGATAGGCGCCCGCCTGGGTCAGCGAGGAATCTTCCTTTTCGCGGCGCGCGATGCCCAGGTCCACGATTTTTACCTGCGATTTGTTGCACAGCATCAGGTTGTCGGGCTTGACGTCGCGATGAATGATGCCGGCCGCATGAGCCGCCCCCAGTCCGGCGGCCGCTCCGATGCCCAGCTGCAGAGCGGCGTTTTGCTCAAAGATCTTGCCGGCGTTCAGCTGATCGCCCAGCGAACCGCCTTCCAGCAGCTCCATGGCCATAAAGTGAAAGCCTTCGTGCAGCCCGAACTCATACAGGCGCACCACGTTGGGATGCTCGAGCTGAGCGATGGAGCGAGCCTCGCGCAGAAAGCGCTCCACGAAGGCCGGGTCCTGGAACAATTCCGAGGAAAGCACCTTGAGCGCCACCGAACGGTGCAAATGCTTGTCGCGGGCCCGGTAAACGCTGCCCATGGCGCCTTTGCCGAGATTGCCCATGATCTCGAAGTTGCCGACGAAGTCCCCGGTTTCGACCCCCTTGGGTTTCACCCCAGCTCCTCGAGCATCTTGATGGATTTCTCCAGGCTGATGCGCATGCGGTTGAACGAGCCTTCCAGAGCGCTGACCTCGTCATTGCCCTTGGGGTCGAAAGGCGGCGCTTCCATGTTGCCCATACTCACTTCGTCGGCGATCTTAGAAAGCCGGCGAATGGGCTGAACCACGATCATGTAGAGCAGACCGTTGAGCACCAGCAAAAGCACCGTGAAGACGGCCACGAACGAACCGAAAAGATGGCGGAAAGAGCTCTTGGCCTCGTCCTTGGCCACCTGCATGGGCACCGAGACGATGCGGGCGCCAATGGTCTCTCCCACCTTCCAGCCAAAGCCGTTAGCCGGTCCGTACATCGCGATCATGGTGTCCGGCGCTTTGTCCGGAGTGGAGTGGCACTTCAAGCAGCTGACCATGGTGATGGTGATCGGCTCGGCCAGATAAAGCACGCGACCTTTGGGCGTATCGCGCTCGTTGATGTATTCCTTGAGCTTGGCGTTCTTACGGAAAGCATTGACCACGTCCGCTTCCCACTCGACGGTGCGGTCATTCAGATTGGTGGGATTGAGGGCCGCTTCCTTGTAGTCGTAGTCGGGGTAGCGCTGCTTCAGGGTCTTGAAGATCTCCTGAGCCGAATAAGCGGGCACCGTCTGAGGCTGGAAAGTGGGGGAGGGGCGGCTGTGCAGAATCGGTTGGATCTGCTTGGAGGTATAGGTGCGCACGGCGGCCGCGGTCTGGGCCAGGATGCGGGCATTGGCCAGCACCTGCTCGCGGGCGTTCTTCTCCATCAGGCTCTGCGACAAAAAACCGACCACGCCGATGGTCACGACGAACACGGAAATCAGGATCAGGTTGATCTTTGGAAGCAGCCCCACTGGCTCCATCAATACTGCATCGGACAAGGAAACCCTTGACTGGGGCCGGATATTGTCTACTTACGTCTATACTGTTTTTTGGGGATCGTCGGCAGAAGGAGAGTGAGGGGCCGGTTGCATACTTTCCCGGCAAGCAGGGGAACGGGCGGAAAGGCTTCCTATGTTTGGTCTGTTCAAGAAAACTCCCCGAGTGACGGTGGAAGAGCAACTGCGGCAACTGGCCGAGTGCGGCGTCGTTCCCAGTCCCGGCGCGGACCTCTTCGAACTGCACAGTCGCGAACAGATGGAAAAAAAGCCCTACGGCCCCCTGATCGAGGCCCTCTCCATGGACTGCTGCACCGCCCTCTGGATGTGCGACTACGAGCGAATCGAAGACCACGGCGATTACCGGGACGTGCTGCTGCGTCTCGAGTCCATGCACGCCGGCCTGGGCCTGGCCGAGATCAGCGACTTCGTGGACGTCAACGCCGGTCAGGCCCGGGTCGAGTTCCGCTGGCGCGGAGAAGCGCGCAAACTGGTGCTCAAAGTCGACAACGACTGGCTCGACCCCCAGCTGCTGCGAAGCTACGCCGAGATGTTGGAAGGCACCGGCCGCAAGCTCTACAGCAACGAACGCGACTACGGTCAAAGCGCCCTGCTGGCCATCTTTGACGAGAAGCAAATGGCGTGTTTTCAGGCGTTAAGCCCGGTCAAGCTCAAGCCCATGGCATAGGAATTGAATACTTATCACTGGTGAAGCTTATCCCTGACCCCGGGTGAGCCGCCCCGGTTATGCTAATTCTGCTATGAATTACGCAAAAATTGAACTGGTTCGGCACCGCGGCACCGTCGAAGTGACCCTGACCGGGGAGTTTGACCTGGGCACCGCCTCGCTTCTGGTGCGCGACGTCCAGCAGCGTCTCGACGAAGGGGTCCGCGTCTTCCGCGTCGACCTGCGCAACGTCAGCTTCCTCGACAGCGCCGGCGTCAAAGCCCTGCTCTGCTGCCTGCGCAGCGTCCGAGCCCACGGCGGCCGCATGCTCCTCACCCGCCCCTCCAGCCAGGTCCGCAAAGTCTTCAGCGCCCTCGGCTTCGAATGCTTCCTGGTCCCCGCCGCTTAACCCAGCCCCCCTCCGCCGGCCGCACGCCCGCAAACGCGGGCCTCACGCCCGCGTCCGCCCCCCGCCGGCCTCAAGCCCGCAAACGCCGGCCTCACGCCCGCGCCCGCCCGCCGCCGGCCCCAGGCCCGCAAACGCGGTCCCCACGCCCGCGCCCGCCGGCCTCACGCCCGCGCTCGCCCGCCAACCAAAAGCAAAAAAGGCCCCCCGTCGCCGGGAGGCCCTTTCTCGAAGAAGGTGGCTTACTGGAAAACAGCCTTGTAGAGGCCGCTATTGGCTTCCTTGATGGTCTCACCGGTCTTGGAAACCGACTCGACCAGGCCCTTCTGGTAAGAAGTGGCCGCACCGGCGCCCAGACCGTAGATGACGCCGGCGGCCGGAGCCAGACCAGCGGCCAGAGCCACACCGACGGGCACGAGCGGGGTGCCTACGATTTTGAAAGGCAGCGGAATGTCGCTCTTCCACAACTCGGCTTCAGCGCGGATGGCGCCCGGAACCGCGTAGCCAGCGGCCAGCACGGTCGCGGCCGCACCACCGATGACGCCGTTCACGGCACCTCCGACCAGGCCCTTGGCGGCACCGGCGATCGGAATGTCGTAGGGGGTTTCGCCCTCGGGCAGGTTGGCCGTCTGCTCATCCTTGAGCCACTTGACGGCGCTGCCGGCAACTTCGGTGTGATACTTCTTGATGTCCTGAGCGCCCTTGTTGACCGCTTCTCCGATGCCGTCTTCAGCGCCGCGCACGAAACCGGTGCACAGACCGTAGAGAGCGCCGGCCACCGGGCTCAGAGCCACCGCGGCCACGGCCGCGAAAGGCATCAAAACGGCCGTCATCACCTTCAGGTTGGTGCCGATTTTGGGCGTCTTCACCAGAGCCTTGGTGGCTTCGATGGTGACCTTGGGAACATTGTAGGCCGAGCTCAAGGTGGCGCCTACGCCGCAGACCAGGGCGCCGGCGACCGAACTGGGAACGGCTCGGATGGCCTTCCAAACGTTGCTGGTGTCGTCTCCGCCCTTCTTGAAGCCGTCTTCCGGCTGTTCGGGCTGCTGGTTGTTCTGCTGGGGTGCCTTGGCGGCAACGAATTTGGGTGCTTGCGGTTGGGACTGGATGACCATGTCGGTACTTACTCCTCTGTGTGTGTTTGTGTGTTGCAAACATCCTAAAGGGTTGCTCTGATAAAATCCTGAACGGAAGACCATGGCCAATCATCGTAGTAGTTTTTTCTTGAATCGCGTGCTTAGAATTTTCCAAGAAAATGGTCTTTTTGAGCACCCTAACGCCCAGAAAGCCGTGCTGCAAGCGGTCGCTTACGGATGCGAAGAGCAGGACTGCAATGGCGGCGCAGTTTTAGAAGACGTGGGAGCAGCCCTCAACATCTGTTATTCATGCCTTCAAGCCGCTCCTCAGCTGAGTCGGGGTGGGTTGTGTCTAGCCTGTTTAGAGAAGATGTGATAAAGTAACCTCCTCTCGTCGCTAGTATCCAAAGAGCCTCGAAGAATAAGAAAAGCGGAGGCTTTTATGGCCTACACAGACATGACCCTGACCTGCAGCGACTGCAGTCAATCCTTCACCTTCACTGCTGGTGAGCAGGAATTCCACGCACAGAAGGGCTTCTCGAACCGTCCCGGTCGTTGCCCCTCGTGCCGCGCGGCCCGTAAGGCCAGCGGTGGTGGCGGCGGACGCTCCGGCGGTGGCGGCGGCTTCGGCGGCGGCGGCTTTGGTGGCGGCGGCGGCGGACGTCAGCTGCACCCGGCGACCTGCGCCCAGTGCGGTAAGGAAACCGAAGTACCTTTCGTTCCCAGCGGAAACCGTCCCGTTTACTGCCGCGACTGCTTCTCCAGTCAGAGCGGTGGCGGCGGTGGTAGCCGTGGCGGCGGCGGTGGCCGCGGTGGCCGCTACTAACCAGTAGCAGCTGCGCCTAAAAAGAGCCCGGTGCCCCCGGGCTCTTTTTTCTGTACGCCGACCCCAGACGGAAGCAGCCGCCCACCAAACACAGACCCCCCAGCAGCAGGCCCAGGGTCAGCATCAGGCCGGCGGCCGCGCTGGAAAAACTCTCGCCCCCGTGCACCAGGTGGGTAAAGACGGAGCCCATCGAGGGAGAACTATCGCCCGCGTCCACAAAAAAGAACCCGCCTGCAAACAAACTGGCATACATCGCCCAGAGAGCCCCGGCCTCATCCGGGCGTAGCCGCCCGCTCCGGCGCACGTCGCCCCGCAGAGCGTAAAGCAAAGTAATCCCCAGCGGCGCCAGCAGCACCGGGAAGAAGAGCACCAGGGCAAAGGTGCCCCAGCCTATGGAGCCCAGCAAGGCCCGTCCGACCGTCCACCACAGAGGCAAGATCAACGCCAGCCACAGGAAGTGGCTGCGTCGCCTCAAGTCGTCAACTCCCCGTCCAACGTGTCTTCCTCGAGGTCCCGGGTTTCGACCAGCGTCTCGTCGACTTCTTCCAGCACGGGAAACTCCTCGGTGGGAATGTCCTCAAAAGCGTCCATCGTCCACCTCCCTTCCCAACAAACAACCAGCCTCCCCACAAGTTTGTTCAGGATTTGCGTAACCGGCGGCGGGATCGGGGGCGCTTGACGTTCCCTTGTCGAAGAGTTTCTTCATGCTGCCGGATGGATTTGTACTACAGGGACGCTATCGCATCGTAAAGCGCCTGAGTCAAGGGGGAATGGGCGCCGTTTACCTGGCTGAAGACGGCAATCTGGGCCGCTCCCTGTGCGCCGTTAAGCAAACCCTGGACCTGGGCGCCGAACTGGACGAATACGTCAAGAAACGCTTCCAGGAAGAAATGCAGGTGCTCTCCCGCACCCGCCACCGTTCCATCCCCACCGTGCGCGACTATTTCCAGAACGAGCGCGGCTGTTTCTTGGTGATGGACTACATCGAAGGCGACACGCTGGAACAGGAACTCGCCCACAAGGGACCGTTCGAACCGGGTCGGGCCGTCGACGACATCCTGGGCGTGCTGGAAGTGGCCCAGTTTCTCCACGATCAGCAGTTACTGCACCGCGACATCAAGCCGGCCAACCTGATTCGCGACAGGGCCAGCGGCCGCCTTATGCTGGTGGATTTCGGCCTGGCCCGCTCGTCCGCGCCGGTTTCGGCCGTGCAAACCTCGGTAGGCACCCTCGGCTACAGCGCCTACGAACAGCTGGAAGGCAAGCCCGAGGCCCGTTCCGACGTTTACTCGATCGGCGCTACCCTGGCCGAAATGCTCTCGGGAGTGCGCCCCACCTTCGCCGGAGTGGAAAAGCTGGGCCCCTCCTTCGACAAAAGGCTGGCCGCCATCGTGCGCAAAGCCACCCAACGCGAGAAAAAGGACCGCTACGCCTCGGCCGCCGAGATGAGCGCCGCCCTCTGGGCCTGGCGCGGAGTGCCGGCCGAACCCACCGTGCTGATGCCTCGCCAACGCCGCCGCCTGCTACCCGGAGGGGTGCTGACCCTGCTGCTGCTGGGGGTCCTGGGCTGGTGGTTCTACCCGCGCCCGCCCGCCACCTTACCCCCCGACCCGGGAATGGCCGGCGACCTCTTTCAGAGCCGCGACGGAGTCATCAGCCTGGGCGAAGACGTGGGACTCTTCTGGGTGCAGGGAACGGACGCCGAAAAGCGCGGCCAGACGCTGGCCGCACGCCTCAACTTCCTCTACCACCACCAGTGCTTCCAGTGCGGCGCCTGGATGTTGGAACCGCCCGGCATCAAGGTCGGACGCTATCAAGACGGCAAAGTCAGGGAACTGGTGGTCTTCTATGCCCACATGCACGGCGACCAGTTCGCCTACGGCCCCGAGTTGCTGGCCACGCTGGACGAAGGACTGGCCCAACGCCTCGGCTCCACTCCGCGCTATGCCGCCGGCTACTGGCGCGACCTGCTGCGCGACGTGGTGGCCCTTTCGCGTGGAGAAAGCTCGCAAAGAACCGGCCTGGGCGCCAGTTTCCAGCCCGTCGCCCAACAGACGCGCGGAGCCTCCCTCGACCGCCTGCGCAAAGTCCTCAGCGGCCTCTCCAGCAAAGAAGTGCGCAACCTGCGCGACGCCTTTCACAAAGTGCCCGACGACTTCCGCATGGAGCCCGACACCTTCCCCGAGAAAAACGGCTTCTCGCCGCTGGCCAATTAAGTACCTACAAAAATCCACTGAGTCCCGTAACGGTCATAAAACTGACCGTAGAGACCGAAGGGCTGGGCATGCAGCTCCTGTAAGCGCGTATTGTTGTCCCCATCCCGCAAACGCTCAAAGACCCGATGCAATTCGCCATGATCGGAACTGGTCACAAAGATAGCGCTGGTATTGCCCAACACCGGATCGAAGTCCGGCGAAGCCATCCAATCCGAAGCCGAGATTTCCAACTCCCCCAGCCGCAAGTGAGCGTTGATGATACGATCGTGCTTTTCAGCCGGAAACTTCTCCCGCATCGGCGTATCGCCCAGCCGCGTCAAACGCAACTCCCCGCCGATGCATTCGTGGTAAAAGGTCATGGCCTCGGCGCAGCGGCCGTCGAACAGCAGAAAAGGCGTGGCCTTCAACATAAGCAATACTTTAGCACACTTCCCCCTCTTCTTTCGGGGAGCGCAGGGCTCGCTGAAACCCGAACAGGCTCTCGGCCAGCCGCGAGCCCAACTGGCTCATCAAACGCGGTCCAAACAAAAGCATAAAGACCACCAGCACGGCCACGCATTCGGCGATTCCCAAACCGAACATCAGGCCGCGATTCCAATCTCTAGATTGAGCACGTAGCCATTGGTGTTGTCGCCGGTGATCTCGGCGATTTCCAGCGAATAGCCGTCGCTGAAGACATTGTCGCTGGCCAGGCTGACCTGGGTGAAGTTGTTGCGGCTGGTGGTGTATTCGCTGGTGGCGTAGACCTGATTGCAGGCGTTGCTGGTGAGCGCGATCTGGGAAGTCTTGAGATTGTTGGCCGAGCTGGTGGCGGCGGCCAGATTGCGATAGACCTCGAAGTGAATGTGCGGCCAGCGCCCGGAATAACAGGCCGGAAAGATGCTGGTGAAGGTCACCTTTCCCACCGAATCGGTGACCTGCACGCCTCGCAGGTAGTTCTGGGTGGGAATGCTGTAAAGCGAGTAAAGCCCGTCGCGGTCGCAGTGCCAGAGGTAAATGGCGTAATCCGCCAGGGCGGCGCAACTGGCGTTGACATTGACCAGAGTCAGGTTGATGGTGAGCGGAATGCCCTGGGCGGTGCCGCTGTAGTTGGCAAAGCTGGGCCGAATGTCGCTGCGCACGATGCCCGACATGGTGAGGGCATTAGGACCATTGGAACCGTCCGCCGGATAAGGCCCGCCTGTCTCCGAGGGAATCACCGAACACGCCCCTCCAGCCGCGCTCGTCGTCGTCGTCGTACTGGTGCTGGTGGTGGTCGTCGAGGAAGTCGTCGTCGTCCCGCTACTTCCGCTACTCAGAGAAGAGGAGGACGATCCCGCGCTACTCGAGCCGCAGCCCACCAACCCCAGCGTCATGCCGGCTTTCACCAGCAATCCCAGCAGACTGCGCCGCTTCATGGTTTCCAGATCGTGCTGCAGACCGCGGTCGTGCTCGGGAATTTCTTCGCCCTCGTGATACTGACACATCGTGACTGGCCTCCTTGCTTAAGTGAGTCTTAATGTGCGGCAAGCAACTTAAGAGCAGACTTTTCTCAAGCTGAAGACTTTTTGAACGCGCCGAGCAAATTTAACAAGCAGCTTTTACAATCGAGGGGTTGGAAAACTTCACCTGGAGTCGGGGTCGCCAGGCAGCCGAGGTGTTTTCGGCGCTGCCGGACGCTGTGGCGGCACTCGTCTATAGCAAGTTGCAGGCGCCGGGCTTGGGCGCCCGGCTGGTGGCCGGCCCGCCCGACGCGCGCCAGTTGCGGCAAGTCTTGCGCGCCTTCGCGCTGGAGTTGAGCGAGCGCAGCGGTGCCCAGCTACCCGATCTGGGTCGGCGCTCCCTGATTCAAATGTGCCGATTTCATCCGGATCAAGCGGCCGCCGTGTTGAAAAGCTGGTTGGAGCCCGCCGCCCCGAATGGGAGCGAACTTCTGGGCCGGCTGGCGCAGGTGGACTGGAGCCCCTGTCACCTGGACGGCCGCACGGCCGGCGCGGCTCTGCTGATGCTTACCGATCCGGCCGAGGGTTCCCAGCTGTTCAAGCACATGAAGCCGGACGAAGTGCATTCCCTGACCTTGTCCCTGGGGACGTTGCCCGCCATGGATTCGGACTTTCGAGCTCAGGTTCTGGGTCTTTTCGAGCACCGCTGCGGCTGTTGGCTCGAACTCGTGCAGAGCCGGCCGGAGGCGGCCGCCGCCTGCCTGAACTGGCTGGCCCAGTCGGTCGAGCCCTGGGAAAAGCACCTGCACTTCGATTGGACCAAGATTCGCCTCTCCGGGCCCAGCATTGCCGCCATCTTGCTCGACGGACTGCAGCCCGAGTGGAAAGACGACTTCGTCCGTTCCCTGGATGCGCGTTCGGCCGATCACCTGCGCGCCGCCAGCCGCATGCTGTTGCCCGCCCAGGAAAGCCTGCAGCAGCAGCTCACCCAAGATTTCTTTCGTCACTTCGGTGAAAGTGCCCGCCAGCCCGAAGTGATGCGACGCTGTCTGGAACGGGTGGCCAATCAGCCTCCGGCCAGACCCCTGTCGCAGCACGCCCGCAGCTGGAAGGGCCTGCTCGTTCTCTACGGAGATCTGCTGGAAAAATTCCTGGCCGACCCCGCCAGCCTCGAAGTGCTGTCGCTGCACCGCGCGCAACTGGAGAACGCCTGGGGCCGCATGCCCCGAGACTATCTGTTGCTGGTGCGGCCCGAGCTAGGTCCTTATGAGGTGGTGGTGCGCGACGGCGAAGAAGAATTGGATCGTTTCGAGCTTTACCCTGGCCGTTCGCTCGTCTGGCGCGCGGACCAGTCGTTTTGGGTCGAGGAAGATTCCCCGGAACCCTGCGAACACAGGGAAACCTACCTGCAGGTGCTGACCCGCAAACTCTGGTCGCTGCAGGCCCGCCTGGCCAAGAACTTCGAAGTCCTGGGCTCCCGCGGCAGCGGCCTGCCCCCGGAACTCCTGGCCGGAGTGGCCGCTCTGCGAGCCTTCCCGGCCGACTATCTGACCCAACACCTGATGGAACTCGACCCCGAAGGACTCCAGCAGGTGGCCACCTCGGTGCCCGAACTCTTCGCCCTCACGCCCGAGCAGCTCAACGAACGCCTGCTGGACAGCTGCCAGCTCTCCCCGCTCGAACTCATGCAACAAGCAGGCCTGTGGCCTCCCGATAGTTCCGCCTGCCCCCCCAGAGTCTCGACGGTGGCCGTGCTGCTGACCCTGGCCCCCCAAGCCGGCCCGATCGCCGGCCAGCTGGTCAAAACGCTGGGCCGAAGACTGTCTCAACAACTCACCGAGCGAATGATGCGACTCTTCTACCGCTGGCAAGACCGCCGCCTCGAACCCTCGGAATACCACCCCCTGCTGGCCCACTTCCTCAGCTGGCGCGAACGCGGCTCCAGCTGCCGCCGCGACGCCTGCACCCAAGAACTGGCCGACGCCATCCCCCGCCTCTGGCCCTACTGGAGCGAAGCCCGAGCCCTGGCCTTCTTCAGCGAACAAGTCTGCGCCCGCCCCGAACGCGCCGCCCAAGACCTCCACAACTACATCCACCAAGATCCCGGCCCCGAACCCAACACCCCCGGCCCCATCCTGGCCGCCCACTTCCTCCACACCCTCCAAAGCACCGAACCCCTGCGCCGCCAACTCTACTGGAACAACTACCCCGTCCCCCACCTCCCCCTAGACCTCAAACTCCTGGAACGCGCCCAAAAAGAATGGACCCAAGCCCTCCCTCAGTGAATTTCCCCAGCTCCGCCCACCGGTCCCGGCAATGCGCCCACCCGACCCGGCAATGCGCCCACCCGTCCCGGCGCGCCCACCGGTCCCGGCAATGCGCCCACCCGTTCCGGCGCACCCACCGGTCCCGGCGCAACCACCGGTCTCGGCATTGCGCCCACCCGTCTCGGCGCCGCTACCCGTCCCGGCAATGCGCCCACCCGTCCTGGCGCACCCACCGGTCTCGGCATTGCGCCCACCGGTCTCGGCGCGCCCACCCGTGCCGGCGCGCTCACCGGTCCCGGCATTGCGCCCACCCGTGCCGGCACGCCCACCGGTCTCGGTGCAACCACCGGTCTGGGAATTGCGCCCACCCGTCTCGGCGCCGCTACCCGTCCCGGCAATGCGCCCACCCGTGCCGGCGCGCCCACCGGTCCCGGCGCAACCACCGGTCCCGGAATTGCGCCCACCCGTCCCGGCGCACCCACCGGTCCCGGAATTGCGCCCACCCGTCCCGGCGCACCCACCGGTCCCGGCAATGCGCTCACCCGTCCCGGCGCTACCCCTCCCGTAGAACCGGCCCAGGGCGAATCAGAAACTATTGAACGTGTTCAGGGCGTAGAGGAACTCGAAGATCAGGGCGTGCAGGTGGTCGGTCGGCACGAAGGTGACCTGACCGGTGGCCGGGCTGAAAGGGGAGAGGACCTGCAATTTGGTGTGGTCCACCTTGTAGGAGTTGCGGATCTTGCTCGGATACTTGGCGAGCAGCGAGTCGAAGTTATTCGGGGTCACCACCGAGTCCTGATCCAGCGAGAGAATGGTCACCCCCTGATTGGCTACCGCGCTCAGGTTCACGTCGGCCGCCACCAGCGCCGTATTCAAAGTGGCCAGGAAGGTCGGATCGGTCAAATTGGTGCTCACCAGCGAATTCACCGAATTGGCCGAGGACAGAATCAGCGCGGCCGGACCCGGATAGGTGGCCCCGTTATTGGTTTTGCCGAGCCCGGCCAGCAAGATCTGGGTGGCGCAGGACACACTCTGCTGAGCGAAGGCCTGACCGATATTGAACTGCACGCCTCCAAAGTTACAAGCTGCCTGCGGAACCGGAGCGGTGGCGTTCATCGCGTAAAAGTCGGGATTGAAAACGCTGTTGAAATCCGCGGCCAGCGAATAAAATGCGTAGGAGAGGAACACGTCGGCGCTGAGCACCGGCTTGACCAGATTGACCAGTGCCTGGGTCTGGCCCTTGTAAGGATTCGCCCCCAGCGTCCGCACATTGTCAAACAAGTAGCCGAAGGTAACGTTGGAAAGATCGTAAGCGCCTTCAATTCCCACCGAATGAGTCAGCTGATAACGAGCGTCCAGCACGGCCGGATTGCTGGAAATAAACTGGTTAAACCAGAGCGAATAGGCTCCCCCTTCGGAGTAGCCCACCGAGAACAACTTGAGAGCCGGATCGCCGGCCAGAATTCCATAACTGGTCAGCAGCGTCGGCTTCACGGCCGCCAGCATGTCCACGGCCGTCTTGGCGGACACCTGAGGGTAGAGCACATAGGGATGGACATTCTGCCAGTTCACGCCCTGGCCCACATAGTCCGGCATCACCACGATATAACCCTGGGAAGCAAAAACCTCCGCCATCAACTGGGCTTCCCCACTGTTGGCGTAATTGGAAGGCACCTGCGCTTTGCTAAAAGTGGTGCCGTGGAAATAAACGAGCACGCCCTTGATTTGCGCCTTGGTAATTCCCTGCGGCAAGAGCAGTCCGCCCGAGACGTGGAAGGTCTGATTGCCGGTGGGGAGCGGCACGGTGGTATCATATTCCAACGACTGGAAAGCCACCTGAGTGATGCCCAGCGGATTGTTCAAAATCGGCTTGTTGGTCAGATTGAAATTACCGGTGCCGGCCTGACCGGCGATAAACTGAATGTTGGACTGCACCTGGGGGGTCTGCAGGGTGACTCCCAGAGAATCGCTCAAACTGCCGAAAGCCGTTTCGTAGTCGGTTTCGAGATCGGCCACTGACAGCAAGTTCTGACTGGGGGTCGCTCGCCGGGCGTTCAGATTCTCTTTCGGGGCAATGCGCAGAGCCAGATCCGGATTGGCGACCATCGCCTCGTCCAGAGTCAAAGTCGGCCCTCCGTTCTGTCCATTGTTGGCCGGACCGGCGTTGAACGAGGAACTGTCGCTGCCACAACCCTGGGCCAACACGGCTGCCAGGCTCAAACCAATTGCTTTACGTAGAGAGATCTTCATGTCCCTCGATTGCACTTTCCGGACCAGACTTCCTGCTCGCCAGGCGTACGGTTCGCGTACGTTTCCGAGCAAAAAAAAGACCCTCAGCCGAAACTCGGC
This sequence comes from Vulcanimicrobiota bacterium, assembly GCA_017307785.1. Classification (GTDB taxonomy): domain Bacteria; phylum Vulcanimicrobiota; class Xenobia; order Xenobiales; family JADMJV01; genus JADMJV01. The sequence continues at coordinate 31,665 of JAFKGI010000006.1, read as the reverse complement.
TGAGGGTATCTGACTCTCTCTTCTTACCAAAGACCCGGACAGGCCGGGCCAAAATTTAGCGCACTTTGCGCAGCATCTCGTCCCAACGGGTTTCCTGCGCGAATTTGGTGGTGTAGTAACCATTCATCTTCATGCGGGACTGGTCTTCGGGGGACATGTTGGGAATCTGCGAATCATCGGTCAGATTCGGGTCGGCGGCCTGCTTACGATACTCGATGTTCAGACCGGTGGCGTTCGGGTACTTCTGGCTGTGCTGCTCGGCAATCACGGCTTCACCCAGAGCGGCCTTGACCTGAGCGGCGGCGTCGGCGATTTCTCCACCGAACTTGTCGCCAGCCAGCTTGACCAGGTGTCCGGCGTCGGCGAAGTCATAGAACTTCTGAGCTGCCTGAGCCACCGGGGCGAACTGAGCGGGCGTGATGTTGGCGTCCATCACCTTGCCGGCGAAGTTGTCGAGAGCGGCCGAAACGGCGCCCATCTTGGTCAGGTCGACGGCGGACATGGTGCCGAGGTCGCGCTGGTGACCTTCGGCCATCTTGACGATGCCCTTGGCCATGTCGGCGGGAGTGAGGGGGTCGCGAGCGCGCAGAGCGGCTGCCGCGTAGTCGAGAACCTTGGGGCTCAAGATACGGCTGTTGCTGTTGGTCTGCTTGCCGCCCGGGAGGGCTTCGTCATACTGCCAGCCGGCGCCGCCTTCGACTTCTTCGGAGGCAACCAGGTAGTTGGCGTAGTCCTTCAGCTGGTGGCCGATTTCGGTGGAGGCCATCAAGCACTCGTCGAAGCCGAGCACGTCGATTTTGCGGCCGGTCTGCTCCTGAGCGCTCTTGAGAGCGGCTTCGAGGTCGGTGGCGTTCATCCAGGAGTCGGTCGACTCGGCGTGGTGAGCGCCCTTCCAGCCGGCGCCGTGGTCGGAGCAGATGAGGAAGAAGTGCTTGGAGGGATACTCTTTCATCGCCCAGGCGATGGAGCTGGCCAGGTTCTCCGGCTTGGCCATATCGTGGGTGCGGCCGAGGTCCTGCAGAACCGGCGATTTCAGGCCCGGGGTGTTGTCGGCTTCGAGCTTCATACGAACCACGTTGCCACCCTTGGGCTGGTGCGAGGTTTCGGCCAGCAGGGTCATTTCGTTGGTGCTGCCGATGCGCTCCGCTTCGTCGAGGTCGGACTGCATGTAGCGGTAAAGGTTGTTGTCGGAAACCGAGTAGACCAGCACGGTCCAGTCTTTCAGCTCGGGCTGCTGCGGGGGAGCCGGCTGCTGTGCCGGAGGCTGCGGCTGCACCGGCGGCTGTTCGACCGGCGGCTGATTCTGGTTCAGCTGGAAGCTGTCACCGGAGACCGCGGCGGACTCTTGCTTGGGAGCCGGAGCGGCCGAGCGGAAGATGGGGGAGGGGGTGTGTGCGCTTTGAATTTTCATCGGTGTGTTGAACCTCTTTGTTATTTAAGTATTCTGCAATTAATGTATGACGTTGGTCGTTGGGAGTTGTTAGAGAGATGTGAACGGACTGTCAGGCGGCCTTACTTGCGAGGTAGGCTCCCACCGAGGCGCCGATGAGGCCGCCCACGACGGGTCCGGCCACGGGGGCCACGATACCGGCCACGTAGCCCAGTCCACCGCCGGCTCCCGCCACGCTGGCCAGCAAGAATCCGCCGGCCGCGATGGTGCCGCAGGTGGTGGCGATGTCGTTGAGCGGGTCGCCGTTCAGGCTCTGCTGGATGCCCTCGTGCAGGGTGGGTCCGACGGCCACGGCGGTGGCGGCGGCAGCCCCCAGACCGGCGACCGAAGCCAGTCCGGCCGGGCCCTGAGCGCCCGCAAAAGCGCCGATAATGGCGCCACCGAGGGCGCCGGCAGCGGTGGATAGTTCAAACTTCTCGGACGGCTGCGGGGCTTCCGGCTTCTGCGGGGGAGGGGTGGGACGGTTCAGCGGACGAGTGGTGGGCTGTTGTTGAAAGGCGTTGATTTTCATTTGGGACTCCTGTGTGTGTTTATGATTTTCTCAATTGAGAAATTACACGGAGTCCCCCGCTCAAGATGTTGCCAAGTTGTGACTTCAGGGATTTTTCACCCGGGTACGTCACACTGCAAAGACATACATAGAACAAGATGCAGTAGGAGCGACATATGAATATCCAACGTTTCACCGGTTCCGGTCCAACCACCCTCAACCGTTTGCCATCGCGCGAAAAGACCTGTAACCACCCTCCCAAAGACGGCTTCCAGCCCAACTTTCCCAAAGAACCCTCCCAGCCGGTCATGGCTCTCAAAGCCTTCGCCGTCGGAGCCGTGGGCGTCGCCGCCATCACCTATGCCAGCCAGGTATCCCCCTTCCTGGGAGCCGCCGTCGGCGGCGTAGCCGGCGGCCTGGCCGGAATCGCCCTGGGAATGCAGGGCGGTGAATACCTCGTCAAAGATTCCCAGTCGCAATACGGCGGCCTCACCACCATCCTGGGCACCGCCATCCTGGGAGGCGCCGCCGGAGCCATCGGCGGACTCGCCCTCCCCCTGCTCGCCGAACCCATGACCGCCGGCGTCGTCCTCGGCAGCGGACTCGGCGCCGGAAAGTACATCTTCGACAACCACTAAAACCCCGGGCAGGCGCTCCCCAAGAGCGCCTGCCCGCCCCCAGCCGAGGCAAAACCCCCAACAAAGGCCCCGCCAACTCAGACGCGGAAGCCCACCCCCATGAACGCCAAAGCCTCGCAGATCATCCGCCGTCCCGCCCAGGAGTGCTACCTCGCCTTCGTCGAGCCCCAGCACCTCACCAAATTCTGGCTCTCCGCCGCCAGCGGCCCCCTGACCACCGACCAGACCGTCCGCTGGGACTTCCTCGTCCCCGGCGCCAGCGTCGAAGCCCGAGCCGAAATCCTCGAACCCGCACGGCGCATCCTGCTCCACTGGGGACCCACCCAGGTCGAGTGGACCTTCAGCGAACACCAACAAGAAACCGTCGTCAGCGTCGAACACCGCGGCCTCCCCGACCAAGAAGTCGCCCAGTCCACCGAAGGCTTCACCCTCGTCCTCAACGACCTCAAAATTCTCCTGGAAACCGGCCAATCCCCCGGACTCGTCCGCGACAAAGCCGCCCTCATTCAGAGGCAATCCTGATGGAACTCGAGATCTTACTGGCCCGCGCCCAGGCCGCCGCTTGGACCGAAGCCGGCCACTACCCCCAGGCCGAACAGCACCTGCGCCGCGCCCTGGAGCTCGGCAGCCAGCGCGGCGAAGAGCAGTCCCTGGTCGAACTCCGCCTGCGAGCCGACGACCACGACGGAGTCACCCGCCTGCTCCAAGAATTCGCCGACCGCCTCAACCCCGAAAGAGCCCGGCTCTATCGCACCATTTCCCAGGCCCTGCAGGGCCAACCACCGGCCGAAGGCGAGCAGTGCTGGCAAGAACTGGCCGAACAGGACCTCTTCAGCCGCGCCCTGCTGGCCCACGCCCTGCAAAAGCCCGACGCCGACGAGCACCTGGAAAGAGCCCTGGAAGTCCAATCCAGCGCCTGGAACCGGCGCAAACTGGAAGAGCTACAGCTCCGGCGCCAGGGAGAAGCCAGCTGCAGCCTGTGCCAACAGCACCCCGCCGTCCGCCTCTGGTGTGGCGAAAAGCCCCTGTGCTCCGAATGCTCCCAGCGCGTAGAGGACCCCGAAGCCCTCATGCGCCTGTTCCAGGGCCAGCAAGATCCAGAAAGCCTCCAGTTGGCCGCCTGGATCGGACACACCCAGAGCCCGGCCCCCCACGACCAGGGCCTCACCCTGGAGCTGCTTTCCCCCGAACAGCTCCTCAAAGAACTCCCCCCCGACTTCGAACTCCCCGAAGGATCCGAATGGGGTTTGCAGACGGCCGTCTGGTACTGCCAGCTGGAAGGCCGTCCCCTCACCGCCCTGGTGCTGCGCGGCATCCTCAGTTTCCGCAAGCCCAAACCCGGCCCGGCTCTCTCGCGCGCCTGCGAACGAGTCTTCCGGGCCGGCCACAACCTCCACCCGCAAAGCCTGGAATTCCTGGCCGGCCAGCTCCAACAACGCCCCGACGACCTCTTCCTGCACTGCCTGCTGCTGGGTGGTTGCCCGGTGGGCGATGCCCGCAAGCAAGAGCTGGGACTGTGGTTCGTGCGCAACTTCCCGGAGCTTTCGGCCAGCCGTGAAGCCTGCCGCGACGCCTCCCTGCGCCCCGAATTTCAAGCCCGAGCCGTCCAGGCCTGGTCCGAGCAAGTTCTCCAGAACCCGGGTTATACCGCGGTGTTGGGCAACGCCGCCAGCTTCTTCACCCCCGATCGACTGGAGCTGGCCGAAGCACTGGCCTCGCACTGCATCAATCTGGAGCCGGGCAATGCCGAATGGTATCGTAAGCTAGCCCACATTCTGCAGCTCTCCTCGCGCGACCAGGACATCCTGGCCAAAGCCCTGGTGCTCATGGAGCGCTCGCTGGAACTGGAGAAGCCGGAAGCCAGAGAAAGCCTGCTCACCGACATGCTGCGCCTGGCAGTGGACGCCCAAGAAGACCAGAAGGCCGCCTTGTGGGGCCAGGAGCTCATCGACAAAGCCCAACCCGGCTGGAACCAGGGCAACGCCCTCCACCAGGCCCACCTGGCCCTGGGCCGTCTGGCTCTCAAGCAAGATCAGTTGGCCGAAGCCGAGACTCGTCTCCTCAAAGCCGCCCAGGTCCCCACCAGCCCTCAGCTCGGTTCCTTTGGCCCCAACATGCTGCTGGCTCAGGAATTGCTGGAACGCGGCTCCACCCAGCCGGTTCTCGATTACCTGGAAGAATGCAAAACCTTCTGGGCCTCCGGAACGGCCGAGCTCGAGGAATGGATCGAGGAAATCAAGGACGGCCGCAAGCCCGAATTCGGCGCCAACCTCAGTTATTGACCGTCTTCACCCCGGTCACCGCGCTGAAGGGCAAATAGCCGTCATACAAGTGATAATAAAGAGTGGCCCCGCCGGGATTGGCTTCGTGCACCAATCGCCCGGGCAGCTTGGCGGGATCCAGCTCCACCACAATCACCTGAGGTTCTTTGGAAAAGAACTTGGCCGCGATTCGATTCACTTGATCGGGTTCGGCCAGATGAATGAATTGGGCATCATCGGCCCCCAGAGCCAGGCGCGGCTGGCCCTGACAGGACTGCCAGGCAGCCGGAGTGAGAATCTTGTAAACGTGAGCGGGTAAAGGCATCCCCAACCCTTCAAGGTTCCTCCGCCCATGCCTGGCGAAAGAGCCCGGGTGAATTCCATCCAAGAACTCCTACAAGAATGCCAGCTGGAATCCAGCGGCCAGTTCACCGTCGACCTGGCCGCTCAGGCGCGCAAACTGGTGGAATTCCAGAGTGCCGAACCCTCCCTTTTCTTGCTCAAAGGAATCCAGGCCGCTCACGCCCTGCGAGCCCTGCGCATCACCATCAAATTGCGTCGCGACGAAATCGTGCTGGAATTCGACCCGCGCAAAGGGAGCTCGCAGGGCTTCGACTTTCCCGCCCTCTTCCGCGGCCAGATCGACGAGCCGTTCCACCATTTGCGACCCATGCTGTTGGCCGCGGTGGCCTCCGATCTGGCGGAAATTCGCCTCAACTGGTCCGACAGCGGGCGCGAGCAAGTCTGGAGCTGGCGGGCGGGTCACGCTCAGACGCAAGATCAACCCGCTCCATCCTTCAACCTGCCGCGCCTGCGCCTGCAGCTCAGATTGCCTTCCCAAGCCTGGTGGAAGCGTCTGCGACCCTCCCCCTTGCTCACCCACATCCACAGCGAACTGGTGCGCCGCTGCGCCCTCAGCCCCACTCCCGTGGAACTGGACGGCCGCCTGATCAACGCCCCCCTGCTGCCCCAGGCTCTCAAGGCCGGACCCTGGCGCGCCGAACGCAACTGGCTGAGTCCGCGCGCCGAGCCCGCCTTTTGCTTGCCCAGCCCGCTGCACGGAGGAGCCCCCCAGATTCGTTATCAAGAAAAGACGCTGCGAGGCACTGAGGGATGGGCGTATTCTTCGTTGGTCCTGTGTTGTCTGGAGGGGAACATTCCTGTGGAAAATTATCGCGTCACCCGAGTTACGGGCGATTCCGGCCGTCATCCCGACTATTATGACTATCCGGAGGGTAGGGTGGATTGGCAAACGGTACTACCCTTAGGCCGCACCCTCGCTCCCGAAGGAAGACAGCAGCTGCCGAAGCTGAAAGAAGTGAGTTACCTGCTGGAAGCGCAGGATTACCTGCAGTCGGTGATTCCCTCGGGCGCCTGGAGTCTGCCTTCCATGCGGGTGCAGCGCTGGCTGGGACTGGGCCAGGGTCCGGGCCGACTGCATTATGTTCAGGACGGAATCTTGCTCAATTCCCTGGAGGGACCGGCGAATGTGCACGCCGTACTGGCTCGCCCGCAATTGAAAACTGATCTAGGATTTCTCGATCCGGTGCTTAATCAGGAGGTACATGACGACCTGGAATGGGCCGCCCGCCAAGGGGCCCAACTCCAGGCTTTGCTGGGAGGGTAGTCTGTTCGGGAGAGCATATCTAGGCAAAAAAGACCTTTGGGTCCGGGTGGATAAATGTCCCCATTGCGGGGCGCGCGGTCAACTGGCTCATTACACCGCCGGCAAATACTGGAAATTCGCCGGCATTTCCCTGTTCTCCAGCGGACGCGTGCGCATCGAAGACGAATGTCGAATCTGCCGAAAAAATCGCAAGCTCGACTACAGCGAATGGGAACGCCGCCGCGACCTGGCCCTGAGCGAACGGAGCGATCATCTCCAGACCCCCGCCGAAGCCCTGGCCTTTCTGGAAACGGTCCTGCAATATTCCGCCCTGGAAGATCTGCAGGAAGAAGCCCAGGAATTGACCGATCGCTTCTCCGACAATCCTCATATCATGGCGCTGCTGGGAAATGCCTTCTCGCACTTCCGCGAATGGGAACAGGCCGACGCCTTTTTCGAAGCCGCCGGCACCACCCCGGAATGCGAATGCCTGCGCGCCATCGACGCCCTGCGCCGAGGCTATCCCGCCGAAGCCGCCCCCAAACTGGAATTCATCTTTCAGGAGCAACTCAGCGCTTACCGGGACACCCTCTATTTATTAGCCGAAGCCTACCAGGCCCGCGGCCAGATGGACGAAGCCGCCCAAGTCCTGGATCGAATCGAGAAAATCTGGCCCTCCCAAGCGGTCGAGCCCGAACACAAATGGTATCGAAAACGCAACCACGGAAAAAAACACCTGCCCACGCTGGCCCTCAAATCCTCCATCCCCGCCGTCCCCTTCTTCGCCCAACCGGTCGTCTACGGCACCCTCATTCCCCTGCTCCTGTGCTACCTCGGCGTCACCTGGTGGGCCGGACAGATTCGACCGATTTATCTACTCAACGGCACCGACGCCCCCTACGACATCGAAATCGCCGGCAAGCGGCGCACCCTGGTCCCGGGTCGACCCGAGCTGATCAACATCGCCGAAGGCAACCTCGAATACAAAACCTTCGAGCCCGGCGTGCCCTCCGCTTCGGTGGCTGTGAAGACTTTCTGGCTTACCCGCGCCTTTCAGAAACGCACCTTTCTCCTCAATCCCGACAGTCTGGCGCTGCTTTATACCGAGAGGAACGGCTATGCCAAGCGTCCCCTGGGCGAAATCGATCCTCAGTTCCACTTTTACCAGGCGCGGCGCTTGCACGAACTCGACGACATCGACCTGCCTTTCGAGAGTTTTCCGAAGGAGATCATGGTCAGTGAGGGTCACCTTTCCTTTCTCTTCAATGACGTAACCTATCTGCGACGCCTGGATGCTCTGGCGGGTAGCGCCGCTTATTTGCTGAGCCTGCTGCCGGACGATCAGGCTCGACTGGATTATCTGGAAACCGGTATGGGAATCCACGCCGATATGGCCTTGCTCGAGGGCGCCCTGAGCGAAATAGCCCCCGAGAAATTGCTGGACGCCGCCTCCAGGCACCTTGAAGAACAGTCGGTCAACACCGCCTGGCACATTCTGTATCAGGACCTGGCCTGGTCCAAGCGCAACCTTCAAGCCGAATACGAACAGCGGCTCAAGGCCGCCCCGAAGGATCCGGAGCTCCAATTTCTGCTGGCGCGAGTGACGGGAAACCCGGAACTGATCCGGACCGAGCCGATCAGCCCGTTCGCGCTTCTGCATCGAGCCGAAGCGGCTCTGTCCAGGGGCGACTTCGCGACGGCCGAGAAGCTCTCCCAGGGAGGAGGGCGGCTCTCGAGACCGATTCTGGTGCATTCTTTGGTGGCCCAGGGTAAGTATCAGCTAGCGCTGGCTCTACCGATGGAGGATGAGTGTCGGGTGCTGGCCCTGGCGGCGGCGGGCCAACTGCAGGAAGCGAAACACTGCATTCAGGCCTCATCGCCTACCCAGGCCGAATATCTCGGACTTATCCTGGCCTACGCACAAGGCCATCCCAGTCAGCAGACGTTCAAGCTGGAAGGACTGCAGGTTTTAGCCGACCTCCACGCTGGAAAACTCGACAGGCTTCTGTCCAAAGCGGCCCAGGCCAGCTCCTGGACTTTCCATCTAAACCTGTTCCTGATGGGCGCGGGCAAAGGGGAACTGGAGCGGACCATCGACATTCTGAGCGGCTACCCGCCCTTTTCCCCCGAGTTTCATGCGGCCGAACTGCTGCGCCAGCCGGATCCCAAGGCCACTCGACTACACCTGAACGTCGGTGACAAGCGCCTGCTGCTGGCCGCCCTGTGCGTCCTCGATCCCAAGCGCAAGGCCGTCTACGCTCCGCTGGCCCGCAAGTTGAATTTCGAGAAATCTTTTCCTTACTGGACCATCCAAAAAATTACCGAGTAAAGTGATCCAGAAAGGCCAGATTGGCCCGCGTTAGCTTGTCCACGGTGGCGGGAATCTCCGAGGCCGGCGGCTGAAAGCTGGTGCCGATTTCCATGGTAATGGCCAGCTTGCCGTTGGCGTGGAAAACGTCGCTGGAGGTGCCAGTGGTGGGATAAAGATCCATACTCGGCTGCACCTTGTAGTCGCCGCCCAACGCCTGGTTCATAGCATTGCCTAGCGTCCGATACGTCTCGATATTGGCCGGCTCTTCCGTCTTATAGCCCCAGGGAATCAAGATCATGTTGCCATAGCTGTGGTAATCCACCACGCCCTGAATGTTGGCCCGACCCAGCACCAGATCTTGCATGGCCCGCGTCTCCGGCTCGGAAGCCCCACGCGGACCGCGATAGGTATCGGTGCGCGGACCATCGCTGGTGTGCGAAGGATCGTCCTGATAAGAACAGGGAGTGTCCCCCGGCTGCCGATACATCTCGGGGTTCTTGGCATCAAAGTAGTTGCGGTTCAAGTCCACGCCCACCGGCGTCGGCCACTCGAAGTCACCGGAAGGAGGCTTGGGCTTGGGACAACCGGTCTCGTCATTCACGCGCCGGTTCTTGCGCCACCAGGAATCCTCGGTGCGGCTATATTCGTAACCGTCCGGATTGACAATCGGAACGATCCAGGTCTCCAGGCTATCGACCCGCTTCTTCATGTCCTTGTCGCGGGCATACCCGTCCAGCATCTTGGAAGCCAGATCCAGCGGAACTTCCACCGTCATCCACTCGCGAGCGTGATGACAACCGGTGATGACCGCCCCCGGAGCCTTGCCCTCCGGCTGCTTGCCAATGCGCAGGGCCCAGATATCGCGCCCCTCCACGCTCTTGCCCAGACTCACCCGCTGCGCCAGAGTCGGGTATTTCTGAGCCAGCTGCTGCAACTTGGCGGCCGCCTGCTCATAACTGGTATAGCCCACCGCTCGAGTCGGCTCAAAGGAAGCCGCAAACTCCCGCAGCAACCGCGCCTCATCCACCCCCTCGCGCAACTCCCCCGAGTTGATGAGATAGTCGCGCAACTCCTCGGCCTGCAGCTTGCCGTCGCGATTGCGGTCCACCCGCTGAAAACGCTCCGCCTGAGATGTAATCTTCACGCCACCCAGCATACCCGCCCCAGCAAAAGGATTTGCTGCCCCCGAGTTAACACTTGGCCCAACCACCTGCCACCACCAGTGGTAAGCAAACCACACCACCCGTGGTGGCCCCCCCCAGGCCCAACCAGCCTGCCACCACCAGTGGTAAGCAAACCACACCACCCGTGGTGGCCCCCCTCAGGCCAAACCAGCCTGCCACCACCAGTGGTAAGCAACCTCCACGAATCATGGTGGCCCCCCTCAGGCCCAACCAGCCTGCCACCACCAGTGGTAAGCAAACCAGCCCCCAAACCGCTACGGAAGGTGGGCCCGGACCTGGACAGAAGAGAATGCGCGATGAAACGCTTACTTTTCTGTGTTGCTGCCGTGGGAGGCTTGATCGGAGCCGGGTTCGCCCGGGCCGACGAGGCCGCCACCAGTGTCCCCTTTCGTGTCGGCAAGAAAAAAGCCGTGGTCCTGCCCGTCAAGGTAGCCGACTCGGTCGACGCCGAGTTCCAGCTCAATACCGGCCTGGGATTCAACGTGATCAGCCCGGCCCTGGCCCAAAAGCTCGGGGTGGAAGTCAGCCCCGACCACAAAGTCAAGCCGGTCACGGGCGGCGAGCTCAACCTGGCCCAGGCCCGCATCTCGAGCCTGACGGTGGGCAACGTCAAAGAAGGCGAGCAAGAAGTGGTGGTGGCCGAGCCCCGCACCTTCGTGGGCAACGACGGCGAAACCAAGGTCGACGGCATCCTTTCGCTGGCCTTCCTGCGCGAGCATCCCTTCACCCTGGACTTCACCAACAACAAGCTCATCCTGGAGAACTCCGAGTCGCTGCGGGCCCGCAAAGCCACCGGCACCAAAGTGGAATGCCGCATGGCCGATGAAGCCGCCGTGGCCCTGGTGTCGCTGATGCTCAAAGAGAAAGCCCCCGACCCCGAAAAGCCCGGCGGACTGGCCGGCTTCCTCTCCAACTTTACCGGCGGTGGCGGCTCCCCCGAGCCCCCCAAAGCCTGGGTCCAGGTCGACACCGGCTGCGAGCCCCTGCTGCTCGATTCCAAGCTGATGTTCACCCTCAAAGTCGACGCCACCGGCGCCAACGTCACCGAAACCGAACCCACCGACCAGAACGGCCTGCGCTACCGCGCCTGGGCCGGACAATTGGGCAAAGTGGGACTCTCGGACACGCAGCTGGCCCAGGACAAGTCCCCGGTCGTCTTCCGTAAGCTCCAGGCCGAAGGCGTGCTGGGACAGTCGTTCCTGAGCCGCTACCCGGCCGTCACCTTCGACCTGCCCAGCTCCGAACTGATCTTCTCCAAAGCCCAGTAGGCCTTAGCGCCCTTTGAGGGCGCTCAGCAGGGCCGGCAGGGTGAACAGCGAGGTGATCAGATTGGCGCCCACCCCGGCGGTCATCACGAAGCCAAAGCTGGACACGCCCACGTGGGCCACCATCAAGAAGGACGAAAAGCCGAGCATGGCCGTCAATCCCGAAAGGGTGACGGCCGCGCCGGTGGAGCTGCGGAACAGGGAGTCGGAGCCCTTCTCCTGGCATTCCAGCAGCACGTTGACGCCGAAGATCAAGCCGATGCCCAGGGTGATGGGCAGCGCCAGGAAGTTGGCCGAATTGAAGCTGACGCCGCACACGCCCATGGCGCCCACCATCCAGAGCACGCCCAGCAGCTTGGGAAAGATGGCCAGAGTGGCGTTCTTCAGCGAGCGGAAGTGGATGAGCAGCAGCACACAAATCACGCCCAGGGCCACCCGTCCCGAGGTCGAGTAAGCTTTGCGCAGCTCCTGAATATTGTAGTAGATCATCAAGGGTGAGCCGGTCACATAGGCATCGACCCGCGTAATCTGGTTCACAAAAAATTCCAGCGGCTCCCGATCCCAGGCGTTGCCGCGCGGAAAGATGCGCAGACTGACGCGCCCGCCCGGCGAGACGCTGCGGGCCAGCAGCGGCTGGGGCAGATAGTTGAGGATATCGGGCAAGACCTTGCGCTGCTCGCTCAAGAAGTGGGCCTGCCGGCGCAGATCCACCTGAAGGTTCTCCGCATAGCTCTTGAGGGCGGCCGAAATCGGGCCCGGTTTGCTGGGGTCAAGCAGGCTGTTGAAATGGCGCAGCGCCTTGGCGGCGCGGTCGCGGTCCGGGCTTTCCGGCATGCGGGCCAGCAGTGTCTGCACCTGCTGGGAAGCGCTGGCGAAATCGCGAGCCAGCTTGCGCAGTTCCGCACCCGACAGCTGCGGAGTCTTGCCGGAGGGCGGCTTCTTCAAAGGCTCGGCCAGGCTGATGATCTGGGCCACCAGCGGCGCTTTCTCGTTGACGTCGCTGGGCTCGAGCGCGGCCACCGTCTCCACTCGCGAAACGCTGGACAGGCTTTCGAACTTGGAGGCCAGCAGGTTGGCCTCCGACACGTTGGCGGCTGAAGTCACCGCAAACAGCCCCGAATAGCCCATGCTCTGCAGGAAGTTCTCCAGACGCACCACTTCCGATCCCTGCGGCTGCAGGCTCAGCACGTTGTAGTTAAAGGGCACGCGGGCCACCCAGGTGGCGCTATAAAGGCTGATAAACAGCGACACGGCCAGCACCCGATAAGGATGGCGCGAAACCAGTCCGCTCAGCAGCTGCCAGCCCGGCAAACGCACCGAAGCGCGCTTCTTCTTGCCCTCGGTGAGGGAAAGCAGAATGGGCAGCAAGGTGGTGATGGAGACGAAGCAGCAAAGCACGCCCACGCCGGTGATGAAGCCGAGTTCGCCGGCGGCGCGGAAATTGGCCCAGTGCAGCGACCAGAAGGCGATGGCCGTGGTCAGCGAGCCGATCAGACAGGTGGGGCCGGTGCGGGCCGCCGTCTCCACCCAGATATTGTCGCCGTCTTCCAGCTCCAAATACTGACAGAGCATTTGCACGGCAAAAGTCATGCTCAGTCCGGCCACGATGGTGGCGAAGTGGACGGTGAGCAGGTTGAGGTTGCCGATGGTCAGGGCGGCGAAAGCAGCCGACCAGGCCATGCCCACTCCCAGGCTCAGGCCGGCGCACAGCGGGCGCTGCCAGTTGCCGAAGGCGATGGTCAGCAGTCCGAAGACCGAGAGCACGGCCACCGAACCCGACAAGCGAGAGTCGCGATAAGAACCGACCATCTCGTCGGTGTTCATGACCACTTCGCCGCACACCATGCATTCCACCGAGGGAAAGCTGCGCATCACCTCCGACACGCGGCGGCGCAAGCGGGCCACCGTCTCGGCGTCGTGCTCAAAGTTGCCGGACCGATCGCTGGGTTGCACCAGCATCATGCAGGTGCGGTCGCCGGAGATGCGGTTGTAAACGGTGTCCGCTCCCATCTCCACGTCTTGCTTCTCACCCCGATAGCTGGGGAAAGGGCTCTGATAGGAAGCCTCGCCGCGCGACTCGATGCTGCGGCTCATGCCCTCCAGCACATTGGCCAGCATGGGCAACACCGGCTGCAGATCCTCAGGATGCTCGGTGCGCGCCAGCTTCTCCAAAAAGCCGGCCCCGCCCGAAGCGCCCAGCCAGGGTTTGGCCTGCTTCAGCTGGCGGGCCAGCTCGTGCAGATCGGGAGTGGAAAGAAAATACAGGGCGTGCTGATTGATCTTGGGCAAATCGATCTTGTAAAAGACCTCGTCAAAGTAGTCCTTTTCCTTGCCCAACTGGCGGCCCAGCGTGTCGGCCGCTCCCTTGACCTCCTCGGGATCGCCGGTGATCAGCACCAGCAAATCGGAGTTGCCCTGAAAGCTCTGACGATAGGCCTGCCAGGATCGCTGAATTGGATGATCCGGGTCGAGCAGCTGGGTCCGATCGGTGGAAAAATGCAGGCGAGACTGAGCCAGCCAGCCACAGACCGCCACGGAGATCAGAGCCAGGAACAGAACGAGCCATCGATATTTGAGGGTAAAGGTAGCCCACCACCGGAAAAAACGAACAGACACCGCCCATGGTTTACCCCGGCGGCGCGGCGCCTAATCTCAAAGGGTCAGCAGGTACTCGGCCAGCGAGGCGATGGTGGGGTATTCGAAGACCAGATGAGGCTCGATGCTCAACTGGAGCCGCTCTTCCAGTTCTCCGGAAAGGGTCACGGCGTGAACCGAGTTGAGCCCGAGATTGGCGAACTCCTCGTCGACGCGCACCTCGGACGGGGGAATTTTCAGGATCTCCGATACGCGTTGCACCATCAGGGCTTCCAATTCCGGCTGGGTCATGCAGGGCTCCTTTGTAGATATTGCTGGCGGCACAGACGCCGTTGGAACTTTCCGCTGCTGGTGCGGGGGATTCGCTCCACGAGTTCCACCCGGTGAGGAGGCACGCCTGTCGCTTGAGCCACCGCCCGTTCCACTTCTGAGGCGGTTTTGCGGGCGCGCCGTTCCACCAGCAGAATCAGCAGTTCGCCCGACCGACCCGGCACCGAGAAGGCCACCACCCCGTCCCCGGCCGCCTGCTCGAACACCTGAGGCGCGTAGTTGACGCCATTCAAAATGATCAGCTCCTTGAGTCGGCCGCTGACATGCAGCTGTCCGTCCTGAAGAAAGCCGCAATCGCCGGTGGCCAACCAGCCGTCTCGGTCGGCCAGCCCCGGCGCCACCCCCGGACCGCGCACCCAGATTTCCTCTTGATCGCGAATCGACACCTCGACCTCGCGCAGAGGATAGCCGCAGCCGCGGCCGCGGCGGGCACCGGACACCATCAGAGTGGCCTCGGCCAGTCCATAACAAGGATAGACCGGGGCTCCAAAACGACGCTCGAATTCGCGGGCGCTCTCGAAATTCACCGTCTCGCTGCCGTTGAAAGCGCGCCGCAGCCGGCTCAGATCCAGGTCCGCCGGGGCCTCCGGTAGGGCATTCAGGCACAGCTCGTAGGCAAAGTTGGGAGCGGCCGTGTGGGTCGCCCCCTGCTCGGACAGGCAGCGCAGCCAGCGCACGGGCTTCTGCAGAAAGTCCAGCGGCGCGATCTGATGACCGCGGCCGTCGAGCACCAGCGGGCTGAGCAAAGTCAGAATCAGACCCATGTCGTGGTAGAGCGGAAGCCAGCCCGAGCACACCAGCCCCTCCTGCCCGTCGGCCTCGGCCCCCAACGCCCGGCACATCCAGATGGCGTTGGCGTGGGAAATCGGAATGGCCCGGGAACCGCCGGTCGAACCGGAGGTCAACTGGAAATAAGCAATATCCTGGGGGGCCGCCTCCGGCAGGTCGCAGCCGTCCTCCCCGGGCTCGTCCAGGAGAAAGTTTCGATATCCTTCGGGTGCGTAGGCTTTCAGGGTCCAGACCCGGTCACTGCTGGCGGCCTGACGGGCTGCATCCAGCTGCAGCCGCGTGCGAGCCCGCTGGACCAGGGTGGGGGCCTGTACCGCCAGGGGGCGGGCGCCGGCCAGCAGTGCCGCATAGAAAGCCACGTGAAAATCCAGGCCCGGGGGCAGAAGCAGCAGCACCGTTTCGCCCGCCAGCGGCCCGGCCCGGCGAGCCAGTTCCCGCGCTCGCGCCCAAAGCTGACCCCAGGTCAGCCCCTGAACTTGCGGGGGGCGAAAGGTCTCGAACTGATAAGCGACCTGGTCGGGCCTCGACGAGGCCCGCGCGCGCAGCAGTTGCGTCAAGGTTTCCACCGGCGCTCAGCTTGAACAGGCGTGCGGCAGGTCCTGCGCCCCCTGGACAGAACCAGAATCGGTGCCAACTCTCTATTTGATCAATCCCGACTGCTCCTGCCCGCAATATTACGGGGCTGAGGTGGTGGCCGAGCACACCGGAACCCGTCTGGCGGCCATCGCCGACCTGGCCATCACCACCGTGGCCGCCTTGGCCCGTCCTTACTTCGAGGTGCGCCTGGCCGATGAGGGAATCGCTCACGCCGACCTGAGCCTGCGGCCGGACTGGGTTGGTTTGACCGGCAAAGTCTCTCAGGTTCCGCGCATGCTTGAACTGGCCCGGCATTACCGCGCCCACGGCTCGAAAGTCATCATGGGTGGTCCCTTTGCCAGCATGTCTCCCGAGACGGTCCGACCCTACTGTGATGTCCTCATTCAAGGGGAAATGGAAGAAATCGGGCCGGAACTGTTTCGTGCGCTGGCCCAGGGCCACCCCAAAAGCAGCTACCTGGGAACGCGTCCCGGTCTGGAGCTCTCGCCTCTGCCGGCCTGGGATCTTTACCCGAACGCTTACGGCCTGGTGGGCTCGCTGCAGACTTCGCGCGGCTGTCCCTTCGAGTGCGAGTTTTGCGACGTGATTCAGTATTTAGGGCGCAAGCAGCGATTCAAACCAGTCGAAAACGTACTGGCCGAACTGGATTTGCTCTATCGCTGCGGGTATCGCCGCGTGCTGCTG
Organism: Vulcanimicrobiota bacterium; assembly: GCA_017307785.1. Taxonomy (GTDB): domain Bacteria; phylum Vulcanimicrobiota; class Xenobia; order Xenobiales; family JADMJV01; genus JADMJV01. The sequence continues at coordinate 15,465 of JAFKGI010000006.1, read as the reverse complement.
TGTGACGATAACTTCACCGTGAACCGCGGCCGGGCCAAAGAACTGGTCAGCGCCCTGGCCGACTGGAATGCCGTCCGGCCGGCCGGTCGCGTTTCGTTCATGACCCAGGGGTCGATCGACGTGGCCCGCGACGACGAGCTGCTGCGTCTGATGGCCGAAGCGGGACTGAACCAGATTTTCGTGGGTGTGGAGACCCCTCATCAGGCCAGTCTCAAGGAAACCAAGAAGGTTCAGAACGTAGGGCTGGATCTGCATGAGCGTCTGCAGCGGATCGTGGCCCACGGCATCACCGTCGAGGCGGGTTGCGTCGTCGGTTTTGATTCCGACCCGGCCGAGATCTTCGACATTCAGCGGGACTTCTGGATGGGCAGTTGCGTGCCCAACGTGAAGGTCAGCAATCTGGTGGCGCTGGAAAGCACCCCTCTTTACGCTCGGGTGCAACGCGAGGGCCGTTTGTTGGACCCTTCGCTGGTAGCCAGCTCCCCTTGGACGGCCAACATCCAGCCGCTTCATCATTCCCGCGGCGAGTTCGAAGACCGGGTTCGCACCTTGTGCGACCAGTTGTATGAGCCGGAAGCTTTCGGAGATCGCCTGGAGCAGTTCGCTTCCGTGGTCGGTCAGAGCTATCAACCGCTGCAGGCGCGGCCTTCTCAGGGGCCCATTTCGGAGGCCTTGAAAGCCTGGATGCGGACCTTTAGCAAGCTGCGCACGCTTGAGCCCAAGCTCTGGAAACGGACCGAAGACCTGGTGGTGCGCTATCCACGTTCCTCGAGCAGTCTGGCCATGCAGCTAGTCCAGTTCATGCAGCAACGCGCGATCCTCAGAGACAATCCGACGGTTCTAGCCGTCTCCTAGTTTCGGTGCCTTTCAATTCCCTTAACTTTGCCTGTTTTTTTCTGATCACGTTCGGGCTCTTCGCGGCCGCCCCCCGAAGCTGGGGCAATCGGATTCTGCTGCTGGCCAGTCTCTACGCCTACAGCTGCTGGAACGGCTGGTATCTGCTATTGGTGGTCTGGTCCGGAGCGCTGGACTACTGGCTGAGCTGGCGGATTTTTCCCCATCAGGGGACGCGGCGCGGGCGCATCTGGCTGACCCTGAGTCTGGCTTACAACCTGCTGATTCTGGCCTATTTCAAGTACGGGCTGATGCTGGAAAGCCTGCTGGTGGCTCTGGGATTGCCCGCCGCCGCCCTGCCACCGGTTCTGGAAATGCCGGTAGGCATCAGCTTCTTCACCTTTCAATCCATGGGCTACGCCATCGACGTCTATCGCGGGCGCGTGCCCCCCGCCCGCAAGCTCTCCGATTACATGCTGTTCGTGAGCTTTTTCCCCCAGATGATGTGCGGTCCCATCGAACGAGCTCGCGGACTGCTGCGTCAGATCGAGTCGCCGCGACAGATTTCCGCGGAAGGGATTTATCTGGGAATGGCCCGCTTCAGCTGGGGCCTCTTCCAGAAGGTGGTGGTGGGCGACAACCTGGCCCTTCCCGTCAACGCGGCCTTCGCCCGCTTTTCTTCGCTGGACAGCCCCAGTTTGCTGTTGGCCATTCTGCTTTTCGGTGTGCAACTTTACGCCGACTTTTCCGGCTACACCGATATGGCGTTGGGGCTGGGGCAAATGCTGGGATTTCGCATGAGCGAGAACTTCCGCGCGCCCTATCTGGCGCGGAACGCCGCCGACGTGTGGAACCGTTGGAACATCACCCTGATGGCCTGGTTCCGCGACTACGTCTATTTTCCGCTGTGCGGCCGCGCCCCTCAAAGAGCCTGGCTGGCGGCGCTGCTGGTCTTTACCCTGTCGGGCTTGTGGCACGGAGCCGCCTGGCATTTCGCCCTCTGGGGTCTGGTCAACGGCCTCTTTCTGCTGGTCATGCGGCTCTACGACAGCAGCGAGGCGCCGCGCCTGGGGCGGCCTTGGAATACGCTGGCTACCTTGCTGCCCATGGCCTTGGGCTTGCTGCTCTTCCGGGCTCCCTCGATTTCGGTGGCGCTGGCCATTCTCTCCGGCATCCTGCTGGAGGGCGGCCAGCACGGTTTCCAGCTGCAGGGCGTGCCCTGGGAGGCGGTGCTGGGCTTTGCTCTGGTGGTGCTGGTGGATGTCTGCAAGGACCCGCTGCCCTTCGACCGCTGGTTCTTGCGCCTGCCCTGGGCCCTGAGAACGCTGGGCTGGGCCGCGCTGCTGCTGGGGATTTTGCTGTTAGGAGCCAAGACGGATGTCAACTTCCTCTACCTCCAGTTTTAAGCGGCTGGCTCGCGATTTATTGCTTATCTTTTTACTGGTGGTGCTGGGGGACGCGCTGGTCGGTTGGCTGGTGGTGCCGCTTTTCCAACCCGAGCGGGCCGGCCGCTTCCGAGCCGGAGAGCCCGATCCCAATCACCCCTATGGTCTGCTGCGCAGCGCCGTGCTGAGCGAAGCCGACCTGCTGATCCTGGGCTCTTCGCGGGCGCTGGCCCACTATGACGATAAGTTGCTCTCGGAGCAGCTCGGGCTGCGCGCCTACAATGCCGGCAGCCCCGGACTGGGACTGCTGCAGGCCCGCGCCACCTTTGCCCTGGCTCAGAAGCATCATTCGGTTCGTTACGTGCTTTTCGATCTGGTCTACGTGCCTCGCGAGGATCACATGATCCACCGGCTGGAGCCATGGCTGGGCAGAGACCCGGTGATCGATCAGGTTCTGGACAGCTCAGATTGGCGCGATCGTCTGAAGATGCGCAGTAGCGCCTATCGCTGCGGCGGTTCGCTCTTTGACCTGTTGCAAGACTACGGAAAATCGCCGGCGCGCTGGGGCTACCGGCCCAAGGCGGGGGAGATGTCGAGCCCGCTTCCCCCTCAGCTGGAGGAGCAGAGTTCGCCTTTGGAGCTGCCGGCCTACTACTCGAAGAACCTGGAAGCCTTCGCTGGCCAAGTGGAAGCAGCCGGGGCCCGCTTGATCTTCGTGGAGAGCCCCAGTTGGCAGCAGTCGGCGCCCGATGTTCCGACCACGGCGCTGCGGGCCGCCACCTTGCAGGTCTCCCAATCCCATCGAATTCCGGTTCTGAAAATGGGTCTCAACGAGCTACCCCAACTGGCGCAACCTCAACGTTTCTCGGATGCCTTCCATCTGAACGCCAGTGGTGCTGAGGAATTCAGCTTGCGACTGGCCGAAAAACTGCGCCCACTTTTGGATACGTTTTCTGTTTCTGGCAGGTCTGAGTCGAACGACTAAGAATGGCCGGCCCATGCTTTTCAAAAGGTTCCTCGCAGTTGCCCTCCTGACCAGTGCCGTTCAGGCCGCCCCGGTCCTCTACAACGTAACCGGGCGGGTCACGTTGCTGCCCGGCATTACCGGTGAGACGACCACCATCCAGGTCGGCACAGGAGACAATCCCGGCGGCATCTTTTATCACTCCCTAACCTACGCAGCGGGCGGGCTGAATAACTTCACTGACCCGACCATTTCCCTGGTGGACAATCAGGATGGAACTTATGACTTCGCCTTTTCCGATAGCCTGGACGACGACAATTTTCCGTTCGGCAGTCGCTTCTCCCTGACTCAAACCAACGGTACCGTCTGGGGAGGCTCGACCCCACAGACACGGCCCGCCAACAGCAGTTCGCCCGAGGTGAATAGCTGCTTTGCCGCTCCCGGCAGTTTCTCGTTCACGGGCGGCGGTTTCAGGACGGACCAGTCGACCGCGACCTTCGACCTGACCGCCATCGGCCTTGCGGTGGTCCCCGAACTGAGCCCGGCCTCCGCCGCCCTACCGCTGTGTCTGGCCGCCGGTTTCCTGGCCCTGGCCGGCAGCGGCCGCCGACGCCAGGGAACCTAAGCCCTGGCCCCTGCGATCAAGTCGTAGTCAGCCTCGCTGATCCGAAAGGAACTGCGACGCAAGGCCAACCCCCACGACTTGTGCCCGCTGGTAAAAGAAAGCTGCTCCAGCAGCGGCCGAATGGGAACGAGGCACTCCTTTTCGTAACGCACCCGACGCTGAGCCGCCCCATCGGCATAGAAGACATCCCCCTCCAGCACCTCGCCCAGCGCCGTAAAAGCCTGAACCACCGCCCCCCCGCTCAATTTCTCCCGCGGTGAATAATAGACGACCCGATCGCCTGCCCGCAGCTTGAGGATCGTGTTCGGCTTCCCATGATCAAACCGACAAAACCCCCCGGCCACCGCCTGCCGCACATGATCGTGGCTCACCACGCCCAGCCAAACCTGTCTAGCCATATCCAGACCTCTTCGCCACACCCCAGACATCGCCTCGACCCACCCCTCTTGCCGCCATGCCACCCGTGCACGCGCCGCCACCGGTGGGCTCAAGGCCGGCACCTGCCCCGAATCCCCCAAGGCCCCACCCCCCGCGCAAACTCTGCCCACCGCGTTCTTCTCAACCGTAGTGCACTCCATCAAGTGCACTACACCCAGCCCAACGTTCGAAGAATCGCCCCCTCTCCGCCCCAAGCCCTCCGCGCAAACCCGGGCCAGCTCGTCCTTCTCAATCGTAGTGCACTCCACCAAGTGCACTACCTCCAGCCCGACGCCCGAAGAATAGCGCTCTCTCTCCGCCCCCCAGCCCAAACCCCCCGACGCAATTGGCCTCCCTGCCCGCCCCCCAGCCAAACGCGGTCCCCACGCCCGCGATCGCCGCCCCCACGCCCGCGCCGCCGCCTCCAGCCAAACGCGGTCCTGACGCCCGCGATCGCCGTCCTCACGCCCGCGCCGCCGCCCCCAGCCAACGCACTCCCCGCGCAAACCCGGCCCATCGCGTTCCTCGCAGAGGTAGTGCACTCCACCAAGTGCACTACCTCCAGCCCGACGCCCGAAGACCCCAAAGCCCTCCCCCCACGCGTGGCGCAAGATTAACAATCCGGCAACATTCCTCGGAGCACGGTAAGGGCCGATTAATCGACCCGGCCTAATCTGACCTCAGAGAAAGTTTCGGAGGTGCAAGATGAGCGCAGTCAACACGGTAAGCGGACCCCAGCAGATTCAGCAGACCAGCCGCCCGGCCACCCAGGCCACCCAGAGCGTCGCCGCCTTCGCCAGCCAGAAAGCCGACAAGACCCTCGGCAAACAGGTCGATATGCGCCCGGTGATGGACGCCAAGGCCGCTCCCGAAGCCACCGACAAGAAGGAAATCGCCCAGCGCCAGACCGAGTTCGTCCAGGGCATGAACGACGCCGGCATCAAGGCCAGTAACCCGCCCACCCAGGACCAGCTCAAGGCCTACTTCAAAACCTTCAACAGCGACGACAAGCGCGAGAAGGCCCTCGACGAATTCGAGAACTACTCCAACGCCTTCCACACCCACACCGCCGAAGTCAAAGGCCACGAGAAGGACGACATCAAGTACAGCAAAGAGACCACCTTCCTCTACGGCGGCAAAATGTATGACAGCAAAAAAGAGGCTCAAGCCGCCGCCAAAGAAGCCGGCGACGACCGCCCCACCATCAACGGCGTCAACACCGCCGACGCCAGCAAATGGAGCGACGTCGACAGCAAAAAGGCCTACAACGGCCGTAAAATCCAGGACTGCGAAGGCTTCGCCTACATGTCGGGCGAGCTGCTCGGCGCCGCCGGCTACAACGTGCAGCAGAGCAGCAACGCCGACACCAGCAACAACAACGGCCACGCCATGACCGTGCTCACCGACCCTAAGACCAACAAAACCTACGTCACCAGTAACAACAAAGCGTTCAAAGGCGGCACCCAGCAAGAACTGCTGGAAAAAGGCTACGACTACGCCACCGGTGGTGAACACACGGCCGGCAAGTTCTACGTCTCCGACACCCAGGCCCACGCCCAGACCCTCGACTACGTCGGCAACGGCGGCACCTTCCACTAAGGGGAAGAAGCCCGCCGGTCCCGAACCCCAAGTGCCATGCGAAAGATTCCGCTCCTCCTGATGCTGCTGGCGCAAATCGCCGCGGCCGAAGAAGGACGCCAGGTGGTGCTGAACCTGCAGTATCCCTGCCGGCTCAGCTACGTGCTCGACGAGGACAAGAAGTCGGTGCCGCTGCCCCCGGGAACGGTGGGCAGCAACTACCTGACCCTGCCGCGCAAAGCCCTGACGCTCTGGGCCGAAGGGGGCAGCGGACTCTACCAATGGCAGGGCAGCACCCATCTCTACAACATCGAAACTGCGGTCGAACTCCAACTCTCCCGCCACATCAACTGGCTACCGCTGGGAGTGGTCGGACTGCTGGCCGTCGGCATCGGCTGGAAAACCATGCGACGCCGACTGGAAACAGCCAACCGCAACGTTCTGGAAGAAAACCTGCCGCTGGTCCCGCAGGACGGCAGTCTGCCCACGCGACCCATCGGAGGCTATCGCATCACCCGGCGCCTGGGGGCGGGCGGAATGGGCGTCGTCTACCAGGGAGTCGGGGCCGACGGCGCGCAGGTGGCCATCAAAGTCCCCGCCCCGCACCTGATCGCCGAACAAGAATACCGCTCCCGCTGGATTCGGGAAATCGATCTGGGCACCAAACTCAACCATCCCGGCGTGGTGCGCATGGTGTGCCTGCCCGAGGGCGAAGAACTCTACCTGGTGTTGGAATTTGTCGAAGGAGTCACCCTCGACAACGTGGCGGCCAAGTCTTTCCAGCAAGAACTCAAACGAGTGCGCAGCTGGCTGGAACAGTCGCTGGAAGCCCTCGTCTACGTGCACTCTCAGGGAGTCATCCACCGCGACCTCAAGCCCGCCAATCTGATCATCCAGCCCAACGAGCGCCTCAAAATGATGGACTTTGGCATCGCCCACAAAATCTTGGGCACCAAACTCACGGCCACCGACATGATCCTGGGAACCCCCGTCTACATGGCCCCCGAGCAAGTGCAGGGCCTGCCCGTCGACGAACGCAGCGACCTCTACTCGCTGGGCCTGATTTTCTACGAACGACTGCTGGGAAAGCTGCCTTATCCCGAGGACATGCTGCAGATCATGCAGTACAAACTCACCCAATCGCTGCCGGATTTGCGCCAGGTGCTGCCGGGAATCCCGGAAGGAATGGCTAATTTACTCCACTGGATGACCGACCGAGACCCCTCCCGCCGCCCCGCCACCGCCAATGACGCCCTCAAAGCCCTGAGGGAGTTCGCGTGAGCTTCGGCCAGACGTTCTCGCTGCTCATGGTCATGGTGGTGCTGGCCTTCTGTATGGCCGCCTCCTCCATCAGCCAGCTGCAGCTGAGCGGCCGCTTCGAAGAACGGGTCCGTTCCGACGCTCTGGCACGAGCCGCGGTCAGCGAATTCGTCTTGCGCTCCCAACAACGGGCAGGTCCCGTCAGCATGGCCGGAACGGCCCGTCCGGTGCTCGAACAATTCTCCGACAACGAACAGTTGTTACGGCCGGACGATCCGCGCCTGCAGGCCGACTGCCGCTTGCGCCGAGACCTCTGCCTGGACAACCTGGAGAATTCCCTCTCGGTGGCGGGCCGCTTCGGCTCTAAAGTTCCGCCCTACACCCTCAGCGTCGCCTACGAACTCAAAGTCGGCCGCCACAACTATCTCTACGAAACCCTGCTGCAGCGCCGCTGGCCCTACGCCGTGGCGGGAGTGGGACCCATCGTCATTTGCGGCAAAATCGACCGCTCCAACACCCTCAACGTCATGGCCGCCACGCCCCTGCCCGAGAAATACTTCTGCCGAGCCTCGACCGTCCAGGGCAGCATCCTCGGCTATCCCGAGCGCATTTACCGCATGACCGAGGACGTCATCCCGGTCACCAACGTCGACCTGAGCACGCTCATTCAAATGCTCTCCTTCGCCACCGCGGGCGTGCCGCAGATCATCATAGGCGGCACTCCCGAGGAGCCGGAAGCCTACAGAAATCGCAACCGGGTCTCGCTGGGCGGCAAAGTGCTGGTCTATGACCTGATCGGCTTTGCCCCGGGAGACGCCGATTCCGGAAGTCCGGGCGCCACCATCAATCTCTATCAGCAGCAGACCAACGGTGTGGAAGTCACCGGCAATGTCGACCTCATCAACAAGCCGCGCTTCCAGTCCCGCACTGAGGCTACGGTGGACACGGTCGGCGGCACGCTGACCGGCAGCCAGCGCATCAATCCTCCGGGAATCCCCAGCGACGAAACGCTGGCCAAGATTTTGGAAAAGCCGGAAACCGGAGACTGGAACTTGATTTCGGCCTCGGCCTCCCCAAGCCAGACCTTATCCCTGTCCGGCAGCAGTCTGCCCGGGGCCCAGGTCATTGCCAGCGGCCGGGCTCGCATCAGCCATTCGGTCGCGTTTCCCGACCTCAGCCTGGACCAGCCCAACCGCGAAGATTTGCGCCTCAACAACATCGAGCTGGCCGTCGACGGCGACCTCACCGTCAAAGGCAAGCTCTACGGCTCCAGCGCCACCCTCATTGTGGACGGTGCCTTGACCATGGAAGACGCCACCCTCGACTCGGGAGGCAATGGACTGGTCATCTTCTGTCGGCGCCTGATTTGTCGGGCCAACGGAGAACTGCACGGTCTCATCGTGGCGCAGCAGGGAGCAGCCCTCTACAGCTTCCGCCAGGCCGGCGATCCGCCCGACGCCCATCTGCTCATCGACGGCGGCATCATCGCGGGAGGAACCGACGTGGCGGCCCAAGCCGCGGCTCCCTCCGGCCCACCCATGTCGGTGCGGTCGGAAGCCCTCACGCTGGTCAACACCGAAGTGAAATACAACCCGCGCTACCTGCGCAACCTCAACGGCGCCGGTTCTTTCGTGGTCCTGGCCACCACCTTACGACAATAGCTTCAGAGTGGGCAGCAGCGAAGCCACCGCGATAAAACCCACGATCAGTCCCAGCAAGAGCAGAATGAAAGGCTCCAACAACCGCTGAGCCACCTCCAGACTTTGCTCGAACTCCAACTTGCTCAGCCGCGCCGTCCAACGCAGACAGTCGCTCACCTTACCGGCTTCCTCGCCAGCCACCAGCAACACCGTCAACTGCGGGCGCACGCCGGGAATCAAGCTGATGGCCTGAGACAGCGAATCCCCCTGACGCAAAGAACCCTCCACCTGAGGCAGGGCGGCCGCCGCTTCCGGCTCCCCACAGGCCTCCAGAGCCACCTGAATGGCTTTGAGCAGCGGCACTCCGGCGTCCAGTTGCAAGGCCAGCGTAGTGGCCAGGGTCACCTCCAGATTGGCGCTGAGCAGACGCTTCAGCCCGGGCAAACGGCGCAAATGCCGATAGGCCAGCCCGCGCAAACGCCAGGCCAGCAGCAGCAACACCACCGCCACCACCCAGAAAGCCGGGGAGCCCAGCCCCACCAGAACCTGAGTGGGCCAGGGTAGGGGGCCGTTCTGAGCATAGGCCTTAAGATGTTCCTTCAGCACCAAAGGCGGCAAACCCAGCGCCAGCGTCAAACCACAGGCCAGCACCGCCGCTGGATATACCAGCGAGCCGCGCAGCTGCAGAATGCGCCGATGCTTCTCCTCCAAATGCTGGGCCAGCATCTGCAACACGTAGGAAAGCTTGCCGGTTTGCTCGGCTGCTCCCATCAGCGGAGCCACCAGCGGATCGAAACGCCCCAACTGGCGGGCCCCCGCGCTCAGCTGGCCGCCGCGCAGCAAATGGCTGTGGTAACGCTCGCAAAACAACCGCAGTTTCTCGGTCTCGGCGTGTTCCGCCAAACCGTGCAGACCATGCAAAATGGGAATACCGGCCTGGGCAAAAGTGGCCAGAGACCTCAGAAGATTGGCCTGCTCGGGAATGCTCAGAGGAATGATTGGGCCGGTTTTCTCGGCCTTGGGAGGTGGGGGAGGAGGCGGCGGAGCGGCGCTCTTCTGCGGCGTGCGCGGTCCCAGTTGCTGGGCCAGATTGTGCACGTTCATAAAGTCTGTGTAGCTGAGCCCCCGCAGCGAACGGATATAATCGGCGTAGAGCAAAGCTACCCCGCCCTCCTGGCGGATGGGCACGCACAGGTAGGACTTGATGCCGGAAAGCACCAGGCTGGTGCTGGAGCTGTCCTGCATCTTCTCGCTCCAGCGGGCCTTGCCGGATTCGGCCACCTCCTGAAACAGCCCCACGCTCACCGGTTCGCTGGTAAAGACCCGCTCCTTATCCAGGCCGCGTGCCTCCAACACCTGGAACTCCTGCCCCTTGGCCCGCCACAAGAGCAGATAGCGCTCGGCCTGAACGCAGGCGCAGAAGCGCTGAAAAAGGTCCGGAGGTAGCTTCATCGCCCGTCCTGGGCGTAGATCTGCGGCAAAATATCCAGGTCCATGCGACTGGCGGAAGTCTCGTCCTGAGCCCGCAGCCGCAACCGCAGCAGTCCCGAACCGGTGGTCAGAACCGGATCAAAAAGGGTCACGCGCTCGGCCAGCAGCACTCCCTTGCTGGCGGCGGGCCAACCCGGCGGCAGACCGGTGGCGCTGCTGATGGGAGGATTGATGCGGAATTCCCGTCGTTCCACCGTTTTCTCGGTAGCCAGGTAGCGATACTGGGTCCAATGATGGTAAAGCGGCTCGCCGGCATCACTCCAGTCGCGCTGATCATCGCTCAGCATGCTCAAAATGCCCGCGTCGTAGCGCACACTGGAGGGCAGCACGGTCATGTAGTCGTGGCGCAGGCGATAAGCCAGCGTCAGAGTGCCGCGCTGAGCCGTTTCCATGCGCTGCGCCTGAGCCCAGGCCCGCATGGCCATCACCAGAGCCGACCCGGTGAAAAGCAAGACCAGCAAAGAAAGGGCCGCGGCCACCAGCGTTTCCGCCAGCGTATAACCCCTCACGGCCCGTCCCCGTAGAGAAAGCGACTGAAAAGCTGCACCGGCCGCCTGTCCCCCTGCACGGAAACGGCCACGTCCATCCGATACACGTCCACCGCGTAATACTCGCGGAAAATCTGGTAGGTGCGCCCATCCAGCTGGCGCGTTTCCAACTGCTGCAGACCGGGCCCGTGACAGGCCAGCCGAGCCTCATCCAGCCGATAGGCCGCCAGAGCCAGCACCTGCTGATTGGTTTCGCTCTGCTGCAACGCCCGCAAAGCCGACGGAAAGAGACTGAACAGCAGCGGAGCTACCACCGCGAAAAGCGTGATGGCAACGACCACTTCCATCAGACTGGCGGCACGCAGAGAACGCTTCATATCGAGCTAGCCATTTCTGCACCGCCGGAATTGCCCCTGGTAGTCTCCTCGCCACCTCCTCAGCGCCGGCCTGTCCCAACTGCCGCAACCGCATCACCGACCTCGACCTGGACAAACTTTCGGCCGGAGCCGAACACCAGTGCCTCTTCTGCGGCAACTCCATGCGTGTCCCCAAAGCCCTGCTCGATCGCCTCCTGGCCGAACGCGAAGCCGCCCGAGCCGCCGCCCCCGTCAGCTCCGTCTGGCAAAGAATCCTCGCCCTCTTCCGCCGAAAATAGCCCGCCCCCGGCCGAGGCAAAACCCCCTCCACAGCCGGGCACCCAACCCCTGCCCGCCCCCAGCCGAGGCAAAACACCCTCCCCAGCCGGGCACCCGCGCCTGCCCGCCCCCAGCCGAGGCAAAACCCAATTGACAGGCCCGCCCCGGCTGCGCTACCCTGGCCTCACTTCAGCAGAGCGCGGCCCTCTCCGACGGTCCGCAACCCCGAGATGACCCAAGTCATCCTCACCTATTCCGCCCCCTTCGCCAGCCTGGCCGAAGGAGAAGCTCGCCGCATCGGCCTCACCCCCCAACAACGCCTGACCCCCGGAGTGCTCCTGGCCGATACTCAGGCCTCCTTCGACCAGCTCGCCAGCCAGCTGCGCAAGCGCCCGCCGGTCTACTTTCGCCACCTCCATCCCGTCCAAAACAGGCCCCCCAAAGCCCCGCAGACCCTGCGCTATCCCTCTCCCTTGCTGTCCCAACCGTTCGACCCGAAGCAACCGGCCCTCTACGCCGTACAAGACTACGCCGGCGTGGTTCAGCCCCACCAACAACTGACTCCCTGGCCCTGGGGAGTGCCTCACTTCACGCCCGATCCGGAACTGGTCAATCGAGCCGAGTGGAAGCTGCTGGAAGCCGGCTATTCCTTCGCTCTGCCCGCCGGACCCGGAAGGGCCCTGGACCTGGGCGCGGCACCCGGCGGCTGGTCTCGCGTGCTCAGCCGGGCCGGCTACCAGGTCACCGCCGTCGACCCCCGCGACCTGAGCTGGCAGTCCCCTCAAGTGGTCCATCACCCCACCCAGGCCGAAAGCTACCTGAGCTACCACACTCACGAGCGCTTCGACCTGATCACCAACGACATGTGGCTGACCGCCGAAGAATCCGCCCAAATCATGGTGCGCGCCGCCCCGCTGCTCAAGCCCGGCGGCCACGCCATCCTGAGCCTCAAGCTGGGCAATCTCAGCGAAGAACTGGAGTCCCGCCGGGGTCCGCTGCGCCGGGCTCTGAACTTGCTCCGTCAGGCCTACCGCATTCCGCGCCTCAGGCAGCTTTTCTACAACCGAAACGAAGTCACGGCCTGGTTGCGTCCGTGTTCGACAGGAAGCCGGTCGAGCGGATGAAAAACACCACCGATGGAATTCTCGAAACTTTCTCAAGATGAACAACGCCGCTTGCTCGACAAACTGGCCAAGCTCAAAGCTCTGTCCAATTGCGCCACCGGCAACGCCAATGAGACGGCCACGGCGGCGGCCACCATGGCGCGCATCATGCTGGAATACGAAATCGAGATGGCCGACCTGGACATCCATCCCTCCGAAGCCGATCTGACCGTCCTCAAGGCTCCCCTGGACGAGGCCGATACCTACCGCGGCTTCCCTGCCTGGCAGACCGCGCTTATGAGTTGCCTGGCCGAGATTCACCATTGCATTGCCTATCTTGGCACCGAGCCGGAAATGTGGACCACCGGCATTCGCTACCGGCAGACCCGCAACCTCATCGGAACCCACCAAGACATCGAGAACGTGCGCCGCTTGTTTACCTTCTGCGTGAACGAAATCGAGCGCCTGAGCCGAGTCTGGGAAGGGGCACGCAGCCAGAAGCATCGCAACGACTTCAAGCTGGGAGCCTGTCGCGGCGTGTGCGATCAAGTGCGCAGCGAACGCGCCCGGGTCATGCAAGAGCAACGCGAGCGAGCCAAAAGCATGCCCTCGAGAGCCCTCGAGCTTTTCGACCGCAAAGAGAAAGCCAGCCGCGAGTTCGCCCGGGCCATGGGAATGGGCAGCCGAAGCACTTCCGCCTCGCGGGGGGTCTACGCCGATGCCTACGGCGCCGGCTACGAGGCCGGTTCCCAGCTGAATCTGGACCAGTCCTCGCCTCGCAAAGCCCTGCCGTCCGGTCGTTAGCGCTGGCGGAGTCTCCTCAGCAGCCGCAACAGGGGACGGAGCAAGTGGCGGCGGAGCGTGCGGAGCACCGTTTTTTTCCAATCATAGCTGTTCATGACTGGATAAACGTGCCGTTGCATCAAGCCTTCCAGTTGCCTCACAAGTTTCTGGAATTCCCGTAACTGTTGAGGGCCGCAGTTGGGGAAAGAGGCTCGTCGCTCGCCTTGGGATTCCGCCCAGAGCTGAAGCTCATCGATCGCATCGAAGCTGGCTGTGGACCCCCGTTTGCGAAAGAGGCCGGTCGCGTGGAAGAGGGCTACTTGAGAATGAGTGACGGCGCCGGACAGGTAGAAGAGGACGTGCCCGTGCAACGCCGGCGGTAGAGGGGTAAAGGGGATACCCCGGCCCCGTAACTCCGTCACCGCCAGCGCCAGGCTCCCCTCGTCGAAGAGCAGGAAGCGGAAATCGCCGCTTCGTCCGTGGTAGCGCTTTTGCAGTTCCTTTGCGAAAGAAGGCCAGGCCTGCGCCAACTGGCTGTCCCACGGGGCCACGATCACACCGGCATTGAAATAGGGTGGCATAGGCTCAGAGTAACCGGGATGGGGTTCGCCCGGGTAATGTTTCCCACCGTAGTAGCAGAGCGCCGATTGCCAGCGCTCGCTTGGCACGGAGAGCCCGAGATCCTGGTAAACCCGGGTCCAGCTTTCCAGGCAGATGTAGTTGATCAGGTTTGGCAACAAGCAAAGCCCGTCCGGCAGTTCGGCATAAGGGCTCAGGTCTTGCAAGATGATCGTGTCCACGTCGAGCATCAAAAGACGCGGCGTCTCCGCCTGGATATCGAAAGCGCGGAATTTGTTGAAGGTTGGCCCCATTTCTTCATTTTCCCAGGGAAGGCAGCGATAGATCTTGGCTCCGCAGCGATGAGCCAGCTTCACAACGGTCTCTGGAGGCTCGCCAATGCAGCACAGGTGCAGCGGCCAATCTCTGGCGGCACCGGCATTTTCCAGCCAGCTGCCTAGAAAGAGCAGAGTGCGCGCCTCAAAGAGCTCCGAGCTGGAAGCGAAGGGACCTGATTGTCCGCGACTCCGAAAGTCCGCGACGGTGGCCACGTCCAAACGCTTCACGAGTCGGCTCAAGCCCCTCGCCGAAAACGCAGAATGCAGAATTTGCCGGCCGATGGGGGAGGCATAATCAGCTCATAGTGATTGGGATACTCCAGCAGGAATTCGTCCACAGCGGTTTTGGCACCTGAAGAAAAGAAGTCGTAGTCATCGACGACCACAATGGCTGAGTCCACCAGACAGGTGTGCAGAAAGTGGAGGACGGTTTTGATGGGCACGTAGAAATCGAAATCCACAAAAGCGAAGCTAACGCTTTTGGGGAGTCTGTCCGGATATTTCACCGTATCTTCGAAATAGCCCGGCTGAATGACGTAACGCGCTGGCGAAAAGCCGACCTCTCGCAGTCGGTTCTGCACCGACTCGATGGTCCAGGACATGCGCCCGGCATATTTCTCCATGCTGCCCAGCGACAGGACATCGTCGATCAAAATGTCTTTTTCAGTGGGCTGGGGCAACCCCTGGAAAGAGTCAAAGAGCCACAGAAGCTTGTTGCTGTCTCTGATTTCGTTCGCCATAATGGCCGTCGTCTGGCCGCGCGCGACTCCAAACTCGCAGACGTCCCCGGACAGTTGGTGGCACTGATTCAAGTAGCCCACCAGGTAAAGTGCCCGCGTTGCGGTGGTGCCGGCAAGCCTCGCCATCAGTTCGGCTCGGCGCGCCCGAGGGGGAAGTTCCGTAAAGGTCGATTCCCGCAGGCTATTCTCTAGCTGGACAATTAAATCCAGGCTGAGTTCCCTCCAGTAATCGGGGGCGTTGGTGCGGCGAATCTGGATACCCAGTCGGGAGGCAACGTGATTTATGATGTCCTTGAGCTTCTGTAGCATTCTACGGATCTTTCCAAAACGAATGCCTCGGGCGTTCCGTGACCCTGGTCGCTTTCCTGCTCCGTAGTTCCAGAGTAGGCCGGGGTGGATACCCCCAGGGGGTGGGGTGGGGTATTCCCCCAGCGGTGAGGGGGGCGATCCGGTCTTAATAGCTCCTTCGGAATTCCATAAGATGTGGTTACGGAACGACGCAAACAGTCGGCCGACACGAAAGGAACCGAACACAATGAGCGCTATCCCCGCCTCCATCACCAAAATCACCGACGAGGCCCTCGTCGCCCGCGCCCAGAGCGGCTGCGAAACCAGCATGAACCAGA
>JAFKGI010000065.1 GCA_017307785.1 Vulcanimicrobiota bacterium | reverse complement strand
GGTTGTCCGGGGCGGGTGGCGGACTGTCTGGCGCTGGTGGCGGACGACGGTTGTCCGGGGCGGGTGGCGGACTGTCTGGCGCTGGTGGCGGACGACGGTTGTCCGAGGCTGGTGGCGGACGGCGGCTGTCCGGGGCGGGTGGCGGACTGTCTGGCGCTGGTGGCGGGTGGCGGACTGTCCGGGGCGGGTGGCGGACTGTCTGGCGCTGGTGGCGGACGGGGGCTTTGTCCGGGGCGGGTGGCGGACTGTCTGGCGCTGGTGGCGGACGGCGGTTGTCCGGGGCTGGTGGCGGACTGTCTGGGGCCGGTGGCGGACGTTTTTGAGGGGGGCCGGAACCCGCCTGCTGGCGGGTTCCGGGTCGGCTTTATTTGGCGAAGTGGTCGCGGGCGCGGCCCAGGGCCATGAGGGGGAAGTAGTGGCGGTACATGTGATAGCGGAGCATGAAGCCGCGGCTGAGTTCGCGGCCTTGTTTGAGGGTTTTGCCGCCTTTGAGGTCGGTGCGGGCTCCGCCGCCGTAGCCGGGGAAGCCGGTGCCGGTGTAGTGCTTTTCTTCCCAGGTGCCATCGGCGGTTTGGGTCGAGGAGAGGTAGCGGATGCCGCGGGCGATGGATTCTTGATAGCCGCCGGTGGCCAGTAGGGCCATGAGGGCCCAGCCGGTCTGGCTGGCGGTGGAGGGGCCGACGCCGCGGAGGTTTTCGTCCATATAGGAGGCGCAGGTTTCACCCCAGCCGCCGTCGGCGTTCTGTTTGGAGACCAGCCAATCGGCGGCTTTGGTGACATAGAGAGACTGCATGTTCTCGCCGACTTTGTGGAGGGCGGGCAGGACGGCGGCGGTGCCGTAGATGTGATTGACGCCCCAGCGGCCGAACCAGCTGCCGTCGGCTTCTTGTTCTTTGCGCAGGTAATCGACGGCGCGGGCCACCTGGGGGTCGGTCATGTCGTGACCCATGCAGCCGAGGGCTTCCACTACGTGGGCGGTGACGTCCACGCTGGGAGGGTCGATGGCTTCGCCGAAGTCGCAGAAAGGAATGAGCTTGATGAGCGGCTCGGTGTTGTCCTTGTCGAAGGCGGCCCAGGCTCCGTTGGAGCAGACCATGGCGCGCACCCAGCCTTCGGCGCGGCGCAGGGCTTCTTGGATGGGGGCCTTGAGGTGTTCGGGGGCGCTGGCCAGGGCTCCTGAGAGGACGATCAGACCGACGGCCGTGTCGTCCACGTCCGGGTACCAGTCGTTCTCGTATTCGAAGGCCCAGCCGCCGCCCTGGACGTTGGGAACTTTGAAGCACCAGTCACCGCGAGCGGTGATTTGCTCTTTGAGGATGTACTGCAGCGACTTGAGGAATTCGGGCGAGGAGCAGTCCCAGCCGCAGTCGAGCAGGGCCAGTTGGGTCAGCAGAGTGTCCCAGACCGGTGAGGTGCAGGCCTGCAGGAAGGTGCCGCGGTCGTTGTTTTCGGCCCAGGGCTGGTCGAAGCAGCGGATGCCGGCTTTAAGCACAGGGTGGTCGAGCGGGTAGCCTTCGAAGCGCAGGGCCATGAGCGAATAGATCCAGGGCGGCTGAATGCCGGCCCAGCAACCATCGGCTTCCTGGCGGGAGAGAATCCACTCCAGGCAATTTTTGATGGCGTTTTCGCGGAAGGGCTTGATGGGCGAGTATTTCTGGTAAGCGCGCAGCGCTTTGTCGGCCACCCAGAAGAATTTGGCCCAGCCGAAGCCT
This sequence comes from Vulcanimicrobiota bacterium, assembly GCA_017307785.1. GTDB lineage: Bacteria > Vulcanimicrobiota > Xenobia > Xenobiales > JADMJV01 > JADMJV01. The sequence continues at coordinate 33,902 of JAFKGI010000065.1, read as the reverse complement.
TTGGGGCGGGGCAGCTTGGTGTGGCGGCCTTTGCGTCCTTTGGGAAAGAGTTCGTCGAGGGTGCAACCGGGGGCCAGGGGCACAACCGGGCGGCGGGCCGAGATGACGCACAGGGGGACGATGGTGGCCCGGGCCCAACTCGCGAAGTTGTAGAGGCTGAAGGGGAATTTGAGGGGGAAGTGGACGATTTCCGGCGGCAAGGTCGGGGTGCCGTCCCAGGGCCATTCGCCCAGCATGGCCAGCCAGATCTTGGTAAAGACGCGGCACGATTCGACTCCGCCGTGGGATAGAATCCACTCGCGGGCCCGAATCATGTGGGGTTCGTGGGCACCGGCACCGGAGGCGCGCAGGGCTGCATAGCACTCCACGGTGGCGTTCATGTCGCCGGACTCGGCCTCGTGGTAAACCTCCCAGGCACCGTCCGGGCGCTGCATGGTGCGGATGGCTTTGAGCACGCCTTCCTTCTTGGGGTCATCCTTGACGCCCAGGATGTGCATTCCCAGGATCCATTCGGCTTCCATGGTACAGTTGGTCTCGAGGAATCCGACCCAGTGGCCCCCGGGATGCTGGTTTCGGCAGCTCCAGTCGGTGGCGCGGTTGATGGTTTCTTCGATCTCGACTGTGAGTTCAGGGCAAGCTTGCATGCAGGTTTCCGTCCAAGAAGATTGCTTGGTGCTTGCCCTTTGAGACCGGGATCTAAACCGTCATCTATTCGGTCGGTTTTTCAGTGGTCAGCCAATCGGGTAGCTCTTCGGACTCCGATGTGGCCGGGTCATCCAGCCAATCCGAGCTTCCCTCTACGGTCGCATCCAGGTCCAGGGGGGCCGATTCGGTGATGCCAAGGTTGGCCGAGCGAGCGGCGAGCTTGGCGGCGCCGGCGGCCCCGGGGGGAAGCCCGGCCTTGCTGTAGTTGGGGCGGACGTAACCGTCCCAGGGTTCTTCGTCGGGAGAGCCCAGCCAGCCGGCCGGGGCCGGTTTGGACGAGCCCGAGGAGACCGGGGCGGGCGGCCGCGCGGGCATGGGTCGCGAAGGGGGACCACCCAGCAGGCCAGTTTCCTCGGCGGAGGGGTCGCCCAGATAGGCACCCTTGGCCGGAGTCGGAGTTCCCAGGAAGCCTCCCTGCCGAGCCGCGGGGGCGGCCCCCAGGCGTCCGGTTTCTTCCGGGAGAGGATCGCCGCCCAGATAGCCGGACTTGTTGACCGGCGGAGTGGCTCCCAATGGGGCTTCGTGAAGTTTGGCCAGTTCGCTGGCCACCAGTTTCTGGGCGGAACGCAGCAGCTCAAGTTCGAGCTGGAACTTGTCGGCCTGGAGGGTCAGCTTTTCACCGAGGGCTTTGGCTTCTTGTTGAGATTGGCCCAGCTGCTCTTGCAAGCGGAGCTTTTCGGTGTCCTCGGGGGGCACCAGGGCCTGACTCTGGCGCACCTGCTGGCGGAGCCGCTCGACTTCGGCCTGCAGCTCGGCCTTCTCCGGGTCTTCCACAGGCTGTTCCAGGCGTTGCTGGAGATCGGCGACCTGGGCGCGGAGTTCTTCCTCGGCCTGAGAGGCGGCGGGGGCCTGCTGGGCGGCCTCGAGTTGCTGTTGGAGGTCGGCGACTTGGGCGCGGAGATCGTCTTCGACGGGCGAAGCAGCTGGGGCTTGCTCGAGGCGCTGCTGGAGCTCGGTCACCTGGGCTCGGAGCTCTTCCTCGGCCGGGGAGACGGCCGGGGCCTGCTGGGCGGCCTTGAGTTGCTGCTGGAGATCCGCTACCTGGGTGCGCAGCTCGTATTCGGTCGAGGCAGAGCCGGCGTTCTGGTCGAGGCGCTGCTGGAGCTCGGCGACCTGGGCTCGAAGTTCTTCCTCGGCCGGAGAAACGGCAGAGGCCTGCTCGAGGCGCTGCTGGAGGTCCGCGACCTGGGCGCGGAGTTCTTCCTCGGCCGGAGAGACGGCGTTCTGGTCGAGTTTTTGTTGGAGGTCGGCGACCTGGGCGCGCAGTTCGTCTTCGGCAGGCGAGGCGGCCGGGGGTTGCTCGAGGCGCTGCTGGAGGTTGGCGACCTGGGCGCGGAGTTCTTCCTCGGCCGGAGAGACGGCGGAAGCTTGCTCGAGTTGCTGCTGAAGGTCCGCGACCTGAGTGCGGAGCTCGTCTTCGGCCGGAGAAGCGGCTGGGGCTTGCTCGAGGCGCTGCTGGAGGTCGGCGACCTGGGCGCGCAGTTCGTCTTCGGCCGGAGAGACGGCGGAAGCTTGCTCGAGTTGCTGCTGAAGGTCCGCGACTTGTGCGCGTAGCTCTTCCTCGACCTGGGAGGCGGCGGGGGCTTGCTGGGCGGCTTCGAGTTGCTGTTGGAGGTCCGCGACCTGAGTGCGCAGCTCATATTCGACGGAGGCCGAGCCGGCGTTCTGATCGAGTTTCTGTTGGAGGTCGACGACCTGGGCGCGCAGTTCGTCTTCGGCAGGCGAGGCGGCCGGGGTTTGCTCTAGGCGCTGCTGAAGGTCCGCGACTTGTGAGCGTAGCTCGTCTTCGGCAGGCGAGGCGGCTGAGGCTTGCTCGAGGCGCTGCTGGAGGTCGGCGACCTGGGCGCGGAGTTCTTCCTCGGCCGGAGAGACGGCGGAAGCTTGCTCGAGTTGCTGCTGCAGGTCCGCGACCTGAGTGCGCAGCTCATATTCGACGGAGGCCGAGCTGGCGTTCTGGTCGAGTTTCTGTTGGAGGTCGGCTACCTGGGCGCGCAGTTCGTCTTCGACGGGCGAAGCGGCTGGGGCTTGCTCGAGGCGCTGCTGGAGGTCGGCGACCTGGGCGCGGAGTTCTTCCTCGGCCTGGGAGGCGGCGGGCGCTTGTTGGGCTTCTTCGAGCTGGCGCTGGAGTTCGGCCAGTTGTTCGGCGGACTGCTCGGCTTGATGGGCCAGTTGGTAGGCGAGTTCTTGTTCGTGCTTTTCGGCTTGCTCGTTCAGTTGCTCGAGGAGTTCTTGCTGGTGGGCGGCGTCGTTGTCGGGCTGGCGGCTGGTTTCCAGCAGCTGGGCGTGCTCGCGGCTGAGGCGGTCGAAGTCGCCGGTCTTGAGTTCCAGGTCGAACTGGATGCGGCCGACCACTTCGTTCTTGAGGTCGAGGTCAGCGCGCAGGGACTCGGTCTGGTGGCCGAGTTCGACCAGGCGATTTTCGTATTCGGACTGGAGGCGGCCGACTTCGGCGCGCAAGTGAGCCTCGCTCTGATCGCGCAGGCTCAGCTCTTGATTGAGATACTCGTTCTGGCGCTGGAGATCTTCCAGCTCCTGCTCATTGGCGGGCGGCGCTTCTTGCAGGCGCTGGATTTCGGCGCGCAGCTCGGACTCGCTCTGGTCGCGTTCGGCCAGTTCATTGGAGAGAATGGCGTTCTGGCGGTGCAGCTCCTGGATTTCCGCTTCACCTTTGGTCTGGGCGGCAGCCGCCGCTTGATCGCGTTCGGCCAGAGCATTGGAAAGAGCCTGATTCTGACGGTGCAGCTCATCCAGCTCTTCTTCATCCGGAGACTCGGACTTGAGTTTGGCCACCTGTGCGGAGAGCGCCTGATTTTGTTGGCGCAGTTTGGAGATGGCCTGCTCTTTGACCAGCAGCTCGGATTCCAGACCGGCCGGACCGGGCTTGCCTTCCAGCTCTTTTTGCAGGCGAGTGATCTGCTCGTTCTTCTGGGCGACCAGCAATTGGGCGCGTTTGTAGTTTTGCTGGAGGGCCAGAATTTGGGCGCGACCGGGCTCGGGACGCTCGCTGCTGGGTTCGACGGAGGGGGTGGTCTCACGACTGGGTACGGCCAGCAGGCTTTCCTGACTCTCGTTGAGCAGGCGCTGGACGCGTTCTTCTTCCTGGTCGTAACGGGCCAGTAGATCGCGTTCCACCTGGGCCCAGCGTTCGTTGTCCAGTCCGTCGGTAATCTGCAGACGCTGGCGTACCTGGGCGAGCTTATGGCGTATCTGATCCTGTCTTTTACGGCAGGCGCCGATCAACAGGCTACGCCTATCCGGCTGACTCAAACTCGTTTTTCTCCCAGAATGGAAACTCCGCCCGCATTGGGTGACTGTTAGCCGTCCTCGCTCGACCTCCTTTGGAGTTGATCAGGCCGTGACCACTTCTTTGCGCCTGCGAGTCCAATAAGCGGCTTGAATCACGGTCTTGGAACGCGGTCCGAGCTCCACATTCCAACGCAGGAAGCCGTTCTCGTCTGGTTCCGATTCGGCCACGATCTCTACTTGCTTGATCTCGGAGACGGGAAGGCGTTCCACCACCTCCACGGCGTGAGTTCGCGACGAAAGGTTGGAGAGGGTCAAGGTAGTACAGGTTCGCTGGCGCTTCCAGCCGCCCAAAAGGTCGTCTTTCTCCCAAGGTCCCTCCCCCTCGGCGCGCAGCACGCGCAAATCCGGCTGCGGTCCCCAACCCAGGGAAAAGCTTTCTCCGGGAGCCACCAGACCCAGACGACTGCGGCCGACCCAGCCTCCCTCGCGTACCAGGTCGACGGGACCGGCCAGCAGAGGCCAGGCCGCCTCGTTGGTCAGTCGGGTCAGCTGGACGACCTGGGGGCAGATCTCCGCGGCCAGCAGATGTTCCATGCGGCTCGCCACCTGAAAGTCGAAGAGCGGAACGCGCACCGCCAACCCATCGCAGGGCACCGTGCAGCGGCCCGCCACCGGGGTGGTGAAGACCTGGCCGCCGTCGTCGATGCCCGGCACGTGATTGGCCAACCGGGGCGAGAGTTCTTGAACCTGGACATCCCGCTGCTGGAGCACAATCTCGCCGCGGCGCTTGCGGGTGCTCAGGTACTCGAGCGGCACAGGCGGCGGCAGGGCTCCCAGGCTCTGGCGCTCGGTGGAAAGCACCAACTCGACCTCGGTCCAGTCTTCCCCGGTATTTTGCCAGATGCAGCCTTCGGCTCGAAACTGGACCTGGTCCTGGCAAAACTCAGCCTGATGATAGGGCCGCCAGGCGGCCAGGGGCACACAGTATTCCAGACAAAGCTCGACCTCGCCGGCCTGCTGGCAATCCAGGTCAAGCCACAGCTCGGCGCCCAGCACGGAGGGTTCAATTTCCTCGAACTGGTGGGGCCGCGCCTCCCCAGGTGGGGCCGAAAGCTCGAGGGCGCGCCCCTCTAACTGGTCTTTCCAATCCAGAATTTCCCGAAGTTGCGCTTCCCACTGGGGCAGGTCGGCGTGCCCCCAGGCGGACTGTTCGGCGATCACCACCAGCAGCTCGACATAGAGAGCGTCGGCGGCCCGCATTTCCTCGCGGATCAAGTCCAGCTCGGCGCTTTCCTCCGCAGCCTCCGGGGGAGCAGGGGCGGCAAACTGAGGAAGCAGCCTCTCGGCTCGGCGGCGCCGCACCTGGGAGCAGATGAGCTCAGCCCCGGTCAGCGAGACGGCCAGCGATTTGTCCACCAGCACCGGACTGACCTGAGCGAGATGCCAGCGCTGAGGGCCGGCCTCCAGCTGAAGACGGGCCTGGCGCCGCACAAAAGCGCGGTCCTCGGCCACCACCACCCGAACGATCGGGGCTTGCAAATCCTGCATGCTAATTCTCCCTTCGATTTCCACCCACCAGCTCCAGGCGCTGGGACATCTCGACGGTGTATTGGAACTGACAGGAACGGCGCTGGCCTGCCGCCAGGGCCAGCCAGTGATAGTGACCGCCTTGCTCCAGCGGCTGCCAGGCGGAGTGGAGGCGAACCTTGCACTCGCTGCCGTCCTGAACCTGAGGAAGCGGCTCGCGCACCTGCAGGTGGACGGGACGGCCAAGATAGTTGTGGGCTTCGATATGAACCTGGTGAAGCAGTTGGAGACTGCCGCCCCAGAGCCCGGCGGATTGCTCCTGGAAGGTCGGCCGGCGCACCACCCGGATGGCCGACTCCACTCCCATGTCGAGCAGGAAAGACTCACCGGCGGCCACCGGACCCAGCTCGACACAAGTCAGATAATCGGAGCCGACAAACAAGTCAGCCGGGCCGGCGGGCAGGGACAGGTCTTCCGGGCAGTCGAGCTCGACGCGCCGAAAGACATCGCAGCTGACTTTGGGGACTACCATCCAGTGCAAGGCCGCCGGCAGGCCACGACGGAGCAGGGGAACCGAATGATACTCTCCGTCAGCGGCCAGGTGCACTCTGGCTTCCCCCTGGTAGAGCCAGTCCTGAGAGTGAATCGGCTCGGCCGCTCGATAACCGATGGGCAGCTTTTGCTGAAGGGCCCGCAGGCCCGCCGTGCGCGCGCTGGTCAGGGCCTGGCGGGCCAGGTGCGCACTTTGCCGGTCGGGCCAACGCCGCAAACTGGCCTCCACTGGTGTCTGAGAACGCAGTCGACCCCGATCCCCTTCCTCGGCCCCTGGTAGGTAGAGCAGGTCGAAGGCCATTTGCTCGGGAGACAGCTCGCCGGTCTGAAGTCGGCCGGGACGAGGGGGTGCGGGGGTTGGGTCGGGACTGGCCACGGCGCCGCCGGAGCGGTCACAAAGCAGGTCGGCCAGGTCGTGGCTTCGACTGGAGGCAACGGCCGCCAGGAATCGTTGGGAGGGTCGCATTTGCGAGGCGGGTCGATAGCTGGTCAGGAGCGTCTCCAGGCGAGCCAGCACCAGTTCGGGCCTTTCCTGAGCGAGTTGCTCCAGATCCTCCGTTCCCGAGACACAGCGACGGGCGGCTTCCCGTTCCGCCCCCGCAACGGCCGGCAGGGTGGAGATTTCCAGGGTCACGCTGCGGACCCACTCAGGTCCCATTTCCTGAAAAAGATCGGCACACAGTTGGGTGGGCAACGACATCAGGGCCACGGCCGCAATCTGGGCGTCGCTCAAATAGGGCGGCGGCTCTCCGTAATCCAGGCCGCACGCGCCGCGAGGGCGAGGATGGATGCCGTCGTAGTCGGCCAGCAGCTCCTCGGCGTTGGGCGGCAGCGGCCGCCAACCGGGTGTTCGCGGACTCTGGCGGCGGCCCAGACGGCGACTGGCCAGCACGGGCAGTTCCGTCCAGCGGTCGGTTTCGGCGGTGGAGACCGAGACCCGGACGTTGTCCCAGTCTTCTCCGCTGCTCTGGCAAATCAGGGCGCGCAGCTCCAGTTCGGCCAGGCTGTAGTCCCGGTCAAAGCGGATCGAGTAACCGGGCACCCAGCAGGCGCCTTCCACCTGATAACTGAGCAGCAGACGCAGGTGGGGGGCTTGAGCATCCGGCCTTTGGTGCAGTTGCAGCACGACCGATTTGCGCAGGTCTTGCGGTTGTAGAGTGGGGGGCGGACCCTGGCGAAGCTGGTGGTTCAATTCCTCCAACTGCTGCTGCAGTTGCTGGCGGCGAGGCAGCCACTCGGCCAGCGTGCGCCGGCGTAGATCCACCACTGCCCGTCGGGCCTGCAGGGGGAAGGTCGGCGGGGCCTGATGGGCGCGCAGGACCAGAGTGCCGGGTTCCAGTTTGCGCATTCGGGAGATGTCGTCGTCGAGGCGCTCGAGTTGGTAGGCCAGCTTCTCGATTCGATGGCGCAGGTGCGGTTTGCTCAGCGGTCGGATGGGCTCGCTCGGGTGAGTGGACTCCAGCTCGACCCGTAGCTGGCGAGCCACCAGGCCTCCCCCACCCCGGGGGAATTCCAGTCGGGCTTCCAGCGTGTTGTCGAGCAGGGTCAGGGGAAGGTCGGTGAGTCGCAACTGGCTGGGCCAGCCCTGAGGTGGTTGGGAAATCTCCGCCAAACGGGTGACTCGGGCTCCTTGGCGGTAGACCGTGACGGTTTCGACCTGGGAGGGGACGGCGTGCATTTGTTAATTCTGCTTAACAAGTTCCGCCTTGGCAAAAGACAGGTTGTTAAATTCTTGGTTCCGTTTTGTTACGGAGGGATTGCCTGCGTGGACGGATCGAGCTTTTGCCGGGACGGGTGGGCGCGCCGAGACGGGTGGGCGCGCCGGGACCGGTAGCGGCGCCGGGACCGGTGGGTGCAATTCCGGGACCGGTAGTGGCGCCGAGACCGGTGGGCGCAATTCCGGGACCGGTAGCGGCGCCGGGACTGGTAGGCGCGCCGGGACCGGTGGGTGCAATTCCGGGACCGGTAGTGGCGCCGAGACCGGTGGGCGCAATTCCGGGACCGGTGGCGGCGCCGGGACCGGTGGGTGCGCCGTGACCGGTGGGTGCATTTCCGTGACCGGTGGCGGCGCCGAGACCGGTGGGCGCGCCGGGACGGGTAGCGGCGCCGGGACCGGTGGGTGCGCCGGGACCGGTGGGTGCAATTCCGGGACCGGTAGCGGCGCCGGGACCGGTGGGCGCGCCGGGACTGGTGGGCGCAATTCCGGGACCGGTAGCGGCGCCGGGACTGGTAGGCGCGCCGAGACCGGTAGCGGCGCCGGGACGGGTGGGTGCATTTCCGGCACCGGTAGCGGCGCCGAGACCGGTGGGTGCGCCGAGACCGGTGGGCGCGCCGGGACGGGTAGGCGCGCCGCGACCGGTGGGCGCGCCGGGACTGGTGGGCGCAATTCCGGGACGGGTGGGTGCGCCGCGACCGGTGAGTGCGCCGCGACCGGTGGGCGCGCCGGGACCGGTGGGCGCGCCGAGACCGGTAGCGGCGCCGAGACCGGTAGCGGCGCCGGGACGGGTGGGCGCGCCGAGACCGGTAGTGGCGCCGGGACCGGTGGGTGCGCCGAGACCGGTGGGCGCAATTCCGACACCGGTGGGCGCGCCGGGACGGGTGGGCGCAATTCCGGGACCGGTAGCGGCGCCGGGACGGGTGAGCGCGCCGCGACCGGTGGGGGCGCCGGGACGGGGCTTCGAGGAGGGAGGGGGCTAGAAGGCGGGGTTGTCGGCGATGATGCCGTCGACGCCGAGGGACTGGAGGTAGGCGATGGTGAGGCGGTTTTCCAGGCCGGCAAACCAGGGCCAGACTTGCAGGCCGCGTCGCCGGGCCTGTCGGACCATCCAGGGGTTGAGGAGGAGGGCTTCGGCCATGGGGGCGACGATGCGGATGTGCTCGGGCAGTTGGGGGAGCCACAGGACCCAGGGGTAGAGCAGCTGGCAGAGTCCGATTTGGGGCGCCCTTTGGTGGACGCGCTTGAGGGCGGCGGTGGAGAAGCTGGGGATGACGGTGCGATCCTGCATTTGGTGCCGGAAAATGGCTTCGACCATTTTCTCTTCCACTCCGGCGCCCTTGATTTCCGGGAAGACCCGCACGTTGTGTTCTCTGGCCAGGGCCAGAAAGTCGTCAAAGGCGGGCAGGCTCGGATCGTAAGCGACGTCCTCTACGCGGCCGGAGCGGCCGGTGGTGCGCCAGAGCAGGCTGTCGTGCATGAGCACCAGGCGGCCGTCGCGGGTCTGGCGCACGTCCGTTTCCAGCAGGTCGGCGCCGGCCTGGATGCCTCGCCGGCAGGCCTCCAGGGTGTTTTCCGGAGCATAGGCGGCTCCGCCGCGATGGGCGATCCGAATCACCGGTTGAGTTCGTGGCTTTTTCGTGAAGTGGTAGGCAACCTGGGAGGCGGCCCAAGCACCTAGAAGTCGCACAGACCTTGAATGGCCAGCTCTTTGTGCTTGGCTTCCACTTCGATCCAGGGGGCTTCGCGGTAGCAGGCCGGCATGACGTGAATGAGGTCGCTGTGGGCCATGTCCTGGAAGTGGGCGCGGCCATTGGAAATGTGCACCAGCTGCCAGTCGGGGTCCGGCCAGGTGGAGCGGGCCGCGGCCAGCATTTCGGCCACGCTGGGATGGTCGTAGCTGTCGAGTTTCTCGCGCACGATGTGGTGGTGGGCGTCGAAAACCATGGGCACGCCGGTGGCCCGGCAGACTTCCAGAATCTGGGCGGCCGAGTAGCATTTCTCGTCGTTCTCCAGCACCAGCCGGCTACGAATGGGTTCGGCAAGGCCGTCGATGACCTCAACCAGCCGCTGAGAGCGGTCGGATTTGCCGCCGTGAATTTCCAGCGGAGTCCAGCTGGAGCGTGGTTGCCCGAGTAGATCCAGGAGTTCGGCCTGAGCGGCCAGGAAGGCGATGCTGTTGCGGATGACCTCGGGACTGTCAGAATTGAGCACGGTGAACTGGTCGGGGTGAATGACCAGGCGTAAATCCGCCGCCTGCTCCCCCACCGCCTGCAAGGCCGGGGCAAACTCGCGGCGCATCAAGTCGTGACCCAACTCGTGGTCCATAAAGGGCAAGAGGTTGCTGGAGATGCGGAACAACCCGATTTCGTGCTGGCGGCAATAGGCGAAGGCCTGCACCAGCTTCTTCAGGTTGTGGTTGTAAAGCTCCCGAATGGTCTCTTTTTGCTGCTCTTCTCCCAGGGAGAGCATGCGCTTGCGGGTGATGGTGCGGAAACGAATTTCCTCGGAGAAGGTCTGGCAGACCAGACCGTAGCGGCTCTTAATCTTTGCCACCCTCGTAGAAACTATCGAGAAGGTCCTTGTATTTGGCCTCCACCGCTTTGCGTTTGAGCTTGAGACTGGGAGTCAGGTCGCCCTCTTCCAGAGTGAGGTCGGCCGGCAGAATGGCGAACTTCTTGAGAGTCTCGTAGCTGGGCAGAGTCTTGTTGACCCCGTTGATGGCGCTTTGCATCATCTCCCGGACCTTGTCGTTCTTGGTCAGCTCCTCATAGGAGAGGTTGGTCAGTCCGTTCTGGGTGGCCCAGCTTTTGATGGCGGCGGGGTCGAGGGCCACCAGACAGCTGCAGAAGTTGCGGTTGTTTCCGTGGACCAGCACCTGACTGATCTGGGGGCAGGCCAGCTTGAGCTGGGCTTCCAGAGCCTGGGGAGCCACGTATTTGCCGCCTGAGGTTTTGATCAGGTCCTTTTTGCGGTCGGTGATGCGCAGATAGCCGTCTTCCAGGGTGCCGATATCGCCGGTCTTGAGAAAGCCGTCTTCGGTGAAGGTTTCGGCCGTCATTTCGGGCTGATTGTGGTAGGCGCGCATGACGCCTCGACCTTTGATGAGAATTTCGCTGTCGGCCGGGGCCAGTTTCACTTCGGTTCCGGGCAGGGCCGGACCGACGGTCCCGATGCGATTGTGGCCGGGGAAGTTGACGAAGCTGGCGGCGCTGGTTTCGGTGAGACCGTAGCCTTCGTAAATGACCACGCCGGCGGCGTGGAAGAACTCGTTGAGGTTGGGCGAGAGCGGGGCGCTGCCCGAGACGAAGAAGCGCAGGCGCCCGCCGAAAAGACCCTGGAGCTTGGAGAAGACCAGCCGGTTGGCCAGGTAATGCTTCATGGAGAGCAGCAGGCCCGGGCGTTTGCCTTTCTGCTGCAGCTTGGAAACTAGTTTGCCGACCTTCATGGCCCAGTTGAAGATCTTCTGACGCCAACCGCCCTTTTCTTTGGCGCCGCTGACCATCTTGGCGTAAATCTTCTCGAAGATGCGGGGCACGGCGGCCACGAAGGTGGGTTTGATGACGGCCAGGTTGTCCACCAGTTTGTCGGGACGACCGTCGATGGCGGTGGCGAAGCCGATGCGAAGCTGGGCCATCTGCAGCACTTTGCCAAACGAGTGGGCCAGCGGCAGCCAAAGATACTGCAAATCGTCGTAGCGAATCAGGTTGAGAGCGGCGATGCCCTCCGATTCGTAGAGCCAGCAGTCGTGCAGCAACTCGACGCCCTTGGGATTGCCGGTGGTGCCCGAGGTGTAAATCAGGGTGGCCAGCTTGTCCTTGGTCACGTCCTTGGTGACGTCTTCAAAAGAAAGGGAGAGAAACTGCCCCCGGCCCTTCTGGCTGAGTTGCTCGAGGGTGATGACCCATTCATCCTGCGAGGGGGTGCCGTGAAAGACGATGACTTTCTCGACCTTGGGAATGTCCTGGCGGACTTTCTGCAGCTTGGCCACCTGGTCGTCGCTTTCGGCGAAGACGAAACGCGTGCCCGAGTCGCTGAGGATGAAGGCGCACTCCTCGGGAGTGTTGGACGGATAGATGGTGGTGGTGGCGCCGGAGGCGCAAAGAATGCCCAGGTCGGCCAACACCCAGTCCATGCAGGTACCCGCCAGGATGGCGCAACGTTCTTCCGGTCCCAGTCCCAGGGACAGCAGGCCGCCGGAGATGTCCTGAACCCGGTCGCGGGTCTGCTGCCAGGTCAGGCTTTCCCAGCGATTCTCCACGGGATAGCGGAAGGCTTCGCTGTTAGGCGTCTGGCGGACGCGGCTGTGAAAGAGGGCGGCTACGTTCTGACAGTCATGCATAGGCCGGTCATGTGCCACAGGTCGATGGGAATTCCTGGTATGAGGGTACTTTTGCGGGAGTATGACACTTTCTGTCTGGAGGGGGCCGTCCGGTTTAAGGTGGGTCCAGAAGAAAACACTCGAAAGCGGGATGGTAAAAATGTTGAAGAAGATTGTAATCGGTATGGTTTTGTTGACGGGTATGGCTTTCGCCGACCAGACTTTGGAACTCCGTCAGAATGAAATTTTGGAAGGCACCTTCCAGGGCACCCACATGGGTCAAATCTTGATGCGCACCGCCGACGGCAAGGACCTCGAGATTCCTTCGATGGCCGTGTTCTGGTACTCGGAGCGCCCGGTGGTGCAGAGCACCCTGCAGGTTGGTGACAACCTCCGCCTGTGCATGCCCAAGCGTATGGTCGTTCGCGTCGTGAACCCGGGCGAGCCCAACACCCTGGCCAACTACGAAGGCATCCACAAGGTGCCGGGTAGCGTTGTCGGCGCCTGGGATGTGCGCGACATCGAAGCCGCCAATCGCTAAACTTTCTGCCCTTAAGACCCCCGGTTTGTCCGGGGGTCTTTTTTGCGTTTCAGCGGACTCCGTGATGCTCGCAATAGAGTTCGAAGGCTCGCCCCTTGGGATGGTAGGAGAACACGGCTTTGGCCATTCGGCAGACAGGCTGAGAGCCGAGCTCTTTCAGGGTGGCCGGAAAGCGGCCGCCGTGCTCTTCGGCGTAGGCGGTCAGGGCCTGACGAACGTTGGCCGCGTTCCGATCGCAGTCGTATTGGGCTCCGGCCTGGTCGTCGGGATCGAACGGGTCCGGGCACACGGCCACGATTAGAACAGCAGTGGCGGCTACGGCGACCGCACCCAGGAAAAGCATTCTTCCAATTGTCATCGTGGAAGAGGCTACGCTCGGGGCGGGCCGCCCGGTTCAAATTTCTCCATGACGGCCTGGCGCAGCAGGTTGGGCGGCAAGAGGCCCTGGTCGAGAACGAAGTCGTGGAAGTCTTTGGCCTTGAAGTCGGCTCCCATTTTCTGCTCGACGTCCTGGCGTAGGCTCAGCAACTGGTCGAAACCGTAGAAATAGCTGCAGGCCTGGGCGGGAGCACGGAAGGTGTAGCGCTGGATTTCCGAGTTGACCATGCTGTCGGACAAGCCTACGTCTTTGCTGAGGATTTCGCGAGCCTGGTCGGTGGTGATTTTGCCCGCGTGCAGTTCCGGGTCGAGGAAGGCGCGGGCGGCCCGCAACTGGCGAGAATTCAGGGCGGAGAGCTGACCTTCGAGCGGCATGTGCGGCTGCAGCATCCATTCTGAATAGAGGCCCCAACCTTCGATGTTGGCCGAGTTGCCGGCATAAACGGCCCGGGCCAGCGAAACTCCGCGATCGACCATGCCGTCAAACTGCAGCTCGTGACCGGGCCGGGCTTCGTGGGCGGTGACCGGCCAGGAAATGGCGTTGTAAGTAAAGTCGTCGAACTTCTGGCCGTCGGGGCTGAGCAGGGGCAGCACGAACTGGCCGCGCTCGCCGTTGTTGTTGACCAGCGGCGGGGCGATCATCTGCGGGCTGGGAAAAGCGGCGGCCTCGGCCGGGGTGGCCTGGCGGATGACGCATTCGCCAGGCGGCAAGGTGACCAGATCTTTCTCGCGGATGATGCCTTCGATCTGTTGCAGGCGGGATTTGTAGAGCGGCAGAATCTGGTCGGGCGCGATCTGGTCTTTTTTCAGGACCTTCAACGCTTCCCGGTAGTCGGTCTGGCCTAATTGCAGGGCGACGGACTGCATCTGGCCCTGAATATCGGTAAAAGCCTGGCGGCCCTTGGCGGCCAGTTGCTCGGGACTGACGTCGGAAATGCCCATGTTGCGGAAGTTGCGCAGATAGGAATCAGCCGGCAAGCGGAAATCTTCACGGGTCTGGGGCAATACGGTTTCGCGTAGCCAACCGTCGTAAGCGGTCAACTGCTCTTTGAGGGCGGCGAAGGCCGGCTGCCAATCTTTGACTCCCTGTTTTTCCAGCAAACTCTGAATGCCGTCGAGCAACTGCGCGTCATTCTTGAGGGCGTTTTCCACGGCCACGCGCGAGGGGTAAATCATGTCGGGTTTGGCCATTTGCAGTTCGGCCCGTTCGCGGAAAACCTCCGCCATGGGCCGGTAACCCGGCTCTAATCCGGCGTATTTCTTCAGCCGGGCGGCAGCCGCTTGCCAGCGATCGGGAGAATTCTGGTCGTCCAACAAATTGGCCAGACTGCCGTAAATGGAGTCGGTGGGATTGTTGAAGGGCACACACTTTTCTTCGTAATAAGCTTCGTCGTCCAGCGTTTGCTGGGCGGAGTCGGCCAGGATGCGCAGATCCTGGGCTACCCGTTTATCGCTTTCGGTAGTCAGAGAGGCTTCCACCGAGGCCTTGAAATCGCGCAGTTTTTGGAAATAGGCCTGATCGTTGGCGTAGGTGGGCACCGAAACTTGCTCGTCGTACTGGCTCAGACCCTGGGAGCTGCCGCCTTCGGGAAAGCGCTCGAAGCCGATGTCCAGTAGCTGCTGAGTGACTTTGTCGCTGCGTCGGATCCATTCGGGCTTCTGTGGAAACTGGGGACGGCGCATTTCCGGTGCCGGCGTGGAGCCGAGCTCCACCGTATCTATGGCGGACGAACGCGTTTCAGCGGCGCGCGGACGAGAGGCGATTTTGGCGTTGGCAACGGGCTGATTGTGAATGGTGCACATACCCGCTCAGCTTAGGGCAGCGCCCTTAAAAAACTTTACGTCTTGTCGCTGAGCAAGCTGCTGAGCAGACCCTGAGCACGAGTCAGCGGGTCGAGGGTTTCTTTGACGTCGGGGTCGATGCCCAGGCCCTGAATCTGGTGTCCGGCCGGCGTCTGGTAGAGAGCCGAGGTAAACTTGAGGCCGCCGCCGTCGGCCAGGGGCAGGTAACGCTGCACGCAGCCTTTGCCGAAGCTGGTGGTGCCCACCAGTTTGGCGCGACCATGATCGTGCAGGGCCGAGGCCATGATTTCCGCGGCGCTGGCGGACTCGCCGTTGATCAACACCACCACTTTGGTGGTGGAGTTGCCGGTTCGGTCGGTGGTGTAAGGCTGCATTTCGTTGCGGCGCTGGAGACGCACCACCGGAGAACCGCCGGGAAGAAAGTTGGCGCACACCTGGACGGCCGAGCTGACCAGGCCTCCCCCATTGTTGCGCAGATCGATGAGCAGACTCTGGGTCTTGAGCTGGCTCAGGGCCTGCTGCACTTCCACCGGAGTGGAGGCGGCGAAATTGCGAATTTTGAGGTAGCCGACGCCGTTGTCGAGAGTCTGGAAGGTGACGGTTCTCTTGTCGGGAGCGTGCCGCTCCACTTCGAACTGTCCCTGGCTGGTCTGCAGAGTCAGCAGGCTGCCGGCCGGGCCTTCCAGCTCGGTGCGGGCCGACTCGATGGAAAGTTCGGCCGTGTTGTGGCCGTTCAGGCTGGTGATGACGTCGCCGGCGTGCAGTTGAGCGGGGCCGTTGGCCTCCACCTCCAGGACGTGCACCGGTTGGCCGGGGCCATCTTTGACGATGGAGAAGCCGGGGCCGGGTTGGGCATCGCCTTCGAATTTTTTCATGACGCTGGCGAAGGCCTGAGGCTCCAGATAGGTGAGATAGGGGTCTTTCAACAGTTCGGCGGCCCCCTGAGTGGACCACTGCAGCAACGGGGCTTCCGGATGCTGGTCCCAGGCGTCTTCCAGGCTGGCGGCGGGGAAATGCTTATTAATTTCCTTCAAGGCCGCCCGATCCAATTGCTGGACGGTGGTGGGAGTAAAGGCCGACTTCTGGAGAGCGCCGGCCACGTCGTGCCAACGGCTTTCCTGAGCCAGGGCGGGGAGGGTGAGCAGAAGTCCGAAAAGAAGCTTTTTCACGCGATTGGTATTTTCTGTGCCTCAAATACTGGTCCTCCCGGTACGGGAGTACTCAGTTTAGTCAGGATAGGAGTCCATCATTTTATTGGTCTTATTGTGGTCTCCGTACTCCTGACGATGATAGCGATTGCCAAAGGCCTTTTTGACACCGGCGTCGCTGGCGTCGTTGGTCCCGTGCAAGTAGACCACCGATTGGGCGGCCTGACCATTTTCGGTTTTGGCCCAGCCGGCCACCGGCCCCTGAGACCCGTAGAAGCAATCTTGCAATTCCAACCGGTCCGCTTGTAGACCGTTGCCGCTTTTG
This sequence comes from Vulcanimicrobiota bacterium, assembly GCA_017307785.1. Taxonomy (GTDB): domain Bacteria; phylum Vulcanimicrobiota; class Xenobia; order Xenobiales; family JADMJV01; genus JADMJV01. The sequence continues at coordinate 17,642 of JAFKGI010000065.1, read as the reverse complement.
TCGTGGCCGATGGCGTAAGTCAGGGCATCGCCGCCCCCGGAATGAGCCGAAACCACCCGGTAGGTGGGATTGCTTACTCCGGCTGCCTGGAGAGCCTGATTGGTGGTATCGCTCTGGCTTTTGACATTGCTCCAGTTGGTGGCGTATTTGCCGGCCTGGGCGTTGGCGCATTCGGGCAACACGATCACGGTCTGGGCGCCTCCACGCTTTTGAATTTCCTCGATTCGGTTGGTCAGGCCGGCTCCGTGAGCTTTCGGGTCGGCCACGGTGGCGTTGTAGCCGTGGTAATGGGTGTGCACCCGAGTTTCCTTGCTGGGGTCGAAGCCGGGGGGTAGCACGGTGAGAACGGGCTGGCCGCCGTTGCCTTCACTGCGGTTGGCGATGATCTGACTGCCGTTCTGCAGAATGTCGGCGTAGGCGCTGCGGCTGCGTTGAATGGTGGCGGCCAGGGCCTGGTCTTTGGGGTCCTTGGAATGTTTCAGGCCGTCGAGTTGCTCGGGCGTGATGCTGGCCACATCGTAGCTGCCGGGCGGCAACTGATGTTTCTGAGGCGGCGGCAGGGTTTGGGGCGCTGGCGCCTGCTGCACGAGCTGGGGCTGGACGGGCGGAGGGGCTGACTGCTGGGGGCCAAGCGCTTTCTGGGCCTTCTCGGCCACGAATTGCCCCAGTTTGACCTGAGGCATCAAGGTCCATTGCAGACCTTCCGAAACGATGGGGCCGAGCGAGCGAAGCGTATCCATAAAGCCAGGCTAAGCCGGGTTGCTTAATCGCCCCTTAATGGGAACCCGGAAATTGTTAACGTTCTGTGATCGTTGCGGGAGGTTCTGGCCGGCCCTCACTGGTATAAACCGCTCATGGCGGAACGAAGAGCGCAGCTGCTGCAAATGTTGCAACAACGAAAGGCGGCGGCAACGGCTCCAGCCCGTGAATTCTGGCCACTTTCTTCGGCGCAGCTGAGGATCTGGCTGCATCAACAGCAGCATCCAGAGAGCAGCGCCTACTGCGAACCGACGGCGCTGCGCCTGATCGGACCCGTTAACGCTCGCTCGGTCACCCAATGCCTGGCTCAACTGGTGCAAAGGCATGAATCGCTGCGCACCACCTTTCTGGTGGCGGAAGGAGAGCCTCAGCAACGGATTGGCTCGGCCTGGAGCTTCCAGCTGGAACAGACCCCCTGCTTGGAGGCGGAACTTCCGGACTTGATCGAGGCCTTTAGCTCTCCGCCTTTTGATCTCGAACAGGGACCGCTGCTGCGGGCCTGCCTGTTTCGCCTTGCCGAACAAGACCACGTGCTTTTGTTGGTCTTGCATCATTTGATCGTCGATGGTTGGTCGGCCCACCAGTTGGGACGGGAACTGGTCGACCTGCTCAGCGCCCGCCCCCTGTCCTCGACGCCGGCCTGCTCCTATCGAGAGTATGCGCTCGAACAACGCTCGCAAGATCAGAGCAGCCACCTCGAGTATTGGAGCGGGCGCCTGCAAGGCCTGGAGGAATTGCCGCTGCCCGGTTCCCCCAAAGCCTCGCTTGCGAAGTGCGCCCAATGGGAATTTCGCGTGGATGGCGCGGTGCAACGGGACCTCGAGGAAAGGGCACGGGCGGCCGGCTGCACGCTCTTCTCCCTCTTTTTGCTGGCCTGGGGAATCACGTTGAGCCAATGGACCGGCAGTCAGGACCTGGCCGTCGCCGTTCCCGTCAGTCAACGCGCTCGCCAGGAATTCGAAGAGGTGGTGGGCCTGTTCCTGAATACGCTGCCCATCCGCCTCGATCTGGGCGGCGACCCGACCTTGGAAGAGCTCGCGGGTCGTCACTGGGCCGCCTACCGCGAAGACCTGGTCCACCAGAGCTGCTCCCTGGAACAAGTGCTGGGTGAACTACCGCTGAGCGCGGACGAGCTTTTTTCGACGATGGTCAATTTGCAGCCAGTGGTTCCCCCCGACTATCAGCAAGGCCAGCTGAAAGTGAGTTCCTGGCCTTCGCGCAACGGCAGTTGCAAATTCCCGCTGGCCCTGAACCTGCAGAATCTGGCCGAAGGCGGCTGGCTGGGTCGGCTGGATTATGCTCTGGAGCGCTTCTCCCGGGCCTCGATGGAGCGACTGGCCACTCGCTTTCAGGCTATTTTGCACAAACTGGCCGTTCAGCCACAAATGCGGCTTTCCCAAATCGGTCTTCTGGAGTCCGAGAGCGAATTGCTGGAAACCTGGGAGCGCGGCCGCCAGGCGGACCACCCGGAGCGTCAACTGCTGGACTTTTTCCGCGACCAGGTGGCCGCTCGACCCGAGTCGGTGTGTCTGTTGGATAGCCGCTCGCAGATGCGCTACTCGGAGCTGGACGCCCTTTCGGACAGACTCGCCTGGGGTCTGATCGAGCGAGGAATCGGTCCGGGACAAAGGGTGGTGCTGAGCTGGCCGCGAGAAGTGGAACGCTGGGTCGCTCTGCTGGCGATCTTGAAGACGGGCGCAACTTTTGTCCCGGTGGAGGCGGACGAGCCGGAAGCCTGGCTGGAAACCGTGGCTCAGGACTGCGACGCCGCTTTGATTCTGCGCCACAACGATTGGAAGTATCTGGTGAGCTCGGAGCCTCGGCCGCTCCCGGAGGCTGCGCCCAGCCCGCTGGCTCTACTCTACACCTCGGGGTCGAGCGGGCATCCCAAGGCGGTCTCCGTCAGCTGGCCGGCCACGCTCAATCGCTTTCAGTGGATGTGGCAAGACTTTCCGTTTGCCTCCGATGATGTGCTTTGCCACCGCAGCGCTTTCGGATTTGTGGATGGGCTCTGGGAGATTTTCGGAGGGTTGCTGGCCGGGCAGCCGACGGCGGTCCTCGAGCCCAGGGCGACCCTGAACCCGGCCGCCCTGGCGGAAGCGTTGGAAAAGGCTCGCGTGACCCGTCTGGTGATGGTGCCAAGTCTTTTGGAAACCCTGTTGAGCGCCGATCCAACTCGGCTGAGGGGCCTGCGCATTGTCGTTTCCAGCGGCGAGACCCTGTCGCCCTCGTTGGCGCGCACCTTTCGAGAACGATTACCGGGCGTCCGCTTGCTGAACCTTTATGGCTCTACGGAAGTAGCCGGCGACGTGACCTGGCATGAGGTCGTTGAGGCCGACAGCGTGCCCCTGGGGCGGCCGCTGCCCGGCTGCCGGGTGCGGCTGCTGGACGCTCGCAAAAAACCAGTGCCCCCCGGTTCTATCGGAGAGATTTATATCAGCGGAGCCAATCTCGCACTGGGTTACTGGAGCGGCCCGGAGGGTCGCTTCGAAATCGACCCGGAAAGCGGCCAGCGCACCTTTCGCTCGGGAGATCTGGGGCGCTGGGACGACCAGGGAAATCTGCATTACCTGGGTCGGGCCGATCGCCAGCTCAAGCTGCGGGGAATCCGGATCCAGCCGGAATTTCTGGAATCCACTCTGCTGCGATTGGAGGGTGTGCGCGAAGCCCACCTGACCATCCGCGGAAATCAGTTGATCGCCTTTGTCTCCGGCCAAGGAGACGTCGAGGAGTGGGGTCGCCAGTTGCGTCATCGGCTCCCCCGCTCGTGCTGGCCCGACCGGCTGGTGGGCTGCGATTTTCTGCCACGCAATCGTCGGGGCAAGATCGACACCTCCGCTCTCACCGCTCCGCTGGTCAAAGCGCCTGCATCCACTCCGGGGCAGACGCCGCTGGAAGCGAAATTGTTGGAAACCTGGCGGCGCCAATTGGGTCAGCCACAAATGGGGATTCACCACAACTTTTTCGAATTGGGCGGAAACTCATTGTCCGCACTCGCTCTCTTGCTGGAATGCGAGAAAGAGCTGGCGCGCAAAATTCCCCTGGGCTGGCTGTTTGATGCACCGACCGTGGCACTGCTGGCCACCCGTCTGGAGAACGATTGCGAGGAGGGAGCCTCCAATCTGGTCACCCTGCAATCGGGAGAGGGTGTGCCGTTGATTCTGCTGCACGCCATGGGCGGAGGCCTGGACTACTATGAGGATTTGATCGCTCGGCTTCCGGGCCGCGAGATTTGGGGATTCTTCGGGCTGGCTCCGGGGGCGGGGGACTGGACTCTGACGGACCTGGCCGAGGCCTACGTGTCGGAACTGGAGCGCCGCTTACCTTGCGGGCCGTGCGTGCTGCTGGGGCTCTCGCTGGGTGGCAGCATCGCCTATCAGATGGCCTGTTCCCTGCAGGCCCGAGGACGCGAAGTCAAGCTGGTCATTGTCGACACCTATGCCCCGGGGTACTATCAGGACCCGACACCGGGACAGGTCGGTCTGGTTCGCCGCTATCGTCTGTGGCAGAGAATGCAGCTGCAGATGGGCCACTTGCTGCGCAGGGTATCGCCGATGGGATGGCCCGGCTATTTCTTGTCCAAGCTGGAGCGGAAAGCTCCGAAAGCCACGCCCGGAGATTTGATCGAGCAGATGCGCCGGGCGCTCGCGCTCTATCGGCCACCTCAGGGTCAACCGGCCTTGCAGGCACCCACTCTGCTTTTGCGCGCCAATCACCAACCGTGGCACCTGCGCGACCCATGGCTGGGTTGGCGACGCTATCTGGCTGGACCGGTCCAAGTGATTACCATCCCCGGTATGCACGGAACCTGCCTGGTGGAGGAGCCTATCGTGCGGGTCATCGTGCCCCCGATTCTAGATTTGCTGGACCGGAAAGAATGAAGCCTCCCGCTTCGATTCGTCTGGAAGCGGCCACCGTCTGTCAGTTGAAGTGTCCCCTTTGCCCCACCGCCGGGGGAGAAGTTGGAAAATCGCTGGGCAGCGGACTCCTGAGTCCCGAGCGTTTTGCCAGATTTCTCGCCGATCATCCCTACCTGGAAGAGATCGAGCTGTCCAACTGGGGGGAAATTTTCCTCAATCGCAAGTTGCCGGAATTGATGCGCATTGCCCGGGAGGCCGGGGTGGCCGTGCACGCGAGCAACGGGGCCAATTTGAATCATCTGAGCGAGGAAGCCGTGGAAGCGATCGTGCGCTATCGTCTGCGCACGCTCACCTGTTCCATCGACGGCACTTCCCAGGAAACCTACGGTCGCTATCGGCGGGGAGGAAATCTGCAGACGGTTCTCCAGAATGTGGACCGAATCAACGCCATGAAACGCCGCTTTCGCACTCCCCTACCCCGCTTGACCTGGCAATTTGTGATCTTTGAGCACAACGCTCACGAACTGGAAATCGCGCGAGAAATGGCGCGTGTCCGCAACATGAAATTCTACGCCAAGAGTAACTGGGACGATTTCTACGAGCGGTCCGAACCGAGCCTGGGGGAAGCCGGTCAGAAGGTGCAGGCTGCTCTAGGTTACCGCGATCGCAAGGAGTTGGCCGAACGCACCGGGCAGCACGCCCTGCGGGGTGTTTGCCGACAGCTCTGGCTGACTCCCCAGGTGAATTTTGATGGGCGCATGCTGGGTTGCTGCGTGAACTATTGGAAGGACTTCGGAAACGTCTTCGAGGACGGTCTCACCTCGGTTTTTCAGGGCGAAAAACTCGAATACGCCCGGGAGATGCTTCAGGGAAGAAAAGCGGCGCGAGAAGATATCGCCTGTAGCAGTTGCTCCGTTTATCAGCATATCCGCGAGAATGAGTCCTGGCTCAAACCGTCGGAAGTCGAAATCTCGGAACCGAATTGGAAGAGATGGCTCAAGCGCCGGATTCATCCGGATCTATTGGGATACTTCCAGATTCTTCGGGAATGGTGGTCAGACCGAAAGCGTCGAGCTCAGTAGAGAAGTGGTCCAGGGGCGCCTTTGAGTCCGCCGGCGACCGGCTTCCAGCAGGTCCGGCCAACTCTGCAGCAGCTCGCCCAGCCAACGGAGGGATTCGACAGATTTCTCCACGGCACGGTCGCGGCCGACGATCGCTCGCAGGTCGACGGGAATCCAATAGTCGGCCTGCCTCTGAGCCTGATTCACCCGGTCGAGATACTGACTCACATCGTCACGCCACCAGGCCGGTCCCGAGGACTCCAAGAGGGACGAAGCCCACAGGTCGTTTCGTCGCTGCAGAACCGGACCCAAAACCTCCCCCAGATCGGCCCGAGCCAATTCTTTGAGGTAACCCCCCAGGGAACGCAGGCGATCCTCGGGAGTTGTAGCCGTCCCCGGCTCCCAGAGTTGGATGCATTCCAGCAGCAGACGCGAGACGTCGATTCCACCGGTATTGCGGAAAAGCTCGCCAGGAGAAAAACGCCTTTCCACCAGCGGTTCGTGAGGAGCGGCCACAGGCAGGTGGCCGAGCAGAGCAGAGGGCAAAATCGCTTTGACCAGCACCGGAAAGACCCGGTCCGTTCCACGTAGGACGGGACACCAGGGGGGAAGCAATCGGGTGGCGTCCAGGCCCATGAACGTGCTCAGAGAACAGGCACCGTCACTCACGGCGCTCACGGGAGGCAGACGCAGATGCCGGCGACTGAGCAGGGACGCACGGTAGTGCGCTTCTTGCTCGACCAGTCGCTGCCGGGATGGCTCGTTGAGAGCCAGGATCCCCAGAGGCTCTTCCCAGATGCCGAACGGAGCACCCAGACCACAGTCCCCGTGAAGTCCGTTGAAGGTGGCCGCCACCCAGGCTTCCGCCGGCAGTTGGGGCCAGTCTCCCAACTCCACGCCCAGACGTCCCAGCAGGGTCTCGTGAAGCGTCAGCAGGTCGGGACGAGAGCCGGGCTGGGGCGGTCGGGACTCACTGGCATAGCTGACATCTTCAGCCTCCCGACCTCTGCAGTAGCGTACGGGTGCCTGGAGATCGCCAAAAATCAGATGAGAAGCCAGAGTATCGTCATCCACCGTAAAATATCGCGCCCCGTCTCCAAGAAGCAGCAAAAGATTCCGATTTGAACCGCAGCCCTGAAGCTCGTGGCCGCCGAAAGCAAAGTGAATCAATGCCGGTTCGAAGCCCGCTCCCACCAGGTCGCGACGCAGTTCCTGTTGTTCCTGACTTCCCAGATAGTGCAGGTCGATCTGCTGCTGGCGAGCCAGGTCCGAGAGCATTTCGCGGGTTTCTCGAGACTGGGCCGGCGCGCTCTGATCACTGACCACGATGGGCGTGGGCCGCCCATGTTCTCGCAGGTGCTGATGGAAGCTGGTCACCGCCCTCAACACGGCCTGGGGGCGTCCGGCGGTGGGGATGGCCAGCGATTCGATGGACGACTCGCTTTCCAGACGGGCCAGCATTTTTTCCACTTCTTCGTCGCTCAAATCAGCCACCCAGCTCATTTCGATGGGCTGAGGACCGGTTTCGGCGGGCAACTCCTCGGCCAGGGCAGCCACCGTCGGGTTGCGCAGAAACTGATCCAGAGTGGGAGCGCTCCCCCACAGTTCGCGAAGTCGATTGAGAACGCGGACCATGGCCAGGCTGTCTCCGCCCAGTTCGAAAAAGCCGTCGTGGAGGCCGACCGGTTCGAGCGAGAGCACCTCCTCCCAGACACGGGCAGCCTGCTGCTGGCGAAGGTCGGCGGGCGCCAGGTAAGGACTGGACAGGTGCCGTGCCCGGCGTTGCTGGGCGCGCGCCGCAGCCAGGATCTGGCCGGCCCGCCATTGCTCCTCGGCCACCCGACACAGTTCCGGGCATGCACCTGTCAAAGATTCCGGCTTGCGGGCGGTTGCGGCCTCCGCGACCGGAGGCTGCCAGACCCATCGACGAGCCTGAGCAACGTCCAATTCATTCCAGCCCTCCTGCGGAGGACAGCCGAGAATTTGCTGCAGGAATTGGGCGGCCGGCTGATTTCTTTCGCTCGTCTGGAAGCGGATGCTAAGGGTCTGCGACTGTTGCGCCAGGTGGCGCAACATGGCGTGCTCCACCCCTCGACCCAGAGCCCGGCAGCTGAGGAGAAAGGTCTCGACTCGCCCCTCTGGAGCCACCAGCAAGCCTACCATTCCATAGTCGCCGAAGCGGTCGCTAACCCAGACGCCCAGCCCATTCTCGCACTCCGTTTCGCTGCGGGAGCGAGGCGCCAGGTGAAACTGGTTGGTTCGATAGGTCAACTGGGAAGCGCGCAGGCGATGCTCCGGAGCAATCGGTTCGATTCGGATCTGCAGCTGCAGACCGGCCACGAATTCGAGCAGGCCGGGGGCATCGACTCGGGCCTGCTCGCGATTTCGCTGGTCGCGATAAAATTGGGCGCGAAGTCGGTCTTCCGAAGTGGCTCGTGCGTCCTGGAACCACCAGAAATGCTGGATGAATCCAAGCAATTCGCCGGCTTCCGGCACCTGAATCGCCTGCAGTCCGGAGGCACGCAATTCGGCGATCTCCACCGCGTTGTCGTCCAGCACCAGCACCGACTCGAGGCCGAGGTTCAGTTCGCTCAAGAGAGCGAGAATCTGCCGAGATTTACCCTCCCACCCCACCAACCAGGAAAGGACCTGGTCGGGCTTGAGAACCATATCGGGATGCCGCTCGAAGACCGACTCCACGTCGCTGCGATGGTTCTTGCTGCAGACAGCCAGCAGGCAACCACTTTCCACCTGCCGGCTCAGGTAGGCCTGAAAACGGCGACGTTCTTCGCCCACCCGCAGGTTCTCCAGACCATCTTCGGCGACCACACCGTCCCAAAGAGTATTGTCGGCGTCGACCACCAGCAATTTGATGGGCTTCACCAAAAGAGGCGTGAGCGATCGCATGATGGCGGTGCCGAGGGCGGCGTAGAAGGTCTCGGTGAAAGGCAATTCCGAGTGAGATTCAACGCATGCGCCTGATTCATAAAGGGAGAGCAATTCGGGAGGAAGCCACTCCGAACTGCCTTCGGGGCGTTCTCCGTCCGGGCAGCAGTAGGCAAGACAGGTGCGGCTGGGGCGAGCCTGGAGTGCCTTCTGCAACTCCTCCAATCCCCCGCTCCCCAGATCTTGGGGTCGTGTCAAAATCACGTCCACGCCAGGCTGTTCAGGTGCGGGAGCCAGGAGCTGCTGAAAAAGTTGATAAGCCGGGCGAACGTCCACCTCGCAATCCCAGTCGAGTCGCCGCAACCAGAACTCCAACACAGGCTGAAGGGGACGAACTTCGAAGGAAGCATAGAGGGAGATCTGCATAGTGTCCAAAGGACTTTGCCGATTCCCTTGCAAAAACCTCCGTTTCATGGGGAAGGAAGAGCGGCAAGATGGCGGACACCCTTAATTTTCAGGTTTGCTACATTCTGACCTGCGATCGTGAGAGCCGTTACGCCGCTTACACCTTGCTTTCCATCGCGCTGCTGCGCAGGCTCTACCCTGGGGTGCATGTCGTGCTGCTGACCGATCCCGCCTCGAAAAAAGTGCTGGAAAGCTCGCCCACCGGGCTTCTCCAGGCGGTTGATGAATGCGTGCAATTCGCCACCTCTGATCCGGATGTGACGGTGCGTAGTCGCGAGTTGAAAATCCGGGCTCGCGAATTACTCCAGGGAGACTTCCTGCAACTGGACTCCGATACGCTGCCGGTGCGGTCGTTCGATGCGATTTTTGAGAGTTCGGGCGACCTGTCGGTGGCGCTGGATCGCAACCACATCTGCCCTTATCCGCATTTTCCACGCTGGTATGTAGGGACTTTTCAACAGTTGGGATGGTCCTGCCCTACTCCTCGCTATTACAACAGCGGCGTCATCTTCTGGCGAGACACGCAGGCCAGTCGAGAGGTCTCCAGGCTCTGGCTCGAGGCCTGGCAGCAGCAACGCCGGGTGGCTGGAATTCCCTTCGATCAACTATCTTTCAATCACGCCATCGATCAGTTGCGTCCTCAAGTGGTGGAACTGGATATCCGCTATAATGCCTTGATCCGAGCTTCTCCCTGGTTTGGCGAACAGGCCAGCATTCTCCATTTCCATGTGGACCAATTCGGGGACACTCTGGGAGGCGGCGACCTGCTGGGTGCGCTGCTGCAAGACTGGGAGAAGACCGGCCGGGTCAATTGGGAGACGGTCGACCGCTCGCTGCGCTCCCGCTATTCCTGGCTGACGCCACCGGACCATCTGAGCTTCCTCTTGCGCACCGGTCACTATCGCCGGGGGCTGCTCTTGCTGCTGAAAAAGCTTTTCCAGGCCGCCAGAAAGCCCGCCATGTTGCGAGATTATCTACAGGATAAGCTGCGACGCAAGAACCGCGCGCGTTGAGCTAATTGAGCCAGACCGGATCGCGTTGGGCGTCGTCGGCCTCGACGATGGCCTGAATGCGGTTCTTGACGCCGAGTTTCTCGTAAATCACGGTCGCGTAACGGCGTACAGTTTGTTTGCTGAGGTGGAGTTCTTCGGCAATGCTGGCGTTGTCGAGAGCTTTTTGCATGAGGTCGAAAATTTGCTGCTCGCGCTGCGTCAGTTTGCTCATGAGGTTGGCGCGGTCGGCTTTGACCATACCCGAAAAGGCCTGGGAAACGGCGTGACTGAACCAGGTCTCGCCGTTGTGGACGACGCGCACGGCCTGGAGCAGGCGCTCCGGCGATTCTTCCTTGATGAGAAAACCGGAGATGTTCAAATCGACCAACGGCTGCAGGTAGCGCGGTTCGGTGTGGCTGGAGAGAATGAGGACACGGGTGGACGGCGAGCTGGTATGCACCCGAGAGATCAAGTGCTCGGCGGGACCGTGGGGCATTTCCAAATCCAGCAGCAGCACATCGGGACGCACTTCCGCGACGGCTTTGAGCAGCGCCTTGCCATCGCTGACTTCCGCCACCACCTGGAACTGCTCATCGCGCTCCAGCGTCTGGCGAACGCCGACTCGCACCATGGGGTGGTCGTCGGCAATGGCGATGCGAATTAAATTCTCTTCATTTCCCACACTTTATTGTGGACGATTTCAGGCGATTTCCTGGTGGCGCGGAGTCACTCAGAAGTAGTATTGCTATACTACAGTACATTTAGACCACGATGTTTACACAATTCCCGAGTTTTTTAACAGAGTGTCGGAGTTTGTAACAATCGGCCCGATGCCAGCCGTGGCGGGGGGTGGCTGAATAGAAGTATGAACGCAGTAGCACATCGTCCCGGTCACACCCCCGTTCGTCACACGAACCGCAGCCAGCGTCGCGCCCGCACCGGCCGGACCGGCAAACGTCGTCATCACGACGGAGTGCGTCTCTCGCGCAATGCCCGCAATCAGCGTTCCGGCAAAGCTCGTCGCACGGGCGCCGTCGGCAAGGTCAAGCATTCCGGTCCCGTCTCCGGCGCTCAATTGGCGCGGGACGCCCAGCGCATCGCCGCCAGCGGCATCGCCGGCAAGGGTCGCAACTGCTACCGCGGCGTGAAATACGCCATGGCCCGCCAGGGTGTGAACCTGAGCGGCGTGCCGGCCTACACGGCCGCGGGCCAGCTGGCCCGCAACGGCAACTTTCGCGAGACTCGCGTTTCGCGCGATCAGCTGACCCGTCTCCCGGCCGGTGCCACCGTCGTCTGGGCCCCCCACGGCAAGCACAAGAACGGTCACGTTGCCATCGCTCTGGGCAACGGTCGCGAGGCCAGCGACGTGCTGCGCAACCAGATCACCAATTACGGCAGTTCTTTCCGGGTGTTTTTGCCCAACCGCCCGTGACCTTCGAAGACGAGGCCCACGAGTGGCCTGCTTACGACGGGCTGGGCGACGAGGATTGCGAGGAGCTACCGGTTCAGGAAGGGGATGTCCCCGGTGACGAAGACCTGGACGTGCTCTGCGACTGGCTGGAGAAGCATCCCAGCGGTCTCGACTACTACGACCAGTTCGTGCAGCAGGCGTTGTTCTGGCTGAGTGACGAGCTGGATACCGAAGCACTGCTGGAGGCCCTGAGTCACGTGCGGGCTGCGGTCGAGCAGAACTATGGCCCCAAACTCAAGCCGTTTCTGGCGCGGCCCCTGCGGCGACTGCGCAACGCCATCGATGGCGAAGACGAGGAATCGGCCCTGCACCTGCTGATCAAGTTGAGCGACGTGTTCCGCTCTCGGCCGGCACCGGTCGAGAAACCTTACTGGGCGCCTAAGTTTTAAGGAAGTCCAGGGCCTGCTGGAGAGCCGAGGGCTTGCAATCTTCGTGGCCCATGCCGGGAACGTCGATCAGCTTGCAGGTGAATCCGTCCGGTTTATAGCCGCCTTCGTAGATGTCGTTGATATTGCCGTAGCGGAAGTCTCCCGGGCCGGTGATGAAGACGAATTTGCCGTTGCGCCGGGCGATGTCGATTTCCCGAGTCCCCGCCTTGAAGACTCCGTAGTTGCGGTTGCCGTTGCTGTCGGTAAAGTTGTTGGCTTTGACCACCGGAACGGGCTTGTAGAAATCGGCGCCGCAGTTCTGAATGGTGCCGCGGAAGAGGTCACTTTGGTGGAAGCCGAGCTGGCCGGCGGTGCGGGCTCCACCCGAGAGGCCGGCGGCGTAGATGCGCTCGGGGTCAATCTTGTGCGTCTGAGTCATTTCCAGGGCGGCCATGACCCCAAGACCCAGGCGGCGGCGCATTTCGCAGCCGTTGCCGGCACCCTGAGGGGCGATGAAGAGCAGCTTGTTGGCTTTGAGAACCCCGTCCCAACCGGCGGGAACTCCCTGGCAATTGTCGCCCGGACTGATGTAGACAATCAGTCCCCAGGTTTCGCTGTTGGTGTAAGTGCTGGGTCGGTAGACGAAGAACTTCTCTTTGTCGTACTGGAGCCGGTAATCGATGCTGCCGCTGACGCTGGGCGGACGGCCGGGACCGACCGGGAAGGTGAGAAGCTGACCGGGGTCGGCCGGGGCCGAGGAGAGCAGGGCCAGGGAGAAGAGAGAGCTTTTCAGTGCGCGCATGGTCCGACGCTTCAAGCTGAGGGAAGACCCTCCTATTGAGTCGGCCGAGAATGCCGACGATCTTCAGAGATATCGACGAAATCTTGGGGGGCTTAAGATGCGCGTTCTTCTGGTGGATGACAATACGATCGATCGCAAGGTGGTGGCTCGTATGCTGGACGGGCTGGGACACGAGGTGGTGCAAAGCCGCAACGGGCTGGATGCACTGCACTGCCTGGAAACCGAGCGAGTGGACGCGGTGGTCATGGACTTGCTGATGCCGATGCTCAACGGGCTGGAAACGATGGAGCAAATTCGCAAGCATGAGGGCAACCGCTTGACTCCGGTGATCGTTTTGTCGGCCGCCGGTCCGGGAGTGGCCAAAGATTGTCTGCAGGCGGGTGCGGCCGCCTACCTGGAAAAGCCATGCTCCCCTCAGGAACTGGCCCGGGAGTTGGCCAGAGGCGTCTGAGGCCGTCAGGGTCGGTCGAAGACCCGGAACGGCAAAGCCTCGCCGGTGGCTGCGAAGGCAGCCCAGTAGCGCATCATTTCTGCGGAGAGCAGCTCCACTTCGAGCGCATCGGCGCCCGCCAGGATCGGCTCTCGCATCCAGGCTGGCCAGGTGCCGAGGGCAAAGGGAATGTCCAGGCAATGGCAGGCTCCGTGGGAAGCCCCCCAGTCGAAGCGGTAGAGTGAGGCGCCCCCGATCGAGGCGAAAGTGCGGCAGGGAGCGGCGAAGAGAGTTTCGGTTGTGGCTTTGAGGGACGTCTCCTCACGGGTCCAACCGATGAGCACCTGTATGCCCCGAACGCGGGCCCCGGTGGCGGCTCGCTCCACCAGTTCGGAGCCGGGAAAATTGTGGGGCGGCCCGTCGTCCGGCCGAAAAGGCGGGAGCAAATCGGGCCTGGAGGTAGCGCTCATGATTTTGCGCTGAGCCGCCATCAACTCGCTCAGCTCGAGGTCTCGCAGGGCGAGGCGCGGGGCCTCTTGCCGGTCCATCAGCCCGATGCCGAGGGGTGGGCTCTGCAGGATAGCTCGCTGGAAAAGACCCGCCGTCTCCGGGATGGCCAACATGGAGGCGATGTTGTGGGCGCCGCCGGATTGCCCGGCGACCGTGACCCGCTCCGGGTCGCCGCCGAAGTCAGCGATGTGGCGGCGCACCCAGCGCAGCGCCTCGATCTGGTCGAGCAGGCCGAGGTTGCCCGGCACCTGGCCGGGGATGGGCAGAAAGCCGAGCACGCCCAGACGATAGTTGAGGGCGACCACCACCAGGCCGTGGTTTTTTGCCAGCGGGCCACCGTCATACCAGGGCAGCGAGCCGGCGCCGCTGAGAAAGCCGCCGCCGTGGATCCAGACCAGCACCGGCGCCTTGTCGGCTCCGGCGGGGGTCCAGACGTTCAGGGTCAGGCAGTCTTCGTCCTGAGGGGCGGTGATCGGGCTCAAGAGCCCGCGCAGTTGCGGTTGGGGGGCGATGGGACCGTTGCGGGTGGCGTCGCGCACTCCCTGCCAGGGGATGGCCGGTTGTGGAGGCTGGAAGCGAACGGGAGGGGCGGCGTAGGGAACGCCCCGGAAGACCGTGACCCCGTCCTGAGTGGCACCTTTCAGCTGGCCGAGATGAACCATGGCCGGGCTTTCGTGCGCGGGGGTCCGATGCCCCTTGAGGAGCAAGATCGCGACAGCCCGCAAGAATGCGAGCGACAGCCGTAAGAACTCGGGATTAAGCTGCACTCATGCGTTACAGACTATTTGGTCGCACCGGGCTCTACGTCTCGGAGCTGTGTTTCGGTGCCATGACCTTCGGAGGCAAGGGCTTTTACGAACCCATCGGTCAGACGGGCCAGGCCGAAGCCGACCGGCTGGTTTCGGTGGCCTTAGAGAGCGGCATCAACTTTTTCGACACCGCCGACGTCTATTCCCAAGGCGAGTCCGAGAAGGTTCTCGGCAAAGCCCTGGGCAGCCGCCGAGGGGAGGTGGTGCTGGCCACCAAGGTGCGCGGCGCGATGGGCAGCGGTCCCAACCAGCAGGGCCTTTCGCGGGTGCACATCATGAACTCGATTGACGGCAGCCTCAAACGCCTGGGCACGGATTGGATCGACCTTTATCAGATCCACGGTTTCGACCATGTCACCCCCTTCGAGGAGACCCTGGGCGCCCTCGACGACCTCGTGCGGGCCGGCAAAGTTCGCTTTATCGGCTGCTCCAATCTGGCCGCCTGGCAGCTGGCCAAGGCCAACGGGATCGCCGAGCGTCACGGCTGGAATGGGTTCAAGTCCCTGCAGGCCTACTACTCGGTGGCCGGGCGCGACCTGGAACGCGAGCTGGTGCCTCTGCTGCAGGACCAGGGCATGGGTCTGATGGTCTGGAGTCCGCTGGCCGGGGGTCTGCTCACCGGCAAGTACGATCGCGACGGCAAAGGCCCGGACGGCTCTCGGCGAGCTACCTTCGATTTCCCGCCCGTGAATCAGGAGCGCGCTTCTGAGTGCATCGAGGTGATGCGTAAGATCGGTCATGCCCAGGGCGTCAGCGTGGCCAGCGTGGCTCTGGCCTGGCTGCTCACCAGGTCCGTCGTCTCGTCGATTCTCGTGGGGGCGCGCAATGAGGAGCAGCTCCAAGACAATCTGACGGCCAGCCGGGTGGAGCTCGATCCCGCGGAAGTGGCCGAACTCGACAAGGTAAGCGCCCTCCCGCCCGAATACCCGGCCTGGATGATCGAGCGCCTGATGGGCCTGGGCAGGGCTCCTCAGAACGCCCGTTAGGAGACTGATGAAAACTGGAGTGCCGTTCCGAGAGCTGGTTGCCTGCGGCTCGGGTGCCGCCTGGCGGGACCTGCTGGTGGAGATCTATCGGAGTGCGCAGGCCGAGGTTCGCAATCACGTGCCGGGCGTGCCCGAGCCGCACATCGTCTATATCCTGCAGGGCACGATTCTCTTTGAAGAGCGCGACCCCGAGGGCGAATGGCGCCGCCTTGAGGTCAAGTCAGGAGACCTGTTTCTAACCACCTCTTTCGCTCCCTATGAGGCACGCTGGAAGCGGAACGGTCCCGACCCGCTGGTGGCGCTATCCGTCTTCGTCGGGCTGCCCTTGCTGGCGGAGGCGACCCGCGATCTGCTTGGACCCGGAGCGCAGGTCCGCAGGCTGCGCGAATTCTCGGGAGAGGCGGACCCGGAACTGGCCCGCTTTTTAGACCAGCTCCGCGGAGAGCTGTCCCTC
Organism: Vulcanimicrobiota bacterium; assembly: GCA_017307785.1. Lineage (GTDB taxonomy): Bacteria > Vulcanimicrobiota > Xenobia > Xenobiales > JADMJV01 > JADMJV01. The sequence goes on along the minus strand of JAFKGI010000065.1, from coordinate 1,789 downwards.
GGGGAAGCGGCCAGCCCGATGCTGGTGCAGGGCATCGCTCGCGCTCTGGCCGTGCATCTGGTGCGCCGCTACGGGGAGGTTCCGTGCAGTCGCTCGACCCGTTCTCGAGGGTTGACGGTCTTCGACCTGCACCGGGTGGATGGTTATCTGAGAAGTCACCTCGATGAGGAAGTGCCTCTGGCCGAGCTGGCCGGGCTGGCAGGAATGAGCGAGTTTCATTTCTCGCGCGTCTTCAAGCGTGCGGCCGGGTTGTCGCCGGCTCGCTATTTCATCCGCCTGCGAATGGAGCGCGCCCGGGAGCTGCTGGGCGACCCGACTCGCAATATTCTGGAGGTGGGCCTGGAGGTCGGCTACTCCAGCGCCAGCCACTTTGCCAACCTGTTCCGGCGTGAGACCGGCCTGACCCCGACCGAATATCGAAGGAGCCTTTCGGATGCAAAAGCGTAAACTTGGACAGCAACTCGAAGTCTCAGCCCTGGGCCTGGGCTGCATGGGCATGAGCTTTTTCTACGGTCCGCCCCGGGACACGGCCGAGATGACCCGGCTGCTGAGGGCGGCGGTGGACCGCGGCGTAACCTTTTTTGATACGGCCGAGGTCTACGGCCCCTTCGTGAATGAGGAGCTGCTGGGTCGGGCCCTGGCCCCGGTGCGCGGGCAGGTGGTGCTGGCCACCAAGTTCGGTCTCAAGCATGGCGAGCACGGCCCGACTCCCACCTCGGGCCTCGACAGCCGCCCCGAACACATTCGTCGGGTCACCGAGGCCTCGCTGCGGCGCCTCCAGGTCGAGAGCATAGACCTGCTCTATCAGCACCGCGTCGATCCGGAGGTCCCCATCGAGGAGGTGGCCGGCACCGTGAAGGAGCTGATCGCGGAGGGCAAGGTCCGGCATTTTGGCCTGTCGGAAGCGGGTGCCGAGACCATTCGCCGAGCCCACGCCGTGCAACCCGTGACGGCGCTGCAAAGCGAATACTCGCTGTGGATGCGGGAGCACGAGAGCGAGATCATCCCCACCCTGGAGGAACTGGGCATCGGCTTCGTGCCTTTCAGCCCTCTCGGCAAGGGATTCTTGAGCGGGAAAATGGATGCCGCCGCCCCGCTGGCCCAAGGCGACCTGCGCCGGATGCTGCCGCGCTTTAGCCCGGAGGCGATGCAGGCCAACCAGGCCCTGATCGGCTTGCTGCAGCAGATCGCGGATGAAAAAGGAGCCACTCCGGCACAAATGGCTCTGGCCTGGGTGCTGGCCCAGAAGCCCTGGTTTGTGCCCATCCCCGGAACCACCCGGCTGGACAGGCTGGAGGAAAACCTGGGCGCGCTCGACCACGAGCTCAGCCCCGAGGACCTGCAGCGCATCGAAGAAGCCACCGCCCGCATCCGCATCTTTGGTGCGCGCGTGCCCGAGCAGTTCCAGTCGATGCTGGGCCGTTGAGGCGGGCGGAGGTAGTGCCGGATAGGCGCACGCGAATGGCCGTTAGAGGCACCCCTATTGAGAAGATCACCGGACCAGTCCAATGAGACAACTTTCATTGGATCCTCGGCCCCTCCGCCGGCTACGCCAAAGTGTCCGTTGAAGGATCCCCTATCGGACAGCAAATGGACAGAAAAGCGCCCCGGGACGCATACGAGTTAGACAGACAGCGGGACCGCTGCCTGTCTAACTTCTCAAACAAGATTTGACTATAGCCGCGGCTTACTTGTTCTGTGACCTATGACATAAAACTCACAGGAACCAGAGTCTTGAGTAGTTATTGTCAGAGGGTATTTTTCAAAGTAGAAAATTTTTGAAAAAATC
>JAFKGI010000005.1 GCA_017307785.1 Vulcanimicrobiota bacterium | reverse complement strand
TGGGCTAACCGCAAGGAGGCAGGCGCCGAAGGTATGATAGATGATTGGAACGAAGTCGTAACAAGGTAGCCGTATCGGAAGGTGCGGCTGGATCACCTCCTTTCTAGGGAGACGTGAACTTGGATTATCATATCGCAAGTTCGTAGGAAGCTCCGGTTTCCACGTTTCTGTCGATACTCAAGTGAAGCTAGCCTCAAATTGATTATCCAGATGCCAAAGAGCAGAAATCAGCACCGCAAGGTGCTTTTTTCATTTCCGGACAAAACTCGCCCTCGCTGGCTGCCGGTACCGGTGGGCGCGCCGACACCGGTGGGCGCAGTTCCGGGACCAGTAGGCGCGCCGACACCCGTGGTTGCGCCGGCACCGGTGGGTGCAATGCTGGCACCCGTGGCTGCGGCCGATACCGGTGGGCGCGCCGACACCGGCGAGCGCAATTCCGGGACCAGTAGGCGCGCCGACACCCGTGGTTGCGCCAGTACTGGTGGGTGCAATGCCGACAACCGTGGGCGCGCCGATACCGGTGGGCGCGCCGAGACCGGTAGGTGCAATGCCGACATCGTTGGGCGCAGTCTCCGACCCGCGGCGCCCAAGGTGGAGCGACCAGTCCTATAACCCGGCCTAGCGCCCAAGAGCCCCTCCACAGCCTGGCGTAGATAATCCACATCCTCCTGTAGGATCTGCCCGAAAACCCCTCCCCGACGCACGTATCTACAGGCTGCTAGGCTGCCGTAGATAATCCACATCCGCCCTAGGATCTGCCCGAAATCCCCGCCCAAACGCCCGAGTCTACAGGCTGGCGTAGAAAAGCTACATCCGCCCGTAGGATCTGCCCGACTCCCCGCAAAAACGCCCGAATCTACAGGCTGGCGCAGATAATCCACATCAGCCCGTAGGGAACGCCCAAATCAACCCCGGCCCCCAGAACCAGGCCCGACCAGTTAGCCTCAAGCGCAACCCGCATCCGCCTCTTCGATTGTGCGTGCCACCGGTGGGCGCAATTCCGGGACCCGTGCACGCATCGCCCTGACCCACTCGACCGCCAACCCGGAAACGCCCGCCCGGCAACAACCCGGCAACCTGCCCAACCAACAGCGGGTGTAGTGTAATGGACATGCGCCCCCCGAGCGGCAACGCCGCCTTATACGCCAGCTGCTTCTTCTTCGCCACCATGGCGCTCTCGGTCAAGCTGTGCACGCAGCCCAGCGACCTGATGGGGGAGCATCACCTGCCGGCGGTGCAGGTCGTCTTCTTCCGTAGCTTTCTCTGCATGCTCGTGCTCATCCCCAGCCTCCTCAAGGACCTCAAGACCTACCCCGTGGGCCTGGGCCACCTCAAGCCGCTGCTACTGCGCAGCCTGGCCGGCGGGTTCGCGATGATCGCTTACTTCAGCGCCATCTCGCGCCTGCCGCTGGCCACCGCCGTTCTGCTCAACTACACCTCGCCGCTCTGGGCCGGTCTCTTCGCCTTTCTCTTCCTCAACGAAGCCCTTTCGGCCGGCCTGCTGCTGGCCTATCCCCTGGCCCTCACCGGCGTGCTCATGGTCGTGGGCGGTCCGGGAATCAGCGATGACCTTCCGGCCGTCGGGCTCGGCCTGGCTTCGGCGGTGATGGCCGGCGCCGCCTACACCGCTCTGCGCGGCCTGCGCGGCACTCCTCCCAGTATCGTCGTCACCGGCTTGTGCCTGGTTTCCAGCGTGGTGGTGGCCCCTTTCTGCTACTCGAGCTACGTCGCTCCCAGCCCCTCCGAGTGGGGCTTGCTCTGGGGCTGTGGCCTGTCCTCGGCCGGCGCTCAGGTGCTCATGACCCTGGGCTTCCGCACCTGCAAAACCGCCGCCGCCAGCACCATCGGCCTGGCCACCGTGGCCATCAGCGGCCTGCTCTCCAGTCTACTGCTGGGCGAAATGCTCGGAGTGAAGCAATGGCTGGGAATCGCCGTGCTTCTCTGGGCCACCAGCCAGACCGGCCGGCGCTCACTCTTGAGCAAACTGGTGCGTACCGCCAACATCACCTGGAAGCGCAAGGCATTCATCCCCGGCACCTAGAACCGCCGGGCCATGCTGAAGAAACTCTTACTCGCCGCTCTCCTCGCCGTTCCCACCTACGCGATTGAAGTCGAAGGTCTCATTCCTATAGCCGGCTACCAGTCACGCCAGGACAACCTCATCACTTGCCAGGACGGCTCGCAGATCAAGGTCGAGTTTCTCACGCCGGACATGCCGCGCATCCAAATGTCCTACAAAAAACGCCTCGAGCCCAACCCGTCGTGGGCCATCGCTAAGACCGACTGGGCTCCCACCGCCGTCACCACCAGCGAAGACACCAGCAAAATCCAGATCGCCAGCGCCAACCTCAAGGTCATCGTTCACAAGAACCCTCTGCTCATCGAGATCCAGGACAAAAATGGCCGTACCCTCAGCAAAGACGCCCGCCCTCTCCTCGGTGACCCCAACCACACCCAGAAAGTCTTCGACCCCAGCGCCGGTTTCATGACCGTGGTCACCAAAGAGCTGGGCCTGGACGAGCACTTTTACGCCCTCGGCGAAAAGGCCCATAAGCTCGACCGCAGACGCGGACACTTCCGCATGTTCAATTCGGATACCCCGAAATACAGCGAAGGAACCGACCCCATCTACCAGTCGATTCCGTTTTACATCAGCCTCGAGGACAATCGGGCTCACGGACTCTTCTACGACAATAGCTACCGCAGCCACTTTGACTTTGGCAACAGCGGCCAGGAATACACCGGCTACGGCGTCGAGGGTGGCCAGATCGATTATTACTTCATCGACGGGCCCACCATCAAAGACGTGGTGCGCAAATACACCGAATTGACCGGGCGCATCTATCTGCCGCCGAAGTGGGCCCTGGGTCACCAGGCCTCGCGCTGGTCCTACTACCCCGACCGTATGGTGGAAAAAATTGCCGATACCTATCAAAGCCATGACCTGCCGCTCGACGTCATGACCCTGGACATCGACTACATGCAGAAATACCGCGTCTTCACCTGGGACCTCAAGCGTTTCGCCGATCCGGACGGGCTGAGCAAGCGCCTCAAGGCCAAGGGTCTGCACGTGGTCAACATCGTCGACCCGGGCGTCAAATATCAGCCCAACCAACCTTCCAAAGACGAAGAGCAGCCCGAGCTCAAAGACCAGTCCAAGTCCTACTACGTCTACAACCAGGGCACCCAGAACGACTACTTCGTCAAGCGCAAGGACGGCAAGCAGATGGTCACCACCGTCTGGCCCGGCGAGACCGTTTTCGTCGATTTTACCAAAGAAGCCGCCCGCAAGTGGTGGGGCGACCTGCACCGGGCTTATCTCGACCACGGCACCGGCGGTATTTGGAACGACATGAACGAACCGGCGGACTTTACCGAGAAAGGCGACACCGGCGCCAACCAGCGCGACTCTTACTTCGACGACCTGGGCCGCAACACGCCCCACGCCAAGAACCGCAACGTCTTCGCCCTGCTCATGTGCAAAGCCACCTACGAAGGCCTGCTCAGACTGCGGCCCAATGACCGTCCCTACGTCATCACCCGCGCCGCTTACGCCGGTATCCAACGCTACTCCACCATGTGGACCGGCGACGCCGCTTCTTCCTGGGAAGCCCTGGCCGTTTCCGTTCCCATGTTCTGCAATCTGGGCCTCTCGGGCGAGACTTTCATCGGCTCTGACGTAGGCGGCTTTATGGGCCGCGGCGATGGCGAAATGCTCACTCGCGCCTATCAGATTAGCTTTCTGGTGCCCTTCTGTCGCAATCACAAGGCGCAGGACGAATACGATCAGGAGCCCTGGCGCTTCGGCAGCTACTATGAGGGCATCATTCGCAAGTACCTCAAGCTGCGCTATCGATTGCTGCCCTACATCTACGCCGGCCTGGACGAAGCCCGTACCACTGGCACTCCCTTCATTCGCCCACTGGTGCTGGAGTATCAGGACGATTCGAATACCTACGCTATGGACGATCAGTTTCTGGCCGGTCGCGATCTGCTCTGCTCGCCGGTGGTGAAGCCCAATTTGGAGAAGAAGCGCGTCTATCTGCCGCGTGGCAACTGGTATGATTTCTACACCGGCCAGCTGCAGAGTAAGCAGCATCAGACGGTGGACGCCCCGCTGGAGACGGTGCCGCTCTACGCCCGCGGCGGGTCCGTTATCCCGCTGGGACCCGAGAAGAACACCGTCGACGCCTTGCCGAACGCGCCCCTGGAGCTGCGCGTTTATCCCAACGCAGCCCAGAAAGCCGAAGGCACTCTTTACGAAGACGACGGTAAGACCCAGCAGTATCTCCACGGCCAGTTCGCCCGCAGAAAGGTCACCTTCGCCAGTCGCACTCTGACCATCGAGAAGACCGGCTACGCACTGCCGGAGCGCAACCTGAACGTGCGCTTCTACAACACGAAGAATCAATCGGCCACGGTGGACGGCAAGGCGGTACCGGTCAAATGGACCCCGAACTACATCGAGGTCCAATTCCGTGAGGGCCCCCAGGCCCACGTCGTGAAGCTTCTATAGTTTTAACGCGAAATTCACAATCCGGTTACATTTTTAGGATATATTTAAGCGGCAGAGGCACGCCCTTGAGGTGGCCCGCAGGTCCAGTCACACACACACCAACCGAAGGAGCGAAGAGACTTTGCTTTTGCGTCTTTTGATTGCCCGTTAATCCCCAGCTATCCCTGATCTGATTTCCCACACAAATCACGCTTTCAGGAGGATGGCTTTCAAGAACCCGATTCAGAACAGTCCCGTTCAGCCCATGCTGAATCCTTCGGGAGTGGCATCGGCCTCATCGGTCCCTGCCTCAATGCCCGATATTGTCGACAAAGCCGACAAAGAAGAGGTCGGCCATGTGCCGAGCAATGTCGCCGAATTGCGCCGGGCTCATCCCTGGCTGAATCCCGCCCAGCTGGGCAATCTGATGATGAATCAGACCGGCCAGCAGGCAACCTACCACCAGGTTCAGGCTCTGCGCCCGAACTATCAGACCCAGACGTTCAACCGTCCCGGCACGGTCTAGGCGCTCAGAAGGTTGCGAAGGGCTTCCAGTTCCTCGGCTTTGCCCTGGACCTGGAGCGCCTTCTCAATCTGGCGGTTGGCCACTTCCGTCATTCCTTCCCGCTGCTTAAGGCACAGTGCCAGCGAGTGAGTGGCCTTGTGAAGCCAGCCCTGGTGACGACGAGCCTGCTGAAACTGCTCCAGAGCGGCTTCCCAGCGACCGGCCTGGCGATGGATTTCCCCCAGAGCGAATCGTAGTTCCGGCGCCTCGGGGAAAGCCTGGAGCAGCCGGAGGCACAGAGCTTCGGCCTGTTCCCACTCACCCATCCGCAGATTTTCTTCCAGGATTCGCGCTCCTAGCGCCGAGACCCGGGCGTCGCCGTCCACCAGCAACAATTCCAGCAAAGTTTCGGCGGCCGCCCGGTCTTGAACGGCGCATTCCGCCAGTAGAACTAGCGCCTGCTCTCGCTGGTCAGTGTCGATCAATTCCTGGGCCAGGCGAATTTTGGCGGCCGCCAATCGTTCGGGCTGGTCGCATTTCTCCAGCAATTTGACCAGCAGGCGAAGATGTCCGGCTTCCCGAGCGGCCAGGTCTTCACAGCTCAGGCTGGCCTGCTGCCAATCTCCCATCTGGCAGAACTGCTCCAGCAGGCGCCGAGCGTGAGTCAGGGCTTCGCCATCGCGTCCACAGCGCTCGGCCGCGTACTGCACGCGCCGGCGAATCTGCCATTGATTTTCATCCGCGGCCAGCAGTTCCGACCCTGCCCGCAGCGCTTCTTCCCAGCTTTCCTGAGCGAAGGCCAGCTCGGCCAGGACAGACAGGTGATGGCGCGAGACTTTTCCTTCGGTCCAGTCGCTGAGGCGGCGACGGGCGCCCAGATGCTGCGGTTCCAGCTGCAGCAGCAACTGAATCGACTCCAGGGATTCCGCGTCTTCCCCGCGCCCCCGATAGAGGTCAGCCAATCCCAGACAAGCTTCTGCAGCGCCCGTCAGATCATCGTTCCAAATCAGGGCCTGGATCAGTTGGTGGCGCATCTCGTCGTTGTCGGGGGCCACTTCCACGACCTCCCGATAGAGTTCAATGGCTTGCTCGTAGAGGCCGGCCTTCAGGCAGGTCTCTGCCCAACGAGAACGGGGCTGCCAGAGCTCCGGAGTCTGACGGCACACCTGGCTCCAGTGTTCCAGCTCTTCGCTCAGTTTTGCGAAGCGCGGCCTCACCCAGATCTGGCCGGGCCAAGAAAGGCGTGCGGGCGCGTCGCCACAGACCAGATGCTGGAGAGTGGTCCAGTTGCTGGAGAATAGCGGTAGAGCGGCCAACCAGGCGCAGTCGGCAATTTCGAGGTCCTCGCTCAGCCAATCGTTGCTGCCCTCGAAGTCGGGCAGCTCTTCCACCACCGCCAGCTTGACCAGCACGGGCTTCATCGAGCTGACCTTGGGCTGCGGCTGGCTGCCGGGCAAAGGCTTGAGAACGGGCTTGTTGGCCGTGAGTTCCCGGCGTTTCAGCGCCTGACGCAGCTCTCCGGAAGGGGTGCTGGGCGCGGTTACGGCCGGCTCCAGGGCGGGCATTTCCAGCTCCAAGGGCTGGACCGGTGCATTCAGGGTGGCCAGATGGCTCACGGCTCCCGGATGGTCAGGTTCAATCGCCAGCAAGTTGCGCAGGGGGCGCACGGCCCGCTCGCGCTCGCCCAGCGCCAGATAGCCTTCAGCCGCGCGCAGGTAGTTCTGCCCGGCTTCGAAGGGCAGGCCCTGACTCTGCTGCACCTGGGCCAGATGTTCGTGGGCCTCCCAGCTTTCCGGATTGAGGGAGATCAAGCGCTGGAAAGCCAGACAGGCGTCGCGGCCCTGGCCTTTGCGCTGACAGACCTGCCCGAGCAGCATCAGGGCTTCTTCGTGGTTCAAGGTCTGGCGCAGCACGCCGCGCAACTCCTGTTCAGATTCCCCGAGACGGTCCAGCTCCAGATAGAGCTTGCCCAGTTGCAACAGCACCGAGACGTTGGCCGAGTTCAGAACCTTCAGACGACGCAGGCAATCACAGGCGCGCTCTCTATGGCCACGCATCAGAAAGCCCTCAGCCGCCTGGGCAAAGAGGTTCATGGCCTGATTCAGCTGACCTTCGGCGGTGTGGGTTTCGGCCAGTTCCAGCATCAGTTCCAGATTGTCGGGCTGACCGCGGCGGGCCCTCTCGAGCAACTCGATGGCTTGTTGACCACGCCCCTGCTCGACATAGAGCAACGACAGTTCTCGATAGGCTTTGCTGGCCTGGGCCACGTCCTGGCGCTGCTCGAACAGATGGATGCGCTGCAGCCGACCCTTTTCCGACTCCGGCTGCAACTGCAGCACCAGGCCCGAGATTTGCAGGGCGTTCTCGTAGTCACCCTGGGATTGGAGAAGGTCACTTAAGTGCAGATAGGTGGAGACGGTGTCGCGCAGGCGGCCGCGCACCGCGTAGGCATCGGCCAGGCGCCGACAGGTGGCTGTGTCTCGCGGATCTTCCTGAAGGCTCTTTTCCAGTCCGTTCAGGGTCTGTTCCCAATCGCTGCCAACCATTTCTCAATCCTCCGGTTTCCTGACTGCTCTATCAGCCTAGAGCACCCGGCGGGTCGGCTCTGTAACATTTTCCCGGAGGAGAATCGGGGAGGAGGTCCCGAATTTTAGAGCATGGCCGAAAACAACGTAACCGTTCCGCGCGGCGCCATGGTCGCACTGGTGGCTCTGCTGGCCTTCAGCATGCTGGGCTTCGCTTTCTTATTGGGTCGCCAATCGGCGCCCCCGCCCGCACCGACGCCGCAGGCCGTGGCGGTGGAGTCGACTCCGGAAGCGTCCAGGACTTCGCTGCCGCTGCAGGTCGGCGCCGCTCCCGTGCCCCAGGTTGCACCCCCGGCGCCGGCGCCCGTTTACGTTCCACCGCCGGCTCCCCCGGTGGCACCTGCTCCTGTCGTGGTGGCGCCAGCCCCGGCCCCTCCTCCGGTGCCCGCTCCGGTTGCCGCCCCCGCGCCCCCGCCCGTTCCTCCGCCGGCACCGGCTCCGGTGGCGGCTGCCGGGCCCAGTCAGGCCGTGCAGAACTATTTCGCCAAAATCGACAAGATCATGGCTGAGACCGAGTCCATCGGCGACCAGAACGCTTTCGCCACCCAGGTCCTGCAACAAGGAATGAACGGCAAGACGGAAGGCTTCGACAATCTCATTGCCAGCACGCGCAAAGCCGCGACCGCCTTGCGCAGCATCACGCCGCCGCCCAACTGCAAGGAGCATTACTCGCTGTTGATCAAGCAGACCGAGGCCAGCCTGCGGCTACTGGAAAAAGTGAAGTCGGCTACCGTCTCTTTGGATACGGGCGCTCTCACAGCTTTGGGGGCGGAAGGCCAGGGCATGCAGGCCGACGCCAATCGACTCAAGCAACTCGACGAGCAGCTCCGAGCCGGCCGCTAGACCCCTAATCGGCTTTGGCCACGACCGCCGCGGAAAGGGGCGCGGCCGCCGCGCAGCCCAGGCAGGTCAGGCCTCCCATTTCGTTCGAGGCCTTGCAAAACAGGCAGGTCCAGCGAGGGCGCTCTTCTTCTTCGACAGCCTGAGCGGGTGCCGGATACGCGGAAAGCAGGCTGAAGCCGGCCCGAAACAGATGGTCCCAATCGCCGTCGGCCGCGTACTGTTCAATCAGGGAGCTCACCTGCGTCGGAGCTTCCAGTTCGCGCAGTCGCACCACCGGCACCGTGCCGCCCAGGGCGCCGAAAATGCCCTCCAGCAGTTGACCCGGCTCGCTGCCGAAGAGGTGGGCGTAAGGCAGCGTCAGGCTGCGTAGCTGTTGAAACTGGCTGGAAAGGTGCTCGGCGGCGTCTTCGAATCCGTTCAGGGCCTCGTCCTCGCTCAACTGAGGGTTCAGCAAGTCCTGTACGGCGGCGTTCAGGTCTTCCATGGCCGCCTCCATTTCGCCCCAGAGAGCCTCGCGCTGCTCCGGATCCATGAACAGACGCCGACGAATGGCCATCCACTCGGAGCGCATGGCCGGTAGCGACTCCTGGAGCAACGGCTCGAGGGCGGCTTTCCAGGCCTGGCGATCCACGCCGTCCACATACTCCAGAAAGGATTCCAGGGCCGGTCCGGCCGCGGGAATCAGAAATCGAGAATGAGCGTTGCGGAAGCGCTCCTCGTCCTGGCGCTTCCAGTCGATCGCCAGCTGGGTGATCTGGGCCGACTCGGAGAGCGTTCCCAGAGCGCTCTTGACCAGATCGTCGGTCTGGTCGGGAGTCAGAGCATCGAGAGCGTCGCGCATGGCTTCGGTGGCGGCCAGCACTCCCTGGCTGACCTCCGGTTTGAGCCGATGCTGCACCGATTCCAGGCCGGCTTCCAGGTAGTCCAGCGAGTTCTCCAGTTTGTCGAGCCGGCGTTCCAACGCGTCCCAGGGAGCGCGTTTCTGCAGATAGGCCACCCCGCACAGGATCAGGTCATTGACCGCCGGTTGCGGAGAATAGGTGGCCACCTCCCGGCGCTTGTTGATGCGGTCCATCATGGAAAACATCTCGTAGAGATCGCGACGCAAGGGCGGCAACTGCTCGCCCCAGGCGACTTCCTCGGCGGTGGTGCGAACCGCCTCCAGCAGGGTGCGCACGTGGGCGAAATGATCCCGCTCCAGGTCGTCGATGGTGTAGTCGGAGAGATTGGCCAGCCATTCGGAAACCAGTTCCAAATGAATCAGAAATTCGGGATGCAGGGATTTGGGATCGGCGCCTTTTCGCCCCAGAGCGTCCAGGTAGGCCACCACGCCGGCCGGTAAATGCTGCAGTTCTGAACTCAAGCGCTTGCTCCTGACCAAAGAATAAACCCGAGGGTTGCCCCCCGGGTCTTAGAACTCCTGTCGTCTCGGGACCGACTACATGCAGCCGCCGTACATCGGCTGCATCGGGAAGCCACCACCGTAGCCACCTCCCACGCCGCCACCGGGGAAGCCGCCATAGCCACCGCCGGGGAAACCGCCACCATAGCCGCCGCCATAGCCACCACCGGGAATGCCGCCGCCCGGGAAGCCTCCACCTGGATAGCTGCCGCCGAAGCCACCGCCGAAGGGGCCGCCCGACCAGGGGCTGGGGTTGCGGGAGGTATCGGCCCGATGGTTCATGGGGTCGATGTAGTTGAGGTGGCCGGTGCCGAAGCCGCCGGTGGGAAAGTTGAAGGGACTGTAGGACTCGTTGGGGGTGAGCTGACCGTCGCGATTGCGGTCGATCAGGATGCGGCCCCCGGCGCGGTCAAATTCCTGCGCGTCCAGTCGGCCGTCGTGGTTGGTGTCTTTTTTCTGCATATCCTTTTGCAGGGCTTTGCCCTGTATCTTCTCGATCCAGCTGGTCTTGCCGTCGCCGTTCAGGTCGAAGTTGCCGCCCATCGCGTTGAGCCGGGCTTTGGTGCCGGTGATGTCGGAGCGGGTGATTTTGCCGTCGTGGTTCAGGTCCATGGCCATCACCTTGTCGGTGCCGGCGGTGTAGCGGCCGTCCTTGTTGGAGTCGATGTAGTTGCCCGCGCAGGTGTTGGTGTCGTTCAAATCGGTGACGCTGTGGGTGCCGAACAGCGAGGTTCCCGGGAAGTTGTTGACCTGGTGGCTACCACCGGCGAAATAAGTGTTGCCCGGGTTTAGCAATGCTCCAATATTAAAAGCCATCGTAATTTGCCTCCTGTTATGCCGTTTGCGCGGTCTCTGCAGGTAATTTACAAGGCTCCGGTTTAATGCCGATAAAAAGTCGCGGTCGAGGATTTTTGTTTTTGTTTTATTCGTGTTGCTTTTTTGTTAACTGAGCGTCAGGGCCTGGCCATTGTGTTCCGGACCCAAACCGAGCACGAAATCGGCCGCTTTCCCACGCCAGCTTTCGGGGGTTGGGAACTCCTCGGCGCCGGGGCCGAAGGTAAATCGCAGCATGTCGGTGTTGATCGTGCCCGGATCCAGTGAAACGGCGGCCAAACCGGAGGGTAGCTCCAGGGCCAGGCAGCGACTCAGGCCTTCGACGGCCCACTTGCTGGCGCAATAGGGCCCGACCATGGGGGCGCCCGTCCGACCCCAGTCGGAACTGATGTTGACGATGACGCCGGAACCTCGATCCAGCATGGCCGGAACGAAGGCCCGAATGGCGTGCTGCACGCCGGCCACGTTGATGCGCAGCACGCGGGCCAGGGCCTCGGGATCCTGGGCCCAGAGCGGATCGGGGTCGGTGGTGATGCCGGCGCTGTTGATGAGCAGGTCGGGCGGGGCCTGCCAGTCGTCGAGCACGTGCTCCGCCCAGCGCTGGACCTGGGCAAAGTCGCCCACGTCCACCTGGCTTGCGCCCTGGGCGCTGGTGCCGCAACCCGCCACCAGGTGGCCGCGGCTCTCCAGTTCCTGAGCCAGAGCCTGGCCGAGACCGCGCGTCGTCCCCGTAATGACGATGCGCTTCACAGACGTTGAGAGAATTCGTGCCAGGCGGTGGCCGCGTCTCCGCCCAGGAGCCATTCACCGTGAGCGGCGCCCAGAGCCGCTCCCACCAGCGCTCCCAACCACTCCCGATCGGCTTCCCGAGCCATGGCCAGACGCATGGCCAGCTGCGGTTGGTGGCCGTGACATTCCAAAAGATAAAGAGCGGTGGCGGTGGCTTCCAAGATATGGGGGCCGGCGGCCCAGTCTTCCCGGGATTCCTCGAAACTACGGCCGTTGCCGCGAGCCTCGCCCAGCACCATCTGCAGGAACTCGTGTGGAGTGCCGCTCCAGCCATCGTAACGTGGGGCTTTGGCTGCACAGGGGGTGTCGCGCTGGACCTGCTTGAGAATCGCCGAAAAGCGCTCCCAGTAGAAGCCGCCGGGTGGAGGAGTGGTCTGACAGGCCAGTTCCCAGAGCAGGTTGGCCCAGGCCAGACTGCAGGCGGCCGAGGCCGGGTCCAGGTGGGTGACGTGCGCTCCCATAATCAGGAAGACCCAGAAGCCGGGCCCTCCTTTTTTATAGCGGCTGAGCAGCAGCGGCGCCATGCGCACCATGGCTCCACAGTCGGGAATGCGGGCGCCGCTGGCCAGAAAGCCCTCGTGGACGCGCAGCTGAAATTCCAGGTGGCTGTTCCAGGGGCGCGCCACCGGCACTTCGGCCAGGCGCTTGCCAAAGGTGCCAATCCAGGGGAGAAAGCGATTGCTGCCGTTGACCAGTCTCAGGGTTTCCAGCGAAAGCACGGCCGCCTGGCTGTCCCCAGCCCCCGCCAGCAATCCGCCCAGCATCCCCTGCAGACGGCTCAATTCGGGCGTTTCCTTGGGGCCCTCGCGCATGAAGGGGGCCGAGTTGAGCGGCACGATGTCCCCGGCCAACCAGCCTTCCAGCAACTGGTCTTCCACCGCCCCCAGCACCACGCTGCCGCGCGAATAGGAGTAGCTTTGGGCGGAATGCATCTTTTGCGTCGCGTTGACGTCGCCTTGCTCGACGGTTTTCTGCAGCTGGCGCAGTTGGGCCAGGTCGGCTTCCGGCAGCTTCTGTGTCTGCAGGGCCTGGCGCAGGATGCGCGTGGCCGCCGCCTGGTCGCCCTTTTTCATGGCCTGCACGGCTTCTTCCCGGGCCATGGCGGCCATGGCTTGCTGTAGTTTGCGCTCGACCTCTTCCTGGACGGGCATGTCGGCTCGTTGTTGGGCGCTGACCCGCGGTTGGCAGAACTCGACCTCCACCTTTCGCTGCTCTCCGCTGCCCGAGGCCAGGTATTCCAGGGTCGCGAAAAAGCCGGACTGGGGAGCCTCTCCGGAGGGGACGGTTACGCGGAACAGCAGCTCCAGGGGAAAGTCCACCGTCAGGTCGGCCAGCCGGTAACCGTCCTGGGCATTGCCCTGGACTTCGCCCAGCGGTTCGAACTCCAGGCCGCGCAGCTTCAGGCGCACCTGAGTGCCCACGGTAGCGGCCAGGCCGTCCAGTTCCAGCTCCACGTAGCGGGCCAGTTGCTCGGGCGTTTCCACGTAAAAGTGGTTGCCGCCGCCGCTGGCGGCCATAGCCCTCAACAAGCCCTCCTGGTAGTCACGGCCAAAACCCATGGTGGTGGTCTGCAGTCCCTTTTGGAACCAGTTGTGCACTTCCGTGCAGATGGGGTCGGGATTGGTCTGGCCCAGGTTGGCCTGGCCGTCGGTGAGCAGCACCAGGCGGTTGAGGTTGCCCTTGCGCAGCCCCAGACTGGCCTGGTCGGCACCGGCCTGCCAGCCGGGAAAGAGTGCGGTGGAACCGTAGGCTTGAATCTGGTCGAGGCGGCGCATCAGGCGGTGTTTGTCGACGACCGGGGTAGAGGCCACCACCGTTTCTACTTCGCTGGCGAAGGTGACCAGACTGATGCGGTCTTCGGGGCTCAGCGACTTGATGGCCAGGGCGGCCGCCTTCCGGGTCAGCTCCATCTTCTCGCCCTGCATGGAGCCGGAGCGGTCGAGCACCAGTGCCAGATTGATGGGGACGCGCGGGCGCTCCTCCTGATCGGGCGGGGCGGGCGGCGTGATGCGCACGATAACGTCTACGGTGCACTTCTGATCGTGACAGAAGGCGGCTCGATCCGGGATAAATTCCAGCATGGCCCACAGTTCGGTCCCTTCCGGCGGGCCCCTCTACGAAGAAGGGGCGCCTCACGGCGCCCCTTCCCGACGGGTTAGTGTTTTTCGTTGACCGGCAGCCAGGAGTCGTCCGGTGTAAAGCTCTCCAAGCTTTTCACCGCCTGGGCGGTTTCCGCGCCCAGATCTTTCTGATAGAGCTTGCCGTCCTGATTGCAGACGAAGCTCATCACACCCGATTTGCCGTAGTTGACCGGAAAGGCCAGGATTTCGAAGCCCTGACCCGGGCGAATCTGGTAGTAGTAACCGAACCAGGGGTCGCCGACTTTACGACCCTCGGCGTAGCGAGCGGCCGCCCCCAGCGATTTCTCCAAAGGACTCACGTCGGCTTTGGAGGTCGACTTCCAGTACAGGCCGTCGTGCTTGCCGGGGGTGCTGTGCACGTGGGTGGTGTACGCATTCTCCTTGGCGTGATAAGCCTTCTCGGCTGCCACCAGTCGGTGCAGGGTCGAGATGGTCAGCAGTTCGTTGCGACCGACGCGGCGGTTGAGGATTTCCTCCATGCCGTTTTCGGTGTCAAAGTGCCATCCGCCCGAACCTTTGGCCAGCGGCACCGGGAAGGGCCAGCCTTCCGCTCCCAGGCGTAGAATGCGGCTGCCGTCTTCCGTGGGCGCCAGCGACCAGTGCTCCTGAATGGCCCGACCCAGCGTGCGCATGGATTCTTGCTGCTCCTCGGGTCCCATCAGGCCTTTCAGACCGGGGCCAAACAGGGCTCGCATCTGGCTCAGGTCTTTTTTGACCAGAGCCTGAGAAAAGGCTTTGACAGCCAATTGTGGGGTCTTGAAGTTCTTTTCACCCTCGGCCCAGGCGGGCGCGAGCAGTAAGAGAGCGGCTACTAAAGTCTTTTTCATCGACGACGTCCTCCACCACCACCGGCTCGCATACCATTGCCGAAGCTACCCATTCCGCGACTCTCGGCGCCACGAAAGCTCTCGCGACTGGCGCTGCCGGCCGAGGAGTAGTTGCCGAAGCCACCACCGCCGCCGCCTTGAAAGCGACCGCCCGGATTGACCGAGGCCGGCATCTGGGTGGGCATGGCGGGGCGCTGGTTAAAGGTGTTGTTGCGGTTGCCCCAGTTGTTGTTGCTCTGAATGCTGGTGTTGCGATTGCCCCAGTTGTTGTTCTGGACGTTGGTGTTGCCCCAGTTGTTGGTGCGGTTGTTGGAATTCACGTTGACCCGGTTGACCTTGTTGCCCGAGACATTGATGTTGGTGTTGAAGTTGTTGACGTTGCGATAAGCGTTGTTGCCGTAGGGACGGTACACGTTGCCCGGGTTGTAGTAGCCGGCACTGCGCCAGCCGTAGGGACGATAGTACGAAGCGGGCGGCACCCAACCGAAGGCGGGACGATAGAAGCAGCCGTCGTTCCAGTTGAAAACGCTCTGCCAGAGCAGCACGTTGGTGGCGATGGCGGCGCTGTAGTTGAGCACCATGCCCGGCTGATACATGGAAGAGGTGTCGTAGGTGGGCACGTAGATCACCTGGGGATTGGCCGACTCGATGCGAATGTTGGTGCCTTCCTCGATGACGTTGATCTTGCTGTCGCTGTCGAGGTTGCCTGCCTGCTTGGCCTGGTAGCGCACACGCTGCACGGCGTCGGAAACGTCGGTGATCTGATTGGTGACGGCGTAGCCCAGCGATTGCGTCCACTGGTCGTTGCTGGCCATCATGGACAGCACGGTGGGGTAGGTGGTCAACGCTTCCACGCTGGAATCCCATCCCGACTTGCCCTGGGTGATCTTCTGACCGGCCTTGACGGCTGTATCGGCGGCCTTGACCTGCTGGGGCTGGGTGGAGGCCGAGAGCACGTTGCTCAAAAGCGGGTCGGGATAAAGAGCGACGGGAGCAACCAGGGTGTCCAGGTCGCTCGCGCTGTAGGAATTTTGAGCCCAACCGGGGCTCAGGCAGGCGAGCAGCACGAGAAGCACTGCGCTTGCCAGGCGAATCAATCGCATGAGAATCTCCATTCTAGATATCTTTGTGTCGAGATAGAATTAGGAAGGGGTCAATCCAGTTCCTGCTGGGGGAGAATCGGCCGTGTAGCCTTTAGTTTCGATCACCCAGGGCAGAGCGCAGACGCCGAAAAACGGTACCAGAAAGACCCAGAACAGGGTGCTCTCCATCTTTTCCACGCCACCCTTGGAGACGGTGCTCACCAGGTAGGGGCCAAACGCCGTGATGACCCGTCCCACGTTGTAGCAGAAGCCCGAACCGGTAGCTCGCAAGCGGGTCGGGAACAGCTCCGGCAAGTAGTAAGTGAAGCTGCCGAAGACGCCAAATACGGTCAGGCCCAGGAAAAACTGCATGTAGATGCGCCAGATGGGCGCTACCGGCAAACCGAAAGTGGCCATGATGGCCAGCACCGACGCCGAATAGTAGACACCGAACATGGTCTTGCGCCCATACCGATTGGCGAAGGGCACGGTCATCAGGGTGCCAATGCCGCCGCCCACGCTGAAGCAAACGGTGGCCAGCAACTGCCAGCTGGTTTTCAGAGCGATGGTGTCGGCAGGGGAAAGACCCATGGCTTTAGCCTGCTGATCGGCCAGAGCCCCCGACAGCGGGGCCTGGAAGGTGCTCAAGGTCCACCAGCTGACCAGCGCGGTCAAAGCCATCAAGAAGCCGCTGCGAGTGATGGGGAAGAGTTGCGGGCTGAAGAGTTCGGCGATGTGTGGATTGCGACTGCCCTCTTGCTTGAAGGCCTCCGGCTCTTTCAAAACCATGCGCATGGCGGCGGCGGCCAGGGCGGGCAGCAGTCCGAAGAGGAAAACCACGCGCCAGGAGATGTCGGGGCGGTCCGGCATCCACCAGCCGGTCACCAGCTTGTTGATCAAGCCGGCGCAAACCAGCCCGAAAGGCGCGGAGGTGTAGAGCAGGGCGCCGGCGTTGGCCCGTTTTTCGGCGGGCACCACTTCGGAAACCATGGAGGCGCCGGCAGCCCATTCGCCGCCGATACCCAGGCTGGCCAGGATGCGGCAGAAGACCAGGAACTCTACGTTGGGGGCCACCGCGCACAGGGCCGTGCCCACCGAGTAGAGCACGATGGTAATCAGCAGAGTGCGGGAGCGCCCGATCTTGTCGGCCAGCCAGCCGAAGAAGACCCCGCCCACGGCCCAACCGATCAGCAGCACGGAAGCCATGCCGGCCACCCACTGCTTGGTCAACAGAGCCGCTTCGGGCGACCCGAGCTTGAGATGCAGCAAGGTTGGAATGCAGTTCGCGGCTACATAGTTGAACAATAACGCATCGATGATATCGAAGCCCCAACCCAACCAGGCGGCAAAGACCACCATCCATTGATAACCGGACATTCCCCAAGGCCAACGCATCGCCGGTCTTTCTTTCTCGCAAAAATAGTTCCTAGGAAAGGGATGAACCTCCCCGGGACCTGCGACCGTATCCTCGAATATGTCCAACATGCGGAAATTCGGGTGGGCCTGCATGACCCTGATGGGGTTGGTGGTTGGATATAGTTCCTGGGTTTATGTGCTTGGCGACCCCGCCCACTATGACGCCGTTTTTCGGCCCAAATACACCCACTATCACACGCTGGTGGTCACTCACGGAGTAACCTCCATCCTGGCCCTCTTGATCGGACCCTGGCAGTTCTGGACGCTGCGACCCGACAAGCCGACCCCTCGCCAGACCTCTCCTTCGGGCCGCAACCTGTGGCATCGTCGGCTGGGCTGGCTTTATCTGATCAGTCTGGTGGTGGGCGCCCTGACCGGCATGCCCATGGCCTGGATGGCGGAAGGCGGCCCTTCCTCCCGGCTGGGCTTTTTCACCGTGGACGTGCTCTGGTTGGTGACCGCCTACCTCTCTCTGCAGACGGCCCGCCGGCGTAAGTTCGCCGCCCATCGGCGCTGGATGGTTCGTTCCTATGCCCTGACTTTCGGGGCCGTCGTCCTGCGACTCTATCTCTACGGCCTGCAATACCTCGGCTACGAGTTCAATTCAATCTACCCGTTCACGCCCTGGCTCAGCTGGTTGACCAGTCTGGCGGTGGCCGAGTGGATTCTGGAAAGTGTAACCCCTGTCACAGCAAAGCGTCGAAAACCAGCGCATACTCCCTAAGGATCCAGGGGGGACGCCGTCGCCCCCTGGGACCCCCCTGGTCAAACTCTAAGAAGGAGAACCTTAAAGACCATGTCTATTTTCAGACCCCTGATAAGCGCCAAGATGCGCCCGGCCCTGTTGTTCACGATGTTGGCCCTGGTCGTGCTCAGCTGGGTTCTGCTCAAGACTCCGCACCGCGCTCCCGAAGCCACTCCCTCTCCGACGGTGGTCACTGCCAAAGACGAGTTCGGCCGGCAGCAAGAACAGACCCAGACCCGCGAGAAACGCAAAGCCTATCTGGCCGAGCACCACAAAAAGCTGGCCCTGGGCTCCCGCTCGGGCGGCGACACCTGCGACTACAACCTGACTCACCTCGGGTCCGCACTCGAAGCCTATCGGGCCGACCACTCCACCTACCCGGCCAAACTGAGCGAACTGGTGCCCGATTACATTGCCCACCTGCCCAACTGCCCCAGTGGTGGCAAAGAAACCTACTCCCTCGCCTACACGGTCAGCCCCTACGGCTACCAGTGCACGCTGGGCTGCACCGAAAAGCACGAAAAGTGGGCCCCCCACTACGAATCCCTCAAGGGAATGGTCTACCCCGAAGCCGAGGGCGACTTCATCCCCTGAGCCGCGCCCCCTGGACCGCGCGCGGTCCTGACGCCCGCTCCGGCGCGCCTAGTTTTCGACTTGCTTGAGGACGGCCGTGTTGTCGCGGCTTGAGATCAGCACGTTGTAGCCGAGGCAGGCGTGGCGGTGGGTGGGGTCGGGGTGGCCGTGGAAGACGTCCCCTCCGGCTCCCAGCGTCTTGTCCAGCTTGTGATCGCCGCCGCTGATGTCGGCCAGGCCGTGGCGGTTGAAGTAGATCTCCTTGCCGGCCTCGACGCTGCCCTTGAGAATCCCCGGAACGGGATCGGTGCAGTTCTTGAAGTTGTAGGTCCGCCCGGCGATGCCCACCTCTTCCAGGTGCTTGGCCTGCTCTTTCCAGCCGGTGTCGGGCGCGCCCATACGAATCACCGAGTCTGGTATGGCACCGGTCTCGAAGACCATGCGGTCGGCCAGCAGCAGGGCGATGGCTCCGCCCAGGCTATGTCCGGACATATGAATGGCCTTGTGGGTTTTCAGGGCGGTCTCGAGATGCGGCTTGAGCTGGTCCCAGATGCCGTCGGCTCCGTCCTTGAAGCCCTTGTGCACCTTGCCGGAGCCGTCGTAGTTGGTAACCGGCACGGCCACCATGTCCGTTTCGAAGTCTTTCCACTCGGAGTCGTCCGAGTTTTCGCCAGACCATGGCGGCGAGGTGCCGCGGGCCGCCACCAGCAAGGCTTTCTTGGTCTCGATCAGAGTGACCTGAGTGCCCGAATCCGGGGCCGGGATGCCCAGACTGGCGTTGTTCTTGGAGTCCAAAAAGGTGAACTTGGTGCCGGCCGGCAGATGCGCCTGTTGGTCGGCCGGGTCGCTGTAGGAACCGCTGGCCAGACGCCCGAGGATGTCGGCATTGTCTTGAGTGAAGTGCTTGGTGGGCTTGAACTTGTTGAAGTCGATACCGTCGAGCACGGCGGCATGATCGGCCGAGTTACGGTGGCGTTGGGGAACGAGAGTGGGGGAGCCGGCTATTTTCACCCCCACAGCCTAGCCGAGCCAGGCCGTGGGGGTGTAGACGATGTGTTACAAACTTTAGAAGCGGACGAACTGGTCCTCGCGCGCCGGCACTTCGGCCGGACGCACGTGCACAGCGTAGCGCAGCGAGCTCTGGGCCGTCCCGCGATACACGCCGCGCGTGGGCGGACAGTCGGCATAGTCGCGGCCCACGCAGTTGGTGATGTAAGTTTCGTCGGTGACCACGCCGCGGCTCGGATCGTAACCGCGCCAGCCGGACTCGGCCACGTAAGCCTCCACCCAGGCGTGGGAAGTGTCCACTTCGGCCGCCTCGGGCGAGTAACGGTAGCCGGAAATGTAGCGGCAAGGAACGCGGGCCTGGCGCAAAACGCTGAGCATCACGTGAGCGAAATCCTGACTGACGCCGCGCTTCTGGCGCATCACCAGAGTGGAGGAGGAGTCGACCTGGGTGCTGGCCTTCTCGTAAGCGACCTGAGCGCGCACCAGTTTGCACACGGCTACGGCCAAGTCGTTCGGCGTCTCGAAATCCTTGAAGTCGATGCCCTCCAGCGTGGTGGCCATATCCACCAGCGCCGTGGGTTCCAGCATATCGTAGAAGTCCTGATCTTCCACTTTCTTGGCCAGCTGGTCCCAGCTCAGATTGCCGTTCTGTTCGGGCTTGCGGACCTCCACCATGGACTCCCCGACGATTTGCACTTCGTTATGCGCCCAGGGAACGTCGTAGTGATGCACTACGTTGCCCAGGTGGTCCTGATAGCGGAACACGCGCACTTCCGGGTCTAAGCTCAGAGAAAAAGTGAGGCAGCGCTGACGGTCGTTGGAAATCGGGTGTTTGCGCACCTCCATCACATTCTCCTGAATGTCCTGGTCGTAGTGATACTTGGTCACGTGGCGGATGGCATACAGCATAACGCCCCAACTTGTCCCCGGGCAGGTCAAACCCTGCAAGGCGGGAATGCGCGCCCCATGGAAAGTACTACTCGCGCAAAAAGCTTCCGAGACCGTCTCCAGCAGGAGATCATCGTGTTCGACGGAGGTCTGGGAACCTCGCTCTACGACAAGGGCATCTTCATCAACACTTGCTTTGATGAATTGAATTTGATGAACGCCGACCTGGTTCGCGACGTGCATCGCGAGTACGTGGCCGCCGGCGCTGACGTGATCGAGACCAACACCTTCGGGGCCAATCGCTACAAGCTGGCTCCCTACGGTCTGGAAAAGCGCGTTCACGAAGTCAACCAGGCGGGCGCCAAGATCGCTGTCGCGGCCGCCGCCGACAAGGCCCTGGTGGCCGGTTCGGTCGGACCGCTGGGCGTGCAAATCGAGCCGCTCGGCAAGATTTCCTTAGACGAAGCCCGGGCCGCCTACAAGGAGCAGATTCAGGGACTGATCGATGGGGGAGTGGACCTGCTCATCCTCGAGACCTTCCATATGCTTCCCGAATTGGAGCAGGCGGTCAAGGCCGTTCGTGAGGTCGCCGGAGACTTTCCGCTCATCGTGCAGGTGACCATCGGCGATGATGGCAAGTTGCTGAGCGGCGCGCCGCTGTCACAGTTCGTGGCTATGATCACGGAATACAAGCCGGACGCCATTGGTCTCAACTGCTCGGTAGGACCCAAGGCCATGATGGATGCTCTGGAAGAGCTGAAGCACCTCACTTCGCTGCCCATTTCGCTCCAGCCCAACGCCGGTCTGCCCCAGACGGTGGGCGGTCGCAACATCTACATGACCTCGCCCGAATACATGGCCGAATACTCCAAGCGCTTCATTCAGGCCGGTGCCTCTATCGTGGGCGGCTGCTGCGGCACCGATACGACCCACATCAAGGCTATCCGTCGCGCCGTTTCGGCTCTGCAGCCGGCCAAGCGGATGGAGCAAGCGGCCAGCCTGCAGATTCAGGCTCCGGTGGAAGTCAAAGTGGCCACCATGGCCGAAAAGTCGCGTCTGGCCAACAAGCTGATGCGCAAGCAGTTCGTCACCCTGGTGGAACTGGTGTCGCCCCGCGGCGTCTCGCCCATCAAGGAACTGGAAAAGGCTCGCAAGCTCCACCACTTCGGCATCGACGCCATCAACATTCCCGACGGACCGCGCGCCTCGGCCCGCATGTCGGCGCTGGCCATGACCGCCCTGATCCAGCGCGAAGTGGGCATCGAACCAGTGCTGCACGTGGCCTGTCGCGACCGCAACGTCATCGGACTGCAGTCCGACTTGCTGGGCGCCTGGGCGCTGGGCATTCGCAACCTGATCGCCATCACCGGCGATCCGCCAAAATTGGGCAACTATCCGGATGCCACCGCCGTCTTTGACGTGGACGCCATCGGTCTGGTCAACTTGATCAACCGCCTCAACCACGGACTGGATTTGGCCGGAAATCCCATCGGCGAGCCCACCGCTTTCAACATCGGCGTCGGCTGTAACCCCGGCGCCCTGAACCTGGATGAAGAGATCCGCCGTCTGGATTGGAAAGTCGAGGCGGGCGCGGATTACATCGTTACCCAGCCGGTCTTCGACGTGCGCATCCTGGAAAAGTTCGTGGCCCGCATCCAGCACATCAAGCTGCCCATTTTGTGTGGCATCTGGCCGCTGATTTCTTATCGCAACGCCGAATTCATGAACAACGAAGTGCCGGGTTGCAGCGTGCCCGACGATATCCTCGAGCGCATGCGCAAAACCACCACCAAAGAAGAAGGTTTCGCCGAGGGTGTAAAAATCGCCAGCGAAACCTTCCGATTGTTGAAAAACGACTTTGCCGGAGTGCAGCTCTCAGCGCCCATGGGCCGCATCGAAGGCATCTTCCAAATCCTGGGAGACTGACCGGGGTTAAGCCGCACCCGGACGTGCCCGAGGTTCCGCTCCAAACTAACCCAGGTTAAGCTCCACCGGGACGGGGCCCGAATGTCCCGCTCCAGGCTAACCCCGGTTAAGCTCCACCGGAACACCCCCAGGTTCCGGCCCAGGTTGACCCCGGTTAAGCTCCAGCGGGACATCCCCCCAGGTCCCGGCCCAGGCTAACCCCGGTTCGGCTCCACCGGAACACTAGCCCAGCAGCTTGTTGATGCTCAGGGCCGGGTTGTCGTCGTCGCGCACGGTGAACTGCCCGGTGGTGGCCACGGCCACGCCGGAAACGGTTCCCTGGCCTTCGACGCGTACCTGATTGAGCACGGCGTGCGGCTTGCTGCCGGTCCAGGTTTCCTTTTGCTGGAAGACCTGGTCGCCCAGGTAACCGTTGGTCACGCTACCGCCGAGCTCCCCATTGGGTCCGGCCGTGGTCCGCACGGTGAGGTCGGTGTTGGACTGGTAGGCCTTGCCGCCCAGCTCGCCCATGGTGTTGAGGCGGAAGACTCGGCTTCCCTCACTCCCCTCCAGCTCGGTAATGCGGCTGGTCAGATGAGCTTCCTGATTGTCGAGCACGCCGTCGATGCGGGTGACGGCCCCGCCGTCCTCGCCGCGGCTGCACAACTGGGCTTTGTCCTGAAAATCGCAGTAGGGCGTTTCGTAAGACGTGTTCACACCGGCCGTCTGCACGGTGCTGTAAAACTGGCCGTTGTAGCGGCGCTCGCCCACCTTGCCCTGCAGATGGGAGTTGACGCCTTCGACGCCTTCGTTCTGCCACACGTGGGCACGAACTTCGGTCTGGCTGTTGGCGCTCTGCTCGCCCAGCTGGAAGTTGCTTAAACAAGAGGGAACGGCGCCCTGCAGCACGGCTTTGTGAAGGGCCATTCCTAAAATGAACTGAGTGGTGGGGTTGAGCAGCGGGCTGCGCTGTTCCGGCAGGGCGGCCCCGCTGATTTGAACCTGGTCGGCTACAGCGACCTTCTCGGCCGCGGCGGAGGTGGTGGCGCGAAACGGGCGCGCCGAAGGTACAGGTGTGTTCAGGCTATTGATACGCATGACTGGGTGCTCCTGGGTTGTGTATGTATTTTGAACCCGCCGCCCTGTAGGGTCGGTCAGGTTCAGCCCCTAACTGCATCGCTGGATACTCTACCCAGGACGCACCCATCCATTCTTACCGGGATGTTAACGATTGATAGGGTGGCAGAATTTGCTGCTTCTGGCTGCTGGTGGGGGCGGTACGTTGAAAACCTTTCGCGCCCGGAAACTGCCCATTGCTCAAGGGAGTGGGCTGTCCAAGTCCAGCCACCTGGTCCACAGACTGGCTCTGCTGAGACTGCTGAGTGGACGAAGACGAGGAAGGCTGTCCCATGCTCGACTGGATCTGGGCCAGGGTTTCCTCGGCGCCTTCCTGGTCGTTGTTTTGCAACTGCTGGGTGAGGGTGGCTTCCAGGCTATCGATCTGGTCGGCTCCCGGCGGTTTCTCGCCGCCCTGGGGACGTCCGGCCTGCAACTGCTGCAGCGTGGAAAGGGCGCCGGTCAGATCGCCGCCGCTGATCTGCTGTTCGAGCTGCTGACCCAGGGCCTGGGGATCGACGCCCGACGAACTGGTTCCGGCCGTGTTGCCGGTGCCGCTGATGCTGAGCAGGGCGTCCTGTCCGGGGCCCTGCAGGCCATAGTCGGCGGCCTGCGTTTGGGTCTGGTTCTGCGCCGCTAGCTGGGCCAGAAGTTCCGGTGGTAAGGAGACATCCTGTCCCGCTCCCGCGGAATAGTTCTGGGGTAAGGCCGAATAATTGGAATTGATGTTCACGAAAGGTCCTCCTCGGTGGGCTACACCCAAAGTATGCCCACCGAGGATTAGCGTTCCGTTGCGCCACCTAAGCGCAGGTTAAAGTGTTGCTGAACCTTTCGCTCTGGCCGGTCATCCGAGTTCTGCCGGGCGAAGGAATCTGAGGTACAAGTTACCAAAATACCGGGATGGCCTATGACGATCTGGGCGAACTCCAAGATACTCAAGCGATGAGCAAGCGGTTTTTGTTTTCCGCCTTCGTGCTCTGGCTGGGCACGCTGGTCGCCTGTTTCTTCATTTTGCATCTGCTCTTTACCCCGGCCGCCATCGCCCCCGACCAGCGCCGCGCGGCCACCATCGTATGCGCCATGTCGGGCCTGGCCAGCCTGGTTTTCGGCTGGGCCCTGGTGCACCATCGCGGCGCTCGCCTTTCGGTCTATAGCGGAGGCTTGGAGCTGTTTGTCTCCGGCTACCGCTATCGCTTTCGCTGGGACGAAGTGCAATGTCTGACTCTGAGGGTGACCGCTCGCACCGTCAACGGCATCCGTGCCGCCACCATTCATGAATACACCCTGCATCTGGCCGATGGGCGCAAAGTGGCCATTCCCTCCGGCCTGCGCGACGTCGAGGTGCTGGGTCAACGCTTGGAACGAGAAGTCTATCCACGCGCGGCCAGCCGTGCCTTCGAGCTCTTGCGCCGCAATCAGTCGGTCACCTTCGGACCGTGTAAGATCAGCAACCAGGGCCTGGAGCTGAGCGGCACCCTGAAGAGCTGGAAAGAATTGGAGCCCATCACTCTTTCCAGCGGCATCTTCACCGTGCGCAAGCGCGGCGGCCAGACCTGGCGCGTCATTCCCTTCAGCGACGTACCCAACGCTCCCGTCTTCCTCCAGCTCACTCAATCGCTGCGCCAGGCTAGCTAGTCGCTCGGCTCGAAGCCGACCGTATGATGAAACTTTACGTAATGCCGGGTGCGTGCTCCCTGGCTCCGCATATTGCTTTGCACGAACTAGAACTCGACCACGACATCGTCACCATCAACTTGCGCAAGGGCGAAGGGCAGACTCCCGAGCACTTGGCGCGGAACCCTGTCGGCGCAGTGCCCGTTCTCGAGACGGAAGACGGTCGCACCATCACCGAAGTGATGGCCATCCTCCTCTACCTGGCCCAGCGCAAGCCGGAAGCCGGCTGGATCCCGGCCGACGTGATTCCCCTCTACGAACGGATGAGCTTCGTAGCCACCGAGCTCCACAAAAGCTTCTTTCCCCTGTTCTTCGGGGAACGCATTCACTCGACGCCGGAGGCCGTCGCCGAGCTGGGCAAGGCTTACAAAGAGCGTCTCGCTCCTCGTTGGGCGCGCGTATCCGAGTGGTTGGGCGGGCAGGACTACCTGTTGGGCACTTTCGGCCCGGCCGACATCTATCTCTACGTAATTCTCACCTGGTGGGTGCGCGGCATCAAGGAGTCGCTGGACGCCTACCCCAATCTGGTCTTCTTCATGAAGCGGATGGAAGCGCGGCGGGGAGTGCTGGCCGCCCTGGAACACGAGAACCTCAAGCCGGTTATGGCATAGAGAGTTTCTGACCCGGGGCGACTCCGTCCCGGGTCACCCGCCGGCCTCCGGGCAGAGTTACTTCGACCCGGTAGCCGGCCGCGGGGTGAGCGCCCAGCCCGAAGTGGGCCACCAGCGGTGAGCAGCGTCCGTAGCCGCTGCCGGACTGGATTTGACGAAATCCCATCCGCTTGCCGGCGGTCCAAAGGGTGACCTTGGAGCCCATCGGGGCGCGCACTTGCAACCAGTTGCGCCCGTTGGTGTTGTTGCGCAACAGACGCGGATTGGAATAGAAGTTGACCAGCAGCAGGTCCAGGTCGCCGTCGCCATCCAGGTCGGCGGCCGGCACGCACACGCAGTTGGCCACCTCTTTGGTTCCCCAGTCCACTTCCCGCCCATGGCTGTAAAGGGGATTGCCGCCCTTGCTGGTGGCCCACTGGTTGCCGCTGACCGCGTCCACGCCCACGTAGATTTCCGCCCGGCCGTCCTGATCGAGGTCCTCGAGGGTCACGTCATGGGAGAGCGATTTGAAGTCAGGAAACTCGGCTTTTTGAAAATGGCCCTTGCCATCGTTGCGATAGAGGGCGTTGCCTTCCACGGTTTCTCCCTGGGCGCGCAGTTCGGCCTCCGAGTAGTTGGCCCCCGAAAGCCAGGAGTCGGTCGAGACGTATAAGTCTAGAAGGCCGCGGTTGAAGAGGTCGCCGAAAGCGCAGCCCACCGCCGAACAGCGCCGGCCCAGGCCCGCTTCCTGCGTGATGTCGCGGAAGCGCCCACCCCCCACGTTCTTGAGCAGGGCACTGACCTGCGAATGATAGTTGGTGACGAAAAGGTCGTCGCGACCGTCGCCGTCCACATCCCCAAAGGCGCAGCCCAGGCTCTCGTTCTTGGGATTGAGAGCCACCCCGGCCGCCTCGGCGTTCTCGCGAAAGGTGCCGGACCGATTCATGAACAGATAGTTGCGTCCCTCAGGACTGGTCACATAGAGATCCAGCCAGCCGTCTCCGTCCACGTCCGACCAGGCGCAGGAACGAGCCGGAGCGGCCATTTTCAGACCGTTGACCGGCGTGAAGGTGCCGTCGCCGTGGCCTTTGTAAAGCCGCGAAGCGCCGCCGCGCAGCGAGGCCAGGAAGACGTCGAGTTTGCCGTCCCGGTCAAAGTCCGCCACGCAAGCTCCCGAACCGTCTCCGGCGAAGCCCTCCAGCCCGGAGCCTTTGCTGGCCTCCCGAAAGCGCAGTCCGCCCAGATTCTCATAGTAATGAGCGTGGGGGGCACTGGTGAAATTCAGGATGACGACGTCGGGGCGCCCATCCCCGTCAAAATCCTCGATGGCCACCGCATGGGGATTGCTGCCTTTTTCGCCCGTGTCTTTGGCTACGCTCAGGCCGGCCGTTGCGGTGACGTCGCTGAAGCGACCTTCAGCCAGCAGAAAGCCGGAGAGACACAGCCAGAAAAGCAGCCGCTTCAAGGCTTTCGTTCGTCCAGTAGAGGGATGCCGGCGCTCGGGCCCCAGATGATTTTGCCCTCGCCCTGCTGATCCTGTTCGATCAAGTGGAGTAGCTCGACTTGATAGTGGCCGGGCCGGCCACGCACCAGACCGTGATAGAACCGGGCCGCGGGGTGTTGCCGTAAGAGCGTCTGAGCCTCAGGACTGAACGCCAGGGGAGCCCCTTTGACGAAACCATAGATGTCGAAAGGAGCCGGCTGATTGGCATAGATTCTGGCCGCTGCCGCGACCGTGTCGGCTCCCCACGAATGGAACCAGTTGTTGACGTAAAAGGGCCGCTCGTTGACCCACAGAACCAGCGCCGTGGCTACCTGAGGGCTCAGCTTCTGCCCGTAGAACTCGGCCGGGTCACGATCCAGGCCCGACACGGCCACCACTCGCACGCGCGGCTTGGAGCTCCAATCCACGGCAGGTCCCTTGGGATAGGTGGTGCCCATACGCCAGTGATAGGCCGGTGTCGGCTCGCGGGAAACGATTTGCAGGGCGGGCCCGCCGCCGTCCGGCTCCAGCCAGAAGCTGAAGTCCTCACGCCAGTAATAAGTGTTCCAGTTGCGGACGCTTTGAAAGTCGCGAGCTCGACCGGTCAAGTCCAGGGGCCTGGCCCAGGCCAGACTGCTCAACAGCAGCAGCAGGCAAAGACGCAACAATTACTTGGGAAGCTCGCCGTTGCGGTATTTGACGCCGTCGTCCACCAATTGCTGATAGATGGTCTGCATACGACCATCGTTGTAACGGAATTCTTCGGGATGCCCCTGCACCGCCCACTGGTGGGGACGGCCCTCCACTTGGACGCCTTCGATCAATCCGTCGGGAGCGTAGGCGATGGCCTTGAGGCCGGGAGCCAGATCTTTGATGGCCTGGTGGTGGTCGGAGCAAATCTGCGCTTCGTCGCCCACGATATCGTGCAGGCGGCTGCCCGGCTCGACCAGCAATCCATGGCCGACCTCGGCGCGGAAGGCCAGGCTGTCGCCCTGGTGGGGCTGCTTGTGGTTGATAGAGCTGGGGTGGTCAACGGGAAGATGCTGATACAAGGTGCCACCCATGGCCACGTTCAGACCTTGTTCGCCGCGGCACTGGGCGAAGAACGGCATGTTCTGGTCCAGCGCATACTTATAGCCGGCAATTTCGAAATTGTCCCAGGCGCGGTCCGGTTCGTTGGGGTCCATGTTGGGGCCGAGCTTTTCGCCATAGAGGGTCGGGTCCCAATCGCGGCCGCCGGGAACCAGCAGGGCGTCCACGCCGGAAAGCTGCTGCTCGACGCTTTTGCCGTCTTTGTTGATGTAGAGCAAACTCGGAAAGCCGCCCGCGTCCATCACCGCATCGGCCAGCTGGAGCACGTCGTCGTGCGCTTCGGTCGGCTTGTAGCCGCGCTCCACGAAGATACCCACCCGGCATTTGGCCAGGCCCTGCATGCGGTCTTCCCACTGATTGTTGAGAGTGCTGACCACCGTGTCCAAGGTGTCCTCGGCCTTGAAGCTGGGCCGGGGCG
Source organism: Vulcanimicrobiota bacterium (assembly GCA_017307785.1). Classification (GTDB taxonomy): domain Bacteria; phylum Vulcanimicrobiota; class Xenobia; order Xenobiales; family JADMJV01; genus JADMJV01. The sequence continues at coordinate 258,169 of JAFKGI010000005.1, read as the reverse complement.
GCAGGGTGGCGGCGGCGCCGCTGGGCTTGAAAGCGGGTTGAATGAGCATGCTCTTACTCTAGCGGGCGGGTCTGAAAACTTCTTGAACTACCAAACCACCGACACGGGATACTGGTGGATGAGCGGGTCAGGCGTGACCAGCGTGAGGCCCTGAGAGATCGCCTGGCAAATCAGCATTCGGTCGAAAGGGTCACGGTGGACCACCGGCAGTTTGGTGATTTGTCCGACGTCTTCTTTTTGTAGCGGCAGGTCTTGCAAGCTGAAACGCTCGCAGGCCTCGTCAAAATATTGGGCCGGGTCGGCCAGAGAGAGCCCGCCCAGGGAGTGCTTCACCAGCAGCTCCCAGCGCGAGACCACGCTAAGATAGACTTCCTGGTTCGCCGAGGCGAGTAGCTGTCGGGCTTTGGGAGACAGGCTGTCGGGGGCGCTCACCAGCCAAAGGAAGGTGCAACTGTCCAGCAGCAGCTTCAAGCGCCAAAGTCCCGTAGCATCTCTTCGGGCAAGGGGTCAAAAAAACTGTCGTGGATAACGATCCGGTCCCTGTCGGCTCCTAGCGGCCGCGGCTTCTGAGGAACCTTCGGTAACGGCCGGATCTCGGCGATCGGCACATTGCGCTTGCAGAGCAGCAGGGTCTCGCCCGCCTCTAAGGCCGGCAGATACTTGGAAAGGTTGGTCTTGGCCTCGTGAATGTTGAGTCGAATCATGATCTAAGAGTAGCCTAAGTTGTGGCTCTAGTTCAAGACCGGAGGAGCCCTTCGAACCGTCAACGAACCCGGCCCGACATCGTTTTTCTAAGGGGAGCGCAAGTCAAAATGAAGCTTTTTATTGACGGAGATACACAGACCGGACAGAGCAGTGAGTGGGTGCTGAACCCGTCCACCGGGGAGAAACTGCAGGAAGTGCCGCTGGCCTCCACCGAGCAGGTGGACCAGGCCGTGGCCGCCGCCCGCAAGGCCTTCCCGGGCTGGGCCGACACCGCCCCGGCCGACCGCGCCCGCGCCCTGCTCAAGCTGGCCGACCGCCTGGAAGAGAACGCCGCCGAACTGGCAGACCTGGAAGCCAAGAACGTGGGCAAGCCCAAGTTTCTGGCCGACTTCGAGATCCCGTTCATCGCCGACAACCTGCGCTTTTTCGCCGGTGCGGCCCGCTGTATGGAAGGCCGCTCGGCCGGCGAATACACGGCCGGCCGCACCAGCTGGATCCGCCGCGAGCCCATCGGCGTGGTGGCCCAGATCGCCCCCTGGAACTATCCGCTCATGATGGCCGGCTGGAAAATCGGACCGGCCCTGGCGGCCGGCAACACCATCGTGCTCAAGCCCAGCGAAATGACCCCGCTGACCACCTTCCGTCTGGCCGAACTGGCCGCCGACCTCTTCCCGGCCGGCGTTTTCAACGTCGTCAACGGCCACGGCGCCACCGTGGGCGCCCACCTGTGCCAGCACAAAGAAGTCGACATGGTCTCCTTGACCGGCGACGTGGGCACTGGCAAGGAAGTGGCCCGGGCCGCTTCCCAGAGCCTCAAGCGCGTCCACCTGGAACTGGGCGGCAAAGCTCCGGTCATCATCTACGACGACGCCGACCTGGATCTGGTGGTGGAAACCGTCAAGTTCGCAGGCTACATGAACACCGGTCAGGACTGCACCGCCGCCTGCCGCATCTACGCCCAGGCCGGCATCCACGACAAGCTGGTGGAGCGCCTGAGCGCCGCCATCGATTCCATGGTGGTGGGCGAGCCCAACCTGGAGAACTGCGAAATGGGTCCAATGATCTCGCAGCGTCAGCGCGAGCGCGTGCAGGGCTTCCTGGAGCGGGCTAAATCCCATAAGCACCTGGAGTTCCTGAGCGGCAAGCAGAAGCTCAACCCCAACGGCTTCTTCCTGCCGCCCACCATCGTCACCGGCGCCCGTCACGAAGACGAACTAGTGCAGAAAGAGATCTTCGGGCCGGTCATCACCATCACGCGCTTCCAGGACGAGGCCCAGGCCCTGCAGTGGGCCAACGGCGTCGACTATGGTCTGTCGGCCTCTGTGTGGACGCGCGACCTGGACAAAGCCATGCGGGCCACCAAATACCTGCACTTCGGCTGTGTCTGGGTCAACGACCACGGCACCCTGGTCAGCGAAATGCCGCACGGCGGCTTCAAGAATTCCGGTTACGGCAAAGACATGTCCAGCTACGCGCTGGACGACTACACTGACGCCAAACACGTCATGGTGCGATTGGGAGCGCTTTCTTAAGACTATGAAATCCGTTGTATTGAAAACCGAAATTCCCGGGCCCAAAAGCCGCGCGCTGATGGAGAGAGTCCATCAGCACACCCCCAAGTCGGTGGGCCACGGCACGCCGCTGGGCATCGCCTCGGCCCAGGGAGCCACCGTCACCGATCTGGACGGCAACACCTTCCTGGATTTCTCGGGTGGTATCGGCACTTTGAATATGGGCCACTGCCCGCCGACGGTGGTCAAAGCCATTCAGGAGCAGGCCGAAGATTATATGCACCTGTGCTTCCAGGTGCTGGCTTATCCCAGCTATGTGGATCTGTGCGAGAAGCTCAACCAGATTACGCCGGGCAACCACGCCAAGAAAACGGTGCTCTTCAACAGCGGCGCCGAAGGCACCGAGAATGCCGTCAAGATCGCCCGCGCCTACACCGGGCGCAGCGGAGTCATCGTCTTCGACCGGGCCTTCCACGGTCGCACCATGATGTGCCTGAGCATGACCGGTCAGGTTCAGCCCTACAAAGTCGGCTTCGGACCCTTCCCGGGCGACGTGGCTCGCATTCCCTTTCCCTACAGCTATCGCAGCCACGGCGACGCCGAGGAAGCCAGCTTCCACGCCCTCGATCAGGTGTTCCGCTGCGACCTGCCGCCCGAGAAAGTGGCCTGCATCATTATGGAGCCGATGCTGGGCGAAGGCGGCTTCGTGGTGCCGCCGCCCACCTTCATGCCGCGCCTGCGCAAGCTCTGTGATCAGCACGGCATTCTGCTGATCGCCGACGAGGTGCAGACCGGCTTCGGCCGCACCGGCAAGCTGTTTTGCATCGAGCACTGGAACATCATTCCCGACCTCATGGTCATGGCCAAGTCGCTGGGCGGCGGCACACCCCTCAGCGCCGTCACCGGCAAAGCCGAGATCATGGACGCCCTGGTCACCGGCTCGATCGGTGGAACCTACGGCGGCAACCCGCTGTCCTGCCGGGCCGCCCTGGCCGCCCTGGAAACGCTGGAAAAAGAGGGCCTGGTAGAACGCGCCAACCTGCTCGGGGCTCGCGTCAAGCACCACCTGAAAGGCCTGCAAGAGAAGTATCCGGTCATCGGTGAGGTGCGTGGTCTCGGTGCCATGATCGGCATCGAACTGGCCGACCCCCAGAGCAAAGAGCCGGCTACGGCTGTCGCTGCTCAGGTCATTTCCAGTTGTCTGAAAAAGGGCCTGATTATGCTCAAGTCGGGCGCCGGCAACAACGTCATCCGCACGCTGATGCCGCTTGTCATGACCGAGGAGCAGGTCGACGAAGCCATGGAAATCCTGGCTGAAAGCCTGGCCGAAGTTCATCAGGCGGTCGCCTCGTGAAGAAAGCCCTGCTGGCCCTCGCCCTTTCTTTTAGCGCCTGGGCTCAACCCATCACTCACCCCCTCGACCCGCTGACCGAAGGGGAATTGACCGAAATGGTCAGCATCCTCAAGGCCGACGGTAAGCTCAACGACCGCTCGCGCTTTCCCATGGTCACCCTTTTGGAGCCCTCCAAGGAAACGGTGCGCAGCTTCAAGCCCGGCGACCCCATCCGCCGCCAGGCCTTCGCGGTGGTGCTCGACCGCGGGGAGAACAAGATGTACGAAGCGGTCGTCGATCTGACCAACCACAAACTGGCCAGCTGGACGCCCAAGCCCGGCATGGTTCCGGGCGTGCTCATCGAGGAGTTTGAGGATCCGCCCAAATACGTGCGCTCCGACCCGGCCTGGCAGGCGGCTATCGCCAAGCGCGGCATCACCGATTTTGAAAACGTGCAGATCGATACCTGGGGCGTGGGCGTGCTCAGCCCGGCCGACCGTAAGTCGGGCAAGCGCCTGATTCGCTGCCTCAGTTTCTATCGGCCCAAGGGCGTGCGCAATCCGTTCTACCGGCCTATCGAAGGCGTGGTGGCGCTGGTCGACCCCAACGAGCGCAAAGTAGTGCGCGTCGAGGACACCGGCGTGGTCGCCCCCGTCAACAAGGGTCTGGAGGGCGAACTCAATCCCGAGAACCAGATGCCTCTGCGCGAACCGCTCAAGCCCATCGTGCATAGTCAGCCCGAGGGTTCCAGCATCATCACCAAAGGCACCGAAGTCAGCTGGGACAACTGGACGTTCCGCTACACCATGCACACCCGCGAGGGACTGGTGCTCAACGACGTGCGCTACAAGGGGCGCCCCATTCTCTACCGCGGCTCGCTGTGCGAAATGGTGGTTCCCTACGGCTCTCCGGCCGAAAACTGGTCGTGGCGCAACGCCTTCGACCTGGGCGAATACGGAGTGGGCCGGCTGGCCAACACCCTGCGTCGCGGCTTTGACGTGCCCACCCACGCGGTCCTCAAAGACACGGCTTTCGTCGATGATTTCGGCAAGCTCTACGTGCAGAAAGACAACGTGGCCATCTACGAAAAAGAGTCGGGCATCCTGTGGAAGCACAAAGACTACGACTCGCTCATGGATCAAGTGCGGCCGGCTCGCGAATTGCACCTGACCTATGTGGCCACGGTGGGCAACTACGATTACGCGCTGGGCTGGGTGCTGGGTCAGGACGGCTCGATCGCCGCCGAAGCGCAGCTGACCGGCATCGTGCTGGCTCAGGGCGTGCCCGAGGCTCAGTCGACCACTATCGAGGCCAAAGGCAACGAGCGTTACGGGCGCCTGGTGGGCAAGCACATCGTGGCACCCAATCACCAGCACTTCTTCAACTTCCGCCTCGACCTGGACGTGGACGGAACCAAGAATTCGCTGGTCGAGATCAACAATCAGGCGGCTCCGGCCGGACCCGAGAATCCCCTGAAGAACGCCTTTTCTCGCGAAGTCACCTGGTTGGCCAACGAAAAAGAGGCCGGCCGTGACATGAATATGCATTCCTGTCGCAGCTGGATGGTGATCAATCCGGACCACAAGAACGCCCTGAACCAGCCCACCGGTTACCAGCTGATGCCGGGCGAGAACTCGGTGCCCTATCTGCATCCCGATTCGCCCATTTACGAGCGGGCCGGTTTCTTAAAGCATCACCTTTGGGGCACCCAGTATCGCCCCGAAGAACAGTATGCGGCCGGCATGTATCCCAATCAGTCGACCACCAGCTCGGGGTTGCCCGGCTGGCAGAACGACAACGCCTCGCTGCAGAATCAGGACGTGGTGCTGTGGTACACCTGCGGCGTGACCCACAATCCGCGCCCCGAGGAATGGCCGGTGATGCCTTCGCATCGCACCGGCTTCAAGCTGATTCCTAACGGCTTCTTCGACCGCAACCCGACCATGGACGTTCCCGCTCCTAAGGAGACCAAATGAAAAAGCCCAAGCACGAGATCATTGTGGCCGGCAAGGCCTGGCACGGCAAAGACAATCGCCCGGTGGTCAATCCCTGGACCGGTAAAGCCTTTGCCGAGGTGGCCTACGCCGGACCCGATCAGTTGGAGGCGGCCATCGCTGGAGCGGCCGCAGCCGCCAAGGAAATGCGTCGGGCCAGTCGGGCCCGCCGTTCGGGCTGGTGTCTGGCCATTGCTCAGGCCCTGGAAGCGCGCAAGGAAGAGTTCGCCCAGACCATGATGGCCGAATCGGGCAAACCGATTCGGCTGGCTCGCGACGAGGTGACCCGGGCCGTCAGCACCTTTACCTTTGCCGCCCACGAAGCTCTGCGCTACGGCGGAGAGGTGGTGCCATTGGACGTGACCGCGGTCAGCGCCGGTTACCAGGGCATGACCCAGCGTTTCGGAGCCGGACCGGTGGCGGCCATCACCCCCTTCAACTTCCCGCTCAACCTGGTGGCCCACAAGGTGGCTCCGGCACTGGCCGTGGGCAACCCGGTCATCCTCAAACCGGCGCCCAACACCCCACTGACCTCGTTGCTTTTGAGTGAGGTGGTGTTGGAGGCGGGCGTGCCGCCGGCCGGATTTTCCTGTCTCAACCTGGACGTCCCCGACATCGAGAAACTGGTGGACGACCCGCGCGTGCCCATCATCAGCTTCACCGGCAGCGCCAAAGTCGGCTGGGGGCTGCGCGGCCGGGCTGCTCACAAGAAAGTGATTCTCGAGCTGGGCGGCAACGCTTCGGTCATCGTGCACAGCGATGCCAATCTGGAACACGCCTTGCCCAGGCTGGCCGGAGGCGGTTACGCCTACGCCGGTCAGGTCTGTATTTCGGTGCAGCACATCCTGGTGGAGCGCAGCATTTACGCCGACTTCCTCGAGGGCTACCTGGCCGAAGTGGCCAAACTCAAGGTGGGCGACCCGGGCCAGGAGAGCACCCTGGTCGGTCCCCTCATTCGCCCCCAGGAAGCCGATCGTCTGGCCGAATGGGTCCAGGAAGCGGTGGAGGCGGGGGCCACCCTGCACTGCGGAGGCAAGATGCAGGGGCCCTGTATGCTGCCCACCGTCTTGAGCGGCGTGCCCGCCGATGCCAAGATCGGCTGCGAGGAAGTCTTTGGCCCCATCACCACCGTCGACCCCTACGACACCTGGGAAGAAGCGGTGGACAAGGTTAACAGCTCCAAATACGGTTTGCAGGCAGGCGTGTTCACCCGCGATCTCGAGCGCGTGCTGAGCAGCTGGGAAGAATTGGAGTGCGGCGCGGTGGTGGTCAACGACTATCCGACCTTCCGCGTCGACAATATGCCCTACGGCGGCATCAAGCAGTCGGGCGCCGGACGCGAGGGTGTGGCCTACACCATGGAAGAGATGTCCGAGCCGCGTCTGTTGGTGCTCAACCGCAACCCCCTTCGATGATTCCGGCGCAGCCGGCCCTGGTGCTCTTCTCCGGTCGCTGGTGCGGCGCTTGTGCCGCCATGCAACCGGTCTGGCAGGCCTTTGCCAGGGACTACCGCGGGCCGCTGCGCTTGATTTATGTCGATGTGGATGAGCTGGAGAGCCCCCAGTACAAGGCCTACGCGCCCCTGTGGGAGCAAAGCCGGGAGATGCCTCAAGTCTGTCTGATCGACGAAAAGGGGCGACTGCGCACCCGGATTCCCGGTCTGTTGACTCGCCAGCAGCTCACTCGCCTGGCCAACGCAAAAAAGGCCGGACTCTAAGAGTCCGGCCTTTGGTCCCAAACTTTTCGCTTTAGCGGTACCAGCGACCGTTACGCTGGTGCCAGTACTGGCGGTCGTTGCGCCAGCCGTTCGAGTGGCGATTCCAGTCCCAGTCCCGATGCAGGTTGTAGTACTCGGTGGGAACGTAGGTGGGGGAGTAGTTTCGCGTGTAATAGGCGTTGATGGGGGCGCCGACCGCCATACGATTGACGGTGATGGAGCGCCGGCCGCTCTGGAACGTGGCCGAATTGCTGGGGATAAAGGTGATGCCGCTGGCGGTGTTCAGATACACGCCGTTCGGGGCCGTGCGATAGACGGTGCCCGAGATGAAGCGGTCGGCGAAGGCCGCCTGAGAGCCGAGGGTGAGTGCTGCTGCCGCGACGGCGACGGAAAGTTTAAAATTCATAGTGTGAATCCTCCTGGCTCAACTTACCGCCCAGGAGTCTGAAAACTTAGACCCTGAAATACTGCAGCCCGGGAAAGTTGTACTGCCCGACCAGGTCTATTTGTCCGCTGGGTGGGCGCTGGCCCCGACCTTGGGGCTGGGGGTCGGTTTGGCGCCGCCGCCGCTCATCTGCGTGATCAACCAGCCCATGAGGAAGAGCATGACGGCGGTCAGGCCGGCCAGAATGTAGGTGGTGCTGCTCTGCGATTTCTTGCTGCTGGGAGCTTTGGGCGGGCCCTCGGCCATGCGGGGCCGGCTGACGGAAGACTGGGCGGCGCGCTCCTGGCGCAGTTCCAGATTGCGGTTCACCTTCTGCAGGGCCGCCCGCACCTGGGTCATGGAGCCGTAGCGGTCTTGCTTGTAGACGGCCATCATGTTCACCACCATGTCTTCAAGAGCGGGCTCGATGCTCGGATTGAGCATGCGTGGAGAGGGAACTTTCTTGTTTTCCGAGGCCAGCTCGCCCGCCCGCGGTGGGACTTTCAGGGTCAGCAAATGATAGAGAGTGGCCCCCAGCGAGTAGATGTCGCTGCGCTGGTCGGTGCCGCCCACGCCTTGATATTGTTCGAGCGGGCAGTAGTCGGCCGAACCCATGCCCTGCAGGAACGTGGCCGTCACTTCATCGGGGTGCAGCGTGCGCGCGATGCCGAAGTCGATCAAGCGCAGCCGGTTCTCCGAGTCGACGATGATATTGCTGGGCTTGACGTCGCGAAAGAGAATGGGCGGGTTCTGGGCGTGCAGGTAGGAAAGCACGTCCACCAACTGGACCGTCCATTCCAGCAGGGTCTTGAGCGGGAAAAATTCCGTCTGCGTCTTGAGCAATTCGCGCAGAGTCTTTCCCTGCACATAGCTCATCACCAGATAGTATCGACCGTTTTGGGTGAAAACGTCGAACACTTTGACCAGATTCGGGTGGTCCAACACGCTCAGGAACTGGGCTTCTTGCCGGAATTGCTCGACGGCCTGGCGCTGGATATGCTGATCTCCGGCCTGCACGCGCATTTCCTTGACGGCGACTGGAAAATTGTTTTGCTGCAGATCGCGCGCCAAATAGACCGCGCCCATGCCACCCAGGCCGAGCACGTACTCGACTTGATAGCGATCGGACAGGATAGTACCCGCTTCCAGTGCGTCGGGAACGCTGTTCATAGCCTGGGTTGCTTCCCGATAGGGTGCTGACCTCCTACACTGGAGCCGTGCGTTAACGTTAACAGGAATTTGATAAGTCGTTCATTTGCGGACATCCGATTTGAGGATCGTTTGCTCTGCTTTCTCTAAGCTGGAACTATGAATCGTTTTGAAGTGTGTGAAGAGGTCGTGCTGGGCGAAGCTTCTCTGACCATCGACCTGGTTTCCAACGGGCGTTTGGTCAATTCAGAGGCTACCATCATCGGCGACGACTGGATGAATTTGCCCGTCTCCATTTGCTAGGAGGCTGCTACCGGGAACCTCCACCCCAAAACCGGACCTTCTTTGTAATGGTGTTCCGGCAGCGGGTATGCTAAATTCCGCAGCGTAGTAGTCCGAATGAACTGGAGGTAGCAAGCGATGCCCACTCAGACTGATTTCTCGGTGTCCGTTCTGCCTGGTGAGCGCACCAGCGTCGTCAACAAGAGAAGAGCTCCCTTTAGCTGGGGCTGGGTTTGGGCCAGTTTCGCCGGCTTTCTCGTCTTTCAGGTGCTGCTGGCCAAATTCGCCACCCCTTACGTTACGCAAGGCTACCAGACTCGCCACTTCCAGTTTCTGGTGGAAGGCGGAATCACGCTGGCGGCCTACTACCTGGGAGGTTTCCTGATCGGATTCATCTCCCCCAAGGTGCGATTGATGGAGCCGGCCACGGCCGCTTTCCTGGCCATGTTCGCCGCCCTCAGCGTGGGGCTCTTCACTCCCGAAATTTGGTACCGCTTCGGCATCTTCAAGTTCTTGCTGGGGGGCGGAATCGCCGCTTCGCTGGCCTACGCGGGCGCCTTCTCGGCCGAACGCATCACCGGCTCGGTCAGCGAAGACGAGTTCTGATCAATTGTTGCCCGGCATCGGGTGACGAGGCTTGGGAAACACTCTGGTCTTGGGCGGCGGTAGCTCCAGGATTCCCGGCGTCCACGGGGTCGCCACGCGCAGGATGTCCGCGGCCGTAAACTCCTGGCGTTCCACGCAACCCTCGCAGAGGCGGTAGCGGGCAACCAGTTGGCCTTGCTTGTCCTTCATCTCGGCGGTCACGGCCGAGAGTTTGGCGCAGAGAAAGCAGGGAGGCGCGGGCATCGCGTGCTCGAGCACGGCCACCTGGGAAACCACCTGATGCAGATAGCTACAGCGCTGGCACAGGCGCAGCGATTGCGCTTGTTGTTCGGGAGCCTGGGTGGTCACCGTCACGATCGAGGGATGCTGCTGGCAGAACTGACAGGGAATCGGCTTGCTCATGCTGGGAGAATTCGAGCGGCTCTCCGGGTCGCCTTCAGCGAGAGGGTCGACCTTTCGGACGCGCGAAGAGCCGGCCCCATGCGTTCCTTACTACTCACCAGCCTGCTTCTCACCTCGACGGCTTTTGCCCAAAGCCCGCCCTCTCTGGGCGTGGGCGGCATCTTGGAAACCGCCAAACAGCATCTGGCCGTGATCACGGCTCCCAAGATGGCTCTGATCGTCAAGAAAGGTCAGCATCTGGGTCCCTACGAGGTCACCGGCATCGCCGGGGACGCGGTCGATTTGACGCAGGGCAAGCAGAACTGGAAATTGACTATCAAGGCGCCCAAATCCAAGCCGGAAGAGCTGAAGCCACAGGCTCTGACGCCGGCGGGTCCGGACGATGCGGTGGATTTCTGGGTGGAGAACCTCGACCGGGTAGACGCCCTGACCTTGCTGGCCGCCGGCTTGGATCAAAATATCTGGATCGATCCTGCGGTCAAAGGCAAGCTCGACCTCAAGGTCAGTCAGGCCTCCCTGCGCGGCCTGCTCGAGAGCCTGGTCAGCAACGCCCGTCTGGTGTTAGAGGAGCAGGATGGTTTCTTGCTGGTAGTTCCGGCCTCGGGCACGCAAAAGAACCTGGTCATTCCCGGTGTGGAAACGCTGGAAGGAAAAGCCAGCTTTAATTTCGTGGGAGCGCCGCTGCACTTCGTGGTGGCGGTGCTGGCTCGCGAGGCCAAACTGAATTTCATCGTGGGACCGGACGTGAATGGAACGGTCACCATGGCTACTCACGAACCGGCCCCGGTCAAGCAGCTTTTCGCCTTGATTTGCCAGGGGCAAAAGCAAGCCATCCAGGCTACGGCCAGCAACGGCTTTCTGGTGGTGGCCACTCAGATTCCCGAGCTGGCGGTTCCCGTCGAGCCCGGCCCCGAATTTGACTTCCAGCCGCGAGATGTCTGGGCTCCCACGCCGCTCAGCGACGTGCTCTTTGCTATGGCCAACAAAATGAACTTGAAGCTGGTCCTGCCGCGCGGTTTTCGCGGCAAGGCCTACCTGAATCTCTATCACGTGCCGGCTCTGGAAGCGGCGGAGAGACTGCTGGCCATCCAGGGCTATCGCTGTCGCGTCGACAACGGACAACTGCTGGTGGAAGCGCGCTGAGCGGCTACGACGACAAAGCGGAGGAATACGCTGAGGATTTTGTGGACATCCTCGAACGCACTCCTCTGGACCGAAAGCTGCTCGATCTTTTCTCCCAGGACCTGAGTGGCCCGGTGTTGGACCTGGCCTGCGGGCCGGGTCAGGTGGCTGGCTACCTGCAGCGAAAGGGCCTGGATGTGCGCGGCCTCGATCTGTCCGAGCGCATGGTGGAGCTGGCCCGCGAGAACTTTCCCGAAGTGGACTTTGAGGTCGGCGACTTGCTGCACCTGGGCGAAAGCGAATCTTTTGACGCGCTGACGGCCTTCTACGCCGTGGTTCATCTGAGCGACCGCCACATCCAACGGGCCTTTCACGAGATGTTCGCGGCCTTGCGCACCGGTGGGCGGCTACTGGTGACCTTTCACAGTGAGCTGTTGCAGGGAAATCCTGAATATCGCATTCTTCCCATGGAGAAGATGAAGGCCGCTCTCCGGCAGGCCGGATTCGGCGTGGAGATTGAGATTGAGCGCATGCCGGTGGCCGACGAAGACCGCACCCGCCGTGGTTTGCTCTGGGTTCGCAAGCCCGCCTGAGGAGGATCTCGGCCTGGTGTGCGAAGGGGGCGCCATGAAAATTCGTTTCTTTCTCACCAGTTTATTGCTCGGCTCCGTCGCCCTGGGCGCGGCTGCCGACGTCCGTTACACCTCCAAGACCGGTGCCTCGACCGCTACCGTGACCACCACCACCTGGGTCAAGAACAAGCGCCAGCGTATGGAAATGGTCACCGACATGGGAACCATGAAAACCAAGATCGTGACTCTGACGCAGTGCGACCAGCGCCAGAACGTCACTCTGGATACCGATCTGAAGATTTATTACGTGACTCCTTTCGGAGACGGCGGCGGTAAGGCCGAAGGCAACCAGGGCAACGGCACCATCACCAACACCTACACGGTCAAGGATCTGGGCACGGAAACCATCGCCAAACTCAAGGCTCACCACTGGATGGTCACCACCCAGACCAAAACCACCGGCTGCGCCGGCAACACCGACAATACTTCCAAGGTCGAAGTCTGGACCGCACCCATTCCCGTGCTCAACTGCCCGGAGTCGGCTGCCCAGAGTCAGCCCACCTGCAAAATCAAGTTCGAAGAGAAGGGCGACGTCAAGGGAATGCGCTCCGCCTACAACGGAATGCCGGTCAAGATGATCACTTATCAGGGAAATCAGCAGACTTCCGTGATCGAGTTCGTCGACTATTCAACCGACGCTCTGGCCGACAACCTCTTCGCCCCGCCCAGCGACTACAAGAAGGTCACCATGGCGGAGTTTCAGCAGCAGCAGCAGCAGAAAATGATGCAGCAGTTCAAGGTTCCCCAGCAGTAAAGCCGGGATTCCATAACTCCTGAAGGCGCCGGGCCAGCTTGATTTCATAACCAAGCTGGCCTGGTTCGTAAAAGGTCTCTTTTTCCAATTCCTTGGGGAGATGCCGCACCATTCGAAAATGATACGGCTCCTGATGCGGATTGATGTACTTGCCGCCCGGAGCCAGCCAGGCCGGCACCGGTAAATGGGCCGTCTGACGGGCCCGATCTTCGGCCCGGAAGATCGCTCCGACACTGTCGGATTTGGGCGCCAGGCTGAGATAGATGACGGCCTGGGCTAACGGGTAGCGGGCTTCCGGATAGCCGACCGCCTCGGCCGAGGCGCAGCAGGCCTGGGTGTGAAGGATGGCCTGTGGATCGGCCAGCCCGATATCTTCGCTGGCGGAAATGCGGATGCGCCGGGTCAGGTAGTCGACCGGCTCGCCGCCGGCCACCATGCGTCCCAGCCAGTAGAGGGCGGCCTGAGTATCGGAACCGCGAATCGACTTGATCAGGGCCGAGGTACAGGCGTGGTGGTCACTCTCGGTGTATTTGACGGGCTGCTCGGGCAGCTGTTCGTCCACCCAGGCGCTGGTCACGCGTGGATGACCGTCGGCTCCCATGGGGGCCGAGAGAATCGCCTGTTCCAGCAAGCCTAGAGCCGCGCGGGCGTCCCCCTGGGCCAGTTGAGCCAGCCGCTCCAGCACTCCGTCCTCCAACTGCGGCTGCAGCTTGCCCAGCCCGTGCGCGTCGGCGCAGGCGCGTTGCAGCAGGCGCATCAACTGATGGGGCCCCAGCGCCTGCAGGCGGAAGGCCTGGCAGCGGCTGAGCAGAGCCGGACTGAGGCTGCCATAGGGGGACTCGGTGGTGGCGCCGATCAACTGCAGCAGCCCCGACTCCACGTGGGGAAGCAGCGCGTCCTGCTGGGTCTTGCTGTAGCGGTGGATTTCGTCGATGAAGAGCAGGGTCGGCTGCTCGCGCTGACGGGCTCGATCGGCCACCGCTCGCAATTCTTTGACGCCGGAGTCGACCGCCGAAAGCGTCTCCCAGGCCATGCTGAGACTGCGAGAGACCAGATGGGCCAGGCTGGTTTTGCCACAGCCGGGCGGACCCCAGAAGATCAGGCTGGTGTTGAGGCGGCCCGAATCCAGCAATCTGCGTAGCGGCTTGCCCGGCCCGAGCAAATGCTCCTGTCCCTGATACTGCTCCAGATCGGCCGGCCGCATGCGACTGGCCAGCGGCGCCTTTTCTCGGCTCGATGAGGAATCATCGGCGGCGAAGAAGTCTAACTGCACTCAGTCGACTTTCCAAACCGAACAGGCGCCGTCCAGCACCTGCAGCAGTCCTGGCGCAAAGAACTGGAAGCGCTGGGGAGCGGCCTGGCTGGCCAGCGGTTTCGGCTCCCCCTGCCCATCGCTGGACCAGAGAATGACCTGATTCTGTTGAGCGGGCAAACTGGCCACCCATTTGCCGTCGGAACTCAGGGAGTCGGTCTGCAGGCTGGGCAGATTGAACTCCAGCAGCGACTGGCGCTTTTGTGGGTCCCATATGTGTCCGCCTTGCGGACCTCGAGTGAGAAAACGGCTGCCGTCGGCGGCCACGCTAAAGCCGACCATGTCGTGCTCGGGCATGCGGAAAACCGGCCGTCCCACCCGCCAATCGAAGTAGACGGCCGCATCCTGGCCTCGATCGCTGCGATAGCGGAAGGCGGCGGCCAGGCGCTCACCGTTTTCGGCGAATTCCAGGTTGACGGTGGCCGGACCAGCCGGCAGCGTCTTGAGCAACTTGCCCTGGGGCAGGCTGTAGAGGCGCACCGAGTCCTGAAAGGAGGCGGCCGCCAACACTCCGGCCGACTTGTCGAGGGCGGCCGCCAGCAGGTGGTTCTGGCCGATGCGCTTGACCAGTTTGCCGGTGTTCCAGTCCCACACAAAAAGGGCGTTGTCGCAGCGGGCCAGCACCCAGTTCTGACTGATGCGCACATCGCGCACTAACCATTCGGCGGGCAGGATCCGAGACTCTCCCAGGGCCACCTGCCAGAGACGAACCTCTCCGCCGGCGCCCACAGCCAACATCTGCCCGTCCGGACTCCAGGCCAGAGCGTTGGAGGTCGCTGGCGGATGCGCCACCGGACCGGTCAGAACTTCGCGCCCGCCGTCGGTTTCCCAGACCGTGACGCTCCATTGATCCGGACCTGCACTGCGCAAGCCGGCCACCAGGCGTCCGTCCGGGCTGACGGCGGAGCTGACCAGATTGTCGCCGACCCGGCCGAGCAGCTGAGGGGGAGCTTGCGCGAAGCATGTGGCCTGCAGGGCCCGGTCGCAGAGAGCGCCCAGGCTGGCCAGGCAAAGAAAAGCGAGTGTGCGGCGTACCATGGGGAGGCCTTCTTCAGTTGCTTCCAGTTTTCCACCCGGAGTAGATGGTTTGGATCACAGGCTTGCCTCGATGGCGCACTCCGGCTTCAGTAGCGTAGTTGACCTGCGCGCACACACCCACGGGGTTGCTGTCGTTGTTGCACTCCAGGTGAAAGCGGCTGACCTGTTCTCCAGCCTGGTTGTTCAAGGGAAGACAGAACCAGCGCACGCGCAGCCATTGCGGGGCCTGGCCTCTTTCCACGAAGAACTCCGGCTGCCAGGCGAACATCAAATTGAGCTGGGGCGCAGCGCCGGCAAAAGAGACCTGGAAGTTCGGCTCGCCCGGCAGGTCGTTGGGACCGTCCGGGCCCGCGCAGGGCTCGTAGACCTGGACCATCAGATGAGGGTTGGGCATCTCCACCACCTCGGGGCGGTAGCCGCGGTGCTGTAGTTCCAGGCCGAAAAGCGGCGGCTGATAGAAGAGCACCATGAATTCAGGGCAGTCGGGGTCCAGGAAATAACGCTTGGGGCTGCCGTCCTCTCTGTAGGGACGCTGGTCTCCCCACTGGTCGGCACCCAGCGTTTCGACCGGCATCATGTCCAGGCGCAAGCGACCGTTGCGCGGGTCGATGGTGACCTCATCGAGAATGCGGTTGCCGTTCAAGTCGACTTCATAGCCGCTGTCTAAGATGTTGTCCTCGCTGATTTGCGGTTCGCGCAGCGGGGCCACCATGCGTAGATAGGACACGGGCACCGGCACCGTCAGCGCGGCCGGCAAGGGCCGGGTCAGGCGAGTGCTGATTTCCAGGTCGAAAGCGCTGGCACCGCTGGCTTTCGAGCGGATCGGGCCGTCGATGAGAACGGCCTCGTCGGCGCCCGCCACCGCGCAAGCCAGCAGGCACCAGATCAGGATTTTCTTCATGGCGCCGGCTTAGGCAAAGGCGGTTTAGTACCCTGGCGGGCCGCCTTCTCCGGGCGGAGGCGGTGGGAAATCGTAGGCATTGGGAAGCGGGCGAGGAGGCCCCATTGGGCTGACAGGTTGTTCGTCGAAGGAAGGCAGGTCGGCCAGTTTGGGGTGCGGGTTGGCCTGTGGATAGGTCACTTTGGGAAGCTTGCCGACCACCGCGGGTGGCGGCGTGGGCGGTTGTTGCTCAGGGCGAGCCGGCGGGTTGTGGACCGCCGGGCGGTGGCTTTCGCGGACGGGCGCCCGCGCTACCGTTTCGGCGAAAAGCTCCGGCAGTTCCAAGGGGGGGTCGATCTGCAGGCGTTGGCACAGGGTCAGGCAGAGGATGGTTTCGGCCAGTGCTTCTTGGGAGCGGCCCACCGCCAGCAAGCAACGGATGCGCGCCATCGAGCGCGAGACTTCCAGGCTGCCGCGCGTCCTGGGCACTACGACCGGGGCGGTGGCGACGGTGGCCGGTAGGCAGCAGGTCGGTTCAAGCCTTCCCAGGCCAGCACGATCACCAGGCACTGACCCAGCAGGACGGCCAGAGCCCAGCCGGCGATGGCAGCGGCCTTCCAGATCGGGGCAACCGATTTGCGATTCCAGTCGCGCGGTAACACAAGTTTGTCGCTCATAGGCGCAGTTTACGACCCAACTGTGGAAACAATATGGAGACAAATAAGCAATATCGGAGAGGCCCGAATAATCCGCAAATAAGGCCCGGCCGTTAGCCTGGTGGCAATATCACACCAGGAGGTACCTGTCCATGGCTATTTCGATGTTGAGCTCCGGAAGCTTGAACCCGCTGCCGGCTTGGAATCCCTACCCAGGTCTGAGCCCCAATCCCGGACTGGGGGACCAGAGTGGATTCTCTCCCTTCGCCGAGCGGATCCAGCTGATGCAGCAGTTGCAGTGGTTGGAGCCGCTGCTGGAGATGCTGGGAAGCATGCTCAACAGTCCGGCCCAGGCGGCTCCGCCTGCACCTTTGGGACTTTCCCCGGCCGCGCCCCAGGCGGCCCCCGTCAGCACAACTCCTCAGAGTCAAGGAGAGGCACCGCGTCCCGGTCAAATCGGCCCGGGCAATCGGGTGCTGGTGATCGGCGATTCCCACACGGCCGGACTTTACGGCGACGAGTTGGACCGTCAGTTGCGTTCGCGCGGAGCCCAGGTGCACACGGTGGGCAGCAGCGGTGCTTCGGCCAGCAACTTCATCAGTGGACGGGGAACCACAGTGGGTTATGCCGACCACGGAATGGATGGACGAACCCAGAAAACCGCCAGTCACGCCACTCCCAAGCTGGAGGAGTTGATCAGTCAGGACAAACCCGACGTCATCGTGGTCAATTTGGGCGCTAACTTTCGCGGAGCCGGCGAAGCGGGCATCCAGAGCCAGGTGCGTAGTCTGGGGGAAGTGGCCAAACGTCATAACATTCCCATCAAATGGGTGGGCCCGCCCAAGCCGGCCAGGCCGAATATGGAGGCGGTGCAGCGCTTCGATCAGCAGATGGCGGCGGCGGTAGCTCCCTACGGAGAGTACATTTCCTCGGTTCCCTATACCCCGGAATATTCGGGGGGCGACGGTCTGCACTACAGCGGCACGCGCGGCAAACAGTTGGCCCAACAATGGGCCCAGGGGATCGCCTCTAACCTTTAACTTCGATCGCCAGCATCTCGGCTTCCACGCAGAGCCCGTTGGAGGCGCTCAGGGTGCAGGTGAGCCAGGTTTTGCGGCCTTCGCGCCGCACCACCCGGGCCACCACTTCCAGTTCCTCGTCGATCGGGGTGGGCTTTCGGTAGTTCAGCGTGAGAGAGGCGGTGACGCACCAGATCTCCGGCTGGCTGCCGATGGCTCGTTCCTGTTCGCGATAGGCGTTGGCCATGGCGGTGCAATTGCAGTGGCAGTCGATGACCGAGGCCACGATGCCGCCGTTGACCACGGCCGTGGAAGCGGCGCTGTGGTGAGGCTGAGGACGAAACAGGCAGACGGATTCTTCGCCCCGCCAGTGGCTCTTGATGTGCAGGCCCAGAGGGTTGCCGAGGCCACAGCCGTGGCAGTGATTTTTTGGCCCGATCTGATCCTGAAAAGCGCTCACAGGCCGATTTCGGCGGTCCGGCCACCCTGCAATTGCACGGTGAAGCCGTTGGGCTGAGCCTGGAGCGAGAGCGGCGTGGAGCCCAGGTCAAATTCGCGCAGGCCAACTTTGGGCAGGCTCATCACCAGTTTGCCTTCATCGGTGACGGCGGCCAGCACGCTACCCAGCGGTCCGGGCATGGCGTGAGCCAGCACGAACTGTTGGTGCAGCCCCGGGCTGCGCATCTGCAGTTCGCCGACTTTGGGCTGGTGGAAGAAAGAGCGCGCCGAGACTTTGCCGTTCTCAAATTCCTGGCGTTCCATGCCGGGGAGCCTGGTTTGTTGAGGCTGGACAAACTCCTGAAGTTGGGGAGCGGCGGCCGGGGTCATGGTGAAGTCCAGGGCCTGGCGCGGCAAATGAACGGCAAAGTTCTGGGTTTGCTCCGAGCTCAGCGGTTTCTGCGAACCGGGTAGGAAGGCTTGATTTCCATCGGTCAGCAACACCGTCCCCTGGGCGTCGACCATCGGATGCAGGTTGGGCTGACCCACCTGCGAGTCGATGCGCTGGCGGTTCCAGCTGCCGAACCAGGCCAGGTCGCCCTTGGACTCGAGATTCAGGCTTTCGACAATCTGTCGGGTCGGTCCATTGCCGCGGTAAGACTGCAGGCGCACCACCGCCTTGGGGGAGTTTTCGTCCACCAGCAGGTCGCGCAAGTAGGTATCTTTGCCAAAATCAAAGCGACTCTTGAGGCTGCCGTCGGCGCCGTAGCGAAGCAGCTGCGAACCGCCGTTTTCGCTGGCTTTGACCAGATGCTCGCCGCCCTGGCGGGCCATCCAGCCGTCAGCTCGGGGAGACACGCTGTGGCGTTGCACTTCGCCGCCCTGCCAGCGGGCCAGGTTGCCGCGCTCCAGCCAGGCCAGACCGCCCTGCGGGTGTTTGCGCACCGAGTCGAGCACCACGTCCCGGCCTTCGGCCACCGGCCCATCGGCGTTAAATACGGTCAGGCGACGTCCCAGCATGTCGCCCTGGACCACCAGCTTGCCGTCGATCTCTTTGAGGTGGCCGGCCCGATAGTCGAGGGGAAAGTTCTGGACTTCTTTGCCTTCCGGGCTCCACTGCCGTAAGGACTTGCCCTGACCGCACCAGACGCCGTCGGGCCGCACCACCAGGCCACGGAAACCGTCAAAGGCCCGGCTCTCGGCCAGGATGTCCAGACCCTGAGGCGTCAGTTTGGCCAGGTAGCGGTCGCTCTGCAACCACAGCTGTCCCTTACGGTCGACGGCGTGCTCGCGGACAATCCCGAAGCTTTTCTTCCCGTGGCTGCTGCCCGTCAGAATCAGATCGTGGCTGTCTTTCTGATAAGCCAGTTTGGTGCCCTCCACCGGGGTCCAGCGCTGGTCGAGGAGGGGGCGGTTCTGCACACGCACTTGCGGTTCACGGGCTTCAATCTTCACCGCAGCACCGTAACGCGCCAGTCTGAAAGAAGCCTAAAATTCGAGCGTTCTGCGCTTGTTGGTCCCGGAAAGGAGATTCGGGAAAGAGCTGAAGGCCGCGGCCACGCTCTCCGTAAGTTCATAGATGGTGCTGCGGTCCAGGATTCGTACGCGTTTGCATGGGGACGGGAGAGACGCAGCTGGCTGCCCGGCGTGTTTTTAGGGTTAAGCGGAACCTGAGCCCGGCCCCACCCAGCAGTCGCAGCAAGAACGGCTAGGTGTTGGTGGTGTGGGAGAGTTTGCCGAAGCGCTCTTCGAGACTGAGCTGGCCGTCGACGGTGGTGGTGATGCCGCTGTAGGTGGGGTAGGGCTGGGCTTCGGCGGCGCTGACCAGGGTGATGTTCACGTGCATCCCTTGAGAAGCGACGGTGGACAGGGCCAGCTTGAGGGTGGCGGAGGAAAGTTGTTCCTTGGTGACTCGAAAGTCTACGACCTGGGGGGCGTCGCTTACGCCGGGTTGAGAGGCGGCATCGGTGGTGCTGGCGGCGAAGCTGTCCGCCGAGCTGCTGCTGATGGTGAGCGTCTGCTGGGGCGGTTTGACCCAGGTGAGCGCTGCGCCTTGAATGGGGCGGGGGCCCATATGGAAAGGGATTCCGGATGCCACTGTGCTTCCTCCTAAACTCGTGCCCCCACGGGATAGGTCACCACTATATTCAATTGTAACGTTTCTGTGAACATGGTCGAGCCTCGGATTTTGTTAGATTATGCAAATGTTTGGTCCAGGGATACCAGGGCTCGGACAGAAGGGCTTAGAGCGGTGATCGAATTAGTCGACGTTTCCAAGGTTTATGGCGACCGGACCATCCTTCAGCCTATGTCGTTGAAGATCGAAAGTCAGCGGCGCTTTGCCCTGATCGGTCCCAGTGGCTGCGGCAAGTCGACCCTGCTGCGCATCGTGCTGGGCCTGATTCACCCGGATACGGGCAAAGTGGTGCTCAACGGCGTGACCATGACCCCGGAAAACTCCCGTGAGCTGCGTCTGCGCATCGGCTACGTGATCCAGGACGGCGGGCTGTTCCCGCATTTGACCGCTTTCGGTAACGTCTCGCTGATGGCCGCCCATCTGGGCTGGGAGCGCGAGAAGATTCGCGCTCGCGTGCTCGAGCTGGCTCAATTGGTGCAACTGCCCCAAGACCTCTTGCAACGCTACCCGGCTGAAATGAGCGGCGGACAGCGCCAGCGCGTGGGCATCATGCGCTCCTTAATGCTCGACCCGCCGCTGCTGATTTTCGACGAACCCATGGGCGCTCTCGACCCGCTGGTCCGTTTCCACCTGCAGGACGACCTGCGCAACATTTTCCGCAGTCTCGACAAAACCGTGCTGCTGGTGACCCACGACATGGGCGAAGCCGCCTTCTTGGCGGAGGAAATCGCCCTGCTCAAGGACGGTCGGGTGGTGCAAAAAGGCAGCTACGAAGACCTGGTTCAGCGCCCGGCCGACCCCTTCGTGTCCGAGTTTCTGCGCGCCCAGCGCATGGATCCGGTGAGCTCATGAGATTCTGGCTGATTCTCTGGTGCTTGCTGACGGCCGCCGCCTGGGCTCAGGACAGCGAGCACATCCGTATCGGCTCCAAGGCCTTTCCCGAGTCCTGGGTACTGGGGGAAGCGGCCGTGCAACTGGCCACCTCCAGCGGGGCGAAGGTCGAATACACCAAAAGCCTGGGCGCTACCGAGATCATCTACGCCGCCCTCAAGCAGGGCAGCATTGACGTCTATCCGGAGTATACCGGCACCATCCGTCAGGTTTTCCTCAAGCAGCTACCCGACGCCACCGACGCGGACGCCCTGGAGATCCTGGCTCGCGATCGCCTGGGCATGAGTTACTCGCTGGGCTTCACCGACAGCTACGCCCTGGCCGTGCCCCAGCGCATCAAAGGTCCCGAGAACCTCAGCGATCTACTGAAGTATCCCGACCTGCGCTATGTCATGAACCAGGAGTTCATGGGTCGCGAAGACGGCTGGAAAGGCCTCGCCCAAAAATACGGGCTCAAGCCCAAACACTTCTCGGAGATGCAGCACGAGCTCTGCTACGCCGCCGTCAAGGCCAATCAGGCGGACGTCATCAACGTTTATACGACCGACGCCCAGATTGAAAAACTGGGACTGCGCCTGCTCAAAGACGACCAGAAGTATTTTTCGCGCTACGACTGCGTCTGGCTCTACCGAGCGGATCTGCCGGAGCGCTGCCCCAAGGCCTGGGCAGCCCTGCAACAGCTGGTGGGCCGCGTATCCGAAGAGCAAATGCGCCGCGCCAACGCCAAAATGGTCATTGACCAGCAAACCGACAAGCAGGCGGCAGCTTACCTGCTACAGCAGTGCCTGCCCGCCCGCAAAGGCGAAGCCGGCAAGGTGGGCGGGCGAAAATCGAGCTTTGACATGGCCCTGGTGCTCAAACAGACCGGCGAGCACCTGCGCCTGGTGGCCATTTCCCTCACGCTGGCGGTCCTGATTGGAATTCCCCTGGGCATCCTGGCCTCTCGCTCTCCGCTGGCGGCTAAAGTGACCCTGTCCACGGTGGGTTTGCTGCAGACCATCCCCTCGCTGGCCTTACTGGCTTTTATGATTCCCATCACCGGAACCGGGCCCGGACCGGCCGTGGTGGCGCTCTTCGTCTACAGCATCCTGCCGATCGTGCGCAACACCTACACGGGTTTGACCACCTTGCCCGGCAACTTGAGCGAAGCCGCTCACGCTCTGGGTATGCCGCCGCTGGCGCAGCTGTGGCGCATTCGCCTGCCTATGGCTTCGCCTTCCATCCTGGCCGGCATCAAGACCAGCTCCGTCATCAACGTGGGCACGGCCACGCTGGCTGCCCTGGTGGGCGCGGGGGGTCTGGGGCAGTGGATCCTGCAGGGAATTTCGCTGCTGGACAACCAGATGATCTTCCAGGGGGCCGTTCCGGCCGCCATGCTGGCCCTGCTTGCGCAAGGCTTCTGGGATGTGGTGGAACGCTGGGTGGTGCCGCGAGGCCTAAGAGTGTAGGGCTTCCAGGTAACCTTCCACCAGTCGGGCCTGAGCTTGATTGTGGCGGTCCGGGTCGAAGCACAGACCGTGTTGCTGGGCGCCCGAAGGCAGCAAACGCGAGTAAACCACGTGAGCGAACAGGACTTGCTTGTCGGGTAAATTGACTTCTAGAGTGACGGCGGCTCGGTCCTGGATGCCCAGAATCTGCGCGGGTGTTTCCACCAGCGCCCCGCCCAAACCCAGGTCGCGCATGACGCAGGCATAAGGGCGGCCGGCTACGGCCAGCTGCGCCTGCAGCGAAGTGTTGGCGCGCAGGGTACGGCGCCGCTCGTAGAGCGAGCTGGATTCGAAGCCGAGATGCTGCAGGGCCGCCTTGACCCAGGAGTTCTCCAGTTCCTTCAGTCCGTCCCGATAGATCAGGCCCGATTCAAAATCGTCCCCCTCGGCGCGCGCACGGCTCCAGACGACACGCGCGGCCAGGCTGCCCCAGCCGGGTTCTTTGGAGTGAACCTGCAAAGTGGTGTCGCGCGACAATTCCCGTTCGGCCAGCAGGCGCATGCCGCCCAGGCCCATGTTGGTGACGCTGCCGGGAAAACGCTGTCCCTCGAGCTCGCATTCCACCGGATAGCAGCAGTCCACCCGGGTGGTGACGCGTCGCTCCTGGACCTTGGGAGATTTTGTATCTTTCATAACATTTATCTTTCGCCTCCGGCCGAGCCCGGCCCTTGCCATTGACAAGAGCAGGCCGGACTGCCAAGATAGGCGCCTGTCTCCTTAGCTCAATGGATAGAGCGTCTGGCTTCGGACCAGAAGGTTGGGGGTTCGACCCCCTCAGGGGACGCCATAGAAAGCCTCGCATTTTGCGGGGCTTTTGTCTTTCCAGGCTTCGCTCACCGCATCACGAATCAAGAAGGGGTGGAACTGCTCAAGCAACTCAGCTCCGAAGGGCGTCTGGACAGCGGCGGCAAGTTCACTCTGGACCTGGCCGCGCGCCAACGTCGGTTGCAGATCCTGCAGAGTAAGGAGCCCTGGCTTTTCCTCTACAAGCTGGCTCAGGCCGCGGTCCTCTCGGGAGCCCGTCAGCTCTCGGTGCAGCTGGAAGAGGGCAGATTCAGCCTCGAGTTCACTCCCGTCGAACCCGCCTACGAGGAAGACTTTCCGGCCGCGCTGCTGGGCGGTGACAAGCTGCGATCGCCCTGGCTGCGCCAACTGGCCCTGGGAGCGCTGTTGGCTTTCGCCGCCCAGGGAAGAAATCACGAACTGCTTTATGACGACGGGGTCAACCGCAGCAGCCTGGACGCATCCAGTCTTCGTCACTCGCAAGTCAGCCAGGGCTCTCCGCTGGTGCGCTTCACCTGTCAGATTGCCAGGCAAAGCTGGTGGAGCGGTTGGTTCCGCTCCTCGGCTCTGGACCGGCTGCGCCTCAGCCTGCAGCGCCGCCTCTCGCTCTGCCCACTCAACCTGGTCCTCAACGGCTTCCTGCTGCCGCCGTTGGTGGGCGAGCAGATTCCCGGCCACTCGGCTCGTTCCGGTTGGCTTTTCGAATGGCTCTACCCGGCCGTGGGAGGCTTCGCCTGGGGAGCGACCAGCGGCCGCTCTCGTGCTTACGAAACCCACTGGTCGGTGGCCTATGAGCCTCAGCGCTGGCAGGGAGCAGCCGCCTGGCCGGTGGGAGAACTGGGGGAACTGCAGGCGGTCGTGTTGGGCGCTCACCGAAACGAGCAGGGCTGGGAAATGCAGGTGCTTCCCTGGGCCCACAAATGGATGACCGCACGGCACCATCCCGAGCTAAGGATACCGGAGCTGAAAGGGCACCTGGGCTGTATCGGCATCCGGGCGGCCGTGCAACTGCCCTACGTGCCCCAGGGCATGGCCCGAATCGTGCCCGTCTGGCACGGTCTGTGCCTGGACGAAATCGACTTTCCTCAGGGACCGCCCGGCGGGGTCATCTACCTGCAGCGCGACGATTGGGAGGTCGATGCCGGCCTGCTACGCACGCTGCCGCACCCGGAGGCCAGGCAACAGGCGCTGGAGCTCTGGGAAGTCCAGCTCAAGAAACTGGAATCTTTCATCTACCTGCTGCCGGAGTGCGAGCGCAGGAACCTTTCCATGGCCACTCGGGACGGGTGGCGCCAGTATTTACGGAAACGCAAGCGCAAATAGCCGAGGAACCGACCCGGCCGTCCAGAAGGGCCGCTGCATGGCAAAGAATGTGCTCGGGGGAGAACTAGAAACTTGCTCGCGGGAGCCGCTCACCGGCTACATGCGCGACGGGTGTTGTAACACGGGCCCGGGCGACCTGGGTATGCATCTGGTGTGCTGCGTGATGACGGCGGAATTCCTGGAGTTTTCCCAGAGCCGCGGTAACGATCTCTCGACGCCCCGGCCGGAATACGAGTTTCCCGGGCTCAAGCCGGGGGACCGCTGGTGCCTGTGCGCTTCGCGCTGGGTGGAAGCCCGGCAAGCTCAGTGCGCGCCCAAACTGGTGTTGGAAGCGACCCACGCCATTATGCTGGAATACGCCAATCTGTCTGACCTGAAGGCCCACCAGGCATGAGCGAACGGGTCGCCATTTTGGGGGCCACCGGATATTCGGGACGAGAACTGGTAGAGCGCTTGCGCCGCCATTCCCGGGTCGAACTGGTGCGGGCCGCCTGCCGCCAGGACGTGGGCAAGAACCTCGATCAGGTGCTGCCCGGCGCTCCCGCCCAGCCCCTGTGCTCCCTGGAAGATGTCGATTTCTCCCAGCTGGACACGGTCTTTCTGTGCCTGCCCCACGCCGCCTCGGCCGAATGGGGTGAGCACGCCCTGAAGGCCGGTTGCCGGGTCATCGACCTGTCCGCCGACTACCGCTTGAAGAGCGCCGAGCTCTACAAACAGGTCTACAACCTGGACCATCCTCATCCCGAGCGTCTGCAGCAGGCCGTCTACGGGCTGACCGAACTGCACCGCCCGCAACTCCAGGATGCGCAGTTGATCGCCAATCCGGGTTGCTACCCGACCAGCGTGCTTTTGGGATTGGCACCGCTGCAGAAAGCTGGCCTGCTTGGCGGCCTGGTGGTGGCCGACTCCAAAAGCGGCGTCTCCGGGGCCGGCCGCAGCGCGGCCCTGGCCAACCTCCATGGCGAAGTGGCCGAAAATTTGCGTCCCTACGCGGTGGGTGACAAACATCGTCATCGCAGCGAGATGCTTCAGCAACTGAATGGCGCCGCCGACCTGCTTTTCGTGCCTCAGGTGGCGCCTTGTTTCCGCGGCATGATCTCCAACCTCTATGTGGACTTGCCCGAAGGCGACGTGCAACGCCTCTATCAAGAGTTTTACGCCAATGAGCCCTTCGTGAAAGTGCTGCCGGCCGGCGACATTGCCCAGATGGCCCACAGCCGGCAGACCAACCTGTGCGTCCTCAGCCTGCATCCCATGCCGGAACAGGGCAAGCTGGTCGTGATCAGCACCATCGACAACCTGGTCAAGGGCGCGGCCGGTCAGGCTCTGCAGAACTTGAACGTGGCCAAAGGCTGGCCGGAAACCGAGGGCCTGCTCTGATGTGGGTGCTCAAAGTGGGCGGCCGCCAGCTGGATCAGCCGGATTTTCTCGAGGGTCTGGCCGGACTGCTGAAGAAATTCGAGCGCCCGCCCATCGTGGTACACGGAGGCGGCAAAGGCACCAGCGCCCTTTCCCAGCGGCTCGGCCTGGAGTCCCGCTTCGTGGACGGACTGCGGGTGACCGACACGGCCACTCTGGAAGCGGCCGTTATGGGCCTGGCCGGGCTGGCCAAAATGCAGATGGTGCAGGGACTGGTTCGTCACGGGCTCAAAGCCCTGGGCCTGACCGGGGCCGACGCCGGATTGGTGCGCTGCCGCAAATTGCAGCATGCCCAAGACCTGGGCTGGGTGGGCGACCCCAGTCGCGTCGACGGCGCCGGCTTACGTCAGCTGGCCGAGAGCGGCTGGGTGGTCTGCCTTTCCCCCCTGTGCCTGGATGAAGAAGGACAGCTTTATAACGTCAACGCCGATCCGGTGGCGGCCGCCGTGGCCGCGGGAGTCCAGGCCGATACGCTGATCTTCCTGACCGACGTGGCCGGCATTCTGGTGGAGGGTCAGGTCGTTCCCGAGATCGACCGCGCTCTTTACGACCAGCTGCTGGAGCGAGGCCACCTGACCGAAGGAATTTTGCCAAAACTCAGGGCCTGCTTCGAAGCGCTGGATCGCGGCTTGGAGCAGGTTCTCATCAGTCATTTGGAGGGCGTCGCGGCCTGGTTGCAAGGGCAGCCGGCCGGGACGGTGGTGCGCAATGTCTCAAGCAGTTCGTGAAGCCGAAAGCCAGTTCATCGTCCAGACCTACAAACGAACCCCGATCCTTTGGGAGCGCGGTCACGGCGTCTGGCTGGTCGATTCCGAGGGCCAGGAATACCTGGACATGGCCGCCGGCATCGCCGTCAACTCGCTGGGCTACGAGCATCCGGCCATCCAGGAGGTGCTGGCCAAGCCCGGTCTGATTCACACCTCCAACCTTTACTACACCGCTCCTCAAGTGGAGTTGGCCCGCTTGCTGTGCGAGAACTCGTTTGCCTCCAAGGTCTTCTTCTGCAACAGCGGCACCGAAGCCAACGAGGGCGCCCTCAAGTTTGCCCGCAAGTGGGGCAAGGAGCGGCGCGAAGTCGTGGCTTTCAGCGACAGCTTCCACGGCCGCACCATGGGAGCACTGGCCTGCACCGCCAACCCGCGCTATCGCCAGCCCTTCGAGCCGCTGATCGGGGGCGTGCGCTTCGCCACCTACAACGACCTGGACAGCGTCAACCTGGACGGCGGAGTGGCGGCCGTGATCGTCGAGCCCATTCAGGGCGAAGGCGGCGTGCGTTCGGCCGATGCGGACTTTCTGCAGGGCCTGCGCCGCATGTGCGACGCCCGCGACGTGCTCTTGATCTTCGACGAAGTGCAGTGCGGTCTGGGTCGCGCCGGCAAGCTGTGGGCCTATCAGAACTATGGGGTGGAGCCGGATCTCATGACGCTGGCCAAGCCACTGGGTGGGGGACTGCCCATCGGCGCCATTCTGATCAACGACAAAGTGCACAACGCCCTGGAAGCCGGCGATCACGGCAGCACCTTTGGGGGCGGGCCGCTGGTCACGCGCGTAGCCCGCAGCGTCTTCGAGACCGTCAACCAGCCGGAGTTCCTGGCCCAGGTCGAGCAGGTCGGCGAGCAGTTGGGTCAGGTTCTCCAGAGAATGGTCGAGAAATTCGACTACGTGCGGGAAGCGCGCGGCCGCGGCTTGATGTGGGGCCTGGCCCTGGACGAGAAAGTGCCGGTGGCCGACCTGGTGGCGGCCGCACTGCGCCAGAAAATGATCGTGCTCAGCTCCGGAGGCAACACCCTGCGTCTGCTGCCTCCGCTGGTGCTGAAAAGCAAGCACGTGGAAATCTTTGAAACCCGGCTGGAAGCCGCCCTTCAGGAGGTCGCCCTTGCGCTGGCTTGAGATTCGCAAAGCTCAGCTGAAAGACGTGCCGGCCATCGCCGGGCTGGTCAACCGTTATGCCGCCGAAGGCCTGATGCTCTCCAAGCGTCAGGTCGACCTCTATGAAAACATCCGCGAGTTTGTGGTGGTGGTGACCTCCGACGGTCAGCTGATGGGCTGCGGCGCTTTGCGCACCGTCTGGCACAATCTGGCCGAAGTGCGCTCGCTGGCCATCGCTCCCGAAGCCAAAGGCATGGGCCTGGGCCGGCGCATCGTGGACGAACTCATCCAGGAAGCCACCCAGCTGGGTCTGGCCAAGGTTTTCGCTCTCACCTATCAACAGGTTTTCTTCGAGAAGCTGGGCTTCCACGTGGTGGACAAGGCCGGTTTCCCCCAAAAGGTCTGGTTGGACTGCAACCAGTGTCCCAAGCAGTCTTGCTGCGATGAAATCGCGGTGCTGCGCGTTCTCAACCCCAACGCTCCCGACGAGGACCCGCCCGAGCTGGTTCAAGAGTGGAAGAGCGGTAAGGAAATTCTGGAGCTGCGGGTCATTCCCGCCGAGGTGTCCCTGTAGATGTTTCCCCAAGGTTTTTCCGCTCAAGTGGCCCGTTGCGGGCTTAAGAACAATGGCGACCCCGAACTGGCGGTGGTGCGCTCCCAGACCCCCTGCAGAGCAGCCGGCGTTTTCACCACCAATCGGGTGGCGGCCGCTCCGGTGCGCTATTGCCAGGCCCTGCTGGCGCGGGCCAACGACCTGGTCACGGCCGTGGTCATCAACAGCAAAAACGCCAACGCCGTGACCGGCCCGCAAGGTGACCGGGACTGCGCCCGGCTGGCTTCGCTGGTGGACGACGGGGACGTACTGACCATGAGCACCGGCGTCATCGGTCAACCCATGCCCATGGCCGTCTATGAGAAAGGTCTGCAAGAGCTGCAAGAAGCCGACGCCGAACTGCTGGCCCGAGCTATGATGACCACCGACACTCATTCCAAAGTGGTGTCGCGCGAATTCCAGGGCACGCGCTGGTTGGGAGTGGCCAAGGGCGCCGGCATGATTCATCCGGATATGGCCACCCTTCTGGCCCTGGTGGTGACCGATGCCGACATCCCCGCCGCCGAGTTACAGCAGGCTCTGCAGGAAGCCAACCACCTTAGCTTTCAGTGTATCACCGTGGACGGCGACACCAGCACCAACGATTCGCTGCTGGTGCTGGCCAACGGTGTCAGTGGGAAGGCTCCGGCCGGCTGGACTCAGGTGCTTCAGGAAGTCTTGATCGAACTGGCTCGCATGGTGGCTTTCGACGGAGAGGGAGCCAGCCATCGAGTGACCCTGCACGTCAGTGGAGTGGAAAGCGATGCTGCGGCGCGGACTCTGGGACGAGTGGTGTTGACCTCGCCGCTGGTGAAGACGGCCATCGCCGGCAAAGACGCCAACTGGGGTCGCATTCTGGCGGCGGCCGGACGTTCGGGGGTCGCTTTCGCGCCCGAGCAGGCGGCCTTGTGGTGGAACGATTTACAGTTGCTGGAGGCGGGAGCGCCCACCAATCCCGGCAGCGCCGCCGAATCCAAGGCGGTGGAAAGCCCGGAAGTGGAGCTGCGTCTGGTGCTCGGTCAGGGACTGGGCAAAGCCACCCTGTGGTCGTGCGACTTAACCCACGAGTACGTGAGTATCAACGGCGACTACCGAACTTAGGGCTATTTCGCCTGGGGCAGATTGCCGAGCAGAGCGGCGTCACGGACGAGTCGAAGTTTGCGGGCCAGCAGAGCCTGGCTGGGTGCGTTTTCTAAAGCCATATTTAGAGTATAGCCCGAGAAAGTTACACTCAGACGAGGCTCCGGTTAACTTCGCGTCAGCTTTTCAGGGCGTATTTAACGGCTGGCTAACGGCAGCCACGGCCGCCTGATAGTCGGGTTCTTTCATCTGATCGGCCACGTATTCGGCGTGACGAATGACGCCCTCGCCGTCGATCACGAAGACGGCTCGCTGCAACAGTCGCCATTCCTTGAGCAGCACCCCGTAGGCCCGGCCGAACTCTTCATTCTTGTGCCCCGAGAGCGCCTGGTGTCTGGCTTTTTCTTCCACCAGCCAGCGCTGCAGGGCGAAGGGCAGGTCCATGCTGACCGTGTAGACGACCACGTCGTCCCCCAGCAGTTCTTCCCAGCGGCGCGTTTCGCACTGGCAGACCGGGGTGTCGATGGAGTTGATGACGTTGAGCAGGCGCACCTTACCGGCCGTGTCCTGGAGGGATACCTCCGACGGCATCCCCTGGCCCGGAGGCAACGTTTCCATCGTGAAATTCGGGGCTTTTTGACCCACTTCCAGCTTGGCTCCGACTACCGTCAGCTGGATGCCTTCTTCAAAAGCTTCGCCTGTGCGTTCCATCTTAGTTCTCCTTCGGTTGTTCCTGGAGTCGCTCGAGAGCATCCAGGTAGCGGTAAAATTGCAGAGCGCCCAGCTCGTAGAGGTCCTTGACTCCCTCGAGCAGAGCCACGTGTTCGGCGATGGCCGGGTCCTTGTCCACGGTGGCCGCCGCCAATTGTGCGGCCGCGCCCACCAGTTGCGTGCGCGTCAGTTTCTTCGACACTCAGTCCTCCTTGGTTTTCGGATCGAGAGCATCGCGCAGCCCGTCTCCGAGTAAGTTAAAGCCTAAAACCATGGCCAGAATGGCCAGACCCGGGCCGACCACCAACCAGGGAGCCTGGTCGTAATAGCGGTAGGTGTCCCCCAGCATGGTGCCCCATTCGGGAGTGGGTGGCCTGGCTCCCAGTCCCAGAAACGACAAACCGGCCGCGTCCAGCACTGAGGTGCCCAAACTGAGGCTGGCCTGCACGATCAGAGGATTGGTGCAGTTGGGCAGGATATGCACCGCCAGAATTCGCGCCGGGGAGCAGCCGATGGTGCGAGCCGCCTGCACGTATTCCAGCTCTTTAACGGTCAGCACCGAAGCCCTGGTAATGCGAGCGAAGACGGGAATTCCCACCACGCCCACGGCGATCATGGCGTTGTTCAGGTCGTTGCCCAGCACGGTCACGATGGCGATGGCCAGCAGAATGCTGGGGAAAGCCAGCAGCAGGTCCATCAGGCGCATGATCAGGGTGTCGACCCAGCGACCCGCGTAGCCGGCCAGAGCCCCCAGGGGGACGCCGACCAGCACCGAGATGCTGACCGAAAAAATCCCCACCGCCAGCGAGACGCGGGAGCCGTAGATCAGACGACTCAGCAAGTCGCGCCCCAGGTTGTCGGTGCCCAGCCAATGTCCCAGTTGCCCCGGCGCCACCATGCGGTTGGCCAGGTCGAGCTTTTTGTAAGAGTAGGGAGCCAGCCAGGGTGCCAGCAGGGCCATCAAAGTGAAGCCCGCGCACAGCACAAACCCGACCTGAGCGGAGCGGTTGTGGATCAGCTTGCGCAGCGCCACGGCGGCGGGGGAGTCACCGGTCATCCTTTTTTCACCCGAGGATCAAGCCAGGCGTAAAGCAGGTCGACCACCACGTTGACCAGGCAGAAAGTCACCGAAATCAGCAAAATACCGCCCTGCACCACCGGGTAGTCACGGGTGCGCACCGCCTCGACCACCAGCCGGCCCAGGCCCGGCCACTCGAAGACGCTTTCGGTGAGCACCGCCCCGCCCAGCAAGTAACCGAACTGCAGTCCGATCACCGTCACCACCGGAATCATGGCGTTGGGCACCGCGTGCCGCCACCAGATGCGAAACCAGGGAAGTCCTTTGGCGCGAGCCAGACGGATGTAGTCCTGCGAGAGCACGTCGATCAGGGCCGAGCGCGTCATACGGGCAATCATGGCCATGGGTACGGTGCTCAAAGTCAGGGCCGGCAGCACCAGATGCTTGAACACGTCCAGCAGATTGGCCAGCGAACCGCTCCAGAAAGCGTCCAGCACGTAGAAACCGGTGAGGTGGGGAAAGCTGGCTTCGGTGCGACCGCTAAAGGCGAACCAGCCCAATCCGGCCGGAAAGATCAGCAGCAAAACCAGCCCCAGCCAGAAAATCGGGATGGATACCCCGATCAAGCTGAGCGCTCCACAAAGGGAGTCCCACCAGCTGTTGCGCTTCACGGCCGCCAGCGATCCCAGGCCCACGCCCACCACGATGGCGATGGCCATAGCGGCGCAGGCCAGCTCGACGGTGGCCGGAAAGGTGCGGGCTAAATCTTCACTGACCCGAGTGTTGCGCAACATAGAGCGGCCCAGATCGCCCCGAGCCAGGTGGCCGGCATACCCCAGATACTGCATGGGAAGAGAGCGATCCAGTCCCAACTCCTGGCGAAGCTGCTCCACCTCAGCCGGAGCCGCTCGTTCGCCCAGCATAATTCTGGCGGGGTCACCCGGAATCAGCCGCAGCATGAGAAAGACCAGCAAGCTGATGCCAAAAAGCACCGGCAGAATCTGGGTCAATCGTTTCAGGAGCACTCGTTTCAAGGGCGCTTCCACTTTGCATACTGCAAGTTGAGAGTGCCGGTCGGGTGCAGTTGAAATCCTTCCAGCAGAGGATGAACGGCGCCCACCTGAGGCGCGTGCACCAGCGGTAGAGATGGGCTTTTCTCGTGAATGAGCCGCTGCGCTTCCACATAGAGTTCGGCTCGATCTTCTTGCACCACGATTTGACGGGCCTTGAGCAGTCGCTTGTGGACTTCAGGATCTTTGAAGAGGCAGAGGTTGCTGCCGCCGCGTCGGCGGTCGACATTGTTGTCGTCGAGGGTCACATACAGATAATTGTCCGGGTCGCCGGTGTCGCCCACCCAGCCACCCAGGGCCATCTTGTGTTCGCCTTTGCCGACCCGTTCCAGGTAGCTGCCCCAGTCCACCGCCTTGAGTTCGACTTCGATGCCCACCTCGGCCAGCATGGCCTGGATGACCTCGCCCATGACCTTGGGCTCAGGAAAGTAGGTGCGGCCCGCGCTCATGTACCAGAGCTCGGATTTGAAACCGTCGGGATAGCCGGCTCGAGCCAGCAGCTGGCGGGAGCGTTCCAGGTTGTATTCATAAGCCGGCAGATCGGCCTGACCCCAGAGCATCGGGGGCAGGTGGCTTTCGGCCACCACCGCCAGTCCGTGGTAAAGAGCGCGCACGATTTCCTTACGCTCGATGGCCTGGCAGACCGCCTGTCGTACCAACTGCTGGCGGAAATGCTCGTCCTGATTGTTCATGGCCAGGTAGCCTACGTTCATGCCCGGCTGGCTGAGCACCGAGACGGCCCGGTTGAGGCTGAGCTTGTCCACGTTTTCCAGGGAGATGCCGGTGATCAGGTGGACTTTGCCGGCCTCCAGTTGCAGCTGGCGCGAGGTGGCGTCTTTGATGGGGACAAAGACCACTTTCTTCATGGGGGGCGGGCCATCCCAGTAGTCGGGGTTGCTCTCGAGCACGATGCGCTCGCGGGGAATCCACTCCACGAAGCGGTAGGCCCCGGTGCCCACCGGATGCTTGAAGCTGTCGCTGCCGTATTTTTTGAGCGCGCTGGGGCTGACGATGCCGAAGAACGGGGCGGCCATATTTTCCACAAAGGGCGCCACCACTTCGTGCATATGAAAGTGCACGGTGTGATCATCGGGGGCGTCCAGGGAGTCGATGAGGCAGGGGTTGCTGCCCCAAATGTCCGCCCAGTAGGGAAAGCGGTTGCCGGGAAAGCGCAGCGCGTGAGTGGGTTGCAGTTGACGATTGTAGTTGTCGAGCACGGCCTGGGCGTTGAAGGGAGTGCCGTCGTGGAATTTTACTCCCTTGCGCAGGTTGAAGGTCCAGGTCAGGCCGTCCGGGCTGTGCTTCCAGGAAACGGCCAGAGCCGGCTCCAGCTTCATGGAATCGGCCGAGTGGCGCACCAGCGTGTCAAAAAGATTGCGACACACCTGGCTGGACTCGCCGTCGTTGATCAGGGCCGGGTCCAGACCGCTGGCGTCGTCCGGCTTGCCTACGATGAGCACGTCTTCCGCCGGTATAGGAGGGGGCGTTCCGAAGGGCTCGGTGACCGGTGGGCGGGCGCTGCATCCCCAGACTGACCATGCCAGGAATAGGGCAGCGACCCCTGCGCGCATTAAAAGTTGGTGGGTTCCGGGATGGGGGAGGCGCTTCCGGTAGCGGCTGGCGTGGCCGCCGGAGTGGGGCGGGCGCTGGGGGTGCCGCTGGCACCCGGGGTGTTGTCGGTGGGCACTTCCGGCAGCTCCATGACCGGAGTCTCGGAGGGGCCGTTGGCGCGGGGCTTGGTAGGAATCTGCACCCCGCCTTCCTGACTGAAGAGCGGATTCTTGCGGGCGCGGTATTTCTGCACGCGGTTGTTGCCGCAGTCGGCGATATACATGGTGCCGTCCTGGCCTTCGGCGATCTGCTGCGGATTCTGGAACTCGCGGGCCAGATTGCCGGCCTTGCCCCACTCGCAGATGAACTTGCCCTGGGGGTCAAACTTCTGGATGCGGTTGTTGCCGGAGTCGGAGATGAAGAGGTTGCCCATGCGGTCGATCAAGATGTCGGTAGGCTTGTTGAACTCGCCCGGCTTGGAGCCCGGGGTGCCGAAGCTGCTGACGAAAGTGCCGTCTTTGAGAAAGCGCTGGACGCGATGATTCTCGGTGTCGGTCACGTAGACGGTGCCGCTGGTGTCGCAAGCCACGCCCCAGGGAGTGTTGAAGAAGCCCTTTTTGCTGCTGGGCTCGGCGTTCTCGGGAATGATGGCCAGCACGTTCTTCATGCCGGGTCCGAATTTCTGGATGCGGTGGTTGCCGCTGTCGGCCACCCACATGTTGCCGCTCAGGTCGAAAGTCAGGCCAATGGGTCGGCTGAACTGACCCGGGCCTTGACCCAGGCTGCCCACGGTGCTGAGGAACTGGCCTTTGGTGTTGAACGACTGCAGGCGGTCGTTGTCGGTATCGGAAACCCAGAGGATGCCCTCGGAGCTGAACTTGAGGCGCAGGGGAGCGCGGAAGAGTCCGTCGGCTGAGCCGGGGTCGCCGAAGATCTCGAGCACGGTGCCGTCGGGATCGAGTCGCTGGATGCGCGAGTTGTTGGTGTCGAGCACGAACAGGTTGCCGCCCGAGTCGATGGCCACTCCGGCCGGCGAGTCGAACTTGCCCTTGTCGGTGCCTTTCTCGCCGGTGGCGGTTACGTAGTCGGGTGGGCCGTCTCCCTGGAGCAGAAAGAGGGTGGCCACGGCGGCCACGCCCAGAATTAAAGCGAGCGCGACGATCCACGTAATCCAGCGTTGCATCTTCAGGACTTTTGAGGCCAGAAATCGAAATCCCTGCGCAACCCTGGGCCCGCTGCCCGGTTAGACTCCCGGTAATTCATCGCAAGGAGCCCCTCATGAAGAAAACCCTCACGCTGATGTTGGCCAGCCTGCTGGCGGCCGCCGCCTGGGCCCAGCCCACCTCCTCTCAGGACGGCGGCACCCTGCCCGGCTACGAAGCCAAACCGGGCTGGGTCAACCAGCAGGGTGGTGACGCCACCGCCAATCCGGGCAGCGACCCCCAGAACGCCCGCCCCTGGGGCCAGAACGGTGGAGGCCGAGGAGGTCGGCGCGGCGGCGGCAAGCGCATGGCCCGCTTCGACACCAACCACGACGGCAAGCTGGACGACACCGAAAAGGCCGCCGCCCGCGCCCAGATGATGAAGCGCTTCGACACCGATGGTGACGGCAAGGTCAGCGACCAGGAACGTCAGGCCGGCCGCGCCCAAATGATGAAGCGCTTCGACACCGACGGCGACGGCAAGATTAGCGACCAGGAAAAGCAGGCCGCCCGCAGCCAGGGCCGAGGCTTCGGCCGCCGCAACCGAGGCCAGTCCCCTAACATGAGTACACCCCCCAATACCAGCACCACCAACCCCTAGGCCAGAGTTCGTTCCATCGGCTCCTCAGGGCTGTCGTTCGCGGCAGCCCTTTTGGCGTTTCATGGCCCCCGGAATTGCGCCACCCGTGGCGGCGCCGCTACGGGTCCCGGAATTGCGCCTACCCGTCTCGGCGCGCCCACCGGTGTCGGCGCACCTACCGGTGTCGGAATTGCGCCCACCGGTGTTGGCGCACCCACCGGTCCCGGCGCCGCCACCCGTTCCGGCATCGCTTCTGACCTACTTGTGGCCAGAACGCTTAAGGCCCCGCTTTACTTTGGGCAGATCGAGTTAATATTGAACGAATATTTTCCAAAAATTGCTGAATATCGAATTGTGTGTCAATGGGCCAGGTCGTCATTCAAGTTCTGATCGGGCCTATTTAGCATGGTTGGCGACCCGGCCGCCTCTTCCGCCTACTTAAATTGAAAATTTTCCAAGCTCAGTCCAACAAAAAAGGCCCGGCCAGGGGCCGAGCCTTTTCTCGAGGTGAGAGGGACCTAACTATGGGCGGGGGGCGAAGTCTTCGCGGAAGAGCAGGAGCATAACGGCGACGCCGTTGCGGGTCTTCTCGTCGATCCCTTCGGCCTGTCCCCAGACCTGGTCTTTGCGCTTGATTTCGCCTTTGCTGTCGATGCTGCCGAGCTTGGAGCCCTGCCAGATGAGGGTTCCATCGGACTTGAACTCACCGACCAGCTTGCCTTCGGAGCGGATGCGCCCCTTGCTGTCGATTTCGCCGATCTTGGCGCCGTTGCGGCGGATGGTGCCGTTTTTCTCGACTTCGCCCACGGGCGAGGTCTGGAGGCGGAGGGTTCCGTTGTTCTGCACGCTGGCCCACTTGGCGCCAGCCACTCGGATGGTGGCGTCGGCCCAGACACCAGCGGATAGGGCCAATACAAAAAGAATCTTTTTCATACCCGGCCCGTTCGCACCCGGTTCAGCCCCTCCTTGTTCAGTCTTCTTGTTTGGCGGCACTCAGAGCGCGAGCGATTTCGCGGGACAGGCGCTCGACCGGCTCGGGGAAGCTTTCATTCATTTCCACCGTGTAGGTCTTCTTGATGACGCCGTAGTTGATCTGCACGAAGCGCGACATGTTGCCCGGCTTGGAGACGTTGGTCTTGTGGAGATTGGGATCCGCCACCATCTTCTCGAGCAGGTCGAGTTCTTCTTGGTTCACGTAACCGGTGACCTCGGAATCGTGGGGAGCGTTGGCCGTGGCCCACTTCTCGGTGACAATGTCGCCGCTGGAGCGAATGATGCTGCTGCGGCCGCCACCGGTCGTGCCTCCCGAACTTCCAAGCGTCACCGACCACTTCAAAGGAGCTTCGGCGTAGGCGGGGAGAGCGGCGAGGGCCAGTGCAAGGAGTAGAGATTTCATAGCTCACCCTTTCTCAGCCTGAATCCGGGTCCCTCCGTTTCTGGATAGGAAACGATTCATCTCGTATTTGGGCTTTGATCAAACCGGCCTACACGACTAACCTGTGGCTATGACGAACATCGAATGGGCCGAACTGCGTGTACGTGACCTGGCTCTGCAAGAACGGTTTTACCAAGAACTTCTCGACCTGGAAGTCCTCGGCGGCACGGACCACTCCGTAGAGCTGGGGGTGGACGGCCGCACCTTGCTGCGCCTGCACGCGGACTCCTCGGCGCAGGTCAGCCCGCAAGCCCGCCCCGGACTTTTTCACCTGGCTTTTCTTCTGCCCGACGCCGGCCGCCTGGGAGGCTGGTTAGCCAGAGCCCGCCAACGAGGCTTGCACCTCGAAGGCGCCTCGGATCACGGAGTCAGCGAGGCCATCTACTTGAGCGACCCCGAATACAACGGCATCGAGGTCTATGCGGACCGTGAGCGCCCCCGTAGTCAGGAAGTGGAAATGTATACCCGACGTCTCGACGTGGCCGCGCTGCTGGCCAAAGCTCCGGCCTGGTCAGGGTCCTCGGGATTGCGCCTGGGACACATTCACCTGCGCTCTCTGCATGCCCAGGATGGCAAAGAATGGTTCGACCGCCTGGGCATGCGCCTGACCGTGCGTTACCCCGGGGCCGAATTCTACGCCGCCGACGGCTATCATCACCACTTCGCCGTCAACGAGTGGGGAGTAGGGCCGGCGCAGCCGGGAGTCTGGGCAGGGCTGACCGGCTATGGACTGAGCGGACCCTTTGAAGAGGCGGAAGTGCGCGATCCCTGGGGCCATCGCGTCGAGTTGAGCCCGGCCTCGGTCTCTGTTGGTTAGGAATCGGTAACAATTTCCGAGCAAATGGTTTCCTGAGACTCCTAGGATAGGTTCATGATGAATCGACTAGCTGCCCTGCTCCTGGCCGCCGGCCTGCTCGCTCAGGCTTCCTCCATCTACCAGCAAACCCACGAACCTGTGCTCCCGCTCGCAACAGTCACTCCGACCCCCCGGCCCGCTCCCTCCGCTTTCGGCGAGCCAGCCGAGGAGCCGGAGGTGGTGATGCCTATCCCGCAGCAGACGGGCGATAGCGCCGGCCAGACCGCCGTGGCTATCGCCGTCAACTGCCTGACCGGCAAGCATCTGGATGGCGAGGATATCTACCATGCGTACGGCTACGAACTGCTGCGCGCTCTGCGCGAAGAGTGCCCGGGCCTGCAGTGGCTGGACGGTGGCGAGATCGGACCGGACCGCTGGGAACTGGTCGAGCACAAAGTGAACGTCGAAGGGCTGCCCGTGATCCTGGCGCTCAACGGCCCCGAGTTCTCTGTAAGCGGCCGGGGTCACATCGTCTTGGTGTGCAAAGTCGAGGGGGAAAAAGTGACCTTCGCCGACCCCGCCACCGGCACCATGCGCACCAGCACCCGAAGCAACATCAATCAGGCTCCCGCCCATCCCCAGGGCAACTTCTTCTTTTACGCGCGGCGAGACGAAACTTTTACCCCCCGTGTGGGGGACTGAATTATAGGCGGAACGAAATTGAAACCGGGTGATGGACGATGTTGAACTGGAGGTGGAGCTGGATGAAGACCTGGATGTGGTCGAATCTCAGCTCAACACCCAGAACAGCGTCCACGATCGCACTCAGTTCGAGAGCAAATTCGACTTCGAGCTGACCTCCGGGCAGCACGGCTCCAAGAATCACTACGAAGTCGATCTTTATCTATTCTTTCCCAAGGCCGTGGGGGTTACCAGCGAAAGCTACCCGCGCGAAGCCTTCTACGGCGACACCACCCACTTACTGCGAGTGCGCACGCCTGAGCTCAAGCGGGGCAAGGGCAACACCTTCATCACGCCGCGTTTGTCCTCGGTGGAGCAGTATTTCCAGCATCATCTGGACACGGCCCAGCGCGATCGACTCTCGCAACTGGTGGTGCACGACACCAAGCTCTTCGGCTGCCTGGTCTACACCGAACTCAAGCGGGTGCGCTCCGATCTGGCGCGCGTTATCAAGCGGGCCAACACCCAGGGAACGCCCGACCTGGTGGTGCGCTTTCACAGCCGCCTGATGGGTCGCATCGAAAGCGTCCATAGCGCCATCCGCCAATATCGGGAGCGCTATGTCTGGCCGCTCAAAACCGAGCCGCTGCTGGTAGACGACGAAGTGCGGCGAGCCCTGCTGTTGGTGGACGAGTATCTGTCCTACCGATTGGAGTCTTCGTTGATCGCCCTGCACCGACTGGTGGAGCCCTACGGCGAATCGGTGGAAGATCTGCAGCATCAGGTCGAGGCTTTGCTGACCGGCGAACTGGCCTACCGCAACGAGCACGTCCAGGCCGCCGCCGAGCGCGTCGAGGCTCGGGTCGAGACCTATTACTACAGGCTGGGTCTGCTCAAGAAATACGTCAGCGAAGTGCTGTTTTTGCAGACTCGGCGCATCAACAAAGACAGTCTGTATCGCAACTTCGTGGCCGCTTTTGGAGCGGCGCTGGCGGCCGCTTTCGCGGTGCTGACCAATGTGCAGACCACGCGCATGATGCTCAACCAGGATGACTGGGGTTTCCGCATCATCGCCATCACCATGCTGGGCATCATCGCCTACGTCTTCAAAGACCGCATCAAAGACCTGACCAAAGAATACTTCAACAGCCGACTCAAAAGCTGGCTGCCCGACTATGACGTGCAGATGTTCTACACCCACTTCGACGCCGAGGGCCGTAGCGAAAAAGCTTACCTGGGCAGTTCCCAGGAAACGGTGCGCTATCTGCAGCGGGCCTCCTTACCGCCGGACGTGGATTACCTGCGCCAGATCGGGCATCGCGCCGAGTTGGAGCCGGAGCGATTCGAAACCGTGCTGCACTATAACAAGCGCATGCGCTTCGAACTGGAACAGTCGTTGCGCGATCACTTTGGCCAGGCCGAGATTCGCCGCATCCACGACGTGCTGCGCTTCGACGTCAGCCAGTTTCTCGCCAAAATGGCCGACCCTCGCCAAAAGCTGAGCTACTACAATCCCGACAAAGGCATTCTCACCACTGACGCCCCGCGCGTCTATCACCTCAACATGGTGTTCCGCTATCGAGTCAGCCACTGGCAGGACGGCAAGCTGGTTTCCACCGCCAGCGACTACGAACGCCTGCGTGTGGTTCTCAACAAGAAAGGAATCGTCCGCGTCGAGACCGTCGTCTCGCGTGGAGAACTGGGTCAGGAAGAAGGCTTCGAGGTGATCCCCCGCGGGGAGTTGCCCCCGCTGGTGGTGGTCAATCCCCTGCGCCTGACGCCGGGACGAGTGGGTATCCAATGATGACCACCTGGCATATTCTGGAAGCCCTGGGAGGCTGGGGTCTCTTTCTCTTTTCGCTGCGCACGCTCACGCGAGTCTTGCAACGCACCCTTTCCCGCCGTCTGCGCGGCATCTTTGGGCGGGCGCTGGGCCATCCATTGCAATGTCTGCTGGCGGGCACCGGCGCCACCGCGGTGGTGCAGGCCAGCAGCATCACCATCATCGCCTCCATGAGCATGGTCGGCTCCACGCTCATCACCCTGGAGCAGGGCTATTACTTGATGCTCGGCTCCACCCTGGGGACCACCCTCAAAGCCTGGATCGTCAGCGTCAACGATCTGTTGCTGGGTCCGGTGCTGGTGGGCGTCACCAGTGTGGCTTTGCTGTTCGTGAAACGCAGCTCCTACCGCGATGTCTTGGAAGGAATCATGGCCATCGGCCTGGCCCTCTGGGGGATGTTTTTCATCGGGCAGGGATTGGCGCCGATGCTGGACCTGCCCTGGGTTCAAGAGGTGATCCGCGGCAACCCCGGCCAGAATTTGTTGGAGCAGACGGTGGGCGTGCTCATGGGCATGGTCTTCGCCGCTGCCGTACAGTCGAGCAGCACGGTGGTGGGAGTGGTCATCTCGTTGGCCGCGGGTGGGCATCTGGCTTATCCGCAGGCCGCCTCCCTGATTTTGGGTGCGAATGTGGGCACGACTTTCGGCCCCTTGCTGGCCTCGCTGGAGTATGGCCCCAATCTGCGCCGACTGGCGTTGGCCCACTTCTTCGTCAAATGCGGGGGAGTGCTGATCACGCTGTTTTTCTTTCCTCAGTTCATCAACGCCATCGCCTGGGTGGTGCCCGAAGAACTGGACCCGGTTCGGCGCATGAGCTTTCGTCTGGCGGCCGTGCACACCGGATTCAACCTGATCAACGTAATCTGGTGGACGCTTTTCTCAGCCCTGGTTCTGCGTCTGGTCGGCTGGCTGGTGCCGGCCAAGGCGGATGCCGGCGGGCTGGCGCTGGCTCCGGTGGTGCGTCGCATGTTGCGTCGCAGTCCGGAGCGTTCTCGCGAGGAAGCCCTGCGCCAGATGAATCAGTTGCTGGTATGTGTCAAAACGCTGCTGGACATCGGTTCCTCTTTGCTGGTGGCCGAGCGCACCAACGAGACGCGCCTGGAAAACCGCATTCTCGAACAACGGGAATTCCAGGGCCTCAAGGATAGCGTCTATGAACTGCTGGTGCAGGCTTCGGCCGGGCGCGACGACCTGCGCTTGCTGCTGGCCCGACTGGCCGACCTGGAGGAGCTTTACTTCCAGGCTCTGCGTTTGCGCGAACAACTGGAGTCCGGTCTGGTGCGCGAAAAGCTGGGCATGCCGCGCCGCCTGACGGCCCTGACCAAAGTCTACCGGCGCTGTCTGGATGAAGTCTGGCTGCGCATTCTTTTTCCCAAGGACAGCCCCGACCCGTCCGTCGATCCAGTGGTGCTGGCCCGTCAGTGGGAGGACGCTTTCTACGAATCTCTCCAGGAAGAAGAACTGACCAGTCTACAGGCCTCGTGGGCTTTCGATCTGGTCAGTAACTTACGCAGTGTTTTGCTGCACCTGAGCTGGTTGGCTCAGATGCGCAATCTGGTGCCTATGGATGAGCCGATCTTACTTGACCCCCAATAGCTCCACATCGAAGATCAGGGTGGCGCCGGGGGGAATCACGCCGCCGGCTCCGTTGTCTCCGTAGCCGAGCTTGGCGGGAATGGTGAGCTTGCGTTTCTCGCCCACCTTCATGCCAGCCACGCCCTCGTCCCAACCAGCGATCACCTGACCCTGGCCCAGGCCGAAGTCGAAGGGCTGTCCGCGGTCCACGCTGCTGTCGAACTTGGTGCCGTCTTTGAGCCAGCCGGTGTAGTGGACGCTGACGGTCTGACCGGCTTTGGCCACCGCTCCGGTGCCCTTTTTAAAGACCTGATACTTGAGCCCGGATTTGGTGGTGACAGGCGGTCCCACCGGTTTTTCCGGCTTGGCCGGTGCGGGCGTGCCGGAAGCGGCCGGGGTTCCTGAAGCGGCTGGAGTTCCCGAGGTGGCTGGAGCTGCCGTGGTATCCACGGTTACGGCCGTCGTGCTGGTTTCCGTGGTGGACGGAGCCGGCGGGTTGGTGCAGCCGACCAACGAGAGCAGAGAAAGAGAAAGTAGAAAGCGTTTCATGCTGGCCGGTTCTGGCGCGCTCAAGAATTACCTTTCGGTTTTTCATCCAGCAGACGCGAGGTGTGGTCGTGCAGGATCAGCCAGCCTTCCGGGGTCTTGCGCAGCACCAGGGAAAAAATGCCGCCGCTTTTCGGTTCTTTGGATTTTGGCCCAAAATCGACCGCCCACTTGCCCATGGCCAGAGCGTAGCCTTCCCCCAAGGGCGTCACCTCGATGGCCTCAAAGCGCAGCTGGCCCATGCTTTCCCGGCTGGTTCCATAGGCTTTTTGGTAACGGGTGCGCAGCTCGTCGATGCCGCGCACCACCCGACCGGAAGCCGTGTAGGTCATTTCCGGACCTTGGACATAACCTTTCAGGAAAGTATCGAGGTCGCCCCGGTTCCAGGCTTCCATTCCCTGTAGAAGAGCCGACTGCACTTCCGTTTGGAGGGGCTCGGCCGGGCAGGAAAGGATAAGGCTAAATGTTAGACAAAAGATTGACAAGTATCTGACCATAGGAGGGCCTTCTGGATGCCGCCAGCCTTTCATTCCCAAGTGCCGGAAATACGCCGTTGGCCGGCCAACGAGGCCCCCGTTCGAGAAGACGGAGAGTTCGTTCTCTATTGGATGACCGCCAACCGCCGACCCAACTTTAATTTTTCACTTCAGCGAGCGGTCGAGTGGGCACAGCATCTCAAAAAGCCGCTGCTGATCCTGGAAGCGCTGCGACGCGCCTATCCCTGGGCTTGCCAGCGGTTTCATCGTTGGGTGATGGACGGGATGGAAGACAACCAGAAGTTTTTTGAGCCCAAGGCGGTCACCTACTACCCTTATCTGGAGCCCGAACACGGGGATGGCAAAGGCCTGATCGAGTCGCTGGCCGGGCGGGCCTGCGTGGTGGTGGGCGATCATTTCCCGTGCTTCTTTTTGCCGCACATGATCGAAAAGACGGCCGAGCGCCTCCAGGTCAAGATGGAGTTGGTGGACAGCAACGGCCT
Organism: Vulcanimicrobiota bacterium; assembly: GCA_017307785.1. GTDB lineage: Bacteria > Vulcanimicrobiota > Xenobia > Xenobiales > JADMJV01 > JADMJV01. The sequence continues at coordinate 214,628 of JAFKGI010000005.1, read as the reverse complement.
GCTGCCTTTGAACGCCGCGCCCAAGACCTATCTGCGAGCCGTTGATTTTCGCCGCTTTCTGCAGAAGTCGCTGAAGCCTCACCTGTTGGAGATGCCGGCCGTAGACCCGCTCAAAGGTTTGCACCTGCCCCACTTGCCGGAGAAGCTCCCCGAATACAAGCGTTGGAAGCCGGGGGTGGAGTTTGATCTGGAGAGTCTGCCCGAGCCGGGCGTGGTGGAGTCGCGGGGCGGTTTCCAGCGCGCCGACAAGCTGGTCACGCGTTTCCTGGACGAACGCCTGAAGCACTACGATCAGCGCAGCGAGCCGTCGCTTCAGGTGGCCAGCGGTTTCTCGCGCTATCTCCACTGGGGGCACCTGTCGGCTCATCAGATTTTTCAGGAGCTCTGCGATCAGGAAGACTTTGAGGTTGAAAACTGGCGGGTGAAAACGCCCGGCAGCAAGGAAGGCGGTTGGGGCATGAGTGCCAACGCCGACTCTTTCCTGGACGAACTGATCACCTGGCGCGAGCTGGGCTATAACATGTGCCATCGCGAGAAGGACTACGAGTCCTACGAAAGCCTGCCCGACTGGGCCCGCCAGACCCTGGAGGACCACGCTCAGGATCCGCGCGACCATCACTACACCTTGAAGCAGCTGGACGAAGGCAAAACCTACGATCCGATCTGGAATGCCGCTCAGCGACAATTGCGCGAGGAGGGTTACATGCACAACTACATGCGCATGCTCTGGGGCAAGAAAATCCTGGAATGGAGCAGCTCCCCCCGCCAGGCCGTGAAGAACCTGATCGAACTCAACAACAAATACTCCCTGGACGGCCGCAACCCCAACTCCTACAGCGGCATCTTCTGGTGCCTCGGCCGCTACGACCGCGCCTGGTTCGAACGCCCCATCTTCGGCAAAATCCGCTACATGAGCTCCGACTCCGCCGCCCGCAAATTCAAACTCGGCCCCTACCTCAAACGCTACGGCGACTAGGCTTTCTGCGTTTGCCTGCCGTGCTGCGGCTGTTGGTCCCGAAAGGGGAGTAGGAGAGACCAGGGCAACTCGGCAGACTACACCATGGATTCCAGCATTTGCGTGCCGCCAGGCTTACGCGACTGCCGCTTGGGGAGTTCTTAAACGGGGCCCGCGTCCAGGTGGGTTTTGGTTGTTCTTGCGCCGACCCCACCTAAAAAATCCAAGCCCGGCCGCGGCGCCCGGCTCTTTCCCCAATCCCCTTTCCCGGATCCGCAGACGCGAGCGGGCCAAACGCTAGCGGGACTGGGCCAGGCGGGTGATGTAGCCGCGGGCGTGGGCGGTGAACTGGAATTTCTTGGAGTCGAGGCTGGAGTATTGGTAGGCCCAGAGACCCCAGGCCAGCAGGCAGATGCCCAGGGCAACCAGTTTGCGGTAGAGGCGCTCCCCGCGGATGAAGCGCACCCCTACCATCAACACGAAGAAGAGATTGATCAGGGCCGAGCCGACCAGCCAGAAGTCCGCATAGGTAAAAGGCACGGCGGTCTTGCCCAGCAGACCCAGCAGCGGCCGGGTCAGGAGGAACCAGACCACTTCCAGGGTGATCAGGCGAGGCATCCAGTTAAGGCTGAAGTTCTTCCATCCCAAAGTATGGAAACCCGAACGAAAATCGTCGCCCACTTCACCCAAGGACTGGCGGGCCAGCTCCAGGGTGCCGCCACTCTTACGCGGAGTGGCCGGAGCCACCGCCACCGTGTCGGCGGCCGGTCGGGGAGCGGCCGCCCGCTCGGCCAGACTGGGAGGAGGGCTCACCGGCGGAGGAGCGGCGCGCGGAGGTTCGGGGGGCGCGCTGCTTCCCAGACCCGTATAAATCGCGTCACGCATCTCGGCGGCCGAGGCCCAGCGGCGCTCCGGGTCTTTCTCCAGGGCCTTCATGATCGCCTGACTCAGCGCCTCGGGAACGGAGGGCTCCAGCAGATGCGGAGCCTCGGGCGTATGCATCAACTGGGCCTTCATCACCTGAACCACCGTGTCGCCGGGAAAGGGGCGCTGGCCGGTGGTCATCTCGTAGAGCACCACGCCCACCGAATAGAGGTCAGAGCGCTTGTCGACCTGCTTGGCGTCAAATTGCTCGGGCGCCATGTAGTCGGGCGTCCCCATCATGGCGCCGGTCTGGGTCAGTCGCTGGGCTTCCTGCATATTGGCGATGGAGAAATCGGTCAGTACCGCGTCCATCCGGGGGGATAGCAACACGTTGGCGGGCTTCACGTCGCGGTGGGTGACGCCCGCCTCGTGAGCACATTCCAGAGCCGACAAAACCTGACCCATCAAACGAACGGCTTCGTTCAAAGGAAGCCGGCCATCGTTGGCGCGCAGATAAGCCTGGAGATCTTCGGCTCCGGCATACTCCATGGCGATGTAATAGAGATTGTCCTGAGCCGAATAGTCGAAGACCTGCACGATATTGGGATGGCGCAGCTTCGACGAAATCAGGCCTTCGCGACGAAAGCGGGCCACGAACTCCTGATCACGGGTGAACTCGGCGGCCAGCACTTTGATGGCCAGGTCGCGCGACAGCGATTCCTGACGGGCTAAATAGACCGTGCCCATAGCGCCGCGCCCCAGCTCACGTAAGACCTTATAGGGACCTATGGTCTCCGGAAACTCCTCGGACATGGGCGGCCCGTTCGACGAAGACCCCGAATTCTCCTCAGCGCCAGTCTCCAAAAAGCGTGAAAGCCGACCAGAAAAACGGATGACGATAGCGCGGTTCCCCGGCCAACGTAAGTTCGGCCTTCTGCAGAGAAGCGCCCAGGGATTTGCCCTGGGCCAACTGCTTGTAGAATTCCACCATCAGTTTTTCGGTGGCGTTGTCCTCCACGCTCCACAAACTGGCCACCACCGAATGTCCGCCGGCCACACGAAAAGCCTCGGCCAGATTGGTAATGGCCGCTCCCGGCTGCCCCTCCTGGAGCGCGGTCTTGCAGGCCGAGAGGGTCACCAGGCGCACGCCCGGCCAGTCGAGGTCATAGATGTCGGTGGCTCGGAATTGGGCGGACTCGCCGCTGCCTGCCATGACCAGGTAGCTATTCTTGGGGTCGGCTTCGGACAACTGGCCGTGGGTGGCCAGATGGACATAACCGGTGTTGGGCTCCAACTTTTTCAGGCGGGCCACGGTGGCTTCCTTGCCGATCACCTTTTGCCCGCCCGGGAAACTGGCCACGATGCTGGTCACTTCGCGTTCCGCTCCGGGCAGACTGCCGTCCGGATTGCCGACGGCGAACAGCTTTTTGCCGGATCCTCCGGTCTGGGTCATCAAATCCGAAGTCTTCACCAGGTTGACGCATTGGCGGCTCTCGGCCAGAAATTTGGGATTGCCGGCTGCGTCGAGGCTACACAGAGCGGGGAAAGGCACGTAGTGCAGCAGGCCGGTGGGCACGATGGCCAGCACCGGACGTCCCTCCAGGTCTTGCTGAATCGGCTCGATCAACCATTTGTTCAGGCGCGCCAACTCGGTCTTGAGAGGCAGGCTTTGGCGCTGATATCCGGGGCTGTTGGGGTCGGTCCAGCTGAAGGCCTCGGGTTTCTGACTGAGCACCGGGTCGCTGGGAAACAGGTTGATCAGCTGGCGCACGCGCGTCACGCTCTGTTCCAGCTCCTTCGGGTTGAGCGCGACCTTGCGGATCTTCAGGTCGCCCTTCTGGCTGGCCACAAAGGTGTAGAGACCCTCCTCCGACACGAAGTAGAGAACCACGGTGGTGTCGGCCGGGATCGATTTCTTCAGCTCCAGGAACTCCACCGGACGCACCGCCATGGCGCCCTCGTACTGAGGATGAGACCGCCGCAAGTCGGCCACCACCCGCTGGAATTCGCCCTTGCTGCTGGCCAGCAACTGCTCGCTGGCTTTGGTGTCCGAACCCTGCTGACGTTCCTCGGCCAGCTGTCGTTCCAGCGCGGCGGTATCCGCCTTGACCCGCTGCACGTCGCGAAGTTGCGAGTTGCCACGCAAGGAGTCTTGATTGACCTGAGCGGCCTCCGCTTCCAACTTGCGGCTCAAGGTGTTGAAGGCGCCGTCCGCCTTGCCATTCTTGACCTGCAGTCGAGCCAGCAGATCGTAGGCTACCTTGTAGCGGTCGCGCACCACCTTGGCGCCGGATTCTCCCGCCTCCATCTCGGTCAGGTAGGCTTCGATGGAATCGACGGCTTGCGCGAGCGAGGCCATGGCTGCCGGGTCTTGCCCCAAAGCCGCCTGCAGGCGACCGCGCAACATGGTCGCGTGCGCCAGCCCTTCGCGATAGCCGAGCTGACTGTTGACCTGGAACAACTGGCCGATGAGGCGTTCCGCCTCTTTTTGCCAACCTGGCGGCTGCGAGTTCAGATAATACTCGATGATCGGCCAGCGCACGTCGCTTTCGCCCTGGTAACCCGCACCACGCAAAGAGCGTTCGTTGAGAGCGATGGCCTGGGCGGCCAGCCCTTTCACCGTCTCTTGCTGTTGCTTCTGGCTGAGCTTGGGGGGCGGGTCCACCAGCATTTGCTGCATCTGGGACAGTCGGTTGCGAGCCCGCTGCCGGTTCCAATCTCCATCCACCAGGCTGACCGAGAAGCTCTTGGGGAGACTCGGAGCACTGGCCATGATCTGATCGGTGGCTTCTTTTTCCGCCTGGCGAATCTTAGGTTCCGCGGTGGTCAGGCCTTTCTCGACGTCGAAAATTTCGGTCACGATTCCCGCACCCATTTTGACCTGTTTCGCTCGCAGAGCCTGCTGATGAGCGTCGTTGAGCACGTTCATCAAGGCCAGGGCCGCCTGAACGGGCTCGATTTCTCCTTGCTGCTTGGCGCCTCGAGCCACGGCTGCTTGCATGATCTGCAGTTCCAGGTTCAACGATTTGGAAAGCAACTCGTCCTCGGGAGAGTCCGGCACGATATTGCGAGCGATGTACAAATCCGACATGCGCTCCAGCCACAGGCTGGTCAGGTGGGTGAAGACTCTGCCGATGACCGGCACGGCAAAGGGATGGGCGGTTTGGAAACCGCTCCAGATGGCATCGTGCCGCTTGCAGAAATCCTCGACGGTGGTGGCGGGATTTCGTTCCATTCGCTGGAGCTCTTCGAAATTGCCCACGAAAAAGTTGTAGACGCCCTGCTCACTCTCGGGTCGCGTGGCCACCAACTGCTTGAACGGCTCCAGATAGCGGTTGGTGACGTCCGGCAGACCCCCCATCCGGCCCGCATCCAGCAGACAGATATAGAGTTCGATCAGGTCATAGGGATCCGGCTGCTTGCGCGCCAGTTCCACCAGCGCATCGCCCTGTTGGCGAGCCAGCAGGTAGCGTCCGCCCACCATGCGCGACTTGGCCAGGATCAGGCGCTGCTTGTCGGCGCTGACGGGCAGGGTTTTCTCCAGCGCCTGCAAGACTTGCTCACTTTGTCGAAAGTTGCCCAGGGCCACCAGCACCTGGGCCAGGCCGAAGCCCAGATAGGGTATCGGAACGAGTGTGACCGGCCGATCGGGAATTTGAGCGGCAACCAGCTGTTTTTTCAGCTTCTCGTCCTTCAGGGTGCGTGCCCACAGCCAGAGCATGCCAAAGCTGGCGGGTTCGCGCTCGGCGGGTTTCTGGTTGGTCAGGAATTTGAGGGTCACGGCAAAGCTGCGCCGGGCCAGCTTAGGGTCGGCTTTCACCAGCTCGATGACCTGCTTCTCGTTGCTGCAGGTCATGCAGCGAAGCACGAACTGGCCCACGTCTTCCTGGGCCAGCATGCTTCCCTCCAGGGCGGGCAGCGGATACTGGGGTTGAGCGGCTACGGGGGCGCACAGGCTCAAGGCCATCAGGGCATAAACAAGTTTCTTTTTCACCACAGCTCCTTGACGTCGGTCTGCACCTGGTGGCGCAGTTCCTTGAGTTCCCGTGCGTAGCTGCCCGACAGAATCGGAAAGCGGCACCAGCTTTTGGGATCGAGATTTTCGTCGTCCAGGTGGAAGCTGGGGGCGTAGCGCTCGCGCTTCCACTGGTTGCGGCAGAACAGCTGAAAGAAGCGTTCCACCCAGGTGCATAGTTGGCGTGCCGTATACTGGGGAAACTGCAGCTGCAGCTGCTGATAGCATTCCAGAGGCGACTGCTTGTCGCGAATAGCCGCTTTTTCCACGGCGTCCAGCAAGTCGTAGGGCATCAAGTCGTCTTCGTCGGTCTGCTTGCTTTCCGGAGGGCGCAGTTCGGCCGTGGGCTGCTGGGCGTTGACCACTGAGATGGCCGCGATGGGACCCAGATCGGCGGGGCCGTCGCTTTCCACCCAGCGCAGCCAGTGACGCAGGTAATTCTTGTCGATGCCGGCGATGGGCGAGAGTCCGCCCGAGGTGTCGCCGTCCATGGTGGCGTAACCGACGGCTGCTTCCGAGCGATTGGAGGTGGATAGCAACAAAGCGCCGCGCAAGTTGGCCAGCATCCACACGCCCGGGGCGCGCACCCGCGCCTGGATGTTCTGCAGGGCGATGTCGTCGCGCTGCCAGTCGAGCGAACGTCCGATGGCCCCCGCCACCATGGCCTTGTAGCCTTCCACCATGGCATCGACGTCGAACTCGTAGTGCAGTCCGCCAAGCGCTTCCGAGAGCGAGGCCGCCGCCTGTTGGGTCACGTCACCGCTGTTGCGGGTGGCTTGATAGACGGTGATGAGAATTTCCTTGATGGCCGCTTCCGGCGTCTCAAACTGACAGCCGGGCCAGAGCGTCTGATTGAACTGCTCCGGGCCCAGTTCGTTCCAGGCCGAGTGCACCATGTAGTGAATCAGACAGGCAATGGCCGAACTGTCGGCGCCGCCCGAGAGCGAGAGCACGAAGCCGCGGGAACGGCTCTTGCGCATGTAGTCCCAGAGAGCCAGGCGCTGGGCCCGAGTGAATTCCTCCTCTTTTTCGTGAGGCCCATTTTCCCAATCTTCGTGCTCGGGAGTTTCCAGAGCCGGGGGCAGGGGAGGGAAGCCGAAGGAATGGCGCACTTCGGCTTCTTCCTGCAGGTTGGGTCGATAGGAAAAGAGTCGGGCCTGTCCCATGCGGTTCTGCTGGATATCCAGCGTGGCGCAGGTAATCATACCCGGTCCAAAGCGGAAACGCGCGCCGTTGGCCACCAGCTGGCCGCCCGAGGCGATGATGGTGGAGCCGTCATAAAGCGCGCGACCAGCTTCGTTGCCCAGCAGGTTGGCGTAGACATAACCCACCCCGAAAGCCCGAGAGCCCTCGAGCACGAAGCGTTCGCGCACGGCCTGTTTGCGGAAGGCAAAATGGCTGGCGCTGGGATTCAGGATGATGTCCACCGCCCGTCCGGCCAGGCTGGCGCCGGGGCGGGTGGCCACCCAGGCGTCTTCGCAAATTTCGAAACCGAGACGCAGACCGCTCAACTCGAAAATCAGATCGCCGACGGGAAATTCTCCCTGAGGGGTAACCACGTGGTTTTTGACGCCGGCCGGCCAGGGCTTGAACCAGCGTGGCTCATAGTGGATGCCGTCGCCAGCCAGGTTCATCTTGGCCACGAAGCCCAGGATGCGTCCGTCGGCCACCAGGGCGGCGCAGTTGTAGACAGCCTTGCGCACCATCAGGGGCAGACCCAGGCTGACCACCATTCCCTGGGTGTCGGGCAGCAGTTCCTGGAGCACGTCCCAGGCGGTGCGCTGCACGGCCGGCGAGAGAAAGGCGTCTTCGCAGCCGTAGCCGGTGATGCACAGCTCGGGCAGGCAGAGGATGCTGGCCTGCTGGGCTCGGGCCTGACGGATGGCGCCCCGGATATTGTGCAGGTTGTTGTCCCAGTCCAGCGGGGTCTGGTTGAGGGCGGCCGCGGCCACGCGAACTCTCATGGTAGTCTCCTATTCTTCCTGAGGATCTAGGGGGGACGGCGTCTCCCCCTAGGACCCCCCTCTTCCCAGGGATTGCCGCAGGTGTTCCACCAGCAGCGGTGCAACGGAATGAACTTTCAGAAAATCGCCTTCCAGCAGACGGGCGCGGGGATGGGTGTCGGTGACGGCCAGGGTGCGGATGACCCCGGACTTTTCGATCTTGGCCAGGGCTTCCCCGGGAAAGATGCCGTGGGAGGCGACCGCGTGCACTTCCCTGGCGCCGCTGTCCAGGTAGGCGCGGGCGGCCGAGAGTAGACTGCCCCCGGTGCGAATCATGTCGTCATAAATGATGACCTTGCGGTCCTGCACCATGGCCTGCACGGCCTTCACCTGCGTTTCGGCGCCGGACAGGCGCTGTTTGAAGACAAAGGACATCCCCACACCCATCTCCATTGCCAGCGATTCTACCCAGGCGGCGCGACCGGAGTCTGTGCTCGCCAATACAAAATCGTCGCCGCACAGACTGCGGCACATGTTCTTGACGATTTCTTTGGCATACAGGTGAACGTGGCGGCAACCGCCCTCCAGATAGTGGGGGATGCCCGAAGAATGCAGGTCGACGAATACCATATGGTTGCCCAAATCGGCCTGGGGAATGGAAGAGAGCAATCGGGCGCGCACCTTGGCGGTGACGATTTCCCCGGGCAGCACCGAGCGTTCCATAGTGGAGTAGCCGAAGTAGGGAATCACCAGCGTGAGGCTGCGGGCTTCATTGGCCAGCTGATTGGCCAGGTCGAAAAGCTCCAGCGTGCACTGATCGTCGCAGGTTCCGCCCAGCAGAATCACCGTGCGGCCCATCACCGGGCTGAGCACCCGTTGATAGCGCTCTCCGTCCGGAAACTGCTGCACTTCCACCTCTCCCCGCTGCCAACCACCCAGCTGGCAGAGACGGTCGCCCAGTTCCTGATAAGCCTGAATGGAGAAAACGCAGATGTCCGACATGAGCCGAAGCATTCGCAATCCGACCTTTCACTTTCCTTGGAGGCGACCGAAGTGAGGACTCGAACTTGACACCCCATGCGCGACTGGCTGGCCGTCTTTGTGCCCGTGGCATTGCTGATGTTGATCGGCCAGATGTGGCTGACCCCCTGGGACGCGCGCCTGACCGACCCCTGGTTCGTGCAGGCCAGCCGAGGACTCAAGGTCGACGATCGCATCCGCCTGGTGGAAATCGACGATCAGAGCTTGGAGGACCTCAAGGCGCCCATCAGCTTCTGGGCGCCTCACTTTGCCAACACCTGCGCCGCCCTGGTGCAGGCGCGCGCGGCGGCCGTGGGTCTGGACTGGATTCCTTACGAATTGGAGCAGACGGTTTTCGACTCGCTGCGCGGTCATTTTCACGAGCTCGGACCGGTCGGCGAGAACCCATGGGTGCCCCTGTTGCTGGCCAGTCAGGAGCGGCAGGGGTCGTTTCTGGTGCAGGGCATCTATCCCACCAACATGCAAAGCCATCTGGCGGCTCCTCCGTCCACTCAGGGACACGGGCCGACTCAGGAGCTGCTTTCGATTGTGGGCACCGAACAGCTGGCCTTCCTGAACCTGAGCCGCGACCCCGACGGAGTGCTGCGCTCCCAGACGGTGGTGCCGGTGCAGTTGCAGGAACCACTCTGGGGCGCTTCGGCCTTTCCGCCCTTCGCCGCCCGCATGGCGGAGGTGGCCGTCCAGAACAACATCGATCCGGGTCATCGGGTTTTTGAAGGTCGTGAGCTTCCGTTGGATGGAAACGGTCGAATCCAGATGCTTTTTCCCGTGCCGGGCAGTGTGCCTCACTATAGCCTCAGTCAGGTGCTGGCCTGGCGTAAGGACCCGGAGCGTCTGCGCCGCGAGTTTGCCGGCAAGATCGTGCTCATCGGGCCGGGCACCAAGCTGTTTCAGGATCTGGTGGCCACTCCGGTGGGCGAGATTTATGGAGTGGAAGCCCACGCGGCCACGCTCAATGCTTTGCTGAGTGGAACCTGGGTGAAACGTTTGCCGCCCGGGCAGAACTGGTTGCTACCACTGTTGCCGCTGGGGCTGGGAGCGGCCCTGGGTCTGGGCCTGTCGACCGCCGTTAGCCTGCCGCTGGTGTTGCTGGGGGAGGCAGGCCTTTACGGGCTTTGCCGCGCCTTCTTTCATAGCCGCTATCTGCTGCTGCCGGTACTGCCGCTGCTGGTGGGTCTGGGCCTGGGCTGGGCTTTCGGAGCCGCCCTGCGGGCGCGCCGCCAGGCCCATCGCGAACACTATGTACGCCAATTGTTCGGCCGTTACGTCTCACCGGCGGTGATGCAGGTGCTGCTGCGCGATCCCAGTCAGACCGCCCTGGGTGCGGTAGGCAAGCGCAAGATCACGGTGCTTTTTTCGGACATCAACGGCTTCTCCGGTCACTGCGAAAAGAAGACGCCCGAGCAGATTATGGGCATGCTCAACGACTATTTCGAGCACATGAACCGCATTCTCTTTGAGCATGGCGGCACCATCAAACAGTTCGTGGGCGATGAGATCATGGCCATGTTCGGTGCTCCGCTCGACCACCCCAAGGCCGAGGAAGCAGCCGTGCTGGCAGCCGTGGACATGCTGCGCCACCTGACGGCCCTGCGGGAACACGATCCGGCGGAGGAGCGGGGCTTTTATCACATCAAGGTGGGTATTCACAGCGGAGACGTCATTCTCGGCAACGTGGGCTCACTGGACCGCACCGAATACGCGGCCGTGGGCGACGACGTCAACCTGGGCTCGCGCATCATGAACATGACCAAGGCCCTGGGCGGCGACATTCTCATCAGCCAGGAGGTCTTTCACAAAGTGAAGCACCTGCCCGGCATGAGCTTTGTGCCCAAAGGAGCGCACCCGGTCAAGGGACGCGTCGAGCCCGTCGAGATTTACGCGGTGATTCCCGAAGAGCCTACTGGTTCTTGCTAGGAAACGACTGGGCTTCCGGGACTTTCAGTTCCAGCAGGTAGGGCATGCGCTGAACCGCCTGATATTCCCAGGGGTTGCGGCCCGAGCGCTTGGGTTCGAACTCGGTCGGATGGTTGTCCCGCCACTTGAAGTAGGCGTCCATATCCTTGGCCTGAGCCACCGTGTTGAGTTCGGTCTCGCGCTTCATGCGGGCGATGGTCTGCTTGAGTTGCTGGAGCTCGGTTCCCCGGGCCAGATTTTCTTTGCGCAGCTCGGCGTTCTCTTTGCGCACCAGGGCCAGTTCGGCGGCGTAGTAGTCGGCCCGGGTCTTGAAGTAGACCACCTGGGTCTCCAGCGCTTTGATCTGGCTTTCCGCCGTCTGGCGTCGGGCGCGCAGCACTTTGTTGGTTTCCAGCGTCAGCGTCTGACGCTTTTCCAGGGCGGCCAGTTCCAGGGCTTCCTGCTGGCTGGGCTTGTAGGCCTCAACGGCCGGTTGAGCCGCTCTTTCATACTGGGTCAGGGCGTTCTCGCCCAGCTCCAGGTAGCGTTCAAACTGGCTGGTCACATCCTGTTTGGAGTCAAAGCTCTCGGTGGACTGGACCATTTCATCCTTGAGGATGAAGGCCTCGCGCGAAACCATTCCGACCTTGCTCATGTTCTGCCCGAGCTCGGCCAGACGGTCGTTGAGGGCGCGGTTTTCCGTCTTCAGGCGAGTAACCTCGGAACGTAGCGCTTCGGTCTGGTCGGAGTTGCCCAGGCCGCGGTCGCCATAGGCCATTGCATTGGGTTCGCTGGGGGCGGCGGCCGTCTGACTGCCCTTGATTCCCAGCTTTTTCTCAAGAAGGGCCAGGCGCTGTTCCAATTCGATGCGCTTGCCCTCGAGCATCTGAGCACGTGCCTCGGCGGCCACGCGGCGGGCCGTTTCCTTATCCAGTTCGGCCTGAGTCATTTCCAGCTTGGCCACATACTGCGCCAGTTCGGCGTCGGGCTTGACGGCCGCTTTGCCGGAGGCCGGCTTCATGCCTCGAGCCAGCACCCAGCGATCGCCGCCGCCGTAGGAAAGCCAGGGAGTCTGTTTCTGGCCCAATTTGCCCACGGCCACCGGAACCTGGCTGCCCACGTAGTCGGAAAGACCCTGAAGGTTGATTTCTCCCTTATCATCCACGGCTTTTTCGCGCAGTCCAGCCACCAGGTAGTAGCTGTAAAACCCGTGTTCGAACTCCTCGGACTCCCAGGAACGCTCTCCGATTTTGCAGGAGAACATGGTGGCACTGCGGTCCTGTCCTACGTCGGTGCGCGTGAAGCTCACATCGCCCAGCGTGCTGGTGTCGCGGCTGGAACTGTTGCGGCAGGCGTCGAGCACCAGCCAGACGTTGCCGGCCTTGACTTTCGAGAGATAGTCCATGAGCGCCGCTCCCGGCAAGGAACTGACGCCCAGCGTGAGCGAGTTGCTGTTGTCGGATTCTTCGGTCAGCAGGTAGGGCTGCTTGTCCATGGTGATGCCGTGGCCGGCGAAGTAGAAGATAATGGTGTCTTCGCGTTTGACGTGGGTATTGAGCCAGGCCAGCCGATTGGCGATGTTGACGGCGCGCGGATGGCTGGCATCATCCGGGCTGTCGGAGGTGAGCAGAAACAAATTGCCGTCCGGCACCTTGAGAGTCTGCTTCAGCGACTGGGCGAAAATATTCGCATCCGAGACGGCATAACGCAATTTGGGGACGTTCGGATTGAGGTAATTATCAATCCCGACCACGACGGCATAAGTCTTTCCCTCGCCCCAGGCCATTCCGGCCAGAGCGCTAAAAACAAGCAATCCTTTTCGCATCTTTGAATGATTCTAACGTGATCCAATCGCCCCTGCACAGGAGGGCATGGAAATGCGGCTAAATCCCTTTTCAATGTTCAAACGCTTCTTGGTGCTGTTTTTGCTGGTGCTGGCCGCGGTCGCTTTCACCTTGCACAAATCGGGCTATTTCCGCAGCTGGGTTGAGGTTCGTCCGGCGGACGCCCATTTCGCGGCCCGCTTTCCTTCGCAGCCGGAGCAGAGCAGCAAGAAGGTGGAAAGCGGTTCCTGGAACTCTCTGAAGCTTCACGACGGTCCGGTGGAATACGGCATCGGCTGGGGCGTCTTTGCCCCCGAGAAAAAAGTGGTGGCCAGTCCGCCGGTTTTCAAGAACATGGAGGCTGCGGTGGCCGGCGAATGTGGTGGCACGGTGGCCGCCGAGCGCGCGCTGCATCGCCCGTTGCGTAGCGGTATGCTGGAAGGCCGCTATCTGAAGGTGGACGCCGGCAAGGGCTGGGCGGAAGGCTATCTGTTCCTGTTCGAGGGCCCACCCGCTCGAGTCTGGCAGGTCATGGTCAGTTATCCCAAGGACGGCCCGCAGCCGCCCGTCGACAAATACTTGAACAGCTTCCAGTTGGTCGACCTGTAAATCAGCGACCTTCGTATCGCAAGGGCTTTTTGCCCAGAAAAGAGCCCATGGCCTGGGCGGCGTCCTGAGTGCGCGCCATCCGATCCATCGCCTCGGCTTCTTTCTCCAGGCGTTCACGGACCCACTCGGGCGGATTGAGCAGCCGTTTGCTCTCGCCGAAGGCCAGGGTGGGCCCCTTGGCCAGCGTTTCCAGACGCTGCCAGGCCCGCTCTTCCAGGCGTTCGGGATGCAGGACTTCGTGCACCAGGCCCAGCTCACGGGCCTCGGCCGCTCCTAGATTGCGGTCGTCATAGAGCAGGCTTTGGGTTTTGCCCATTCCGATCAGTTGGGGCAGGCGAAAGCTGGAACCCCCGTCCAGGGAAACGGCCACCTGAGGATAGGCCAGGCGAAAAGTGGCTCTCTGACTGGCCAGGCGCACGTCGGCGCAGAGGGCGATGGACATTCCCCCGCCGGCCGCGGCGCCGGCGATGGAACAGACCACCGGTTTGGGCGCGGTCAGCATGATTTCGCAGACCTGGTGCATGGCCCGCACCAGCGTGGAGAAGGCTTTGGGACCGTGTTGGGCGGCCCAGCGCAAATCCGCTCCCACACAAAAGCTCTTACCGGAAGCGTCGAGCAGGATGGCGCGAATCTCGGGATTGGCGGCGGCAGCCTGAAGCACCTGGGCTAACTGCTGGCACAGGTCCGGTGTCAGGCCATTGTGGGGCGGATTCTGTAGACGCACGCGGATCCACTGAGGACCGAGCGTGGATTCAACCAGACGGCTCACGCCGGGGGCAGTAGGCCCTGCAGAACGTCCTGGATGCGCTCGGACCAGGAGCCTTCGCTGTGGGTGGCTCCGGCGATTTCGTGATACATCAGGCCGTTCTGTCCCTGAGCCACCAGCACGTCGCGCAGGGCCCGGGTGTTGTCGAGGGTGTCGGGCACGCCGTTTTTGTCCTGGTCGCTGGGGCTCTCGTTGTCGCCCATGTCCAGCCACACCTTGGAAGGGCGCTGGGCCGGCGGATGATCTTTCCACTGGGCAATCATGTCTTTTTCGGCGAACCACAGCGACGGAGAAATCGCTCCCACCAGGCCAAAGGTGTTGGCGTGGGCCAGCCCCATGTAGAGCGAAAACAGGCCGCCCATCGAGGAGCCGAGCACGCCCGTGTTTTCGGGACCGGCCTGGGTGCGATAGGTCTCATCGATCTGAGGCTTGAGGTCCTTGGTCAAAAACTGGGCAAACTTCTCGGCCCCACCACCACCATACTCGGGGTCGGCCTTGGGGGAGTACTCCTCGATGCGCTTGGGGCCGCCATTGGATACGGCCACGATGATGGCTTCGCGCATTTTTCCCTGGGCCATGGCGCGCTGGGCCGCTTCGTCCATATGCCATTCCTGGCCCTGGAAAGCCGTGCCCTTTTCGAAGACGTTCTGGCCGTCCATGGCGTAAAGTACCGGATACTCTTTGTCGGGGCTGTCCTTGTAGCTGGGTGGCAGATAAACCCAGACCTGGCGATTGTCTACCTCGTGGTAGCGAATGTCGCCCGTCATGCTCCAACCCCAGGCCGAGGGGCCTTCGGGGCGTTTGCGGATGGGGGTTTGTCCGACACTGCGAATCATAGCCCCATTGTCCGACGTGGGGGTGGTGGAATTCAAGCGCGGTTTGTTACGGTACCGCCGATACAACTGTTTTTGGCGGTCGTCCAGGCTGATCTCCTCGCCGCCCACCCAGGCGCGCAAGATTTGAGTGCGCTCGTCCAGCAGAGGCCCATTGCTGCAAATCAAGGTGGCCGTCTGTCCGGAAGCCAGTCTTCCCTGGTTCTTCAAGCCGAGAATCTCGCAAGGAGCGCTGGTAATCGATTCGACGGCATCGGCTTCATTCCAGCCGTGAGCCCAGGCAGCCGCCGCCATGTCGCGCAGCCAGCGAGCGTTATCGTGGCTTTGCGGTCCGGCTAGAGCCACTCGCAGGCCCCCGGCCTTGAGCAGCGCCGGCGTCCGGTAGTAGAGGTCCTCGTCCTGATAGTCCAGGTAGGGCAGGCGATACATCTCGGTGTAAATGACGTCGACTTTTTCGGCGGCCAATTGTGGAATCAGCGAGGCGGCCTCGGCACCGCCCACCAGCACCCAGTCCACCTTGAGGCGCTTGCAGAACTCCAGAGCCGTCTCGATTTGGAAATGGCTGTCGGCATGAATGAAGAGGCGGCGATTGGCCAGCGCTTCCAGGTCGGGGCGCACGGGGCGCTGGCCTTCGGGTAGTTTGACGTAGGCGCGCGCTTCCTCGAGGCGGTCCTCGATTTCGGCCAGGTGCTGTTTCCAGGCTTTGCGGGCTTTGT
Organism: Vulcanimicrobiota bacterium; assembly: GCA_017307785.1. Taxonomy (GTDB): domain Bacteria; phylum Vulcanimicrobiota; class Xenobia; order Xenobiales; family JADMJV01; genus JADMJV01. Next base: position 199,167 of record JAFKGI010000005.1, on the reverse strand, counting down.
CGTCTTCTTTTTTGTCCCAGCGCGGCCAGTTGAGCACTACGCCGGGCGAAGGAGCCAATTTCATGTCTTCGGGCGTCCAGCCCCACAAACTCATGACCGCTACCTGGCCGGCAAAGCGACCGCCCACGGGTTGCAGGGCGGCCGTGAGGATCCCGCCCGAGCGAGCCACCGGCAGCAGATCGGAGTCCGGATTGAGAGAGAGCTCAGGCCGCAAGTCGGAATTGTTGTCGGTGATCTCCCGGAAGTCGTTGCCGCCGCGCACCGAGTCGATTTCGCTCAGGCCCAGCACCGAATCGCTTTCCACCAGTCCGGGATACAGATGCTGTCCGGTCAGGTTGACCACCTGAGCCCCGGCCGGAATTTCTTGGGAAAGCCCCACGATGGTCCGCTGGTTGAGAATCAGATTGGTGCGCACGGGCGATTGGCCGCCGCCGGGATGGACGGTGGCGTTGACCAGGGCCACCGGTTGGGCCCAGGCCGCGCCGCTGAGCAGTAGAGCTAGCAAAGTTCTCATTTCTCGTCGTCCTTGTCGGTTTTGGCGGCTTCATCCAGCCACTGCTGGCGCTGCTGTCGCATTTCGGCTTTGCGCTTGAGGTAGCTGTCGCGTTCGAACACCTGAGTGCCGTCCACCCAGGTGCGCAGGCAACGCGAGTTGGGGGCAAACGGCGGCCCGCTCCAGAGGGCGCAGTCGCCGTCTTTGCCGACCTCCAGGCTGCCCACCCGGTCACTGATGCGCAGTTGGCGGGCCGGATTGAGGGTGAGAAATTCCAGCGCTTCCTGTTCCGGAATTCCGCCGTAGCGCACCGCCTTGGCCGCCTCGCCCAGCAGTCGTCGCGCCAGTTCGTCGCTGTCGGAGTTGTAGGAGACGGTCACGCCGCGCTCCTTGAGCAGCGGGCCGTTGTAGGGAATGGCGTCGCGCACCTCCAGTTTGTAAGCCCACCAGTCCGAAAAGGTGGAGACGCCGGCTCCGTGAGCGGCCACCTGATCGGCCACTTTGTAGGCCTCCAGCCCGTGCTGCAGGGTGGCGATCTTGAAATGCATTTCGTCGGCCACGCGCAGCAGCATCAAAATCTCGTCCTGGCGATAGCTGTGGCAGTGCACCAGACGCTTGCCGTCGAGGATTTCCAGCAGGGTTTCCAAGGCTTCGTCCGGCTCGGGATGGGGGAGCTGGCGATACTTCTGGGCTTCCTGGAAGCGCTGACGGATGAGCGCGGCCACGCCCAGGCGCGTCTGCGGGTAGCGACTGGTGTAGGCGTCGCCCCAGTTGGACTGCTTGGGGTTTTCTCCCAGGGCGAATTTGATGCCCGGCAGGGCGCCTTCCAGCGGCAGCTGCTCGGCGCGCGCGCCCCAGCGCCACTTGACGGTCACGGTGCGGCCGCCGATGGCGTTGGCCGATCCGTGCAGCACGTGAGCGCAGGTGACGCCGCCGGCCAGCTGGTTGAGAATCTGCGGGTCGAGCGGCTGCAGCACGTCCTGGATGTCCACCTGGGCGGTAACGTTTTCGGTGTCTTCGTTGACGTCGCCCAGGATGGCCGTGTGACTGTGGGCGTCGATGATGCCGGGCAACAGGTGCAGGCCTTTGGCGTCGATGGTTTCCGCGCCGCCAGCGCTCAGGTTGGGGCCGACGGCCGTGATTTTGCCGTTTTGGATGAGCACGTCGCTGTTTTCCAGGCGACCTTTGGGGCCCTGGGTCCAGACGGTGGCGTTGCGGATCAGCACCGAGCCGTTGGGCTGCCACTTCTTCTCCGGTTCGTAAGCCGGACTCTGGGGCAGCTTGACCGCCTTCAGCTTGTGCTGGTGGTCTTCACTGATGCGGCGCGGCAGGCCCTCGACCCAGACCTGTTCGATGGTTCCGTCGAAGGGGCCGCCCTTGCGCACCACCAGGGTGGCGGATTTGCCGGGCTCCAGCGTGCCCAGGTCGCTCAGTCCCAGCCACTGGGCCGGTCGCCGAGTGGTGGCTTCGAGCAGTTCGGCCTCGGAGAGTCCGAAGGTTTTCACCTGCAGCAGGCGCTCGGGGTACTTTTCCCACTCTTTCAGGCGGTGTAGGGACAGACAGAAAGGCAGATTTTTGGCGGCCAGCTGCTTGCCCAGGGCCGGTGCTGCCCGCCAACTGGCCGCGTTGGCATAGGAAATGTCGGGCCGGCGGGCGGCGTGCAGCTCCAGCTTGGGATAGTCCAGGGTGAGGATGAGGCGTCCGCTCAGCCAGTCGGGCTGGAGCACGGCGTCGGGAGTGGTGACCCAGATGAGCGGCAGGTTCTCGACTTTGGAGAGCAAGCGCTTGAGCGAATCGCCCTCCAAGAGATTGCGGCCTTCGAAGTAAAAATTGCTGCCCTGGGCTCGCGCTTTTTCGAGAGCCTGCCAGGAAGGGGAGGGGCCGGTGGGATGCTGGGCGGCGGCCCAGCGTGCTTTCCGAAAGCTTTGACGGATGAGCGAGAGATTGCCCATGAGGCTGCTGGGAAAATCTTCGGCCTGGGGTTGGCCTTTCAGCGAACGCAAACCAATCACCTGACAGCTGGCGGTGCGGATCAGGTCTTCTTCCAGCTTGTCCGACTTCAAGGTGTAGATGGCGCCCTGGCCGCGCAGGATGCCTTTCTGGGGAACCGCCTGAAAAGTGAGGATGCCCAGGCCGCGCAGCTTGTCCATTCGTTCCGAATCGAGCTTGAAGTCTTTTTGCACCTCGCGATCGGCGGCCAGCGCGGGCGGCTTTTCGTCTTCGGCGGAGGCTTCGGAGGGGCCGCCGGCCGCGCGCAACTCGTCGCCGCGTCCGCTGGCTTCGGATTTCTCTTCCTCAGCTTCGTTGGCGGCCTCTTCGTTGCCCAGAAACGGCTCGATGAAGCCAGCGTGAAGGACTTTGCCCTGGCAATTCCAGACGCGCGCTCCGGCGGGCACCTCCAGGTTGGCGCCCACCTGACGGATCTTGCCGTTCTCCAGGATCAGGGTGGCGTCTTCCAGCACTTTGTCGGGCGTGACGTAGATCTTGGCGTGGGTCAGGGCGTGGACCGGATACTCCGAGTGGCGGAGTCCGGGAGGAGCGGCCCAGGCGGAACCGGTCAGAAACAGGGAGAGAGCGAGTCGGCGCATAGGCCGGCGGCCTTCCGCGATGGTCGGGAAGCGACCTGCCAGGGCGGTATCCCCGTACTTCTAGAGCCCGTTGGGGGCTGGGTATAAGGAAAGGTAAACTTTGCCAGGAGGACGCGTGTCATGATGCAGTGCGTGCAGATCAGCGCTTTTGGACCGGTGGAAAATCTGGTCCTGACCGAGAGGGAAAGAATTGAGCCGGCGCCGGGTGAGGTGCTGATCAAGATCAAGGCCACCGCCGTCAATCCCATCGACTTCAAGATGCGTCAGGGTCTTTTGGGCGGCGAGTTGCCGATGGTTCTGGGCCACGATCTGGCCGGAGTGGTGGCCGAAGTCGGAGACGGGGTCGAGGGCCTCAAGGAAGGCGACGAAGTCTGGAGTTATCTGGGCGGGCCCAAGAGCAACGGCTCGTATGCGCAGTTTGTCAGCGTTCCGCGCGAGTTCGTCAGTCGCAAGCCCATGAATCTCTCCTTCTTGGAAGCGGCGGCCGTGCCCCTGACCGGATTGACCGCTTATGAAGCGGTCTTCGATAAGGCCAAGGTGGGAGCCGGTCAGACCGTTCTGGTGACGGGCAGCACCGGTGGGGTGGGAAGCATGGCGGTGCAGATGTGCCTGTTGGCCGGAGCGCGGGTGCTGGCCACGGCCGGCAGCGAGCGTTCCCGTCAATATTGCACCGAGGTTTTGGGTGTGCCCAACTATCAGATCATCTGCCATCGCAATCGCTCGCTGGAAGAGCTGGAACTGGAGATCTACCGGGTCAATGGCGGAAAACCGGTGGACGTGGCCTTTGACTTCGTGGGTCATCGCATGAAGCAGCTGTGCTTGCGGGTGATCGGCTTCGGCGGCTCGGTGGTGAGCATCGTGGAGGAGCCCAATTCCTCGCTAGCCTCGCAGCTTTTTGACGCGCGCAACAGCCCGCTCTTCACCAAGTCGGCCAGCATGCACTTCCAGTTTCTGGGAGCGCGCGCACTTTTTGGCAACCGCTCGGATTGGAAAGTCTATCAGCAGGAACTGGAGCATCTGGCCGACTGGATGGAAGCCGGCAAACTCAAGCCCCCCCAGGTCGGAGACCTCGGCAACTTCTCGCAGGCCTCCATTCAGGGCGCCCACCGCATGCTCGAAGACGGCGACGTCCAGGGCAAACTGGTGGTCCGCTTCTCCGAAGCCGGCCGCCGCATGACCTGAGCCCGGGTTTCCTGGGGTCTCGGATGGGTTCGGGGGGCCACCCTGGTTCTCAGGGGGGTCTCGGGTGGGGCCACCACCTGTGGTCAGCAAAACCCACCACCCGTGGTGGCACCTGGGTTTCCTGAGGGGTCTCGGGGTGGTGCCACCACCTGTGGTCAACAAAACCTACCACCTGTGGTGGCACCCGGGTTTCTTAGGGTGTCACGGGGTGGGGCCACCACCTGTGGTCGGCAAAACACACCACCCCTGGTGGCACCCGGTTTCCTGGGCGGTCCCGAGAGGGTGCCACCACCAGTGGTCAGCAAAACCTACCACCTGTGGTGGCACCCGGGTTTCTTAGGGTGTCCCGGGATGGGGCCGCCACCCGTGGTCAGCAAAACCCACCCCTGGTGGCCCCTGGTTTCCTGGGAGGTCCCGAGATGGTGCCACCACCTGTGGTCAGCAAGACCCACCACCCGTGGTGGCACCCGGTTTCCTAGGGTGTTTCGGGATGGGGCCACCACCTGTGGTCAACAAAACCTACCACCTGTGGTGGCACCTGGTTTCCTGGGCGGTCCCGAGATGGTGCCGCCACCCGTGGTCAGCAAAAACACACCACGGCTAGTTGGGGTTGCAACTGGGAGCGGGGCGGGGGAGGCGGGTGGCTTCGCGCAGCAGTTGGGCTCGGCGGTTGGGGTCGGGTTCGGCCAGCAGGGACTGGCGTTGCTCGAGGCTGATAGGCAGTTGAAGGGCGGCGATGTCCAGCCAGGGACCGGGGCCGAGACGTTCGCGAAACGGCTGGATATGCTCGGGAAGTTCCGGGAACTGGGGCACGTCGCCCGATAGCCAGGGCATTTCCAGCAGTTGGCGACAGTGCACCAGCGGCCCCAGATCGGTTTGCAGCTCATACATCAGCGCCAGCCGCTGGAGCCCGCGGAAGCTCACATTCCAGCCGGTGGGCTGACGGACCACTCGCGTGATCTGCGCCAGACAGCCGGTGAGACCGCGCCCTTGCTGGTAATGATGAGCCTCCACCAAACAGGCCAGGCCCCGGTTGCGTCCCGCCAGTTCCACCTGGCGCAACAGCTCGGGCGGACCCAAATGCAGCGTGGCCGTGCAGGCGGGCAGCAGCACGAAATGCGGGATGGGCAGACAGGCCAGCGTGTGTTCCATCTGCCCTGGAATTCGCCTTACCAGGGCGAGTGTCCCCCGAAGTAGAACCCCGCACCTATGTACAAGAAGATCCTCGTTCCTCTGGATGGCTCCTCCAAGTCCGAACTGGCTCTGCCGGTGGCTCAACAACTGGCCGAACCTATGGGTAGTGAAGTCTGCCTGCTGGTGGCCGTTGACCTGGGTAAAGTGCTGTTCGTGGACCGCCAGTCCAAGCTCCCCACCGATTTCGAAAAGTTGGGAAATCAGCAGCTGGCCGAAGCTCAGAAGTATCTGGAAGAAGTTCAACAGCGGTTAACTGGCGGCAGGAATCTGCGGGTCTCCCTGCATGCGGAGCAGGCGGACCCGCGCGACGCCATTGTCGGCTACGCCAGCGAGCAGGGAGTGGATTTGATCGTGATGGCTTCGGCCGGTAAGAGCAACTGGATGCGCTGGATCAGCGGCAGCATCGCCGACCAGGTGATGCGCAGTAGCCCCTGTCCAGTGCTGGTGGTCCGTCCCCCGCTTGAGCCGTTAGCATAACGTTCAGGAGATGTTTACAATTCGAGGCAGCTTACCACCTTTTCATCATCTCGGCCTGATACTCTGAGGTCGAACCAAAGGAACGGTTGGTAATACCTGGGCTCGGCGAGTGCGTAACCTTCAAGTGCGCATCAACCGGGCTTCTTTTTTTCCCGAGTTAGAGGGCCGCCCGTAGCGCGTCCAGAGCCGCGGCCAGGCCGCGACGGCCGTAACCCAGGCGAAAGCGGTCCTGGGCCACCGCGCCCAGACGAGATTCATAAATGCTGGCCGGCAAGAATAGCACGCCGGCTTCGTGGAGCAGGCGGCGGCACCAGCTTTCCACTCCTTCGTGGCCGAGATAGCGAGGGAAGGCCACGCAACCACCCTCGGGCGCCCACCATTCGAACTTCTCCGGATGCTCCATGAAGAAGTCTTTCCAGAGCTTCAGATTGTCCACCGTCAACTGGCGGTTCCGTTCGAGCAGCCGTGAGCCTTGCTGCAGAGCGCGAGTGGCCAGCAGCTCGGAGGGAGCGCTATTGCAAATCGAGAGATAGTGCTTCAGCTTGAGCATCTTTTCCAGAACTTCCCGGTCCTGGCAAGCGATCCAGCCCACGCGCAGGCCTGGCAGACCGTAGGCTTTGGACATGACGTTGAGGGACAGCCCTCTCTCGTAGAGGTCGGCCGCCTGGGGCAGGGTGTGGGCCGGGTCGCGCTCCAACCCTCGATAGACCTCATCGGAAAACAACCAGATGCGGGCTTCGCGAGCAATTTCCACCAGTTGCGCCCAACGTTCCTGGGAAAGCACTTTGCCGGTCGGGTTATTGGGAAAATTTACCGCCAGCAGACGCGTGTTGGGACGCAGCAGTCGTCTCAGTTCGTCCAGGTCCAGATCCCAGTTCTCTTCGGCTCGCAGGGGAAGGCCGCTGACCTGACAGATCGACAGCGGCAGTTCTTCCATAGCCTGGTAGTTGGGCAAGGTGACGATGGCGTGGTCTTCTGGACCGAGCAACGCACGCATGGCGCAGTACAGGCCTTCTTCTGCCCCACAGAAAGCCAAGACCTGGTCCGGCTCGATGTTTTGGTAGGTGGCGGCGATGGCCTGGCGAAGCTCGCGTCCGCCCTCGCTGGGAATGTATCCCAGGCGTAATTCCAGCAGTTCGCTCGGGTTCTCGAGCAATTCTCCCAGGGGGCAGTTCTCGGCATCCGAGGCGGTCAAATGATGGCGAGCTTGGAACTCCCATTCGGAGAAAAACTTTTCCAGGCGAAATTCGGGTAGCATCCTTGGGGAATTCCCACCGAGGATCTTGGTCCCCTGCGCCCGAAGCGCGATCTTATGAGCGACGCAAATACCACCCAAACCGCCCAAGAGGCGGATCATCAGGCTCTCCGAGCCATGCGAGATGCTTTCGTGGCCGCCTACAATCGCGGCGATATCCACGGCATGTTGGCGGTCTGCGACGAAAATGTTGCCTTCACCGCTATGGACGGCCGAGTTTGCCACGGGCACGCCGGAGTGCGCAATTATCACGAGCAGATGTTGGCCGGTTCCCGGCCCCGTGTAAAATCCACCTCGATCGACGCGGTCGAAGCCGACCAGTTAACCACGTTGTATGACGGTGGTTTCGGCGTGGCCACCGGTTGGGCCGACACCAGCTACAAACTGGGCGACGGCCTGACCTTCACCTGCCGAGTGCGTTGGAGCAACTCGATGGTCAAGAAAGATGACCAGTGGAAAATCGTCTCCGTGCACACCTCCACCAACATCTTTGACAATCCCATCCTGAGCATGTCGAAAAAAGCCGCCGGATACACGGCTGCGGCCACGGCCGCCGTCGGTCTGGCGGTGGGCGGAGCGCTGGGCTGGTTCTTCCGCCGCCGCTAGTCTCGAACCCCGTGTTCAGGGGAGCGAAGCGGACCGAACGCGGGTTAGGGATCAACGGAGTCGGGTGCTCTAATGTTTGATTATCATCGATGGCGTGGCACGCGACGTAGGCAAGTTTACACCGCCCTGCGCGCCTGGGGCGCGTGGATGCTGCTGCCTTATTGGCAGCCGCAGGTCGAGGGTCTGGAGAACTTGCCCCTGGAGGGTCCCTTGGTGTTGGTGGCCAATCACCCGACACTGATGGACCCTTTTTTAGTGGCGGCCATCGTTCCCCGGCGCCTGGACTTTCTGGTGCGCCACGAGGTGTTGCGCATCCCCATCCTCGGTCCGCTGATCGCCAGAGCCGGTGGGGTCGTGATCGGGCCCGGTCGTTCCGGAGTGAAGGAAGCTCTGGCGCGCTTGCGTGAGGGCAGGCCCATCGCCCTGTTTCCTGAGGCCCATCAGACTCATACCCTGGAACTTCAGCCTTTTCGAGGTGGGGCCGCCATGCTTGCGGTGCGATCCGGTGCTCCTGTGGTTCCGCTCGGACTCTCCGGTCTGCACTGGCTGTCCACCGCTCGGGGAGCCTACGTGGAAGGCGGCCGGATTCGGGCCCGCTTCGGACTCCCTCTCTACGCGCAACCCGATGAAACCCCGGAGGGGTTCGGCGAGCGCCTGCGACTCGCCCTCGAGGAGTTGATCACCCACCACCCGCCCGCTCCCCCGCGAAAACACTGGCGTTTTCGCCTGGCTCAGGCCCTCTGGGTCCCCACCACCTGGCTCATCTTCCGAGTGGCCGATTGGTGGAATCCCAACAACCGCCGCTAACCCGATTGCACCCACCGGTGCCGGCGCACTCACCGGTGTCGGCATTGCACCCACGGGTGTCGGCGCACCCTCCGGTCCCGGCATTGCGCCCACGGGTGTCGGCGCACCCACCGGTCTCGGCATCACGACCGGCCGCCAGCCCGGGATTAATGCGAAATTAAGCCTACCTCCCTAAACTGGCCCAAACGACAGAGGAGACTCCCCGACGTGCAGATTCGCAAGAACCAGGGCGGTCCACCGCCTCGACTCCCTCAACCCAAGCCTGCTGAGCCAGCACCCTGGACCCCGCTGGAAATCGTCACCACCGGCACGGCTGCGACCGGGGCCGCGGTGGGGCTGGGCTATCTGGGCTTTGGAGCCGGAATGGGAACGGGCGCCTTTCTGGGCCTGGTCCTGACCCAGCCGGGCGGCAGCCTGCTGCACAACGTCACTCTCGGCGTGCGAATCGGCGCCGTCGCGGGACCGGTGCTGGGTGCCCTGGGCGGAGCCAGCCTGGTTTACGTTCTGGCCGACGCGCTCAAGAACCCGATCCCCTGAAGGTCCGGCAGTTCACGATTTTTTGGTCACTCCCTCAGGCCGGCTCCCCTGCAGGCCAGTCCCGCGCGTCCGGCCTGGAGGGGAGCCGGGACCCTGCCGGCGTAGCCACGAGGATGTTACCTGACCCGATCGAGACCGCCCGGGACTTGCAGCTCCAGGATGTTCAGGCCGTTTACCTGTTGGCCTTTCGAGCGGAGGAAGACCGCAGGCCACTCTACGTGGAAAGCGTCTTGCTGGTGGCGCAAACGTCGGACGGTTGGCTGCTGGGCCACGGCTATCGCCACCGTCGCGGCAACTGGCAGTGGAGCGCCGTTTTCGACGCGGACCAGATTCCTCGGCGAGACTATCCTCAGCGACCGAGCAAGGCCGAGGTGTCTCAGTTTCTCCAAGACACCTGGTGGAAATCGAAGCCGACCAAGGGTTTTCGCCTGTTGCGTTACGAGCTGCCGGAACAAGCCTGGTTGGATGGGCTGGGCTTTCCGCCCATTTCTCGCTAGCCGCGGGGATCGGCCGGGTGCATCGAGAATTTCCGAGATGTGCTTTACCATTCCGGCATTATTTTGGGGCGTCTGGCGGGAATCGAGGTGCGCCTGCACTGGAGTTTCCTGTTGGCGGCAGGCTGGTTTTTTCAAGACGGTTTTGACCTGATTGGTCTCGTGCTCTACGGCGTGCTCTTCACCAGTGTTCTGCTCCACGAGCTGGGACACTGCTTCGCGGCCCGTAGCGTAGGCGGAAGGGCTGACTCCATTGTGCTCTGGCCTCTGGGCGGCGTCGCTTATACCGAGGCCAACCGCGGCAACGTGATGGATTCGGTGTGGATTTCGCTGGCCGGTCCCCTGGTCAATCTGTTGCTGGCGCTGGCCTGCGCGGCCGGGCTTTGGGGCCAGGGTTATGGTCTGCAGCCGGGCGATTTCTGGCCGCTGGATTTTGAGCCCTCAGGTCAACTCACTTCTTCGATGGGCGTCGGACTTTTTCTGGTTCTGAAATTGCAGATGATGCTCTTCTGCTTCAACGTCATGCTGCCCGCCTATCCTTTGGACGGTGGCCAGGCGCTAGCATCCTTGCTGTCTCTGGTGATTCCGCTGCAGACCAATAGCCTGGTCATGGCCGGCATCACCACCCTGGCAGCCGTGGGTCTCTGGTCTCAACACGAAGTCTTTCTGGCCGTTTTCCTCGGCATTCAGGTGCCCACGTTGTTAGGACCGGCCTCCGACTTTCATCCGCTGGCCCACTTTTACAACCGGCCTGCTGTGATCGAGGGGAAAGCGCCCGTTTACCAGGCCCCCGGCCTGCAGCTGCGGCCCTGTCCGCAGTGCGGGGAAAAGCTGCATCCCGAGTCGGAACTCTGCTCCAATTGCGGGCAAAAATACCCGTTCGTTTAAAGTTTACCCAGTTTGCCGCGTAGCCAGCGATTGCGCCGCAGCAATAGCTGATTACTCTGGCAGAAAGCGGAAAACTCCGCATCCGGAAAGCGCTTGTCCAGGTCCTCCACCAGTTTCAGGTAGCTTGTGCCGTCCGACAACTTTTCCGACTCCAGAATGGGTCGCTCCTCTGGCGTGACGGGCGGGGTCACCAGCACTGGCAGTGCGACCGGAGGGGTGGTGGAAACGCCCTGATTGACCAGCTCGCGGAAAGTCTCTTCGGGCAGATTCTTGGACTTGATGCGCCGGTAATCCGCCAGCAATTCCGCCCCTTCGGTTTGCTCCGTCTCGATGCGCTGAACCACAGCTTTCTTCTGGTCGAACACGTTTTGATGGCGGGCCAGAATCGCCTCGGCCGGCGTCTGCGCGGAGACGATGCCAAGGAGAGCCGGTTGGAGAATGAACCACAGGAGAAGCTTCTTCACAGGAGCTCAAGTTCGCCGGCTTTCATCGCCATCCTCGGGCAAAAAAAGAAGCCCGGGTTGTGCGCACTTGGAGGTTACGCACTCGCCGAGCTCAGGTACTACCAACCGTTCCTTTGGTTCGACCTCAGAATATCAGGCTGAGGTGATGAAAAGGTGGTAACCGGCCCGCGTTTGTAAATCATTCTTGAACGCTTTGGGCGGGTTTCAGTGAAACCAGCCGCGGGTGGCGGGCTTGTCGTAGACTTTGGCGATTGAGGTCAGGTAGTCGGCGATGGGCTGGAGGCCGACGCCGGCGCGCAGGGCGTCGAGGTGTTCGGGGTCTTCCAGCGGCGGCACCGGTTCCCAACCGCCGTCGGGCTTTTTGCGCACCTGGCTGCCGTAGCGTTGGGCCCGGTCGTGACGCATTTGCACCCGGTCGTAGAGCAGGGCGAAGTAGGGGCCGTCGAGTTCTTTCTCCTGCAGCCGCTTTTCCAGCAGCGGCAACATCTCGGCCTGAAACTCCGTGTCCGGCGAGTGCTGCAGGATCAGCCAGGCGGCCAGAGCCGGGCGCTCGCCCCACTCCGACTTGCGCGGCCACCCCTGGGTAGCCACGACCTCCTGGAGGCGAGCGGTGTTCTCTTCATCCAGGGCCGTCACCGGGCCGAAGTCCGAGCCATTGGCGATCACGTAGAAGCGCGCCCACTGCTCCTTGATGCCCCGACAATGAATTTCATAAGGGATGTTACCCGGCCTTGCGGCCATCGCCTGATCCAGGCGGGCGAAGTAGGCCGCCTGGACCTCCGGCCAGTCTGCCTGACGCAACATCTCCTTGGCCTCGCTGGAATTGGCAATTCCCTCCAGGTCGGTCGGCTCCGAATGCTCAGCAATGGTCTGGCGGATCAACCGCTCCGCCTCCCGCCACCGCTGCTGCCCCCACAGTTCCTTGAGACGGGCAAAGGAAACGTCAGCGGCCAGCGGAGCGGAGAGGAGTAAGAGCACGAGCAGTCGAGACAGCATCAGGTCCGCTTCGAACGGGTCCGCACTTTTCCCGCGGCCGTGCTACGTCAACAGTTCCCCTCGGTTCAAGTCCAGGCGAAAGTCCACCCAGCCGCCGGGGGGATCGTATTCGCCCTGGCCTTCGATGATGCCGTCCTGGACGTTGCTGACCAGCACGCCGTCGAGGCCGATTTCGGGGCTGGTCCAGAGGAGGTTGCCGTCCGGGTCGAGGCGGGTGAGGTGACTGGCGGAGCAGACCAGCAGGCTGTCTTCCAGGGGATAGAACTGGTCGAAATACCAGGAGAGTCGGTGCTGACGGACGACCAGGCTCTCGGGATCGATGCGGCAGACTCGACCGCCGTAGCCGACCCAGAGGGCCGAGCGCCAGAGCAGGCACTCTTCCAGATGGGGGTATTCATGCTCGTCCAGTTCCAGGCAGACACGAAGCCAGGGGTCCTCGCCGCGGCATATCAGCAGGTAGGCCCAGGGACTGCCCAGGCTGGCGGGGCCGAGTTGCACGGTGGGTCTGGACGACCACTCTGATTCGTGGGTGTGGGCAAAGCGCCAGTTCAGTTCGCTCATGGATGATCCTACTATCGGGAATGACAGAATTGTAAGCTCGCATACGATTGCGAAACTCTAGAATCTCGCTTATGAATATCAGCGTTATCTATCCCGTTTACTATCCTAACAAAGTCGAGCCCAGGCTGGAACTGGTGCGCATCCGACTCAACTGAGTTGCAGAATCGGGCAAGAACCCTGCCGTAATGGTCTATCTCCCGGAGTGATTTCGAGACTAAGCTGAACGCATCTCGGAAGGCAGGGTGATGAACATGGAAATGCGCAAGCTTGGACAGGGTGGCCTGGAGGTTTCGGCAATCGGCCTCGGCTGCATGGGAATGAGTGCCAACCTGGGGCCGGCTCCGGAGCGGGGAGAAATGATCGCGCTGCTGCGCGCGGCTTTCGACCGGGGCGTCCGCTTCTTCGACACCGCCGAAGTCTACGGACCCTATGTCAACGAAGAACTGGTGGGCGAGGCCCTGGCTCCGGTTCGCGACCAGGTGGTGATCGCCACCAAATTCGGCTTTACCAACGGACCCAACGCCGTGCCGCTGGCCGACGGATTGACTCGCTGGACGGACCTGGACTCTCGTCCCGAACACATCCGCCAGGTGGTCGAAGGCTCTCTCAAACGCCTGCGAGTCGACGTGATCGACCTGCTCTATCAGCACCGCGTCGATCCCAAGGTCCCCATCGAGGATGTAGCCGGCACCGTTCAAGAGCTGATCCAGCAAGGCAAGGTCAAGTATTTCGGTCTTTCCGAGGCTGGTCCCGACACCATTCGTCGGGCCCACGCGGTGCAGCCGGTTTCCGCCCTGCAGAGCGAGTATTCCCTGTGGTGGCGTCAGCCCGAGCAAGACGTGCTGCCGGTTCTCGAGGACCTGGGCATCGGTTTCGTGCCCTTCAGTCCGCTGGGGCGTGGTTTCCTGACCGGCAAGATCGACGCCGACACTCAGTTCGACGCCACCGACTTTCGCAGCTCGCTGCCCCGCTTCACGCCCGAAGCGCGCCGTGCCAACCAGGCCCTGGTCGATCTACTGACCAGCATGGCCGCCAAGAAAGGCGGCACCACCGCTCAGGTAGCTCTGGCCTGGCTGTCGGCCCAGAAACCCTGGATCGTGCCTATCCCTGGCACCACCAAGCTGCACCGTTTGGAAGAAAATCTGGGCTCCCTCTCCATCCAGTTGACCCCCGAAGACCTCGGTGAAATCGAGCAAGCCGCGGCCGCCATCACCATCCAGGGTGCCCGCTATCCGGAGGCCTACGCCAAGCTGAGCGGTCGCTAAGCCCTGTTGCCAACGGTCGCCTCATGAATTAGAATCGAATTCTAGAATCTGATTCTAATGGGAGGCCGCTATGCTATTGGACCGTTGGAAGTGGTGTCTGGCCGTGCCGGGCGGGCGCTGGATGTTTGCCCGCCTGCTCGGCTGGCTGGTGCCTTATGTGGGACCGCTCTCGGTAGACGTAGAGGAACTCACCCAAGGGCAGGCCCGGGTCAGTATGCGTGAGCGCTGGTCCTTGCGCAATCACGTGCGCAGCATTCACGCGGTCGCTCTTGTCAATCTGGGCGAACTGACGGCCAACCTGGCGTTGACCACCCTGCAGCCCAAGGGCGGCCGCTTTCTGGTGACGGGCGTCCAGGCCGAATACCTGAAGAAGGCGCGCGGCCTGATCACCTGCCGGGTGCATCTGGACCAAGACTGGGACCACATCCGCGAGGGCGTGGCGGAACTGACCGACCGCGCCGGTGAGGTGGTCTGCCGGGTTAAGGTCGCCTGGAATCTCAAGTCTTGAAGCGTGAACAGGCAACGGCCGCCCGGCGCCGGTTGGTGCTGGACGCCGCCCTCGAACTCTATCAGGAAGGGGGAGAGGCGGCCATCACCATCGAGGCCCTGGCCACGCGTTCGGCCACCAGCGTGGGCAGTCTCTATCACCACTATCAGGGCAAAGAAGGCATTCTGATCGCTCTCTACCAGCAATGTCTCGAAGACTATCGCGAGTCCAGCCGTCAGGCCCTGAGCGGCGTCGCGGACGCCGAGACCCTGGTCAAGAGGCTGGTGAAGCACTACTTGCTCTGGGTGGAAGAGCACCCCGGTGCCAGCCGTCTGCTTTTCCGCGAGCGTCACAGCCAGGCGCTCGGGCCGGCCGACGTCCCATTGCGCGGCGGCACGCTGGACTTTCTCCAGGAGGTGCAGCGGGCCGTGCGGGACGGAGAACTTCAGAAACTTCCGGCCGCCCTCTATCAGCCCATAGCCCTGGGCCCAACCGTCGAATTCTGTCGCCAGTGGCTGAGCGGTCGCACGGGAAGGTTGAAGCCATCGGAAGCTTCCGATGCTCTGGCCGAAGCCGCCTGGAGAGCGCTGCGCCCTTAGGTCAGCAGCGACCGTTCCAGCAGTTCGGTGACGATGGCTTCGAAGCGCGGCACTTCCAGAGGCTTGGCTAGAAAAGCGTCGGCGCCCGCGGCCAGGGCCCGCTCGGCCACGTCGCCTTCGGTGATGGAAGAAATGCACAGGATGGGCACCGACCGCAGCCGCTGATGACCGCGCACCAACTTGCACAGCGCCAACCCTTGCAGGCCGGGCATCAAAATGTCGGTGATGACCAGGTTGGGAGGCTCCTGAAAGACGGCTCGATACAGGCTGAGGCCGTCGCCGAAAAAATGGACATCAGGCACTCCCAGCAGCACCGCTTCCAGCAGTTTCTGCTCGATGGGCGAGTCTTCGCCAATGTAGATTTTCATCACACTTCCAGGGCCAATCCGATAGCCACCTTAAAAAGCTCCGGTCGCAGACGAGCCAACTCTTCTCCGGCCGGCGGCTGCAGGCGCTGCCAGCCGTCACTGATGACCGGGCGGTTCAGTCGTTCGGCCAGGCGTTCCGCCAGGCCGGGCCGTGCGCTCCCGCCGCTCAATAAAATCCTGGAGACACGCAGGCCCAGGCGGTTCTCGGCATTGCAAAGGCTACGTTGGACCAGCTCCAGCCAGCGTAACAGGGCCGGCTCGACCATAAAATGGCGCGAGCGGAAGTCATAGGCTGTCAGGAACTGCTGGGCTGCTTCGGTGGAACACTGCAGACACATGGCCAGCGAGTAGAGAAAGTCCTGGCCGGCGGTGCTGAAGTCGCGGGCAAAGTAAGGATAGCCCTGGCGAGTCAGGACCAGTTGGGTCAAGCGATGGCCGACATTGATCAGCAGCACCGCTTCGGGTTGCGGTCCGTGATTGCACAAATATTCCCGGCACAACGCCAGCGCCGGCAAGTCCACCCGCCCCACCTCGAAGCCGCTCTCTTGCAGCGGGGACGTCAGCTTTTCCACTCGGCTGCGTCGCGCCGCCACGTAGAAGATACCGATGTGACCGTTTCTTTGGCTCAGGGCCGGAGTTTCGCAGAAAGAAAAGTGAGTTTCCTCAGGCGAAAAAGGAATGGTTCGCTGAGCCTGCGCCTGAGCGGCCGTGGCCAGTTCGCGGCGTTCCACCGGTGGCAGCTCAAAGTAGCCATAGGCCACGTCCTGTCCGGAGACGGCCGTACGCAGCTTGCGCACTCCGCGGGGCAATTGCTCCCAAAGAGTGGCTCCGCCCGGGCCGCCGGTAGGCAGGTAACCCAGCGATTCGATCTGACGGTTGGCCACGTCGACGATGGCCCACTTAACGCCATGAACCCCCAGGTCCAATCCCACCACCGGCCGGCGAGTCAGATGTCGTTTCAGTCGATTCAACATGGCGTCCTCCCGTTTTCTAGCGTCCGTAAGAACTCTCGCAGTGGCTCGACCGCCGCCAGTAACTCGACTTCCAGCGGTGGTTCCAGCTCCAGGCCCGAGGCCGGATCCTCCTCGATGCGCTGCAGCCTGGAGGCCGCGGCGCACACTCCCACGGTGGCGGTGGCACCCTTGAGGTAATGGGCGCGCCGAATGATTTCACCGGGGTCGCCTCGTTGAATCGCCTGGCGCAGTTGCTCCAGGTCGTCCGGGCTGTTCTGGATGTAAGCCTCCACCATCTCGCGCACCAACCCGCCCGCACCCGGACGCCGGGCCAGATTGCGCAAGATCTCCAAGCGGGCCGGATCCAGCACCTGAGTGGCCGGGAGCCAGCGCTTGATTTGGTGCTGCAGTAAATCCGGTTGGACTGGCTTGACCAGGAAGTCGGCAAAGCCGCACTGGCAGGTTTCCAGCTGAACCAGCGGATCTACCTGGCCGGACAGGGCCAGGGCCGGAGTCCGGCAGCCGCGTGAACGTAGTTCCGCCAGCAAGTCTCGGCCCGTTCCGTCGGCCAGGCTCAGGTCGATCAACAGCAGATCGTAGCGGCGGCCCGCGCACAGTTCCAAAGCTTCGCGAGAGCTGGCCGCTTCATCCGCCTGCACTTCGATCTCGCTGAGCAAGGCACAGGCCAGCTTGCGACAGATCCTGTCATCGTCCACCACCAGCACCCGCCACTCACAGGTGCGAACGGGAGTGGGCAGAGGGAGAGCCACCAGCGGCAGCAAGAACCAGAATTCGCTGCCCTCGCCCAGGTGGCTGCGGAAGTCAATCTCCCCTCCCATCGCCTCCACCAGCTGTCGGCAGAGCATCAGACCCAGCCCGCTGCCGGAGCGCTCGTCGTCTCCCCGAGTCTGGGAGAACGGCTGGAAGATGCGGTCGCGGAACTCAGGGGCGATACCGCGCCCGGTATCGCGCACTGAGAAACGTATCCAGGTGGGCTGGTCGGCAGGTGCCAGTCCGTCGACCAGCGAGCAGCGCACGTGAATGCTGCCCTTTGGGGTGAACTTGACGGCGTTGCCGATCAGATTGGTGAGGACCTGTCCCAGTCGCAGTTCGTCGCCCCGGACCCGCGCGGGGACGAGGGGGTCCAGCGCCAGCTCGACGGTCAAGCCGTGGGAACGAGCCAGGGCCTCCAGACTGTGGACGACCCCGTGCAGGCAGTCTCGCAGCAGGAAAGGCAGCTGCTTGACCTGCAGTCGGCCCGCCTGGTTGCGGCTGCAGTCGAGCAGATCGTTGACCAGGTGCAGCAGCGTTTGCGAAGATTCGTGGACTGAATCCAGGTAGTCTCGTTGCAGGCTGGTCAAGGTCGTCTGGGCCAACAGTCGAGTGAAACCGAGCAGACCATTCAAGGGTGTGCGCACCTCGTGAGCCACCATGCGCAGCAGTCTTTCACTGTGATCGCCCTTCTCGCGCTCCCCCTGCAGCGCTTTGCGACGAGCCTCCAGGCGGCTCCAGAAGCGCGGAAAATCGGCCAGCGCCGGGTCGTCTTTGCGATAGACCTCCAGGGCCCCCAGTCGCAGACACTCGTCCTCCCAGTGTGGGGCCTGGAAGGAATTGAGCACCACCAGACTGAGGTCCGGTTGCTGGCGCCGTAGTTCGGCCACGCAATCCGGGCCCAATCGGTCGGGCAAAGTGAGGTCGAGAAGAACTGCATCGACCCTGTGCTGGCGTAGCCAGGCCAGGGCCTCCGACAGACGGGGGAGGGGATGAAGTTCGGCGACCGCTTTCCAGCGCAGACCGAGCAAAGTCACTTCTAGAGGATCGTCCTCCAGGTGCAGCAATTTGGGACGGTGGGGTTGCATGCTACTCCTCTCCTCAGCAAAGGGTCGAGACCAGGTTCAAAAAAGGCAGGCCCAGGGCGATGATCAACAATCCAACCAGGCCACCCACGGCCACCACCATGATCGGTTCCAGCAAACGAGTCAGCGTTTGCAGGCCAATCTCCACGCGCGTTTCATAGTAGCCGGCGGTGCTGTCCAGCAGTTCGGAGAGAGAACCGGAGGCCTCGCCGGCGGCCACCATTCCCGCCGCCATCGAAGGCATAAGAGGCTCGGCCATCAAGGCGTCGGAAAGGTTGAGTCCGGCCGCCATGGAGTCGCGCACCCGCAAAAAGAGCTTTTCATACTCCCGATTGCCCGACACCGCGGCCGTCATTTCCAGTGACCGAAGCAGCGGCACGGCGCTGGAATAAAGAGTTGAAAGGGTTCGAGCGCAACGAGCCACCATCGCCTCTTGCACCATGGTCTGAGTGGGGCCGACGTTGACCAGCAGCTTGTCGATCCAGGCGCGGGTCCAGCGTGCCCGCCGACTGTTGCGCAACAAGGCCAGACCTGTGGCCGTGCCCAGGGCGCAGAGAATCAGGCCGGAGCCGGCCAGAAAACGCAGGGAGTCGAGCACCATCTGGCTGAGCCAGGGCAGTCGGGCACCGGCGGCTTTGTACATGTCTTCCACGATCGGCGCACCATAAACCACCATCGCCATCGAAAGAAAGGCCCCCACCGTCAGCACTACGGCGGGGTAGGTGAGGGCACCGGCGATTTCCATCTGCATGCGGTTGACCCGCTCGATGTAGGCGGCCAGGCGGCGCAACACGCAGGGAAGATTGGCCGAGGCTTCCCCGGCTTCCACCATGGCCAGGTAAAGCGGTGAGAAGACTCGAGGATGTTCTCCCAGCGCCTGGCTGAGGGATTTGCCCTCGTGGACGGCCGCCGCCACCCGCACCAGCACCTGACGCATGGGGGGCCGATGAACCCGGTCGCGCAAAAGAATGTCCATGGCGGCCAGAAACGACAGCCCGGCCTGAAGCATCGCCCCCAATTGATGGGTAAAGGCCAGCAGATCCTGGGAATTGACCGACTGACGAGTCAGAAAGTGCCAGAAGCTGCGCTTGTGGCGGATGATTTCCAGGCGAACCACCAGCGGGTAGCGCTCGGCCAGCCAGGCCAGAGCCTGCGGGCGCTCCCGGGCCTCCAGCGTGCCGGTGTGCAACTCGCCATCGTGGTCGCGAACCGAGTAAAGAAATTGAGCCATGCCTCCTCCATCAACCGGCCGAGCGTTGCGCGGACAGCGAGGCGACTTCTTCCAGCGAGGTCAGCCCCGAGCGGAACAGTTGGTAGGCGCACTCCGCGAACGGCTGAAAGCCGTTCTGCAGAGCCAGGCGCAACAGTCGGGATTGAGTCAGCTCCTCCTCTTTGAGGCGGCGCATTTCGTCGGAGATTTCCAGCAGCTCGTAGCAGGGGATGCGACCGTGATAGCCGATGCCTCGGCACAATTCGCAGCCCCGGGGTTGGTAGGCCTCGACCGCTCGGGCGGGGAAGCCCAGGGCCTGCATGTGTTGAGCGGAAAAACTGGTGGCCTCCCGACAGTGGCCACACAGGCGCCGCACCAGTCGCTGGGCTAGAACTCCCGTCAAGGAGGTCAGTACTTTGTAGGCAGCGATGCCCATATCCACCAGGCGCGTGACCGTCTGACAAGCATCGTTGGTATGCAGGGTAGAGAAAAGCAAGTGCCCCGTCAGGGCGGCGCGAATCGCGATCTCGGCCGACTCGCGGTCGCGAATTTCTCCCACCAAGACCACGTCGGGGTCATGTCTCAGCAGAGAACGCAGCCCCTCGGCGAAGCCGAAACCGAGGTCGCCTCGGACGGGGATTTGACAGACGCCGGGCAGTCGGCATTCCACCGGATCTTCCAGAGTGGCCACTTTGCGGTCGCTGGTGGCCACCCCGCGCAGAGTGGCGTAGAGAGTGGTGGACTTGCCCGCCCCGGTGGGGCCGGTCACCAGCAAGATGCCGTGGCTTTTGCTGCAGAGCTCCTGATATCGCCGCAGGGTCCGCGCGTCGAATCCGAGATCGGACAGTGAGGGAACGCCCCGATCTCGACTGAGCAGACGGAGCACCACGCCTTCGCCGTCCGCATAGGGAATGATCGACACGCGCAGGTCATAGGCTCCCTGGTCGCTTTCCATGGTGTAGCGTCCGTCTTGGGGGCGGCGACGCTCGGTGATGTCCAGGTTGGCCATGACCTTGATTCGCGAAATCAAGGCGGGAAAGATTTCCGGCGGTGGACTGCTGACCTCGTGCAGACGGCCGTCGATGCGATAGCGGAGGCGACACTGGTCCAGCAAGCTTTCCAGATGCACGTCGCTGGCCCGGTAATGGATTCCCTGGGTGACGATGTGCTGGAGCAGCGAGGCGACCGGCGCGGCACCCTCGCCGCTGCCGGGTAGGACCTGGGCCACCTGAGCGGCCAGCTGGTCCAGCGTCCGCCCGGAGTGCTCCTCGGAGCGATAGCAGCTTTCCAGGCGTTGTGCGAGGGGTCCGGCCTCCGCCTGCACCGGCTCGATTTCGCGAGCGAGCAGGCGGCGCAGATAGTCCTGCTGTTCCAGGTCGTAAACGTCGGCCACGGCCAGATACAGGGTTTCTTGCAGCAAAAAGAGCGGCAGCACTCCATACTTCCTGGCCTGTTCGTGGGAAAGCAGGGACAGGGCCGCACCTTCCGGAGTGAAGTCGAGCAAGTCCACCCAGACGACGTCGGATTGCAGCCCTTTCATCGAGGCTCACCCCAACGCGACAGAATTTGGAAAAGACCGTCCACGCGCACGCTGTCGACCAGTAGCACGGCCCCCAGCAGCGGGTGGATGCCCACCCTTCCTTGGGGAAAGGTGCGCAGAGAATCGGTCCAGTCGAGCACGGACACTCCGTCGACCCGGAGGTTGAGCCGGTTGTCCTGCACGGTCACCTCATAGGTGTGCTCCAGGTTGAGCAGCCACTCCAGGTTGAGCACGCCCCCCAGACCGGCCTGCAAACGGGTCACGCGGATTTGCACCGGGCCCGGAAGCCCGGCTTTGAGAAGGCGGACCACGAAGCTACCTCCCTGCAGGGGCTGATCGAGCGCGTCGTATTGCACCAAATAGCCGCTGGGTCGATGGTCATCGGATTGAGCGCGCACCAACAGACCCAGGCCGGTTCCCGAAGTTACCATGGCCGTAACCTGATACCGATAGTCGCGCCATTGGGGATCTCCGGCCTGACTGGCCATCTGTAGCAGGGCTCCGAGATCGAGGATATAGTGGCCTAACAGCAACACCGGCGTCTGGTCGTCGGACTGCACCCAGGCTCCGGAATAGGAGCTAAAGTCGTCTTGCAGGAGAGTGCGCGCTACCTGGACCAGGGCGCAGTCGCGCACCTGAACCGAGCCGGAGACCCCGTTCGTTACCAGATAAACGGTTCCGGCCGGCACCCTTCTTTGACCCCAACCGAGGATCGTTTCGGTGCCCTTTCCGTTGTTCACACAATAGGGGAGGGAACCGGATTTGTGAAAGTTGAGCTCCCAGCTGGAAAAGCTCTGCGGCTGGGAAACCGGGCCCAGCGAGCCTTGCCAATCGGGCTGAAGGGCGAGCGTGGCCAGCGCTTGAGCCATCCCTCCGCGAGCCGCGGCTTGAGCCTGAAGGTATCGTTCCTGACGACTGACCATACCCAGATGAGCGCTCAGATAGCGGCCCAAAGCCAGCGACAGGATGGCCAGCAGAAAGACCAGAGAGAGGACCAGAACCATGGCAAATCCTCTGCGTCTCATCGAGTATAGATTCGTTTCTGCCAGCTGGATGTTAAAGAACCGTCGGGAGAGTCGGCGCGCAACTGCACCCACAAGGTGGAATCCTGGAGCTGCACCTGAAAGAACTTGACTCCTCGGAAGAGACAGCGAGAAAAGGCAGGACGAGTGGAACCGGAAAGGGCGCGCCCGCAGCGCAACTGGTCGGCCTGCAGGCTGAGGACTTGATTTGCCTGCCACTCCGGTAGACCGGTGGAACCGGTATGAAAGTTGCCTTCTGCGTCTCGGGCCGTGGGGAAAGCCACCGTCGAGGTATTGGAGCCGGCCTGGCTCAGTTGCAGGGAGGCGAGCGGCGCTTCCTCCAGCAGGTCGGTCAGAGCCAGACTGAACTGGACAAAGTCGCGAGCCCACTGGGTTCGCTCCGTGGCGCCACGGAAGATTTGTCGGGCGGAAACCAGCATCCAGATTCCAGAAAAACTCACCAGCACCAGCAGACCGCTGGCCACCATCAATTCTGTCAGCGTAAAGGCTCGATGACTCACGGAGTTTCTCTCGGATCAAAGGTTTGCGTCTCGAGAACGACTTGCCGGGTTTGCCGGGCTTCGGCCCATTCCACCCGAATGGATACCGACTTGAGGCGCGCGCCGCCGTTCGTGACCTGGCGCTGGATCGAGAAGCCGTCCTCGGTGCGAACCTGCGTGTCCAGAGTCTGCGCGAAGGCGTCGTGCTGGATCCACTCGCGGGCCAGTCCCATAGCGCGCAGGCGCTGCAGGCTCGAGCTGGAGCCACGGTTCGCTTGAACCAGCGGCATCAGGCAGAAGCGTAGGGCCAGCAGCAACAGACCGATCGAGGCCAGGGCTTCCAACAGGGTGAAGGCCTTTCTCACGCTTGCTCTCCCATCGTAAAACAGACGGTGATGCCGGGTCCGTCCGAATTCTCTTCCAGCCAGATGCGACCTCGATGGCGCCGCACCAACAGTCGGCAGATGGCCAGTCCCAGGCCGGAACCCGGATATTCGGCCCGAGCGTGTAAGCGGACGAAAGGTTCGAAGACTCGCTCGAACTGGGCCGGGGGAATTCCCGGGCCGTCATCGCGTACCCGGAAGGTTCCGTTACGGAAGCTCACCTCCAGGCGTGGACGGCTGCGTCGGAAGGTCAGTGCATTTTGCAGAAGGGCGCGGAAAATCGAGCGCAGGGCCGAGGGGTCGGCGTCACACCAGGGCAATCCGTCGCGTTGAAAATCGGCCTGGGTGGAGGTCAGCAGGGGATGCAAATCCTGGCAGGCCCCGGTCAGGATGGCGGAGCTGCTGACTCGCTGCCGTGCCAGCGGCAGACTGCTGGCTCGGCAGTATTGCAGCAGGCTCTCCTGCAGATCGTGCAAGCGCGAGGCGGCCTGGCCGATGCCCTGCAAGCTTCGCTCCAGGTCCTCGTGGCCGGGCGGACTTTGCAGCGCGATTTGCGCCAAGCCCACCAATCCTCTCAGGGGGGCTTGCAGTTCGTGGCAGGCCATCAGCGCGTGCAGTCGCAGCCCCTCGCACTGGTCCTGCAGAGAAATCCGTCGTTCCCGCTCCTCCTGGAGGGCCTGCTCGCTACCGGCCAGTTGCTGGCGCAGACGCGCCTGAATCAGAGCCAGGCAGGCCTGGCGAGAGGCGCAGTCGACCAGCTGGCCTTCGCCCATGGTGAAATCGCCCACTTGCGAGCCCCGCTGCAGACACAACACGCCGACGCATTCTCCGTGCACCAACAACGGGCTGCCGAGCCAGTTGCGCAGGATGACGCTCTGCTGCGAGCCGCGCGCCCGGCTCAGGCATTCCTGGCCGGCAATGCAAAGAAAGATCTCCTCGGGAAGTTCGGCTCCCTGAGCATCTCGGCCCAGGCAATAACGCCAGCGGCTTTGCTCGCCGCTCAGGAAGAGACAGCCGGCCGAAGCTTTCAAGGCTTGAATCAAGTCGAGCAGCAGTTCAGAAAAGAAGGCTTGAGCGTCGTCGAAATGCTGGCCTAAAGAAATAGTAATTCGTGGCAATAATTCTAAACATCCCGGCAGGCGCGAAACCAGGCTGGGAGCCAGGCTCACCGAAGGCGCTTGAACTAAAAACATGATCCGATTCCCTCAATTCAAATCCCTATTTCGGGCCCTGTAAGGCCCTTTTTGTCTATCGCCAAGGTATTCAGTTGAGGGGCGGATTTTTATAATAGCAAGCTTTGACCATTTCTTTCGAAGAACTTGTGAATCGCCACCAGCGAAGCATGGTGGAGCTGGGAAACTCGCGGCTGGGAAAGTTGCAGTACGCGGGCGATGGCTCCCATGTCCAGGCCAACCTGGTAATAGAGGTGGAGAAGGTGCTGCTGCCTTTCCGGCAGGCAGGCCAGCGCCTCGGCCAGCGGTTGGCGCTCGATCCAGTCTTCCGGAGTGGGGCCACAAGGTCCGTTTGCCTCCGTGATAGGATGGTTTCGTGAGCGGGCCAGTTCCCGCTCGTGCAGGCGAACGTCCAGTTCCGCCAGCGAGATGTCGAGTTCCACACACAATTCCGCGTGACTGGGCGTGCGTTGGTAGCGAGAACGCAGTTTTTCCTCGGCCTGATTGAGCAGGCGCACTCTTTTTAGGCACTGGCGACTGACCCAGCGCAGTGCGGACTGGCCGTTGAACATCGCACCGCGGACGCGCGGGGCGGCGTAGGCTTCAAAGCTAGAGCCGCGGTGCGGATCGAAGCGCCGCTCGGCTTGAAGCAGGCCCACCATGCCATCCTGGACCAGGTCGGGCAGGGCACTGGCATGCAGGTGCAGGCGACGCAAGACCTGACGGGCAATTCTGGCCACGAAGGGCTCCCAATCGCTCGAGTTCCGCTCTGGCGTGCGGGTCACAACCGGCTGGCTCATCTTCTGAGCTTGCAGCGTGGACGAGCGGCGGGCAAGTAGGGGAAACCCTCTGGCAGCCCGTGGAGGGCCGATCGGGGGAAGCCGCGAACTGGATGGAGTGATCGACTCCGTGCGCGGCCTCCAAACCACCCCGGTGATGCGTCCGGTTTTGCGGCCGGCTCCGCTGCCGCAGGCCGAAGCGGCCCCGGCCGATCAGGTCATGCTCACGGCCCAACGTCTGGCGGCCAGCGTGCCGGTCGAGTCCTCGTTCGGGCCCATCGTCGAGTCGGAGCCCGCTCCCGTCGAGAAACTGGAGAGTCCCGCCGACCCTTTTCGCGAGAAGGCCAGACAGGTTGTCGCTAAAGCCGGTGAGCAGATCTCCCAGACCGCCTGGGGCTCGCTGTTTGTCGAACTGGAACCTCTGGTGGTCGAGTCGACCGCTCTCAGTCTTTTCGAACGCAGCCTGGGAGCCAATCCTCAGGCGCCTTCCCAGGTAGAACTGGGTCAGCACACAGGCATCTTCGAGCTGAAAGGCATGCCGGTTTCGGACCGGGCCAAAGGTCTGGCTCGCCAGGGAGAATACCTGAGTTTTCTGGGCGCGACCAGCGCCGCCGGTCCGCTCAGTCCGGCCCTGATGGCTATCGTGCAAGATTTCGACACGCAGAAACTTCAGCAGTTGTCCAATCATCCGTTGGCGACCATGCTGGCCGCCTCCACCTCCTCTCAGGGTATGGCCCACGAGGGCGTGCAAATCGGCGGCGTGCGCACCGAGCGAGAGCGCCAGAACGTGACTGAGGCGCTCTCCTACATCAAGGAACGCTGCCCGCAAGCTCTGGAAGCCTGTCAGGCGGTGGTTCTCGACTCCGTTCCTCTGCCTGAGGGGGAGAAGACGGTGACCCGGGGACTGGTTTTTGCCGGAAGTCCCACCGCCGTGCTGCGTCGTTCGGTGACGGATACCCCCGAATCGACTCAGTGGGTGCTCTTCCACGAGATCGGTCATCTGGTTGATCACAAGGGCGGCTATACGCAACGTCCGGATTCCCCCTTCGGGCGTGGCGATTCGGTGACCCCCTACGTAGAGTCTACGGATCCTATGGAGGACTTTGCGGAGACCCATGCCGACGTCTTGAAGAACTGGGACAAAATCAAGAGCAATCCCGATGTCTTCCTGCACGCCAGCGGTGACACCGGTGCCAAGCGAGCCTGGATCTTGCGAGAAGTCTACGGCCAGGAGCTCCCTCCCCCCAGCGAGGGCTGCCGCAAGTTCCTGGAACTGGACCGTGGCGAAGGCCCACTTTTTGACAGCATGCCGGTGCTCAAGTCGCCGGGTCCCGAGTTTCAGAAGTTTCGGCAGCTGGTGGTCTATGGACTGCAGAACGAGGCCGCCGGCAAGGACACGCAGAGCTCGACCGACCGGGCGGCTCTGGATTGGGCTCGCTCTTACCTAAGCCCAGCCGCCGGGTAAGTGGCGGCTCCAATCCTCTTCCAGTCGCAGGGCCGAAGGCTTGACCTCGCCACGTCGCCGCCCTAACGATTCCAATCGAGTGTAGAAAGCTTCCCAGCTGTCGCCCTCGAGACGAAAACCTTTTAGAGGCTTGAGTTGCCCCAAGTTTCGGCACAATCCATAGTGATAGTGTTTGCACAAGGCGATTTCGCCCTCTTTCAGCGCCTCCTCCAACTCTCCCTGAGCGTAAAGCACGTAGCCCCCGGACTCGAAGGCCACAAAGCAGGGGCCGCCGCGAACCGGCAGCCAGGGCTCGATGGCCTCGGGCGTCAGCTTCTCACCGCAGTGATCGCTGACCAGTGCGGTGCGCCCCACGAAGCGCAGCAGCGGACAATCTCGATAAAATCCCGTGACCTGGATCCGGTCGCCGAGTCGATACCGGTAGAGACCTCCGCCGTTGCTCACCACGACCTCGTAGATCTGTCCGGCTCGCAGTTCGTGGGCCAGGTAGAGAAGGCCGTTTTCGTCCACAAACTCAAAAAAATGACTGCTCAGGGAGAGTGCCCCGCCCTGTCTTCCCAGTAGCGGAAAACTGACAAAAGCTTCGGTTGCCAGCAGTCCCTTGGGTTGGATGAAAAGGTCTGGCAAGCTTGCCCGCAGGGCCGGCAGGAAGCGCTCCGAGGGTCCGTCGGCCCAGCAGCTCAGAAAGCGCAGGCGCGGCCAGATTTTGCGGAGGTCGCGGCCCTGTAGCCTTTCCAGAAGCAGCAGCCAGAAGGTGGGGCTCCAAACCGAAACGAGGGTTAAGTCAGGGCAGTCGACCAGTTGGGCGATGGTCTCGTCCAGGTCCGATGCTTTGGGGATGGCCAGCAGGCGGCGCAGCAGCGGTTGAGTCCAGCCGGAGAGGTAGGCGGCGTCGTCCTCAAAGCCGATGGGGATGTCTCCAGCGGTGCGCTGAGGGCGTTGGGGGGGAGGCGTAATCGACCAGTAGGCCCTTCCGCTCATCAATTCTGGTTTGCCGGCGTAGAGGTCGCCAATCCAGGCGCTCAGGCCCCGTTGGAACTCCGCCTTGAGGGAGGCGGTATAGGGGATAAGTTTGACCGCCTGGGTGCCGCTGGTCGGCTCAAAAAGGCGAATCGGTTCGCGACAGAGCAGATTGGCCTGGCCCTTGGCGCAGCGCTCGATCCAGGGCTCCAGTTGGGTGTAGTCGACCAGGGGCAGTCGTTCACGGAACTCTTCCCTTCGGGTGAGCTTATAGTGTCGAAAGTATTCGCAGCCTTGATTGCGATCCACCAGCTTGGAAAGATAGCTTTGTTGGCAGGCCGCCACTTGTCTGGCGGCTCGCCGGAACTTGCGCCATTCCGGCAGACAGCTCAACCACCAGAGAGCGCCTAGCAATCGCGCACCATGCGCAGACCGGCCGGGGTCAGATTGTCCCGTTCCAGCCAGGTCAGACAGGCCAGTTCGTGTCCCTTCTGCCAGTCGGGATTGCGCTCCAGAAAGAAGCGCGCGTGGGCGTCGAGTTGGCGCTCCGGCAACGGTTCCAGACTGGGGGATTGAAGGCGAACGATGCCCTCAGCGTAGAGCGGGCCGTAACGCTGGTGGGCCAGGCTATCGAGCAGTTGCTGCGTTTGGGGCGGCGTTTGCTGATCGTAGCGCGGATAGAAGCGCTTGAAAAAGACCGGCAGGAATCGGTAGGTGCGAAAGCCCGCGCAAATCAGGAACCACAGGCAGGGTAGATGCTCGTGGGCCACGCGCTGGAAGACGAAACGCCCCCACAGCCTGGGCAGGTCGTAGGAATGACGGTGGCCCGGCAGCACCAGCGTGTCGCCCGAAAAGAAGATGACAAAGCCGTCGGCTTCTCGTCTTTGCAGACTGGAAAAGCCCACCACCTGGTCCTGGTCGCGCAGCAGCAGCACCCAGTCTTTCTCGGAAAGATCGCGCGAGAACTGATGAAGCCCGCCGTAGTGGGCCTCGTAGAGTTGCTGCAAAAGGTGGAATTGAGCCGTTTCCAGCTGTCCCACCGGGACCACTTCTTGTTTTATAGCCATGCCAGTTCCAGGTAGGGTGGCCCTTCGGGCAGGGGTTCGGGCTGGCCTTGGTAGCGCACGCGAAAGATGCGGCTCCGATAAAGGCGGTGGCGAAAGCGCCGGGCCACGGGCAGATAGGCGTCCCCCTCAGCCAGCCCCAGGTAGAGCCAGTCCAGTCCTAGCGAATGGGCCAGCCCCAGCATGCTCCTGAGCCAGCCCCCGAAAGCCTGGGGACGCAGGCCGTCGCTGCGAAAGAAACCCACGTAGCCTCCCTTCAGACGGGCCCCGGGAGACGGCAACTGCGGGCGCCTCCAGAGTCGCTGCCAGAGATTGTAGGAGGTTCTGAGCCAGCGCAACGGGCCGTGGTAGGCGGCCACCCGAGTGTGGCGGGTTTGGGAGAGGTCCCGCAGGCAGCCAGCCACTCCCTGGTGTTCCAGCCACCAGCGTCGCTCCCCGAATTCCAGCGGGGCCTCGCAGGGAAAGTAGTCTTGAGTATGACTCCAGCTGGGGGGAGGGCCAGCAGAGAATGCGCAGGGCTTCGTCTCTAGAGCCAGAGTACACAGTACCCCCGAAGGAAAGAATTTCGGCCAGCCGGGTCGTGCTCGCTCCACCAGCAGGCGCTCGGCCAGATGATTTCCCTCGACGATGGTGGCCAGGTATTCTTCCACCGGGTCGGCTTCGTGCACTCGCCGTAGCAAGGCGAAGCCCTCGGCCAACAGATTGCGGCCCTGCAGCCGTGGATGGACGCGCAGACCCCCCAGGTAGCCGATTCTCCGGGCCTGACCGCGCCGCCACAGCAGCGGCAGCGAACGCAAGGCGATGGCCGCCATTTCGCCGGTTTTCAGCCGTCCTCTCAGCACCTGTTCTCGGCAGTGGCCAAAGCTGCGGGCATAACTCAGATCAATCCAACCGCCGGGCACGGGTAGGGCCGAGAGGGCTTCCAGTTCGGCGACATCTTCGGGCAGGGCCAGACGGAAGTCGTTCACGCGTGGCGCACGACCGGGGTTCCCCGCGCGGGGGCCACCAAAAACAGTTGGCGCACGGGACAGGGGCGATAGCCCTCGAGCAGTCGCAGGTCGAAGTTCTGCAGCACGCTTTGCAGCATCATCACCAGTTGGCGCAGAGCCATCGGCTTGCCGGGACAAATGCGCTCGCCCACCCCGAAGGGACAGTAGCGGTGCGGGTCCGGGGTCCCTTCCAGGAAGCGTTCCGGCCGCAGCCGCTCCGATTGGGACCAACCATGGTGGTGAAGGCCGGGAATGGCCGGCATCACTAC
The DNA here is from genome assembly GCA_017307785.1 of Vulcanimicrobiota bacterium. Lineage (GTDB taxonomy): Bacteria > Vulcanimicrobiota > Xenobia > Xenobiales > JADMJV01 > JADMJV01. The sequence continues at coordinate 169,744 of JAFKGI010000005.1, read as the reverse complement.
CTCTCCCGCCTTCAGGCTGTGGGAACCCAGGCGCACTTCCTGAGTGGCCACCCTGGTTAGTTGGGCCACCGGCGGGCACAGGCGCATGCATTCCTGGACATAGGCCAGGGTGAAGCCGTCGTCCCCCTGGCGGATGCGCCGGCGAGCTTCCTCATAGAGCAGGGCGAAGCACCAGGCAAAGGTGGCGGCCGTGGTTTCGTGGCCGAACATTAACTGTGGCAGCAGCTCCTGGGCCCAGGTCTCGGGCGGCAAGCGGGCCGCGATGGTGTCGGCCGGGGCGCGGCCGGCTGCCTGGATCAAGGCCTCGTTAAGTCGGCTGCGGCGGCGCAACAGGCGCCCCCAGGGAGACCAGGGCCCCCAGTCGCGCCTCAGCCCTTCCACGAATAGCACCAGCGGGCTGGAGAAGGAGGCTTGAAAGTCCTGACAGAGCCCCACCAGCTCGGCGTCGTCTTGCCCCACCAGGCCGCGCAGAATGATGCGCAGACTGGCCCGGTGGGCCACTTGCTGCAGGCTGAACGGTCGGCCCAGAGGTGTGCGGGCGAACTCTTTGCGAGTGACGGCGGCCATCTCGGCATCGCTGGAAAAGGCCTGCAGCGCTCGGCGCACCTGGCGACTGCGCAGCCGATGCTGCGGACCCGACATCACGATCAGGTGGTTGTCGCCCAGGGTGGCCCGCATGGCCCGATGGGCGCGGCCGCCCACCAGCCCCGGGTGACGAGCGGCTTCGGCCACCAGAGCGGCGTCGGCACTGACGAGCACCGAGCCCAGCCCGGGAAGGGGGGCTCTCCAGGTGGTGCGCGCATCGCGAAAATAGGGGTAGGGACGGAAAAGCAGTTGGGCGCCGTTCCAGAGGCTGGCCAGCATCAGGCGCGCGGAACGAGGGGGCTGCGGCCGTCGGCTGGTAGGGGCTGGGGGCCGCGCCACATGAGCCAGTAAATGTCCCAGAACCAGGGCCGGAATTCCTGGGGGTCGATGTATTTTCCGAGGTGGATCCAGGGCACTTTGGGATATTCGTGGTGAGCCTTGTGATAGTGATAGTTCAGGAAGAAAGCGCGAATGATCGGATTGACGCGGAGGTTCCATGCCCCTTGCAAGGGGTCGCACTCGGAAAAAGCGTGGTCGGCATACTGCAAAGAGGCCCAGTTGAGGGCGAAGGCGCCGTAGCAGCAAGCCCAGCCTACCCAGTTGAGGTCGAGCAATTGGAAGAAGGCCATCTGCAGCAGCAGACTCAGCCCCACCTCCAGACGGATGACCGTCTCGGGGGCACGATCATAGGCCTTGGCGTAGGTGGCGGTGGCCGTCTGTTTGGCCTCGGCGGTGTGGCGCAGCGAGCCGATGCGCACGAAGCCCGGCCAGATCATGTAGGCCAGGCTGGCCAGAGGAGGTAGGGTCCAGTAAACACCGGTGAGTACGCAGTACCACTGCACGTATTTGAGGGGCAGATTTTCGCCCGGCCGAATGTAGTCGAAGGTTTCGAATTCGCTGCGGTTGTGGGCGTGATGATTGAGGTGCCCGGCCCGGTGAAAGCCCAGGCTGGTGGGAAAAAAGGCCCCCAACAGACGGCCGAACCACTCGTTGACTCTCTCGTCGGGGTGGAGAATCTTGTGTTCGGCTTCGTGGAAAAGCGAAAAGTTGGTGTTGTTGAGATAGGAAAAGAGCACGGAGCTGGCCAGCAAAACCCACCAGCTCTGGGTGTGCGAGGCCAGCCACAGGAGAGCCAGGCAGCCGCTCATAGCGACGGCGCCGAGAAACAGGTTAAGACGGGCGGGAATCGGTTCTTGGCTCACTCCGGCGGCTTTCTGGAAATTCCGGGGGATCCCCTGGGCGCGTCCCGAAGCCGGCCGGGTGAAAGTCACTTTCGTGCGCCCCAACCTGGGGGATTGGCGTTCTCCCGACGCGATGGAGCCGCTGGCTTTTGCCGTGCTCAAAGGAGTCACTCCGGCTGACGTGGAGTGCGAATTGTGGGACGAGAAGGTTGAGAAGATTCCCGAACGGTTGGAAACCGACCTGGTGGCCATGACGGTGGAAACCTTCACGGCTCGCCGCGCTTACCTACTGGCCGACCGATTCCGGGCGCAGGGACTCAAGGTGGTGGCCGGCGGTTATCATCCGACCTTTCTGCCTCAAGAAGCGCTGACTCATTTCGACGCCGTCGTCTGCGGTGACGCCGAAACGCTCTGGCCGCAGGTGTTGCTTGACGCGGCCGGAGGGCGGCTGCAGTCCGTCTATCGTCAGCCGGCCGGCGGCGAGATGCGCGGCCTGCGCTACGACCGCGAGATCTTCGGGGGCAAACGCTACGGGCGGGTGACGCCGGTGCAGTTCAGTCGGGGCTGCCGCTTTGCCTGCGATTTTTGCTCCATCCACGCCTTCTACGGTCGCGCCCTGAGCCATCGGCCGGTGGACGAGGTGGTGGCGGAAGCCTGCGCACTGCGTTCCCGGTATGTGTTCCTGGTGGACGACAATCTTTTCGTCAACGTCGAGGCTCTGCGCGGCTTGCTGGCGGGGCTGAAGGGCTGTGGACTGCGTTGGGGCTGCCAGATCAGTCTGGACGTGGCGGCCGACGAGAATTTGCTGGCAGCGATGGCCGAGAGCGGCTGCGTGGCCGCTCTGATCGGCTTCGAATCCCTGGATGGTGCCAATCTGGTCCAGATGCGCAAGAAATGGAATACGCGTCACCCCTATCGCGAGGCCATCGCTCGCTTTCACGCCCACGGAATCATGATCTATGGGTCCTTTATTTTTGGTTATGATCAAGATGATCGGGATGTTTTTGCCCGCACCGTCGATTTTGCTTTGGAAAATCAATTGTTCCTGGTCAACTTTAGCGCCCTCACGCCCACACCGGCCAGCGCTCTCTACGCCCGCATGGAGAAAGAAGAGCGCCTGTTGTATTCGCGCTGGTGGTTGGACGGCGGCTATGGCTACGGGGATGCCGTCTATCGGCCTGGTTTGCTGACTCCGCAGCAGTTGACCGAGGGCTGCCGTTGGGCGCGCGGGCAATTTTACGGATACCGAAATATCGCTCGCAGAGTGCTCTGGCCGGCGCCTGGATGTGCCACATTCGGCCACCGATTGATCAGTTTGGCGGCGAATTTGACTTCCCGACACACGCTGGATCGTAAGCTGGGCCGGCCTTTGGGCTAATGTACCGGGTCATTCAGGACTTGAGTACTATGACAGCTGTACTGTAATGGAATTCACAGACTCACCCTCCCTGCCTCTGGTAGTAAGGTTATACCACTTCACGCAAAGGCAGGTGAAATCAATGAACCACATCGGCTTGAACGGGCTGGATCCCGTTGCCTTTCTCGGTCATCTCAAGAAGCAAATTGGCAATCCGAAGTTCAAAAAACGCTACGGCGCCAAAACCTACTTCTTCTCCAGTCAACGCAATTTGGAGATTTTCGAAATCAATCCGGAACGCTTTCTTCCCCAACTTGAGGGAATGTGCCCGGTGGCCTACGCCCTGGGCGGCAAGCGCATGCCCGGCGATCCCGACCTGGCCCAGGTCGTGGGCGACAAACTCTACTGCTACAGCAAATCTTCCTATCGCACCCTGGGACGCGTCTTCCCCTGGCTGGTCAACCGGGCCAGCAAGCGCTATCACTACATTAGCGCCTCGGAAGTGACGCTCGACGAATCCGAGATGCGAGACGAATAAAGAGCGGGGTTGTCGGGAAGTTCATCTTTTGTTTACAGGTGCGGTCCAATTGGTTACGCGTTTTTGATATTTTTAAGGACGTAGAGAGAGCGACGACGCTCCGGGATCTGCACGAAGACGAGGATGCGACCCTTGGCAATGATCAACAGTTTCAACCCTGTGATCTGGAACCCGACCCCCGCCCTTTTCCCACCGACCTACGGCTACCAGGCGATGCCCATGCCGATGGACTTCTGGTCCCCGGCTCCGCCTCCGATGGACTTCCTCTACGGCCCGAATCCCATGATGTTCTCCACGGTGCCGCTGCCCTTCGCACCGCCACCCCCGTGGATGATGCAGATGCCGGCCTATCCGACGATGACTTTCACCACCACTCCGATGTTCTCCCAGCCCTTCTCGCAGGGGGCTCCTCCCATCGATTTCAACAGTTCTTTTTCGTCCGCGCCCCGCATGGAATCGAGCAGCAGCATGAGCCTGGATCAGAAGAAAGCACTCATGGCCGAGCGCGAAACAGCCTTCCGGGACAATCAGAAGAACTTCAGTAAGTCGATGAGCTCCTGGGGCACTTCCTTGATGAAGGATATGGAGGAGCGCCGCAAGGCCGAGAAAGAGGGCCGGGTTTAAAGGGGTCGGATGACCCTGGTCGCGATCAGGCCCACGAAGATGCTCTTGCCTTCATACCACCAGCCTAAATGCTGGTGGCAGTTGGAGCAGAGGGCCAGCGACCAGGCGTAGCCGGGGAACCAGCTGGCGTCTTCGGTAGGGGCGCCCACTTCCAGAGTGCCGGGAGCACCCGCGAAGCAGAGCACATGGAACGAATAGCTGGCCGGATTCCGGAAAGTGTGTTCGTGGCGGCCATCCACGGCGATGGCCGCTTCCGGTTCGGTCACCACCCCATTGCATTCTTTGCACAAAACCAGCGCCTTTTTCTGAGGCCTGGATTGGGCTTGCTGATCGGTCTCGGTCTGGTTCATGCCCGTGTCCCCGCCAGCAGAAAGGGAGGCAGACTGCTACCGCCGGCTACGGGTAGCAGCGGCGTAGGATCGTCGGCATCCCCCATGGGCAGCTTCTGCCGTTGCAGCACCTCGCGGCGCAGCATCAGGTTGGCGCTGAAGAAAGTGGCCATTCCGAAGAGACTGCTACTGTTCACTTGAAAATCCAGACCCCGTTGTAAGATCGAGGGAAATCCATAGAATTCCTGTCGAGCCTGCAGGCAAAGGCGCTCGATTTCCTGCGGAGGGAGTCCGCGGCTGCGGAAAGGCACCATGCCATAGCGATAGCGATGATCCAGCCACCAGCGTTCGTAGACCAGTCGATTCTCTCGTTCCAGGCGCTGATAAAGGGGCGTGCCCGGAAAGGGAGTGAGGTGGTTGAAGGCGCTCAGGTAGAACTTCTGGCGCCGGCAAAAAGCTAGCGTTTCTTTCAGGCTTTCTTCTGTGTCTTCGTCGTATCCGAAGATAAAGGTCGGATATAAGCGAATTTTATAACGGCGCAAATTGGCCAGAGCCTGCTCATAGCCGCCCCGCATGGTGTTGAATTCTTTGTTCATGGTTTTGAGACTGTTGGGATTCAGAGTCTCGAATCCGATCAGCAGCATCTGGCAGCCGCTGGCTTTGATCAGCTGGAGAAATTCTTCATCGTGGGCGATGTTGATGGAAGCCTGACTGACCCAGCGAATCTTCAGAGGAATGAGGGCGCGAAAGAATTCTTTGGCTTGTTTGGGGTTGGACGTGATGTTGTCGTCCACGAAGAAGTAAAGCGGACGCTTGTGTTCGCGGATGTCGGCCAGAATGTCATCAATGGGGCGGCGGACCTGGGTGTTTTTGAAATAGGCCTGGATAGCGCAAAATTCGCAGTGAAAGTGGCAGCCTCGCCCGGCCTCCACCAGGCCCATCTGGATATAGCGCTTACCCGCGAAAATCTCGCGGCGCGGTCGCACTCGCGCCAACTTTGGGCGCTCGCTCGATTTGTAGAGGGGCTGCAGTTTGCCGTGGCGGAAGTCGTCGAGCAGCAAGGGCCAGACTTCTTCGGCTTCCCCGACCACCACGGCTTCGGCGAACTGGCTGACCTCGTCCGGAACCAGGGTGGCGTGAAATCCACCCATCACCACGGGCACGCCGCGTCGTCGGAAATGCGAAGCGATCTGATAGGCTCGGCGGGCAGTATAGGTCTCTACGCTGATCGCCACCAGATCGGTCGGTTCATCCCAGGGGATGTCTTCCAGGCGGTCATCGTAGAAACGGATCTCGATGTCCCTGGGGGTGAGAGCGGCCAGCACGGCCGGAGGCAACGGCTCCATTTGCCAGGCGCGGATATAGGGTCGTTTGCCCTGATGGCCAACGGCCGGGTGGATGAAAGTGAGGCGCATCAGGCGGCCAGCAGAGGTTCTCGGCAGTTGTAGAACTGGTGCAGCCGGTAGGCGTAAAAACGATAGCCCAGGTTGGCCGTCAGGGCGGTCCAGAAAAGATTGCCGCCCCAGAGCCGGCGGGCGATGCCGCCGTAACTGTAGGTCTTTTTCCAGGTCCACTCGATGCCGCGCTGGAGTTCGCCGGGGGTCATCAAGGAGGGCTGGAAGACCACGTGCTGGCCGTCGTAGAGCGACCAGTCCTTGTGTAGCAGCCGTCCTTCGCTGTCCAGACGCTGGTGCAGGGGAGTGCCCGGGAAAGGAGTGAGTACCGCGTACCGGGGCAGTTCGATCTTGTTCTCCATGACGAAGTCGACGGTGTTGGCGAAGCCTTCGATGCCGTCGCTGTCGAAGCCGAAGACAAAAGTGCCCATGATGGCGATTTTGCGGTCGTGCACGCGGGCGATGACGTCTTTGTATTCTTTGAGCAGATTGAAGCCTTTTTTACACTCTTTGAGGGCGTTGGGGGTGAGGCTTTCAAAGCCGATGAGCAGGCCGCGGCAACCGCTCCTGGCGGCCAGGTCGAGCAACTCATCGTCCCAGGCGATTTCGGTGGTGACCAGACCGCCCCAGGTGACTTTCAGCGGGATCAGGGCGCGGAAAAGTTGCTTGGCGTATTCCTTGTCGGCGATCAGGTTGAGGTCCATGAAAATCAGGCGTTTTGCACCCATGTTTTTGACGTCCTGGATGACTTCGTGGACGGGATGCTGCAGGGGACGGCCCCAGGCGGTAGGCACCACGCAGAAATTGCATTTGTGGATGCAGCCACGGGTGGCTTCGAGGGTGTGGCCGACGGTGAAATTGCCGTCGGGCAGCAGGTCGCGGCGGGGCAGGGGCCGTCCGCCCAGCTTGAGCCCGGGCTGCTGGCGGTAGCGGCTCTGCAGATTTCCCGCCTGGAAATCCTCGAGCAACTGAGGCCAACTGTCTTCGGCGTAGCCGACCACGACGCTGTCGGCGTGACGGGCCGCTTCGTCGGGAAGCAGAGTGGGGTGAACGCCTCCCAGGATGACGCACTTCCCCTGGCGCCGGAAGTGGTCCGCCAGTTCGTAGGCCCGGGCGGAGCTGCCGGTTATGGCGGAAATTCCGATCAGGTCGGCGTCCAAATCCATCGGGATGTCTTCGATGCCTTCGTCGATGAGGCGCACACCGCCGGCCAGGTGCGGAGGAATGAGGGCGGCCAGGGTGGGCAGGGTCAGCGGCATGTAGCGCAGCGACTTTTTGAAGATACCGGTTTTGTGTCGGTAGAGCGGGCCGCGCGGAGACAATAAAGCGATCTTCATCTGGGGACCGCTTCGGGTCCTAGGAGGCTCTCTCCTCGAATTCGAGCAGAGCTTCTTCGTCATCCTGGTCCGCCTCCTGGTGGTTCTGGCGGCGACGCGGCTGCCGTTCCCCCCGGTCCGAGCGCTGCTGCATTTCCTCGCCCGGTTTTTCCTGATTGCCGCGCCCCTCGCTTTCTGAGTGGCTGGTGTGACTTTGGGGAAGCTCGCTCTGCTCGCGCTGGGGGGCCTCGCTTTTGGCTGGTTGGAAGGCGGGGCCGCGCTCGGTCTCGTGGGGAGTCCGGCGCTGGTTTTGTGTGGTTTCGGCCTTTTCGTGACCGGCTTCCAGAAGGGGACCCGTTTCGGGCCGGGACTCGTTCTTGGCGGGTCGTTCGCTGGAGTTCTCCTTGGCCGAGGTCGTTCCGGGCAGAGGCGGCAGGAGCGGCGCGTTGCGTTGCATCTCCGGCTTACTGGGAGCCAACTGGAACTGCTCGCTCATCTTTTTGACGGTCTCGGCCCGCTCGGCGGCGCTGGGACCGCCCGCTTCCTTCTCGCCTCCGCCGCTTCCGACGCTGATGGCCCGCTGTTGCTGGCGCTGGGGCTGCTGGGCCTTCGTCTCGGGCGCCTTGGGTGCCTCGATGGCTTTCTCCTTGACCTGGGCTACTTTCTCCGGTTCGCGCTTGCGCTCCGGCTCGGCCTTAGGCCGTGTTTCCTCTTCCGATTCCTTGTGGTGCGTCGGTTCTTCCAGGCGGCTCCAGTCGAAGAAGGGACGGACATCCCCAGGGAACCGCAGATCGGGCCCGGCCGCGTGTTTTTGCATGGTGCTGGGGACCTTGACGAGGTCCTGGGAAGTGGTTCGTGCGGCAGGGCTAACCCGAGCCACAGGGACGGTGGCTTGCACCGGCTGTAGGCTCTTGGCCAGGTCCTGGGGGATAGTGGCCCGCGTGTCAGGGCTAACCCGAGCCACAGGGGCGGTGGCTTGGACCGGTTGTGCGTTCTTGGCCAGGTCCTGGGGGAGAGTGGCCCGTGTGTCGGCGGCCTTCCCGGTGGCCGGTTCGGTCGGGTTCAACCGATCCACAGGGATGGCGGCTTGGACCGGCTGTGCGGTTTTGGCCAGGTCCTGGGGGGGATTGGCCCGCGTGTCAGGGCTAATCCGAGCCACAGGGACGGCAGCTTGCACGGGCTGTGCATTCTTGGCCAGGTCCTGGGGAATAGTGGCTCGTGTATCGGCGGCCTTCCCGGCGACGGTTTCCGTCTGAGGGTTGACCCGGCCTACCGAAGTGGCGATTGGGGCTGAAGATGGAGCACTGTTGGGAGGGTCTGCGGCCGTGGGGAAACTGCTGGTGCGCACGCCGGGCTCGGAAGTCGGACTGGTCGGAGACTTGCTGGCGTTGTTGCTCGGCTCGGTAAGGCCGGTCGGGCGCGCTGCGGGTTGGCTGGATGGGGAGCCCTTCACGCTGTCCAGCGGAGCAACCCGGGCCGCCGTGGCGTTGCTGCTGGGAACCGTTGCCGAGTCGGTCGGAGCAGCTGTCCGAGGCGCGGGCAGGCTGTCCACGGGGGAGAGGTTACGGGTCGCCGGGAGGGCGGCTCCAGTATCGGCGGGCTTGGCTGCGACCGGCTGCGAATTACTGCCGAGAACTCCCGGGTCGGGAGTCTGGCCGGCCGGGGCTCTTCCGGGCTCGGCAGGGACGCTTGCTCGGGTTCCAGCCGGGCCGGACTGGGGGCCTTTTCCATTCTCCGCCGAGACGGTGGAGTTGCCGACTGTGGGCTGCGGATTCTGAGTCCCGGTAGGTCTGCTGGCATTGGGACCGGTGCTGGAAGATGGAGCGGTTTGTGAAGTCAGGTCCACCGACGGAGCGGAATTGCCGCCGCGAGCCGGCGGGGTGCCAGCGGGTTGGGCCGCAGTGGGCGTTTTGTTTGGGTCTACCGGGGAAGCGGCACTGCCGCTGCGAGCCGGTGTGTTTGCCTGGACGCTGAGGGGGGTCTGGGGATTCTGTTTGCCGGGGTTGCCGCCGGAATCACTGGCCGGGTCGCTCGCAGCCGCTGTCTGCGAGAAGAGTTGGCCAGCCTGCGGACTTTGGCCGCTTTCTGCGGTAACGGCGGGGTTGCCGATACGGACCGCCGGTTTGGTGGCCTCTGGTTCGGACGGCTGGTTGCCCGTGGTCTTCCCCGGGTTGGCCCCAGAGCCGATGGCTTGGCTGGTCTGCGGATTTTTGTTCGGATCCACAGGAACGGCCGCAGCGCGGCGGGTCGCCTGGCCTGGCAGCGCAGTCTTGTCAAGCTCTGCGGGGGTGCTGGGGCGGGCAGTGGAGTTGCCGGCGCGAGTAGTCGATGGGTCGGGCTGGGGAAGCTTGCTTGCACCTGCGGGCGCGGTGGAATTTTCGGTGTGAGCCGAGGTGGTGGCGCTTGGGGTGCCGGGCTGATTGCCGGAGCGAGGGTGCGAGCCGGCGGCGGCAACCGACGGAATGGTGGCTCTGCCGGGCTGCTCGGGGGTTGCGATATCGCCCGTGCGTGCAACTGGGGTCGCGACCGCTAGGGGAGGGTCACCGGGAAAGCGAGTGTCAGGAAGACCGGTCGGGTTGGTCTTGTTGAGCGGAGCCAGGGTGCGCGGGAGAAGCCTGGTTTCGGGGTCAGGTGCAGCAGGCGCTAGCAACGGGCTTTTTTCCAGACCGTTCGGGCTGCTGCCCGGTAGCAGAGCTTTCCAGGCGGGCGGCAGGTTGTCTTGCTGGGCTGCCGGCAAATTGACCAGCGGATCGAGCGGTGCGACTCCGGGGAGCAGGCGCTGGAAAGAGGGCATAGCCTGGCGCAGACCGAGTGACAGGTTGGACGCCACCTCGGCGGGCGTAGCCGGTCCGACCGGAGTTCTGGTACTGGGGAAGTCCGGCACCACGGCGCTCAGGGTGATATTGGGATTGATCGGGGTGGAGGTGGCCAGAGCCGTCACCGTATCGACAGTCACCGGCTGAGCGAGCGGGGCAGACGGTAGCTGGGAGCGCATAAATCGTAGGGTCAATGCACTGGAGGCTGCCGGCGCGCTGGCCGCCACGGCGGTGACCGTTGAATTGGTGGTGCCAGGTTCGGGAGCAGAAGTCTGGGTGCTCGGGGCGGACGAGGTCAGGGCGGTCTGCCAGGCGGAGCCCAGCGCGGTGCTGGTCTGCAAAGACTCCAGGGCCCTGGTCTGAGTGGCGGCAGCGGCTACGGGAGGCGAAATCATCGGGGGGGCAGCCTTGGCCGCCGGCTTGGGCGCCACAGCCAAAGCCACGGGTGTCGGATGGATCACAGAATCAATGATAACCGCCAAAGGAACCCCTCCTGCTGTTTCGGTAGCCTCGGCTCCGAGCGATACTCCGTCGCGTAGAGCTCATGCCCCGCACAAGCTCCTGGTTCCAGTATAGGGTCGCGCCGTTGCTTTCATGTTTCCATTCGAAAGTTTGCCAATATCAGCGCCAGCCCAGATTTCAAGCCATCCAGCCGTGCCATGCCACCCACCGGCTTTATCCCCGATTTATCCTGGTGGGGCCCAGACCCGAACTTGCCAGTCGGCGGTAAATCTTACCAGGTTCCGGCAATTCCAGGTGGCCTCAGACCCGAACTTGCCAGTCGGCGGTAAGTCTTACCAGATCCCGAGCAATTCCTGGCGGTCCCAGACTCGGACTTGCCAGCCGGCGGTAAGTCTTGCCAGAGCCCGGTAATTCCTGGCGGTCTCATACCCGAACTTGCCAGTCGGCGGTAAGTCTTACCAGCTCCCGGGCAATTCCTGGCGGTCCCAGACTCGGACTTGCCAGCCGGCGGTAAGACTTACCAGGTCCCGGTAATTCTCGGCCGTGCCCAAACGCGGACTTGCCGCTTTGCGGTAAGTCTTTCCAGGTCCCGGCAATTCCCTGTGAGGCCCAGCTCCAGACTGGCTCAGGCTGCCGGTTGGTCCCAAGCCCACTGCAAAATTCGCGTCACCAGGCCCGGCTTATCGAGTTCACCAGCATCCACGTGCAACACGGGAATTCCCAGGGCGCGGTCACGGGCACGTTGCTGCTGGGGGTCTCCATGGAATTCGGCTCCGTCTACCTCGACGGCTACCGTAACGCTCTGACCCCGCGAAGAAACCATCAGCAGATTGTCTACACACAGGACGCCCGCGGAGGTTGCCACCGCTACTTGGGGGCACCAGACCAGCGACCCGTCCTTACCGGGCAAGACGTAGCCACGATGTAAAACGCAGGTTTCGCCGGTGGTTCCGTCTACCAGCGGCAGAGAACACCCGAGACGATCCAGGCGCAGGCCGAGCAACTGCCCTCCCAGCAGACCGACTCGCACCAGCAATCTTTTCTCGCTCCAAGAATCGAAACGAAGCGAGTTGAACTGACGCCAGAAGGATTCATCTTTCTGGCGGAGCCTTTCCAGCTCGAGCACTTCGGCACCGGCACTCTCGCCCAAATGAAGCGCCATCGGCCAGAGAGGATTGTCGCTACGAAATTCTTGATGGGGCTGTGGATGGCTCGGAGTCTGGATCACTCCTCGTCCCCAAAATTCACAAATGGCTCGCCCAAATTCTCGCAACGCCCTTTTCGTCATGGCTGTATGCGCCGGCCGCCCTCGCTTGCCGACGCCGGCCCAGAGTTTTCCGAACTTTACGCCATAGATGTTTTCGAGCTTGTTCAAATAGCGCCCAGAAATAGGCCTGGAGCCCTTCTCAACCTGAGCCAAATAAGATTGGCTGAATCCCGCCTGAGCGGCCACCTCACGCTGCGACCAGTCCTTCTTCGAGCGACATTTCTTGAGGCGCCTCGCAAGCTTTGCTTGTGCCGATAACATACCGTTATTATCGCATGAATGGTGATTTTTTTGATAGGTGAACAGGGTCGAAAAGAGCGATAATTTTATTGCTTATCAAATGCCCCCGGAGGCATAAATTCGCGAGCCTAAATTGTTCGCAGAATCCGCCCCGAGCGGCCACCCCACGCTGTGGTCGGACCCCTTCGAGTGGCGCCTGGTTGGTGTCCCTCGCCCGAGGCGTATGATTTTCTGAACCGGTCAACAGGCTCAAAGTGTATTGCTTATCAAATTCCCCCGGGCCCGGACGCTAAATAGTTCGCAGAATCCGTCCCGAGCGGCCACCCCACGCTGCGGTCTTCGAGCGGCGTCTACCCGTCAGCTGCCGCCGGGTCGTGGCTGGGGGTAACAGGAGGTCAGGGCCCACTTTAGGAAGTCCGGGCGCTATGAGAATCGATGCCTTTTACTTTGGTCGTCCTGAAGATGCGGCGGGGGCGGCTCGGGCCGCCCGCAAAGCCAACCTCAACGGGCTCTGGTTTCCCGAAACCGGTCATGATCCGTTTCTTTCCGTGCTGCTAGCCTCCCAGGCCGAGCCGGAGCTGCAGGTGGGCACGGGCATCGCGGTGGGCTTTGCGCGCAGTCCGATGACCATGGCGCAGACTTCCTGGGACCTGGCCAATCTGACCAAGGGCAACTTCCTGTTGGGCCTCGGCAGTCAGGTCAAGGCTCACATCACCCGGCGCTTCTCCATGCCCTGGGGCAAGCCGGTGGACCAGATGCGCGAGCTGATCGGCGCCATGCGGGCCATCTGGGCCGCTTTCGAAAGCGGCGGCAAGCTCAAGTTTGAGGGCGAATACTACAACCTGAACCTGCTTACGCCGTTTTTCACTCCGCCCAAGCATCCCTACATGAAAATCCCGGTGGGCATCGCGGCCGTGGGTCCCAAGATGATGGAACTGGCCGGCGAGTGCGCCGACTTCCTGGTCTACCACTCTTTCAACAACCTCCAATACATCGAGCAGGTGGCTCAACCCGCCCTGGAGGCCGGTATGGCCAAAGGCGGCCGCAAGCCCGAGCAACTGGAGCGCATGGGGAGCCTTTTCGTCATCACCGGCGACGCCGAATCGCAGCAGAAGATGGAAGCCTCGGTGCGCCAGCAGATCGCTTTTTACGCCTCCACTCCGGCCTACAAGCCGGTGCTGGACGCCATCGGCTACGGGGACCTCCACGAAAAGCTGCACGAAATGTCGCGCCAGGGCCAGTGGGCCGAGATGGCCGCCTACATTCCCGACGCGGTTTTAGAGGCTCAGAGCCTGCGCGCCCCCGCCAAGGAACTGCCGGCCGCCATCAAAGAGCGCTTCCACAAGTACTACGACCGGGTGTGCATTCAGATCGATCCAAACGATCTGGTGGCGATGGGGCTGTGAGCCGGCCGGTCATTCTCACCGCCGCCCTGACCGGGGCGCTGGCCGACCGCAACCAGTGTCCGGCCATTCCCTACACGGCCGCGGAGATCGCCGCCGAAGCGCGCCGCAGCCTGGAGGCGGGGGCCAGTATCGTGCACGTCCACGCCCGCCAGGATGACGGCAAGCCGGCCTACGATGTCGAGAGTTATCGCAAGATCGACGAGCAGCTCAAGGCCGTCTGTCCGCGCGCCATCATCAACTACTCCACCGGGGCGGTGGGCGTCAATCGCGAGACGCGGGTGGCCCACGTGCGCGCCCTGCGCCCGGCCATGGCGGCCCTCAATATGGGCTCGATGAACTACGCCATCTTCTCCCACAGCAAGAAGAAGTTCTTGCACGACCACGTTTTCCTCAATCCCTTCGGCGACATCCAGTATTATCTGGAAGCCATGAACGAAGCCGGCACGCTGCCCGAAATGGAGTGCTTCGACTGCGGCCACATCTACAATGCCGAACCCTTTCGCCAGATGGGCCTGCTGCCCAACAAGCTGATGTTCTCGATGGTGATGGGAGTATTGGGCGGCATTCCGGCCACTCCGCGCAATTTGCTGCATCAGGTGGAGTCCTTGCCGGAAGGGGCCTCCTGGCAATGCATCGGCATCGGACAGAGCCAGTGGAGTCTGCTGCCCGTGGCCGTCTCTCTGGGTGGTGGCGTGCGCGTCGGATTGGAAGACAACTTCTACCTCAAAGAAGGCGAGATGGCCCGTTCCAACGGAGATCTGGTGGCCAAGGCCGCCCGCATGATCGAGGATGCCGGCGGGCGCGTGGCCACCCCCGAGGAAGCTCGCGAGATGTTGGGGATTCACTCCATTGCCCAGGCTTGAAAGCCGCCTGAGTAAAAGCGAACTGGCCCGCAATCGCGAGGCTATGCTGCCGTTGCTGGAGCAAATGCACGGGTTGCAGGCGCAAGTCTTGCAAGGAGGCGGCGCCAAAGCCCAGCAGCGCATGAAGGAACGTGGCAAGATGTTGCCGCGCGAACGAGTGGAAGCACTGCTCGACCCCAAGACCCCTTTTCTAGAACTGTCCAGCCTGGCCGCCAACGGCATGTATCAGGACGAATCGCCGGGAGCGTCGGTGGTGGCGGGCATCGGCACCGTCTGCGGGCGGACTTGCATGATCATCGCCAGCGACGCGTCCGTCAAAGGCGGCGCCATCTACCCGATGACCCTCAAAAAGCATCTGCGTGCCCAGCGTATCGCCGAAGAAAATCGCCTGTTGTGCTTCAATCTGGTGGAGTCGGCCGGGGCCAATCTACTCTACCAGGCGGAGCTTTTCGCGGAAACGGGCGGACGCGTCTTTGCCAACCAGGCTCGCATGTCGGCCCGGGGAATTCCCCAGATCGCGCTGGTCTTCGGTTCTTCCACCGCCGGCGGCGCCTACATGCCGGGAATGAGCGATTACGTGGTCATGGTGCGCAACCAGGCCCGTGTCTTTTTGGGCGGGCCGCCGCTGGTCAAGATGGCTACCGGCGAGGTGATCGACGAAGAAAGCCTGGGCGGCGCCGAAATGCACGCCTCCGTCTCGGGCGTCAGCGACTACACCGCCGAAGATGATCTGCACGCCCTCCAGATCGGCCGCCAGATCGTGGCCTCTCTTCCCTGCGCCCAGGCAACACTCAAACAAGGCAGGCGCCCGAGATTCGACCCCCAGGAGCTGCTCGGCGTCATCCCGGCCGACGCCCGCCAACCGCTGGAGATTCGCGAAGTGCTGGCTCGATTGCTGGACGATTCCGAGTTTCTGGAGTTCAAAGCGGACTACGGCTCGACGCTGGTCTGCGGTCACGCTCGTCTGGGCGGTTTCCAGGTGGGCATTCTGGCCAACAATGGCGTGCTCTTCTCGGAGTCGGCCAACAAAGGAGCCCAGTTCATCCAGCTGTGCAACCAGGCGCGCATTCCCATTCTCTTCGTGCAGAACATCACCGGCTTCATGGTCGGCTCTCAGGTGGAGCGCGAGGGCATCGTCAAGCATGGCTCCAAGCTGGTCAACGCCGTCTCCACCTCCAATGTACCTCACCTCACCTTGATCGTGGGCGGTTCCTATGGGGCCGGCAATTACGGCATGTGCGGACGTGCTTATGATCCGCGTTTTCTTTTCACCTGGCCCAACTCGCGCATCGCGGTGATGGGTGGCGAGCAGGCCGCCGGCGTCATGTCGTTGCTGGCCGAGGAACAGGCTCGCTCGCGCGGCCAACAGCCCGACAGCGCCGCCATCGAAGCCCGCGCCCAGGCCACCCGGGCTATGTTCGAGAAAGAATCCTCGGCTTTCTACGCTACCGCCCGCCTCTGGGACGACGGCATTCTCGACCCGCGCGACACCCGCCAGGCCTTGATCCAGGCTCTGGCGGCCGTGCACCACAGTCCATTCTTGGAAAGCCAGGCCCCCCACTACGGGGTCTTTCGAATGTGAGGAGGTCCCTTTGCTGAACCTGACACCGGAACACGAGATGTTTCGCCAGAGCGTGCGCCGTTTCGTGGAGCGAGAAATCAATCCGCACATCGAGAAGTGGGAAGCCGAGAAGTGCTATCCCGGCCGCGAGCTTTTCCCCAAGCTGGGCGAACTGGGAGCTCTCGGACCTTCCTATCCCGAAGAGTATGGTGGCGGAGGCGGCGACTACGCTTTCAACTACGTGCTGGCCGAAGAGTTGGGTCAGTCCGGTGCTCTGGGAGTTCCCATGGGCATCATGGTGCACACCGATATGGCGACCCCGGCCCTGGCCCAGTTCGGCTCCGAGGAGCTGAAGCGCAAGTTCCTGGCCCCGGCCATCGAGGGCAAGCTGATTTCGGCCATCGCCGTCTCGGAACCGGACGCCGGCTCCGACGTCGCTTCCTTGACCACCAACGCCGTCAGCGACGGCGATCACTACATCATCAACGGTTCCAAGATGTGGATCACCAACGGCACCCAGGCTGACTTCGTGGTGACCCTGATGCGCACCACTCCGGGTCATACCGCCAAGGGCATGTCGCTGGTGGTGGTACCTACCGATAGCGAAGGCTTTAAGGTGAGTCGCACCATCGACAAGATGGGCAATCATAGCAGCGATACAGCTGCCCTTACCTACGAAAACGTGCGCGTGCCCAAGTCTTTCTGCATCGGCGAAGAAGGGCGCGGTTTTCAGCTGCAGATGCAACAGTTCCAGAAGGAGCGACTGGTCGGGACGGCTCTGGCCCTGGGCGGCATGGATCGCTGCATGCAAATGACGGTGGACTACACCAAGGAGCGCAAGACCTTCGGCAAGCCCATCATCGAGAACCAGTACGTGCATTTCCGGCTGGCCGAACTGCGCACCGAAATCGAGCTGCTGCGCCAGATGGCCCATCACTGCACCAATCAGATCATCGCCGGTAAGGACTGCACCCGCGAAGTCAGCATGGCCAAGCTCAAGGCCGGC
The DNA here is from genome assembly GCA_017307785.1 of Vulcanimicrobiota bacterium. GTDB lineage: Bacteria > Vulcanimicrobiota > Xenobia > Xenobiales > JADMJV01 > JADMJV01. The sequence goes on along the minus strand of JAFKGI010000005.1, from coordinate 152,799 downwards.
CGCCTGTGCCGCGAAGTGGCTGATTCGTGCATTCAGTTCCACGGCGGCATGGGCTATGCCGAGGAATATCCGATGGCCCGCTACTATCGGGATGCCCGGTTGCTCTCCATCGGAGCCGGCGCCGATGAAGTCATGCTGACCATCCTGGCTCGCATGGAAGGCTACATTTGATCGACCGCCTGTTTATCGCCAACCGGGGCGAAATCGCCTGTCGCATCGCGCGCACCTGTCGCGCCCAGGGCATCGCCGTGGTTAGCGTTTTTACCGAAGCCGACGCCCAGGGACGGTGGGTGGTCGAGGCCGACCAGGCTTTCCGCGTGGAATCTTATCTGGACATCGAGAGTCTGGTCTCGAAGGCCCGTCAGGCCAAAGCCGACGCAGTCCACCCGGGCTTTGGCTTTCTGGCCGAGAACGTCGAGTTCGCCCGAGCCGTACTGGCGGCCGGCCTGGTCTGGGTCGGTCCCAGCCCCGGGAGCATGGAGCAACTGGCCAGCAAAGAAGGGGCCAAGGAGTTGGCCCGCCAGGCGGAAGTGCCGGTGCTGCCCAACTTCACGGTGGAGACCGCCGAGTTTCCCCTGATGGTCAAAGCGGTGGCCGGTGGGGGAGGCAAGGGCATGCGCCGGGTCGAGCGGGCCGACGATCTGTCCGCCGCCATGCAGTCGGCCGCTTCCGAGGCTCTGCGTTCTTTTGGCGATGACCGGCTGATTCTCGAGCCGCTGCTGCTGCAGGCTCGCCATGTGGAAGTGCAGGTGCTGGGGGACCAGCACGGCACCGTGATTCACCTGGGGGAGCGCGACTGCTCCTTGCAGCGCCGTCATCAGAAGGTGTTGGAGGAATGCCCGGCCCCCGACCTGCCCCAGCGGGCCCAATTGCACGAGGCGGCCGTGCGTCTGGCTCAGGCGGCCGCCTACAGCAACGCCGGCACGGTCGAGTTCCTGGTCAGCGGTGAGCGCTTCTATTTTCTGGAAATGAATACGCGGCTGCAGGTCGAGCACCCCGTCACCGAGATGGTCTACGGGTTGGACCTGGTGGAATGGCAATTGCGGGTGGCCCAGGGCGAGCGGCTGCAGCTGGACCTACAGCCCCGTGGACATGCGGTGGAAGTGCGCCTCTACGCCGAGGACCCCGGTCACAATCATCGTCCCTGCGCCGGTCCGGTGCTGGAATGGCGAGCTCCGACGGGCATTCGGGTGGAGTCGGCTCTGCAGACTCAGGACGAGATATCGCCTCATTACGACCCGATGGTGGCCAAGCTCATCGCCTATGGGGCCACTCGCGACGAGGCTCTGCGCAAGCTGCGCCGCGCCCTGGAAAGTACGGTGCTCTTCGGCATCGAATGCAATCGAGATTTTCTCAAACACTGGCTGGAACGGGCTCACCAGCAGAGCTTTTCCATCGATACGCTGGACCATCATCCCTGGAGGGCTGACTGGGACCGATGGGCACCCTGGGCGGCGGCGGCGGCTCAGTGGCTGGAAAGGCCGGAGCAGCACTGGCGCAACATGCCGGGATTGTCTCCGCGCTGGAAATTCGACAACGAAGAGATTGTCTGGGACAACCCCAATTGCGGCTGGTTGCCGGACGGTCGCCTCTGGCTCGAACTCTCCGGCGAACGCCGGAGTTTTCGGGTGCTCTGGGGCGATACCGAGGTGTGGGTGGCCTCGGCTCAGCAAATTTCGCGGCTCACTCTGCCGACCGAGAACTTTCGACGGGGAGGGGTCGGCGCCGACGAGATCAGTGCTCCTCTCACCGGAAGTGTCGTGGAGGTACGCGTCACCCCCGGACAGGCGGTTAACGCGGGCGACACCTTGCTGGTCATGGACGCCATGAAGATGATTCATGAACTGACCTGCCAACGAGACGGCACCGTGGCCGAGGTGCTCTGCGAGGTCGGCGAAGTGGTCCAGGCGAAATCGTTGCTGGTGCGGCTGGCGTGAATCGTCGCGCCTTCCTGACCGCCCTGCTGGCGACCGGTGCCTTTCCGGCCTGGGCTCAGCAGCTCAAGCTGCTGGAAGTGGACTGCCCCGAGCGCGCCTTTGAGGAAACGCGTAAGGCCCTGGCGGCCATGAAGACGCCCGACCCGCTGGACGACAATCAGTTTATCACCCAGGCGCGCGCCTGGCTGGGCGGACCCAATCTGGATCGCAGTGGCCCGGAGTGGCGGTTAGCCAATGGAGTGCCGCTCAAGATTTTCGGGAGCGGCTCGCGCGGCGTTATCATGCACATGCACGGCGGCGGCTGGATGTGCGGCAACGCCCAGAGCGACCACAAGCTGTGCCAGTCGCTGGCCGACCGCACCGGCATGACGGTGGCCAGCGTCGACTATCGCTTGGCTCCCGAGTTTCCTTACCCGGCAGCCATCGAGGACTGTATGCAGGCAGCCCGCTGGCTGCTCCAACATTCGCCGGAGCAGTTCGGGACCGACCGTCTCTATGTCACCGGCTGCTCGGCGGGTGGCCATCTGGCGGCCATGACCTTGCTGCAGTTGGGTCGGCGCATCCGGGCCGGGGCCCTTTACTACGGGGTCTTCGATTTGGGTCTGACGCCCTTCGCCCGCAAGTCTCGGGACGAGGAGCATCCCGACCTGACCAGCAGCGCTCTCTCCCGCATGATCGGTTGGTTTACGCCCGGTCTGCGCCGCGAGCAGCGCCAGGTGGCCGCGATTTCTCCGCTCTACGCACCCATTGGGGAACTGGCGGACACGCTTTTGCTGGTGGGTGGCGGCGATATCTTGCTGGATGACAGCTTGCAGCTCTCGCGTCGCTGGGCCGAGCGCAACTACGTGGAGCTGGCCGTCTATCCGGGAGCACCCCACGGTTTCAATGGGTACGAGGTCGGCGGCGTCGAGGATTCTCTCGATCGGGTCGTGGATTTCTTCGCCTCCCGCTGAGCGGGTAACGGGACCTTAACAAGACTGTCACTTGCCAGTTCGGTTTAGACTGTGCTAAAAAAAATTAGACGCATCTAAATCATGACTGAAGGCACCATGTTACCCCTCGCAACCCTGAGTCCCGAAAATTCGCGCAGCCTGCCCGAGGTGCACGGCTCTGTCCGTGTGCCCAAAGGCGGCTCCTGGTTCCGCAAATTCCTGAGCATCTCCGGTCCGGCTTACCTGGTCAGCGTGGGCTACATGGATCCGGGCAATTGGGCCACCGATCTGGCCGGCGGTTCCAAGTATGGCTACCAGTTGCTGTGGGTGGTGCTGCTGTCCAATTTGATGGCCATCTTTTTGCAGAATTTGTGCGCGCGCATGGGGGTCGTGGCGCGCATGGACCTGGCCCAGGCCTGCCGCGATTATTACCCGAGGCCTGCCGCCATCCTACTCTGGCTGCTTTGCGAAGTGGCTATCGTGGCCTGCGATCTGGCCGAAGTGATCGGTTCGGCCATTGGCCTGAACCTGCTCTTCGGCATTCCGCTGGTCATGGGCGTGCTGCTCACGGGCGCGGACGTGTTGCTGCTGCTGGGCTTGATGCAATGGGGTTTTCGCAAGCTGGAAGCGCTGGTCATCACGCTGGTGCTGACCATCGGCGCTTGTTTTGCCATTCAGATCTTTCAGGCGCAGCCGGACTGGGTGGCCGTAACCACCGGGCTGCTGCAGCCCAAATTACCCGACCTGGAAGCTCTGACCATTTCGCTGGGCATCCTGGGCGCCACCGTGATGCCCCACAACCTCTATCTGCATTCCGCCCTGGTGCAGACCCGCGACACCCACGATGTGCCCACCAGTTTGCGGGCCAACAAGTGGGACACGGTCATCGCGCTGGGCGGCGCCTTCTTTGTCAACGCCGGCATTCTGATTCTGGCGGCCGCCGTCTTTCATCCCAAGGGCGTGGTGGTGGACGAACTGCAGAACGCTTATGAACTGCTGACCCCGATGCTGGGCGGCACGGCCGCCACCTTGTTCGCGGTGGCGCTGCTGTGCTCGGGTCAGTCCTCGACCATCACCGGCACGCTGGCCGGTCAGATCGTGATGGAAGGCTTCCTGCACATCAAGATTCGTCCCTGGGTGCGCCGCCTGGTGACGCGCTTGCTGGCCATCGGCCCCGCGCTCTGGGCCATCACCGCCACCGGGGGCGCCCACACCGTGAAGATGCTGGTGGTTTCTCAGGTGGTGCTATCGATGCAGCTGCCCTTCGCCATCTTCCCCCTGGTCCAGTTCACCTCGGACCCCAAGCGCATGGGCCCCTACGCCAATTCGGTTGCCACCCGCAGCCTGGCCTACTTGATCGGCACCGTCATCTCGGTGCTCAACTTCTACCTGCTCTACACCCAGTTGGGCAACTGGGGCCTGCTACTGGCCGCCCTGGCCGTCGCTTTCTGGGTCTACCTCTGGAAAAACTCGCGAAGCGACAGCTGAGTTCAGCTCTCCACGCGGTCCAGACCGAATTCGCCCAGACCGCGTATGGTGGTGAGGTAAGAGGAATTTTGCAATCCCGGGGGGATCGCCAGCAGATCGGTCAGATAGCTGTGCTGAATGGCGGCCTCGAACTCCGGGGTGAAGTCGACAAACCCGTGAAAGTCGAGCAGTTGGTAGCCCCTCGCGCGCAGCCAGGCCGGATAGGAGTAGCGGTGCCCGGGCTGACGTGGGTCGTAGCCGTATTCGATAACCATGGTCGGAGCATGCTTTTCCAGCAGCTTTTCGGCTCCCGTCAGCACGCTCAGTTCGTGGCCCTCGGTGTCGATTTTGAGAAACTTGGGCGCGGGTAGCTTTTCACCGTCCACCATCAGGCCATCGTCCTTCAGGAAGTCATCCAGGCGAACCGCTTGAATCGAGAGGTTCCGGCGGAAGAAGCCCAAACGTTCGGCCGTCTTCAGGTGGCTGGAGACGGTGGCGTTTTCCCCAAAGTCGAACCAGCCGGTCTGCAGCTTTAGCTCCTGCGCATGGTCCGAGACCGCCTGAGCGAAGACCTTCACTTGTGACAGCCGAGAGCGCCTCACCGAGGCGCGCAACACTTTGAGAGGGATGGGATTGGGCTCGAAAGCCAGCACGCGACCTTGCGGGCCCACGGCCTCCGCCAGCAAGCCGGCAAAGAATCCGATGTTCGCGCCGATGTCCAGCGCGCAGTCGCCTCTGCGCAAGCAGCCCAGGGCGGCTACATAGCGGGCCAGCAGCGGGCTCGGTCGGATGGGGGAGCCGAGGTAGCCACGGGCCACAACATTGGCCAACTTCAGTGCGGTGCGAATCATTCTGCGGCGTTCTTTGGGCAAGATGCGAGTCCCTTGCTATAGCTCCAAAGAACAAGGGTCAGCCCCCTGGCGGGAACTGACCCTTGGCTCCGAGGATAGAGGTGCTCAGGCCTTGGCGAGAACGCGGAACTGGTGGGTGCCGGAGCTGTGATCGCCCAGGCGCTGTTTCTTGTTCTCTTCGTATTCGCTGTAGCTACCGGGGAACCAGACCCAGTTGCCGTCGCCTCCTTCGTTTTCCCAGGCCAGCGTGTGCGTGCAGATGCGGTCCAGGAACCAGCGGTCGTGGCTGATGACCACGGCGCAGCCGGGGAAGTCGTTGAGGCCCTGTTCGAGAGCGCGCAGGGTGTCGACGTCGAGGTCGTTAGAGGGTTCGTCCAGCAGCAACAGGTTACCGTCGCTGCGCAGCAACTTGCCCAGGTGAACGCGGTTGCGTTCACCGCCGGACAGGTCGCCCACGCGCTTTTGCTGGTCCTGACCGGTGAAGTTGAAGCGGGCCGCGTAGGCGCGTGCGTTGATTTCGCGCGTGCCGACTTTGACCGGGTCCTGACTGTCGGTGATTTCCTGCCACACCTGCAGGTCGTCGTTGAGGTGGTCGCGGTGCTGATCCACGTGCGAGATCTTGACCGATTCGCCCACCACCAGAGTGCCCGAGTCGGGGGTTTCCTGGCCCGTGATCATGCGGAACAGCGTGGTTTTGCCCGCGCCGTTCGGTCCCACGATGCCCACGATGCCGCCGCGCGGCAGCTGGAAGGTGAGGTTCTTGAAGAGCACCTTGCCGTCATAGGCCTTGCACAGGTCGGTGGCTTCCACCACCACCGCGCCCAGCGGAGGTCCGGGGGGGATGATGATTTCCGCCGTATCGGTGCGGTCCGCTTGCGCCTCGGCCAGCATTTTCTCATAGGCACCCATACGGGCCTTGTTCTTGGCCTGCTGAGCCTTCTGGGACATACCGGCCCATTCCATTTCGCGCTTGAGGTTGCGACGGCGGGCGGATTCGGATTTTTCTTTGTCGGCCAGCTGCTTTTCTTTCTGGGTCAGCCAGCTGCTGTAGTTGCCCTTCCAGGGCAGACCGTGGCCACGCTCCATTTCCAGGATCCAGGCGGCCACCTGGTCGAGGAAGTAGCGGTCGTGGGTGATAAAGACCACCGTGCCCGGATAGTCCTGCAGGTGCTCCTGCAGCCAGGCCACCGACTCGGCGTCGAGGTGGTTGGTCGGCTCGTCCAGCAGCAGCAGGTCGGGCTCTTGCATCAACACCTTACACAGGGCCACACGGCGCTTTTCACCGCCGGAGAGAGGTCCGACCTTGGCATCCATCGGGGGCAGGTACATGGCCCGCGCGAAGACTTCGATGATGCGGTCCAGGTCCCAGCCGCCCTTGTGCTCGATTTCGTCATACAGTCGGCTCTGACGGTTGAGCAGCTTTTCCATCTGCTCTTCGGTCACGTCCGGATCGCATAGCTTTTCGCTGACTTCGTCATAGGTCTTCATCAGACCCATCACGTCTTCCGCGCCGAGACGGATGTTTTCCAGCACGGTCAGCTCGTTGTCGAGCTGCGGCTCCTGAGCTACGTAGCCGATGCGAGCGCTGACCGAGGGGGCGGCATGGCCCTGAAAATCCTTATCATCGCCGGCCATGATGCGCATCAGCGTGGATTTACCGGCGCCGTTGCTGCCCAACACGCCGATTTTGGCACCGGGATAGAATGAGAGGTTGATGCCTTTCAGAAGTTCCTTGTGGTTCACGATCTTGCGCAGATCGTGCATTGTGAAAATATATTCGTTCGCCATGGGCGGCCGCTTCGCAGGTTCCAAGGCGGCCCCCTGCAGGGGAGGATGTTGCCGGACGGAGGACGTAGCCGCGTCGGTGAGTTCTCCGTTTTTCAAGAGGCTGGTCTACTGGTTCGCTCCCCACGGACTGGTCAAGCGTTACGAGTTCTGGCGTCATAAGATTGACGCCAAGCGGATCTATTCCGCCTACCGGCTCCCCGAGCGAGAGCTGGTCGAGATTTTCCCGGGAATCGAGCGGCAGGTGGTGGGTCTGACGCCAGGGAGCTTCTTTCGGCCCCCCACGATGGTGCTTCCCCTGGCCGAACTGCTGACGCTGATGGCGATTTGTCAGCACAAATCTTTTCAGAAGGCTTTCGAGATCGGCACTTTCAGCGGAGAGTCCACTCAGGCGATCGCTTTGAGCACTCCGCCCGAATCTCGCGTGTCGACTCTGGATATTCAGGCCTACGAACCCGGGCTGGCCTTTGCCGGTCGCTCGGAAGCCGGCAAAATCGAAGTGCTGATCGGCGACTCGCGCCACTTTGATTTCTCGGCCTATGCGGGGCAATGTGACTTCGTTTACATTGACGGAAACCACACCTATCCGTTCGTGAAGAGCGATACCGAAATTGCGCTGCGCCTCCTCAAGCCCGGGGGAGTGATTCTTTGGGATGACTACATCTTTGATCCCGCCCACCCGGACTGCTCGGGGGTTAAGCAAGCGCTCGAGGAATTGTCTCTTCCCCGGCTCTACCGCATCAAGGGAACCCGCTTCGCCGTCCACTGCAGCCAGTAGTAGACGAAGAAAAACGGTCTCAGGGCATGCACCAGTGCATAGAGGATGGCACGTCGACCCGTTAACTGGTGACGGAAGCGCCAGCCTCGAAGCAGAGGAACCAGCCCGTAGATCAGCGCCAGCATGAGCCAGGGGTGGCCGAAGCGACGGAACTGCCCGTAGTCTTTGCCTAGCTTTCCGTAGAGACGAAATTCCGACAGCTCGTAGCGGGCGCTGCGTAACAAATGCAGCAGAGACTGAGGCCGGTTGGGATGAAGAACCTCCATTCCCGGCCAGTATCCAATGGGGCCTCTGCGCAAGCAGCGCCAGGCCAGTTCGGTGTCTTCACACTTCGGATGAGGAAAGGCCTCGTCCAGGCCTCCTAGTTCCAGGAGAACATCGCGACGGTACGCCATGTTGGCGGTAATGTATTGTCTGCCCCGCAAATTCTCAACCCAATGACCGAGGGGATCGGGGTCGGGACAGACGGTGCGCCCCTCCACTCCGATCCAATCAGGATGACTTTTGATTGCTTGCTCTACGCCTTCGAGCCAATGGGGGGAGGGGATGGTATCATCGTCGGTCATCACGATCCAGCTTCCCCGCGCATGCTGCAGTCCCAGGTTGCGTGCCGCCGCCGGACCGCGATTTGCCTGCGAGACCACCATGGCTCCGCTGTTCTGGAGCGCTTGTGCCGTCCCGTCCGTGGAGCCGTCGTCCACTACAATGATTTCGAAACGGTCCGAGTCTAGAGTCTGCTCTTTCAGGGCCTGGAGGGTCCGCAGCAGCAGTTCGCGCCGGTTGTAGGTGGCAATGATGACGCTAAAGTCCATGCCGTCCGGTTCTCTACGAGGACTCGCTTGCCCTCGGGTCAAAGCCGCCGACGTGAACTCTCTTCGCGTCAGCGTGATTATCTGCACCCGCAACGCCGCTCATTATCTGAATGACTGCCTCTGTTCTCTGGAAGAGCAGGTCGAGGCCCCCCATGAGATTCTGGTCGTCGACGGGGCTTCCACCGACGGCAGCGCCGACGTCTTGACTCACTTTCAAGAGCGTATGGGAGAGCGGTTGCGCTGGTTTGATCAAGGGGAGCCTGGCGGACTGGCGGCGGCTCGAAACCGGGGGATGGAAGCTGCCAGCGGGGACATCGTCGCTTTCCTGGATGTCGATGCCCGTGCCTGTCCGGAGTGGGTTCAAGTTTGCCGCACCCGGTTTGAGCAGGATGCCGGCCTGAGCGGACTCGGGGGTCAGGGCATCGAGGTGACCGTCTCCGACGCGGACAAGTTCCGCGGCCGCTATTTCCAGCAGAGCTGGGGTGTCCGGCCCAAGAAGAAGGTGCATTTTCTATTCGGTCTTTCCAGCAGTTACTTGCGCAACGCGGTGCTGGCCTCGGGCGGATTTGACGAGCGTTTTCTGGGAAGTGGCGAAGATGTCGATCTCGGCTTGCGCTTGAACCGTCTGGGCCACCGCCTGGAGTATGAGCCGCGCATGCTCGTTTATCACGCGCGTCGCGACGACTGGGATTCCCTCTACAAAATGGCCGATCGGTGGTCCTACTTTGGACGTCAGGCCGGGTTGGTCAATGGTTTGCCTCAGCGTGCCTGGTGGTTCTGGGTGATCTGGGTCGTGTGGGCCAGTCTGCGCCAGTTTGTGCGAGATCTACCGCATATTGGTAAGTTGCCGCCTGGTTGGTGGAGGCGCAGCTACCTCTATTTTATCGAAGCTCGCGCTGCCTGGCGCGGCCAGCGAGACCATTTGCGTGCGAGAAAGTGTCCCGCCGACGCTCAGAAAGGGTAAAGTAAAGACTATGGCTTTAAAAATTCTCTTTTCCAATCCCCCCTGGTGGGAAGCTCAGGAATGGCACCGACTCCGCCGGCTCTGGCGGCAAGGTGTGCGAGCCGGTTCGCGTTGGCCCTTTACCTATCTGGGCAAGTCTTCTCCTGACAAGTTCGTGCACGGAGACTACCTTCCGTATCCCTTCTTTATGGGCTACGCCAGTTCGTACGTGGCACGCGAGACCGGTGCCACCGTCCACTTGCGCGACAGTGCCGCTCTCAAGGAGTCCTATGAGAGCTACTACGCCGCCATCGCCGCCGAGAAGTATGACTTCATTTTTATTGAATCGGCTACGCCCAGTTGGGACCATGATCAGAAGGTGATCGCTCGAATTCACGAGCTTTCGCCGCACTCGAAAATCGTGCTCTGCGGTCCGATCACGTCTACCCAGTCCAAGAACATTCTGGAGACCATGCCGGTGGTGGCCTGTTTGCAGGGCGAGTATGAGAAGGGGGCCGTCAAGGTCGTCAACGGGGATGTGGGCCTGCTGCGTCATGACTTGCTGAGCAAGGAGGAGATGAACAACGCTCCTTTCCCGACCATGGATTTCGCCGGCAACAAGAATTACTGGGACCCCAATCCGAGAGGTCAGAAGAAGCCCCAGGCACAGGTTTGGAGCAGTCGCGGATGCCCTTTCAAATGCATCTTCTGCGTCTGGCCGGCCACCATGACCGGCAATGACCCGGACGGCAACAGTGTGCGCACGGTGCGCCACTATACACCCGAATACATGGAGGCCTTCTTAAAGGAAATCGTGGCCAAATACGGCTTCAAGACCATCTATTTCGATGATGACACGTTCAACCTGGGCAACAGTCATGTGGTCAAGATGTGCCAGGTGATGGAGCGCATCCAGTTGCCCTGGTCGGCCATGTGCCGCGCGGATACAATCAAGCGCGAGAGTTGGAAGATTATGAAAGACGCCGGTTGCTTTGGGGTTAAGCTCGGCTTCGAGAGTGGCAGCCAGCGAGTGGTCGATACCATCGTCAACAAGCATCTGGATTTGGAAGAAGCTGCCGATACGGTTCGTCACCTGAAGACTCTGGGAATGACGGTTCATGGGACTTTCACCTACGGCCTTCCCGGCGAGACCAAGGAAGAGATGAAGCAAACGCGCCGCTACATCAAGTCCCTGCCTTTCGACTCGATTCAAGAGTCGGGAACCGCCGAGATTGAGGGAACTCCCCTCCACACCCTGCGCGAACGGGGCGCACTGGAGAAATACAACGGCGCCGTCGTGGGTCAGGAGTACAAGCGGGCGACTGACGGCAACAAGAAATTCCAGAGCATGGTGAAAGAGCTGAAAGACGCCTGATGGCCTTCGATTACGACTTGTGCGTGGTCGGCGGCTGCGGTCGTGTCGGCCTGCCCCTGGCTCTGTGTTTTGCTGCGGCCGGTCTCCAGGTGAGTGTTCACGACATCAACCAGGCGGCGGTCGCCCAGGTGAACGGCAGGGTTATGCCCTTCCAGGAAGACGGAGCTCAGCCGGTCCTGAACGAGGTGCTGGGCAAGAATCTTACGGTGGCCGACGACCCGGATTTGATTCGGCGGTCGGCCGCGGTGGTGGTGGTGATCGGTACTCCGGTCGACGAGCATCTGAACCCGCAGTTCGGGCGGCTGACCGAGTTTTTTGACCGACTCTCCGAGCAGTTAGTCGACGGTCATCTGATCGTACTGCGCAGCACCCTGTTTCCCGGCTCCACCGATCGCCTGGCCCGTCTGCTCAACCGGGCGGACAAGAAGGTGCACGTCAGCTTCTGCCCCGAGCGAATTGCCGAGGGCAAGGGGATGGAGGAACTGCGGAGTCTTCCCCAGATTGTCAGTGGCTGTTCTGAGGAAGCCTACCAACGAGCCAGCCAGTTGTTCTCGGTTCTCACTCAGGACATCATTCCCCTCAAGCCTTTTGAAGCCGAGCTGGCCAAGTTGTTTACCAACTCCTGGCGCTACATTCAGTTCGCCGCGGCCAATCAATTTTACATGATGGCCCAGGATTTCAATGCCGACTTCTACCGGATTTATGACGCCATGCGCTACCGTTATCCGCGCACCGAGGGCTTTCCCAAGGCTGGATTCGCGGCCGGGCCCTGTCTTTTCAAAGACACCATGCAGCTGGCCTCGTTCAACAACAACAACTTTATGCTGGGTCACTCAGCCATGCTGATTAATGAAGGGCTGCCGAATTTCGTGGTCGACCAGCTGCGCCGCCGGCGCAACCTGGCCGAGGAAACGGTGGGTATCCTGGGGATGGCTTTCAAGGCCAACGTGGATGACGGGCGCGAATCCCTCTCCTACAAGCTTCGGAAAGTCCTGCAGTTTGAGTGTCGTCGGGTGTTGTGTCACGACCCGGTGATGACCGGCGAGGATCACCTGGTGGACCTGGAGCAGCTATATCGCGACTGCCAGGTTTTAATTTTGGGGACTCCCCATAAGGAATATAAAGAGCTGAAGATTCCGCCCCACATCGAGGTTGTGGATGTCTGGAATTTCTTGCCCAAGGAGAATGTAAGTGAAAGTATTCGTTAGCGGCGCGGCCGGGTTCATTGCCGGCTATCTGATTCCTGATTTGCTGGAGAACGGCTATGAAGTGGACGGACTCGACAACTTCTGGAAATACGGAGAAATTACTCGAAGCTACGATAGCCATCCGGGCTACCGCTTCGTCAAAGGCGACGCCAAAGACGTCGAACTGGTCAAGGATTTGCTCAAAGACTGCGACCACTTCATCGCGGGTGCCGCCATCATCGGGGGAATTTCCCTCTTTCACGAACTGGCCTATGACCTGCTGGCCGAGAATGAGCGAATCACCGCCGCCGCCTTCGACGCCGCCATCTGGGCTCACAAGAACCATCGGCTCCAGAAGATCACCGTCATCTCCAGTTCCATGGTCTATGAGAGCGTGGAGGAGTTCCCCACCCCCGAGGGGGCACAGCTGCGGAATCCACCGCCGCTTTCGACCTATGGATTTCAGAAGCTGGCCACCGAGTATTTTGCGCGCGGTGCCTACGAGCAATACAAATTGCCCTACACCATCGCCCGACCGTTCAATTGCGTGGGCATCGGAGAGCGCAGGGCACGCCACGAGCACGAAATTCGCTCGGGCAATGTAAAGCTGGCTCTCAGTCACGTCGTGCCGGACCTGGTGCAGAAGCTTTTGCGCGGCCAGGACCCCTTGCGCATTCTGGGAGACGGCAATCAGATTCGCCATTACACTTACGCCGGGGACCTGGCCCGAGGTATTCGGCTTTGCATGACCCATCCGGCAGCTGCGCAGGACGACTTCAATCTTTCGACCGCCCGCTCGACCACCGTTCTCGAGTTGGCTGAGCTGATTTGGCGGAAGCTAAAAGGCGACCAGCCCTTCCGCTTCGAGTCCGACGAGCCTTTCGCTTACGATGTGCAGCGCCGGGTTCCGGACACCCGCAAAGCCAAAGAGGTCCTGGGCTTCGAGGCCAATTTCACGCTAGAAGATGCCCTGGACGAAATTATTCCCTGGATTCGCGAAGAGCTTGTGGCCCAACGTATTTAAGAGGGTTTGACGTTGTGCATCCCAGGTTTCTTGCGAATGTAGGGCGCTACATATCGGTAAATCGGAGATAAAAGGTAGCACAGGTCCAGGTAGGTGCCGGTTAGCAGCAGTCTGCGACTGAGAAGCTTGCTCAGGTAGGGCCAGCAGGTAGGCAGCGATAGGGCTGCCAGAAAAAGGCGCCAGCCCAGAAAGCCAAGTGCCTGGCTGTTGAGGAAGCGTTGGCGGATATCATCACAGCCTGGCTCGCAGAGTACTTCCAGGAAGCGCCGGCAGGTGGCGATTTCCAGAAGCGAGTTATAACGTCCCTGATTTCCGTAGGAGGTGACAGCCAGGCGGAAGTCCAGTTGAGGCTCGGGAAAGTGGACAATACCCCCTCGCAGCGCGTGGCTGTAGTTCACCAGGAAGTCCTGGTAGTGGCGTAAGTTTCGATTCTGCGCGGGGGATTTGAGCCAGTCTTGGAGCCGGTACATGGCCAGCCCGATGGGGTGAGTGCCCGATTTGAGGATTCGCCGGACCAGTTCATCAGGCGCCAGGTATTCCGGTGCGCGACTCAGCTTGATGCCTGAATCTACGCGAAAGGGTTTCGGTTCGCGATCTGGCAGGCACCGGCCGTCGTCCAGCCAGAGATCATAATTCATCGTGACCAGGCCCGCGTTCGGGTTGATTTCGTAGCCCTGCTGGAGCGCCTGGATCATGCCCGGGCGTGGGAAATCATCCGCTGCCGCAGGGTAGATAAATTCTGTCTTGACCTCTTTCATGGCCACGGTTAAGGCGGGATTCAAGCCGACGTGGGGGAGAAGGAGAACGCGAAACAGGTCGGGGTAGCGCTCGGCATACTCGCGAAGAATGGCCGGCGTGCCGTCCTCGGAACCGTCATCGACGAGCAGGATCTCGAACGGGTAAACGGTCTGAGCTACGTAAGCGTCCAGACAAGGAGCTGCGAATCGTTCGTAATTGTAAAGGGTCATCACCACGGTGAGTTTGTCGAATCGCATGAAGGCTGGTTTCCCAGGCCGAAACAGAATTTCCTCTCGTTCGATCCGGGAGGAACCTCCTCTTGGCGATAGGAAGGCTGAGGAATGTCCAATGTCCTTCCCCTCCAGCAGCTTGCTCAGGTTTTGGCAGACAGGCGAGCGCAGCAATCTCTCAAGATTGTCCACTGCCACGGAGTCTTCGACCTTCTTCACATCGGTCACATTCGCCATCTGGAACGGGCCCGGCAGTTGGGCGACTTGCTGGTCGTCACGCTGACTCCGGACCATTTCGTGAATAAGGGTCCTGGCCGACCGGCCTTTCCAGCCGACATGCGAGCTGAGGCTCTGGCCGCTCTGGCGTTCGTGGATTACGTCGCCATTAACGAGTGGCCCACAGCGGTTGAGACCCTGGAGCTACTGGCGCCGGACTTGTATGTGAAAGGTTCGGAGTATCGTCAGGAGGCCTTGGACGTGACGGGGAAAATCGGTGACGAGATCGCCGCCGTCCGTCGAGGCGGCGGCGACATCGCCTTCACGGACGAAGTTGTGTTCAGCTCCAGTCATCTGATTCAGAAACATTTGTCTCCGCTGCCCCCCGAAGTCCGGGAATACCTGGACGCCTTTCGTGAGCAGCACTCCTTTCAAGAAGTGCACCAGTACATTCAGGGTGCTCAGAAACTCAAGGTGCTGGTCGTGGGAGAGGCCATCATCGACGAGTACCAATACTGCGAGGCGATTGGCAAGTCGTCCAAAGAGCCTACGCTGGTGGCCCGCCGGACCCAGTTGGAGCGCTTCGCGGGTGGGGTGCTGGCGGTCGCCAATCATCTGGCGGAGTTCAGCAATAGTGTCAGTCTTTTGACCATGTTGGGCAAAACCAATTCGATGCAAGATTTCGTGGAAGAGAACCTCCATCCCAGTGTTGACGCCCACTATGTGTATCGCCAGGATGGTCCGACCATCGTGAAACGGCGCTACGTGGAACGATATTTTTTCCAGAAACTCTTCGAGATGTATGATCTCAACGACGTGGAGCTGAGTGACGAAGACAATCGGGACTTGTGTCTGAAGCTGGAAAAGCTGCTGCCGGAGCACGACCTGGTCATTGTGGTCGACTATGGACACGGCTTCCTTAGCAAAGAATCGATTCAAATTCTCTGTGAGAAGTCCAAGTTTCTGGCCGTCAATGCCCAGTGCAATGCCGGCAATCAGGGTTACCACACGATCTCTCACTACGCGCGCGCGGATTTCGTGGCCACCACCGAAAAAGAAATGCGCTTGGAGGCACGCCGCCGTGGCGGTGACTTACGGGAGATCGTCAAGGAGGTTGCCACGAGGCTCAAGTGCGGCAAACTGTGCGTGACTCGGGGTAGCAATGGTTGTCTGACCTATGACCCCGACCAGGGGTTTGTGGAAGTTCCGGCTGTGGCCGACCGCGTGGTCGACAGGGTGGGCGCCGGCGATGCTTTTCTTTCGGTGGCGGCCTGCTGTGTGGCTCAGGGGGCGCCGCTGGCCATCGCCGGCCTGGCCGGAAATGCCGCCGGAGCTCAGGCTGTGGCTACCGTCTGCAACCAGGAGCCGGTGCGTAAGATGGCTCTGATTCGTCATCTGCAGACGCTTCTAAAATGAACGGCTGGCTGGACATTGTCGAGCGACTGAACGACCTGCTGAAAGGCCTGGTTTTCACCGGCCGGAACCAGGAATCGATCGATACCGACCAGGCTTTTCAGCTTTGGAGCGGCTGGGCTTCTGAGGTGCGCGAGCGGGAGAAGACGGTCTACTTGATTGGCAATGGTGCCAGTGCGAGCATGGCTTCTCATTTTGCCGCCGACCTGGCCAAGAACGGCCATTTGCACACCCAGGTGTTTTCTGACATTTGTTTGGTGACGGCCGTCTCCAACGACATCGAATTTGCCGAGATCTATGCGGAGCCGCTGAGGCGTCGAGGAAAAAAGGGCGATCTGCTGGTGGCCATCAGTAGTTCCGGTGGTTCCCCCAACATCTTGCGTGCGGTAGCCGTCGCTCGGCAATTGGGGCTTCACGTCGTCACGCTATCCGGCTTCAAGTCCGACAATCCCCTTCGGCGTGAGGGAGATTTGAATGCCTATGTGTCGGCCAATACCTATGGCGAGGCGGAAACTTCTCATGCGGCAGTGCTTCATTGCTGGATGGATATGGTGGAGGTAAAGTGAAACGATTTTCCTGTATTGCTGTGCCCGGAGGGGCTGGTTATGTGGGAGCGGTCCTGGTGCCCAGGCTGCTCGAGTTGGGTTACCGGGTGAAGGTTCTGGATCTGTTCCTCTATGGTCGAGAACCCCTGGCCGCTGTGGCCGATCATCCCGGCCTGGAACTTATCGAGGGGGACATCCGGGATTCCGCCGCCGTCCGCAGACTGCTGGAAGGTTGTGATGCTGTCATTCATCTGGCTTGCATTTCCAACGACCCGAGCGTGGAGTTGGACCCTGACTTGAGCCACTCGGTGAACTACGAGAGCTTTGGTCCCTTTGTCGAGGCTGCCCGCGAAGCCGGAGTCCGTCGCTTTGTCTTTGCTTCCTCAGGAAGTGTCTACGGAGTCAGCGACAATCCTGACGTAACGGAAGAGCATCCACTGGTACCGGTCAGTCTTTACAACAAGTACAAGGCGAAATGCGAGCCGGTGCTGCGGGCGGCGGCCAGTGCGAATTTCGTGCCGGTTCTCATTCGTCCCGCGACGATTTGTGGCTTTTCGCCCAGGCAGAGACTGGATTTGACGGTGAACATCCTGACCAGTCACGCCTACTTCAAGCGGCGCTTGACGGTCTTCGGTGGTTCTCAGATGCGCCCCAACCTTCACATGCAAGACATGGTGGATCTCTATTGTCTGTTGCTGGAAACCGCCGACGAGCCCATTTACAATGAGATTTTCAATGCGGCTTACCAGAACTACTCGGTGGCCGAAACGGCCCGGGTCATCCAGGGCGTTTTTCGCCAAGAGTTTCCAGACTGGCCGGAAATTCCCATTGTGACCGAGCCGAGTTCCGACATCCGCTCTTATCACATTTCCTCTGCCAAGTTGCGCAGAGTTCTGGATTTCCATCCCAAGCGCACCATCGAAGACGGGGCTCGTGACCTGATTGAGGCCTTCCGCAAGGAACTGTTGCCCGGAGCCCCAGACGACCCGCGCTTCAACAACGTCCGACATATGAAGCAGTTGTCGTTGCAGTGAAGACCCGCGCCGCAGTCCTGGTTCAGCAAAGACAACCGCTGGAGCTTCACGATCTGGAAATTCCCAGGCTTCAGCACGGCCAGATTTTAACCCAAATTTTATGCAGCGGGATTTGCGGATCGCAACTGGGCGAGATTGACGGAGTCAAGGGGCCCGACGCCTACCTGCCACACCTGCTGGGTCACGAAGCCTGCGCGGAAGTTCTTGAAGTCGGGGAGGGAGTCAAGCGCGTTCGCGTCGGCCAGAGAGTCGTTTTGCACTGGCGCCGCGCACCCGGACACGAAGCGGTCCCGGCCACCTACCACAATCCCCGTCTGGGTAAGGTCAATTCTGGCTGGGTGACGACTTTCTCTCAGTACAGCGTCGTTTCCGAGAATCGGGCCACGCCGGTGGACCAGGAGACTGACCCAGCGGCGGCCGCATTGCTTGGTTGCGCCGTGACCACGGGGGCCGGCGTGGTTTGCCGTAACGCCCGGCTGGAACTGGGAGAGTCCATTTTGATTCTGGGGGCCGGAGGAGTCGGGTTGAGCGTTGTCCAGGCTGCCCGGTTGACGGGCGGATTTCCGATCTCGGTCTGCGATCGATTTCAAAATCGACTGGAACTTGCGAAACAACTCGGGGCCGATCGAGTCGTGTCCAGCCAGAGTGAGGAGTTGGAAGCGTTGCTGGCGGTGAACGGTGGCTATGACGTGGTGGTCGAGTCAACCGGTTACGTGCCGTTTATCGAGATGGCCTATCGTCTGGCCGCTTCCCAGGGCCGGGTCGTGCTGGTCGGAGTTCCTCCCGCTGGACAGGCGGCCCAGTTGCCCACGCTCCCGCTTCACTTCGGCAAGACTCTGGTTGGGTCTCATGGTGGGGATGCGCAACCGGATCGAGACATCCCTCGTCTGCTCGGGCTGGTAGCGGCGCAACGGCTGGACCTTCAGTCGCTGGTCAGTGGTCGATATCCCCTCGAGGACATCAATCAAGCCATCTCCGATATGCGGTCCGGAAGCCTGGCCGGGCGCTGCTTGCTGGATATGGTCGTTGCTTGATTCTTGGGCGAGCTGGCTCGGCAGTGTGGGCTTCCGGCCGCCCTTCTCGCTCACTCCCCTGATGGGCGGTATGAACAATCAGGGGTATCGGTTCCGTCATTCGACGGGCGAAGCTTTTTTGAAGCACTACCGGAGTCCCGATAGAGGCCAGCGAGAGGAGTTGATCTTTCGCTTGCTGGAAGTCCACGAGATCTCCCAGGTTCCCGCCCTGCTGGCACTTAACTTGCCGCTGCAATTGGGCCTTTTTGAATTCGTGGAGGGCGAGGTTCTCAGCTCTGCCAGTCGAGAGGACTGCGCTCAGGCGCTGCTCTTGCTCCGTCAGATGCAGACCCTACCCGGCCGAGAGGTTCCCCCCGCGGTCGACGGATGTTTGAGCATTCGAGAGCACTGGCGTTCCATCGAGTCCAGGCTCGAGCAATTGCAGCCTCTCCTGAACTCTCGTGCGCTGGCGGTGTGGCAAGAGGTGTGGAGGCCCTTGTGGGAACGGCTGCGCAATCGGACCCTCCCCGCGGATGTTGCCCCGGGCGAATGCCTGGTCTCTCCTTCCGATTACGGCTTCCACAATTGTCTGAGACGCAGGGACGGAAATCTTTGTTTTTTCGACTTCGAGTATGCCGGGCTGGATGATCCGGCCAAGCTGTTTTGCGATTTTTTCGCTCAACCGCGGGTCCCGGCTCCTCTGTCGGCTTTGACTGATTTTTGGGACTGGCTCCCGCCCGCCAGCAGGCCCCGCACCGCCTGGCTCTGGCCCGCCACCTGTCTGAAGTGGTCGGGCATTGTGTTGAGGCGTCTTTGTCATCCCGAAGATCTCCAGCGCGCCTCCGTGACGACGGAGCAGCAGATGAACAAGCTAGGTTGGCTCGAAGGCCGCCGACGGGAAGTGGAAGCCTGGCTGCTTCAGAGAACGCCTTCTCCCGACTGTTGATGACGACGGCGGCAACGCCGCCAGATCCAGAACTGCCAGGGAAACGCCAGAGCCGGAACGAGCAACTGAGCCCAGCAGGCCCCCAGGACGCCGAATTGGTGAGTCAACAGCACGGTCGTCGCCACCATCGCGACGGAGAAAACCAGGGTGACGCCCAGATAAGGCTCTTCTCGGTGGGCCCGAACATAAATGCTCCAGGCAGCAAAAAGCCCGTTGAGGAAAGCTGAGAGCAAGAGCAGGGTCAGCGGATAAAACTCCACCAGGCGAGTCGCGATTCGGAAGTGATAGTGGTGCAAGAGCGCTATGCCGGCAAGGATGCATCCCATGCCCAGGAGGGTGGTCAAGACTTGTAGTCTGAGGATGCGGCTAAAACTGCGATCCAGTTCCTGGCGCTGCCCTTGCGCAACCAGCAGGGCAATCTGAGGGGCCTTCGTCTGAACCCAAGAGTAGCTTACCATCAGCAGAAGTTGGGAGACTGCCATCGCCAGGCCCAGCCGACCCGCCGCTTCGGGTCCGCGGTCGTCGAAGACGATCTTTACGATCATGCCGGCCGAGTAGGCCGATCCCAGGCTGCCCAGGCCCAGGCGCCATTGGAGCGGCCAGATTTCTTGGGACCAGGAGAGTTTGTCGGAAGTCCGCCGCAGAATCGGGAGAAAGAGTTCTCTGAGTAAAAAAAGACCCGTCAATCCGACCAGAATACTGGCCAGGTAGCCGCAGGCCAGGCTGAGCAACGAGCCACCGGCGCCTATCGTGACCCAGGTGGCCAGAGCCATCATCAAGCCCTGGAAAAGTCGTATTTTTAAGGCGGACTCCATCCTCTGGCAGCCTTCCAAAATCACTAGAAAAGGTCGCAGAGAAAAGTCGATCATACAAAAGGCGCAAGTGGCGGCCCAGGCCACCGTCCAACTGGACTCCCAGTGCTCGCTGTTAGAAATCGTTCGCTGGCCAATCCAGAAAAGAATGGCCGCCGCCAGTGGGGAGCTGACCAGATAAAAGCCTACAGCTTTGCGGCAAAGGCTGGCCCAGCGGTCCTTGCGGCCGGTGCTCCATTCGTGGGAGATGAGCGGGGAGAGAATGAGGGGCAGGCCAAACTCGGCCGCCACGGACATACCGATCAGGCTGCGAAACAGGTAGTAGACGCCCTGCTCCTTCTGACTGAATAACATCGCCACCAGAAAGCTGGTGACCGGCCCGACGAGAATCATCCGGACCGAGTTCAGAACGCTGAGAACGACCGAGCGCTCCATTGTGTCCATGCTTCAGGCGCGGACTGCGAGGTCCTGCCGTTTGCGACTGGTGCAGGCGGAGGAAACTTTGTGGTTGCCTGGGAAAGGCTCAGCGTGAAACCCACCAAGATCGCCGTGATTGGAAGCAACTCGTTCTCAGGAAGTCACTTTGTCAATCATTGTCTGAAGCAAGGATTGCAGGTGCTGGGAATCAGCAGGGGCGCCGCTCCTCAAGACTGCTTTCTGCCCTATCGCTGGGAAGGCGGAAATGCGTCTGGCTTTCTGTTCCTCCAGTGCGACCTCAACCGGGAAATGCCCAGGCTGCTGGGGCACCTGCGGGACTTTCAGCCCGACTATGTTGTGAACTTCGCCGCTCAGGGCATGGTTGCTCCGAGTTGGGAGAATCCGGTCGATTGGTATCAAACGAATACTCTTTCTATGGTGGCGCTGCACCAGGGCCTGCGTGAGTTCCAAGGGTTGAAAGCTTTTGTCCAGGCTTCAACGCCCGAAGTGTATGGAACGACCAGTGGTTGGGTCACCGAAGACCAGCCATTTTGCCCGACCACTCCTTATGCCATTTCCAAAGCCGCTTGCGATATGAACTTGTTGGCTTTCGCTCGGACGCTGGGCTTTCCAGCGGTCCTGACTCGGGCCGCCAACGTCTGTGGACCCGGGCAACAACTCTATCGAATCTTGCCTCGAACGATTTGGGCAGCCCACACGGGCGAGAAGTTGACCCTGGAAGGCGGAGGTCTCTCCGAGCGTGCGTTTATCCACATTGAGGACGTGTGCGCGGCGACCCTGGAGGCTGCACGCCAGGGGCAGCCAGGCGAGATTTATCATCTGTCCACCAGCCAGACTCTGACCATCCGCGAGCTGGTGGAAATGGTCTGCCAGAAGTTGGGCAAACCATTCCATGAGGTCGTCGATTTGGGTCCGGCTCGGTTGGGCCAGGATATGGCCTATCGATTAGATTCCGCGAAGGCGCGGCGTACCCTCAATTGGGAGCCGGCCATCAGTCTGGAGCAGACGATCTCCGAGACCATCGAATGGGTCGAGAAGTTTTCCGCGCAGTTGAAAAGTGAGCCCACGCGCTACTTGCACCGCGCCTCATGAAGAGTATGCAGGCCGTCAGTCGCTATCTGCGAGCTGAGATTCTAAAAATGTCGAGCCGGGCGCAAACGGCCCACCTCGCATCCGCTCTTTCGGTGGTGGAGTGCCTGGTGGCCGCCAGTCGCTACCTGACACTCGACCCCGCCAAATATGCCAGCCCCGAGCGAGACCGGCTGATCCTGAGCAAGGGCCACGCGGTGAGCGCGCTCTACGCTCTGCTCGCTCACGAAGGATTTTTCCCGGAAGAGTTGCTTCTGACTTTCAATCAGGATGGCGGACGCCTGCCGGAGCAGCCCTCACCTCATTGTGTGCCCGGAATCGAGCTCGCCACCGGTTCCCTGGGACATGGTCTTAGCGTCGGCCTGGGTATGGCGCTGGCTGCTCGCATTCAGAAGCGCTCCAGCCGAGTTGTCGTCGTCTTGAGCGACGGGGAATGTCAGGAAGGGTCGGTTTGGGAGGCAGCCATGATGGCCAGTCAGCAAGAGCTGCCCAGCTTGACCGCGATCGTCGATCACAACAAGTGGCAGGCTACGGGTCGCACCAATCAATTCGTCTCTTTGGAGCCCCTGGCGCCCAAGTGGGCCGCTTTCGGCTGGCGAGCTCTGGAGGTCGACGGTCACTCTCCCGAAGAGTTGCTCCAGGCCCTTGAATCGACCCGAGATCAAAGACCCACGGCAATCATTGCTCATACCGTGAAGGGTAAAGGGGTCTCCTTTATGGAGGATGACAACAATTGGCACTATCGCTCACCCAACGCGGATGAGTTGGCTCGAGCGCTGACCGAGTTGGAGAAGGCATGAGAAACGCATTTGCCGACGAGGCCTTCAAGCTCGCCGAAATAGAGCCGCGTTTCGTGTTGGTCACTGCAGACATCGGCAATCGCCTTTTCGATAAGTTCAAGGCGGCCTTTCCTGACCGCTTCTTCAATTGCGGGGTCGCCGAGGCCAATATGACAGGCGTCGCCGCCGGTCTGGCTTTAGATGGCTTTTTGCCGGTCACTTACACCATTGCGCCGTTTGTGACCACCCGTTGTCTGGAGCAGATTCGAGTGGACCTGTGTTACCACAACCTTCCGGTCGTCGTGACTTCCGTTGGTGCCGGCTATTCCTACGCCAGCCTGGGTGCTACCCATCACGCCTGTGAGGACATTGCTTTTCTTCGCTGTCTACCGGAAATGAGGGTGATCTGCCCGGGAGATTCTTGGGAGCTTCGAGGGGCCTTGCGCGCCCTCTTTGCCGAAGCCAAAGGGCCCGCCTATTTGAGGCTGGGTAAGAAAGGCGAGCCGGTCATTCATTCCGGACCCCCGGATTTCAAGATTGGACGGGCCATCGTTCTAGAGGAAAGCACGGAAGTCGCCTTGTTGAGCACGGGCAACCTGCTGCCGGAAGCTTTGCACGCGGCGGAAATGCTCCGCCAGGCTGGCGTCGGCGCCGGTGTCACCAGCTTTCACACGGTCAAGCCTTTGGACGAGGACCACCTCCAGGAGGTCTTCGCTCGCTGCCGATTGGTGGTCACGATTGAAGAGCACAGTCGCCTGGGAGGCCTGGGCGGCGCGGTTTCGGAGTGGATCTGCGACTTGCCGGAGTGGCCCCGAGCACGACTCTTACGCCTGGGAACTCCGGACCTCTATCCCCACGAAGGCGGGGAGCAAGAGTATTTCCGCAAGCAGTTCGGGCTGGATGCCACCGGTATCGCTTCGCGAATTCAGGATAGCCTTACTCGAAGTAAATGAAGGAGTGGTCTCCTCGGTAGCCTGTCTGGGTGAACCACCACTCCCACTCAGCGGGAGAGCAAAACATCTCACAGGTCAATTGCCAGTACAGTAGATTGACCTTTTCTTCTTCGTTTCGATAGGACTCGACGCAAAGGTAAGCATTGCGGCGGGTAACCCGCTGCATCTCGCGCAGGGCACCATCCAGTTCGAAGCAGGGCAAATTGTGCAGGGTATTGATCGAGTATACGAAGTCGAAACTGCCCGCTTCAAAGTCGAGTTGATGGGCCGGCATCTGGCGCAGGTGGCTTTGGATCTCCGGCTTGCAGTGCTCCAGGGCATATTCGGAGATATCGACCCCCACCACCTCCAGGCCCGGAACGACCTGTGTCAGATCGTAAAGTAGGAATCCCTTTCCGCATCCCACGTCCAGAACACGGTCTCCCGCTCGTAGTTGATAATGCGCGGCCATTGCCTCGGCAACCGCCCTCCAGCGCCCATCGTACCGGTAGCCGCCGTAGCCCGTATTCCGGTCGCCGTCCCAGTAGTCTTTGGCCCACTGTTTGGCCAGGCGGGCGGCTTCGGCTTTGGGGAATTCATTGACGCGCGCCAGATAATCGCGCCGGGTTTGCTTGTGGATGGGGGAGAGGAAATCGACGTAAGCCAAGATAGATTCGATCCTTACAGATGGATTTTGCTGGAGGGGAAGATGGAGTGAAATCGCCCTCCCGACTGAAGAAAAGGTTGCTGGCGGCGAAAGACGGCCGCCTCGTTTTCCGGGTTGACTCCCAGCAGGCAGTGAGGATGGGGCCGATTTCTCAGCGCCTGGCTGGATTGAATGCGCAAATTGGTGCCCGGGAAGAATAGACCGATCTTGTTCGGGTTATCGTCGACGATGAGATCGACGCTTGCCGTGATCTCCATCAGGTGAAGATAAGTGCAGGTCAGATGGCCGCTGCCCAACACAGCCAGGGGACCGTCTGTGGAAAGGGCCGCCACTCGCTCCTGGACTCGACTGCGGGCGGCGGGGAACTCGCGACCGAAGCGGGCGCCTCGAGACAGTTCCAGCGGGAGGTCGAGAGGGACGGGAGTGGTCCCGGGACGGGTGGACCAGACCGTGACGATCGAGTCTTCCATCGCCTGCGGATAGGTCTGGCTGAAAAGCAACTGGAGACCGAGTCGCTGCAGCGCGTGCTCCATGGTCGCCCGGCCGAGGTACATCGAGTGTTCTTCCCACAGGGTGGTATACTCGCCCAGGTCCATCGAGCGGACCGTGTCCGGTATCTCCAGGACGAGAATGCCCTCGGGACGCATGTGTCTGAGGATGTTCTTGACCAACTGTAGCGGGTCCGGGCTGTGCTCGAAGACGTGGCGGGCCACCACCAGATCACATCCCTCGAACTTTTCTGGCCAGGCATCGTCAATTCGCTCCGGCTCGCCCAATTCCAGGCCTTCGAGACAGCGGAAGTCGGGGCAACCCAGGCGTTCGAGTCTTTGCAGAAGCGACTCATCCTTGTAGGTCAGTCCCACTTTGGGAGCGGTTGTGTCCAGTCGAGGTCGCAGCCACTGGGCCAGTTCATCCAGGTGACTCTCCGGCTCCAGGTAGCGCATCCAACTGAAAGCCGGCCGCAACGCCTGACTGGGAGGGAGGTTCTCTAACTGGACCAGCGCACAATCCTGACACTGCAGCAGGTGCAGAGGGTAGCGTTCTGGCGTATGGGGTTGTTCGCTGAAGTGGTGAGAAATCGGCAGTGGGGCGGTGACGAGCAGGGTCTGCAGGCTATCACTCGCGCAAAGCAGGCAGCTCAAATTTGCTCCAGGACTTTCTCGACTGCCTGAGGCAGGCTCAGGGGCTGCCAGGGCAGTTGGTTCCAAAGCTTGCTGGTATTGAGAGAGGTGTCCTTTGGGCGCGTCTCCCGCAGGCCGAAATCATCGATGGAGCAGAGTTGCTGGCTCGCGCCCGAACCCATCCCACGCTTTTGCAACTGAGCGGCGACTTCGTCGAAAGTAGTGGAGCGCGAGTAAGCAGCAGGCCCGCCCACGTGGTAGATCCCCTGAGCACCGATTTCCAACAGGCCCAAAACCACCTGGACGACGTCTCCCGCCCAGATGGGGGAGTAGATCTGGTCCGCTGCCGAGCGCACGACCTCACCTTTCTGAATTTGATCCACCAGACCGGTGATGAGAGTGCCGTCCCCGGGCCGAAGGCCGTAGATCTTACTGAGCCGGAGTAGCAGATGAGGCTTGCCGGATTCGCTCAAAAACTGCTCTACCGCCGCCTTCTGGCGGCCATACTCGATCACCGGCGTGGCCGGGTCAACTTCACGATAGTTGCCCTGGTGACCGTCAAACACATTGTCCGTCGAAAAAAAGACCGGAAAGATTTGGTGCTCCAGCAGGTCGTGTAACAGCCGGATCAAGCCCTCGACATTGGTTTCCCGGGTGACCTCGGGCTGAGCCGCGCACCGTTCCAGGCTGGTGTCACCCAGCAATACGATGGCGTGGCGGGCCTTGAGAGCGGCGGCCGGCAGGTCGGCCAGTCGATGCTTGCGGACATCGAAAGGGAGTCCCCCTGCCTCCGGCTTCTGGCAGAAGGTCCAGAACAACTGGTCGTCCCGCAAGGCGGACCGAAAATGGCGACCCACAAAGGACGAGCCGGAAAAAAGCAGCAACGGATACACGGCTATTGGCTTTCTAAAGCGCCTCCGCAGACTCCTGGGAAGCACAGGAGTCTGCGGGATCGAGTCGTAGCCTGGGTCCTATGAGCATCCTCCATCACCGCGACCGTTGCCGTTTGTGTGACAGCGCAGCCGTACAGAAAGTCGTGGAAATTTCGCCCATACCGCTGGCCGAGAAGTACGCGGACTCTCCCGAGTCGGCAAGAGAGATGACTCTCTACCCGGTCGACCTCTACATGTGCGAGGACTGTGGCCACGTCCAGATTCTAGACGTCATCGACCCCGAGGTCCTGTGGGCGGACTACACCTATCACTCCGGCCAGACTCCCGGCCTGGTGGAGCACTTCCGCAACGTCGCCCACAACCTGGTGGACCGCTACCGTCCGACAGACGGCGCCCTGGCGGTGGATATTGGGAGCAACGACGGGACACTGCTTTCGTTCTTCCGAGACCAGGGATTCTCGGTGTTGGGGGTGGATCCGGCCCTGGAGATCGCCAGGGGGGCTACCGCTCGCGGGATCGAGACGATCCCCGAACTGATGAGCCTGCCTCTGGCGAACCGTGTCGTGGAGGAGCGGGGCCAAGCCGGTATCGTGCTGGCCTTTAACTCTTTTGCCCATACCGACGACATGCACGAGCTGGCTGACAGTATTCGCTGCCTGCTGCGGCCAGATGGAATTTTTGTCTTTGAATGTCAGTATCTGCTGGACGTGGTGGAAAAGAATCTGCTCGGGACCATCTTCCACGAGCACATGTGTCACCATTCGGTGTTACCTCTGCAGCGGTTCTTGCAGCGGCACGGTATGGAGTTGATCGCTATCGAGCGCAAGAACATTCAGCACGGATCTCTGCTGGGAGTGGCTCAGCTGCTGGGAGGGCCGCGTCCCGTGGAGGAGTCAGTGGCCGAACTGATGGCTCTCGAAGATGCCAAAGGCTTGAATCGACTGGAAGTTTTGCGCGAATTTGACGCCAGGCTGAAACAAATGAGGAACAAAGCCCAGGAGCTTCTGGCCGAATGCCGTCGCGAAAAGAAAGTGATCGCGGCCTTCGGTGCCGCTCGCAGCGGCCCCACCTTCATCAATCAGCTGGGCCTGGGGGGTCACATATCCGTCGTCTTTGATGACCATCCCCAAAAGGTTGGAAAATATACGCCGGGCGATGGGATTGCCGTGCTGCCCACCCAGAAACTGTCGGAAATCAAACCGGACTACCTGGTGATTCTCGCCTGGATCCACGGGGCCAAGATTATGGCCAACAACGCCTCCTATCTGGAGGAGGGTGGCTGTTTTGTGCTTTGTTGCCCCGATGTGGAGATCGTCACTCGCCACTAGCCGGCTGCAACCACGCGGACGCGCTTTGCCAATCCCTCATCGGCCGCCAGGGTCCCTCCGGAGGATTGGGATGGAAAAGCCAGCGCTCGACCGCCGCTGGAAACAGTTCCTCACGGAACACTTCAGCCAGATCGTCGACGAAAACCTGGCAGTGCAGTTGAGTAATCCGCTGGAGCTTGGCCTCCCGGGTCGGTTCGAAGAAGACTCGTTCGGGGTCCAGGCCGGCTTCCCAGAATCCCTGATGGCCAAGCCAGTCGCGAGCGGCTTTGTGTAGGTCCCAAGGGGCGCCGAGAACGGGAGTCGGGCTCTTGTGGCTGACCACCCAAACCTGCCATCCCAGTTGGACCGCCTGCCGGACAAACGGAAGGCAACCGTCGAAAGGTCTGGCCCGCCCGATTTCGCTTCCGTACATGAATCCCTGAAGACGAGTCCAGTGGGACTCCCCGTGCAGGCGAATGACCTCGTCCTTGACCCCCCGTTTATCCAGCACGGGCTCGGCTGGTAAGAGCTTTTGAATGACGGCGACCTGGTGGAACGCCTGGTCGTAGCAGGCAATTGTGTTGTCGAAATCCAGCCCAATGCGCTTCACGACTGCAGGGCCTCTTGGCGGAGGTTGCGCATGAACGACTCGGCTTCTGGTGTTCCCTCCTCCGGGGCCCAGGAGGCGTAGACCGTCTTTTCGGGACGATGGGGTCCAGCGGTTGTTTCGTGAACGACCAGGCAGGGGCTCTCGATGACCAGGGTATGGTAAACCGATTCTCCTGTCCGGTGATAGAAGACTCGCCCCGAGCCGTAAGGGCCTAACTGGATTTTCTTGTCGATGCGTCCCTGAGGGTCGAAGAACACCAGGGAAGCCAGTCCTTCGACGATGTGCATCGATTCCGACTGATCCAGGTGGAGATGGGGCCGGATGTAGGTGTCTCGATCCATGCAGATGATCATTTCGTGGACCGAGTCTGAGCTTTGGTGGGCGCACAATCGGTAGCGCTTCCGTGAAGACGTGCCCGCCGCGGCTTTCCAGTCGGCCACGTCTTGCGAGGTGACCTGGCTGTTTCCTTGATGAGCCCAACAGGCTTCGCTTCCCGCGGGGCGGAATCGCTCTTCTAACATGGGTCGATGCTCTCTTTCGCTACACTGGACTCGTTCTGTTTACTACCCCGAGGGCTTCAAAGCCTGGCTCGAAGCGGCAATCTGGTGGGTTGGGCTGGTAGGGTAAAGGGGGGCGAATGTTAAATGAATGTGAACTGTCCAAGAGGTCTTTACTTCTTCCTGGACCCCGGTGATATAGACTCAACAAGTTTCACAGTAAACTGATGCAGAAGGTGAGGACAATTATCAATGGCTTTTATCGGAGGACTCCCGTTTTCGCCCCTTATGGGATTTGGAGGTCTCGGCTTCGGCGGAGGACTCGGCGGCGCTTGTGACGGCCTGCTCGGTACGCAAGGCAGAGGCGCCCTGACCGGCGGACTCGCCGGCGGCCTGACGGGACTGCTCTTCGGCGGCGGCAACCCGGTTGGCGCTCTCGTCGGCGGCGGCATCGGCGCTCTGCTCGGCGGACTCATCGGTCGCCACAACGAGAAGAATTGCCATCACCATCACCACGGCCACCACAACCATCAGTGCCCGCCCCAGTATCCCCCGCCCTGCGGCGGCGGCTACGGCGGCCCCGGCCTCGGTGGTTACGGCGGCGGCTACGGCCCGGGCTTCCCCGGCCAGTTCCCCGGTGGTTACGGTCAGCAGCAGGGCTTCTACCCCCAGGGTGCTTACCAGCAAGGTTTCCAGCAGGGCTTCCAGCAGGGCCAGTATCAACAGGGCTACCAGCAGGGCTACCAGGCTGGAATGGGCGGCTTCCCCGGCGGCTTCCCGCAGTATCCGCCCCAGGGCGGCTATCCGGGTTGCTTCCCTCCCGGTGGCGGCTGGAACAACGGTTGCCAGCCCAACAATCAGTGCTTCCCGAACCAGTATGGCACCGGCAACCCCGGCGGCCAGCTGAGCCAGAACAAGCCCGGCGAACCGATCAGCTATCGCACCAGCGGTGGTTGGAACGTCAAGGTTGACGGTGACAAGGTCATCATCACCGACCCGTCCGGCAAGCAAAAGGTTGAGAACTCGGGCGACCCGCACGAGTACGTCAACGGTAAGCACGTGAAGGACTGGGAAGGCAAGCAGCGCTCGATCGTTCTGCCCGACGGCACCAAAGTGACCATGGGCGCTACCGCTCCCAACGGCGTTGTCACCAACACCTCGATCTACGATGGCGACCAGAACATCCAGATCAAGAACGAAGGCAACGAAATCACCAGCCGTAGCTTCAATCCGTATGACACCCGTATGCGCGAAGCCTACCAGTATGACGGTGAAACCGCTCGCATCAGCTACAACCGCGACGGTGGCATCAACTACACCAACATGTATACGCAGGACGAGAACTTCGGAATGCGCTCCAACTACAAGGACATCGCTTCGACCAGCGACCCCAAGTGGTGGGAACGTCCCTTCATGCCCTTTATGGGCATCGGGCAGCAGCGCACCCGCGACTTCTACAACGACCCGCGTCTGCTGTTCACCTAAAGAATAGCTGCTACGAAAAAAGGACCAGGCTTCGGCCTGGTCCTTTTTTTGTGAGCCGCCGAACTCAGGCTGGTGGAGGGGCGCCCTTCCAGTCCAATCCCTCGGCCATCCAGATCTGGCTGTTTCCAAAGGTGGTGAAGCGCGAGAAGCACTCCTTTACGGCTGTGACCACGCCCCACGTTCCCTGGTCGGAAAAATCGTCGCCCCCGATAAGTCCGCCCGGGGCCAGCCGAGGCATGCACAGGCCGATGATCTCCACGGTGGACTGATAATCGTGAGCCGTGTCGATATAGATGAAGTCGAACTGCTCGTCCGACTCGCGCAGGAAGTCCTCGGCT
Organism: Vulcanimicrobiota bacterium; assembly: GCA_017307785.1. Taxonomy (GTDB): domain Bacteria; phylum Vulcanimicrobiota; class Xenobia; order Xenobiales; family JADMJV01; genus JADMJV01. The sequence continues at coordinate 122,605 of JAFKGI010000005.1, read as the reverse complement.
CGAGAGGAGACCAGGCGCACGCAACTCAGGTCGTGGCCGAGCCGACTCAGGTTCCGGTTGGCGGCCTGCAGGGAGGGGGCTTTCCCGAATCCCGCTTCGGCCCAGTTTTTTCCGCGGAGGTCTTCCGGCCAATCGTCGCAGAAGCGATCCTCGAACTTATCGACTCCGACAATCTCACAGATGCTGCCGGTCTGTTTTCGGAGCTCCAACAGATAGGCGATGTCGCGTCCGAAGTAAACTCCCAGAATGAGCATTTTGCGGGGGCGTCGCCAGTAAAGCAGTTCTTTCCAGAATCGCCAGTGGCGCCGACCGGAGTAGCCAATGCAGACTCGATGGATTTTCCAGCGAAGAAACTGGTGGTACCAGTAACGAGGACTGAGAGCATCGGGTAGTTCTTCGCGCAGAACGCGCATGATTCGGCCAAGCATTGAGTCTGCTTCTGGGGCGAAGTCACGCTCCCCTTGCGGCCTGTTCATAAAAATGTAACAAAAAAGTTATGGACAACCGGCCTTGCTGGGTGTTAAATAGGACTTACCAACCACAAGGCTCGCCGACACGCGAGCCTTGTTCGGTTTCTGGGACTTTTTAGCCAAAGAGCTCGAGTTGTTTCGGCTTTTTGGGCTCCTTGCGGAAGTGCTGTAGAGTGAGCTCCGGCAAATCCTGTTGCAGTCCCGATCGCTTGATGCCTATCTGATACAGTCGGTGCAGGTTGTCCGCGGCTTTGCCCACGCCCGTAAAGCGCGTGTGGAAGTTGGGGTCATTGAGTCGACCCCCGCGTAGTTCACAGATTTTGTGCAGCACTTTCTCTTTGCGGTCGGGAAAGTTGGCTTCCAACCAGTCCACGAAGACCTGGGCCACGGCGCCGGGTAGTCGAATCGGAATGTAGCCACCGCCTCGGGCTCCGGCCTCGGCGGCTTTCTGCAGAATTTGCGGGAGTTCGTGGTCGTTCAGGCCGGGGACCATCGGGCTGGCCATGACCGCCACCGGTACGCCTGCCTGACTGAGGGTCTGAACCGCTTTGAGTCGCATGTGAGGACTGGCCCCGCGTGGCTCCATGGTGCGACTGAGCTCCGGGTCCAGGGTGGTGATGGAGAGATGGGCGTGCACCAGGTTCTTGGCGGCCATCTTCTGGAGCAGGTCGACATCGCGGGTAATCAGGTGGTTTTTGGTGATGACCCGGACCGGATTGCCGAACTCCAGGAGAATCTCCAGCAACTGTCTGGTGATCTGCAATTTTCTCTCGACCGGCTGGTAGCAGTCGGTGACGCCGCTCAGGGCCAGTACCTGCGGCGTCCAGGATTTCTTGGAAAGTTCTTTGCGCAGGAGTTCGGGGGCATGCTTCTTCGGAAAGATCTGAGTCTCGAAGTCGAGTCCGGCTGAATATCCCAGGTACTCATGGGTAGGGCGGGCATAGCAGTAGGCGCAGCCGTGTTCGCAGCCGCGGTAGGGATTGAGGCTGGCGCTGAAAGGGATGTCGGGGCTGTCATTGCGGCTGATGATGCTGCGCGATTGATCATCCCAATACCGAGTAGGAATTTTGTCTGGGCGCTCTTCCTCTTCCAGGGATTCGATTTCCAGGCTGGCAAAGCGATGGGTGGGGTTGGTAACGGCGCCCCGTCCTTTGACTTGCATAGAGAAGGAGTTGGCTTTTGTCTGCCGTAACTCCTGTTCACTATGGATAACTGGTTTTCTTCACACTTCGGTCAGCGCTCCGGACTGATCGGTATGATTCACGTAGGGCCGCTGCCGGGAGCGCCTGGTTGGAGCGGCGACCTGGGCGCCATTCTGGACCGAGCCGTGGAAGAAGCGATCCTTTATCAGCAGGCCGGCTTCCACGGTCTTCTGCTGGAGAACATGTATGATCGCCCATACATGATAGGGGAGAAGGTTGGGCCGGAAACGGTGGCCGCCATGGCCGTCCTGGGACACGAGGTACGCCGGGCCGTGCAACTGCCGCTGGGGGTGCAGGTTCTGGCCGCCGCCAATCAACAGGCGCTGGCCGTGGCCCTGGCCTGCGGAGCCACCTTCATCCGCGTGGAAGGTTTTGCTTACGCCCACGTGGCCGACGAAGGCTGGATCGAAGGCTGTGCGGGGCAACTGGTACGCAGTCGCGACCAGTGGAAAGCCGGCCACATCCGGATTATCACGGACATCAAGAAGAAGCACAGCTCGCACGCGGTCACTTCCGATTTGTCGCTGCTGGATGTGGCTCACGGCTGCGAGTTCTTTTTGGCAGATGGACTGATCGTCACCGGCTCGGCCACCGGGCAGCCGGCCGATGCCAATGAGGTACGCCTGCTGGCCGGGCACTCTTCGTTGCCGGTCTTCGTCGGTTCGGGACTGACTCCGGAGAATTTAGGGGAGTTTGCGGCTGCTCAGGGACTGATCATCGGGTCCTCCGTCAAGCAGGGCGGATACTGGGATGGTGCGCTAGATACCAAGCAATTAGGCCGTTTGCGTTCTGCCTGGGAGGCCATCAAAAATTAAGTTTTTCTTTTCAGGGTTTGTTCAGGCCCCTCTGGCATTCTGTGCGTGGGAGAAAAAGATTCCCGACAGATTTCAAGGTCCAACCCCTGAAGGAGAACGTCATGAAAGTCCAACAAGCCAACATCCCGGTGCTCCGCACCCTCGGCAACACCCCGGGCAACCAGCCCCCCGCACCCGAAGGTCCCAAAGACAGCTTCGGCGGCGCAGTCGGTAAGGAAAGCATGCGCACCGCGGTTAGCTTCGCCAATGCCTTCGGAACCGTCACTGGCGGTGCAGTCGGTGTGGCTTCGATGGTCCCCGCGATGTATGCCGGTGTGCTCGGCGGCGCGGTGGTCGGTGCGGCTCTCGGTGGCGGCTTCGGACCGGTGATTGCCTCGGTCGGCAGCCACGGCGCGCTGAACTTCATCGGTCAGACCTTCACCACCATCGGTGTGGGCGCCAAGGCCGGTATGATTGTCGGCGGTCTGGCCGGCGCCAGCGGCGGTTGGACGGTAGGCAACGTGGTCGGCGGACTGGCCGGCAAGATTCCTGGCGCGGTGGTTGGAGCCGGCGTCGGTGCAGCCAAGGGTGGTTGGAACCACGTGCAGGGCGAAGTTGGCGCCGCACTCCCCGGTTCGACCAAGCCCACCCAGCCTCAGGCTCCCAAGAAAGACGATTTGAACAAGATGAGCGGCGTCGGCAAGTTCGCCGCCTCGGTTGTCGCCGGCACCGGCCTCCTCGGTGGCGCGGTCGGCGGTGCCGCTCTCGGCGCCGGCGTGATGTCGGCCGGTAGCCTGGCAGGCGGCCTGCTGGCCCACAACCTGACGCTGAGCGCGATGACCGGAGCGGCCGCCTCGGGCGCCATCTTCGGCGGCGCTATCTTCGGTGTCATCGGCGCGGTCGGTGGTTGGAACCTGGTCAAGGCCGGTGAAGCCACCATCAAGGGCGCTATCAACAAAGTTCACCAGGGTCAGCAGTGGCTGGAACTGGACAAGAAAGAGAATATGCTCAACGAGCAAGAGGGCAAGTTGAACTCCCTCGAAACCTCGACCAACAAGGCTCACACCGAAGCGGTAGCCGACATCAAAGGTCGCACCCAGGAACTGGACGGCCGTCAGGGCACCGTCGGTGACAAAGAAGCCGAAGTCAAGATGAAGAACGCCAACCAGGACAAGCTTTCCACCGACCGCAGCGAGGAGCTCTACAAAGACGAGAAGTCCCGCCTGGTCACCGGTGAAGCCAGCCAGAACGCCGAGAAGGTTCGCCTCGACGGTGAAAAGAACCGGATTGACTCGAAAGAGAAGCAGGTTCCGGAACTGGTTCTGCAGCGCTCCACCAAGATGCTGCGAGACCTGGAGAACGGCCTCGACGCCAAGTATCAGGACCGCAAGGGCAAGCTCGAAGACCGCGACCGCCAGTTACAGCGTGAGGAAGCAAACATTCCGAACGTCGTCTCCCAGAAAGTGGAAGCGGAACTCAAGCCCATCCGCCAGGATATCGACCGCACTCGTCAGCAGTCCCAGAGCCTGAGTGCTCAGGCCCAGTCGGACCGCCGCGAAGCCAACAATATGCAGGCCCAGGTGCCCGGCGTATTGAGCCAGGCCCAGAACGAGCGCGACCGCGCCGGTCAGCTCGACCGCGAAGGCGACAACCTGCAGCCCACCTTCGACCGCGCCAAGAACGACGTCGACCGCTCCCGCAGCGACCTCGAGCGCAAGCACAATGACAATGCCGGCCTGCGTCGTGACCTCGAGCAGTGCAAAGCCAGCAAGCCTCACTAACCGCGGATTTCAGAGAAGAAGGATACGACAATGAATATCTCCAGCATCTTCAAGAGCAACAGCACTCCTAAAGCCACCAAAGTCGACCGCGGCAGCAAAGAGTTCGAGCGCATCGACGCCGACTACGGCACCATCCTCGATGGCTACCAGTCGGTCAACGACAAGCTCTCCACCATCGACCAGGAAACGGCCCTCAAGCCGCCCAGCCTGGCCAACGTCAAAGACTCGCAGCTCCTGATTATGGGCGCCACCGCCGGCGCCGCCGTCGGCGGCACGGTCGGTCTGGCCAGCAACCTGCTGACCAGCTGGGCCGCTCAGCCGAGCATCGACGTCACCACCACCACTCACGACGTCATCAAGCCGGTTCTGACCGGTTCGACCGAGAGCCGCACCGAAACTTCCAAGCCCATCACCAAGTATGACCAGAACGGCAACCCCTACCAGGGTTCGCAGCTCACCGGTTGGGACGTCAAGCACCAGCCCACCTTCCGCAACGAGAAGGTCGGTTCGTATGAGACCCAGCAGGCCACCGTGAACAACGGCGGCGTGGGCAGCCCCATCACCGACGCGCTCGGCGGTATGGCCATCGGCGCCGGTGTCGGCACCCTGCTGGCCGGTGGCGTTATCGTCACCCGCAAGCTGACCGGCAAAGGCGAATACGTCCCCGGTGAAACCCGCAAGACCGAAGGCGACCTCAAGGTTATGCTCAAGATGGGCGGCATCGGCGCAGCCGGTGGTGCCATCGTCGGCGGCCTCTCCGGTATGCTGGCCTCGGGCAACTCGGTCACCAAGACCGTCGTCAACCAGACCCCCGTTTTCGAGAACAAAGTGGTCGGCCAGATTCCCGGCGACTACAACCAGTCGGTCTACCAGAGCACCGTCACCAACCCCGGCACCCAGGACGTCAGCCGTCCGGTTCCGGTGATGGAAGGCGGCGTGCTCGGAGTCGGCAAGCACGTGAAAGTTACTGAGCAGAAAGAGACCCTCACCGCGGGTGGAGGCCTGAACCTGGTGTCCGGAGTTCTCGGCGGCGCTGTCGCTGGTGCCGGTATCGGTGTTGCTGCCGGTGTTCTGACCAACGTCCTGCGCAAGACCCTGTAGTCTTCCGCACCGTCGGTCCCTGGAAGCCCGAGAGTTCGCTCTCGGGCTTTTTTTCATTTGTCGGGTGGCACGGGTCCTGGAGGTCCGGGTTTTCCGGGGTGTGTGTTGCATACCCCTGGTGGTGGCCCGGGTCCTGGAGGTCCGGGTTTTCCTGGGTGTTTGTTGCATACCCCTGGTGGTGGCCCGGGACTTGGAGGTCCTGATTTTCCGGGGGCCACCTCAGGTGGTGTGGTTTGCATACCCCTGGTGGTGGCCTGGGTCTTGGAGGTCCGGTTTTCCGGGGTGCCACCTCAGGTGGTGTGGTTTGCTTACCTCAGGTGGTGGCCTGGGTCTTGGAGGTCCGGTTTTCCGGGGTGCCACCTCAGGTGGTTTGCATACCCCTGGTGGTGGCTCGGGTCTTGAGGGTCCGGGGTTTCCGGGGGGGCACCTCAGGTGGTGTGGTTTGCATACCCCCTGGTGGTGGCCCGGGGTCTGGGAGATTCGGGTCTTCCGGGGTGCCACCTCAGGTGGTGTGTGTTGCTTACCTCAGGTGGTGGCTCGGGATCGGAGGTGGCCTGGGAAAAATCGGACGAGTCGTTTTGGTAGTACTTTGGTAGACGCGGCCGCGCTAGAGTGTCTCAAAAGATAGGAGGCGACCCTGGTGCTGTATTTTGAAAAACTTCGTGGTGCTCTGAACAAGAACCAGCAAGAAATGGCGGACATCTTAGGTATCGCGCGTTCGACCTGGCAATTGATTGAGTATGGCGCTCTGCTTCCGTCCCGGACGGTTGCCAATATCCTGTGGGAGTGGGCGGGCGTGGCGGTTCCTTGTGACGACCAGTGTCTTACGGGCGCGGAAAGGCGGAAGTGGCGTCGGCCTCGGCCCTTCGAATTAACCGCCGCTGACGGGGATCTTTGGACACGCGTTCATTACCATTGTCGGAATATGACCCAACTCTATGAAAAGATTGACCCGGCGCTGACCTCTTGGATGGAGCAGTTACTGCCGTGCGAGTCTGTCACGGAGGGGTTTGACTTGCTTCAGTTTGCTTACCATGGGGCCAGGGGGTTTCTGGAGAGCCCTCATGCGCTGGGATTCCGCCTGCAGCCGCTGGTCGATCCCTATGGTGCGGTTTTGGCAGAGAGACAGTTGCCGGGCCTGAGAGGAAAGCTCGGTGACGTGGACTATCTGCTCTGGCCTCAGGTGCGGATTCGCCCCCGAACGGCCACTTTCCGACTGGATGCCCTGATGCTGGTCGCTCGCAAGGGAAGAAGTTACTGGTGTGGGCGCGAGGTCAATGGTCCGCATCATGTGACGGAGCGAGACATGAATCGGCGAGAGATCTTGAAGCTTCCAGAGATCCAGATTGCCGTCGAAGAGGTGGATCGGTTTGAGTCTGTCGAGCGTACGACCGAGCAGGTGCTCAAGTTGTTTTCGGCTTGAAGGGAATAAGTTTTCGCCCGCCGCGACGACGAGTCGTCGGTCCTGAGGTCGGCTCGTTTTCCTTTGCCGCGCAGGAACGCCTGATCTGGAAAGGAATTAGCCCCTGCTATGTTGATCCACTGGAAAAAGCCTATTTTATGCGCGGCCCTGGGCTGCAGCCTCCTGATTTCCTTGCCCGCACTGGCGGTCGACGAGGGTCTCCAGGTGCAGATGCTCAAGCAGATGTTCCGCCTGGACCAGGCCCAGTGGCCGCAGACTCTGAAAGACAATGCCGGCCTGATCGACGAGAGTTTCTTCGAGCGTATCGACCAGCGCATTCGCTGGTCGGCCCAGGCCAATCAGGTGGAAGACGCGATTCGATTCGCCATGGTGGGGGACTTCGCATGTGACGCCATCGGTCGCCAGGGCGGCTACCGCCTGGGCCTGATCGAGGCCTTTACCAAGGCGGGCAATCCCGATCTGGCTCAGGGTCTGGTGGATAACATTCTCATCACCGATCCGAACAACATTCCGGCCCACTTTCTGCGGGCCAACTTCCGCCGAGACGCCATGGATACGGGTGGAGCAGTGGAAGACTACCAGTGGTGTATTTCCCACAATTACCAGACTGCAGCCTGCTATTACTACCTGGCGGCTATCAATGTCGTCATGGAGAAGCAGCCGGAAGCCAGAAAGTTTGTTGAGCAGTGTCTGGCAATTGACCCGAATTTCCCGGGCGCCCGGGGGCTGTTAGAGCGGTTGGCGCCTATGGCCGAGGGATTCGACGGGATTCCGGTTGTTGGGAACGCTGGTCCGCAACGCAAGGTGGACCCGAAACAGCACGACCAGTACTTCGCCAAGGCGGAAGCGGCTCTGCGGGCGGGCAAGCTCAAGGAGGCTGAGGATTCTTACGTCGACGCCATCAACGCCGACAAGAATCACGCCGACGACTGGATCTACCTGGCCGCACTGCATTATCGCACCGGCAAGCTGGACCTAGGCTTGAAAGAGCTGAAAACCGGCCTGACCTTGGAGCCGAAGCGAGTGGATGGCTGGCGTTACGTCGGTTGCTGCTACGAGCGCATGTATGACCGCACCCAGTCGGCCGACCAGCTGAAGGAAGCGAAGTACGCTTACCAGCGCGCCTTGGACCTGCAACCTGGAGATCCGGTGGCGACCATGGGTCTTGAGCGGTTGTCGGGCAAGAAGCCCAAAGCGGCCAACAGCTAGCGCTTGGAACCGATACTGGTGGTCGGGGTGCGTTCCCCGGCCGCTCTGGAGTTGGTGCGCCAGCTTCATTTTCACGGCCTGGAGGTGGAAGGCGCGGATTTTCTGCACTTCCCGCTGGGCCGTTTTTCATCCCGGCTGAAGCGCTACACCCGGCTGCCCTCGCCTCGCTGGCATCGAGCGGAGTTTGACCGGCAGCTGCGGGCGCTGCCGCACCGCACGATTTTCGCCTGCAATGAGGAGATTCTTTGGTGTAGCGCCTGTCGGCCGGGCGTCTGGGATCGGCCGGAACTGCTCGAGCGTTTGCATCGCAAAGACCATTTTGTCGACCTCCTGAAAGAGTGTGATTTGCCCGCCCCCGAAACCGTTCCGCTGGCCAAGTGGAGCGGTCATCCTCAAGACGTCGTGGTCAAACGCGTCTATTCACGTTTCGGCGAGACCACCTGGACCCGCCCTACCCGGGAACTCCTGGATTCTTTGCGCGGCCAATCGGGCTGGTTGGCTCAACAGAAGCTGGAAGGCGAGCAGATTTGCTTCAGCGGCTTTGCCTGGCGAGGCGAGTTGGTCTGCGCCTGCTGCTATCGGTCGCGCTGGGGCAGTTTGCGGGGAGACGACCACGGCGGCGCCGGTCTCTATTTTGAGCGCTGCCAGGCGCCCGAGTTGATCGCACAAGCGCAACGGTTGGTCGCTCAGCTCCAATTCAGCGGTCCCCTCGGATTGGATTTCGTGGGCGGTGTGGCCATCGAGTGCAACCCGCGCTGGACCAGCGGAATCCATCTGCTGGACTTGACTCCCGCCCTGGCTGCCCTGGGCTTGCCAACTAGGCCGGGTTGGCAAGCCAGGCCGCGAGCTCAACTGGCGGCAGCCATGCTGCTGCGCAACCGTTTCCCGCGAGAGTTCTGGCGGGACTGGAGAACGGCCCGAGACGTGATCTTTCATCCCCAAGACTGGGGACCGGCGCTGGCCCAGCCGCTGGTGCTGGCCGAGAGCCTGTGGCGGTCCAAACGCCGTCGAATTAGCCTCTCGCAGGCGATGACCTGGGACATCGAATGGAACGGCGCGGGGGATGTTGCCGGGATGTGAAGGTTGTTGCTGTTTTTGGAGGCAATTTCCAGCTTTGTCGAATGATTGTTACATCGCAGCCTTCTGGTTTCGAGTCTCGAAATGGTAGGCTAGGAAGAGAGCCTCATGCACAGGGGCCCTAGGAGAAGCAGTTGACAAACGATGGATATGTCCAGGAGCTGGGCGAGGGTGAATACTACCCGGCCGAGCTGCCTCAGGTCGATTTTGATCATGCCGAAGTAGATCCGGACAATCCCGGATTTGCCTCGCTTCTGCACGCGTTGCGCGGCTACCGCGCCGGTCATTTTGACGGAACCGTGATTGAAGCGTACGTCGTTGGCCTTTCCCCGCGCCTCGATGCCGCCTTCCAGCAATGGGAACAGGTGGCCGGGCAGCCGCTCCAGGAAATGGGGCTGGGAGAAGAGCAAATCGCTCAGTTGCAAGGCGCTTTTTCCGCCACCGAAGCTTTGCTCCAGGAAATGGATGTGGTTCTGGGTCTGATCGAGCGCGGACTGACCGAGCCGGATGATGCCGCTCTGGATGAAGCCGAACAGCGTCTGGCCAATGTTCACGAGGAAATCAAGGGCGCTCTGGGATGAGCTACGGGGCAGTCGGGGAGGAAGCCATCGCGAGCCTGCTGGTGCAAGCCAGGTCGGATTCGCGCGCGGAATGGCAGGCGGCCGTCGGCCAACTGGCTCTGCGTAGCGTGAGCGAACCTCTGGCCATGCAGGCCTGGACCGATTTGATGCTTTCCTATCATCCCGAGATGCGCCTGCGCGGCCTCCAGGGCTTGCGCAATCTGGGTTCGAGTCGGCCCGACCAACTTCAGCACTTCCTGAGCCAGCGCTTCGAAGAAGAAGAGACTTTCGACGATCCGGTGCTGACTCAGGTGTTGGTTCAGTTGCTCTCGAGTCTGCCGCCGCAGCTGCAGGACGAACTTTTTGAAGATCTGGTGGCGCGCGGAGAAGAAGCTCGCTGCGCGGCCGTGGGAGTGTTGTGGAATCGCGCTCTCACTCAGGGACCCGGGCTGCTGCTGCAGTGGGCTCAGGATGGTTCGGCCAAGGTTCGCACTCATCTGGCCCTGCATCTGTGCGAAAAAATGCCCAGTTCACAAGCTTTTGAGCCGTTGCTGCGACTGGCTCGCGATGGCGAGTTCGAGGTGCGCACGGCCGTGGCCATGGGAATGGCCGATTTGCAGGCCAGTGCCCAGCAAAGCTTGCGTCAGTCGCTGGATTTGAATCCGGAGTTCCGCCAACTGCAGCGCACTTTGTTGGAGCAGCCGGAGGTTTTGAAAGTGCAGCTGCAGGCCGCCGGGCAATTCGTGCCCGGCGAGCATCCGCTCAACAGCATTCTGCACCTGACCCGCGACCTGGAGAAGCGGCCCTTCACGGCTCTTCAGGAATTGACCCCGTGGGTGCGCCTGGCCGGCTCCTGGCACCGTTTGAAGACGGTGGCTGATTTTGCCCGCGATCCACAGGTGGCCTGGGCTGCGCGCGCGCTGTCGCAGTTGTGCCGCGAGGGGGAACCCATCGAGCGCGTGCTGGGATGTTTGGGGGCTCTCCAGGAGGGCGGCACCAATCCCGTTTTGCAAGAGTTCGCACAGATGTGCAAATGTTGTGTCGAATTGCTCGATGCCAATGATGCTTCCGGGCTGCGCGCCTGGGCACAACGGTATCGTCGAGAGTTGGCCGCGGGACGCCGCGACCTGCGCTGGGCGGATTTCGAGCAGTTGGCGGAGGCGCTCGACAGCCCTCATCCGGCCGTGGCCGCGGTGAGCAAGTTGTTGGACACCTCAGGTATGGGTCCGTTGCCAGAGCGAGAGTTAGTAGAGCCCGCTCTGGTGCATGTGGAGCAGGTATTGTCAGAGCAGCGACCGACGTCACCGAAAATCGAGGACTAGGCAATGATTGAGAAATCGAAGAAGACCAGCGAAGTATCTGACAAGAAAGCTGAGCCGGCCAAGCCTTCGGCTGCCACCACGCTGAAAGCGGGGCTGTCGAGCGCCAAGGAGTCGAACAAACCGACTTCTACCTCCGCCGCGCCGGCCGCCAAGGCGACCGAATCGGCTGCGCCTGCTTCGAAGGCTCCTGGCGCCGCTCCGACCGTCGCTCGACCGGGCGATGACATCAAGTCGAGTTCCGAACTTCAGGAAAAGCGCAATCGCGTGCACCTGCCCCAAATCGGAATGGTCGACCAGTTGCGGGACGCCTTCGGTGACGGCGAGTCGAACGCCACTTCTCCCTCGCGGGCCTGGACTTCCAAGATCGGTGACATTCTGACGGGCAACTCGGGGCGATTGCGCAACCTGGCCGGTCTGGCCAAACCCGCCGAGACCGACACCGCTCAAGATCCGCACGCATCCGCTGCCAAAGAAGATTCTCAGAAGCCCGCCAACTTGTGGGAGAAGCTCTGGGGAATTCCCGCACCGCAGCCCAAAGAGCCGGTCACCGTCGAAGCGGCTCCCGCCGTCAAGGCTTTGGGCGCCAAAGATCCGCAGTCGCTGCAGGGCGACTATCGCAGTCCATCCGACACGCAGGTTCAGCACAACTGGGGTGAGGAGTCGCTGCCTCGCTCTCTGGCCGGGGAGCAGGTCGATGCACACAAGGGCGCTGGAGAGCCCGGCGGCTTCCAGAAATCCGCACTCGAAGCGAACTCGCAGGATCAAAAGCTTGCGGGCCAGACGGACGTACACAAGCCTGCGGTCGCTTCGTCTGTCCAGGCTCACAAGCCCGTCGAGCAGACGGACGCACAGAAACCCTCGGTCGAGGCGAATTTCCAGGCCCAGAGGCCCGTTGCTCAGGCGGACGCACAGAAGCCTGCCGGCGAAGTGAATGCCCAGAAGCCGGCCGGTCAGGCGGATGCCCAGAGACCGGCCGGTGAGCCCAACTTCCAAGCGCAGAAGCCTGCCGGTCAAGCCGAAGCTCAGAAACCCTCGGGCGAGCCCAACCTTCAGGCTCAGAAGCCCGTTGCTCAGACGGACGCCCAGAAACCTGGCGGTGAGCCGAATCTCCAAGCCCAGAAGCCGGCCGGTCAGACGGACGCCCAGAAACCGGCCGGTGAGCCCAACCTTCAGGCCCAGAAGCCGGCCGGTCAAACGGATGCACAGAAGCCTTCCGGCGAGCCGAATCTCCAGGCCCAAAAGGCTGCCGGTCAGGCGGACGCCCAGAAACCCTCGGGCGAGCCCAATCTTCAAGCCCAGAAGCCGGTCGGTCAAGCGGACGCCCAGAAACCTGGCGGTGAGCCGAATCTCCAAGCGCAGAAGCCTGCCGCTCAAGCCGAAGCTCAGAAACCCTCGGGCGAGCCCAACCTTCAGGCCCTGAAGACTGCTGGTCAAGCGGACGCCCAGAAACCGGCCGGTGAGCCGAATCTCCAGGCCCAGAAGCCGGCTGGTCAGACGGACGCCCAGAAACCCGGCAGTGAGACCAACCTTCAGGCCCAAAAGCCGGCCGGTCAGGCGGACGCCCAGAAACCGGCCGGTGAGCCGAATCTCCAGGCTCAGAAGCCAGCCGGTCAAACGGATGCACAGAAACCTTCGGGCGAGCCTAACCTTCAAGGCCAGAAGCCGGCCGGTCAGGCGGACGCCCAGAAACCGTCCGGTGAGCCCAACCTTCAGGCCCAAAAGCCAGCCGGTCAAACGGATGCACAGAAACCTTCGGGCGAGCCGACCCTTCAGGCTCAGAAGCCGACTGGTCAGGCTGACTCACAGAAGCCTGTAGGCGAGCCCAGCCTCCAGACTCAGAAATCCACCGGTGACATCGACACCCAGAAACCGGCGGGTGAAGCACCTCCCAAGACACTGAAGCCCTTGGACCAGCCGATTCTCCAGCCTCACAAGCCGGTCGGCCAGGCGGACGCTCAAAAGCCTGCGGTCGAGCCCAGACCCCAGGTCCAGAAACCCGCCGATGCGCCCGAGCCGCAAAAGCCTGCCGCCGAGCTCACTGCTTCCAGGTCCGAACCCGCCAAAGAGCAGAACCAGCCGGGCCAGGAGGCGCAGCGTCTGCAGGCGGAGCAAGCGGCGCGGCAGTTTGCGGCCCCGGCCGCGCAACCGATTGCCGCCGCCCAACCGGCCGCTCAGCACAACCCGGTAAATTCGATCACGGGACCCAAGGCCGGCGCCCAGCCGGCCAAGGTTGCCGGTGCCAAAGACGGGAAAGCCAAGGAGCCTCTCAAGACCGCCAAAGATCCCGTCAAAGACAAGAAAGACAAGGCCACCAAAGCTGAGGCAAGCGATAAAAAAGAGCGCGAGGACGCGATTGACCGCGCAACCCGCAATCTCAGCGGCACGGAAAAAGCTCAGGTCGAGAGCATGTTGCGCCATTCGAAGATCGACAACGATCTTCTCAAGGAGATTACCAAAGACGGCTTCTCCATCGACGTCATCGACGATCAGAGCAAAGTTCTACGCGACCAGAAAGGCAACGCCCACGAAGCCGTTTTCAACTACGGCACCAACAAAATTCGCCTGTCCGAGAGCGCTTTCCGCAATCCTCAGGAGCTGAACAAAGTGCTCTCCGACGAACTGGGCCATCGCATCGACGACCGCCTGCGCGAGAATCCCGAGACTTCCCAAAAGTGGAGCAGTCTGATGAAAGACTACGCCTCCAAGGAGCGCAAAGATTCCCAAATCAACGCCAACGCTGCTTCCAGTCAAGGCGAGTTTGGCTCTGAGGTCATCTCTTCGTACCTGCGCGGCGGCAAAGACGAGCAGAAGCTGAAAGAGAGCTACCCGGAACTCTACAAGATCGTCAAGGATACCGTCGGTAAGTCCGACAGCAGCGACCTGGAAACGAAGCCTCAGGGGCTTTTCGGACGTTTCACCCAGGCCGTCCAGACCCAACAAAATCAACTCACCGGCAATTACTTTACCGCCAATACGCAGCCGAAGAGCGATGACAAGTCGGTGCGTCCGGTTCAGGAGAGCAGGAAAGCCAGCGACGCCTCAACCACCAACAAACCGCAGGTAGCAGCCTTCGCGGGAGATGGCGACAAGGGGCAGACTGCTGCCAAACCCGCCACCGGTGGTGGGGAAGGAGGCGGTAGCAGCCAGAAGCCTGCCGACGCCGCCAAGGGGGACACCAGCAAAGGCAGCCAGCCTCAGCCGGCGACCGCTCCTCGGGACAGCAACACGCCCGCTCAACCGGCGACCCCTCCACGGGATAGCAGCACCCCGGCCCAACCGGCAACCCCTCCCCGCGACAGCAATACGACGGCCCAACCGGCGACCCCACCGCGAGACAACAACACGCCCGCCCAGCCGTCGAGCCCGCAGAGCACGGGCTCCGGGCAGTCCGGAACTTCCGGCAACCAGAGCTCGAGCAACTATTACAATCAGAGCAGCTATTCCAACAGCTCGAACTACTACAACTCCTCCAACTACTACAACCAGAGCAGCAACAGTTTCTTCAACAACTCCAATCTATCGAGCTATATGGACCAGAGCCTGTTCAACCAGTTTGAGCAGAGTGGCCTGAGCAACATGCTGCAGGACAACGCTTTCCAGTCGCTGGGCATGGCTCAGCAAGATCTGATGGCTCTGGATCAGACCTTATCTCAGGCCGGTGGATTTCAGGAGCTGCAGAAGCTCTCGCAGGGCCTGCAAGGCCTGGACGGCCTGCCGCAGCAGTTGAAGGGTCTGGAAGGTCTCAAAGACCTGGCCCCGGTTTTGCAGAATGTGCCGGAAACTCTCGAGGGACTAGGCAAAGTTCAGAACCTGGTCGACCGTGCCCAGAATTTGCCCGGAAATCCCAAGGACTTCGCCCGCAACCCGGACGTGCGCTCGCTGCTGCAGGATCTGCCCAACGCCACCCGTCAGGTGTCGGGTCTGAGCGGACTGGCTCTAGGGGGCTCGGCTCTCTCCAACCAGATGGCCCAACTCACCCAGGTGCGGCAGGTCGGAGACAATCTCCAGCAGCTTGGCAAGCAAACTCAGGAATGGAAGGACCTGCCTAGCAAGCTCGACCAGGTCTCCCAGGCTCTGCCGTTGGTGCGATCCGCCCAGCAGGAAGGCTCCTTGCCGACGGCCGTGGATTCTCAGTTTGGCCAGTTGCGCGGCAATGAGCAGGGCCGCCGCGATGAGCGCCCCCAGTCGGCTATCAATCCTTCGGGTCGCGCTCAGGTGCAGGGGGAAAATCTCTCCGGTCTCAAGACCGCTGCCGGCCAGCCTCTCGGAAACGAAGGACCTGTCGTGCGGACGCAACCGGTAGAACCGCGCGGACCGCAGGCTCAAATCATCGGCCAGCAGCCTCAGGTGCGCGCCCCTCAGGGTCAGCAACCCCAGGCGCAGCAACCCGCCACCATCGTGGGCCAGCCGCCCCAGCAACCCGCAGCCTCGGTCGGCCAGCAGCCCCAGGTGCGCGCCCCCCAGGGTCAACAGCCCCAGGCGCAGCAACCCGCCACCCCACCACTCGGCCAGCAGCCGCAGGTGCGCGCCCCGCAGGGACAACAGCCCCAGCAACCCGCAGCCCCAATCGGCCAGCCGCCCCAGGTACGCGCCCCACAGGGTCAGCCGGCTCAGGTCCAGCGACCCGCAACCTCCGTCGGCCAGCCGCCCCAGCAACCGGCCGCCCCGGCCGGACAGCAGCCACAGGTGCGCGCCCCGCAGGGACAACAGCCCCAGCAGCCCGGTCAGCCGGCTCAGGTGGTGCGCACTCAGCAGGTCCAACCCGGCCAGAAAATGCCCGTCGCCGCAGCCATCGGCAAACTGGACAGCAAAATGACCCAGCGTCTGCAGAACGCTCCGGTCATGGCCCGCCAGCTCGAGAAGTTGCCGCAGGCACAGCAGAACCTTAAGACCGTCGTCCAGGGTCTGGAAAAAACCAGTCAGCAGCCTAAAGGCCTGGAAGCACTGCATCGCACCGCTCAGGAGCCCGCCTCCCTGCACAGAGGTCTGGAGCGCCTGGAGCAGTTGGTGGAGTCCCCCCAGGACAAAGCCAACGTGCAGAACCTGCGCAAGACCCTCAACCCGGTGCTGACCGACAGCAAATTGCAGAGTGGTCTGAAACAAGCCGACCAGGCACTCAAACCGCTGGGCGAAAGCAGCGGTCGCCAGCAGGTTCTCTCCCTCAAACGCGTCCAGTTGGATGCGCCGGGAATCCGAGAAGTCGCCCAGCAACTGCGCCAGCCCCAGGTCAAGGCGCCCATGCAGCGCGTCAGCGAAGGCATTTCTCAGGCCAAAGAGATGGAGCGGGCCACCGAAGCCCAGAACAACCGCTTACCGCATCTCTCGAGCGAAATGACTCAGGACCTGGGCGAGAGCCTGGCCAAGATCATCAGCGAAGCCCAGGCGGCCAATCGCCCGCGCAGCCTGTTCGGGATCCAGCTCGGCGGCGGCGCAAGCCGCCCGGCGAGCACGGCTCCGGTCAGCACGGCCCCGGCCCCGGCGCGCCCCGCCGCGGCGGCGCCGGCGCGTCCCGCCCAGACCGCCCCAGCCACCCCAACGGCTCAGCCGGCCACTCCGCAGGCCAAAGCCGCCGCAACTCCGGTTAAGCCCGGTCTGGCTCCCAAGGCGCCCGGCGGACAACCGAAAGAGAACATGTCCAAGGCCCGCATCGACGCCTACCGGCAGACCTACGAAACCGTTCGCGAGCAGATGATCGGCAAGTCCGGCAAAGATCACGCCTGGGCTCTGGTCTACCACTCGCGGGACGCCGAAGGAGCCAAGGGTCTGACCGACACCCTGGAGTCCAACGTCGTCAAAGGCGGCTCGGGCAAAATGCAGAGCTGGCTCAACGACATGACCAAGACTCCCGACTCGGCCATGGCCCTTAGCGCCATTCTGGCCAACGTCGCCAACGTGGCACCGGACCGGATGATGGGCATTATGCTGCTCACCACCGACGGCGCCGGCGGCAAGGAGACGGTCGGGGACGCCTTCCACAAGATGTCTCAGAACGTGGATTCCTCGTTGCGCCTCTCCCACTTCCTGGAGAAATCCAGCGAGCATCCGGCGGCCGCTCGCGGCCTGGCCGAGCTGCTGGAAGGTCAGACCGAACCCCAGGGCGAGAGTTGGAAATCGGCTAACCGCACCGCCGAAACGTTCCGTGGCATCTCCGAGACGGTGGGCGGCGCTCGCCGCCTCACCCAGACTCTGGAAAACCTCGGCGAAGTGGAAGGCGGAAACCGCCTGGTGGCGCGCACCATCAACCGCATGACGCGTGACCAGGAAGGCGCGGCCAGCACGCTGGAAACCTTGCAGAACCTGGCTCACGACAAAGAGGGCGCGGGCCAACTCGGCCGTGTGCTCTCGCGCGCCAGTGAATCCCGCGACGGTGCTCGCGACCTGCTGGGCTCGTTCCAGAGCATGGCCAAGACGACCGGCGGCAAGCAGGACGTGGCTCGACTTTTCGTCCGTCTGGCCGAAGGCGGCCAGGGCGCACGACTTCTGGCCAACTTCGTCAAGGATGGCAACAACAGCCATCACCTGGCCGGCGTCTTCGACCAGCTCAACCAGAACAAAGAGAGCAAGGCTTTGCTGGCGCATGCGCTGGACCAGATGTCCAAGAATACTCGTCAGCGCTCCAACTACGAGATTTTCGCGGGCCGTGTGGCCGCCTCGGAAACGCTGCAGGCGGCCGTCCAAGAAGCCACCGGCGAGAATGAGAAGGCTCCGGAGGTTGGCGAAGCGTCCTATCCTGAACTGAATCGCCTGCGGCCGCTTCCCGCTCGGGCACTGGAAAATCCCAACGAGTCGGCAGACCCGGTTTTGCACAAACCCGCCGATTTGCAGCGCGTCAGCGAAACCTGGCGAGCCGAGCGCCCCTCGGCCGCCGAGTCGCAGGCGCCCGCCTCGGCCTCGGCCGTGGCTCAGGCCGAACGTCCGGCGGATGCTCCGGCCGAGCTACGCAATTTCCGTCCGGGCGACGTCTACTCCGAAGAGACTCTGCGCCACGCGCGTATCTGCGGTGACTGCGGCGGCCGCACCACCAGTATGGGTCTGTGCCCCCGCTGCGCCACGCGCAAACGAGGCTCGCAAGCTCAGGCAGTGTAAAGAAAAACGAGGAAGGCGAGGACTGCGGCCGAACCAGGCCCCATGTCCTCCCTTTCTCTTTTCGGCAAAAAGCGCTTCTCCGGTATCTTCTGGACCCAGTCGGTCGGGGCTTTCACCGACAGCTTTTTCAAGCAGACGCTGTTAGCTCTGGTCGCTCACCGAGGTCTCCAATTTATGGGGATGAGCGAGGAAACGCTGAGTCAGCTGGCGGGCGCCATCTTTATGGCGCCCTATTTCTTCCTCTCGGCTACGGCCGGTCAGCTTGCCGACAAGTTTGATAAAGCGGGCATTATCCGCCGTCTCAAGGCTCTCGAGATCCTTTTCGCCGTCATCGCGGCTCTGGCCATTTACTTCCAGAACATGAACTGGTGCGTGGTCTCGCTGATCTTTTTCGCCATTCAATCGTCCTTCTTCGGCCCTCTGAAATACGGCATTCTGCCCCAGCTCCTGGAACCGGAGGAGTTGGTGGCCGGCAACGCCTGGGTGGAGACCTCGACCAACCTGTTCATCCTGGTGGGCACGATTTTGGGGACGGAATTCATCACCCGCAACGTCCCGGATGTGGTCACCGGCGGATTGCTGGTGGCCATCTCGTTGCTGGGCCTCTTCTTCAGCACCACCATTCCAGAGGCTCCCGGCAACACGTCGGTCAAAGTCGACTGGAATCCCTTTGTGCCCACCTGGCAAACCATTGTGCTGGTGGGACAGAAGCGCTCCATTCTCAATTCCATCCTGGGCATCTCCTGGTTCTGGGCACTGGGAATGGTGATGCTGGGAGCGTTTCCCGTCTACACCACCAAGTTTTTGCAGTGCAACCTGGAAGTCTCCACGCTCTTGTTCGTGGTTTTCAGCATCGGTGTGGCGCTGGGTTCGGTTCTTTGCGAACGGCTCTCCTTCGGACGCCTGGAGCTGGGACTGGTGCCCATCGGCTCCATCGGCATCAGTCTGTTCTTGGCGCTGCTCTGGCTGCTGGGCAATCCGCTGCCCGCCCACGACCATCCGCTCTCGGGCCTGGAGTTCATCCAGACCGGCGGAGGCATCGCCATCGCCATCTGCGTGTTGCTGTTCTGCCTGTTCTCCGGCTTCTTCATCGTGCCGCTCTACACGCTCATCCAGCAGCGCTCGGATGCCGATACGCGGGCCCGCGTCATCGCCGGCAACAACATCGTCAACGCCTTCTTCATGGTGATTGCCGCCGGCCTCACCGCCGTGGCCCAAAGCAAGCTGCATCTGACCTACCCTCAGATCTTCGGGGCTCTGGCCATCGTCAATCTGGTCGTCTCGGTCTACATCTACACGCTGATCCCGGAGTTCACGGTTCGCTTCATCGCCTACCTGATCACCCACTTCCTCTACCGACTGAAAGTGGTGGGGGAGGACAAGATTCCCGCCGAGGGTCCGGTCGTTCTCATCGCCAACCACGTCAGCTTCGTGGACTGGCTGATCGTCATGGCTAGCGTCAAAAGACCGGTTCATTTCGTGATGTGGTACACCTACTTCAACATCCCCGGTCTGCGCTTTCTCTTCAAAGGCGCGGGGGTGATTCCGATCAGCTCGGCCCGGCTGCGCCCCAAGATCCTGGCGGAGGCCTTTGTCAGCATCAAGCGTTACCTGGACGAAGGCGAGGTCATCTGCATCTTCCCGGAAGGCACCATCACCAAGACGGGCGAGTTGAACAAGTTCCGCAACGGGGTCGAGAAGATTGTGGAACTGAACCCGGTTCCGGTCGTTCCCATGGCGCTCAAGGGCTTGTGGGGTGGCAATTTCAGTCGCTACAAAGGCGGCTTTTTCAGCCGTTTCACGCGACG
This sequence comes from Vulcanimicrobiota bacterium, assembly GCA_017307785.1. Classification (GTDB taxonomy): domain Bacteria; phylum Vulcanimicrobiota; class Xenobia; order Xenobiales; family JADMJV01; genus JADMJV01. The sequence goes on along the minus strand of JAFKGI010000005.1, from coordinate 102,772 downwards.
GCCGCTGCGCAGCAAGATTGAAGTGATCGTGGGCGATCCGATCGCACCCGAGGACGTCAAAGCGGACGACCTTCAGAACCGCGTGGCCGAGCTCGGCGGAGACAAGCTATAGGACGTAGCGAATCCGGTCGTCCTTGTGGAGGGCCTGGTAGATGTTGTCCAGTTGCTCGCGGCTGGTGGCGTGAATGGTAGCCGTCACCGAGACGTACTTGCCCTGACCGGAATTGCGCCAGACGATATCATCGGGATGGGGGGTTGCATCATAGGTCTTCAGAATCTCGCTGAATAGACCCAGGATGTCCTCGCTGGCCAGACCCATGGCTTTGATGGGAAAACGGCACGGAAACTGGAAAATGTCCTCTTCGGGTAAGCTCATAGTTCTTCTTATTCTAGGCCCTGCCGAGAGCCAAGGTCAAGGAAGCCGCGAGGCTTATTCGCTGGCTTCGCGGGCTGCCAGTTGCTCCTTGACGAGATCTTCGATATCTTCGCCGTTGGCCTTGGCTGCCGCGCGGATGGTTTCTGCCCGCGCCATCGACATGTGAAGGGCGAGCAGGAAGTGATCGTTGGCCTGCACGATCTTGGCCACGCCTTCTTTGCCGGTTTCCGCTTCAATGCGGTCTTCATCCAGAGCGTCGAGGAAAGACTCTACCTGCGCGATTCCGTCTTCCGACAACTGGCTGCCGCGCACGACCAGATACTGGATCTGCTTGGGATAGTCATCGTCGGGATCGATGTTGCGATCGTTGGTGATGAACTCCAGTGATTCTTGGTGAAGGTTCTGGTTGTAGTTCTCCAGGCGGGCCTTGACGCCGTCGTAGACCTCCAGGAAGTGGTCCAGTTCGCCGCCTTCTTCCAAGAAGTCATGTAAGGCCCAGGCCATCGCGAGCATTTCCGCGGAGGGAAAGTGTTCGGTGGGCTTCAGGTAGTTCGTGTTCTCGTCCAGGTCCAGGCTGCTGGAAGGACTGCCGGAAGGAGCCATCTGCGGTAGAGTGGCGCCGCAAGAACAAAACTTCTGTCCATCAGGATTTTCGTGCCCACATTTGAAACAAGCGATCATTGGTACCTCACAAGCAGCGGCTTTCGTAGCCAGACCCTCTTCCACCTCCAGCCCCTGAAACGGCAAAAGCCCGACCTTACGGTCAGGCTTTCACCATCAAATCTACGGGGTTCGGTTCGGCTTACATTCCAGGGGGGAACGGACCCTGGCCCATCTGCTGGCCACCGGTGGCGCTGCCGATGTTTCCACCGAGGCCGCTCTGAGCCATAAACTGCTGGGTCATCGCAGCCTTTTCTTTCTCCCACTTTTCGGTGGCCTTCTTCTGCTCTTCGGCCTGTTTGTTCTGATTGATCAGTCCCATAACGCTGCCGGCGATGCCGGTGACAGCCTGAATACCCATACCAACGGCGAGGAGTGCGGGAAGAGCCATAACTTGTTACCTCCGAGTGTGTTTGAAGTCTTCTTGTTGGGTTTATTATCACACGCCCTTGCAGTCATGTTAAGGGCCGTGGACAAAAACTTTTTGTAAACTATTTGTTAACTGAGCGCCGTTTTCAGGGGGCTGGAGTTAAACGAAATCCGGAGTTGTTAACTCGAACCTGGTCAAACGGCGTGGTTATCAGTTTGCCTACTGTTCACAAATTCGCTACAGCGGCAAAACACCCTTGTCTTCACTCCACTGACCGTTTCGGCCGCAGCCACACAACCCCTGATTTAACCCGGTTTGGGGTGTCCAGCACAGGCTGGATGTGCTGCTGTAGCAAGGAGAGAAAAGGCGTTCCCCCTGCCAGCGCAGCACGCGGGGCAGGTGCCAGTGTCCGGCGCTACAGCGAAGTTCGTCCGAATTGCCGTGGGCCCCACGGCGTCGGGGTTCGCTCCAGCCCAGGTCACACAAGGTATGGCGCAGGACGCGATCCCAGCGTCTGCGATCGCGCTTTTCTCGAGCGGGGGTGTGCAGGGTCGGGGTCCAGTTAGGAAGCTGCTCAAGGTCCTGGTAGCGGCGCAGGCCGTTCAGGTTGACCCCCTGCTCCAGCAAGATGCCGGCCAGGCCGTCATCGCGCAGCACGTGCCAGCACAGCGATTCTCGCATGGCCGCCATAAAGAGGTCTTGCAAATGACGGTGGGGGGATAGTTGTTGGCGACCGGCACACAGCTGGTCGGTGGCGCCGCGCTCGCGCTTCAGCAGGCTGCCGGCGCGAGTGCGGTAACGACGAAGGTCAGGCATCCATCAGGTCTTCCCACAAACTCGAGGTATATAGCTTGAAAAACTCCAGCAGAAAGGGCTTGGCGTCTTCGGTCAGGCGCAAGCCTCGGAAGTGAAGGGGGATATAGGTCTTGGACCAGACCACATAATCGTGGCGGAGACCGTCCGATCCCCGATAGGCCGCCGGAAAGTAGCCGCAGGGAAGAAAGCCCGCCTGGTAAGCCTCGGCCTGCAGACGCGGTTCGTAGGCGGGAACCAGCAGCTCCAGATAGACGCAGCCCAGTTGTTCGCAGTAGTCGGTGACCGAGTTGAGCACCACGTCGCGCGCGTAGGGGCCGGGCGTCAAGCCCAGGATGGTGGCGTGGCCGTCCTTGGCCGCATAAGAGAGAAAGACGCGTACCTGCCGAGAGGAGTCGACCAGGATCAGGTCGGGTCCGTGCAGCGGGAAGAAGTTGAAGACCTGGCCCCGGGTGGTCTGGTGCAGAAACTTACGGCGGCCGGCGCTGGCAGCCTCATAAAGTGGGCTGAGCACCACGCGGTCCGGGTTGGCGGGGCGGGGGCTCCAGGGAATTACCTGAGCCGGTTCCAGGTCCAGGCGGGCGCGCACGATACCGTAGAGGTCGGCCAGCTGGGGAATCAAGAGCGGGGTTCTGCGGCGAATTTCCTTGCAATGGGGAGCCAGGTAGACTTTCAGTCCGTGCGTTTCGTACTCGGCCACCTTGCGCACGTTGGGAAAGATGCCCGTATCCACGAAGCCGAGCTGGGCCAGATCGTGGTGAAAGTTCAGGCTGATAAAGGTGCGCACCACCGCGTAGACCAGATCCATGGGGCCGCCCTCGCGCAGATGCAGACGCAGACCCTCCTCCAGCATGACCCGCATGACCTTGGAGCCTCGCATCTCGGGCAGGACCACCCCGCCTAGAGCCTTGCCCAGGCGGTGGATCGGCTCCATGCCGAAAAGCAAGGAGGCTACCAGGCGCCCTTCGCACTCGGCCAGCATCCAGTGCCAATCCTCGGATTCGAGCACTTCCCGGTTTTTGTCCGGGTCCATGACTTCCGACAGCGTATACCGGTCCCCGTACTGGGAGATGTAGAGTTCGCGGATGGCGGCGGATTCGTCAGGACGCGCGTTGCGCAGGCTGATGAGACGGCCGTCGGACAGACGCCAGCTCTTTCCAAAATCCACCGGGGCAATGGGCATGCGGCCTGCCTTCCTCGTGTTCGACTCGGGAACCTACCCCAAAGCGAACAAGAGCAGGCCGAGCGCCACTCGGTAGACCACAAAGCCGCCCAGCCCGTGGTTCTTGAGATAGCGCACCAGCCAGCCGATGCATAGCCAGCCGCTCAGCGCGGCGGTGGCGATGCCCAGCAGGGTCGGAGTCCACAGGTCTTGGGGCAGGGGAGAGCCGAGCTTCAGGGTCTTCAGGAGCAAGGCGCCGGCCGTCACCGGCAGGGCGGTCAGAAAGGTGATGCGGGCCGCCTCGCGCCGTGTCAGCCCCAACAGCAAGGCTACCGTCAGCGTGGCGCCGCAGCGAGAGACCCCGGGAATCAGAGCCACGGCCTGGGCAAAGCCTAGAGCCAGAGCCTCCCAGGATCGCAGGTCCTGCACTTCGCGGCGCAGGCGGGCTCGGCGGTCCGCCCAGCCCAGCAGCAGGCCGAAAACCCCCAGGCACAGAGCGATACAGGGCACGTTGTTCAGGTGCTTTTCCAGCCAGTCGCCGCAGAGAAGCCCGACAACGGCCGGTGGAAGGGAGGCCAGGGCGACCTGCCAGGTCAGTCGTCCCCAGCGGAAGAGCCGCTTTACGTCTTCCTCGAAATAGGCCCAGATGGCCAGCAAGGTGCCCAGGTGCAGAGCGATGTCGAAGTGACGACCCAGGTGCGGCCAGCCGGTCCACTTGGGCAGCAGAATCAAGTGGGCGGAGCTGGAGATCGGCAGAAACTCGGTAACGCCCTGAATCAAGCCTAAGACCAGGGCTTGAGCCCAGAGTGGCCACATGGTTACTGTTTGGCGGTGCCCCAGTTTTGCCGCGCGGCATACTGTCGAAGGCCTTGAGCCAACCCCTCAGCGATCTTCTGGCGATAGTTGGGGTCGTTGAGCAGGCCACCTTCGGTGCCGTTGGTCAGAAAAGCGGTTTCCACCAGGACGGCCGGCATCTGAGTATGGGCCAGTACGTAGAAACGGTTGGCCTGCAGGCCGCGGTTGTTGCGGCCGGTGCTGCTCATGACCGAGGACTGGAGCTGACTGGCCAGCACATAGTCGCTCTGCTTGTAGTAGTGAATCGAGGTGCCGTTGCTGGAAGCGTTGACCGAAGCGTTGCAGTGGACGCTGACGAACAGGTCGGCTTTGACATCGTTGGCCACTTTGCAGCGAGCTCCCAGTTCCTCGCGAGCGCTGGAATTGGCGTAAGACACGTCCACATCGGTGGTGCGCGTCATGATGACGTTCCAGCCCTGGTTTTTAAGGATGGTCTGGAGCCGTTTGCAAATGTCCAGCGTGACCGAGGCTTCGCTCAGATTGAGTCCGCGATTCATGGCACCGCAGTCGGAACCACCGTGACCGGGATCAATCACGATGGTGCCGCCGCCCACCTGGGTTCCGGCTTGAGCGACCGGCTGGGTCGAGCCGTGCCCCTTTTGCAGAACCAGGTTCGGGTCGACTTCCTTGTCCAGAATGTCCACGATCAGTTGGCGATCGTTTTGGCCGGCACTGGTATTGACCTCGACGGCGGCGTCCAGATCGACCACCACCCGGAAAACGGGATTGGGAGCCGGCTGATTCTGGCTGATGCGAATCATGCCCGGGAATTTACCGTCGACTTCAAACTCTTGCTTGAGGGGCTTGAAAGAGGCTTGATTGATATCCATCAGCCAGCGCGGCCGCGGCTCGCCCAGGCGCTGCCAGTCAAAGTGGATGGGCTCGTTGGCGGTGAGAATCAGGCGATGCCCCTTGTCGGTCTTCTCCAGGCGCACATCCTGAATTTCCATGGAGGCGGGAGCGGCCGTAGCCACTTCCACCGGTTTGGAAAGCTGCATCTGCCAGCTCAGGACTTCGCGGTTGCCGCTGTTCTCGGCTCGGATCTGCGCATCGCGGGGTTTGGGGACGACCACTCGGGTGATGGCCGGACCCAGTTCGAACTGGCCCAGGCGCACGTTACCCAGGTCCGGATGTTGCACCGTCAGGCTGGGAGTGTCGATCACCACGCCGGGGATGTCGATGACGAAGCGGTCGGGATTTTTCAGGTTGAAGGTCTTGCAGGTGACCGGGGCGGTGGTCTCCAGGATCAGTTTGGGGCTGTGGGCCGAACCCTCGAAGCGCACATTGCGCAGCAGCGGCTCGATGTAGACCACCTGGTTGGGGCGCACCGTCAGACGGGTGTCCAGGAAATCCTCCAGGGCTGACAGGGGAATGAAGGCCTTGTCTTCCAGGATCTGGGCGGGCAGAGCCAGTTCGGCTTCCTGAGCACCGGGCACGGAGGAAGGTCCTTGAACCTTGTTCTCGTTGACGCGCAGAGTGCGGTTCACGCCTTTGTGGAGACAGCTGAGGGTCAGGGAGTTGCCGTCCCAGCTCATCTTGCCGCCGAAAAGACCGGCAATTCGGTAGATTTCGGGGTCGTCGGCGGCCACCAGATACTCATCGCCCAGCGAGGTCGTGTAGGCCCTCAGATAGAGCTTTTGACCGCGCACATTGACCTTCAGGCTGGTGGGAGCCTGCACGGTGACGGGAGCGCCGGTGCCGTTCTCCTCGCCTCCCTCGGGCGGCGGGGCGGCCAGCACGGGGAGGCTGCAAAAGCCAAGAAGGAGCAGGCCCGCCAGTAGGGTTTTGCGCATGACTCCTCCGCCAATCGAAAGTTCGTTCATGCCTTTACCGCGGGTCAAACAGAAAATCCTTCAATACAGCTTTCGCTAAGTTGAGGATTTTTCAGATGATGACGGCCTTTAGTGGCCGACGTCGATGGGGAAGCCCTGGTTTTTAAAGAATAGCGGGTCGGTCATCAGGTCCTTGGCCGTATCCAGCGAGATGCGTTTGCTGCGGAGCAGTTCGACCAGGCAGGCGTCCATCGACTGCATGCCCTCGTCGCGGTTGGTCATGATGTAGTTGTTGATCTGACTGGTCTTGCCTTCGCGCACCAGCGCCGGGAAGCCGCTGCGCGAAATCAGGATTTCGTGCGCGGCCACGCGGCCCGAGCCGCCGATGGTGCGCAGCAGTTGCTGCGCGATCACGGCTTTGAGGGACTCGGAGAGCATGGCGCGGATTTGCGGCTGCTGCTTACCGGGGAAGACGTCGATGATACGGTCAATGGTTTTGGCCGCCGAGTTGGTGTGCAGGGTGGCGAAGACAAGGTGGCCCGTTTCGGCCGCCTTGATGGCGTTGTAAATCGTCTCCAGGTCGCGCATTTCGCCCACCAGGATGATGTCGGGATCTTCGCGGAGGGCGGCTTTCAGGCCGTCCGCGAAGGAGAGCACGTGCTCGCCGACTTCGCGGTGGTCGATCAGAGAGCTCTGACTGCGGTGGAAGAACTCGATCGGGTCTTCGATGGTGATGATATGCGACTTGCGGGTCTGGTTGATGAAGTTGATCATCGAGGCCAGAGTGGTGGATTTACCGGAACCGGTGGGTCCGGTAACCAGGATCAAGCCCTGGTGTTCCTGGCACAGGCTGCGGATGACGGCCGGCAGCTTGAGTTGGTCGATGGTGGGAATGTTGCGGGGAATGACGCGGAAGACGGCCGCCATGCCGCGTTGCTGGCGGAATAGATTGCCGCGGAAGCGGGCCAGGTTCGCGATTTCGTGAGAGAAATCGAGGTGGCCGGTCTGCTGGAAAGAGGCCGCTTTCTCTTTGGAGATGAGCGGCAGCAAGAGCGCCTCGGCACGGGCCTGATCAAAAACCGGAGCTTCGGTGAAGACGAGGCGGCCGTGAACTCGCAGGGCCGGAGGGTTGCCCACCGAGAGGTGAAGATCGGAGCCTTCCGAGTCGACCATCAATTCCAGCATGTCCTGGAGGGTGTAATTGCTGGGCAGGGTGTAGACTCGCTCGGCGGCCGCTTCGGCGACCTGCTCGACCTGGCGAAGTTCGGTGACCTGCTCGGTAATTTCGTCTTCCCAGTTGTTGGAGTTCAACATAGCCATTTCGGCCTTGGAAGGCTCCGCCGAGCTCGCCTTTTTCTTCCCAAAGAAATTCATGGCTTACTTGGCTCCGGCTTTCTGTTCGCCCTTGCCTTGATAGCGCGCGCGGGCATCCTCTTCGGTGATCAGTCCCTGTTTCACCAGGTCGTTGAGGTAATCGTCCATCAGGCACATACCCTGGGCTCGTCCGATTTGCATCATCATCGGCAACTGGAACGTCTTGCCTTCGCGGATGAGGTTGGCCACCGGCAGGTTGCCGATGAGAACCTCGATGGCGGCCACACGGCCCTTGCCGTCGGCGCGCGGTACCAGCTGCTGGGCGATGACGCCGCGCAGGGATTCGCTGAGCATCGTGCGCACTTGCGCCTGTTGCTCACCCGGGAAAGAGTCGATCAAGCGGTCGATGGTCTTGGCGGCCGAGCTGGTGTGCAGCGTGCCGAAAACGACGTGGCCCGTTTCGGCGGCGGTCACGGCCAGCTGAATCGTTTCCAGATCGCGAAGCTCGCCGACCAGAATGACGTCCGGGTCTTCACGCAGTGCGCCTTTCAGCGCCAGCTGGAAAGACTCGACGTCACGACCGACCTCGCGTTGATTGACCAGACACTTTTTGCTCTGGTGCACGAACTCGATCGGATCTTCGATGGTGATGATATGACCGCGGCGACTTTCGTTGATCAAATTGATGATCGCCGCCATGGTGGAGGATTTGCCGGAACCGGTGGCGCCGGTGACCAGGATCAGGCCCTGATGGTGGTCGGCCATTTTTGCCAGATCTTCCGGTAGTCCCAATTCCCTCAGAGTAGGAATCTTCGAGGTAATGGCCCGGAAACACAAGTTGGGGCCGTTCTTCTGGATGTAAGCGTTGCCTCGGTAGCGCCGCCCTTGCAGGGGGCCGGGGTCGTGCCAGCTGACGCCGAAGTCGACGTTCTTCAAGGTGGCGAGTTTCCGGATGTCGTCGACCGGCATCACTTCTTTCATCATGGTCACGACCTGGCCGGGACCCAGGGGCTGTTCGCCGATGGGAATCATGTCACCGTATTTCCGAATCATCGGAATGGCGCCGGAAGCGATGTGTAAATCGCTGGCGTTCTGGTCGTGCATGTATTTGAAGTAGGCCTCGATGTGCTTACTCACTCAGATTCTCTTGCCCTCTCCCAATGCTGGATTCCCTTTCCTCACGCTCCGGTCCAACGCCTGCAAGGCGTTTCAGTAGATAGAGCAAGATCAGCCAGGCCGCAATCCAGCCCCAGCCGGGCAGCAGCGCGTAATCAATTTCCAGAGAACTGAGAAAAACCGCCAGCGCGTTGTTGATCAAATGCAGCATCATGCATGGCCAGATCGAGCCGGTGATGAGGGCGACGTAGGTCAGCAGGCAGCCAATTACGGCGGTGGGCAAAATGCGCTGCACGGAGAAGTGGAAAGCGCCGAAGGTCAGGCCCACCAGCAAGCAGGTCCGCCAGCTGGGACGGACCCGGTCCAAGGGCTGCTGGACCGCGTGCAGCAGCCCGCCGCGAAAGGCCATCTCTTCGCAGATGGCCGGACAGACCGCGATCAGAAAAAATAGCTCCAGTTGCGAAGCGTCTTTGGGCAACAACAGCTGGGTCATCTGCCGCACCGACTCCTCCGACATCGGCAGCAACCAGCTGCTGATAATGGCCACCGAGTTGGCGCACAGATGCATCAGGGGCGCCGCAATCAGGCAAATCGCCCAATTGCTCAGGCTGGTGTTGCGCCAGCGCAGCGAAGGGCGCAGGGGCTGACGGTAGATGCGCAGCAAGAGGATGGGCATCAGCAACATGGTGGTCTGGATCAAGGCCACCTGGCCGCGCAGTCCCGAAAGAACGGGGATGTTGCCCGGAATGACCACCATCAAGGCTCCGGCCAGGGCGTAGTACCAGAGAATATCGCCACCCAGGGAGCGGCGCATCTGTTCGACGGGGACGTCGCTGTGCGGACGGTCGGCCAGATCCAGGGTCAGACTGTTGGCCACCGCCCGCAGCACGAACAGCGTCCAGAAAATCCCGGCCAGGGCGGCCAATGCCAGCCACAGGGAGAAGTTTTCCAACAGGATGTCGCGCAGGGCCAGGGCCAGGCCGGAGACGGGCACCAGCACGACCGCCGAGCGCAGGGGAAGCGCCTGCATCCAGCTGACGGCCGCCAGGGCACCGGTGATCAGCATGCCGGGCATATAAAGAAGTTGGGCCTGCTTGAAGGTCGAGGAGCGAGCGGAAATCCACAGCAGGATGGCGGAAACCTGCAAGAGCATCAGTAGCCCAAAGAAGACCAGGCACACCAGGCTGGCCGGGGAAAGCTGGCTTAGCGCCTGCCCTCCCGCTCCGCGCATGTTCCAGGCCAGGCCGCCCAGTTGCGGCAAGCCGAACATCAGGCTGACCACCACCACCGTCAGCCATTTGGCCAGAGCGATAGTGCGACGGTCCAGCGCCGAGACCAGCAGGGTGGCCAGGCTGCCGCGCTCGCGCTCCCCGGCAATGGCGTCCAAAGCCGTCACCGAGCCGGTGCCAAAGAGCACGAAGATGAGCACGATTGGGACCAGAGAGGCCATGAGCTGGACCTGCTCCTGGCGACGCGAAGCCAGATTCTGGGCGCGAACCTGGTAGAGTTTCTCCGGCTGCAGTCCGGCCCTCAGCAGGTACTGGTCGCGGGTGCGGTCGAGGTAGCGATTCACTCCCGAGTTAAAGGCCAGCATGGCTCGTTGCGAACGTTCCCGGCTCTGATTGTAGTGCAGCGTCAGCCGCGGCGTTTCAGGCAGGCGAGAGCGGGTGGCCTGTGGCTCCAGTTCCCAGTCTCCGGGCGGAGCGACGTTGGCTCCATCCTCGACGGTCACGAAGCAGTCCACCAAATTGTCATGCAGTGCCTCGGCCGGGGAGCCGGTCAAGGGGAGCTCTTTAAACTTGCCCAGCTGAGGGAGTAGCGAGCGAATTTCCTGGGCGCGTGGCCCCACCAGGGCTACGAAGAAAGTGCTGCTCTGCATGGCCTCGGACTGGCGCAGGGCGCGCTGGAATGAGTTGCCGACAAAGGGGGTGAGCAACAGGGGGATCAGCAGTGCTACCACGATCAGTTGCGTCACATCGCGAAGAACGTGGCGCAGTTCGTAGTAAAACAGCGTCCACATCGGCTAGTGGCCTTTCTTGAGGTAGTGGACGAAAATGTCTTCGAGGTAGTGCAGTTCGGTGGCCGCGCGCAGTTCTTCCAGCGTGGCACAGGCCAGGATGCGACCAGCGTCTACAATGGCGATGCGGTCGCAGAGTTTTTCGGCCTCGCTCATAATGTGGGTGGACAGAATGATGGTTTTGCCCTGCAGTCTCAGCTTCTCTAGACTGGTTTGAAAATCCAGCGCCGCTAATACGTCCAAACCCACGGTCGGTTCGTCGAAGATCAGGACGGGCGGGTCGTGAGCCACCGTGCGGGCGATGGAGACCTTTTGTTTGTTGCCGGAGGAAAGCCGCTCGACGCGCACGTGGCGGTACTCTCCCAGGCGAAAGTGATCGACCAGTTCTTCCACACGGGCCGCCACTCGTTCTTTGGGGTAGCCGTTGATACGCGCGAAGAACTCCAAAGTCTCGAGCACGCTCAGGCGCGGATAGAGCCCGGTGGAGGAGGAATAGAAACCCAGTTTCTGACGAACCTGATGAGCCTGGCCGGCTACCTCGAAGTCGCAGATGTAGGCGTTGCCGGCGGTGGGGGGCAGCAGAGTCGCCAGCATTTTCAGCGTGGTGGTTTTGCCGGCTCCGTTGGAGCCAAGCAGGCCAAAGATTTCTCCCTGCCGACACTCGAACGAGATGCCGCGCACTGCCTCAAGCGGGCCGCGGCCTTCGTCCTGGTAGACTTTACGGAGTCCCTCGACGCGAACAGGGGGAGCCAAGGGAGAAGCGGTCATTTCGGAGAGCGGCTTCCCTCCCAAAATCCCAGGGCCCTGCCTTGGCGAGCCAATCGCCAGGTAAGAACCCCCAGAATCAGCCCGACCCAGGCCAGCGAGCAGCCCAGCGTGGCCATGGTCAGCCAGAAAGGCACTCCACTGGTCAGACTGTCTCGCCAGAGCAGAGCGACGTTGACCACCGGAATCCAGCAGGTGTGAGTGTCCAGGCTGAGGCTGCGATCGATGAGGGCGCTGGCCGGAATGAGAATGGCCATGAAGAGCGGAGTGGTGGCCGCCTGGCCCTGGCGAAAGGTGCGAGCGTGGGCAGTGCAGAGCAGGGTGGCGGCCGCCACCAGCATGCTCATAATGAGGATACCCAGGCCCAGCGTCAGCAGGCTGGTCAGCGAGAAGCCCCAGCTCAAGGCCAGTCCGCTGGCGAAGGGGGCCAGAATGGCGCGCAGCGAGAGCGTGATCGCGAAGAGGTTGCAGATTCCCGAGATGCAACAGAGGCTGACCACCAGGGCGTACTTGGCCACCACCAGTTGCCAGCGGCTGACCGACAGCCCCATGGTGGTGTCCACCGTCTGGCGTTCGTGCTCGCCGGCCAGCGTTTCCACGGCCGGGTAAAGGCCGCCCAGCGCCAGGACCACCAGCAAGCAGAGCGGCAAGAAGGTGCCCAGCAGAAAGCGGCCCATATCGTCCGAGGTGCCCTCGTTCTTGCGCTCTAGAAAAACCGGCTGCAGGTCGGGCAGGCGGGCACCGTTCTCGAGCGCCAGTTGTTCCAGGCGAACGTTACGAAAGGTTTTCAGCAGCGGCTCAAGCCGAAAGCGGGCCTGTTGTCCCTGGCGGTAGCGCCCGTCATAGGTCAATTCGATCTTGGCCTTGGACTGTAGATCGACCCAGGCGTCGATTTTGCCGACATTCAGGTCGGATCGCGGATCTTTGCTCTCCGTCAGGATGAATTTCTCGCGCTCCAGGGCCCGCTCCAGCTGCGGTTCTTTTCCCGAGACGACGACCCGCAATGGAGTGCGGTCCTGTTCGGCCGAGAGCACGCTGACGGCCGACATGGCCAGCCAGATCAAGAACGGGTAGAGCAGCAAAGGAACCACCACTACGTAAAGGACGACGTTGCGCTCGCGCAGAGTGCTGCGCAACTCGCGCTGGTAGAGCAACCAGAGAATTTCCAACTGCATGGACGGGCAGGATTCAACACCTGACCCTTCAAGCCTTGTCCCGTGCGCGTGTACTCGACTCCGCTGTTTGTTTTGCCGCTGCCCGAAGGCCACCGTTTCCCTATGGAACGCTACCGACTGCTTTACGAGAAGGTGGTCGATCTGGAGGGCATCGAGATGCTCGTACCCGAGCCGGTGGCGACGGCCGACCTGCTACGCGTTCACCAGGCGGACTACGTGCACCGGGCTCTGGCGGGAGAACTGGATAAAATGGAGCAGCGACGGCTGGGCTTTCCCTGGTCGCCTCAGCTGGTGCAACGTTCGCTGCGCTCGGTGGGCGCGACCGTGGCCGGCGCGCTCTGGGCCTGGCAACAGCGAGGTGTGGCCGTCAATCTGGCGGGCGGCACCCATCATGCCTTTGCCGACCGAGGAGAAGGCTTTTGTCTTTTCAACGACTGCGTGGTGGCCGCGCGCTGCTGGCAAGAGGAGGTCGGCTCGCGACGGCAGGTGGTCTTCATCGACTGCGACGTGCATCAAGGCAACGGCACGGCCGCCTTATGTGCCGGCGATTCCAGCCTGTTTACTCTGTCGCTGCACGGGCGTCACAACTATCCCTTTCACAAGGAAGTCAGCGATCTCGACCTGGAGTTGTCCGACGGCTGCGAAGACGAGGACTACTTGAGTCTGCTGGCCGAGGGTCTGGAGCGCTTGCCGCAAGCCGAGCTGGCCTTCTATCTGGCCGGGGCCGACCCTTACGAAAAGGACCGATTGGGTCGCTTGAAGCTGACCAAAGAAGGTTTGCTTCGACGCGACCAGATGGTTTTGGAGCATTGCCAGCGGCGGGGCACCCCGGTGGTGGTCACCATGGCCGGCGGTTACGCCGAACCGATCGAGGATACCGCCGACATCCAGGCCGCTACCGTGCGGGAAGCGCTACGCTCTCACAACTCCAGATAGGGTTTTTCCAGATGAGCCAGCAAGCCCTCGGGCGCTTTGTATTTCGGCTCCGGCATCGGCGCCAGGTTGAGCGGTTCGGGATATTGGCGCGTGAAGATCTCGTCCACGTGGGCGAATAGCTCAGGATTGTTGGCTTTGAGCCAGTCGTGATTGTTGTGCGGCTTGGTGTCTAAGCCGTCGCCACGGTCCCGGGTCAGGTAGGACTCTACCGCCTCGGCAAAATACTCACGCACGTTATCCTGGGCGCGGGGCGAGGTGAAAGCGGAAGGGCCCGCCGCCTTGTCTCGCTCGAAAAGTTCGCTGACGCGGGCGCGGTGGTCTTTGCCGATGTTGTCGTCCTGAATGCGATCGATGAGATGGTCGATGGCGTGACCGACTTCGTGGAGCATCACTCGGTGGTGACCGGCTTCGGGAGCGGGGTCGGGCAGATAATCCTGGTGGACCACCACCAGGGAAGACTGCCAGTAGTTGGTGCCCATGGCCGCTTGGAGCGCGGCGGAATTCTGGCTCTTCAGGTAGTTCAAGTGATCAAATCGGACCGGGACGCCCTGGCGGCGAGGGTAGGGGAGCAGCAGCGCGTTGTGGGTGGAGGAGATGAGGTTGCCTTCTTGCTTGAGAACCGGACCGTTGAGGCTGCGCAGATCTGCGGTAAAATCCGAGCTTCTCTCGCTGCCCGCCGCCTCCATCAGCTCCTCCTCGCTGACCGGTTTGCTCAAGACCACGGGCTGAAAGCCTTCCGCCTTGGGTAGCACCAGCTCGGCGATGATCGGACCTTGACGAGCCTGCCACATGGCGGTCTGGAACTCGTCGTTGGGGTCGGTCAGGCTCTCTTGCTCGCTGATCGTGTCCTTGAGGCTCTGGCTGACGCGCTTCAGGCGCAGATCGTAGTCGGCGGGGGAGAACTGGGTCACGGCGGAGGTCTGACTCAGATCCTGGCCGGGGGGCAGGGAGACGATGCGCAGGCCGCTGTCGGCCAGCATTTTCCACATCTGGCCGGGGATGGCGCGCATTTCGCTGAGCACCTGATTGGCCTGCTGGGGCTTGAGATTGCTCACATCCAGCAGTTTGCGCATCTGACTTTCCTTGAAAGAGACGGGCGAGGGGTCGGCGGCGCCGACCACGGTCGGTGAAAGGGAGGCCTGGTCGGACGGGGCAGAGAAAACCTCAGCGGGTCTGGCTGAGACCTCTCGGCTCTGGGCCCGAGGCCCGATTCCCCCACCAACTTTTTGGATCATGCTTTGATAATGCCAGCTCGTTCTAAAAGAAGCCTGAAATTACTGGTGCTGATGATGTTGACCGTCGTTCAACTGTGTGCCGCTGAGCCTGTTGCGCTGGAGGGAACGAAGAACACCCGGGATTTAGGCGGTATGCCCGTGGCCGGCGGACGCCTGCGCAGCGGTCGACTGTATCGCAGCGGCGCTCTTTGTTTCGCGACCTCTGGCGATGTGGCCAAGTTAAACGGACTCGGCCTGCACACGGTGGTCGACCTGCGCACCGACAAAGAAATTGAGAAAGACGGACCCGATCGACTGGTCCTGCGCGAGAATCTGCGCTTTCCCATGACGTCCTATCACGGACGCGGAGCGGAGGCCTATCGCAGTCTGATCTTGCAGAATCCACAGGTGTTGCGCGAGTTTTTCGCACTGTTGGCACGGAACGAGTCGTATCCCATCCTCTATCATTGCTCGGCGGGCAAAGACCGTGTGGGCATTCTCACCGCTCTGCTGCTGGACGCTCTGGGCACCCCGCGCGAGCTCATTCTGGACGATTATCTCCAGTCGATGCGCAACAGTCCCAAGCTGGAGGTTCATGCGGAATGGCTGCAGGAAGTCTTCGAAGCCGTCGACCGCAGTGGCGGCGCGGCCGCTTTCTTGGCCATTCAGGGAATCCCGGCAGGCCAGTTGGAACAGATCCGTAATACCCTTACAGAGGCCGAATGAGTTTTTCGCGGTCCAAGAAAGGGCAGAAGCTAGGCTCATGGCAGAACCGACTGACCCGTCCAATCTAGAGCCCGAATCCATCAAGGCCAAGCAGCCCCGCGAAGAACCCGAAGAGGAAACGGAAGAAAAGGACGACCCCCCGCGCGAACCGGTCAAGCGCAAAGCTCGACAGGCCGCCTCCGCGGATGAAACTTTCTCCATTCAGTTCGGCAGCAACCTCTACCCCTTGAATCAGGCCATGATCCGCCAGGTTCTCTGGCTGGGCAAGATGATGTTCGCGCGCAGCGGACTGCTTTTGCCGCCGCTGCAGCTCACTCCGAACTCGTCCCAGAGTCCGAATCTCTACGCCGTCCACTTTCTGTCCCAGGAGGTCGGTCGCTTTGCCGTGCCGCAACAGGCCTTTCTGGTCCTGGGCGAGGAAGAAGAGTTGCGCAACATCGAGCCGGTGGCTGCCCTCAATCCGCATCCCCTGACCCAAGAACGCATGGTCTGGGTCTTTTGGGGAGCGCTGCAAAAGGTCTACAACCACGACCTCTTCTCCATCAGCCATCTCGAATTCATGGCCTACTTCACCAACTGGCTCTTCCATAAGAACTACGTCGCCTTCTTCACCGTGCAGCGCTGCCAGCAATCGTTGCTGGCCTTGACCGAGCACGTACCCACGCTGGCTCCGCTGCGCGGCTTTTTCCTCAAAGAAGTCAACAATATCTGGCGTTTCTGCCTGGAGATCCTGCGCAGCGGCGGAAGCTTGCGGAACTTCCCGCGGATTCTCCACGAGTACCACAGGCAGCGAACGCGCGAGCCGCAGCAGTCGATTGCGGACGCCAGCAAAGCCATTCTAGCACGTCTCCAGGCAGCTCACGAAGCGGCCGAAGAGTCGCCCGCCGATTTGAACAGTCCCGAATTTCGCCGACTGGCCTCCGGTCTGATCTACATGCACGCCAGCCAGGCCGGTTGGAGCGAGCAGCTGGCCAATCGCCTGACCGAATCCGAGATCAACCAGTTGTTGCAGACCTTGATGGAAATCAGCTCGGGTACGCCCGGCGCCCGTATTCCTCTGACCCAGGAAGTCATTTCTCGTCTCGACGCTGTCTTCATGGGGCGGACCCCTCAGGACTACTTCGAGTTCTTGCGTCAGCTGCTCGACGGCAAGTCCCTGGATATGGCCCCGCTCAATGCGGTGGACCGATTCGCGCTTTTGATGTTGAGTCTGCCCGACGGCCATGCTCCCGACCCGGAAGCTCTCGACTTTTTGCGGGCGGCCGAAAAGAAGGCGCTGTTGGGTCGAATCGCCTTCCTGACTTTCCATCAATACTACGGAACCTTCGACCACGGTCCGCCCACCAAGCACTTGATGGATATCCGCGACCAGGTTCTGGTCGATTTCCTGGACTATGTCTCGACCCCGTCACTGGGGATGGCCGGACCTCCGGCTGCCCTGGAGCAATTGCTCAATCACTGGGCCGAGGTGACTCCGCACCGAGTCGTTTACTTGATGCTGCGGCACTATTTCTACGTGCTCGACCCCATGATGCGCCTGGTGGAAGCGGCCCGCACCAATCCGCGCCGCGTGCACCGGGCCATGCGCCGTTATTTCCTCAGCTACGCCAAGGGCGGCGAGCAGACCAGTACTCGAGTGGCGCCCTGGCGGCGCGGCTCCTACCTGCTGGCCGCTCTCACGCCCGAGAATCGCAAAGCCATCACCGCTTTGCTGGAGTCCCAGGGCGCCTGGATACGCCGCTGCGAGGCCCCCACGCCCGAACAGAAGATTGCGGCGCTGCAAGAATTCGCCTGCCGCTTCTGGCCCTACCGCAGCCCTGTAGACACCAGCCACCGCTGGCAATAGCTATCAGCTCGAGGCTCGGCTCAGGGCGGTGCGCTCGTGGTAGCACGGGTAGCAAGTGGGCGAGTAGCTGGCCTCGGCGCCGAGCAGCAGGTCAGGGCCCTCGATGAGGGCGCGTCCTTCGGCATCGTGACGCAGGTTGAAGACCGCTTTGCGGTTGCAGAACTTGCAGGTGGTCTTGATTTCCTCGATGCTGTCGGCCACTTCCATCAGGCGCTTGGATCCATCGAAGAGTTCGGCCCGGAAATTGGTGCGCAGGCCGTAGGCGATCACGGGAATGCCGTGGGTGCGGGTCACTTCTCGCAGGTGGTCGACCCAGGCGGTGGTCAGGAACTGGCACTCGTCCACCAAAATGCAGTGGAGCCCTTCCAGATCGCGATTTTGTAAGCGATCCTCGGGCTCCACCAGCAGGTCGGCCGGATATTCGAGGCCGGCGCGCGAGCGCACCGTCTCGGCACCAAAGCGTACGTCCACGCAGGGCTTGAGCAGCATGACCCGCTTGCCTTGGACCTCGTAGTTATGGCGCACGGCCAGCAGGTTGAGAGTTTTGGCGCTGCCCATAGCACCATAGCGGAAGTAGAGTTTAGCCATGGCCAGCCCGCTTCGGACTGGCCACCAGCCTTCCTCGGGAAAACTTATTCGTAGGTTTTGATGCGTACCGTGTAGCCGTGAATGGAGCCGTCCCAGTCGCGGCCGCCTTTGACGTGGACCCGGTCGCCTTTGTGCAGCAGTTTGACGAATTTGTCCACGGTAACGCGGTATTCTTTCATGGTACCGTTGCGCAGGTGAACTTCGCGAAAGCATTTGCTGTCATCGCCGAAGTAGACATCGTTCTGGGTCACGTCGGGATTGTCGCCGGTCAGAGCGATGCCGAAGGTGCGGTCATTCTGGTTGACCTCGGTCACCAGGTAGTCGGTGTCTACGTTGAGCAGAGCGCCCATCGAGGTCAGCGGAGCCAGCAGAAGCAGAAGAAATAGAAACAGCTTTTTCATAAGACGCCTGCTACGACGAATGGGAATGCGGGTCCTGGCCGCGCACGTGACACAGCCTCCACATGGGAATGCCAAATAGCCCGACGTTGAAAGGCTGATAGTGACGAACGGCCAGGTGGCGAGCGAAAAGTTGTCGCCACTGCTCGTCGGGCCGCGGATATTCACCGCGGTCGCGCAGGGCTAGAAAACGAGGCAGGCCGGGACGGGGCGGCAAGATCAAGTCCACGATTTGCACCTCGCCGCCGGGGGCCAGCACCCCCTTCACCTTGGTCAGCAGCGTGGCCACCTGGTCGTCGTCCAGGTGATGCATAAGGCTGTTGATGAGTACGGTGTCAAAGGGACCTTCGGGCAGCGGATCGCGGGCCACATCGCAGACAAAAAACGAGCGGCCGTGTTTGCGCCGGGCATAGGCCACGTATTCGGGAGACAGGTCCACTCCCACATAATCGACCCCTGGCCCGAAGAAACGGGTGTTGGTGCCGGGTCCGCAGCCTACATCCAGCACGCGGCGAGGGGCGCTGGCGTCCAGGTCGCGCAATACCGGGGCGATTTTCTGGCGGATGAACGGCCCTTGCCAGAGCAGGTAAATGGCTGGGCTCTCCAAGATTTGGCGCATAGATCTGCGCTTACGCCAGGGGGCACAGCTTCGCCTGCGAACAAGGGTTCTCAGACTATGATTTCCGTCGTCGTGCCCATGTACAACGAGTCCGATGGAATTGCCATCCTCTATGAACGCCTTTCCAAGGCGGCCCAGGGTTGGGGGGATGAGTATGAATTGGTCTGGGTCGACGATGGAAGCGCCGATGAGACCTACGCGATCTGCCAGGAACTGGCCGAGAAAGACGCTCGCATCAAGCTGATCGGCTTTACGCGAAATTTTGGCCACCAGGCGGCCGTGACCGCCGGCCTGTGTTACGCCTCCGGTGACATCGTGGCCATCATCGACGCCGATCTTCAGGACCCGCCCGAAGAACTGCATAAGTTCATCGATAAATGCCGGGAAGGCTACGACGTGGTCTATGCGATTCGGACCCGGCGCAAAGAAAATCTCTTCAAGCGCCTCTTTTACTGGGGTTACTATCGCTTTCTGGCCTCCATGGCCGACATCGAGATTCCCCTGGATTCCGGCGACTTTTGCGTGATGAGTCGGCAGATTCTGGACGCGCTCAACTCTCTCCCGGAGCGCAACCGCTTTGTGCGCGGCCTGCGCGTCTGGCTGGGCTACCGTCACGTCGGCCTGGAATACGAGCGCCAGGCGCGCGCTTACGGTGCGCCCAAGTATACGCTGGCCAAGTTGATCAATCTGGGACTGGACGGAATCATCAACTTCTCCTACCGGCCGCTGCGCCTTCTGACCCTGATGGGTGCCGGCATCGGGGCCACGTCGTGTCTGCTGGCGGTGGTGGTGGTCGTCATGTATCTGGCCAATCTGACGGTTCTTGGCTACAACCCGCACCAGGCGACCGGCTGGACTTCTCTGATCATCTCCATTCTTTTCCTATCGGGAACGCAGCTTTTCGGTCTGGGCGTGGTGGGGGAGTACATCGGGCGGATTTTTGATGAGACCAAGGGGCGGCCGATGTATCTGGTCGGGCGCCAGAGCGGATTTGAGGCTTCGGGCACCAGGCTGCCCGGCCGGTGATCTTTCCCAAGCAGCGCTATCAATGCGTGCAGTGCGGTAAAAGTTGCGGTGAGTGGCGCATTTGGGTCGAGCCGGGTCTGGTGGAAACACTGCGCCAACACCCGCTGGCCCTGCGTTTGCAGGTGGCCGGACAGCCGTACCTGGTCGAGCATCAGGATGGTTGGCATCACCTGGGATACGATGAGAACGGCCGCTGCTTCTTTCTGGAGAACGAGCGTCGCTGCGGCCTGCATGCCAGCACCGGCTGGCTGAGCAAGCCGCGCGCTTGCCGTCAGTTTCCTTTCTTTTTGGTAGAAACCCCCGATGGCATCCAGGTTGGACTGTCTTTCCGCTGTTCGGCGGTCCAGCAAAATCAGGGAGTGGATTGGGAAGAACATCGGGCCGACCTGGAGCAGCTGGTTTCTACCGGATCGTATCCACGAATCGGATTTCACCCCGTGCCCTTCGGCGGCTCACTGCTGGACTGGGCCCGCTACCGGGACTGGGAGCAAGATTGGCGCAACGCTCTGGCGGCGGGGGAGAGCCTGCGCCGGATTTTCCAGCGCCACCTGATGGAACACCTGGGCCTACAGTTGCCGGATGATGCGCTGGCTCAACTGGTCTGCCAGTGGAGTCTGGCGGCGGCCGCCTTGCTGCAGATACCGGTCGAGCCGGGTGAGGTCGGCAGCGATTCCGAGTCCGTTCGTTATTTTGAGCACGTGCTGGAGCGCAAGTGGCTCTGGCTTGGGGAAAATTTTCTGGGACGAATGCTCAGCCTATTGGTGGGCGAGCAGCTGTATTGGAGCGTGGAGCAGCCGTTGGAGCTGGTTGAAGGCGGCTGGCTAGGTCATCGCGAGGACCTGGGGCCGGTGGAACAGGGCCTGGCCGATACTTTACTGCAGTTCTGTCACAGCTTGGAGTAGAGCTGCAGCAAAGAGACCCCGAAAGCGAAGGAGTGGCGCGGCAACCAGAAGAGCTCCAGGGCGAAGAGCTGGTAAAAAAAGGCGCTGACCAGCGGGTGAGGCAGCACGGAAAAGTCGCTGCCCGAACTCTCCTGACCGGAACGCTTGGGAAAAAATCCCGACAGCCGGCGGAACAGCCAGATGGGCGCGAACAGCAGGGTGTTGAAATAGGTCGAGTAGCGCAGCTGCAGGGGGGGGCAGAACAGCCGGGTTAATTGACGCGAGCGATAGCGCCGAAAGTGATGGTTGATTTCGTCATGGTGGCTCCACAACGACTGGAAGGCGGGAACGGTGATGGCTACCATGCCGCCCGGCTTGCAAACGCGGGCCAGTTCCGCCGCCGCCTGCTCGTGTTGATCCACATGCTCGACCACGTCAAAAGCGCACACCAAGTCAAATTCGTCATCGCCGAAGGGTAGGTCCAAAATAGAGCCGTGCACCACCGGGAAAGCGGAAGTCTGGCGCAAGGCCTCATACAGTTCGGGAGACGGCTCCACGCAGGTCACTTCGCCCAGGGCCGCCAGAGCTTTGCTGGTGCCGCCCCCGCCCGAGCCTACGTCCAGGATGCGCAATCCCTCGGTGCGACCCAGTCGGGAGCGCAGGCTGCGCACGATGATTTGTTCGCGCACGCGAAACCACCAGTGCTTTTCCTCGTGGTCTTTGTATTCCCGAGCCAGTCGCGGATCCATCAGCGGTAGGCCTTGTAGGCGACGCTGGCGATGTCGCCGATCAGCCGGTCGGCCGCCCCTTCGTCCCCGTCCTGAACTTGCTGGACCAGCACCACCACCACCAGACCGCGTCCGGGCTCCAGTTCCAGCACGCCCACGTCGTTGACCACTCCGGAGATGGTGCCGGTCTTGTGATACACTTTGACTTCACGAGGAAGAGAGCGCGGCAAACGAGTGTTGAAGGTTTGGCGGCCCAGCACTCCCAGGCAGTAGCCGGTCCACTTTTTGTCGAGCAGTTGGCCGCGGTAGAGCTTTTCCAACACCAGGGCCAGATCGCGGCTGGACAGTTTGTTGTCCACGGCGGTGGCCACCAGCGTGTTTTCCTCCGAGGTCTGCACTCGAGCGGAGCGGTCTTCCAGGGCCTGAAATTCGCTCAGACCCAACCCCTGGTTTTCCTTTTCGGCGCGCAGGGCGGCCGCCAGCCGGGCGGGACGGTCCAGGCGGTTCCACTTCTCGGCGATCTGGCGCGGCTTGAGGCCCCGAAAGTCGCTGCTCTGGCCCAGACTGATCAGCCAGGCGGCCCGATTGGTCAAGAAGATCTGGCTGCTGGTGCAGCCGAGGCCGGCCAAGTAAGTGTCCACGCTGGTCAGACCGATGCGTCGAAAGATCATGTCGGTGGCGGTGTTGTCGCTTTTGGTCTCCATCCACTCCACCAGTTGCTGCAGGCTGGCGCTGGTGCCGACCGGCCGATGTTGGAAGGAGCCGGAGCCGATACAGCGGTCGGAGGCCTTCATGGCCAGCTGAGTGGTGAGCTGGAGCGGGCTCTGCTGGGTCTGGATCTGGCGAGCCAGTTCGATCATAACCGGCACCTTGAAGACGCTGGCCAGCGGGTAGGCTTCGTCAGCCTGCACGTCCACCCGCTCGTTGCTCTGCAGATCGACGATGGAAACGGCCGTGGAGGCCAAGCCGGAACGGGCGATCAGCGACTGGACGGTTTTCTTCAGCTTGTCGGAGCGCTGGGCCAGGGCCAGTTGGGTGCAGCTGAGCAGGCACACCAGAAGCAGGAAGCGTCTCACGCCGAGCGTTTCTTCCAGTAGCGCAGCAGTCCGTCCACCGACATGAAGAGCGGGTTGGCCTGTTCGTAGCGATCATAGCTGGCCTGATCGGGGAATTCCGGACGTTGCCAGGCTGCGTAAGCCTCGATCAGTTTCTGGCGGTCCCAGTCCTGACGCTGGTGCACGAATTCGGCCACTTCCTGGACGCGCGCGCGCAGCTCTTGCCAGTGCTCTTGCACGCCCTGATGAGCTCCGAAGTGGGTCAGGAAAAGCCGCTCGACGGGCAGTTTGGAGAGCTTGTCGATGGTGGCCAGCCAGACTTCCTGCTCGAATTCTGGGGGCGGAGCCGGCACCGACAAAAAGTCGGCGGCCGGTAATTTGACGCCGGCCACGTCACCCGTCAGCAAGTCGCGGCCGATTTGATAGGCGATGTGGTGGCGAGCGTGTCCGGGGCTATCCCAGGCGGTGATTTCCACGCCTTCCAGGGCCAGCGGCTGATCGAGTTCGAGAACTTTCACCTTGTCGGCGGGACAGGGCAAAATCTCCCCCCACAGGCGTTCCATGGCTTCCCCGTAGATGCGCCCGGCGCTGACGATCAGTTTGCTGGGGTCGATCAGGTGGGGAGCGCCCAGCGGGTGCACGTGAACCGGCACTCCCTGCTGAGCCCACCAACCGGCGTCGCCGGCGTGGTCCAGATGAATGTGGGTGACCAGCAGCGCCTGCAGGTCTTGCGGTTTCAGGCCATGTCTGGCCAGGCCCGCCAGGATTTGCGGCCGGCAGGTGGCCGGTCCGCATTCGACCAGCAGGGGCCGCTTCTCGGTGGTGATGAGGAAAGAGGCCACGCACTGGGGGCGGCCTTGAAATTCTAGGTCCAGCACTTCGATGCTCATAAGCTGGCCTTTGGGTTTGGCTTTTACAGCACCTGCCGCAAGCGGCGCAATTGACCGCTCAGATACAGACGCAGCAGCGGAGTGAAGGGAGCCAGCGCGGCCGTGGTCAGCAGCATCTGATACACCCAGTTGCGAGTTACCTTGATTTTGCGCCCGGACAGCCAGCCGCCGGGACTGAGCTTGATGAGCGTGGCCACTCCCATGCACCAGGGCCAGAGCGCGGCCAGGCGTAGCCGCCAACAGTTCCAGGGGATGAGCAACATATAGTCGCGGGAGGCGGCGAAGTCCTCATAGCCGTGGGCCAGCCAACGGCGAACCACCGGCTGCAGTCGCTGCTCCTGAGCGGGGTCGCTGAGATCTTCGGGGCGCAAGCCCACTTCTTCCAGCTCCTGGACGGGTAGGTAGCAGCGCCCGTCGCGCAGATCGCCGCTGATGTCACGCAAGACGTTGGTGATTTGTAGCGCGTTGCCCAGTCGCGTCCCGAGTTCTTCCAACTGGGGAGCGGCCTGAGCCAGGCGTGGTTCGTGCAGGCGCATCACGCCCGTCCAGAAAGCGCCCACGCAGCCGGCGGCGGCCCACAAGTGACGGCGCAACTCTTCCGCGTTCTGCACGGCTCCCGGAAAACGGTCCAGGTCGACCAGCATTCCTTTGCTGAGAGTGGTCACGATGTCGCGGATCAAACGCTGGTCGGCCCGGGGAAGGGCTTCCAATTCCGCCACGGCGGCGGGCAGATGATGCAACAGGGCGGCTTCCCCGCCGCGCGAGGGGTCCACGCCGGCCACACGGGTTCGCCATTCGTTCAGGGAGTCTCCGTGCAGGCACTCCAGAAAAAGGCGCAGAGTCGACTCGCGTTCTTCGGCCGCCAGCCATTCTCCGTCGCTGACGCTGTCGGCGCAGCGGGCCAGCAGATAGGCCAGCGACATGGTCTGGCGAGCTCCGGGGGGAAGCACGCGCAAGCTCAGGTAGAAAGCCCGCGAAGTGGCCTTCAGGAGTTGCTGGGAAGTCACTGCAGCAGCGGCTGGACTTTCTGCCACTCGCCTTGCTTGAATTCCTCGCAGAGCTGCAGGGCCGTGCGGCCCTGGTTGTCCTTGACGTCCTTGCGGGCTCCGGCCTGGAGCAGCTTTTCCACCACTGCGGCTCGCCCGGCGGCCGCCGCCCGGTGCAGTGGAGTCTGGCCGTTGTGGTCGGTGACCTCGAGCGGGGCCCCCGCCTTCAGGAGCGCGTCCACCAGGTCTCCGGAGCCATTCTGGGCGCACCAGTGCAAACTGGTGTTACCCTTCGAGTCGCTCGCTTTGACGTCGGCGTTGTGGGCCAGCAGGGCGGTCAACACGGCCGAGGAGGAATACTTACCGGCTTCTACCACGGGATAACTGCCGTCGTGCAGGCCCTGGTTGGGGTCGGCGCCCTTGTTGAGCAGGGCCACCGCAATTTTCTCCCACTCTCCCTGGCGACCGCGCAGGCACAGATCCAGGGCCGTGGGCGTGCCGCCGTCGGGCTGCGCTCCCGCCCCCAGCAGCTTCTCGGCATTGGCGGCACGGCCGCTGGCGGCCGCCATGGCCAGGGGCGTGCTGCCTTCTTTGTCTTGAGCTTCGATGGGAGCGCCGGCCGCCAGGAGTTGGGTCACTACTTCCAGCGAGCCGGTGCGGGCCGCCCAGTGCAGAGCCGTTCGGCCGCTGCTGTCGGTGGCTTTCACGTCCGCTCCTTTGGAGAGCAGCAGGGCCACGGTTTCCTGCGCGTTCTTCTCTTTGGCGCCGTTACGGCAAGCCGCCTGCAGCGGATAGCCCGCGCCCCGGGCGGCCAGGTTGACGTCGGCGCCGTGGGCGATCAGCGAGGCGGCCACCTTGTTCCACTCGCCGTGTTGACCTTGAAGGCATAAATAAAGTGCGGACTTGCCCGAGCCGTCCGGCATGTCGACCGGCTGGTTTCCCAGCAGCAGGCGATCCAGGGCCGCGACTTTACCGGCCAGGGCCGCCATGTGCAGCGGGGTGCGTCCATAGTCGTCGGTGGCTTCCAGGGGCGCTTTGGCGGCCAGCAGTCGGTTGATCATTTCCACGCTGCCGGTGTGGGCGGCCCAGTGCAAGGGCGTGCGTCCGCCACCGTCGCGCAAAAGCGGGTCGGCTCCGTGGTCGAGCAGGGTATTGGTGATTTCCAGGCTGCCGTTTTCGGCGGAAGCGTGCAGGGGGCGAGTGCCGCGAGCGGTCCCTTGATTGACGTCGGCGCCGCGTTCGATGAGCAGGGTCACCAGGTCCGGGCGCCGCATGTAGGCGGCCTTGTAGAGGGCTCCATAGCCACGCTGATCCTGGGCTTTGGAAAGGGTCGGGTGTTGATCGAGTAACTGACGAACCTGCTGGGGGCGATTGTCACCAATGGCACGGAAGAGTTCCTCTAGGTCCTGGGCAGGAGCGGCCCAGGTAAGCGCAAAAACCATCACGGCTGCGCTCAGGCTGAAAGGCTGACGGCGAAACACGCTCGCGAGCTTCGCTTCCAGGGGAGGCGGTCCTGCGGAGAGGATATTCGTGGCTTCATCCAATCGCCTCTGGTTGCTGGCGATCCCGTTTCTAACCCTGTTCTTTATTGCGGGCATCTACGTGTCTTCGCCGCGCAAGCGCAAGCCGGTCGCCACTATCTCGGCCACCCCTGAATTCAGCGCGCCGCACAAACCCACGGTGGCCGAATCGCGCAAGACGCCCACCCCTCGGCCCGCTGTTTCCGATTTACCCGAGCCGCCCGGCCCCGGTCCTGGACCGGCTCCAGGCCCTGGGGTTCCCGCGGGCGGCACCAGTTACTGGGTTTTTCAGGACAACGCGCCTCTTTATGCCGCCAAAGGCCTCAATCAGAACGTTCTGGACCACCTGGCCTGCGCCACTCCGCTGACGTTGCTGCGCGAGGATGACGATTGGGTGGAGGTACAGGCACTGGGCGGCAATTCCGGCTGGATGAAGCGTTCCCAGGTGGACGACCATCCGCCGCCAGGCGCTCCCGGTCCGCGCCCCGGCGATGCCTTGCTCTCTCTGCAGGCATTCTTCCAGAGCCTGAATCAGCGAAATTACGCGCGAGCCTACGATCATCTCTCCTTTGATTTCAAAAGAGACCTGCCGTTTCGTCGCTTCTCCCAGGGTTATTCCAGCCTGGATCAGGTGTTCATGCGCGTGGTGCGGGTGCAGACCATCAGCCCTCAGTCTCAATTGTTCTATTTGGAAATGCTCTGCGAGGAAAGGCCCAAAGCCAAGACCTATCAGGGCGAGTACACGATGGTGCTGGAGCAGAATCACTGGTTCATTGCTCAGGCCAACATGAAGGAGGTCAATCCGAAGAGCATGGACCCCTTCCAGTTGCCCGGCAACACGCCGACCAAGCCCGCTTTTGCCGATCCGACTCCGCAACCCGAGGAAGACGAATTAGGCGAATAAACAGGGCTTGGCCCCGACATCGCAGAACCACACGAGTAGAACTTACAGGAGGACTCGGTTGTGGCCAAACCCCGGAAAGCCATCGAATCTCGTTTTCGACGCGGCAGCAATTTCCTAATTCTCATCGGCTTGCTCTCGGCAATTTCCAATAGCTTGCTCTATTTCGGCTTCACCTGGAGACCCGTGACCATCTTCTGTCTGGCCATCCCGGTCGTGTTGGACACGGTCGTGCGCGTGGTCGACCCCCGTCTCTGGGGTCAGGAACTCCACTACTACTGCTGGATTTTCGGCTTGATTCTTTCCGGCCTGTTCGTCTTGCTGGGAATGGCTTCGAAGTTTACCTCCCACACCGGCACCTTCTTCAAGCTCGGCTCTTTCATGAGCGGTCTCAAACGTCTGGGAAGCTGGGCCGGCGGAGCGCAGTTGTTGGGTTCTCGCCTTTTCTACTTTGTCGGCATCGTGCTTTATGTGCTCGATGGTGCGCTGGCCCTGGTCATGGAGAACTTCCTACGCGCCAATTTCGACCAGTTGCGCATTATGGTCTTGATGAACATTGGCTTCCATTGCCTGGTGCTGGTCTTCTTGCTGCACGGTTTCGTGGCGGGACTGGAATCTGAGGCGGCTCCGACTCCCGGCAGCGGCCTCAGCAAGGATGCTTGATTCCGATACTATCCCGGTAGACCACGCCGGCAACAGCGAAAAAGGTAGCAAGTCCAAGGGCCCACCTTTGTGGCTGGTCGGGTTGGTCGTGCCGCCGGTGCTGACCACGGGCGGGGCTTATGTGCAGTCCCACGGCGATAGCGGAAAAATGATGCTGGGGCTGGGAGCGGGTGTCGGCCTTTCGATCGTCTGGGTCGGTTGGCTGGCCCTCAAAGACGCCCGCCGGGTCAGCCTGGCGCGGCGCCTGCAGGACCAAATCGAAGACGCCTGGACCGCTCATGCCAAGGGGGAGCCGCAGCGCGCCGAGGAGCTGCTCAAGGATTGCGTCAAGCTGGCGGGCTCGAAGTTGGGTCGTTATGACCTGGTGACCCTGGCCTGTTTGCATACCCTGGGAAATCTCTATCGACTTCGTGAGGATCACGCGGGAGCCAACTCTTGCTATGAGCAGGCGCTGCCCATCTATCAGAAGACCCTGCCCCGTCTGCATCCCGCCCGGGCCGCTTTTCACTCCCATCGGGCCATGACTTACGTCACCATGGGCAACGCGGACAAGGCCTTGGAGGAAGCCCAGCAGTCGGTCTCGCTCTATCGAGAGATGGGCGGCCAGGACTATGGCCTGGCCGAGGCCTGTAGCCTGGTGGGCCGACTGGCCAACGAGAAAGACGACAACGAGTTGGCCCTGCAGTCTTATTCCGAGGCCCTGGAGCTGGTGCGCAAGCGCCTGCCCATCCAGGATCCGCGCGTGCTCTCGGCAATGGGGAATCTGTGTCGGATCTACGTCAAGCTTCGCATGTTCCAGGAGTCCGAGAAGTATCTTCAGGAGCTGGTGAAAGAGCACCGGGCTCAGCCCGAGCTGCAACCGGAAAACTACCTGGATGCCGTTCTAGATCTCGCCTGGACCCGTTTGGAGCAAGGACGCACGGAGGAGTGCGAGCCCTTATTGGTCGAGGCTCTAGACATCCTGCAGACGCGGGTCGGACCCAAAGAGCGGCCGCTGCAGAAAGTTTTGGACGCTTACCGACGCATCACCAAAGATGCCGTGGCCTCGGCCACCACCACCCACGGTCTGGTCAACATGATGCTGGTCTTCTGCGGAGAGCGCGAAAAGCTCCGCCAGACTCTGGAGAAGTTTCCGCTGTGGATGAATGCGCGCGACGCCACCGGTTGGGGACCGTTACACTGGGCCGCCTTCGTGGGTCGGGATGACATCGTGCGCTGGTTGCTGCAGAAGGGCGCCGAAATCAGTCGCCCCGAAGACCGGGTCAGCCCGCTGCACGTGGCCGCCGCCTGGGGTAAGCGTGAATCTCTGCTGGAGTTGCTGGACGCCGGCGGAGATTTCAATTCCCGCGACCCGCGTGGCTGGACTCCGGTCTTCTGGTGTTCTTTTTCCGGCCGTACCAAAATTTTGGAAACCTTGATCAAACGGGGAGCCGACGTCAATCTGCGGGACGACCACGGGCGCACTCCCCTGCACATCGCTTCCGAGCAAGGCTATCTGAGCACGGTCGCGGCGTTGGTGGGCAGCGGGGCCCGGCTTTCGGCCAAGGACTCGGAGCGCGGTCGCAGCCCTCTGCATCTGGCCGCCCAGCGCGGCAACCTGGCCGTCTGTGAATGCCTGGTCTACAACCAGGGCGACCTGGGGGCTCGCGACGAGGGCGGCAAGAATCCGGTCGATCTGGCCCGTGAAGGTCAGCATCGTCTGCTGCACCGAGTTCTGCGCCGCCTGACCCGAGCCGGTTTGGGTCGCAGTCAGATGGGGTCCGGTCCACGGCGCGTGTCCTTGGATGCAGGTTAAGCGCAGACTTTTTCTGGTTCTCCTGGGTCTGTGGCTGTGCCAATGGGCGTACCTGGCCGTGGTCGGCCTGCCCAGCGGGCTCTGGGATATCAGCTACACTCACGCGGAGAAGACTCTGGGTCCTCGGGCCCCCTATCGGCCCGAGAGTCTGGAGGCCTTTCGCCAGGCGGCCGCTCAGGCCGAGCAGCTCTCCCCGGAGGACGGCCGACTGGCGCGCACCTACCATGATTTAGGCACCCTGCTGTGGTTCATGGGGCGCAATGTAGAGGGTCGTCTCTACCTGACCCGGGCCCAGCGAATCTTCGAAAGGGTCGATGGCGCTCAGTCCAACTGGGTAGGCATCACCAGCGCTCGTCTGGGCGAGATGGACCTGCGCTCCGGGCGATTGAGCGAAGCCATGATGAACCTGCAAAGGGCCGACGCCATCCTTGTGCGAACGGTGGGCAGGCTCGATCCGCTGGCCCTGCGCGTCGCTTCTTTGGTGGCGTCTCAGAGCCACGACCGGGCCCGGGCGAAAGAGGTCCTGGATCGGTACCAGCTGGCTGGAGTGATACCCGATCCGATCCTTCGCATGCAGCTTGAGCAATTGATTCGCTGAAGGGTTGTGGACATTGCAGGTCGTCCTCCAAGCACCGTTGACGGGTTGGGCTTTGCCGTTGAGCGAGGTTCCCGATCCGGTATTCTCCCAGGGGTTGGCGGGCCCAGGCTACGCCATCGACCCCACCGTCTCCGTCTTGAAGTCCCCGTGCGCGGGAGAGGTGGTGCAACTGCACCGCTGCCTGCACGCGCTGACGGTTCGACGCAGCGACGGCCTGGAAGTGCTCATGCACGTGGGGATCGATACCGTCAAGCTGAATGGCCAGGGCTTCACGCCCCGAGTGAAAGTCGGGGACTCGGTGGAGGCGGGAGCGCCCCTTTTAGAGTTTGACAGTGACCTCATCGCCACTCGTTGTCGTAGCCTGATCACGGTGGTGGTGATTCCCGAGAATCCGGCCGTCACCAGCGTCGCTGCCGGCGAGGGGAAAGTGGTCCAGGGCAGTGACTGGCTCAAAGTCGAGCTCAAACAAGGGGAGACGGCTGCGGCGCAGGCCGAGGGGCCCGAGAAAAGCGGGCGCTGGCTGGAGCTTCCTAATCCCACCGGCATGCACGCCCGACCGGCGGCTCAATTGCTCACCATGGTCAAGGAACTGCCGGGCAACGTCTGGCTGGAGAAGCGCGGTGGACGCGCTTCCGCTCGCAGTCTGGTAGGCATCCTCGGTTTGGGACTCGGCCCCAAGGACGAGGTTCGACTGACCCATACCAGTCTCAGCGACCAGCAATTGAAGCGCCTGGAAGAAGCCATTCTCAGCGGTCTCGGGGACGATCTCTCGGCCGCTCCGCCGCCCGCGCCGGCGGCTCCGGTTCAGCCCGCCGCGCCGACCGTGGAAGGCCAACTACTCGGTGTAGTCGCCTCGCGCGGCCTGGGCATCGGTGTCGTTTATCTTTGGAAACGCGCCACGTTCCAGTTGCCCGACAAGTCCGAAGGGGCGACCCGCGAACGCGAGCGATTCGAGGGCGCCCTCACGCAGGCCGCCGGTCAGATCAGCGACCTGGAGCGCAAAGCGCCGCCGGCCGAACGGGCTATCTTTGCGGCCCACGCGGAGATTCTCCAGGACCCGGAACTGCTGGAGGCCACGCGTACCGCCATTGCCGCTGAGCAGCCCGCCGCCCGGGCCTGGCATGCGGCCTACGAAAAGCAGGCGGAAGTGCTGGCCGCCCTTCCCAATCCGTTGCTGGCGGCTCGCGCCAACGACCTGCGCGACGTGGGCGAGCGGGTGCTGGCCTGCCTTCTGGGGGAGGCCTCCGCTCAGCGGGTGTTTCCGGAAAACTCGATCGTGGTCTGTCGCGATCTCAATCCCAGTGAAACCGTGCAACTGGATCGCCAGCGGGTCAGAGGCCTGTGTCTTTCCCAGGGGGGTCCCACCAGTCACGTGGCCATCCTGGCTCGCTCGCTGGGAATTCCCTCGTTGTGCGCCGTCGGCCCCGCCTGTTTGGATCTGAAAGAAGGCGCCCAGGTGATTTTGGACGCCGAAAATGGGGTGTTGCATTGCCAGCCCGGTAGCGCCGAGTTGGAGAGTGCGCGTCGCCGACTCGAGGAGTTGACTCAGCAGCAGCAAGCCGAGCGGGCCCAGGCTCATCAGGAAGCCCGCACGGGCGATGGCACCCACGTAGAGGTGGCCGTCAATATCGGCAACGGAGACGACTTGCGTCAGGGGCTCGAGCAGGGAGCCGAGGGCGTGGGCCTTTTCCGCACCGAGTTCTATTTTCACGGCCTGGATCAAGAGCCGGGTCCCGAGCAACAGACCCAATTTTATGGCGAACTGGCTCAGCAGCTGGGGGCTCAAAAGCGCCTGGTGGCTCGCCTGCTCGATGTCGGCGGCGACAAGCCGCTGCCTTATGTGCCCATGGCTCACGAGGAAAATCCTTTCCTGGGGCTGCGCGGCATTCGTCTCTACAAGAGTCGTCCCGACTTGTTCCGCCGCCAGATTGAGGCCTTGTTCAAGACCTCAGAGCAGTGTCGCTTGGCCGTGATGGTCCCCATGATCTCCACCCTGGCCGAATGGCGCGCCATCCGCGCCGAGATGGAACAACAACTGCAGGGGCGCAAGGTCGAGCTGGGGGTGATGATCGAGGTTCCCTCGGCGGCGCTACTGGCTGACCAGCTGGCGCCCGAGGTCGACTTCTTCTCGATTGGCACCAACGATCTCACTCAGTACACCCTGGCCATCGACCGGGCTCATCCCGAGCTGGCCGGTCAGGTGGATGCGCTGCATCCCTCCATTCTGCGGTTGATCCACGGAGTGGGGGAGGCGGCGCGCAAGCACGGCAAGTGGGTGGGCGTGTGCGGTGGAGCGGCTCAGGACCTGGAGGCGGTGCCCTTGTTGCTGGGCATGAACATTCGGGAATTGAGTGTCAGTCCGCCGGCCGTGCCTTCGGTGAAGGCCGAGGTACGTCGCTGGACGGTGGCCGACTGCGAGAAACTGGTGGGTGAAGCGCTGGCCCTGGCGGAAGCCGAAGCGGTGCGCAAACTGGTGCGGGAGCGTCGCAAATGAAAGGCTTGTTCGCAGTATTACAGCAGATCGGGCGCTCTCTGATGTTGCCCGTCTCGGTGTTGCCGGTGGCCGGTATCTTGCTCGGCGTGGGCAGCGCCAAATTCAGTTGGATGAATTCGCTGCTGGCGGACGTGATGGCCAAAGCAGGCGGCTCCATTTTTGATAACTTACCGCTGATTTTTGCCATCGGGGTGGCGCTTGGATTCGCCAATTTCGACGGCGTGGCGGCAGTGGCAGCCACGGTGGGATTCTTCGTCTTGATTTCCACCATGGGTCAGATGGCCGAATACCGCCATCTGCCCGAAGCGATGTTCAAAAATGTCGATGGAATTCACACCCTTGAGACGGGTGTCTTCGGTGGTATTCTCATCGGACTACTGGCCGGGAACCTGTTTAAGCGGTTCTATCGCATTGAGTTGCCCGCCTATTTGGGCTTCTTCGCCGGCAAGCGCTTCGTGCCCATCATCACCGGCGTGTGCGCACTGATCATGGGCATTGTGATGAGCTATTTGTGGCCTCCCATTCAGGGCCAGATCAATATCTTTTCGGACTTTGTGGCTAACCGCAACCCGGCTCTCTCGGTGGCCATCTACGGGGTGGTGGAGCGCGGACTCATTCCCTTCGGCCTGCACCACATCTGGAACAATCCGTTCTTTTTCACCATCGGCGACTACATCAAAGACGGCGTCCACTATCACGGTGACATCACTCGCTTTATGCAGGGCGACAAAACGGCCGGTATCCTGGGCGGCGCCTACCTCTTCAAAATGTGGGGTCTACCCGCGGCCGCCATCGCTATGTGGCATAGCGCCAAGCCGGAACGCCGCAAGGAAGTTGGCGGCATCATGATCTCGGCCGCCTTTACCTCGTTCTTGACCGGCATCACCGAACCCATCGAGTTTTCTTTTCTCTTCGTGGCGCCACTGCTCTACGGTATCCATGCCTGTCTGGCCGGTAGTGCCTTCTTCGTGATGTATGAGATGGGCGGTCGCCTGGGCACCACCTTCTCGCACGGCTTGATTGACTATGTGGTGCTCTACGCCAAGTGCGTGAATCCTTACCTGGTCTTCGTGCTCGGCCCCATCTATGCGGTCATCTATTACGTCGTGTTTCGGGCCGCCATTCGGGCCTTCAACTTGAAGACACCGGGTCGTGAGGATGAGGTCATGCTGTCTTCCACCGCTGGAGAAGCCGGCGGTCTGGCCGGTGCTGTGCTGGAAGCGCTCGGTGGGCCTGGGAACCTGGCCGCTCTGGATGCCTGCATTACGCGCCTGCGCGTGACCGTCAAGTCGATGCCCTCGGTCAAGGTCGACGTGCTCAAGCAACTGGGGGCCACCGGCGTCATGGTCGTGGGAGACAGCCTCCAGGCCATCTATGGAACGCGCTCGGAAAACATCAAGACCGACATCGAGGCCATTCTGGCCGGTCGTGGCCAGCAGGTGGCCAAACCGGTCGAGGCGGCGGTTGCGGCTGCTCCGCTGGTCAACGACGCGAAGCCCCTGACAGGGGAACAAGCCGAGAAGCTCCGCAGGGCGCTGGGAGGCAAGGAAAACGTTCTAGAAAGCGGCCAGGTGGCCGTCACCCGCCTGAGAGTTCGCGTGCGCGAGACGGCTCGCGTCGACCGAGCTCTTTTGCAGGAGCTGGGGGCCCGCGACGTGCAGGATCTGGGGGGAGCCGTTTTGCACGTGCTGGTGGGGCCGGAAAGCGCTCGTTGGAGCAAAACACTGGAGGACAAATGAAGAAATTTCTGTTAGCGGCGGCTCTACTCACCGGAGTGGCGGCGGCCGACCCGTTAGAAGAGTCTCTGGCCAAGTATGCGGCCATCCCGGAGGGCAAGGTGACCTTCCAGCTCAAGGTTCAAGGCATGCCCTGGACCCAGTCCTCCACTCTGGCCTTCCGCCGGCCCGACAAAATGCACTATTGGGCCGAGACCAAGTATCCCGAAGGGCCTCCCCTGGAGGTTCATTGCTGGCTGGAAGGCGGCAAGATCTGGAATTGGACCAGCCGCGTGGGCGACTGGCAGGATGCCCAGAAGAACGGTTACAGCACCGAAGATTTTTCGGGAGGACTGAAAGACGCGCCCACCAGCGCCCCGCTCGGTCCCGGCAACTTTCTGGTGTTGTTGCTGTCCGGCGTCCGTCAGGAATTCGAACTGGAGCCTTCCAAGGCCAACGAGCCCGACATCTGGTGGAAAGACGGAGACAACCAGTTAGTGCTCGACCCCACCACCCGATTGGTCAAGGAAATCGTGGCCTGGCATAGCGGCAAAGACGTCGCTCACGCCCAGGTGCAAACCACCCCGGGGCCGGTTCCGGATGCCGAACTGACCTGGAAAATGCCCGCTGATTCGACGGTTATAAAACCATAGCCGCCGGCGGGCGGGGCGCAAACAGCCGGCATACCAGCCAGCACAGCCCCACCACCAGAGCGTCGGCCAGCAGGACGTAGCACGGCCAGGGTCCCAGATAATCGAGCGGGGACCCGGCCGGCGGGCGCACCATCAGGTAGCCGTAGTTCCAGCCAAACACATAGTCCAGCGTTCCCACCAGCGCGATCCAAAGCTGGAGACTCAGCGCCGCTCCCTTCCAGGAGTCGCGGGTCAGGCGGTAGCCTTGTCCGCCTTGCAGGTGGGCCAGAACCACGAAGATCAGCCCGTGTCCCCAGAAAAACTCGAAGTAGCGGTAGTGGGGAAAGTCGTTGGGGAGGTCGGGCGTGATCAGGGCCCAGATGCTGCTCGTCCAGGAGAGCAGATGGATGCCTTCAAAAGTGGTCTGGCTGCGCCGTCCGCACAGCAGATAGCAAGCTCCAAAGAGGATGAAGTCGCAAAGGTGCAGGGGCAGGCAAGTGGCCAGCGACAACTGACTCCAGCGCCAGGTGTAGGCGATGGCCATGTAGGCGACCAGGTTGAGCAGCAAGAATCGATCGATCCAGGTGCGCGACCGGGTTCCCCCACGCCCGATCAGCAGGCAAGCCAGCCAGATTCCGGCCAGCCCGGCCAGGTGCGTTGTTCCAAACCATGTCATGAGAGGCACCTTCGGGTTTCTTAAAGGAGGACCCCCTTTCCTGATCGGAAAGGGGTTGGCATGGATATTCAGCGTCGAACGTTTCTGCAGGGCCTGGCCACCATCGGCCTGGCCGCTACTTTGCCCACCCTGGCTCAGGCCGCTGCCGCGCCCGGATTCACCGTTCCCGAACTGGGCTACGGCTACAACTCCCTGGAGCCGGTCATCGATACCCTGACCATGCAGATTCATCATGACAAGCATCACGCCGCTTACGTCAAGAATTTGAACGATGCCATCGCCAAAAATCCGGGTAGCTGGAGCAACTGGACGGTCGAACAACTTTTGCAAAGCCTGTCGGAACTGCCGGCCGCCCTGCAGCTGCCGGTGCGCAACAACGGTGGTGGCCACTACAACCATAGCCTTTTCTGGAAGCTGATCGGACCTCCCAACACCTCTCACATTCCCAGTGATTTAAAGAGCGCTCTGGAAGAGCGCTTCGGCTCCTGGCAGAAATTCCAGGAACGCTTCAACGAAGCCGCCATGACCCGGTTCGGCAGTGGCTGGGCCTGGTTGGTGTTGGAGAAAGGCGGCAATCTGGCCGTGCGCTCGACCGCCAATCAAGATTGTCCATTGCTGGAAGGCCAGACCCCTCTGCTGGGATTGGACGTCTGGGAGCACGCCTACTACCTGAAATATCAGAACGTCCGGAAAGACT
The DNA here is from genome assembly GCA_017307785.1 of Vulcanimicrobiota bacterium. Lineage (GTDB taxonomy): Bacteria > Vulcanimicrobiota > Xenobia > Xenobiales > JADMJV01 > JADMJV01. Next base: position 66,793 of record JAFKGI010000005.1, on the reverse strand, counting down.
ACGTGGACAACTTCTGGAAGATCATCTGCTGGGAAGAAGTCGGCCGCCGTTGGCGGGAGGCCCGCGGCTAAATTCGGCGAAATACCTGAGATGGACGTGCAGCGACTGCGCATCGGTTCCTACAATGTGAAGGACTTTATTGCTCCTTCCCAGGGTGGCGGCGTGCGCCAAGCCAAGAGCAACCAGGAATTACGCGCTCTCGCCCAGACCATCAAAGAGGCTGACTGCGATGTGGTCGCGCTCCAGGAAGTGGGCAGCAAGTCGCTGCTCGAGAAGTTCGTCAAGGAACGTCTGAATGGTTCCTACGAGCATGTGGCGCTGGTGCCCAGCAACGACCGCAGCGGTCTGAATCTGGCCCTGATCTCCAAGTATCCCATCACCAAAGTGGTCAGTCACAAGAACGACCGCATTCCCACTCTGGATGGTCAGGGAACGACCCAATTCACCCGCGATTTTCTGCGCACCGACGTGGACGTCAACGGCGAGACCGTCACCGTTTACAACACTCACGGCAAAGCCCGCATGGGCGACGTTGCCACCGAGAGCCAGCGCATTGCGGAAGCCAAAGCCGGGCGCGAGATTTTGCTGCAGGACATGAAGCCGTTCCCCTCCCGTCTGGTGGTGGTGACCGGCGACATGAACGACGAGACTCACAACCGTTCGGTGCAGACCCTGGCCAAGGGTCAGGGCGACGGCATGCAGCTGGTGGATAGTCTGGCGGATAAGCCCCGCGAAGAGCAGCTCACCTGGATCATCCCGAGCATGGACCCCAACGCCAACCGAGGCCTGCAGTTCGACCACGTGCTTTACCCGGCCGGCCAGAAAGAAAAGTTTGTGGGCAGCCAGGTACACTCCAAGGCCAAAGGGGCTGACCAGGCTTCCGACCATTACCTGGTGAGCGCGGATTTCAATATTTCGAAATCAAATAGTTCTTAATCCGGTTTGTAACCTCCCGTCAACGATCTCCCTCCCTCGGGACGCTAAGCTGTTAGCAAGATAGAGATAAGAGGGAGAACTGAATATGTCGGTAGGAGTTTTGTCGGGACGCCGGGTCATGATCGATCCTGGCCATGGTGGGCGCTTCCCGGGCGCTGTGGGACCGGCTGGAACCCAGGAGAAAGACGTCGTTCTGGCCGTTTCCAAAGTTCTCCAGGCCGACCTGGTGGAGCTGGGCGCCGAGGTGCGCATGACCCGCTCGACCGATGTGGAAGTTGCCCCGGGAGCCAGCCTGCGCGACGACCTCAAGGCTCGCGTGGATTTGGCCAACGACTGGCCGGCCGACCTTTTGATCTCGGTCCACGCCAATTCGGCCGAGAATGCTTCCGCCAAGGGGACCGAGACTTTCCACGCCATCAAAGCCAGCGATCGTTCCAAAACCCTGGCCAAGTTGCTGCAAAAGAGCATGATCGACGACATCGGCCTGACCGACTGCGGCGTCAAAGCCTCCAATTTCTACGTCATCAAGAACACCAAGATGCCGGCCACTCTGGTCGAGCTGGGCTTCATTTCCAACCCGGGCGAGGAACAGATTCTGGCCGACCCGGCCATGCAGACCCGTTTCGGACATTCGCTCTCCAAGGGCGTGGCCGATTACTTCGCGGTGGAAGCTCACGTCAAGCCGGACGGACCTTCTGAACTTCCCGGTGATGAGGGCGATCTGTTGGCGCCCGGTGACCCGGTCGAGATGCTCCTGATCGGCCAAGTGTAATGCGAGTCGGCGATGCTCCCAGGCTCAGTGCTCCGCGCTCCGGCGCCCGAAAACTCCCCTCGCGGGTAGAAGAGCAGCCCACCGATCGGGTGGAGCTGTCGGATACCGTCGAGGTCAAGCATCGCAGAGAACTGCGGGGCGCCTGGGTGGCCACCGTTTGGAACATCAACTTCCCGAGCAGCGCCAGTCTGGACGCCGACACCCAGAAGCGCGAGATGCGCCAGATGTTGGACCGCCTCCAGGAGAGCGGATTCAACTCGGTTTTCTTTCAGGTGCGCCCGGAAGGGGATGCTACTTATCGCTCCGAGCTGGAGCCGATGAGTCACTATCTGACCGGCAAGCAGGGCAAGGACCCCGGCTATGACCCGCTGGCTTATCTGATCGAGCAGGCTCACCAGCGCAACCTGGAAGTGCATGCCTGGCTGAATCCTTATCGGGCCAGTTCTTCGCTGAAAACGGAACAAGTGGCACCTCATATTGCCGTCGAGCATCCCGAGCACGTGCACAACTACGACACCACCAAGTGGATGGATCCGGGCGCGGAGGTGGTGCGCGAGAAGCTGGTCGATGTCTGCCGCGACATCACCAGGCGGTATGACGTGGACGGTATCCACTTCGACGACTACTTCTACCCTTATCCCAAGGAAGGCGTGACCTTTCCTGACCAGCGTACCTACGCAGCTTATCAGGCGGGCGGCGGCAAGCTGAATAAAGATGACTGGCGACGGGAAAACGTCAATCGCGCCGTGCGCGACGTCCAGGCGGCCGTGCGCGAAGAGAAAAGCTATGTGCGTTTCGGCATCTCTCCCTTCGGATTGCCGGCTCCCGACAAGCCCGAGGGAACCTCCGGATTCAACCAGTATGAGGGCCTCTATGCCGACACCCAGAAGTGGATGGACGAGGGCTGGGTGGACTATCTGGCGCCGCAGCTCTACTGGCGCACCGATCAACCCAAGCAGGCCTACGATAAGCTGATCAACTGGTGGGCCGACCACGCCAAGGATGGCCGCTATATCTTCGCCGGCAACGATCTGCGTGCTCTGGGCAGCAACCCCAAGTGGAACGTGGCCGAATACCGCAAGCAGCTCGAGCTTTCGCGCGCCAAGCATCCGGAGGGTTCGCAGGGCAATATCTGGTGGAACGTGGCTCCCTTGTTGGAGAACCGGCAGGGCATCAACCAGGTCTTCCGCCAGGAGTTTTACAAGGAGCCGGCCCTGACTCCGGCGCTATCCACGGCAAAGAACCAACAGGTGGCTGTGCCTGTCGTCACTCAGAGCGGCCGCAAAGTGCAGCTGGCTCATCAGGACTCCGCGCCCTTGAAAGCCTGGACCGTCTATCGCCAGCAGGGTCAGGAGTGGAAGCTGGATCGCATTCTGCCCGGAGAGCTGAAAGAAGTCGAACTTCCGGCCGGTCAGTGGGCGATTGCGGCTGCCAGCAAATCCGGTGTGGAAAGCAAGGGCGTGCGCGTTAGCGTATCTTGAGTCCCATAAAGAAGCCGGCGGTGAGTCCCACCAGGCTGGGGCTGAGTTGGCCCAACAGGCCCTGCATCCACTGACCCGCTCCTCGGCTGCCCTGTTCGATGCCTTCCGAGACTTGTTGCCAGTGTACGGTGATCCAGCCTTGCTGGGCCAATCCGTAGAGACCAATCAAGACCAGGCCCAGCATGAGGAGCGCCAGTTTGGCGGCTCGTTTGGCCGCGTAGCCGATGGCGATGCCGGCGATTGTGCCGCCGCCGAGTTGAGCTAAGGTGGCCTGATTGAGGAAGTTGGCGACGTCTATGACGGTTTACCCGAGTAGGCGAAGGAGGCCAGTCCGGCGCCCAGGGCACCTCCGACCAGCGTGCCGACCGCGAAGCCGAGAGCCGGATGGCCCATGCTGGCTCCCCAGCGAGCACCCAGATACATGCCGACCGTGCCGGTCAGCGAAGCGGTGGCCCAGATCGCCTTGCCCACCTTGGGCGGTGGCGGCGTGCTCGGCTGGAATTGGTCCGCCGGCGGTGCTTCCGGAGGAGTGGAAGACTGAGGAACTCTTCCCGGGGTCAAAGGTGGTGTGTTCGGCAGGCGAGAAATTTCCATAAGGGGGTGAGCTTCGGTTTTTGTATCAAGGATCCTTGAAGCGGGGTCAAGATGCCGAACCACGAAAGGGCGATACATGATCAGCGAAAGAACCCGCACTGCCAACGTCCTAGTCGTCGAGGACGACTGGCCCATTCGCCACCTTCTCAAGGTTTCTTTAAGCGCCCACGACTACGAAGTGAGCGAAGCCGAAACCTGTAAGGAAGCCTTCAGCAACCTGTCCAAACAGGTTCCCGACTTGCTCTTGCTCGACCTTGGACTACCGGATGGTAGCGGTATCGAGTTGCTGCGCCGACTGCGCCAGGAACATGCCATTCCCGTGATTGTGCTCTCGGTGCAAGGAGCCGAGCACACCAAGATCGAGGCCCTCGATTTGGGAGCGGACGACTACCTGACCAAGCCGTTCTCGGTCGACGAATTGCTGGCACGAGTGCGCGCCGCTCTGCGCCGCAGCAAGTCTCTGCATGCTCCCACCCTGTTGACCTGTGGCGACCTGGAATTGGACCTGGAGCGTCGCCACGTCACGCTGGCCAGTCACGAGATCTCTCTGACGCCCAACGAGTTTTCCCTACTGATGGCTTTCATGCGCAATCAGGATCGGGTGCTGACTCATCGCCAGTTGCTCAAGGAAGTCTGGGGCGAGGGCTACGTGGATGACTCGCACGTGCTGCGCGTCAACGTCTGCAACTTGCGCCGCAAGCTCAATTCGCCGGACGGCAAGCGCAACTACATCAAGACGGAGCCGGGGGTCGGTTACCGACTCTGCCTGCCCCGCCCCGCCTGAAGCTCACCACTTCATCTTAAAATCGAGGCCGGTCGGGCCGCCGGTGATGCCGCCGTTGTCAAAGCGCGGTTTGATCCTGGCCTGAGTGCCCGGCACGGGAATTCCGTCCACCACCATTTTGATCGGCGCGGGAATCGCGTCCTTCAACTTGTCGTTGGTGGACTTTTCTGTTTGGGCCGGAGCCGGTGCCTCGGGCATCTTGTGGGGGTCGGGTTGGCAGAGCGCCATGGCCTGCTGCGGGGTCAGGAAGATTTGCACCGGCTCTCGCGTGGGGGTGAAGCGGTCGGCGGGCGCGGCCGCGGCCGACTCTGGTACGGCGGCGCTCACTTGGGCGCGCACGGGCACGGCGGTGGGAGAGGGAAGGGTTGCGGTTTTCAGCGAGTCCATAGTCGGACTCTAGCCGGGTGACCTTAATCGAGCCTTGCGGCCGGTCAGGAAATGTTACGGTGAGGTTAACTCTGCCGGCACGCGCAAGTCGCGAGGCTCGGAAAGTGCGTCCGTAGGATTCTCCGGACCCATCCAGTCATGAGCTTCCACCAGATGAATCGTCAACTTTTCCTGCGCGAGCTGCCGCTGGGGAACGGAATGGCACTGGCGCTCAAAGGGGTGAATCACGCGAACTACCTCCATAGACAGGAACATTTCTGGAACCGAATGGTTAATCCTTGTTATTGAGAAATATTCAACAAAGGGAGCGCAGTACCCTGCCCGGGGCCTGTCCCGAAGGGAGAGAGGGGAAGCAAGGGGAGCGGGAGAGAGTGAGTCATGAACGAGACTTGGGTCGGAAATGACCTGCTAAGCGGGATTGAGCCCATCTGAGAATGCTTGCGGAAATCTCTCCCCCGCTTTCCATCTTCCCTGGCTTTCCCTTCGGACAAAACCCAGAACGGACGCTACAGGTAGACTCGGGAGAAGAGGCACTCCGGGCGGGGGGTGGGGGAGTCGGCGAGGAGGGGGAAGCCGAGGGCTTCGGCGCCGACCCGGACCCAGCGTCCGTGAGAGCTTTGCAGGCCGATTTTGCCGGGCTCAAGTTCGGCCAGTTCGAAGACTTCCCAGCCCAGGATGCGTTCGGCGCCGCCGTAGAGGGCCCAGCGGTTTTGTTCATCGGTGGCGCTGATGTAGCGGCCGTGGGCGGTCTTGAGGGCCACGTGGGTCTCGGACAGGTAGATCAGCGAGAAGATTTCCCAGCCCAGCAATCGTTGGGCCAATCCGTTGATGCGCCAGCCGCCCTGATGGTTGAGAGCCGTGACGTACCGATCCTGATAGGTTTTGAGCGCAATGTCGCGGCGATAGAGGCGGTCGAACATCGTTTCAGCTTCTCTGCACCCCCCTGGTACTCTTTTCAGCCGGGGATTTTTTTTGTATGATGCAGCGTCTGGATTAGCGACCCGCTCCGGTCTGCATCTCTGAGGAGAATGCAGCGGCAATTTCGCCCGAGCTGTCCAGGATTTATTTATGCCGGAGCAAGTTCATTGGACCCATACGCTGTTGAGTTGCTGCGCGTCAGCAAAACGTATAAGAGCTACCAGGCCCTCTTCGGGATCGACCTGCAGATTCGCAAAGGCGAGTTCTTCTCGCTGCTCGGTCCCTCGGGTTGCGGGAAAACCACCAGTCTGCGGCTGATCGCCGGCTTCGAAGAGCCCACCGCGGGCGAAGTCCGCATCGATGGCCAGGCAGTAGCCGGTCTACCCGCCTACCGGCGCAACGTCAACACGGTCTTTCAGAGCTACAGCCTCTTTCCTCACCTTTCGATCTTCGAGAACGTGGCCTTTGGTCTGCGTCGCCGCAAGGTCGAGCAGTCCGAGATCGTCCGTCGCGTGGACGAAGCTCTGGCGATGGTCCACCTGAGCGACAAAAGCAAGGGACGGACTCACGAACTCTCCGGCGGTCAACAACAGCGCGTAGCCCTGGCCCGAGCCCTGGTCAATCAGCCGGCCGTGCTGCTGCTCGACGAACCCATGGCCGCTCTCGATTCCAAGCTCCGCAAAGAAATGCGTTCGGAGCTCAAGCGCCTGCAAAAGAGCCTGGGCATTACCTTCGTGCTGGTGACCCACGATCAAGAAGAAGCGCTGACCCTATCGGATCGCCTGGCGGTCATGAATGCCGGCCGGGTGGAACAGGTCTGCGAGCCGCGGGAAGTCTACGAGCGCCCGGCCACGCGGTTTGTGGCCGAGTTCATCGGAACCGCCAATTTCTTGCCGGTCACCGTGCGCGAGGTCAGCAACGGCCGCACCCGAGTCGACAGCGAGGACGGACAGTTCTGGGTGACTTCCCGGCCCGGACTGCAGATCGGCGACGCGGCGGAATTGAGTCTGCGTCCGGAGCGCCTCTGGCTGGACAAGGCCTCCAGCGCGGAGCACAACAGTTTGGACGGAACGGTGGCCGAGGCGATTTTCATGGGCCCGGTCACTCGCTATGTGGTGAAACTGAAGAACGGTCAGCAGTTGCTGACCGAGAAGCAGAATCTCGAGGAATCGACCTTTCAAGCGGGCGATCCGGTGTGCGTGCACTGGGAAGCCGACTCGGGGGCTCTGTTGCCGCGGTGAAAGACCGCCTCAACGTTCTCAGCGTGCGACCCACTCGTCGCCAGTTTCTCCAGGCAGCCTCGCTGCTCTCTTTGGGCTGTCTGAGCGGTTGTCTGGATAACCCCAAGACTCTCAACTTCTACAACTGGTCGCTCTACATCGGACCGAACACGGTCAAGGAGTTCGAGCAGGCCAGCGGCATTCGCGTCAACTACGATGAGTGCTCCTCGGCCGACGTTATGTTCGCCAAGCTCAAAATCGGCACCGAGGGCTACGACTTGATCGTCACCCCCGATTATATGCTGCGGCGTCTGATCCGACAGAATCTGGTGCAACCCTTGCCCAAGAAGGTGCCCGGCGAGCGCCTTTACGAGCGCTTGCGCCATCCGCCCTGGGATCCCAATCAGGAGTGGTCGATTCCCTATCTGTGGGGAACGGTCGGCATCGCCTACCTCAAAGACCGGGTGCTACCGGCTCCCGACAGCTGGAAGGTTTTGTTCGACGGGAAATACGGTCGCAGCATTACCATGCTGGACGAGAAGCGAGACACGCTGGGGGCGGCCTTGATCAGCCAGGGCTTCTCCGGCAACTCGGTCAACCCGCAGGAGTTGGAGCAGGCCAAGCAGGCCCTGTTGCGTCAGAAGCAATGGGTGCGTCGCTACACCTCGGACTTCATCGATGATTTGATTCGACATGAGACGTCGCTGGCGCTGGCCTGGTCGGGTGACGTTCACCAGGCTGCTTCGGATCCCACGGTAGGTTACGCCATTCCTAAAGAAGGCAGCTTTCTCTTCGTCGACAACATGGCCATTCCGCGGGCGGCACCTCACCCGGATGCGGCCATGCAGTTCATTCTTTACTACATGCAGCCGGAGGTGGCCGCGGGTGTGACCAATGGTTGCGGCTACGCCAACCCGATCGAAGCCTCGGAGAGACTGGTGCGCCCGGAGATTCTGGCCGATCCGCTGACGTATCCCAGCAAAGAAACCATGCGGCGACTGGTCTTTCAGGAAGACCTGGGCGCCGGGGAGAAACTCTGGGACCGCATCTGGGAGGAGGTCAAGCGATGAAGCGTTTTCTGGCCTGGGCCCTGGTGGTGCCCTTCATCCTCTACAATCTGACCTTTGTGATCTTTCCGCTTTTCACCGTGCTCTACCAGAGCATGTTTACCATCGACCCCGAGTACAACGTCTCCCACGAGGCCAGCCTCAGCAACTTCAAAGCGGCCTTTTCTCCCGTCAATCTGGAAGTGATGTGGCGTTCGGCTCGCTATGCCCTGACCACCACGCTGTCCTGTCTGCTGCTGGGCTATCCGCTGGCCTACTACATCGCCTTTTATGGGGGCCGCCTGCGTAGCCAGATGCTGATCCTGGTGGTGTTGCCTTTCTGGACCTCGTACCTGATTCGCACTTTCGCCTGGACCACGCTGCTCCAGAAAGAGGGCGTGATCAACGCCGTCCTGTTGAAGCTTCACCTGATCAGTCAGCCGCTGCAAATGCTGAATACCGATTTTTCCGTGATTTTGGGGCTGACCTACGGATTTTTGCCCTTTGCCACGTTGCCCATCTATGTGAGCCTGGAGAACCAGGACCGCTCGCTGGTGGAGGCCGCCTCGGACCTGGGTGCCACTCCCTTCCAGGCCTTCTGGAAGGTCGTCTTTCCGCTCTCCTTGCCCGGGGTGATTTCGGCCAGTTTGATCACCTTCGTGCCCGCTATGGGAGACTTTGTCTCGGCCGAAATTCTGGGCTCACCGGAGACTCAGATGATCGGCAATCTGATCCAGCAACAGTTCCTGGCCTTGTTCAACTGGCCCATGGGATCCGCCCTCTCGCTGGTCTTGATGCTTTTGATGGTCACCTCCATGGCGGCCTACATGATGCTGGCGGGTGAACAGGATGCGTGAAGAAAAGCCGAGCCCGATCTGGCTGCGCCTCTATGCGCTGACCGTTTACCTGTTTCTTTACACACCCATCGTCGTGCTGGTGCTGTTCTCATTCAACGACAGTCGGCGCAACAGCAGCTGGCAGGGCTTTACCACCAAATGGTATGCCACCCTCTGGCACAACGAATCACTGATGCGGGCTCTCTTCAACAGTCTGAAGGTGGCCTGCCTGGCCACGCTTCTGTCGACGGTGCTGGGAACGATGGCGGCCCTGGCCCTGTCTCGCTATCAGTTCCGCGGTCGAGAAGCGGCCGGCGCCCTGGCCTATCTGCCCATGATGGTGCCGGAGATCGTGATGGGCATCGCCCTCCTGACCTTCTTTATCAAGATCGGCATCCAACTATCCATCGTGACCGTGATTCTGGCCCACGTGGCCTTCTCGGTCGGCTACGTAACGGTGACGGTGCGCACCCGCCTGGCCGGCATGAAGGGCAACCTGGAAGAGGCGGCCGCCGATCTGGGCGCCACTCCCTGGGAGACGTTCTGGCTGGTGACTTTCCCACGCATCTTGCCCGGCATCATGTCCGGCGCGCTGCTAGCCTTTACGCTTTCCTTTGACGACTTCGTCATCACCTTCTTTACGGCCGGCATTGGAGCCACCACTCTGCCACTGAAGATCTACTCGATGCTCAAGTTTGGCGTAACCCCCGAGGTCAACGCCATTTCCACCATCATGCTGGGCTTCACCATCTGTTTGCTGGGTCTATGGAGCCGGCTTGAATCCGATCCAAAGTCCCTCGGCCGGTAAACGGAAGCCTTCCACCGGCCCGTAGCTGGTCAATTCCATCTTCCAGCCGGAGCGATGCTCTTTGGGCAGGTTGAACTGGACTTGATTGTCGGAGCCGTTGCAGATCAGCAGCAGATGCTCGAGTTTGGCCCGCACCAGCATTCCCAGGGCCGACCAGTCGGCCTGATGCCAGTCGTGCTGGGTGACCTCGCGACCGTCGGGATGCAGCCAGGTGACGTCTTCCGGCTTCAGGTAGCGGGAACGTCCCAGGGAGTCACCCAGGCGCTTGCGGATCTGCGCCAGTTTGTGCACGAAGCTCAGCATATCCCGCTGGTCGGGGCGTAGCTTCCAGTCTACCCAGCTGATGCTGCTGTCCTGGCAATAGGCGTTGTTGTTGCCGCCCTGACTGCGCCCGATTTCGTCCCCTCCCAACAGCATGGGAACGCCTTGAGAGAGATACAGGCAGGCCAGCATACTTTTCTGTTGACGCAGACGTCGAGCGCGTACGGTGGGATCGTCGCTTTCTCCCTCGACGCCGAAGTTGCGGCTGGAGTTGTTGTTGGATCCGTCGCGATTCTCTTCGCCGTTGGCCAGATTGTGCTTCTCCTGGTAGCAGACCAGGTCGCGCAAAGTGAAACCATCGTGGCAGGTAATAAAGTTGATGGAGGAGAGCGGGCCCTTGGCCGGCTTACCAAAGAGATCGTTGGACCCGGTCAGGCGGGTGGCCAGTTGCGACTGCTGGCCGCCGTCGCCGCGCCAGTAACGACGAAGGCAATCGCGGTAGCGGTCGTTCCATTCGGCCCAGCGGGTAGGGAAGTTGCCCACCTGATAACCGCCTTCGCCCAGGTCCCAGGGCTCGGCGATCAGCTTGACGTTGCGCAGCACCGGGTCTTGATGAATCGCGTCCAGAAAGGAGCTGCGGTCGCGCGCCAGGGCGGTGGCCAGGTCGTAGCGGAAGCCGTCGACATGCATTTCCTCCACCCAGAAGCGCAGGCTATCCATCACCATGGAAAGCACTTGAGGGTGGTCGGTGTTGACGGTGTTGCCGCAGCCCGTGTAGTCGCGGTTGTAGCGCGGGCGGTTTCTGTCCAGTCGGTAATAACTCAGGTTGTCGATGCCGCGGAAGCTCAGGGTGGGTCCCAGGTGGCTGCCTTCGCCGGTGTGGTTGTAGACGACGTCCAGGATGACCTCGATACCGGCCCGGTGGAAGGCTTTGACCATTTCCCGGAACTCGCGGAGGGCGTCCTCGCGGGCATAGCGCGAGGCAGGCCGAAAGAAGTTGATGGTGCCGTAACCCCAGTAGTTCACCAGACCCAACTCGCGCAGACGGCGGTCGTCAAGAATGGAGTGGACCGGCAAGAGTTCGACGGCGGTGACACCCAGTTTCCGGTAGTGCTCCAGCATGACGGGAGCGGAAAGGCCCTGGTAGGTGCCCCGCAACTCGGCCGGCACCTCCGGGTGCAGCAGGGTGGCTCCTTTGACGTGCGTCTCGTAGATCAGCGTTCGTGACCAGGGCGTGCGTGGATGCTGATCGCCTTCCCAGTCGAAGGCCATATCCACCACCCGGCTCTTGGGAGCGTGGTCCCCGTTGTCGCGCCGGTCCATGGTCAGATCCTGGTCGGGGTCGCCAATCACGTAAGCGAAGTCGCTGTCGGCCAGCTGAATGCGGCCGTCGTAGGCGCGTGCGTAAGGGTCTAGCAGTAATTTGTGCGGGTTGAAACGGTGGCCGCGCTCCGGATCATAGGGGCCATGCACTCGGTAACCGTATTGCAGACCGGGGCCGGCGCCCGGCAGATAGCCGTGGAAAATACTGTGGCTGCATTCGCGCAGACGGAGCCGCTGCTCGCGTCCTTCGTGGAAAAGACAGAGGTCGATGTCTTCGGCGTTCTCCGAGAAAATGGCGAAGTTGACTCCCTCGCCGTCCCAGGTTGCGCCCAGGGGATCGGGACGGCCGGCCTGTAGCGTCAAGTTTCGCGGCAGGGCCACGGTGCCGGTGGAAATGCTCATCCAATTGCCTGCGACGCCAGGTAGCGAAATCCTGGAGGCCGAACCTGCGCGCATGGAACCGTTCCGGGACTTGTTGTCCCTGCTCTATTTTGAAGCGGACCCGAAGGGTCGCCTGACACTACTCGAGGGGGAAGTCGAGACTCTACTGGGCACCGAGGCCCAAACCTGGACAGGCCGTCGCCTGGAAAGCATCTGGCAGAACGAGCCCGTCGAAACACCTCTGTTGGCGCTGAACAACCGGGTGGTGACCCGCAAGGACGGTCTACAGCGGCTCTGGCTGCGAGTGGTTGCCGGGGAAGCCGGTTTTCGTGGAGTGATTCTGGACTGCACTCATCAAGCGGAGGCCGACCAGCTGTTGGCGACGCTGCAGGACCAGCGGAGCCAGATTTCTCAGCTGGAACTGGCCAGTCGCCAACGGCAGGCCTTCGCGCTGGTCTTCAGCCGCGAGGTGCGCGGCTTGATGCATCGGATGCTCGGGCTGCTGGGTATGGTCCGCCAGCAGCCCCAGAAGCAAAGCCTGGACGCTTTGCAGGTGAGCCTGGAGCATCTACTGGCTCTCTCCGGTCCGCTCCAGGACGCGCTCGGGCCCAACTGGAGTGTCGAAGCGCAGCCGGTCGAGTTTAACCTGCACCAGGCCGTGGCCGAAGTGGTCAGCTGGCTCAGCTCGGAGGCCCGGGCCAAGGTCATCGAGATCCACACCACCCTCTCCGAGTCGATTCCCCAGCGTTTGGTGGGTGACGTAGTGAAGCTTCGTCAGATTTTGCTGCAGTTGTTGGACAACGCCGTCAAGTTCACGGCGGGCGACGTGATTGTGGACGTTTCCGGCGGGAGCGAAGTGCGGTTTTGCATTCAGGATACCGGTCCGGGTCTGTCCTCCGAAGAGATCGAGTCGCTGTTCCAAGGCTCCTTATTTGCCGATGAGCTGCCAACCACCGGCCTGGGCATCAAGCTGGCTCGCCACCTGGTCGAGGTGATGGGCGGAAAGATCTGGGTCGAATCGCAGCCCGGTGCAGGCACCTCGTTCTTTGTAAGCCTGCCGTTTGCGGAGGTCGCCGCCCCCAGCGGCTCTCCCGCCACGACGGCCGCCAACGACCGTCTACGTGTGTTGCTGGCGGAGGATGACGCCATCTGTCAGAAGGTCGCCCTGCGGATCCTCAACTCGATGGGGCATCGCGTGGACATCGTCTCCAACGGGCTGGACGTGCTCGAAGCTTTGCAGCGCGGGTCCTATGACGTGGTGCTGCTCGATGTCGAAATGCCGGGTCTCGATGGTCTGGAGACGGCTCGCGAGATCCACCAGCGCTTTACGCCGCCGCCCTACCTGATCGCCCTGACGGCGGGCAATTCGGCGGCGGACCGGCGCAAAGTCATGTTGGCCGGGATGCAGGACTTTCTGGCCAAACCGCTGCGCGCCGAGGAATTGGCCGACGCCCTGACGCAAATACACTCATAAGCACGACGAGCAAAGGGGACCACTGATGGACGTTCCGGTCAGCGCGATCATGACGAAAGACTGCTACTGCATGCGCGGGGAGCAGACCCTGGCGGAGATTCTGCACGAGTTCGATAAGCGTTCCATCTCCGGCGGCCCGGTCGTGGATGCGGACGGCATCGTCATCGGGCATCTCTCGCGAACCGGTGTCTCCCGGCATTTCGCCAAGGCGGGTCACATGGACCAGGATCTTACCGTGGCGGAAGTCATGGAGACCTTTGCTTTTCAGGTCTATGCCGACGACTCGGTCAAATCGCTGCTGGAAACCATGCTGGCCAGCCGTATCCATCGGATGATCGTAACGGACGATGATGGAAGGCCAGTAGGCATCGTCACTTCCATGGATTTAATGGGGATGCTCTACGACCGGCTGACCGCAGAGTTATCCCACGGTTAGGCTCTGTCCGTTGTGCTGAGGCCCGAGGCCTAAAATCATCTGAGCGGCTCTGTCTACCCACTGGTCGGGGGTGGGAAAGAAACGCGCCCCCTCTCCGAGGGCCTGGCGTAGCATGTCGGTTTGCAGGGTGCCCGGATCCAGGGCCACTGCCGCCATCGTCTTCGGCAACTCGGAAGCCAGGGTTTTCACCAGGCCCTCCACGGCCCACTTGGAGGTGCAGTAGGGTCCCATTCTGGGGGAGGTGCTGCGCCCATAGCCCGAACTGATGCCGATCAGGACTCCCGCCGACATCCGTGGCAGTACCGCCCGGAACAGGTAGAACATGCCTTTGACGTTGACGTCGATGAGGCGGGAAAAGTCCTCCGGGTCGACCTGGGCCAGCGGTGCCGGCGAGAGCACGGTGGCGGCGTTGGCGATGACCAGATCGGGCGGCCCGTAGTGCTGCACCACGCTCTCCACCCAGTTCTGGACCGACTCGAAGTTGCTTACGTCTACCTGGTTAGGTGGATCCGAAGAGGGAGAAAAGCCCCAAACCTGGTGCCCTTGTTGGCTGAGATAGGTGGTGAGGGCGGCGCCCAGGCCTCGCCGATTACCGCTGATGAGGATACGCATAAAAGTTTTCCAGAATCTGCTCCCACTGCTCGGGCTTGAGGACGGCTCCCGCCGATTGAGCGTGGCCACGCACCGTCAAGCCGATTTGGGCCAGGATTTTGCCTGCGTCCAGCGCTCCCCTGCTGCGTGCCGAGATCTGCACCTCGGCTGTATCGCTGCGCCGGTTGGCCACCAGCACCACGTGTTCGGCCAGACGTGACTTCCAGATCTGGGCGATGACCGACTGTACGGGACAGTCGCTTTCGAACTGCACCAGGGCAATCCGACCACGCTTGACCGGAGAAATCTGCTTGGCCTGGCCCAACCGCTTGCGCACCTTGCGTTGACATTCGCGGAGATAGACGAGCGAAGGATGGTCGGAACGCAACATCTCGGAAGGCGAGTGGTGGCCGAGCAGGGCCAGCAAGGCCTGGTCGCAGTCGCCGGCGGCTCGATGGGCGCTGTTGATCAGCGAGGTCAGCTGGCGCAAAGGATTCATTCCCCAGCGTTCCAGCTGGCTTTGCAACAGGGGGCTGGGCATCGAATCCCCCAGGTCGCTCAAGATTCCCAGGGCGGCAATCCAGGCATGGGGCGAGTCCTCGGGCCAGAGAGCCTCATAAGTCAGCCAGGCGCTGCAGCGTGCCGTGTCGTGGATCAGTAGAGTTTGCGCGGGCGGGCGCTGCGGCAGGGGATGATGGTCGATGACCACGGTCGGCAGCTCCCAGGGAAATCGGTCCTCCGGACAGCTCAGGTCGAGGAGGAAGACCGATTCAGCCGGATTGGCCAACTCCGGTAGGTTTTGCCGGGTGCGGACCACCTGGGTGGTGCCTCCCAGGCGTAGTTTCCAGAGAGCCGCGGCGGCTAACCCGTCCGCGTCAAAGTCGTGAAGGGCGGTCGCGGGTCCGGGATGGCGAGCCAGCCATTCTTCTAAGGCCACAATTTGGTCGCCACCAGAGGGGTGGCCCCGACGGGCGGCCGGATTTTCCACAGCGAGCCTCGTTCGGTGGTCACAAAGAAGACAGTACCGAACCGGTCGGTGGTCATCCCTGAGGGGAGATCCTGGCGCAATTCCGGGGGAAACTCGCCGAGCACGGCCCAGTCGCCGGTGCCGTCGACAAAGCGATACAGGCGGGCACGGTCATGGACGAAGACGGCCCAGCCCTGAGCATCCATGGCCAGGCCGACGGGAGAGCCCATGCCCAGCGTGGCCGGGGGCCTGAAGCGCTTGCGATGCCAGTTGCCCAGGCTGCCCGCGCTCTCCAGGTCGGCGGCCGGATAGGCAGCCGAACCTTCCGGACTGAGGAGCTTGCGCAGGCATTGAAAGTCCGTGTCGGCGATCCAGACCAGGCTCATAGCGGGGTCGCAGACGATCCCCGCCGGCCGCCCCAGAGGTGGATTCTGCGGTCGGCTGACCTGGGCGCTGCTCCAGGCGCTGCCATTGCTGAACCAGAGGCCCCGATTGGTCACGTCGGCGGCGACTAACCGCCCGGTGCCCCGGTCGGTGGCCAGTCCGGTAAAGAGGGACAGGGCGCGCTGATTGTCCACGGCCGCCACGGTGGCGGGCAGTGCCGCGCTCCAGGTGCCGGGGGAGGGGAGGGTTTCCAGAAAGGACACGGGGGACTCTTTGCCGCCTCCGCGCCAGAAAAAATTGCTGCCCGGACGGCCGGCCAGGCCTCCGCCGCTTCGGGCGTCCCCGACCGCTCCCAGATTGCTGGAGGTATTGGTCTGGTCGTCCCATCCCATCAAGTCAGGGCCGTTGACCCAGGCCACTTTGTGGGCAAACTCATCGCTGATGACCCCTCCAAAGGGAATGGCCGGGTCGGAGGTCAGGCAGAAAGCTCTGGCCAGGGCGCCGCTCGGGGCGACCGCCTCCACCTGAAGGGTGTAGAGCCCGTCCTCAAAGGGAGTCAGGCTCAGGGTGGTGTTGAAGCCCGGATTCGGCTCGCTCTCCTGACGCAGACCCGGGGCCAGCTTTTCGAAGGGAACCGTCCTGGCTTCTTCCAGTCGGCGATGGGCCAACATGGTGCACTTGGAATAATCGATCGAGCGCCGGGCGTGGCGCTGGCCGGAAGCGAAAAGGGACATTAAGTAAAGGCAGACCAGCAGCAAAAGCAGCAGTGAAACCTGCACTTCCAGCAAGGACAGACCCCGTCGCGACGCCCGATTCCCCATTCCTTAAGGTTGCCTTCGCCTCTGAGAAAAACCTGCAGAAAAGGAAGAGGCCCGAAAGACTCGGGCCTCTTCCCTTTTACCAGACGAGTCTGGATTTACTTTTCGCAAGTTTCTTTGAGCGTCTTGCCGGGCTTGAAAACGGGATAGTTCTTGGCGGGAACTTTGATCGTTTTGCCGGTGGCCGGGTTGCGAGCTTCGCGCTCTTCGCGCTTACGGGCGAAGAAGGATCCGAAGCCGGGGATTACCAGCTTGTCGCCAGCTCTCAGTTGATTTGCGATCATGCCCTTTTCTGCATCAAACAGAGCATCGACGACTTCCGCGGCCTTGGCCTGGGACAGATCGGTATGCTTGGCTAATTCTTTCACCAACTCGGTTTTATTCACGGGGGATTCTCCCTTTCAATGAAATACTTGGTGTTGCCCACGTAACACCGTTGCAGGCGCTCAGGTTAAAGCAACCACTATGCAACTCCTTCTGCCTTTCGGTTTGTTAACAAATGTGGCCAAATTGTTAACGAAAAGGTCAGGCTGCTCTCCGTGCGAATAGAAAAGCCCGTGAATCACGTGGTTGAAGCGCCTCCCTGGCGATTTTCCCGATTGCGCCTGGAGGCTCCTCCGGGGCACTGGCTGCACGTCTTCGAGGCCGGCCGGGACGACGCACCGACCTTGTTGCTGCTTCACGGTGCCGCCGGCAGCTGGCATAATTTTCGTCTTCAGATCGAATGGCTGCAGCTGCATTATCGAATTGTCTCGTTGGATTTACGCGGCCACGGTCTGTCGCCGTGGCCCGGCACGAGCCGTATCGAGGACTTTGTGGAAGATGTCCTGGCCGTGGTGGCGGCCCGCATTCCCGGCCCCTTCGGCATCATCGGCCACTCCTTTGGCGGCTGTCTGGCCAGCCTGGTGGCCGACCGCCTCGGAGCGCAAGTGCGCGGCCTGGCGTTGCTGAACACGGCGGGAGCGATACCGCAGGGGCCGCTTTTTCGCTTCCTCAAGCTCTTTGCCCGCTTCTCCCATTGGGTGGCTCAGATTGACCCCTACTGGATTTCCTGTCACGGTCGGGTGGCTCACGACCTGCTCTGGGACACTCTTCCGGCCTGGAACAATTGGAGTCTCTATTCTCGCAGTCAGGTCCCCACTCTGGTGCTGGCCGGCAAACGGGATTCGCTGATCCCCTGGCGGTCCAGCCTGAAAATGGCCTCGCAGATTCCGGGAGCCGTATCCCATGTAATCGAGGATGGCGCCCACGTCTGCATGTGGGAGAGTCCTCAGGTCGTACGCGCCCACCTGGAGGCCTGGCTCTCTCGTCTCGACTGGAAATAAAAAAGGCAGAGATTGCTCTCTGCCTGTCGGAGGAGGTCGGGTCGGGTTAGATTCCGGCGGAAATTCTAGCCTGGTCGTGTTGACGGGTCAGGTAGCCGACGATCTGCTCTTGTTGAGAGGGAGTGGCCCACAGTTCCAACTGACCGCTGTAACATTTGATGGGTTTCACGATGCCCAGCGAGCTCTGGCTGGGAGGCGCTTCGGTCTGAACTTCGGAGGCCAGGGCCACAAATTTGACTTGACCCATCACCTTCATCTGGCCGATGCCCTGCAGCAAGAACTCGAGTTCGAGGCACTCGTCTTCTTTGACGAGGGTGGTGGTGCGGAAAATCATTCCCGAGGTGGTGAGGCGACCGCACAGCAAGCGGAGCGCCTGGTCACTTCCACTGCGGTAAGCGATCACGGGGAGGATGCTGCGGAGACGTCCGCTGGTGGTCGGAGCCAGGGTTTTCTCGCTGGCTTTTTGCGGATTCTTGCGGCCGAAAAGCGCCTTCAGGTTCAGGGCGCGGAAAAAGGGGAGTTCTTTTGCCATTGCTGTGTGCATCCTCCGAGACTCAGCATCTGAGGGTAGTGTGATTACCCGCGTGCCTCTACTTCTGATGTCAGTATTACAGTTCAACTGCGCTCAGGTCTGTGATCTGTTTCACATCGTGACTGAAGTCACTGCATGATTTTTTCAAGGGTTCCTCCTTGCCAACCCCAAAGGCACGGCCATGCTCGCGACCCCCATCGTCAAATGGGCCGGCGGTAAAGGGCGTCTGCTGTCCCAGTATGAGCCCTATCTGCCCACCCAGTTCAAACGCTATTTCGAGCCCTTCGCGGGAGGCGCCGCCGTTTTTTTCTGGCTGCGCAACCACAGGGGCACCAAGTTTCCGGCCACTCTCAATGACTCGAACGAGGAGCTGATCAATTGCTATCAGGTCGTTCAACAGCAGCCGGAGCCTTTGCTGGAACGCCTGCGCGAGATGGCGACGCAACACAGCACGGATTACTATTACCAGGTTCGGGCGGACCGGCCCGAGCAGCCTCTGGAGCGAGCAGCCCGGCTGATCTATCTGAACAAGACCTGCTACAACGGGCTTTACCGAGTGAATGCCTCGGGCGGTTTCAACGTGCCCATCGGGCGCTACAAAGACCCCTCGATTGTCCAGGAGGACAAGATTCGCCCAGCCCACGCCGCCCTCAAGGGGGTGCAACTGTGGAACAAGAGCTTCGATGATGCCGCTCTAGCCGCTCGCAAAGGCGATTTCGTCTACTTCGATCCGCCCTACCAGCCCCTCAACGCGACTTCTAATTTTACCAGTTACACCAAGGACCAGTTCGGAATGGAGCAACAGTGCCATCTGGCCGAGGTGTTCAAGCAGTTGGTCAAACGGGGCTGCCATGTTCTGCTTTCGAACTCGGACAGCGAACTGATCCGTAATCTCTACCGGGATTTTCAACAGGTGGAGGTTCAGGCTCCCCGCTTCATCAACTCCAAAGCGGCCGGACGCAGCTCCATCGCGGAACTGCTCATCCTCGGTACTCCTTCAGAGAGTGAATGAGCTTCTCGGGCAGGGATACCTTGGCGAATGTATGCCGCTCCACCGCCACCAGCACGTAACTGGCGGTGGCGATGATTTCGGAGCCCTGTTCCGGTCGGGTGACTTCAAAGGATAGCTTCATGCTGGTCTGCCCGACGTGGGATACCCAGCAAGCAACCTGCAGCAGATCGTCCAGGCGGGCCGCCACCAGAAAATCGCATTCGATGTGGCGGCGTGGCAGCCAGACGTCCAGTTCCTCGAACATCCTGCCGTAGGCGAAGCCGACCTCGCGGAACATTTCACTCTCGGCGAACTCGAAGAAGCGAATGTAGGAACCGTAAAAAATAATCTCGGCGGCGTCCACATCGCTCCAGCGAACCCGTTCCTGAATAGAAAACTTACTCATCGGTTCTCCTTAGGAGCCGCCAACCGGCTACCTGCTTTCCGGGATAGGGAGGCCCACAAACTTTCATCGAGAAGCTCCCGGCCATGATTTTATGGGAGACCTACTTTGAGTCGGCTCAGCAAGCGCTTGCTGAGGGGGACGACGCTAAGGCGGCCGAGCTTTTCGCTTCCGCCTATGAGGAGGTCGAGTCCGAAAGTGTGCGCGATGAGCGCTGGCTGCGCACCCTGCTCGGGTGGTCCAACAGCCTGACCCGCCAGGGCAATTACGAAAAGGCCACCGAGGTTCTTCAAGTCGACGCCGGCGAATTGGCTGGAGCTCCCGCCGAGTTGCAGCTCGACTTGCAGGCCACCCTGGCTCAGCTGCAGCAAGCCAAAGGGGACAGCGCCGCGGAATTGAGCAGTTGGGCCAGTTGGTATGGCGCCCTCAACGGCGCCTCCGAAACCCGGCTGCCCCACTTGCGACGGGCCGTCCAGCTGGCTCAGGAGCTACAGGCTGATTGGATGATTCCCGCCCGCGAGTTGCTGTTCCAATGGTCGGTCGAGTTGCTCGGGCCGGACCATCCGGAAACCCTGGCGGCCGCCCAACACCAACTTGACAGTTATCTGGCCGAAAAGGACTGGCTGCGCGCCGAGCCGCTCTTGCGTGCTCAGCTCAAGCTGAACGAAGCGGATCGCCCCGCCTGGTTGCGGACGCAGGCGGTGCTCGCCCAGGCCCTGCGCGCCCAGGGGAAGGCCGGGGAGGCCTGGGGCTGCTATCGGGAGCTGCTGCGAGATCAGATTCTCGACGGCGAACAACAGCTGGAAGTCCTGCGCTGGGCCTACGAAGAAGCTCAGGGTGAGCAGGCTCAGGAAATCGCCCTCGACACTCTGCTGCGACTCCAGCAGCCTGTGCCCGGCCATCTCGACCTCTTCGATTATGTGATGGTTCTGGCTGATCCGGCCGACCAGCTACGCCTGCGGCAGGCCCGCCTGGGCTGGGCTGAAGCTCTGGCAACCAGTCTGGAAACCCGCATGGAATGGACTCACGAGCTGGCCCTGGCGCTCGAAGCTCAGGGCCAGCCGGAACAGGCCGATTTTTTCTGGGACCGCATTCTGGTCGAGGGTCACCCGCAAAAAGCTCTGGCCGATGCTCACCTGCGCGCGGCCCGCAAGTCCCCTTCCCAGGAACATTATCGGGCAGCCCTGATGGGTCGCCTGGAGGCCTCTCCGTGGGAGGATGCCTGGCTGGACGACGCTCTCCATTGGGCTCGACTGGAATTCGCGCAAAACAATCAGGTCATGGTGTTGGCTATTCTGGCTCCGTTGCTGGAACAGCTGGAGAAGCGCTCGCTGGAAGGCACCTCACCCTACTGCGAGGCGCTCTACATGCGGGCTCGCCTGGCCTACGCCCAGGAGCAGCCGGAGCAGGGTCGAGAGCTTTTGGCCCAGTCGTTTGACCTGTGGCAGGCCCTGGAGC
Source organism: Vulcanimicrobiota bacterium (assembly GCA_017307785.1). Classification (GTDB taxonomy): domain Bacteria; phylum Vulcanimicrobiota; class Xenobia; order Xenobiales; family JADMJV01; genus JADMJV01. The sequence continues at coordinate 45,667 of JAFKGI010000005.1, read as the reverse complement.
AACCCTCCGAGCTGGGTCTCAAGATCGTCCACTTCGCCCTGGAGCAAAGCATCGCCAGCCGCCAACAGGCGGACTACGAGGTCTGGGCTCCTCGCCTGGAGGGGCTGGGCGTAGAACCGCCGCCTTTCGAGCGTGGTTTTGATGAAGCCGCCATGCAGGCCCTGCATAGCGCCGGCGAGTGGGCTCGATTGGAACAAGAACTGCGGGAAGCTCTGCCCAAATTAGGTGCTCAGAGTCCCGAGGAGCATTTCGTCGCTTATCTTTGGCTGGCGGAAAGCCTGGAGCAACAGGGACGCTGGGAAGACGCCCTGGAGTTTCGCCAGCAGTCCCAGACGTTTCTCAGCGAACGCCTGGGAGCGGGTCACGTTCTCGTACTCCGCGGCCAGATGCAGCTTGGCCAGTGCCTCAATGCCTTGAGTCGCTTCGCCGAAGGGGAGCGGGTGCTGGCTCAATCGGTGCGTGCCCATGAAAAGGCGCTGGGAGCGGACAGCCTGGCGGTGGGTAGGGTCCTACTCGCCCTGGCCGAGAGTTTCCGACTGCAAGGCAAAGACAACCTGATGGAGGCGGTCTCCGGCCGGGCCGTCGGTCTGCTGGAAAAGCATTTGCCCGTCGGGCACCCCGAGCGCTTGCAGGCCAAACGCGACCTGGTGCAGTGGATGATGGATCAGGGGCGCTTTGCGGAAGCGCGTCAGCAGCTCCAGTTTATGGAGCAAGAAGAGGTACAGGCTTACGGGGCGGACCATCCGGAACTGGCCGTCACCCTGTCTCAGTGGGCCAGCCTGGAAACGGCCGAGGGCGATTACGCCGCGGCCGAGACTCACTATCGCCGTTCTTTGGACCTCTTCGAAAGAGGCCTGGGCGATTCGCATCCCAACGTGGCCGCCACCCTGAACAACCTGGGGCAGAACCTCTACCGCCAGGCCCATTATGCCGAGGCGGCCTCGGTCCTGGAGCGCGCCCTGCAGATCTTTGACAATTTCGACGCCGGCCGCGTTTCCACCATGATCAATCTGGGATTGGTCTGGCAGGCTCAGCAAGAGCACGCCAAGGCTCAGCAGTGGTTGGAAGAAGCCCTGCGACTCAGTCAGGAGTGGCTGGGTGAGGATGACCTGGAAGTCGCCTTCTGCTGCTTTACCCTGGCCGAGGTCATGGCCCATCAGGGCCAGATGGCCGAGGCGCGGCAGTTCGCTCAGCGGGCCCTGGATATCCGCGAACGACGCCTGGGGGCACTGCATCCAGAAACCTCCACCAGTCAGGCTCAGGTCAGCAATCTGCTGGTGCGGGACGGGCGCGAGGGCGACGCGATCCCGCTGGTGGAAGGCTCGCTCAAGATTCAGACCCAGGCGCTGGGCGAGGACCATCCGGAACTCATTCCCACCTATTCAACCCTGGGCCGCCTCTACATGGCGGACCAGCAATGGGACAAGGCCGAAGAGACTCTCCTCAAGGCCATCGGCTTGATCAGTCGTTCCACCGCCCAGGTCAGCGCCGACCTGGCCCAGCGGATCTCCGAACTGGGAGAACTGCGGGCTTCGCAAGGGGACATGGAGCAGGCCATCGGGTTCTCGGCCAAAGCGGTGGAGATTCTGGTGGAAGCCCTGGGCGGCCACCACGAGGCGACCGATCCGGTGATGCTGCGCCTGGCCAAGCTCTATCTGCAGTCGGCCCGCTTCAAAGAGGCCGAGGCCTGCTTCAAGCGAGTGTTGGACCAGCGCACCCAGCGTTTGGGAGGCGAGGACCCGGGCGTGGCGCTGGTGTGGCTCGAACTGGCGGAGCTCCAGTTGGCCCAAAATCGACAGGTTCTGGCTGAAACCCTCGGCAAGAAGGCGCTCGACCTGCTGCAGCGTCGCTTCGGGGCGGAGCACTCTCAGTTGACTCCGGCCCTGGAATTTCTCATGCGCCACGCCCGTCAGCATGGCAACGAAGCCCAGGTGGCCGCCTATATCGAACGTCTGGCCACTCTTTCCGAGCCTCAAGCCGAGGAAACTCCCTCCTCGTCCACCTCGCCGGTGGTCGCCGTACCCTTGCCCGATACCGAAGGTCAGGCGGGCTCGGTGGTGGAGCCCGATGTGGTCGAAGTCGTCCAGACGCCGGAGCCCCTGGTGGCCGAGCCCGTCGCTGAGCCTGTTGCGGAGGAGCCCATCCCGGCCGAGCCGGCCGTGGTGGAAGTGGCGGCGGTGGACCCCGTGGAGCCCGAGCCGGCGGCGGAGGAGCCTCTTGCCGAGGAGCCTGTTGCGGAGGAGCCCGTTGCGCTGGAGACCGTGAGCGAGGAGCCGATGGTTGCGGAAGAGCCCGTCTCCGAAGAGCCCGTCGTTGCCGAGCCGGCCCTGGAAGAGCCCGCCCTGGTGGAGCCGGATCCGGCCGTTGAAGTGCCTGTCCACCCCGAGGCCCTCGAGGAAGAGCCCGTGGAAGCGGCTCCCGTGTTGGAAGCAGCCGCGGCCGCGGAACCGGCGGTCGTCGAAGTGGCCGTGGAAACCCCGGAAGTGGTGCCGGTCGAGCCCGAGCCCGAGCCCGAGCCCGAACCTGAACCTGAACCCGAACCCGAACCGCTGACCCCGGAAGAAGAAGCGGCCAGGGCCGCCCTCGCCAAGAATTGGGTTTACGTCAAAGAAGTGCTCACCCCGCTGCTGGCCACTCGCAGTGGAGTCGAGCTGGCCGAGATTTTACGCCGTTTGTCCCTGGCCGAGCGCCACCTGGGCAATCGCGTCCCGGCTGAAAAGCTGCTGCTCCAGTCGATCACCCTCTGGTCCCACGAGTTTGGCGAGAACCACCCCGAACTGGCCGAAAGCATGGGCGATTTGGCCGAGGTGAGCTTCGAGATGGGCAAACTCGAGCAGGCCGAGGGCTTGCTGCGACGCGCCACCGAAATTCAGGTTCGGCTCCACGGTACCGACCACGCGGCCATGATTCCCTGGCTGCTGCGCCTGGGCAAAATCTACTTGCCGCACAAAGCCAGTCAGGCCTTGCCGCCCCTGCAGCGGGCGCTGGGATTGGCGCAAAACCGTCTGAGCGCCCACGACCCGGTGCACGGCGAAATCCTCTGGAATCTGGCTCTGGCCCATGAGCAGGCCGGCGACTTTGAGGAGGCCATCGGCCACGCGCGCCGTCGCCTCGCCTTTCCGGATGGAGAGGAAGCTCTGGAAGTCCAGCTCAAGCTGGCCCAAATGCTGCTTCGTTCCGGCCAGTTGGAAGCAGCCACCCAGATTTTACACAAGTTGGAGCTGCACGTACCCGTTCCCGGTCCGGAGATCGAAGAAGAAGTCAAGGCTCTGGTCGGCAACATCCTGGTGCTGGAAGATCGCCTGGAGGAAGCCGAACCCAGGTTGCTGGAGGCCTTGCAGATGCGCAGCCAGCGTCTCAGCACTCAGCATCCCGATCTGCGCCCCATCCTTTTCAATCTGGCCAAGCTTTACAGCGGGCGAGAGGCGTTCCAGCAGGTAGCCATCTTCGCCCAGCAAGCTCTGGAGTTGACTCCCGCCTCCGAGACGGAAACCCGCATGCAGTTGCTCTCGCAGCTGGCTCCGGCCTTGTTCGCCCTGGACCGTCGCTCCGAGGCCGAGGGTCTGTATACCAATTGGTCCGAGCTGATCGTGGCTCAGCACGGCGAGAATCATCCCGCTCAACTGCCGGCCCTGCAGGCGCTGGCCAAGCTCTTACAAAAGCGCGGCGATTCTATGGCGGCTCAGGAGCTGCGAGAAAAAGCCTGGCAAATCCTCAGCCAGAGCCCGCAGGTGTCGGAAGCCGAGTTTCTGCTTCCTTTGGAAGAACTGGCCCGGGGGGCCATGGAGCAGGCCGCCTGGGACAAGGCCGAGGCCTGGCTGAGACGTGCTTACGCCATCGCCGAAAAGCAGGACGGTTTGGCGGCGGCCCGGCTGGCTTTCGCCCTGGGTGAGGTCTTCCGGGGAACGGGACGATTGGCCGAGGCCGAGACGGCCATTCGCCGCTCCCTGGAGTTTCGTCAGACCGCTCTGGGAGCCGAACACATCGAGACGCTCCGCTCCTTGCAGGCGCTGGCCGAGGTCTACTCGGCCCAGAATCGATTCGAAGCGGCCCAGTCCATGCTGAGCCGATGTCTGGACGCCGGTAAGCAGACCTTGGGAGACCAGCATCCCAGCCTGGCCGGTTTTCATCGGGCCCTGGGCGTGCTCTGGTCCCAGACCGGACGTATGGATGAAGCCGAGAAGTCGCTCCTCGAAGCACTCGCTCTGGTCGAGAATCTGTCGCCGCCTCACCCTGAATTGGTGCCCACTCTCGAAGCACTCGGTCAGTACTACCAACGCCTCGATCAATTGGCTCAGGCCGCGCCCTTTTACAGTCGGGCCCTGGATTCGATGGAACAGTCTTTGGGACCGAGCCATCTGGCGGTGGCCGACTCTCTGCTTCAATTGGGAGAGTTGCAGCAGCGTCAGGGCAATTTTGAAGAAGCCGACAAGCTCTACCGGCGCTGCCTGGAAATTCGCAGTCAGAAACTGGCCGCCCAGAGCCCGCGACTGGCGCAGGTGCGTCAGGTGCTGGCGCAATTGCTGCAGAAGCAGGGGCAGACGGCGGCTGCTCGCGAGTTGTTCGAGCAGGCTCTGGCCGCCCTCTGGTCCGATCAGGGTGGTGAGAATCCGCAGGTTGCGGAATGCCTCGAGGGTCTGGGGCTGCTCGAACTTCAGCAGGGTCTCTACGCCGAGTCGGAAGCTCGTCTCCAGAAAGCCCTGAGCATCCGCGAGAAAGAACCGGCGGAACGCCAGGGGCCCACCATGAACACTCACCAGTTGCTGGCTCGCGTGTTTCTGGAAAGCCGACGACCGGAGATGGCCGAGCGCTCGCTCAAGCGTGCTCTCGAGATCGCGCAGAAAGTCTTTGGCGGGGACCGTCCTGAAGTTGCGGCCTGTCTCGAACAATTGGGCGGACTTTATCTCAGTCAGGGACGCTATGTGGCATCCGAAGCGCTTTTCGACCGGGCCCTGGAGATTCGCGATCGCAGCCAGCAACCGCAGCATCCGGAATCTGGATTCTGCTTGCTGGGACTGGCTCAGATTTACCTGGCTCAGAATCAGTTGACCCAGGCCTGGCAGACGGCCGAGACGGCCAAAACCATCTACGAAGGTGTTCCCCAGCAGCCCAACCTGGAAAGCGCCCAGGCCCTTTATCTTATGGCCGAAACTCTGCGTCTGCAGGGGCGCTTCAAGGAGTCCGAAGCTCTTTACCAGCGCTGCCTGGAGATTCGCAACAAGTTGCTGGGCAATGACCACCCCGAAGTGCAGCGCGGTCTCCACGGATTGGGCGTCTCCCTGATGGATCAGGGGAAGGCTCCCCAGGCAGAACGGATCTTCACCCACGCTCTCAGGCTATTGGAGACGAAGTTGGGCAATGACCATCCCGACCTGGCCAACAGCCTGCACAGTCTCGGGCTGCTGCATCGCAGTCAGGGGCGCGGCGCCACCGCCGAACTGCATCTCAAGCGGGCTTTGGAATTGCGCACCAAGGGTCTGGGCAGCGAGCATCCCGATCTGGCCGCCAGCCTGCAGGCCATGGCTCAGTTGCACCTGGATCAACGCAACGACCAGGCGGCGGAAGCTTTGCTCAAGCAGGCGTTGAGCATTCGCGAAAAGGCTCTAAGAGCGGATCATCCGGCCCTTTCGGCGCTCTTGCTGCTGCTGGCCGGCCTCTACAAGTCTCAGGAGCGCTTCTCGGAAGCGGAGCCCCGGCTGAAGCGTGTGCTCGACCAGCGGGAAAAGCTGCTCGGCACTCATCACCCGGACACGGCCGCGATCTTACAGGAGCTGGGAGAGCTCTATCTGTTGAACGGTCAGCAGCAGCAAGCCGAAACCTTGCTGAAGCGAGCGCTGGATATTTATGAGAAGCGGCTGGGTCAGGAGCATCCGACCATTCTGCCCTGTCTGCACTTGCTGTGGAAAGCCTACGACGCGCAGAAGCGCACCCAGGAAGCGGCCGGCATTCGCTCGCGCATTCAGCTACTTGAGGTCACTCGCCCCGGCAGCTGACGCTTTCCTCTCAAAATTGCGGAGATGGCGGATGATTCCGAGTAGAAAATTGACTTCGAAGACTTCCAGGCGAGAGCGATGCAACATATCGTTGACTTTGCGCATCTCTTCGTCCAGGGTCGCGTCGTGACTGGGGTAGCCGTGTTCCGAAAGATACCGCGAGATTTCTCCCAGGGCTCCTTGCAGTAGCTTGGGTTCCGCCAGGATAGTGGGTTTGCTGCCCAGGTCGGTTTCGCTGTAGCGTCCCAGCAGCTCGTAGAGCATGACGGTGACCGCGTGGGCCAGGTTCAGCGAAAAATGTTCCGGGTCGGTCGGGATCTTGACGCGCCAATGGCAAATGGCGATGTCGTCATTGTTCAGGCCGCTCTCCTCGTTGCCGAAGACCAGCGCCAGCCGACCCAGCTGAAAACGGGGAATGGCTTCCTCCACCAGTCCCGCGGGCGTGACCAGGCGATGCCGGCGTTTGCCGGCCTGACCGGTGAGCGCTACCGCCAGATCGATGCCGACCAGGGCTTCTTGCAAGGTCTCGACATAGTGGATGCTTTCCAGCCATTCGCCGGCGTGGGTCGCCCAGTTGAGAGATTCCTGGTTGGGCTTGCGGCGAGGCCGGACCAACCACCAGTCGGTGACTCCGAAGCAGGCCATGGAGCGAGCCACGGCGCCGAAATTGGCTTCACCCATGGTCTCCACCAGGACCACGCGGACTTGATCAGGCTTGAGGGGGTTCATCTTCGTGAGACTCGTCACCCTGCACGACTTCCTGAATCTGTTTTTCCAGATCCAGGATTTGCTGCTGGAACTCGCGGACCGATTCGACCGAGTCTTTGAGCTCCTCGGGGGAAAACGTGTCCATATCGAACATCACGCAGACTCGCTCGGCCAGAGTGATCAGCGCCTGCTGCTTGTCTTCCTTGACTTTGGTGAGCTGGGTCTGTAGTTTGGCCCGATCGACCTGCTCTTTGGCTTTCTTCTGCAAGAAATCGAGGCCCATCTTGAACGACTTTTTGGCTTTCTGGCTGAAATCTTCCATGCCTCACCTCTCCATCTCGGTGTTGTAAGGGGGAGGGTTCCCCACCACCATTCGAAAAGCCCTTCTGGTGTCAGCCCGTATCTGGTTCAACACGCGAGTGCTGTGTTGTGAGGAATCCCCCGAGTTGGCCGCCACCCTGGTCGCGGCCAAAGCTCGCGTCACCTACGCACCCCTGATCGGTCAGGGGGTCGAGGGCGGCTGGAAGTTGCGGACCGGCGACTGGGCCAATCCGGATTTTCCCTTTGCCCTGGTGGAAGGCCACGAAGTGGTATTGCTGCGTTGGCCGACCGGGCCGCAACCGCCCGAAGAAGTCCGCTGGTGGCTGACCGGATTTCTGCATCTGGCCGAATCCGCCCGACGTTCACGGGTCCGAGCGCTGGGACTGCAGGTCCAACCAGGAGCGGAGGAACTGCTGCTTTATTCAGGACGCTTTCTGGAGACCTATTTTCGCCAGCTGCCCATTCCCGTTTTCTTCAGCCCGGACCACCTGGTGGCCGAAGTGGAGGCCGGCTTTGCACGTGCATAGCCTCGGTCCGTTGCAAACGGAACAACTGGCCCGCGAACTGGCCGGCTTGCTGCAGCCCGGCGATGTCATCACTTTGGAGGCTCCCCTGGGCGGCGGCAAGACCACTTTCGTGCGCGGTCTGGCCACCGGACTGGGAGTGCCTGAAGAGGAAGTCTCCAGTCCCACTTTCGTGATCTGGCAGATCTATGAGGGGCGGATGCGCCTGCATCATCTGGATGCCTACCGGTTGCGGGCAGCGGACGAACTCGAAGAGATTGGTTTCTCCGAGACGCTGTCCGGACAGGATGTGGTGATACTGGAGTGGCCGGGCGTGGCTGAGCCTTTGTTGCCGAGCGACCGTTTGCACGTGCGCATTGAGTATGGGGACGGGGAAGAAGAGCGCAGCCTGGATTTGGAAGGGCGCGGAAACTGGAAACAACGGCTGGAGCAATGGCAACGATGAATCCCTGGCTATCCCTGGACTCGACCGGCGAAAGCTACTCGCTGGCCTTGTGGCGCGGCCCGCAACTGCTGGCGGAATGCAGCGGCGGACAGCCGCGCCAGCATCTGGTGCAGATTTTTCCCGCCCTCGACCTGCTGTGCCGGCAGTCGAGCCTGAAGGTAGGTGACCTGACGGCGGTGGCCGTGACGGGCGGGCCGGGTTCTTTCACGGGAGTGCGCACCGGTCTGCTGCTGGCCAAGACCCTGGGCCAGGCAGGTCAGCTTCCTATCTACCCGGTGGACACGCTGGAAGCGCTGGCCGCCAACGCCATCGAGGGCGAGTCGGTGGTGGCCGGTCTGGACGCTCGCAAAGGCGAGATCATCTGGGCCCGCTATCGTGTGCGCCAGGGTCTACCCGCCCTGCTGGATCCGGCTCGCTTGACGACTCCTCAAGAATTCCTGGATTCGATCCCGGCCGGCAGTCTGGTCCTGGGCAGCGCCTGTCAGGCGGCTCTGCCGCAGCGCCAGGACGTGCGCGTATTGCCGGCCGACCTGTGGCGCGTGCGCGCCGTCTCAGTGGGAAGAGTGGCCTGGCCCCAGATGCAGGAGGGCGCCAAAACCAGTTGGGCCCAACTGCGGCCCGACTATGTGCGACCCGCTGACGTGCAGGTACACCGGGGGTGAAGTTCAAGGTCCAGGTTATGGCTATGGTTGATATCCCGGAAGTGCGCGCCATGGAGCTTGAGTCGTTCTCCAGTAGCTGGCAAGAATCGGCCTTCTACAACGAGCTGACACAGAACCCGACCGCCCACTACCTGGTGATGCGCGGAGAAGATCAAAAGTTAGTCGGCTATGCGGGCTTCTGGCTGGTGCAAGATGAGGCTCACGTCACTTCCATCGCCATTCGACCGGGTCACCGTGGACAGCAATTGGGCAAACGATTGATGCACGCCATGGTGAAGAGGGCAGCCGATCACGGCGCCTTATGGATGACTCTGGAAGTGCGCGCCGACAACCCTGCCGCCCAGGCGATGTACAAGCGCTTTGGTTTCGCCAGGGTGGGGGTGCGACCCAAGTATTACGACGGAACGGTCGACGCCTGGATCATGTGGGCCGGGAACCTTCATTCAGAAAGCTATCGGGAAAGGCTACGCTCGCTGGACACACGAAGTGATCAACATGTCTGACACGGAATTCCAGCTCGGGCAGCCGTTTCAGCCGGAACTCTTGTTGGCTCTCGAGACGAGCTGTGATGAAACCTCGGTGGCCCTGCTCCAGGGTGGCCGCCAGGTGCTGTGCAATCGGGTCGCCTCCCAGGAAGAGCTTCACGCCCGCTATGGCGGAGTGGTCCCCGAGATCGCCTGTCGGCGCCATTTCGAGGTCATTCATCCACTCATGGAAGAAGCGCTGGAGGCAGCCGGCAAGCAGTTCAGCGACCTGGATGCGATCGCGGTGACGCACGGTCCCGGCCTGATCGGGGCGGTGCTGGTCGGGGTGACCGTTGCCAAGACCCTGGCTCTGACCCTGAACAAGCCTTTACTCCCGGTCAATCACCTGGAGGGTCACCTTTTCAGTCCCTTGCTCGAGCATCCGGAGCTAGAGCCCCCCTGGATCAGTCTGCTGGTGTCGGGTGGGCACACTTGCCTGGTGCTGGTGGAAGATTGGGGGCGCCTCAAGATGTTGGGAAAGACTCGAGACGATGCGGCGGGGGAGGCCTTTGACAAGGTGGCCAAGATGCTCAATCTTGGCTATCCCGGCGGTCCGCGGGTGCAACAGTTGGCTGCTCAGGGAAATCCCAAAGCCATTGACCTGCCTCGCCCGATGCGCGGCCAGGGTTACGCCTTTTCTTTTTCGGGGCTGAAGACGGCCGTGCATCGCGTACGCGAACAGTCCGCGCCGGCCGATCTTTGTGCCTCGTTCCAGCAGGCGGTGATCGACGTGCTGGTGGAGAAGGCTCTACGAGCAGCGGAGGAGTTTGGAGTGCAGCGGATCAGTTTGGCGGGGGGCGTGGCCGCCAACCAACCGCTGCGGCAGGCTTTGGAACAGAACTGCCGGCAACGAGGGTTGTCTTTCTATGTTCCTTCGTTTGAATATTGCACCGACAACGGAGCGATGATCGCGATGGCGGGTTACCAAATGGCTCGCCTGGGCGTCACCGCCACTACCGGGCTGGACGCACACGCCAGCCTTCCCTTGCAAGCCTGGAGGACCGGATGAAGACACAGTGGATTGACGAACTCGGCCAACGCGTGCCGCTCAGTCGGCAACCGCAAGATTTACAGACTTACGGACGCGATTGGACTCGGGTCTATGTGCCCAGGCCTTCGGCCGTGGTCTTCCCGCGGCACGCCGAGGAAGTCTGCGAGATTCTTCAGTTCTGCAGTCAGCACGGCATCGCCGTGGTGCCGTCTGGTGGGCGCACCGGCCTTTCGGCCGGGGCCGTGGCCGCCGAAGGCGAACTGGTTCTCAGTCTGGAGCGCTTGCGCGACCTGGGCGAGGTAGATCCTTTCGGTTTGACTCTGACCACCGGTGCGGGTGTCACCAACCATGAGGTCCACGTGCACTGCGAGCATCTGGGACTGACCTGGCCGGTCGATCTGGCCTCCAAAGGCAGTTGTCAGGTGGGCGGCAATCTGGCGACCAATGCCGGGGGAATCCGCGTTCTCCGCTACGGCCACGCCCGTCACTGGGTGACCGGTCTGCAGGTGGCCCTGATGGACGGAACCTTGCTCAATCTGGGCAACGCGGTGCAGAAGGACAATGTCGGACCCGATCTACGCCAATTGATGATCGGAAGCGAGGGCATTCTGGGAATTATCACCCGCGCCACCCTGCGTCTGGCACTTCTGCCCACCGACCGCCAGGTTCTCTTTCTGGCCGTGGACGGGATGGAAGCGGGCCTCGAGTTGCTGCGCCACGCCCGCATTCAGGGACGCTTCCAGCTCCAGGCCTTCGAATATATGGGCCGCAACTGCCTGGAGGCGGTGATCAAAGCCCAGGGAGTTCCTTCGCCTTTCGGTGGCTCGGGAGAACTGCCGCCCGCGGCGGTTCTCATTGAGGTCGAAGGTCGTCTGGACGGCGAACTCGACCGCTGGCTCGAACAAGTCATGGCGCAAAAGTTGGTGCAGGACGGGCTGGTAGCCAAGTCCAGCGCCGATATCAATCGCCTCTGGGCCTATCGCGACAACATCACCGAGTCTTTGGGTCGTCTGGGATTGATGCACAAGAACGACATCTCGGTGGAAGTCGGCCGCCTGGCCGAATTCGTGCACACGCTGGAAAAAGAAGTCGCTCCCACCTTCCCGGGAGAACTCTATCTGTTCGGACATCTGGGCGACGGCAATCTGCACATCAACGTAATGAAGCCTTCGGCCACGGATCCGGAAGAATTCTGGGACGGCTGCCACGTCGCCGACATGCAGCTGTATGAGTTGCTCCACAAGTTGGGGGGCAGCGTCAGCGCCGAGCACGGTATCGGTTTGCTCAAGAAGTCTGCCCTGGGCTTTTCGCGTGGCCCGGCCGAGGTGGCTACCATGCGGGCCGTCAAGAAGGCCCTCGATCCCGAGGGTCTGCTGAACCCGGGTAAGGTTTTTGACCTTTGACGGCCGGTTAACATGTTGGCAACAAACATGTTAACTCCCAGGCTCTGAGGTTAACGGCTCGTTCATTTCGAACGGGCCGAATTTATCTGGCCTTGTTGGTTAAAACGTAAACTCATCTCATAAGCAGTCGCGAAAGAGGTGAGCAAAATGAGCAAAGTAGCTGAGAACCACAAGGCCCACGGACACCACACCCACAAGCCGGCCCACCACAAGCCGAACCACAACAAACCCAATCACGGCGGCAAACCGAACCACGGCGGCAAGCCCCACAACCCGCCGGCCGGCAACATCACCAATTTCAATCAGCAGGCGATGGATCAGCAGATGATGATCTTTCAAATGCAGCAAGCTCAGATGATCCAGCAGCTCAACGCCCAGCTGGCCGGCATTCAGCAGCAGCTGCAGCAGGGACTGCAGACTCCTCAGCAGACCGCCGCCCAGGCCCAGGCCGAAGCGCAGGCTCAAGCTCAGCAGGCCGCCTTCGCCGCTTACGAAACGCAGGCCATCGCCCAGTTTCAGGCTGGCGGCGCCGCTCTCCAGAACACTTTCGCCGCCAGCATGCAGGGCTTTGGTTCGATGGAATCCGCGCTGGGCGGCTTCCTCAATCAGGGATTCGCTCCGGCCCAGTTCAACGGCGGCGTCGTTTCGCTGACGGCCAGCTCGGCGCTCTTCAGTGGTCCCATCGCCGTCCCCACCCTCTACGGCCGCCGCTACTAAAGTCGAATCGCCTCTGCTTAGAAAGAAAGGCCTGGTACATTAGTACCAGGCCTTTTCGTATTGACTCCACTGCGGAACGGCGCCTTTTGCGCCTATCCTCAGTTTATGAGCACACCACACGGATTTTCAGCAGCGGGTATGATGTTTGGGGGCTTCTTTGCCCCCGGCACCGCAAAGCAGTCGGACAAACCGGTCCTCAAGACCGCTTGACCGACAGCATCCGACCCACCAGCATCAAGGCCAGGAAAGCCCAGCCATAGATACGGAAGGCCAGCAGCGGTCCGCCGTGGGCGATCATCCAGGGCGTGATGATGGTTCCCAGGAAGCAGGCGATCAAGACCGCTTGTTCCCAGGCCGCCTGGGCCCGACCCATGAGATGGGACGGAACTTCACGCGCCAGCTGCTGGGAGATCAGCACCATCAGGCCGCCCACCCCCAGTCCCCGCAGAGACCAGGCCAGCACCAATTTGGTCAAGGTGTCGCAATGCCCCAGACTGAGGTAGCTGCAGCAAATCAACCCCAGGCAGAGCCAGCGCAAGCCGTCCCCTTGAGGAAAGCGCATGACCCAGCGCGTGCCCAAAGCCCCGGTGATGCCCATAGACGCCTGCAGCCAACCATTGTTGGCGGCGCGCACGTGCAGCACTTGCTCGAGGTAGGCCACCGCCGTGGACCAGGTTGCCATTCCCAGAAAAGAAATCAGCAGGTCGATCCAGAGCAGTCCCCTCAGTTCTGGACTGGACAGAAGCAGCTTCCAACCCTCACTCCAGCCTCCCTGATCTTTGCTTTCCACGGTAGGAGCGACCCGAGGGCCGCTGACCCAGGCGGGCCAGATCAGCAGGCTGGAGATCAAGTAGAGAAAGGCGTCGGCCGCCACGCCCGCGCGCGCGTCACTGACCACCAGAATCAGTCCCATCAGCGCCGGAGAAATCAGGCGCAACAGGAAGGTGCTGGTCCCCTCCAGAGCAACCGCCTCCAGCAAGTCGTTACCGGAAAGGATGCGCCGGAGAAAGGCGGCCCGGGCCGGGCTGAAAAGTGCCGCGGAACCACCCAGAGCCATGGAGATCAGCAGGTAAAACCAGGCCGGATATCCGTGGGCCAGAGTGTAAAGCAGCAAAAGCAGCAGTCCGAATCGGGAAAAATTGGCCACCAGCATGAGCCGCTTCTGCTCCCAGCGGTCGGCCAGGTAGCCGGCCAGCGGGCTGAGCAGACCATAGGCCAGAATGTCACCCGTGAAAGACAGGCCCGTCAGGGTAATGTCGTGAGTGACCTCCAGGATCAGGGTCGGGAAAGCGACCACCAGCATATTATGGCCGAGTTGAGCCAGCGCGTCAGACCAGAAGATGCGGGAGAACGCGGGATAGCGCCTTAGTAATTGAAAAGAATTCGAGAAACTTGCGGACACGAGAACCTCCGGGGAAAAAGACGAGAAAGAGGGAAGGTAAGGGGGTGGCTAAGTTAGCGTCGGTCGAACGACGGTCGCGACTGCGGCGAGCCACCGAGGGAGAAGTCGACGACAAATGCGGTCATCATGATGAGATCCTTATGCATTTGGCTGCTCCTCCAATCGTGTCCAGGTAAGTGCTTTCGATGCTAAGGGGTCGGCGAAATTTCGTCAACCCCCGAAATATAGTATCCAAGTCCGTAGCCTGGCAGTATGTTCGTATTAAAATAATGCCTACGGAAAGCGAATCGGAGAGGAGTGGACCTTGCCTCCACAACCAAATAATCGGACCCGTGTTCGACTTTTATTGGTCGAGGACGACCCGGACCATGCCTGGCTCCTGACCGATCAGCTGCGCATGGGCGGCTTTGATTTAAAAACTCTGCGTGTGGAGACGGCGGAAGCCATGAGGGTCGCCCTGCGCGACCCGTGGGACGCAATTATCGCCGACAATCGACTGCCTAACTTCTCGGGAATGGACGCTCTGGCTCTCTACCGCGAGACGGGCCTGGACATTCCCTTCATCGTGGTCTCCGGTACCGTGGGCGAAGAGCGCGCCGCCGAATTCATGAAGGCCGGCGCTCACGACTTCATCCTCAAAGAGAACACAGGACGCCTGATTCCGGCACTGCAGCGCGAGCTGCGTCAGGCCGCCCATCGCCGCCGCGAGCGTCTGAGTCAGGCTCGCTATCAGCAGATCGTGGAGACTTCCAGTGAGGGGATCTACACGGTGGATGAAAGCTCGCGCATTACCTTCGCCAACCAGAGACTCTCGGAAATGCTCGGACGCTCCAACTTTGAGTTGATGGGGCGTTCGATCTTTCGCTTCGTGCGGCCTCAGGATCGAAGGCTGGCCGCCATGACTTGGCGTTCGCCCAGCCCCGTGGATCTGTGCCTGCAGCGTCGAGACGGTACGGATTGCTGGGTCATGGCCACGGTCACCCCGCTGCTGGATGACAAAGGGCAGCGTGCCGGCGTCCTCGGGATGGTCCGCGATATTTCCAAGCGCAAGTTGCTGGAGAGCCAGTTGCTGGCGGCGGAAATCGAGAAGAAGACCTTCTGCTGCAACTTGCTCAACACCGTCACGCGCGGAAAATTCCATCTGGTCGATGAACTGGACATGCCGCGACGGGGCCAGCTCTTGTTGGAAGTGGACCTCTCGCATCGGGAGTCGTTCAGCGAGCTACGCCGAGCCGTCTACGAGATGGCCAGTGCCGAAGGCATGGAAGAAGAACGGGCCAGCGACCTGGTCGTGGCCGTCGGGGAAGCGGCCGGTAACGCCATCAAGCACGGAGAGCTTGGTCTGGCGCGGGTGCGCAAAGACCTGGATCGCCTGCAGATCGAAGTCACCGATCGAGGACCCGGTATCCGGGCCGAAGACCTGCCGGCTTCGATCCTGCAGAAGGGTTTCTCGACCAAAATCTCCTTAGGAATGGGCTATTCGCTCATGCTGGAGCTGGTCGATCAGATCTGGCTGGCCTCCCAGCCCGGCGGCACGACCCTGCAGCTGGAAAAAGGCATCAGCTCTCCTCCCGACCCCGTGCTGGCGCTCCTCGACCGCTACGACTAAACGAGTTCGACCCGGACGGTATTGATGATGAACTGAAGCATCTCGTCCACTACCTTGGTCTCGGGGTGGCGGACGATGATGAAGCCTTCCCCTTCGTAGGTGATGGCCGCGGGTTGACCCGGTTCGGGAATGCGATAGTCGGTGATGTGATCGCCGAGCTCGGCGAAGACCTTGTCGAGTCCGACCACGCCCTTGACTCGCCCGCCCCCCAGGCCGCGCAAGAAAGCGTTACCGACCGCATATTTGCGTTCTTTGGGCGGATCGAATTCGCCGAAGACCATGAGGCGTGCCCAGGCCCCTTCGGAGTGGAAGTCATGGGCCCGATCCATCATGGTGGTGATCTGGGCTCCCGGCGGACGGGCGCCGACTTCACCGATGGCGATACGGCCGTCGCTGCGGCGGAACCACTCCATGTGGCTCAGGCCGGTGCCCATTCCCAGAGCCTTCAGAGCCTTGGGGCCAAACTCGCGGATTTCTGCGAAATCCTGGTCATCAACCTCGCGCGGTAGCACGATGCGCCATTGGATCCAGGGATTGCGCATCACGTCCAGCGGTGTGGGCTGGTAGCGCGTCCACGAATGCCAGACCGCGGATCCTCCCAGGGATACGGTTTCAAACGAGTGTTCCTGGCCTACTAGAAATTCTTCCAGCTGGAGCGGTGCATATTCGGTGGCCGGGCGGGATTGCAGCAACTCACGCAGGCCTCGAGAGCTCTCGACTCGATAGGTGGACTGAGCGGCCGCTCCATCCACCGGCTTGACGCAGATGGGGAAGCCTACTTCCTGGACGAAATTCCAGGCGTCGTCGGCGGAGACGGCGCGACAGTGGCGCGCGCAGGGGATGCCGTGCTCGAGAAAGAGGTCCTTCATGCGCCCTTTGTCGCGAAAGTTCAGGACGGTTTCGGCGCTCATTCCGGGAATTTCCAGCTGGTCCCGGACCTTTGCGAGCGGTAGTTGAATCTGCTCGTTGGCCGCAATCAGCCGGTCGATCGGCCCGTGACGGCGGGCCAATTCCCGGGCCGCCCAGGTCAACTGCTCCAAGTTCAGCGCGTCGTGCACCCGCCAGTGACCGGCGAAGCGGCTGCGTATCTCAGGGGGCAGAACCTCTTGAGGCTCCTGGCTGATAACCCCCAGACGAATGCCGGGCAGATGGGCAAAGGCTTCCACCAATCCCATCGTGTTCTGAGTGAAAAACGGGGTGGCATAGACGACAAACATGGCCCGGCATTCCCGCGCCCCGGCGTCCGGACCTGCTTTCTGCCTTTATGCTCGTTCTGCCGGGCTTTCGCCTCGAAGGGGAAGCGGGGAAGCGGGGGGATTTGGAGAGAGCTGTGGCGGTAAGGCCAGCCTTTTGCGTATGTCGTTTTTGGAGTTGAGCCGATGGTACGAACCGCTCACTCCAAGAAACAACTTGCGGATCAGGTCGGCCGTGGCACTGAAAGCAAGCGCCTGAGGTGCTCTATCTCCTCATCCCCATAATCCCCCCTATCCCCTTTCCGGGAGCAGCAAGCGCCTGCCTCGGTGTCTCTCCCGCTTCCCATTTTCCCTCCTCTCCTCTCTAGGCGGAGCCTGATGAGCAAGCCAGCCAGGTGGAGACCTGGTCGCGGACTTGGGCGAAGGGTTCGGGGTCGGTTTTGCGGACGGAGAGGTCGTGGGTTCCGCCCTGGATCCAGTGGATTTTGACTTGCTCGGGGAGGGGGTAGGCGGCTACTTCTTCGGGGGTGCCGAAAGGGTCGCGGGTTCCCTGCAGGATGAGCACCGGGCAAGTCAGGTTTTCGAACGGGGCCATGCGCACGCTTTCCGGCTTACCGGGCGGATGGAACGGGTAGCCCAGAGCAATCGCCCCGGCTGCGCCCAGGCGACTGGCCATGCTGACGCTGACGCGCGAACCCAGGGATTTGCCGCCCAGATAACGCGGTCCCTCGGCCTCCCAACTCTCCCACAGCCGGGCCAGTTCTTCCTGAAGCTTCTCAAAGCGACTGGGTGGAGGGCGCTTGCCGGTTTCTCGCCGCGAAGCCATGTAGGCGAACTCATAGCGAAAAACTCGCAAGCCGGCCGCGTTCAGCGCCTGCGCGGCCCGGTCCATGAAGGGCGTGTCCATAGGGGCTCCCGAGCCATGGGCCAGTAAAATACTTCCCAGGGCCTTGACGTTCGGTTCCGAAACGAGGATCATAGTCGGGTTTTCGCGCAACCTGTCGCGGCCCCCCTCGGCAAACCTGGGAATGAACGGAATGATAGATGCTTAAGAAGTTATTCGGCAAAAAAGGCTCAACTGACGCGGAGAGTGCCGCCGCGCCCTCCACCGAGGAGCAGGCCGCTGTCACGGAAGCTCCCGGTGAAGAGGAGACGGCTGAGGGCGAGGAGCCCAAGCTCAAGAAGGGCTTTCTGCGCGGCGCCTGGGAAGCCACCAAGAAACTGGCTCTGACCCCGGTCGATCCCTGGTTCGAGGCGGTCGCCAAAGGCCTGGACAAAACTCGCGCCGGTCTGGTCACCAAGGTGGCCTCGCTCTTTAAAATGCACGGCAAGGTGGACGAGGCGCTCTGGGAAGAGCTGGAAGATATCCTCATCACCTCCGATGTGGGCACCGCCGCCACCGAGAAAATCATCGACCAGTTGCGCGCCATCGTCAAAGAGAAGAAGCTGGCTACGGCCGAGCCGCTGTTGGAAGAAATGCGCACCATCCTGGGTGAGGTGCTCAACTATGACGGCAGCGAAGTCCCCAGTGAGCCGGCCGACCCTCTCAACATCGAAGAGGGCCGCCTCAACGTCATCCTCATGGTGGGCGTCAACGGCACCGGTAAGACCACCTCGACGGCCAAGTTAACCCACCGCCTCAAGTCCAAGGGGCACAAAGTCATTCTGGCCGCGGCCGATACCTTCCGCGCCGCCGCTATCGACCAGCTGCAGGTCTGGGGCACACGCCTGGGTGTGGACGTCATTCATCAGAACGAAGGTTCCGACCCGGCCGCCGTCGTCTTCGACGCCGTCAACGCCGCCAAGGCCCGCAAAGCCGACGTGCTGATCGTGGATACGGCCGGTCGCCTCCATTCCAAGGTCAACCTCATGGAAGAGTTGCGCAAGATCCGCAAGGTTCTCACCCGCGAAATTCCCGACGCTCCCCACGAAACGCTGCTGGTGCTGGACGCCACCACCGGTCAGAACGCCGTCAATCAGGCGCGCACCTTTAACGAAGTGGCCAACCTGACCGGTCTGGTGCTGGCCAAGCTGGACGGCACCGCCAAGGGCGGTATCGTGGTGGCCATTTCCCAAGAATTCAAGATTCCCGTGAAGTACATCGGACTGGGCGAGAAGATCGACGACCTGCAAGTCTTCCATCCCAAGCCGTTCCTTTCGGCTCTGTTTGGAGAAACCGATGGATGAGCATTCCCTACGAATTCTGGAGCTGGTGCCCGTGCTCGGCCAGGTGGCCGGGCTCACTCACGGACCGCTGGCTCGAGAGATCGTGGAGCAGCTTCGACCCGCCGACACGTTGGAGGAGCTGAAGAACCGCCAGGCCGAGGTAGGGGAGGCCCTGCTGCTGCTGGACCTGGGATTTGTGCCCCCGCTGGTGGGCCTGGAAGACAAAAGACCCGATATTCAACTGGCCGGCCGCGGCGGCATCTTAGATCCTCAGCGACTGTTGGCCATCCGCGAAGTGGCCATCGCCTCGCGCAAGTTGGGCCGCTACCTGGAGGAACGCTCGCCGCGAGCTCCGCGCCTGTCCGACCGGGCCCGCTGGATGCCCAATTTCCCGCGCCTGGAAAGCGAGATCTCCCGCTGCTTGAGTCCCGATGGGCGGGTGCTCGACGCGGCCAGCACCAGTCTGCGCAACATTCGCTCCGACATTCGCACCGTCGATGCCCAGTTGCAGCGCAACCTGAACGCCTTGCTGCGCGACCCTGACATCCAGAAGATGGTCCAGGAACCGATCGTGACCCAGCGTCAGGGTCGCCAGGTGATTCCCGTCAAATCGGAACACAAGGGACGCTTTCCCGGACTGGTGATCGACCAGTCCGGCTCGGGAGCGACCGTCTTCATGGAACCACTTTCGGTTCTGCCGTTGAGCAATCAGCTGCGCTCTTTGATCAGTGCCGAAGAGCACGAGGTCGAAGCCGTGCTGCGCTCCTTGAGCGGCTGGGTGGCTCAGGAAGAAACCCCACTGGTGGCTGCTTGTGAAGAAGTGGCTATCGTGGACGCGACTTTTGCCCAGGCCAGCTATGCCAAGAAAGTCGACGGCAGCATCCCGGCGGTGAGTGAAGGTGGCCGGCTCAAGTTGGTCAGCGCTCGCCATCCGCTGTTGCTGGCCAAGGGCATCCAGGCGGTGCCGATCAGCCTGGACATGGGCACGGATTTCACCACCGTGGTGGTCACCGGCCCCAATACCGGCGGCAAAACGGTGGCTCTCAAGACGGTCGGGATGTTGGCGGTCATGGCCATGAGCGGGCTGCCCATTCCCGCCGAGCCGGACAGTCAGTTGCCGTTTTTGACCGAGATTTGGGCCGATATTGGCGACGAACAGAGCATTTCCCAGTCGCTTTCCACTTTCTCCGCCCACCTGACGCAGATTCTGCGCATTCTGCCCCGGGCCGGCCAGGGCTCGCTGGTGCTGCTGGACGAACTGGGCGCCGGTACCGATCCCTCGGAAGGCGCCGCCCTGGGCGTGGCTCTGCTGGAGCACCTCAATGCGGCCGGGGCGCTGACCATGGTCACCACCCATCTTTCCGACCTCAAGATCTACGCCAGCAAAACCGCCGGCTTCGAGAATGCGGCGGTGGAGTTTGATGCAGCTACCTTGTCGCCCACCTATCGAGTGACGGTGGGCGTGCCGGGTCGTTCCAACGCTCTTCTGATCGCCTCCGGACTGGGACTGCCGGACCCGTTGGTGCGCCGGGCTCGCGAGATCTTGGGCAAAGAGCACGTCGGCGTGGAAGTCCTGCTCGACGACCTGGAAAACGAGCGCCAGTCCTTGCGCCAACGCGAAGCCCAGCTTTCCCGGGATTTGGCCAAGATGGAGTTGGACCGTCGGGTGCTCTTGGAGCAACTGGACGACCTCAAGCGCGAGCGCCAGGTTCGTTTGGATGAAGCGGCCGCTCAGGCGGAAGAAGTCCTGCGCCAGGCTCGAGAGAAATCCCACGGATTGCTGCGTGATTTTCGACGCCAAATCGCGGGGCTGGAGCGTCAGAAGGAGCAGGCGCTGGCCGAGGCTCAGCGCTACCTGGCCGACCTGCGGGATCACGGCGAAGAAGCCCAACCGCCTCGCTCCTTCGAGGAACTGAGCGACGCCGAGCTGGAGCGTCTGACCCGTCCTGACGCCGAAGAGGAAGAAGAAATCCGCGAGGCCGTCAGCGAGGCCCCGCAGGCTCCCGAGCGCTCGGATGAGATCGATTCGCGGGCGCGCGTGGTCGCGCGCACCATGGAAGCCAACCTCAACGCCATGGCCCACCAGTTGCACGAGATCCGCTCGGAGCCGGTTCCCAGCGGTCCATTGCCTGAGGTGGAGGTCGGCCAACGAGTTTACTCTCGCCGCTATGGCCAGGAAGGCGAAGTGCTCCAGGTGCGGGGCAACAAGGCCGAGGTCAAACTCGGCATGGTTCGTCTGAGCTTGAGCTTGGAAGACCTGGAACCTCTGGCCGGTCCGGCCACTGGCGGTCAGGTCCACCTGCCGGACGCTCAGTATGGTCCGCTTTCCGCGCGAGTCGATTTGCGTGGCATGACGGTGGATGAAGCCCTCTTCGAACTGGGCAAATCGTTGGACCAGGCGGCGCTGACCAAGAGCGAAAAAGTCGAGGTGATCCACGGTAAGGGCACCGGCGCCTTACGCAAGGGTGTCACCAAGTTTCTCAACAGTCATCCACTGGTTGAGGATCACAACCTCGGCGAGGTGTATGAGGGAGGATGGGGTGTTACGGTGGTGAAGCTCAAGCGATGACAGGCACCCAGCCCGGTTATATCATCTCTGTTTTCCAACTGGCCGGCATGTGTACCGGCGCCTTCGATTCCAAAGAAGTGGCCTCTCGATTGCAGACTCAACTGCGCGGCCTGGGTCTGGAGCTGACGGCCTGGGAACCGGTCAGCCAGTCCGGCTGTTTTGCCGTTCTTGTCTGGGCGGAGGCCCAGGCCGGTGGCCGGGTGGACCTGCTGGAAGCGCGACGCCAACTGACAACCCAGTTGGCTCCCCAACAATTGCAAGTGCGCATCCAGCGCGAAGACGTGTTCCTGGCGATGCACCGGCTCTAACGAGGAGCTAAGGAATGAAAAAGGCTAAGGGGGCCCGCCAGCGCAAGCCTCCCTCGCGCGGCAAACGCTGGCTCCTCACCTTCCTGAAGGTGGTGGCGGCCAGCAGTCTGGTCATCGTCCCGGTCGGAGTCGGCGCCGGCTACGCCATCGTGACCCAGCTGACCAAAGACCTGCCCGACGTCGAGGGCCTCTCCAGCTACGAAGCGCCCCAGACGACTCGCGTCTTTTCCAAAGACGGTCAGGTGGTGGCCACCCTGTTTGTGGAGAATCGCACCACCGTTCCGCTCGACCGCATGTCGCCCTATCTCCCCAAGGCCTTGCTGGCGGTAGAAGACTCGCGCTTCATGCAGCACCACGGTGTGGACTGGGTCGGTGTAGCGCGCGCCGCCGTAGCCAACGTGTTCTTCCGTGGCATCGACCAGGGCGCCAGTACCCTGACCATGCAGCTGGCGCGCAATCGCTTCCTCACTCAGGACCAGACTATTGCCCGCAAGATTCGCGAAATCGTGCTGGCACAGCGCATCGAAAAGCGCTTCTCGAAAGAGAAGATCCTCGAGTATTACCTCAACAACGTCTACTTTGGCAGCGGTGCCTACGGAGTGGCCGCCGCCAGTAGCCTTTATTTCGGCAAGCCGGCTCAGCAGCTTTCCATCGCGCAGGCGGCGTTGATCGCCGGTCTGGTGCAGGCACCCTCCAATCTCTCCCCATTGGTGGACGCCAAAGCCTCGGTCAAGCGCATGAAGATCGTGCTCTCGCGCATGAAGCAGACCAACATCATCGACCAGAAGCAGTATGATCAGGCCGTTCAGGAGGGCGAGGGATTTCGCTTTAACGCCAACTCGAGCGGCGGTCCGGTGGTCAACTCGGGGTCCGATCAATTGCTCAAGTATCCTTATTTTACGACCTACGTGATCGCCGAGTTGTCCGACCGCTATGATGAGGACATGCTTTATCGTGCGGGTCTGCAGGTGCGCACCACCCTGGACATCGAGTTGCAGCGCATGGCCGAGGACGAGTTATCCGCCACGATGGACGAATTGGGCCCCAATTTGAATGCGGGCAACGCGGCTCTGGTTCTGATCGAGAACTCGACCGGTTACGTGCGCGCCATGGTGGGCGGGCGGCGTTGGTCCCAGGAAAACCAGTTCAACCGGGCCTGGCAGGCCGTGCGCCAACCGGGCAGCAGTTTCAAGCCCTTCGTCTACACGGCCGCGCTGCTGCACGGACTGACACCGGAAAGCATCGTCGAGGACAATCCGGTCAACTTTGGAGGCTGGGCGCCCAAGAACAGCGACGGCAAGTTCAAGGGACGCATTCCCCTGCGCCAGGCGCTCCAGGAATCGCGCAACGCGGTGGCCGCCTGGCTGATCAATCTGGTCGGGTCCGACCGGGTGGTCGAGGTCGCCCACGCGCTGGGCATCCACGAACAGCTTACCTCGAACCTGACCCTGGCCCTGGGCTCCTGTGAAGTCGCTCCGATTTCCATGGCCAGTGCCTATTCGACTCTGGCCAGTGGGGGAGTTTACCACTCTCCTCTATCGGTCACTCAGGTGGTGGGTCATGACGGCGAAATCCTGACCGACAACCGCAACCATCCAGGAAAGCGAATGCTGGCCCCGGATATTGCCTCGCAAATGATTGAAATGATGATGGGAGTCGTGCTCTACGGCACGGGCACGGCCGCATACATCGACGGGGTGGATGTGGCCGGCAAGACCGGCACCACCGATGATTCCCGCGATGCCTGGTTCGTCGGTTTCACACCCGAGTACACCCTGGCCGTGTGGGTGGGGAATGACGACCACTCGGCCATGTACGACGTCTTCGGTGGAGGACTGCCCGCCACCATCTGGCGTCGGGTCATGGGTCGGGTCGTGGAGCGGGGCATCTCCCAGCCGCGCTTTACCTTCGAGGCCAGCCAGGCTCAGCGTGTCAAGATTTGTAGAGAGAGCGGCTTCCTGGCCACCGTCAATTGCCCGAAGACCCGTGAGCTTCAGGTTTTCTCGGGACCGGCTCCCAAAGATCCGTGTCCTTTGCACAGCGCTCCCACTGCCACCCCTACGCCCCAGGCGGAAGAGACCCCGCTGGCTCCTCCGCCCGAGACGCCGGTTCCCGAGCAGGCTCCGCTGCTGCCCCCCGAGCCGAGCGAGACGCAAACTCCGCTGGCCGTTCCTCCGGAGGAACAGCCTCTGGAGCCATTGGTGACCCCCGTTCCGTAAAGGATTGGCCCTTTCGATTGACGAAAAAAATTCTATAGCCTCCCCCCCGGAACCTGACTGGTGGGGGATTTCTCGAGGAGTTGTCTCGTGTTAACGCTGTCCCAACTCATGGATGACTTGAGGGGGGCGCTTCATCCCGCTCCCGACTGCAAGAAAGCCGCCTGCGAAAAGGCGGCCGATATTCTGAAGCACTACTCGGCCAACGATATCTGTTTGCCGGAACGACTGCGTCAGACCAGTCATCCCTGTTATGCTCGCCACCTGATTCACAAAGAAGAAGGGGAGGGGTTCTGCGTCGTCGCCATGGTCTGGTCACCCGGCCAGGGTACTCCGGTGCATGACCACGGAGGCACCTGGTGCGTGGAAGGATGCGTCGAAGGTCAACTGGCCATTACCAGTTACCGGATGCTCGACGGCAGCAACCCCGAACACGTCGTCTTTGAACAAGAGGATTACGTGGAGGTCGGCCGCGGCTCCGTGGGGTGCCTGATTCCCCCCTTCGAACACCACAAGATCCACAATCCGTTTTCGACCACGGCCATCACCCTGCACGTCTACGGACAGGAACTCACCAACTGCACCCGTTTCGTGAAAAACGATGAAGAGTCGTTCCGGGTGGAGCGAGTGCCCCTGAGCTACACCAGTATGCCCGCCGTTTGCTAACGTCCGCGGCAGGGAAGAAAAAGGCCGGCCCCTTCGGGTGCCGGCCTTTTTCTTGGCTACTATTGATTTGACTTTCGTTTGTTGGGAGATGGATTTGATTCTATGTTAAAGTTTTTCTGGGTCTTTCTGGTGATCTTGGAGCACGTTTACTTCCTCTATCTGGAGATGTTTCTCTGGACCAAGCCCAGGGGCCTGAAAGTCTTCCGCCAGACCTTGGAAAAGGCTCAGGCCAGTCAGGTCTTGGCCGCCAACCAGGGGCTCTACAACGGATTTTTGGCCGTTGGCCTGTTGTGGGGTATGCTGCACCCGAACCCGCTGCTGGGCCGGCAGATTCAGCTGTTCTTCCTGGGCTGTGTGGCCGTGGCCGGAGCTTTCGGCGGCTACACGGTCGGCTATCGCCTGTTCCTGGTGCAGGCCGTCCCCGCTCTGATCGCCATCTACTGCTTCTTCAACTAGATGGGCGTGCATATCGGTATTGTGACCGTATCCGACCGGGCCTCTCAGGGCACCTACGAGGACCGTTCCGGTCCGGCCATCCGCGAATGGCTGAAGCTGGCCCTGAGCGTGCCTTGGCAGGAGCACTATCGGCTCATTCCCGATGAACAGGGCCTGATCGAGTCCACCTTGCGGGAGTTGAGCGATCAGGTAGAGTGTAGTTTGATCGTCACCACCGGCGGAACCGGCCCGGCCGTTCGGGATATTACTCCCGAGGCGACCGAGGCGGTGTGCGGCAAGATGCTCCCCGGGTTCGGCGAGTTGATGCGCCAGGTTTCCCTGCAGTCGGTTCCCACCGCCATCCTCTCGCGCCAGACGGCCGGCATCCGGGGTCGTTCCTTGATTGTGAACCTGCCCGGTAAGCCGGCCGCCATCGCCGAGTGTCTAGCAGCGGTGTTTCCCGCGATTCCCTACTGTATCGACCTGATCGAAGGGGCTCGCTTGGAAACCGATCCCGACTTCGTCAAAGCCTTCCGACCCAAAGGCGCCTGACCCCTACGTTGCAGCCTGCGCCCAAGCGAGCGGACGGCAGAGCCTTTGCGAACGGACTCGGCCAAGTTTTCCAAGAGCCAGACCGCATCGTCCAGGGTTTCTCGAGTGAGACCCTCGGGAGAGCGGATGAGCATCCAGGGATACTCTTCGGCGAAGAAGTGGATGCTTGCCGATTCGAGTAACTCGAGGTCGGCGTGGTCCACGAAGGCCGGGGTGTCGTAGCCCAGGCCCAGGCAGAAGTTGCCGTCCTCGTCTTTCAGGATGAATCCAGGCTCCCCCTGAGGATCGAAGGAAACTTCGTAGCGGCTCCTCAGCCCTTTGCGGAAATCCAGGGTGAGGCAGGGAGAGATGGTGGGAAGTTTCTTCATATACTCCCAGGCGCTGCGATAGAAGCGCAACGCCGCTTCTTCTCCAAAGAGCCTGACCAGGCAATAGTCATCCGAGGTTTTGTGCTGCTCCGTCTTCTCCTCGATTTCTTGGAAGTAACGGTGTAAGTGGGGCGGCTGAGCTTCGAATTTGACTTCATGCTCCGGATAGAGCAACTGAAAGACATACACCCACTCAGGCTTGTCGAGCCAGAGTTCGCAGGGGTCCGGAGGGATCTGGCCGGCCAGCCAGCTGGCCAGGTTGGTGACGTGGACGGGCTGCTCCGTCATGTTGGAGACCAGCCGTTCTCCCGTCGTTTCGTTGATTAGAACCTGCAGATGAGGTCGGCCCGGTTTCCCCTCTTCATCGTCGCCCGCGAAGGGAGACCAGCGCTGGGTCAGACTGTAGATCGTCTTCATATTGTTTTGGGTCCTCTCGTTGTGTGTTGTGAGGACCCGAGCGTATGCGACCTGGGAGCCGGAGTGGTGAACTGGCCATGTCCGGACTATGACTTTTTCTATTCGTTGCCGGCTACAGTTTGGCCAGCGCCTGGCGAAGCTGTTCTTCCACGTTGTTGAGCCCGTTTTCCGACCGTTGCTCGTAGCTGTTGGCGTTGCGCAAGTTGCCGCTGGAATCGCGGGTCTGCCATTGGGCCTGGTCTACTTCGCGGCTGGCCTGGCGGGCGTCGTTGCTGACGTCCTGGCCGGGGCGGTCGTAGCTGACGTTGCGGGCACTCATCTCGGCCCAACGCAGGTTGCTCAGGCTCTGTTGCGTCTTGTTGTCGGCCCACCCGCCCTCGCCGTCAGCCCGGCCGTGATCTTGAGCGGCCCCGTCCAGACTGCTGCCGGCCTGACGCAGGTTGGCCTGGCTGGACGGATAGGCGTTGCTGTCCTGGAGAATTGCGGCCAGGTCGCGTTTGGCTTTGTCAAAATCACCGGTAGCCGCTCGCGAATCGCTGCCGATTGGCCCGAACTCGCGCTGGTTGCGCTCCAGCGAGCGCTTGCAGGAGTCGATGGATTGCAAGGCCTGGCGCCCGTCAAAGGATGAGTCTTTCTGGCCATTGTCCGACTCGGCCCGGCGCAACGGCCAGGCGGCGTTCTGTAAGTCGCGCTCGGCGTCCTGAGACAGGCGCGCACAATCCTGGTAGTCGCGCTCCAGATTTTGGACCTTGCCCTTCAGGCGTCCGACGTCGGCCAGCAACTGCTCGATGCGCGGCCGGGGGGAATTCGTGACTGTGATCATCTCCACACTCCTCTGACCTTTTCAGGATAGCCTTGCTTCGCAGGCAGCGCGCGCACTCCGGAGTTAACTTTTCACTGCCGCGCTCCCGCAGCGCTTGGAGTGAAAAAGTCTTTGATTCGCTCCCAGAGAGATGGCGCGCCGCTACTGATATGAACCGGGCCGAAGAAGATGCCGCGCTGGTTTTCGGGGAAGCGTCCGCGGTTTTCGGATTTTTTCAAAGGCAGGTCTCGGAGTTGTTCCATTTGCTCACCTCGGTAGAGGTTGAGCGCTTCTTCTTCACTCGTCGCCACAACTTGGACCAGAATGATTAGAAAGCTAGCGGAGGAGGAGGTCGGTAGCCTGGCGGTGCCTTCGAACCAGAAGGAGAAGCGATAGGTCGGCGATTCCGGTAGAAGGGAGTCGACTAATTCCTGAGCCTCCAAATTCCGGCCCATATCGCACTTCAGGCAGGCCACCGCTTCGCGCAGCCCTCGTTGAGGGTCGTCCGCTACCGTGAGCTTCGCCAAGAATAACCGCACAAAACTCTCTTCCGGTTCATCCTCTTGAGAGTTGGATTTCAGGCTCTCTTCTGCTAATCGAATGGCCTCCTCGGTCCTTTTCAGAAGATAGAGGAGCTCCAGGCGGAAGCCGCGGACCCGGGAATTGAGGCCTGGATCCCGAGAACGCTCGGGACAGAGGTCTAAAGCCTCCTGCAGGCGGTTCTGGCGCTTCAGCACCACGGACTGGTTGTAGCTGATGAAGTCCGCGTCGGAGTGCTCGCACTTGCGCGCTTTGTCGTAGCATTTCAGCGCGTCGTCGTAGCGACCAAGGTCGCTGTAGGTCGATCCTAAGAGATTGTGCAGCAGCCAGACACCTGGCGCGAACTGGATCCCTTCTTCCAGGCTGGCAGCCGCTTCTCCCAGCTTGCCTTGTTCTCGATAAACCAGCGCCTCCACTTCGTAGGCGCCGGAAAATCGCATTCTGCGCAGCACCCCAGCCCACCACAGGGCCTTCGCATACTCTTCGTCATCGAGTTGTTGTCGCGCCCGGTCGTAAACTCGATACCCAAGGTCGAGTTGCGAGAAGAGCCAGTTAAGCATCCGTGTGCCTAATAGCTGAAGAAGTCGCGGATTTTGGCCAGGATTTGTTGGCTGAGCACGTGCAGGCCTTCGCCGGCGGCACTGACGGGGCCGCGGCTGCTGCGTTCTTCCTGGGCTTCCTGGCGGGCCTGGTCGGTGCGCATTTTGCGCTCGGCCAGCACCTGCGAGATCATTTCTTCGGCCTGGGGGTTGGAGGTAAAGATGGCGCGCAGATCTTCCTTACGCAGGCGCAGCAGTTCCGAGTCGGTCAGAGCGGTGACGGTGGCCGAACGCGGCTCGCCGGTCAGCAGGGCCATTTCGCCGAAATACTGGCCGGCCCGCATTTCCGCCGAAAGGAACTGCTCGCCATCCTGATCCACGGCCGTGACCTGCAGACGGCCGCGGCGGATGATGTAGAACGTGTCGCCGGGCTGGCCCTGGACGCAGACCTTTTCTCCGGCGGCGTAGATTTCGTAACGCGCCCGACGCCGCAACACGGCCAGCGTCTCCTCGTCGAGGATCTTGAAGAAGTCGACCGAGTCGATCAGGCTGCGCATCTCCCGCTCCACGTCCACGCCGGTCTCGGGCGCGGCATGGTAGATGGTGCGAATGGGGAACGGAATCTCCACGCCTTCCCGATGGAAGTGATACCAGATGGCTTCGCGCACCTTGGAGTCGATGCGGTAGCGCTCGGAAAAGTCATGCACGAAAAAGCGCAGCCGGTAGACCACGTCATAGTCGGCGAAGTTGAGCACGTAGACTTCCGGCTCCGGCTCGCGCAGGGCTTCCCGCACCGAGGCGCAGGACTCGAGCAGCAGCTTTTTGACCTGGTTGGGAGGGTGCCGATAGTGCACGCCGACCTCGATGAAGCGGCCCGTGACCGAAGTGGGACTGCTGTGATTGATAATGGTTTCCTGGGCCAGCTTGGAGTTGGGCAAAATCAGCAGGTCGCCCTGATTGTTCATCATGGCGGTGGAGCGCCAGTCGATCTTGTGCACGTTGCCGGTCAGAGGCCCCACTTCGATGCGGTCGCCCAGCGTGTAGGGACGAGCCAGGCGCAAGGCCAGTCCGGCGAAGAAGTTGCCCAGGGTTTCCTGCAGAGCGAAACCGAGCGCCACCGAGAGCACGGCCGAGCCGAGCAGCAGCGAACTCGGGTCTTTCTCAAAGACCGTCACCATGACGATGCCCAGGATGGCCAGGTAGCCCAGTCCGCGAGCCAGGTCGCGAAACAGCGTGGGAACATCCCAGTGACGGATGAGCGGAAAGTAGTAATCGAAGAGCGACACCAGCCCGCCCTCAAAGACCAGCGTTCCCAGCACGATCAGGATAGCCGCCCGGCCGTAGGCCAGGTGGCGGTCTTCCTGATGGTAGACGCCGAAATGCAACAGTCCGAAGTAGACCACCACCGCCATCAGCAGCAGATAGAGCAGAACTCTCAGGCGCTGGCGTAGAGCCAGCGTGAGGGGATGCTGCCAGGGAAGCCATTTGACCAGATAGGTGTAGCTGAGGTGCAGCGACAACCAGAGCACCAGCACGGCTCCCAGGCGTATCTGAAATTCCGGGTCAAAAATGGGCACGCCGGCCACCAGTGCGGCGAAGACGGCGGCCGTGCCGCCGTAGAGCATAATGCGCAGCCAGATCTGCAGCTGTTCGGGCAGGCGATGCTCTTCGTTGACGTCCACAAAGGGAGAGAGCATGGCTTCCAGCAGCGTGACCAGGATGCCGTAGTAGAGAAACAGCTCCAGGCCGTGTTCAAAAGGCTTGAGTTCCTCGACTCCGTGGGCGAGGTGAAGCAAGGCGCCGGTAAAGATCGGAATCAGACTGGGTACGCGAATGCGTCCTTGAAACCGAGTCCAGCTTTTCCAGGGCAGTTGCAGCTTGCGCAACAGGAGGTGATGCACCGCCATGCCCAGCAGCAGAACGCCCAGGGCTTGAATGGCCGTGAATAAGACCTCGTGGGAGTTGTTCAAGGGTTACTTGGCCACGGGTGGCGCCGGGTAGTCTCCCAATCCAATGGGAGCCGAGATCAATTTGTCGGGGATGCCGAAGGCCGAAACCACGTCCCAGGCCATGGCGCGGGTTTGCTTGCACAGCTCCAAAACCTGGTCGCGAATGGCCTTGGACTTGGCCCCTTCGAAGTAGCCATTTTCCAGGAACCAGGCGCGGCCCACTTCCAGTCGCGAGAGAGCGAACAGGCAACAGAATTGCTGGAGAACTCCCTGGGTGGGCGCATCGGAGCAGCGTTGCACGGCTGCCTGGAAGCACTCGAGCAGATTGCGCTCCACGCTGGCTTTGGCCAGCGTCACCAGATGATCCTGACAGCTGTTGAAGGCCGTCCAGGTGTCCTCGCCGCCCTCGATCATGCGCTTGAGGCGACCGGCCACGCGCGTGAGCAAGTGGTTTTCGCGAGCTTTGAAGGCGCGCAGGTGGAAGTCGAAGTCGCGCAGATGCGAGGGGTCGGTGGAGCGAGTGGTCAGCGGATTCCAGGCGCTGACGGCCTCGGTGGCTCGTCGCGAGAGGTATTGGAGCAGTCCCACAAAGCCCATCTCCGAGAACTGGTGGCGGAAATCCGTCAACAGCGACTTGGCCACCAGCTGCATAAGCACCGTGTTGTCGCCTTCGAAGGTCAGGAAGACGTCCAGGTCGTCGCGCAGTGCGCCGAAACGGTTGGCGGCCAGGTAGCCCTGTCCACCACAGCACTCGCGGCACTGCTGAACGGTGTCGAAAGCGTGCCAGGTTCCCCAGGCCTTGAGTCCGGCCGCCAGAGCCTCAATGCGGCGCCGACCGTCTTCGTTGTCCAGGCTGTCGACGCAGCGCAGCGAGAGGTCTTGGAAGGCGAAGTTCAGGGCCAGGGTCGAGGCCAGGCGGGGGAGCAGGCGGCGCTGATGGGTCTGGTAATCCAGGATCGATTGCTCGGGAGCGCCCTCCGCTCCGAACTGGCGGCGCTGTTCCCCGTAGCGCAGAGCGATGGTCAACGCGTTCTTGGAAACGCTGGTGGCCGCCGCCGCCAGCGTCACGCGACCTAGCACCAGCGTGCTGATCATGGTGAAGAAGCGTTTGGTGGGGCTGGTGATGGGACTGGTGTAGCTGCCGTCGGGGGCGACCTGGGCGAAACGATCGAGCAAGTTGGTGCGCGGGATACGCACCCGGGTGAATCGCAGTCGTCCATTATCGACCCCGTTCAGTCCGACCTTTTCGCCGCAATCCTCGATATGCACGCCCGGCATGGTGACGCCCTGGTTGTCGCGAATACGCACCAGGAAGGCGTGCACGCCGTACTGCTGATCGCCGATCACCAGTTGCGCGAAGACGGTGGCCATCTGAGCGTGGAGGGCGGCGTTGCCGATGTAGTCTTTGCGGGCCGCCAGGTTGGGGGTGTGGATGACGAACTCCTGGCGCTCCTGGTCATAGGTGGCGGTGGTTTCCAGCGAGCGCACGTTGGAGCCGTGGCCAGTCTCCGTCATCGCGAAGCAACCGGGCAACTCCAGCGAGAAGCCGAGCGGCAAAATCTCCTGGTGGTGGCGGGAGCTGCCCAGGTGGTAGACGCTGCCGCAGAAGAGGCCGAAGTGAACGCCGAACTTGATGACCAGGGACAGGTCGAAATGAGAAAGCGCTTCGATCGAGGTCAGGAAGCTGAGCAGTTCGCCACCGCCCCCGACTTCGGTGGGGTAGGCCATCTTGCCCAGTCCCTCGCGGCAGAATTCGATGCACCAGTTATAAACGCGGTCGCGGAACACCGAGGTGGAAATACCGTATTCGTGGCGGAAGCGAGGGTGCTCCAGGGTCTGGAACATTTTCTCGCGCACTTCGGGTCGCGAACCGGCCAGCATTTTGCGCAGCGGGCGGGGATTGAAACGACGCGGCTCGTCGTTGTGGGCGGCCTTGAAGGCGCAGGGGAGCAGTTCGCCGGGCACGGCCGCGCCGGTCAACTGCAGTTGCTTTTCCAACTGTTCCAACGATGATTTCCCGGCGGCGTCCAGCTCGGGACCGGCCAGCGTCAAGGAATAGTCCATGAGCCGATACAGCGAACTCCAATCGCTGGTCGAGGAGTTCTGAGCCGTCTGCAAGATCAGTTGCTGCAACTGGTTGAATTCTTGGGGAGTGAGGCTGGCGTCGCAGAGCAGGCGCAGCGTCTTCAGGCCGCTTTCTTCAAAGGAGTCGGCCGGTATTTGACCGGCCAGTTGCTGCAGAGCTTCCGAGTCCAGACTGCCTTCCGACCAGGCCACGTAGACCCATGGCAGCACCGCCCGTTGCAACGGAGTCAGCTGTCCGGCCGGGGAATTCAGCAAAGCCTGGCGTTGGTTTTCTACGGTAAGCGACATGGACTCTCCCATCTGTTGAAGACTGCGATCAGTCTCGAGGAGACCGATTCTGGTCTCCAACCCCCTTAATCTTGGCCGTTCGCCAGGATCCGTTGCATTCCCCTGCGGCCTGGGCAGGTCGAGCAGCCTTGCCGGAAAAGCCCTGGAGAATGCTTGCGGAGCCATTTTGCAATCTCGAGGGCTGCTCCAGTCCCGTCGACGTTCAACAGCGACTGAAGGAAGCCGGTTTGAGCGCCAGCCCTCGTATGGCTACGCGCCTTCTGGCGCTGCAGCAGCGACAGGTTCGGTTGACCTGGTCGGCTCTGGAGGTGCTGCTCACCGAGAATCAAGCTTTGCTGATGCGCCCGGAATGGCTGCAGCAACCCTTTCCCCTCGAATTGCTGGCTTCCGAGCTGGAAGCCGGCGGTCTGGTGCTGCGCCAGCGCCACGCCAGCCTGGAGGTTCTCTCCTCGGACGAGGTCTGGCTGGAGTCTCAGGAAACCGCGCTGGTCCCTCTGGCCAGTGAAGCGGTGACCCGGGCGATGGTGAGTCCTTCGCGGCCCGGCGCCGTCGACGAGTGGCCGGACTCCTGGCGCATCGTGGCCGATGCCGAAGAGAATTCCCGCATTCTGGAGCATCTGCGTTCGGCATTTCGCCAGGTGCGCGCCCAGGGAGGCTCTCCCGCTCCGCTGCTCTGGCTGGCTCTCAAGCGCAAGCGCCCGGAGATCACCCGGGAAGTGGCCCGTCTGACGCACGAATATTTGGACGCCGACGCCGGACGCCAGCTGGAGAACCTGTTCTCACCGGTCGGTCAGGTGGCCGTGGCCGCCCTCAAACAGCTGCGCCAGAATCTGTCCAGCTGGGACCCGGCTTTTCTGGTCGGGCTGCTGCAGATTCTTTGGGATCAGAGCGACCTGCGAGCCTCCATCCTGGACGTGGTGGAAGAGTTGACGGCCCGCTGGCAGTCGGAGCCCGAGCTGATCCTGGCCTGGTGGGAAGACTGCCTGGCTCAAGCGGCCACTTTGGACCCTTTGCTGGTCCAGCGTCTGGCTCAGATCACGCTGCATTGGGCCCGGCTGGGTTTGCCGGTGGTACCCACCCTGCTGCGTCGTTTGCAGAAAGGGCTGGCCCTGGCCGAGAGGATGCTGGCCAGCTGGCTGCTGGGCCAGTTGGATCTGCAGGGCGAGGAGCGTCAGTTGCTGTTGGAACAAGCCTGGGCGCTGGCAGCCGAGCCCGGTTTGTCCGGTCAATCGCTGGTGCGCGTGGAGCAGATTTTGACGAATCTGGGCCACGAGGCCATCGCCCCTCTGCTGGATGAACAAAGGTTTTTACGCCTTCAGCCCGACTTGCGCTGCTGGCTGGTGGGGGAGGCCATGGGTTGGCCCGACCTGCGGCGCGAGGCGGAGGTACGTGCATTGCAAGAACTGGGCTCTGGTTCCCGCCGCATGTTACGCCAGCTGTCGGGCCAGAACTGGCAGTTGGAATTTGCCGTCGAGGATCAGCAGCGCTGGACGCTGGCGAGCTTCTTGGAGCAAGAGATTCCTCACCTGGAAGACCCCGACGACGCCTGGGCCATCGCCTTGCTGGTCCAGCTCGATCCGGACATTCTCATGCGTCAGTATCAGCAGGCCCGGCGGGATGCGGAACTGCATTCGCGGGCTTTCCCCGTGCGTTTGGAGACCCTGGCCAAGCACTGTGCCGCTTCCGACCGCCCGCCCAGCGCCGAGCGCCTCGAGTTTCTCCTGGAAGCCAGTCGCGGCAACTCCGAGCGTCCGGAGATGTGGCGGTCCTGGGCCATTTTCTTGAGCTGTCCTAGTTTTCCCGAAGAAATGCGCGGTCCCGTCATCGAGCACCTGGAGTTGGGGAAAGAAGCCTTTCCTCACCTGTGGCCGGAATGGTGGGAGCAGATTCAGCGCAGTCGCAGTGCCCAGGTCAGTCGGGCCGCCGAGCTGGACATGCAGGCCGTTCTGGCCGAAGACGGATCGAGCCGGGCTACGGTGCAGGCGGTCTTGGAGGCGCTGGGCCGCCGGGTGGCTTTCTGGCAGCAGGCTCAAGAGCTGGTCAAGGTCTTGAGTCGAAGGCTGCTTTTCTTGCCGATTGAGCGTTCCCCCCAGCAGCGCCTGCGCTGGGCGCTGGCCGAGGGTTCCGAAGGAGATGGCATTCTGGCTCCCCAGGCCTGGGATGCCGAGCAACGAGATCTGGCGCTGGGTTTGCTGGGTCAGCTGGCCCAAAGAGCGGACCTGGGGGACGAGCTCCGACGTCCTTTGCGAGTTCGCTGCTGGCAGTTTCTGCGCGACTGGTTGGACGGCGTGGCCCGGGGAGGAGACAGTTACCAACATCGTTCCATGCCTTTGTGGACCACCGCCCGACAGCTTTTGCCTCAGATCAGCCCGGCGGAAGAAGAACTGGTCGACGAGCTGTGTCAAACGGTCATGGATCTGCAGGCCAGCTGTCCGGAGCGTCTGCGACTTCTGACCCACGGCGACTGCCTGGGCTTTCTGCTGGACTGGGCGTTGGTGGGCGATGAAGTTACGCGGCAACGCCAGTTGCTGCTCTTGCTCCAGCAGCTGCTGGCAACCAGCGATCGCGACTATCGACCGGTGGTGGTCGGCTACCTGGTCGGATTGCCCACCGAACGCCTGCACCCGAGCATGCAGGCGGAATGGCTGCGTCTCCGTCAGCGTTGGGAAGGCTGGCTCTACGGAGAATGACGAAAAGTTCAAAAAACGATGCAGATTCTTTTCAGACTGGCTGGGTATGGTGAAGACGAAATCGGCCAGGAGGTTCCTACTCGTGTTCAAAAATCTGTTGCTCACCGTCGCGCTCAGCACTGCTGCTTGCGCCCAGACCGGTGTCACTTTCTCGGTTGGCTCCGGTAACGGCTGGAATAACAACGGTGTGCAGTGGGGAGTCAACGTTCAGACCGGCTACCCCGGCTACAACAACTACCCGGTTTACAACAGCTACCCCGTCTACACCAGCCCGGGTTATAGCGTGCCGGTTTACAACGTTCCCGTTGCCTACCCGAACTACAACTACAATAACTACAACTACAATCAGAATTACAACAACGGTTACCCGGTCTATAACGCCTATCCCGGTTGTGCCCCGCGCCGTTCCTACCGTCACTGTCGATGATGCGCAAGATTTTCTTGGGGATTTGCCTGGCTGCCTTGACTGCTCAAGTGCTGGCCGACGACGCTACGCCCTGGAAGGGGCGCTACAAGCTCAACATCAGCAGCGATGCCGCCTGGCATAACGATGCGGTGGAAATTGACACGGCCACCTTGGAAGAGATGGAAGGCACGATGGAAATCGACCTGGGCATCGGTCCCGAGGGTCGCGAGCCAAATGCCGACGAGACCTTGCACAAGATCAAGTTCAAGGGCCGGCGCGCTTCCGACGCCGACCCCTACGTGGCCGAAGTCATGGTGGGAAGCGTTCAGCCGCGCGTCTACCGTTTCGAACTTTTCCCTATCGAGCAGGGTAAGAGTCTGGCGGGCACCGTCACCATGGGCAGCAAGCGCGCTGGAGCCTTGATCCGCAGGGATTAAAAGGGTGCCATAGAGAAAAAACGCTCGTGGCACGCGAAAGCATTCAAAGTCTGATTCAGGCGGTTGGCCGGCATTCCGGCCAGGCCGCTCGGGAGCTCCTCTACCAGGCCCGGGCCGAAGACCCCAGCCATTTCGTTCTGCAACTGGTGGCCGCGGGCGTGGCCTGCCGGGCCAGTCGTATCCAGGTGCGCAACGATGAACTTGATCTGGTGGTGGAGTTCAACGGGAGCGTGCCCTCGCCGCAGGCTATGGCTGATCTCTATGCTTCGTTCGAGAAGACCAGTAACGATGAACGCACGCGCTACCTCTCGCTGGGTCTGAACAGCGCCTTTGCCACCGGCATCGGCGAGTTGCAGGTCGACACCTGGGATGGTCGCTCGGGCATCCGGCTGGTGCTGACTCCCAGCAGTCAAAGTCATCAACTGCTCAAGATGGATCCTTTCGGCGGTCAGAGTTGGGGACTGCGAGTGCGCTGCTTGCAGCGCAGCAAATTCGCCGCTCTGGCCCGGGCCGTCAAGAGTAAGGATGGCGGACCGCCCGAGTGTCAGGCGGTGCGCGAGCGCTGCAGCTGGGCGGGTCCGGAGATCATCGTCGACCGCGTGGCCGTCAACGAAGAGATCTCGGCAGGCCGGGTGCTGGCCTGGACCTGGATGGAGCCGCAGCCCTCGCTGCCGCATCTATCGTTTCCGATCGCCCGTCCCCGGCTGGGCCTGGAAATCACCGATCCGCCCCCCGTGCCTTTCTACGCTCTGATGTGCCTGGGAGCCCAGGGCTTCGAGTGGACGGGTCTGCGCGCCATCGTCAACGGTGTTGCCCTACCGCCCCTCTCGGCCCTGATCTTCCGCGACGTCAGCGTCGTGTTGTCGGCCCCCGAACTGGAGCCAGACGTCAATTTCACGGCCTTGCGCTCCACTCCGTTCCTGGAAAAGGTGGTGGAGGTTCTGAATACCCTCAGCGCTCGCCTGGCTCAGGAGTTGATGCAGCGCCGCGACCAGATTGGATTCGACCAGGCCGAGCTGGCCGCCCGTATCTTCGAGGACCTGAGTCGCTACTACCAGCGCCAGGGCCATCAGGACGACAGTCTGGCGGCGCTGGGGGCCTGTCTGGAGTTGCGCGAGCAAGTCTTGGGCGCCACCCATCCCGACCTGGTGGACGGCTGGACCCAGTTGCTGGAGCTGAATCGCAAGGTGGGCAACAACGACGCCGTGAGGCCCATTCAGCAGCGGTTGGTGCCGCTCTTGCGGGCCGCGGGCGAGAATCACCTGCGCAAGCATCGCGTGGCCGACGCCACCAACTTGCTTAAGCGGGCCCTTGAGCTTGAAGAGCAGTTGCCCGATCCGCCCGCGGACCTGGCCAAGCGCTATCACGAGCTGGCGGTTCTCGTCAAAGAAAACCGGCTGCCCGGGGCCGAGGACCTCTTTCAGAAGGCCCTCAACTTGCAGCACGGATCGGCCGAAGCCTCTCCCGAGACGACCCTGAAGAGCTACTACGAACTGGCCGACCGCCATCGCGCCAACCGCAAACTGGCCGAGGCCGAGGTGCAGGGACGCAAAGCTTTGGAGCTGGCCGAGAAAGTGCACGGCAGCGAGAGCAAGGAACTGGTTCCTTACCTCAAGTTGCTGGCCGAGATTCTCAAGTCGGCCAATCGCTACTCGGATGCCACCGACTTCGAGAGTCGAGCCATGACCCTTCGTTTCAAACGATAGAACCGTCTGGGCAAAAAAAAAAGACCCCGCCGACCTCGGCGGGGTCTTTTTGTGCCCTTTAGGGGGTCTGCAGGAAGATGTCGAGCGGGAAGCCCGCGCTGGTAAAGTTGCCGATGGCGAAGTCCGGCACGCTGTCTTTGTTGTAGTCTCCCACATCCAGGCCGGTCGGCGAGGCGCTGGTGGTGGTCAGATTGGTGGCTGCAGCGAAGGTGCCATTGCCGTTGCCCAGCAGAATCGAGGCGTTGCCGCCATTGGAGTTGGTGGTGACCAGGTCGATTCGGCCGTCCAGGTTGACGTCCACCGCCGAGACTTTGTTGGGGTTGGTGCCGGCCGTGAAGTTGGCGGCTGCCGCGAAGCCCGCGCCGTTGTTCAGGAAGACGCTCAGATTGTTGCTGTTGCGGTTGGCGGTCACGAAGTCGATGCGGCCGTCACCGTTGAAGTCGGCGGCGGCCAGACCGCGCGGGAAGGTTCCGGTGTTGAGCACGGTGGCCGCGCCGAACGTGCCGTCGCCGTTGCCCAAGAAGACCTGAGCCTGATTGTTAGAGGTGGCCGCATCGACACCGTCGGTCACAACGATGTCGGCCCGGCCGTCGGCATTGAAGTCGGTCACCAACACTTTCGATGGCCGATTGGCGAAAGTGCCCGCCGTCAGAGCCAGGGAAGTCACGGTGGGAAAGGCACCGGTGCCGTTGCCCCGGAGAATGCTGAGAGTTCCGCCATCAAAGTTGGCGGTGACCAGGTCGGGGTTGCCGTCTCCGTTGAAGTCGCCGGTAGCGGCGTCCACCGGCGTCAGGCCCACGTTGATGGAGGTGGGTGCAGCGAAGCCACCGGAGCCATCGCCCAGGTAGATGACCATGGTGTCGGCGAGCGAGGAGGGCACCGCCAGGTCCAGGCGTCCATCGCGGTTCCAGTCGCCCAGGGTGAAGTCATTGGGGTTCAGGCCGGGCAGCGTCCGATTGGTAGGAGCGGCGAAGCCGCCCGTACCGTTGCCCAGGTAGACCGCGACCAGGCTGTCGTCGAAGAAGCTGGCCACCAGATCCAGGTTGCCGTCGTTGTTCAGGTCCCCGGAGTGCACCGAGAAAATCCCGCCGTTCAGGGCCGATGGATTGGTGACGCTGGAGGTCTTGACCGCCGTCACGGCCCCGCCACCGATAACGATGGGCAGGCTGGTCACGGGAGCCACGCCGGGGGCGGAAGCCGTGATGCGATAAACGCCCTTTTTGCTGATGGTCAAGTTGCTGAAATCAGCCGTACCGTTGGGCGTGCTGACCACTTGAGTGGTGCCCCCGAGGACGGCGTTGGTCGGGTTGGTGCTGAGGGTCAGAGTGATCGGGCCCTGCACCGGAACCGCCTGGTTGCCGTTGACAAATTGCACCTGGAAATTGTTGAGGTTGGTGTTGGGCGCTCCCGCGGTCGCCTGGGTGCTGAAGAGCAGGCCATTGGCGAATGCCTGGTTGAAATTGTTTGGGAACACCACATCGGGGTCTTCATTGCCACACCCACAAATTGCCAGGGTCAACCCCAAACCTAGAATCGAGAGCGTCTTGCGCATGAAATCCCTCCGCCGCTGAAAAAGTCGTAGTGCATTTGTCTTAGCGGGTAAGTTTTCCTTTAAGGGAATTTGCCGTACGGGCCACAAAGGGATGCCTATGCGAAAATCCACTCTAATGGCCGGATTACTGCTGGCCGCCGTAGCTTCTGCCCCTCTCGTCTCCGCCAAAGAAAGGCGTGAGGTGCCGAAAGGACTGACCTGGGACCTGGAACAGATTTACCCCAGTGCCGACGCCTGGCAGACTGCCCGGCATAAAGTCACCGCGCGACTGCCGGAGTTAGGCGCCTATCAGTCGCACCTGGGAGAACCCGGCGTTCTGTGGACGGCTTTCAGCAAACTGCTGGAAATTCGCAAGGAGTTGGAGCGGGTCAATGCCTACGCCTACTTCCTGGCCGACCAGGACACGCGCGATTCCAAGAACGCGGAAATGCGTTCCCAGGCTCAGCAATTGATGACCGATTTCGAAGCCGCCACCGCCTACTTTCGCCCGGAATTGCTGGCGTTGGGCGAGGCGAAGGTCAAGTCTTTGATCGCAGCCGAGCCCAGGCTGGCCGCCTATCAGCCGGTGTTTGACGATATTTTGCGCAACGCGCCGCACACTTTGAGCAGCGGCGAGGAGAAGCTGGTCGCCCAGGCCGGCGACATTCAGGACTCCGGTCAGGCCGTGCACTCCGTCTTTACCGATGCCGACCTGCCTTATCCTGAGATCCAGTTAAAGAACGGCCAGAAAGTCCGCCTGGACGCGGCGGGCTACACCAAGTATCGGGCCGACGGTGTGCGCGACAATCGTCTCAAGGTCTTCAAAGCGTTCTGGTCTCGCTACAACGAATTTCGGCGCACCCTGGCGGCTACGCTCTACGCTCAGGTCAAGGGCCATCTCTATGACAAAAGCGTCCATAACTACAAGAGTTGCTTGGACGCGGCCCTTTTTCCCAACAACGTACCGCCCGAGGTCTACCATCAACTGCTCAAAGATGTGCACGCCAACTTGCCCACCTTACACCGTTACCTCAAGTTGCGTCGCCGCTTGATGGGGCTCAAGCAGTTGGGCTATGAAGATCTCTATGCCCCCATCATTCAGGGGGTGGATCTGAAGTACACCCCCGAGGAGGCCAAGAAGTTGACGCTGGAGGCGGCCGCGCCTCTGGGCGAGGAGTATGTCAAGGTCCTGAGCGGCGCCTATCAGGACCGTTGGGTGGACTTCTTGCCGTCCACGGGTAAGCGTTCTGGAGCCTACAGTTCGGGCGATGTCTACGATCTTCACCCCTACCAGTTGCTGAACTTCAACGGCAATTACGAGGACGTGTCCACTCTCAGCCACGAGTCGGGGCACTCCATGCACAGCTACTTGTCCAATAAGAATCAGCCCTACGGCCTCAATGCCTATCCGATCTTTGTGGCCGAAGTGGCCTCCACTCTCAACGAGAACATGCTTTTCCACTATATGCTGGAGCGCACCCAGGACAAAAAGGTCAAGCTCAGCCTGCTGGGCAGCTACCTGGAGAACATGCGGGGCACTTTATTCCGCCAGACCCTGCTGGCCGAGTTTGAATTGAAAGTCCACGAGATGGCGGAACAGGGCCAGCCGTTGACGGGGGACAACCTCAACGCCCTCTACCTGAAGCTGCTGCGGGATTACTACGGGCACGACCAGGGAGTCTGCCGGGTTGACGAGCTCTACGCCATCGAATGGGGCTACATCCCGCATTTCTTCTACAACTTCTACGTGTTCCAGTACGCCACCAGTCAGGTCGCCTCGACCTCGATTGCCAAGAGCATCCTGGCCGGACAACCCGGTGCCCGAGAAGCTTACCTGAAGATGCTCTCTTCGGGAAATTCCGACTATCCGCTGACTTTGCTCCAGAAGGCGGGCGTGGATATGACCACCAGCAAGCCCTTTGAAGCCGCCATGGCCGAGATGAACCACATCATGGACGAAATCGAAAAGATCTCGCCCCCGTAGTTTTAGAGCTGAGCCAGCATGGCTTCCAGATAGGCCAGTTCGTGGTCGTCGTTGACGTCTTCCAAAGCGCGGTTGATGGCCGTATAGACGGCTGAAGCGAGCACGGGGACCTTTTGTTGCCAGCCTGTTTGCTCGCGGAAGAGACGGATGAAAATGGCGTCGGCCGGGTTCAGACGGGTGGTGGCTTCGTCGGCTTCGTGCTTGATGAAGTATTTGCGAGGTCCGCCAAACCAGCGAGTCGGCTGACCGAAATGAAGTCCTTCCAGCCATTCTGGCTGCAGGGGGGATCGGGAGCGCTGACAGGTCCTCACCAAATTCTGCTTGAGGTCGCTGAGCAATTGCTCTTCCTTCTTCTCTTCCACGATGAGGGCAGCGGGCGTCAACCGTTTCCCCAGTAGCTTGTCGAGATCGTCGACCCCAAATGGAGGGGTCAGTCGAATGGTCTGGCCGGGAAGGTCCACCTTGCCGGCGTCCAGAGGGGCCCAGAAAAGTGGACCGTTCTGCTGGCGCAGGCTGTGCAAATCCACTAACAGACCGGCCAGGTTGTGCAGCAGCGGGACTCTCAAGAACCAGCTTTCCTCACTGGCCAGAGCCCACGGGTCCAGCAGCAGAAATTGGCTCAGTCTGCGGGCCCAGTTCGAGTTCATTTCCGCTCGACTGGCGCCAGCAAACTGCTGAGCGGCGACTTTGAAAAGCCGCCGCACGGCCCAGACCAGATCGGTGCGCAAGGCGGGAGCGAGCTCGGGGCAGAGTTCGGGTTCCGGCCATTGCTCGCCGGAGACAGCCAGTTCCGAGTCCGGTCTGAGCAGTGGAAAGACGAACTGTGGATTGGCTTGCCAATCCGAGGGGAGCTCAAGCCAGCCCCCGACTCCCGGCAAATCCAGCGCGTGGCTCACCGGCTCTTGCTGGCCCACTTTGACCAGCAGTTTATCGGAGCGCAGAGGCCTGGGCAGCGGCCCATCCTGGATGAAGATCTGACCGTTCAAGCCGACCTGTTGAAAACGCACCTGCCACCGTCG
Organism: Vulcanimicrobiota bacterium; assembly: GCA_017307785.1. Classification (GTDB taxonomy): domain Bacteria; phylum Vulcanimicrobiota; class Xenobia; order Xenobiales; family JADMJV01; genus JADMJV01. The sequence continues at coordinate 3,502 of JAFKGI010000005.1, read as the reverse complement.
ATTCAGGCTTTTGGCCGCCTCCTGGCAGGCGTGGGCGAACTCGCTCGAGGGCGCTTCGCTGCTGCCGGCTGGAGGGGGGCTTTCAGGCGAGGGCAGTTGTAGTCCCAGGTGGCGAAGCACCGCGCTTTGGTCCAGTGGTTTCTCCTCCAGGGGAGCCAGCCCGCCCTGCTGGGCCGCTTCCATCTCTCGGCGGATGGCGGCCAGTTCGGCGTCCTCGTCGAAAGATTCCGCTTTCCGGACCCCCGTTCGGGCCGCTCCGCTGAGACCCACTTGCTGGCCGCGCTCCAACAGGCGTGGTTGAGAGAGTTCGGCCAGCACCAGTTTTTCATCCCCCAGGACTTCCCCTAGAGCCTCGAGCAGTTGGGGATTTACGGCCAGAGCATGATCCTCGGCGCTGAGAGCGGCCCCGTAGGTCACTACCACCACCGCATAGACTTCCAGCCATGCTCGCAAGTCGCTGAGTCTGACTTCCTCGCCCTGCACCGAATGAAACAGCGACACATTCTGCCATTCTTGTTTCTGGAAGGCGGCGGCCAGATTTCCGTGTCGATAGGTGAGATAGTGCAACAGCGCGCGCTGCATCGAGGCCAGTGGCACCGACCGGGCGGACGGATTGGCCAGGCGTTGAGACAGTTCCCAATAACAGGGCTCCACGTAGTCGTGAATCACGCGCTCCAGGGCCTGCGGTTTCAGGCTGAAGCGCTGTTCTGAGATCACCACAAAATCGAGCGGGCTCGAGCCCAGGCGAACTCGCTCACCAAAGCGCCCCGTGGTCTCCTCGCTCTTGCCTCGGATGAACAGGTCCACCTGGCCTTCTGGCGCTCGATCAGGAATGCGGAACTCCAGGTTGCCGCGTTCCGAGGCAACCGTGCGCACGGCCACCGCCACGGGAATGCGCTGATTGCGCTCTTGTTTCTGCCGGCGCAGCAAGCTTTCCAGCGTCAACCCGTCGGGTCGCTGGATCTTCTGGAGCTCGGGGAAGAGCATCCTCAAAGAGGTGGCTCCGGCCTCGCTCAACCGGATGCAGCTACCCGGCTGGCAGCTGAAGACGCGATGATGGTCGTCGGTGTAAAAGGTGGCGCCAAATTCCTGAATGACGTTCCAGATGTCGCGCGCGCTACAGCGCTTGCCGTCGCTCGATTGGAACATCGGTGCCTTGCAAAGCCTGGCTTCCAGCGGGCTGAGATGATGTTCCTCCAGGGCCAGAAGCTCCGAGCAGAGGTTCTGCACCACCAGTTCCTGGAAATAATAGAACACCTGTTGGGCCTGGTAGCCGGGCAGACGTTTGCCGGCCAGGTCCAGGGCGAACTCCAGCTGGATTTTCTGGAGTTGGGCCAGCATGGCCGAGTAGTTTTCGTCCTCGACCACGTCGCTCTGCGAGGCGTTCTTGCGCAGCTGCTCGTGTTCCATCTCGACGATCAGAGAGGGTAAAATGCGCGACTCCGGACGCTTGCTAAAGACGACCCCGTAGCGAGTCAAAGTGAGATGCGTGGACGAGATCTCGCCGTAGGCAATTCCGAAAGCTCCGCGGAAGCCGTCGCCTTGGAAAGCGTAGTTCGGCCAGGGACAACCGGTGCTGCGCACAGCCGAGCGCGAAGCGATGACATTCTCGTTGACCCAAATATCGGCCGGACAACTCTGGCAGGTCTGGCGTAAGATCTGATGCTCCTGAGTGTCGGAGCGACGGTGCAGGATGGCAATTTCGTTGCGCGGGTGCTCGGCGTCCACCACTCTTCCCCGACCCGGGGTCCGCTCCCAGCGGGCTCCCTGGCTGCTGATGGTCACTTCTCGAGGATTGAGGGCCTGCACCGAGAGCAGCCCCAGCGCCAACTCGCGAATGCGGTCCCGCTGGCGGTTTTTGCCGGACTCAAAGACCGCGTCCGCGATGCGCTCGAGTTCCTCCCGGCTGTAGCCCGGTCCGTCGAACTCGATCTTGACCCCCGTGCCTTCGATCTTCACCTGGATGCGCAGCGCCTGGTTGGCCAGTAAAGCCTGCATCAATTGGGTCACGTAATAGCGAGGGTCGGGCAACTGAAACTTCTTGAGCTTTTCCTGGGCCTTCTCGACAGCCAGGGTGAACTGGCCCTGGCGGACCAGCACCGCTTCTTCTTCGATGAGTTCAATCAGATCCGGCGTCATGGTTCAACTCCAGCAGCGTTTGAGCATTTTGGCTTCTAAGTCCTGAGGCAGGCCGTCTTGCAGCAGGGCCGCTTTGCTCAAGGCGTAGGCACAGATTTCCGGGAATTCCCGATGCTTCTCCAAAGCCTGCAGGACCAGTGGATGTCGGTGGTTGAGCAAGAGCCGGCCGGGATAGATGGTCAGGTTGCGCCAGATTCCGCGTTGGAACAGGCGAGTGGCCTGACCCGCCTTGCTTTCGGCCAGGCAAGGCAGTCCCTGAACACAGGAGCCATTGTAATCAAAGTCCGCCAGGTGCACGCCACTTAGGCGATTTTCCCCCAGTCTCAGGTACTCTCTCATGCTCTCTTCGACCCGGTTCCAGTCGCCCGGAAGCTGTGACTTGTCGAGTGACTGGGGGCAGGCCACCACCTGGTTGGCCTGGTAAAAGGAGCGGGCGGAGAATAGCTCGACCACTCCCGTGGCGGCCCGACCCCAGAGAACCGGGAGATCTTCCCGGGCCAGAGCTTCGGTGACCGGGCCGCTGACCAGGTCGTAGTAGATAGCTCCCTCGAGGAAGCCTTTGGACTTCAGCAGACTCAGAGGGACCAGGCCGTGGTGATGGGTGGGCAGCATAGGCCGGTTGGCCAGCCGGTTGACCAGTTTGGGGCGGGCTCTCAGCCAGGCCTGAGCCGCCTGCAGGAGGCTCTCCAGTTCTTCCAGTCCCTCGGGCAGGCGGCGCTGCAAGGCGGACAGTTTGGCCAGGAAGACTTCCACCAACTGATTCTCGGCGGCCCCGTTGAGAATGGCCATGGCTTTGTGGTAGTTGGCATCCACGATGACGTTGTCGCGCGTCAGAGTATGCTCCAGATAGTTGGATTTAATGCGAAAGGTCAGGCCGGGCAGCAATCCTTCCCGGCCTTGCTTCAGGGTCAGCCCGTGGTTGTACATCCCGTATTCAGGAAGCGGCTCCGCGCTCATGCCGACCACTGCTCGCGTTCCGGGACCGGACACCTCGGCCGAACAAGGGGAATCCACGGCCAGTTCTTTGTTGAGTAACTGGCCATTGAAGCTGACCTGGGTCTCGGAATAGCCGCACCAGTAGGAAATCGTCTCCTCAGAACGGCGCAGGAATTCGGGCCAGGCGACCGTCGGCAGTCGTTTGAAGAGACGAATGGAAGTGCCTTCGACGGGATTTTTGAGGCGATAGAGCAGATAGCTGGTCGTTCCCGGAAAGACGACCCGCCAAAAACTGCCGTCTCGTCCGGTGTCCAGGATGACACACTCGGGCTGAATGGCAAAGATGGAAACGAAGCCGATTCCAAACTTGCCAATCTTGGTCATGTCGTTTTCTTTGGTCGAGGAGAACAGCCGGGTCAACTGCTCG
>JAFKGI010000064.1 GCA_017307785.1 Vulcanimicrobiota bacterium | reverse complement strand
AGAAGCTCGCATAGTGAGATTCGGGGTGGAGCGCCTGGTGATTATTCTGGGAGAGGCCGCAGCCTGTGTATCCGAAGAAACTCGGGCAGAAATTAGGTCCATCCCCTGGCGTCAGCTTCAGCGACTGAGAAATACAATGGCCCACACTTATGGTAAAGGAAACGCCCTGGAGCTTTACAGAACCGCGCGGGAATTGTTGGTCCCACTTTCGGTCGAGTTAGGCGCGTTGATTCCTAACCCTCCAAAGGGAGAGCCCGACCGATCAATTTGATCAGACTGTCCAACCATTGACCGCACAGTCTTTTCAGGGCGTTTGATTTGGCTTTTTTCACGGTGTCGGCAGCTTGAAGACTCGATGTTCGCCCCGCTGCTCTTGGGCGGTGTTGAGTCCCTGGAAGACCTGCGTTAGCTGCCCGCGGGGTGGCTCGGCGAGGAGCACCAGACAAGCAAACAGTTGAGTAGTTGTGGGTGAGGCTGCGGGCGGGGCAAGTTGCTGTTGCGCCACGACCTCCCGAAATTGGAGGAGCATTAATCCCTTGCCGGGTCCGAGCAGACGGTCCACCCAGGCTTGTTGCTGGCGGCGCACTCGCTCGTGGTGGGCCAGATCCCCCTCCATTCCAAACGGCCCACGAATTTCAATCGCCTGCAGGCTGACCGCGGGATGGCGCGCGGCCACGAAGCGCAGGAAGGGTTCATTCCAAGTGAGGTCGCCCTGCGGGGGCATTGCCACCGTTGCGAGTACTCGGGCGCCTCCTTCGGATTCCATCAGCTCCACTTTCTGGCCGGGTTGCTCCCACAAGGCCTCCAGGCTGGCCACCATGTCGTTTTCCAGCGCCACCCACTCGGCATTTCTGCCTCCGTGGCGGATGAACCGGGCGGCCACGGCCACCAGCACCAACAACGCCGCGAGGGCGAAGAGATTCTTCTTCACGGCACCGCCAGGGGGACCAAGCAGCGTCCCGTGCGAAATGCCCACACGTCCTTAAGAAAACGCACTTAAAAATGAGCCTGATGCGGCAGCATTTCCTCAGCCGCCAGCCAAGCGCCGTAGGAAAGGCAAGCCTGCAGGTCTTCGAGTTCCAAATCGGGATATTCGCCGAGAATCTCAGCAGCGGGGAGTTCCCGCGCCATCAAGTTCAACACCAGCGAGACGGGTATCCGCATCCCGCGAATGCAGGCCTGCCCGCCCATCATCTGAGGATTGAAAGTTATCCGCTTAGAATAGCTCACCTGAGAAAGATTCGGCTTCACTACGGTCTCGCCTACCCGGGTGAACGACCGACCTTGCTCGATATTGACTGACCATCCACTCCACAGACCTATGATTGTCACCGGCTCCGCGAGCGGCCAACTGGTATTCCTGACGCGCCCTGGCCATAGCTGGAGTCTTTGCGCAAAGCCCGCTCACGTGTTCGAACCGAGTTGTTCCCTTGCGTCAAATCAAAATTAAGAAAAAATGACATGTTCGTCCTATTGCAGAAAGGGCGGTCACGAAAATTTTGGAGGGGAACCTTTCCTTTGAGAAGACTTAAAGCAATTATCTTTGGCCTGCTGCTTCTGTGCGGCTTCTGCGCCATCGGCTGCGGCGGCAACGACAACACCGGTAACTTCGGTGGCGGCTTCCAGCAGGTCATCACCGGCCTGGCGGTCAGCCCCAAGCCGGTCACCAAAACTGCCGGCCAGACCCAGCAGTTCACGGCCACCGCCACGGCTAACGACGGCAGCACCGGCGATGTGAGCAGCATCGTCACCTGGACCAGTTCCAACCCGGCCGTGGTCAGCATCACCAACACCGGCCTGGCCACCGCCAACGCGGCCGGCACCGCCACGATCACCGCCAGCGGCGCCGGTTTCAGCGACAACGTCGTGTTCACCGTCACCGGCACCGGAACTCCGATCAATCTGGTCGCTCTGGATGCAGGCGGAACCAACCTGGTGCGCTTTTCCAGCACCAACCCCGGCACCCCCACCACCGTCCCCATCACCGGTGTGACCGCCGGTGATCAGCTGGTGGGCCTGGACGTGCGTCCCCAGAACCATTTCCTGTATGCCCTCGGCTTCAACAGTGCGGCGGGCTCCGTCAACCTCTACCACGTCAATCCCGATAACGGCTTCGCCACCGTGGTGAACGCCGCTCCCACCACCTTCGTGGATGCGTCCAACGCGGCTCGTCCCATCACCGGCACCGCCTTCGGCTTCGACTTCAACCCCACCGTCGATCGCATCCGCGTGGTCACCAATACCGGACAGGACTTCCGCCTGAATCCCAATGACGGTGCCGGCGTCGACGGCAATGCCGCCGTCGGCGTGCAGATGGACGGCGACATCAACGGTGGCGGCGCCACCGCCGTAGCCGCGGCTGCTTACACCAACAACCAGCAGAATGCGACCATCACCACCCTCTACACCCTGGATGCCACCACCAACAACTTGTTCATCCAGAACCCGCCCAACGACGGCACCCAGTCCGCGCCGCAGGCGGTCACCCTGAACGGCAATCCTCTGGATTTCTCGGCCGTCAACGGCTTCGACATCCAGATGGGCGTCAACGCTCCCGCCAGCAACTCGGCCGTGCTGGCCGGTTCGGGCATCGCCTCCCTGGTGGTCAACGGCACCACCAATCTCTACAGCATCAACCTGGTCAACGGCCAGGCCACCCTGTTGGGCATTCCCAACAGCGGGCTGAGCGCCCTGGCCATCATCCCGGACGGCGCGCCGCCGGCCATTGGCCTCTCGAACGCCAACCTGTTGCGCTTCAACTCGGCCACCCCCGGAACCGCTGTGACGGTGCCGATCGGCGGCATCCAGGCCGGCGAGGTCCTGGTCGGCATTGACTACCGTCCCGCCACCGGCCAGTTATTCGCCCTGGGCATTAATCACGCGGCTGACACCGGTTCGGTCTACCGCATTGAGCCCCAAAGTGGTCCCAACGCCGCGGCCTTCGTCATTGGCACCGCCAACAGCATCGCCTTCACCACGGACGGCGTGACTGCGGTCGACCTCCCTGACCCCGCTACCACGGGTTACGGTTTCGACTTCAATCCGACCGTGGACCGCATTCGCGTCACCACCGGTACCGGCCTGAACTTCCGGGTAAACCAGATCACCGGCGCGCCGGTGGACGGCAACAACGGCGGCGCGGTAGCGGTCACCGGCACCAATCCTGATGGAAACATCAACGGCAGCGGCGTGACGGGCGTGGTCGGCGCGGCCTACACCAACAACTTCTCGGCTCCGCTGAACACCACCGCCACCACCCTCTACACCCTGGATAGCATTGCCGATCGGTTGCTCATCCAGAACCCGCCCAACGCGGGCACCCAGACCCTGCCCCTCGCCATTACGCTGGGCGGCAGCCCCCTCGACTTCTCCACCTTTGCCTGCTTCGACATCGGACGCGGCGTCAACGTGGCTACTTCCAACACGGCTGCCACCGGCAACGGTTCGGCCGTGCTGACGGTTGCAGGCGTCACCAGCCTCTACACCCTCAACCTGACCACCGGTGCGGCCACTCTCGTGGGTCCCGTCGCGGCGGGGCTTGTTCCGCTGCAGGGCTTCACCCTGGGCAACTAGTGTCGAAAGGGCCCACCCCCAAAAGGGTGGGCCCTTTTTTTATGCCAACTTACCGGCCGGCGGCAAAATCAGCAGCAGGATTTCAAACTGCAGTCCTAGCGGGAGATTACGTTCTTCTTTTTTGGCAGCCCCGACGAAGGAATTCATTTGACCCTCCGAGGTTTCACGGCTGTGCTGATCCTGAAGTTCCATTCGGAGGATATGGGCCAGTTGACGCGGTCCCCGCCAAGCGCCGTCCGACGCCTTTTACAATAAAGGAAGAGTAAGCTCACAGACGCCGAGAAAATCAAAGGAGCTCAAGTGGGGAAATCCTGTCCGGCCTTTTGCTCAATAAGCCTCCGCAAAGGCTCCAAGTTAGGTACGCCGCGAGACCACACACCGTCGGCCTTGGGCTTAAGGAGCTCGAATGCGCGGAGAAACTTCCTGGCCAGCTTGCGAATTTGAATCGGTTCGTCAATCATTTGGTCACCGTGGCTGACCCTGGTGGCAATCAAGCGGTCGGCGGAAAACTCGAAGCGGAATGTTTCCCCCTCTGCGTCCATTTCGGCTACTCCTGAACCGTAAGCGAACGCATTGACGATCGCATCAATCAGCTCACTCAGCGGGTCACAAGGGACCCCGGATAGGACGAAACTCTGATCGTCGATGGTCAGCTCAACCCAATTGCCGGATGGTTGGTCGAATGCGATGTCCATTGTTAGAGTCCGCCCGGCAGCTCAACAACCTGAGTCCAGCGCACGCCTTTCAGGTCGAACTGTCCCGCGACCAGGAAAGCATCAGGTTGGCCTGGGTCCAAGGCGGTTCCAATCTGTTTTTTTATCTCTTCGTGCCGTAATCTATCCTCCGGAAGGGCAGGATGAGTCGATAAATCTACCTCACCCTGATCAAATGCGCTGGTCCATCGTAGCAAGATTGATAAGTCTTCCATGGCCAGCGAGAATACTTCCGGGGTGACCGGGCTGAGCCAGTAGTGAGAAGTGCGCTTTTTCCTGCGCCAACACTCACCCTCCCAGCCGCCGTTTGCGTGGTCCCAGCGGCTTTCATACAGATGCGGCTGGCCGTGGTAGTCGGCCAAACCAAGGCGCTCTCCGTCATACCAATCATCGACCGTGTGGACCTTCTCCCGGACGATTCTGCCCATCGCCTAACTTTGGGCGCCAATCGAGCCGGTTCCTTGCAGCCCACGACCAGGTCGGGCTGTGGCGAGTTTGGCACACTCCCTCCGACTTGGCACACTATACGCACACTTTTCCGCCAGCGGCGCTCTTAAGGCTCAGTTTTCCTCGTCGATCCCCGACCAGGCCGACTCGATCACGGCGGCCCGCCATAAACGCTGGGTCCATTTGCGTTCCGGGTCACCCCAGGAGCAAAGGCCGCCGAGAATCTCGAAAATACCGTCGCTGAATCCGCGATGCGAGATGTGCATCCACAGGGTTCCGGGCTGATCAAACACGCTAGGACTACCCAGGACGCGCATGGGTCCGCCGCCTTCCGCTTGCCAACCGAAGGAATGTCTGTCGTCGGCGGTGTGGCGGCAGCGCAGGTGGGCGCAGCCAGCGCGGGTAAATATGGCCTCCAGCAAATTCATCAGGCTCTTGCGATGAGGCTCGGTACGGTCTTCCACGGGAGCTTCGGCCCAGACCGATTCGAAAAAGCGGCAAGGAACCTGCTGATCGAGTTGATAGAGCAGCTTGCCCAACCACTGCGGAGAGCCCGGCTCGCCCCAGCGTACGATAGCTTGCCCCGCGCGGGCCAACCCCTCACTGGTCCGGGAAGGCGTGCTGGTCCACAGGATCTCACGCTGGCGCTTTAGTTGAGCAACAGACATGGGTGGACCGTGCAGCATGGGAATCACGCGGCGTTCATCGCCATTCTCGACCAAAGACTGATACCGCGCATTGCAGGCTTGCAACTCCTCGGCGCTGTAAAATCCTTCGGAAGGCTCGGTTTCTTGGAAATGTGCGCAAGTCCATTCCCAGTCCGAATCGAGGCGATTGAGGCTTCGGAAGTGAGGGCGTTCACGAGGTTCAAAGGATAATGGTTCCCAGTCCTCGTCATAAGAACGCTCCAACACCCGCCATTGCCCGTCCTCGCGGCGAGCGCGCACAAGGCCGCGGAAATAGCCGCTAAGCAGAGGACCGTTGAGCCAGAAGACCGCCTCCTCTCCATCGCGGCTGAAGCCGGGACGGGAGACCACGATGCCTTCTTCTTGAAGCTTTATCGCGCCAGGCTCGAAAGCTTCCAAATCGATGTGAAAGGGGAGCAATTTGGCCCGCCAGTCCGCGTCGACCTTGGCACACAGCCCTTCGAAACGCCGGTCCAGCGGCTCTTCCGACGTGGCCGAGTAAAAATATCTGCCGGCGGTCAGCTGACGAAGAGGCAGCGGCCGAGGCATGCCGTCAAAAAGCTGCGCCAGGCAAGCTTGCCAACATTCGTATTCTTGGCGGGGAAAGCGAAGTCTCAGACGAGGGCCTACAAAGGCATAAGAATGCCCACTTGAGATGCTCCAGATCGTGTGTCCCCGGGTCGGTTCATCCAGGGGAGCGATGGGGTCTCTGGGGCGGCGCAAAGCTTCGCGCATCTCGTCCGATTGAGTCGTTTCCAGTAAAATTCGCACCAGCGCCACGATTTTGTCGAGACTGGAGAGCGGCATCCCCTCGGACGAAAATGAGTGGCTGCGCCCACTGCTGGAACCGCCGCCAGCAAACTCGAAGCCAGGATGCTCTTGTATCATGTCGAGACTAAGCGGCGCCAGACAGTTGCCGTCCTGTCGAACTTCCAAGTAAAAGACAGCACCCTTGCGGACGACCACTACCGAGGTCTGGCGATTGCGCCGGCAACGCGCTCGCCAACGCTTAACGGTGAGCGAAGCGTCGGGCTCGGTCAGGCTAATATCAAGGTAGTCTTGCATTCAGGCTATCAAGAACGGCGGCTCAGACCGACCACCGAGACGCGGCTCTGGCGAGAGAACACGCCGATGGTGGTGGTTTCGTTCTGATACGTCAGCTCCAGGCCAGGAGGGGTCCGTTCCGAGGGAGCGCCCAGGGCTCTGAAGACCTGGTGCCTTGCGAAGCCGAGGCGAATTGCATCGACGGCGAAGGGAGTGGCCCGGTCCAATCGTCCCTGAGGCCAGGCGGCCTGGAGCAACAAAAGGAAGAGCAGCAGCACTCGCAATTTCATCGAGGCTGGTTCGTCACCGGGTAGCCTTGTTCTTTCCAGCTGTGCAGGCCGATAACCAGGTGGCGGAATTACTGGTATAACCGAGACGCTTGGCATCGTCCGCGTCAAGCTTGTACATCGGGGATATTGGGCTCGCCACAGTAGGCCCCGATCAGCGCCTTCTTGTCTTTGGGAAGCAGAAGCTGCAGGCGCAGATAGCCGCTCAAATAGTCGACCTCCGGTTCCTGGAATGAGCCCCGACCCGGAGCACCATTAATGGGGTTACTCGGAGGGTGACGAGGTCCGGTCAATCTCTCCCGCCAGTTGGCAGCCCGGACACCGCACCGAGGTTCGGGGCCCTGGCCTGACGAACTCGGCTCCATGGGCAATCCAAAGGTCCCTTCCGATTTTCGCCCGCTTGGTGCGGCCCGTGGCCTGAACCAATACGAGTATGCAGGGGCAGTCTTCGCCCTGTTGCCAGGCGGCAAAGTAACACTCGGATTTTCGGGGGACTGGAAACCGAGCTCCGAGGAACTTAACAGCTGGAAAGAGACGCAAGAAGAATACGAGCTGCCAGGCTCTTGTCCAGCAGAGTTCATTACCACGGTGACGACTCCATTCCGGACCGTTGAAATCCCGCCGCTGCTGGTGGAGGTCAAGTTCCAGAACTTCCAATGGGTCCCACTTGCAAACGATGACCCCCTACTAGAAAGGGTCAGAGACAACCCGGCGGTTTGTGACGGGCAAGCATTCTCGGACGGTAGGCGAACCCTCAAGGTTACCCGAGGGAGCGACGGTTCTGTTCTTGGCTTCAGCCATAGAGAGCAAGGGCTGTCCTATTCTCAGATAATAGCCGACTTGGCCGGCCAAGGATTTCGGCTGCCGAGCGCAGAGGAGTGGGAATACGCCTGTGCCGGTGGCTCCCGCACTTTATTTCACTGGGGAGATCACGTTCCATGTGATTGGTATCCGGTCGACCCTCCCCAACTAGGCTGGAACAGGCATCGAGAACCCAATGGATTCGGCCTTTCCATCGCCAAGAATCCATACGAACTGGAACTTCTCTCTGAGCCGGGCATTAGCCGCGGTGGTGACGGAGGATGCAACGTCTGCGGCGGAGCGGGCTTTTTTATGGGCTGGCTGCCTCTGGCCAGTTCCTGGAAGGATGGCTATCCCTACGATGCAAATCAACCGCTTGACCTCGGAAGCTACTTTGCCCGGCGTGTCTTAGAGCTCAGTTGAGTCGGGAGAGCCTTGCCAGCGGATGGTGAAGATGAAATCGAGGGTCTTTCGCTATGCGAAGTCACGCAAGGACGGTTCGCAGGCGGATGTCTCCCGCCGATCTCCCCACCAGCCCGCTGGCGGCTGAAATTTGTGGAGATTGGCGAGCGAATCCAGGACCTTCTGGTGGTTTGGCACCCTGGTGGGAGCCGGGCCTTACTGGGGAGGCTGGGACTACCGCTGGACTGACAGTGAGAAAACGGCCGCTCTACGGCTGGGGGCCTGGGCGGCCAAGGAAGTCGGCTGTCCGTTCATGGTCGTCGACCTGGCCATGGCGGCCAGCGGCGAATGGATCGTCATTGAGTGCAACGATGCCATCTTGGACGCTGTCACAGAAAGCCCACCCTGATCCCGAAACCCGCACAGGGCTTGTGCTGTTCCGGGAAACATTGTGCACCCTTAGTCGCCCGGTCCGGCGCCTGACTGACTTCGTGCCGATTTAGCCTGACCTTCCCCGATCAGCAACTCCAGTTGCCAAAGATGCACCAAAGTGCAGGGTACCTCCACGATGCGATAGTCCACCGCGCCGTCTACCTCTTGCTCTACCACATCCCCTTTGGATGCCTCCACAACCAGGCCGGCGGCGCTCATCTGAACCCTACCTTTTGCAACATAGATAGCTCCGCGCCTGCTAATGGACCGGAATTGAGCGGGTTCGCCATAGTCGTAATTGCGAACCATCGGACGGGCGAACGACGCAGATCGCTCCAGAAACGCCTTCTTAGAAGCGACTCCACACTCCGCGATCCTAATCGTAGCGACTCCCCCCGTGACATCAGATCTCCTTACGCTTCAGCATCCTGAATCGGTCGAGGTGGATCCCGACAAGCGGCATCTTGTTGTGCCTCAGCACAATGCAGTGCCCGCGCATCTTCTTGATCTCTCGCAGCCACACGCGTTCGCCGAGCGTCAGCTCCTCTTCCAGCATGCGATTGAAAACCACCTCGGCCAGGCCTTCTTTGAGCTTCCCCTTCTTCTCTTTCTTGGGCATCAGGCTTCCTCCCCTCGTATAAAGAACGGCGCAACTCTGCCAGCCTAGCTTTGCAACAGCGCCACCACCAGCTCCCGGGACCTTCCCGAGAAAGTAATCCCGGAAAGTCACTCCACTTCAGAACTCCGGCGAGCCAGATGAGCCGATTCAGTTGGATGCAAGCACGGCAACTGCTGCCAGCCCTCTATTAGCACCTTCTCATAGCAGACAAAGCCGTCCTTAGCTTTTGCCGCGTCCAGTTTGCGAAACGCCTGATGAATGTCCCACGACAGCACAGGCTCATTCTGGCCGATAAGACTCAGAGCGATGATGGCCGACTCGGTTGTCCAATCCCGAGGACCCAGGAGCAACGAGTAAAGTACCCGACGCCTGAGGCTGCCCTCCCAACCATCGTCCAAATGCGCCAGCACAAACGTCGTCGCCGTCTGGCTACGAGTCGTCCAAGCCAACGGATCCGGAAGGGCTGCTGGTGGCCGGCCTGGCCACGTCAGACTAGCCAGCAACTGAGACAAAGCGTCGCTGCCGAGCTCGGCTGCGAGCTGACTGGCTTGAGCCCACCATCGCCGTAAATTGTACGGCTGGGCCGCGAGCTGCTCCACTTTCTCTTGAATAGCCGGATCGGGCGGATCGAAAGCGGGCACAAGAATCTCTCCCTCACGACGCCAGAGGGAAAATTCGCACGCTTCAACCGGCTCCCGAGGGTCAGGCGTGCTGACGTGCAGGTAACGGAGCTGCACCTGACAACCGGGCAGGGCCAGTCGCGCAGCGACAAGGTTGCTGGGGGCTTCTACATCGGTGAGCTCGACTTTGAACTCGACAGGGGGCTCCGCTCTACCCATAGCTTTCCTGAGCAGATTGGCCAGAGCATCTCGAGGTTCCGCGGCTCGACCCCAGTAGGGCAGCAGATTTAATAGCAACTTCCGAGAGTATTCATCGCCTTGTGCTACCATTTGCTGGATCAATTCGGGGACCTCAGGGGGTTCGCAGCCTGCCTGCTGCCAGCGACACCAGGCCAGCATGGACCGGCTCGCAGCGTGAAGAGGTTCGCGTGATATAATCTGTTGACATAGCTGATAAGCCTCGCTCCACCGGCCACAGTCCACCAGCATTTCAGCCGCCTGTCCGTAGGCTGACAAGTCGGAAGGGTCGGCCGCTCGCGCGTTCGCAAATGCCTGAGCTGCTTCATCAACACGCCCTGCTTGCCTGAGTAGAAGCGCCCTGGCCATCCAGGCGTGCCAGCTGGGAGAAAAATTCTCCGCCAAAACAAGTCCCTCGTCGACCCGGCCCGCCTTGCGCAGCAACCCACAGACCACCATCTGTGCTGCTGGATGTTCATCTATCATCGGAAGTAATCGAACATGGTGGCTCGCCATGGCCTGAAAGTTCAATCTCTGGCGGTATGTCATCAGCTCGAATTCAGGAAAGTTCACCAAGACTGCGGACAATGCGCTCAAAAGAATATCTTGAGAAAGGTCCTCGTCCTGGCTCAGCCATTCCCTCCCCCAGGCTTCCAGGTACGGCTGGTCCCACTTCGCGTGAGCGATGCTCAACATCATTTGCCACGCCTCTTCCCGCTGGCCAGAGGCGTGAAGGTCCCATGCCAGCAAAGCGCCCATCCCATAGTGCAAGCCATTGCGTGTGGGAACAATCGAGGCCAGAGTCCCCCCCGCCCGCTGCCGATAAGCCTTGAGTAGCTGCAGGCCTTCGGGATGATTCGGATCCAATTCCAGAACGTTACCCAGATGTCTGAGCCCGTGAACGAAATTGCGACCCTCCAACTCTTTCCTGGCGAGTGGGAGATCGAACTCTGGGTTACCCTCACGCAGCCAAAGCGCGCCGGCCGGTTTCCGACCGAAGATTCTCCTAAGAAAGTTCACGAACAATCCAGGCTGGCCGCCAAGGGCGCAAGCGAACACCTTTGGCTCGAGTAGCGGCCGCGAATAGCATCCGGAAATGATACTCCCATTTGGGCCGGCTTTCAACGCGCGCGGGGTGCCGTCGACTCCGCGATGCTTATCCGTATGGCCATCCGACAGGTGTCGAAGGTTTGGGGTTTGCGCTGCCTGGTAGTATAGTGAGAGGATGAGCCAACTGCAGACTCAGCCACAGTGTGACGGAGGTGGCGCCGGTCGACCTCCGCTGGGCACCGCCGTGGGCGGTGGACAACCGAGCCCGGGTCGAGGCCATCCATTCAGGCCGACCTCAACGCCCGACGAGGCAGCAGTAAGCTTGTGGCGTTGGTGGCGTGGTCTGCGGCTGGAACTGGCCCGGGTCTCATGGCCCTCCGCCGAAACGACGGTGCGGGCCTTAGGCGTCGTAGCCATTTTCATGGTCATTTGGGCCGGCTACCTCCTGGACTTGGATTTCTTGCTGTCACGCTTGCTGTGACTTGAGGTTGAACTTAGATCGCTCCTCGCCTCAGGCAGCCTCGACGACGACATAGATCTCGTCCTTCCCAGCCCGCCGCGGCAACCACTGCAGCTGCCAGGGGCTCGAGAAACTCGGCTCGCGACTTCTCTCCCAGGTCGACCACCTTGGCACCCCCAGCCGCCACCACGCTCACATCTTCGAAGCCCAGAACTTTTAGGATCAAACGCAGGTAGGTGGTGGCCACATCCCGGTCGCGGATGGGCGAGCCCTCCGTGTAGACGCCACCGGAAGCCATCAACAGGGTGGCTTTCTTGCCCAGCACCAGGCCTTCGCCCCTCATTCCCAGGGTGACACCCTTACGCACGATATGGTCGATGTAAGACTTCAGCCTGGCCGGCACATTGTAGTTATAGACGGGAGTGCTGATGACGAGATGATCAGCCGACAATAGCTCGGCCACCAGCTGATCGGAGAACCCCAGCACCCGTTTTGTCTCGTGGGTCTGGCGCTCCACTGGCGTCACGCTGGCGGTCACCCAATCCATGTCAAGGTAGGGCAAATCGGTTTGCTCCAGATCGCGCAACACCACCTGACCTTCCGGGTGAGCCGACTTCCACTGCTGCACAAAGCCACGGGCCAATTCGCGGGAAATGGAATGCTCGCCGCGTGGACTCGTTTCGACTAACAAAAGCTTACTCATAAAAAATCTCCAGATTTCCTTGCGGCGCGCACTCGCTCGGGTTAAACTCTACGAACAATTTGTTCGTTACGGCATTATAGGAGGCTCGATAGGAATGGCACAAGAAGGCACTCTTTTGTCCGAAGCGCACAATTTTGTTCCCGAAGACACCCTCTCCCCCAGCGACTGCAAGGGACTGGCCGACGTCCTGGCTAGCGTCGGCGACAAGTGGACCATCATGGTGGTGGGGGCCCTTTCCAAGGGTAGCTTGCGCTACAAGGAAATTCAGCGGCGCATCACCGGCATCTCCCAGCGCATGCTCACCCTCACTCTCAAGCGCCTGGAATGCGACGGCATCGTGACCCGCACTCTGTATCCTTCCGTGCCTCCGCGCGTGGACTACGAACTGACCGAACTCGGTCAGACCCTGCGCGGGGCGCTTCTGCCTCTACAACGCTGGGCAGCCAAGAATAAGGAGCTCATCGCCAATAACCGGAGCAAAGCGTCATCCCTGGGAGAAAGTTAAGCGGGCAATAACTGGCTTCCGCTCTTCCTGGTTGCCTCTCGCCCGCTGTTACAGACTTGTAAAAATCTTTGCCCGGATTCCAGAAATATTCCGGCGCGGCGCAAGTTTTCCGAAATCCTGGAATGGTAGCCTTTGGGAGTCGAGCATCCCTGTCTCATCAACAAGGAACAAGATCGATAGAAGGAGCTACCACCGTGATCCAATCGACCTTTAGACCCCTACAGACCGGAATGATGGGTGGCGCCAACCCCCTGATGGGAGGGATGCCCTTCGGCGGCCTGGCCGGAGGGGCTGATCTTCCGATGGGACCGGGCGATCTGTCGGGTCTATCCAGCGAAGCGCTGCTCGGGGGCATAGGCAACGGTGGCGATTTGGGTGCGCTGATGCAGGCGCTGGGCGGTCAGCAGCTCGACCCCAAGCAACTCCAGATTATGCAGTTGCAACAGCAGATCGATCAGACCCAGGGCGCTCTTCAACAAGCCCAGGCCACCGGCAATCGGCCGCTGGCCGAGCAGTTGCAGCAACAACTGCAGCAGCTCCAGCAGCAACTTCAGCAGTTGATGGCTGGGGACAGCGTTCAGCAACAGCCGGGAGGCGGTGGCGACCCGGGCGGCGGGCCTCCAGCCGGTGGCGGTGGCGGCCCCGTGGGAACCGTCGGCGGCGCCAGCGAAGGGGCCCCGGTTGCCTCGGTTGCCCCCGGTGGATCCGTAGCCAAACCCCAGGGCGAAGGCAACCAGGCGGCTGTCGATTACGCTCGCCAGTTTCTAGACCGCGACTCTTACACGCTGAAGGGAGTGATGGACAACTTTACGGCTGCGGGCGGCAAAACCAACAACTGTGCGGACTTTGTCAGCTCCGCTTTGGAAAGCACCGGCGGGTTGAAGGGTCATTACGTGGGCGTGAAGGCTTTGGAACAAGCCCTGATCGCGCAGGGCTACCATCGGGTTTCGGGCGCGGACGCCCAGCCCGGAGACGTATGGATGAACACTTCCCGTGGCCACACCGAACTGGTGGGAAGCCAGGGCGCCCAGACTTTGATCGGCTCCAACAACATCCGCCCCGGTTTCCAGCGCATTTCGGAACATCCCAACGATCCCAACAAGGGCGTGTATTACCACCGCGACGAGCCGAGCAAAACCTCCTCACCCGCCAAGTCCTCCACGCCGACCACCTCCAAGAAATAGCCTCCCCATCATCCTCCGAAGCCAGCTCCGACACTCTCCGCTTACTTTCTGGTGAGTGGCTTACTTTCCAGTGCGTTCTTGTGCTTTACGACCGGTCCATCCATGATGGTGACATTCCATCACCTCAGGAGAATCCATATGAATTTACCCAGACCTCTGGTTACCTATTTCGCAACGGACGTTTGCCCCGAGTTGGAAGTTCAATGAGCTACGACCTGCAACTGAAGGACCGACGAGCCGTGGTCACGGGCGCTACGATGGGGATAGGCGCGGCCGTGGTGGAGGCCCTGAGCGCTGCCGGAGTTCGGGTGGTGGCCTCGGCCCGGAACGTCCCCTCCACCCAGGGCTACGTTGCCGCTGACCTTTCCACGGCGGCCGGGTGCCAACATCTTGCCACAAGCGCCCTGAAAACTCTGGGAGGAGTCGACATGGTCATCCACGTTCTGGGTGGCTCGAGCTCCCCCGCCGGGGGTTTTGCCGCGCTTCAGGACAACCATTGGCAGGCCGAATTGGACCTGAACCTCATGCCGGCCGTTCGCCTCGATCGCTTGTTGCTGCCCGAAATGCTCAAACAGGGCTCCGGTGTCATTATCCACGTGACCTCCATTCAGGGGAAATTGCCCCTACCGGAATCGACGACCGCCTATGCCGCCGCCAAAGCGGCGCTGTCCACCTACAGCAAAAGTCTCTCCAAGGAAGTGACCCCTCAAGGAATTCGAGTGCTGCGCGTCTCTCCGGGCTGGGTCGAAACCGAGGCCGCGGCAACGTTCATTGAGCGCCTGGCCAAAGAAGCCGGCACTGACTATGAAGGCGGTAAGCAAATCATCATGAACGGCCTGGGGGGAATTCCTCTGGGCCGACCGGCCCGGCCGCAGGAAGTCGCGGACCTGATTGCTTTCCTGGCTTCTCCCCGAGCATCCTCGGTCACCGGCACCGAGGTGACGATCGACGGAGGCACGGTGGCTACCGTCTAGGTAGAACGGAAAACAAGGAAGTCATTCCTTGATTTCCTTGTTTTCCCACCAGCCCAGGAGCGAATCGAGAGCTGGACAGAGCGACTGTCCCCACTCGCTCAGACGATACTCCACCTTGGGTGGAACCGTAGGATAAACCGTACGCTCCACCATGCCGTCCTTCTCCATTTGACGTAATTGCTGTGCCAGCATTTTTTGAGAAATATCGGGAATGAGTCGCTCCAGATCCGAGAAGCGTTGCACCTGGCCACCAAAAAGATGGAAAAGGATCAGCAGCTTCCAACGTCCGGCAATCAGGGACAAGCCCTGTTCGATCGCCCGCGCCGCAGTCGCCGGCGTGTAGTCTCTATTACTTTTTCGAGACCCGCTTGCTTTGGGGGGGAGTTGCTGTCATGGTTCCCTTCTGCCCCGAACCCAACATCATCAAGCCTGATTCAGACGGGACAAACCCGTCTCAGGGCAGACCTTGAGACAATTCCCGCGCCAGGGTCTGTAGCTCCTGGCGCGCCTCGGGATCGTCCTTGGCCTCGTGCTGGCCGCGGTCACCGCGCTTGAAATACTTGAGATCAAGCCGGATCAGGCGATTCTTCTTGCGCAACAAAAAGCCCGATTTGAGAGTGGCCGTGGCCTCGGGGGCCAGGGGCCTGACGTCCCATCCCTGGAAACCCAGCCAGGTCAGACGCAACTTCTCCACAAAAGGCTCGACCTGATCGGGCTTGTCCAAAAGATAGACGAAGATCTCGATCATCCAGCGGCGTTGCTGCCGCTCCCCTTTCTGCAGATACTCCTCGCGAATCAGGGTCACGCCCTGTTCCTGAGAATATCCGGTCGAACCGATCTGCCCGTAGTCCCGGGGCGGCCTCCCGGAAAAGGGAGTGCGCGGGGTGTCCCGCAAAAGCTCCTCATCGCTATAGCGCTCCCGATAGCCGGCCGGCGGTCGGAAGTGGTCGGCCCCAAACTGCTCCCGCTTGTAGTCCGTCAGTCCGCTGTTCACGAACAACGCCTCGTCGGCCACAGACTGAGCGTCGCGATCCGATTCCTCTCGATTCAACACCAGCCCGGGTTCGGGCGCGTAGGCCACCTGGCAATACTTCCAGCCCACCGGTAAGGCGATCACTCCCGAGCCCTTCACTCGACGGGCGAACGTGAGTTGCAAGGTGCGCTGTCCCTGCCAGCTCGGGCCCGGCAGAGTGCCGGAAAGGTCGCCCCAGAGATCGCTGCGCGGCGACAGAACCTGCTGCAGAAACTGGCGATTCTCTTCCTCTCCCCACTCTCGCCACGCCTCCAGCAACCGACTGCTCAGGCCCTCCCGACGCGATGAAGGCGGGCCGGATCCACGGTCACGAAACTCTGGGACTTCTGCCGAATCAGCCAGCCCGGACCGGGTGGCATTCCCGGGCGAACTGTGGCGTCCAGCTTCAGCGAATAAACGGCAGACAGATCTCCCCGCACCAACCGAACCATCGAACGCGGACGGCTGACCTCCAGCAGAGTATCCCCGCTGCGCACCGAGAACTCCAGTCGGGGGTCTGGCTCGGGCACTCGGACCGAACTCGACTTCCCAAGACCCTTCAGCAGGCCCC
Organism: Vulcanimicrobiota bacterium; assembly: GCA_017307785.1. GTDB lineage: Bacteria > Vulcanimicrobiota > Xenobia > Xenobiales > JADMJV01 > JADMJV01. The sequence goes on along the minus strand of JAFKGI010000064.1, from coordinate 19,906 downwards.
AAATCACCAGCGCCAGCAGCAAACCAAAACAGCCCAGGCAAGTCAACGTGATCGATCCGCGTCGTCTCATCGCTTCCGCCTTCTGCTCAGCCCCCGCCTCCCTCCTTTGGCCCGCCAATCTGAGACGCATGAACTATTCAGTTTTGCGTTCCTGCGGCCGACTCGCCTTCTATGAAAAAATTCCGCAATGAATAAATGCTTGCTAATCATTGACGACAACAAGATCGCGCGCATGGTCCTGAGCAGACAGCTTGGCCAGGCGGGCTACGAGATCGAAGAAGCGGCTACCGGTCCGCTGGGACTGACCTGCCTCATGCGTCGACCCGTCGACCTGGTTCTTCTGGACTTCGTCATGCAGCCCTTGACCGGCCTGGACGTGCTGCAGCGCCTGCGCCGAGGCTACAGCCCGCAGGAACTGCCCGTATTCATGATGTCCAGCACCAAAGACGACCGCCTGGTGCAATCGGCCATAGCGCTGGGCGTCAACGACTTCTTCTTCCGACCCTTCCAACTCTCGGACATGCTTGAGCGCGTCCATCAAAAATTGGACGACCGCGCCTGACCCATCCGGCTATTGATCGAAAATCTTGCTGAGGGTGCTGTCGTTCTTGCCCCCGTAGGAACAGGTGACGTTCACGGTTTCCACACCGGGTTGGACGGACCGCTGCCGCACCCGAAGACGAACTGGGTGAGGGTGAAGGATTTGCCCTTTGACGATAGCTTTATGTCGAGCTAATTACAAAGAGGATCCCGAAACTCCTTTACCTGAAGGTAGCCATTTTCCGATTCCGCCTCTCCCCGCCCTTAAGTTTCCCGCCCTTCTGCCGAAAAGCCGGTCATGCTCAGTCTCGAGGGTCAGTTGGAAAAGGAACTCTATCGAAGGGCTCCACCGGCTTCCCTGGCTTACGTGCTGCTGCCCTTGCTGGCGGCCGCCACCACCAACGTAGGTCAACTGCTGATTGGCCGGGTCTGCCTGATCCTGCTGGTACTGCTCTCGGCGGTTCGTGCCTGGGATCTGGGCTCTCCCAACCGCCCTCGTTTCCGCGCACTCGCCCTGAGCTGCGCTCTGCTCTGGGGAGCCTTGTGCGGCTCGCACATCCTGCAAGGCGGCGAGCCCTCTCAACTGCTCTTTCTAATGCTGCTGACGGCCGGACTGGCGGCGGGCGGCAGCGTCTCCCTGGCACCGGACGGACTGCTGGCTCCCACCTACCTGGTGGCGTTGCTCGTTCCTTGCGCCCTGGCCGCAGCCGACGCCGGGCAATTCAGTCTGGTGGTGGCCCTGATTCTCTTTGGCGGCTACCTGATTCGCCAGAGCATCCAGCAATACCACTGGATTTGCCAGGCCCTGATCGCGAACCAGCAACTCGAGGACAAGCACCGCGAAGCGGAAGTGCAGAGAGCCCGGGCCGAGCAGGCCAACCTGGCCAAAAGCGCTTTTCTGGCTACCATGAGCCACGAGATCCGCACTCCCATGAACGGCGTCATCGGCATGACCGGGCTGCTCCTGGACACCTGCCTGAATTCCGAACAGCACGACTACGCCAGCACCATCCGTTCCTGCGGCGAGTCGCTGCTGGGCCTGATCAACGACGTGCTCGACTTCTCCAAGCTGGAAGCCGACAAAGTCGAGTTGGAGCTGGTGGCTTTCGACCTGCGGGCGGCGGCCGAGGACGTGCTGGAACTGATGGCTTTACGCGCCCAAGAAAAAGGTCTGGAAGTGGCCCTGCTCATGAGCCCTGAGGTCTGCCCGCGCGTCATCGGGGACCCCGGACGCTTCCGTCAGATCGTGCTCAACCTGGTAGGCAATGCGGTTAAGTTCACCGAGGCTGGCGAAGTGACGGTACACATTGACCAGGTGTGCAAGGCCGACGGCAAAGTGGAACTGCGCTGCGAAGTCCACGACACCGGCGTAGGCATCACCGAGGAAGCCGTGCAGCGACTCTTCGCTCCCTTCTCGCAGGCCGACTCCTCTACCACCCGACGCTACGGGGGAACGGGACTCGGCCTGGCCATCTGCAAACGGCTGGTGGAGGCCATGGAGGGCAAAATCTGGGTGTCCTCGGTCCCCGGCCAGGGCTCCACCTTCTGTTTCACCATGAAACTGGAGGAAGCGGAGCAAACCGAGCCCCTGCCCCTCTCCCCCATCGCCGGCCTGCGCGTGCTGGTGGTCGACGACCACCCCACCAATCTGCAGGTCTTCCGCCAGCAGTTGCAGGCCTGGGGCTGTGAAGTCTACTGCCAGTCGGACCCCCGCCTGGCGGTGCCGTGTCTGCGTGGCCTGCGAGCCGAAGGCAAAGAGGTTCAGGTGGCCCTGCTCGACTTCCAAATGCCTGGTCTGGATGGTGCCTCCCTGGCCCGGCTGATCAAGGCGGATCCCGACCTTCGCGACGTCTCTTTGGTGCTGGCGACCTCCATGCCCCAGCGCGGCGACATCGGCTCCCTGGAAGGCCTGGGTTTCAGCGCCTATCTGACCAAACCGGTGCGCCAGGTTTCTTTGCGGGACACGCTGGCGGTCGTAGCCGGCATTCGCACCTCGGGCCCGGTCCAGAACCGGCCGGTTCTCACGGTGCACACTCTCCAGGAGCATCGCCGGCGCCGTAAACCCCGCCTCCTGGTGGCCGAAGATAACGTGGTCAACCAGCGCGTGGCCGTGCGCGTACTGGAAAAAGCGGGCTACTCGTGCGACGTGGTGGCCAACGGCCAGGAGGCGCTGGCGGCGGTTCAGTCCGTGCCTTACGACGCCATCCTGATGGATTGTCAGATGCCGGTGATGGATGGCTTTGAAGCCACCCGACGCATCCGCGAGCTAGGCATCCGCTTGCCCATCCTGGCTGCCACCGCCGGGGTCACCACCGAAGAACGCGCTCTCTGCGCCGAGGTCGGCATGGACGCCTTCGTGCCCAAACCCCTACAGGCCGACCAGCTAGTGGCCACCCTGCAGCAGTTCGTCCAGCCGCGCGAGCCCGAACTGTGGCCCGACGGAATGCTGGAAATGGAGCGTCTTTCTCAGGCGCGTTTGGAACTGGTGGCCGGGCAAGACGAACAGTTCCGCCAGGAACTTTTGACGGCATTTACCAGCGAGCTGAAACAGCGACAGGGCGACCTGGCCACTCAAATGGAGGAGAAGGACCGCTTGCGCTTGCGCCGCCTGGCCCACGGACTGAAGTCCTCGTCCGTCTACGTGGGAGCCAATCGCCTGGCGCGAATGGCGGAGCAAGTCGAGCTCGAAGCCGCACAGGGCGAACTGGAGGTCCTCAACCAGATGCTGCCCACCTTCGCCGACGAAGTGGACCAACTCCTCAAGGTCCTCGACTAGAAATGTGCCGGCGAATTTCCGCCTGAATCTCCCACTCTCGACTGGTTAATTTGTATCACTCAGGCCTGCGACCAAAGACCGAAGTCCGTTCCGTCCTTGTGAGGATTCGGCCCTGCTCCCTGGGGGCTATTCTCGTTGGATATTATCTGTAACCAATAGCCCGAGAACGCGTCCAATTACGCAGGATGGCCAAATTTTGAAAAGTGAAGATCAGCACAGGGAATGGCCGGACCAATTGCCGGTTTTGCTCTTTCAGCGCCCCCTGCGGCAACCATGGGAAATCGTGGCCGCTCACGGTCAATTGCTGACCGCCTTTGAGTGCGCCGGCCACCAATTCGCCACCGTGTTGCGCCAGGGCCTGGGCCCGCAGGATGGCCTGAAGCTGGAAGGCCTGTTTGCTCAGGGCCAGAGCTATTTCGCGGAATATCGCTGGAAGTCCATGCTCTTGCAAGAACGCGCCACCCTCCAGGGCGATCATTTCCTGTGCCTGCTGGTGCGCAACCCGAGCGTCCGCGACTACCAGTATCTGCGAGTGAAAAACGAACTCGAGGATACCCGCCAGGCGCTGCATCATTCCGAGCGTTCCGCCAGCGAACTGCGCGACCGCGTGGCGCTGGCCTTGGAGGTGGCTGAAATTGGCATCTGGAGCCTGGATTTCGCCACCATGGCGGTCGATTGGGATGACGCCATGTACCAAATTTACGGCCGTTCCCCGGCCGAAAGTATCACGCTGACCGACTGGCGAGAGCTGATCGTTGCCGAGGACCGCCACCACATAGACGGATTTTTGGGCCAACAGGAAAGCTACCCGGAGCGGCAGGTGACCCACTTTCGGATTCTGCGTCGCGACGGCGACTCGCGCTTCGTCAAAGCGGCTTTCGGCGTGCTGCTGGGAGAACAGGGAGATGCCATTGGCTGGGTGGGTGCCCACGTGGACGTCACGGAACTGCATGAAATTCAGGAAGCTCTGCGCGTCGCCAATCTGACGGCCGAAGATGCCAACCAGGCCAAATCCAGATTCCTGGCCACCGTTTCCCACGAAATCCGCACCCCCATGAACGCGATTTTGGGACTGGCCCACCTGGTGCGTCTGACCGAGCTCACTCCTCGACAGGACGATTATCTGCAAAAACTCGAGCGAGCCGCTCAATCGATGCTGGAAATCGTCAACGACATCCTGGATTTCTCGAAAATCGAGGCCGGCAAACTGTCGCTGGAGACGGTCGATTTCCAATTGAGCGACGTGCTCGACAATCTGGGTCAACTGCTGCAAGTGCGGGCCCGGGACAAACCGGGGCTGGAAATCCTGCTCTCGGTGGACCCTGAGGTTCCCGAGTTCCTGCACGGCGATCCCTTGAGATTAGGACAGGTTCTGCTCAACCTGGGCGGCAACGCGGTCAAGTTCACCGAGCACGGCGAAGTCGTCGTCGGCGTCCGCTGCCTCCATCGCGAGAATTCTCTGGTCATTCTGGAATTTGTCGTTTCCGACACCGGCATCGGCCTGCGCCCCGAGCAAATGCCCAGCCTGTTTCAGCCTTTTTCTCAGGCGGACAGTTCCACCGCCCGCAAATACGGCGGCACCGGTCTGGGGCTCTCCATTTCCCAGCAGCTGGTGGACCTCATGGGCGGCCATATCTGGGCAGAGGCGGGAAGCGCGGGCGGCGCTCGCTTCGTCTTTACCGCCCGCCTGGAGAATTCTCGCGCTCATCAGGATGCTCAGGAGCGTATTTTCTCGCCCGAGCACAGCAATCTGCGCGTTCTCATCGTGGACGACAATTCCAGCGCCCGGCGGATTCTCTCGGCCATGATCGGGCGCTTCGGCTTTTTCGTCGACCTGGCCGATTCCGGGGAAAGCGCCCTGGCCCAGGCTCGAGAAACTTGCTACGACTTAATTCTGATGGACTGGCGCCTGTCGGGAATCGACGGCCTGGAGGCCAGCCGCCGCATCCGCCATCTTGCCAGAGGCGCCGAGCCCATCATCCTGTTGGTCACCGCCTACGAAGGCGATGAATTCCTCAAGCAACCCGAAGTCGCCCCGGTCGACGGACTGATGCGCAAGCCCATCAGTGAATCCTATCTCTACGATTCGATTCAGACCGCCCTTCACAGGCGTCAGCAGGGGGGCTTCGAACGCTTCGAACCAAAGCGTTGGATTCGCCAGCCGGAGGCTCGCTACCAGGCCCGCGTGCTGCTGGTTGAGGACCACGAAATCAATCGGCTGGTGGCCGGAGAGATGTTGACGCTGCGGGGTATCCAGGTCTGTCACGCGGCCACCGCTCTGGAGGCCATGGATTGTCTGCGCCGCCAGGAATTCGACCTGGCCTTCATGGACGTTCAGATGCCCGGCATCGACGGCCTGGAGGCCACCCGAAGAATTCGGGCGGACGGAACCCTGCGACAGATTCCCATCGTAGCCATGACGGCCAATGCCATGCTCGGCGACCGCGAGCGCTGCTTGCAGGCCGGCATGACCGACTATCTTTCCAAGCCCATCGACCCGCTGGCCTTGCACGACATTCTGGAGAAATATCTGGGCCCTCTCAGCCAGCTCCCCCTGTGCTCGCTGGAAGGCTGGGACGGCGACGAAACCATCGAAACGCGGGCGGCTCTGGACCGACTGGGCGGCAACCTTCCCCTCTACCTTCGACTGCTGGCCCAGTTTGACGACCGCAACCGCAACCTGGTCTCCTCTCTGCAGAGGGCGCTGGAGGAAGGCCTGGACGAGGCGGTTCGAGGACTTGCCCACACGCTCAAAGGCTCGGCCGACAACCTGGGCATCGTCCAGGTGGCCCGACTGGCCGGACAGCTGGAGCAGCTGAGCCCGACCTCGGAGGCGGAACGCGCCGCCCTTCTTCCCCGGCTCCAGGCCGAGCTGGACAGGGCCCTGGAGTCGATTCGCGCGCTGCGCCAGCTGACGCCTCCGGCTGCGGCCTCACGGGCCTCGTCCGATGCGCAACTGGCGGCCGTGCTCCAGGAGTTGAAATCCTTCCTGCGGGTCGATTTGGGCCGAACCCTCAGTTTGAGCGAAAGAATGGTGGATCAATTTGTGGGCCATCCGCTTTTCGACGGGTTGGAGGCCGTTCACAATCACCTGCACGAATTCGCCACCGACGAAGCCGAAGAGGCCCTGGAGGCCGTCTGGCAGCGACTGCAGGGAGGAGGCCAGGCGTGAGAAATCGAGCTCGCGTCTTGATCGTCGACGACGCGCTGGATAATCTCCACGTGCTGCTGGCGATCCTCAAAGACAGCTGGGACGTGCAGGCCGCCACCAGCGGTGCCAAGGCGCTTAAAATGGCCCGCAACTCTCCCCAGCCCGACCTGATTCTCATGGATGTTCTCATGCCGGAAATGAGCGGCTTCGAGACCTTGAAGCAGCTGCGGGATGATACGGCCACCCGGCACATTCCGGTCATCTTCGTCACCGGTCTGGAAGACACGGAGGACCAAATCCGGGGGCTGGAGCTGGGCGCCGTGGATTACATTCTCAAGCCCTTCATTCCGCAACTGGTGCGAGCCCGTCTGCGCAATCAGCTGGAATTCCAACGCCACCGCGATTACGTCTTGGAAGAGGCTCGTCACCGCAACGCGGAATTGGAAGTGGCCCGGCGCCTGCAATCTTCCGTGTTGCGCGCCTGCGACTTTCAAGACATTCGTCACCACGGCTATCAGCTCGGATGCCTGCTGCGACCCGCGCGAGCGGTCGGCGGCGATCTGTACGACTATTTCGTGCAAGAAGATAGAAAGCTATTCTTTCTGGTCGGGGACGTCTCTCACAAAGGCGTTACGGCGGCCGTCTTTATGTTAAGGGTCACCACTCTGCTGCGCACCCTGGCCCCCTCGGTCCTCGACCCCGCCCGATTGCTTGAGGTCATGAATGATCAGCTTTGCCAGGACAATCTGGCCTGTATGTTTGTAAAACTCTTGTGCGGCCGTTGCGATCTGGAAACGGGAGAGATCTGGATGGCCAGCGCCGGCCACGAACCGCCGTTGCAGCTACAAGCAGACGATTCCTCCCAGTATCTTCAGCTGGACGGCGGCCCCGCTCTAGGCCTTTGTCCCGGCGCCGAATATCTCAACCACGGCTGCCGGCTGCAGGCCGGGCAATCGCTGCTGCTCTATACCGATGGAGTGACCGAAGCTTTCGCTGAAACCTTGGAAAGATTTGGCCCCGACCGGCTGCTCGCCAAAGCCAACCTGCACCGGGACGACTCTCCGGTCGATCTGGTGGCGGCCGTTGCCGAAGAAATCAGTCACTTTGTAAACCAGGCCGAACTGTACGACGACATGACCATGCTGGCCTTGCGTTGCATCCGCTGAGGCAGTCAAGCAGGATTCGGTCCCCCCGGATGTCAAGATTCTTGGAAGAGGGATCGAGTCCGCCCGATAGGTGCGGACCGGAACCTCGGAGAGGACCTTGCGAGACATGGAGCTGCCTACGGTCTCTGCCGTCAGTTCAGAGTATCGCTACCTATGGGTAGACGAGAACTGGTGTCGGGTCTTTGCCATGGCCGAGGAGCAGGTGATTGGGCGCACCCTTTCGGAAATCTGGGGCCCACAGGTCTTCGACAACAAGTACAAGCGCCTGTTTGACCAGGCTTTCCAGGGACAGGCCCTGGTTCAGCGAGTCCACACTCGCGACGCGGACGGCCGCAAGCGGGTCAAGCAGATCCATCTGGCTCCCATCCGCTCGGCCGTTTCGGAACTGTTCGTGGTGTCGACCGTCACCGATCTCACCGACAGTGAAATCGGCCCGGAAGAAACCTCGGGCGGTCCCTGGAACCTGATGTTCCAGGGAGAGAAAGCCATGAATCTGCTGCTTACCCCGGAAGGCCAGATTCTCCAGTTCTCTCAGGCCCTCAGCGCTTACCTGAGTGATGAGGAAGCCAATCTCGAAGGGAAAAAACTGATCGACTTATTGGAGGCCACCCAGACCGAAGACGTCGTCGACGAATTCTATCAGGCCCTGCGCAAAGCCATCCACGGACAGGAACAGGTTTTTGACGTCACGCTGACGCGGGGGCAGCAAGGCTTAGGCGATTTCCAGTTCTGCATTCGCCCGCAACTGAGCGCCGGAGTGCTGGAGTTCTACCACCTGTCGGCCTTCGAGGTTACCGAAAGAAACGCCAGTCTGCGCGAAACCCAGAACGAGCTACATTCGCTCTTCCAAGTCTCTCCCGCCCCCATGCTCATCGGACTGAAGGGCACCATCGTGCAGGCCAACCCGGCCGCCCTGGCCATGCTGGGAGTCGAGACTGAACATTCGCTGGCCGGCACCAAAATTGCCGAGCTCTTTCCCACTCTGCTCACGGAATCCGGTCCGGCGACCCGCCTGCGACGTCCGGACGGGGAAATTTTACAGGTGCAGATGACGGTCACCCCGATGAGGTTAGCCGGCCAGTATCACCAACTGTACCTGCTCTACAATCTCAGCGAACAGATGCAAATTCAAGAAGCCCTGCAGGCGGCCACCGCCAGCGCCGAACTTGCCAGCCGCTCGAAAACCTCCTTTCTGACCACCATGTCTCACGAGATTCGCACCCCCCTCAACGGCATTCTCGGGCTGCTCTACCTGCTGCAGTTGAGCCGCGATGAAGGCAAAAAAGAGGCCTATCTGGAGAAGCTGGGCCAGGCCACCCGGGGCATGCTGGCCATTATCAACGACGTTCTGGATTATTCCGCCTACGAAGACGGTGACGGCGGGCGGGCCCTGGAAGTGGAGGATTTTGACCTCTCCGACGTGCTCGAAGAAGTGGCCCAGGCCATGCCGGGCTGGACCAAACCCGAGCAGCAGCTCCAGACCGAGGTCCTGGTCGCCCCAACCGTCCCGCAACGCCTGCGAGGCGATGCCGGAAAACTGCGCCGCATCCTGTCCAATCTCTGTCACAACGCCGTGCGCTTCACCCCCAACGGAACGGTGCGGGTATCGGTAGATCTGCTGCACCAGGCGGAATCCCTCTACACGCTCGAATTCACCGTGGCCGATACCGGCATCGGCATCGAGCCGGAATTCCTCAAGCGCCTCTTCACTCCGTTTCAACAGGGCGACAGCTCGGCCTCGCGCTCCTACGGAGGGGTTGGTCTGGGACTGTTTCTCAGTCAGCGCTTCGTGGAAATGCTGGGGGGCACCATCCGCGCCGAATCTCAGCTCGGCCAGGGCACTCGCTTTCTCTTCTCGGTCCGCCTGACCTCACCGCTGCGCCCGGGCGACCTGTCCCCGGCGGCGCCTCCCACCACTCCGTCCACAGGCCCCGGCGGTTTGCAGGGTCAGGTTCTGGTGGTGGATGATAACGACATCAACCAGGAAGTGGCCGCCGAAATGCTGCGTCAGCTGGGCATTATCGCCCACATCGCCGGCGGTGGCTGGCAGGCGCTGGAAATGGTCCAGTTACACAGCTACGATGCCATTCTGATGGACCTGCAAATGCCCGGAATGGACGGCCTGGAGACGGCCGCCCGACTGCGCGAAAAGGGTGCCACCATGCCCATTCTGGCTCTCACGGCCAACACCCGGCTGGAAGACCGGGCCGCCTGCCGGGCCGCCGGAATGGATGATTTCCTGGCCAAACCGGTCGAGCCTCAGGCACTCTGGCAGGCCTTGCAGAAATTTCTCCCGGCCGGAGAAATGGCCCGGGTCGAGCCGGGTTGCGAATCGGACTTCCCGGATTTGCCAGGAGTCAACTGCCGCCAGGGTTTGGAGCGCCTGGGAGGCAACCGCACTCTTTTTCGCAATCTGTTGGTGCAATTCGCCCGGCGTCACCAATCTTTCGCCCAGGAATGGCGCCAGACGCTGGAAGCCGGCGACCTGTCCCGAGCTCGCGACCTCAGTCACACCCTCAAAGGGCTGGCCGGCAACTTGGGAATGGAAGAGCTGTCGACGCTGGCCAAGCAGATGGAAGCCGGGGCCCGCGCCGGGCGCCTCTCTTCCGATCTGCTGGAAGCCTTGGAACAGCAACTGGCCCAACTGTTGCCCGCCCTCCAGGCGCTGGAGATCCATCGCGCCTCGCAGCCTTCGGCGGACCTGGACGCGGCTCAGCTGGTTCCTCTGCTGGAAGCTTTGCGGGCTCAACTGCTGGGCGACCTCGGCGAAGCTTTCCGCCTGGCCGAACAACTGGCGGGACTGACGCAAGACACCTCGCTGGACCCTCAATTTGCCCAGCTTCAGACCGCCCTGGACAACTTCGACCTGGATAAGGCGGGCGACCTGGCCAACCAGATGCTCGAATGGCTGGCACAGTACAGCCGTTGATTGTTGGCTGGGGCGACCAAAGGATACACTCATAGGACGCAATGAATCTGGTTGAGTGAGGGATGGCGGCATGAACCGTTTCGTCATTTAAGATGGTGGTTCAAGTGGAGATTCAGGCCGGCCCGGAAGACCGCTGCCTTTTCGAAGTATCCGGCAGACTGGACTGCGCCAGCTACCCGCAGCTGCAAGCCCAATTCGATCAGGTCAATTGGCGACAAACTCGGACCCTGGTCCTCGATCTCAAAGCATTGAGACATATCAGTAGTGCGGGCATCTGCTGTATTCTCAAGGCGCGCAGGGATGGGATGCTTCAGGGAGGAAGGCTCTATTTAATGAATTTGCAGCCCCAGGTCCACAAAACCTTTGCCATCCTCAAAGCACTCCCGACCGAAGAGATCTTCTCCAGCCAACAGGAATTCGAGGCTTTTTTAGCCGGCTCTCGTTCCTAGCGCCAACGTGGTATCGACCCCCTCTCGCAAACCCCGCGTCCTGGTCGTGGATGACACTCCCGAGAACATTCACATTCTCATGGCCTTTCTGCGCCTCCAGTGCGAAGTCACGGCCGCCACCTGTGGTCAGAAAGCCTTGCAATGCGCCCGCTCGAACCCGCAACCCGACTTGATTTTACTCGACGTGATTATGCCGGGAATGTCGGGATACAAGGTGTGCGAACAACTGAAAGCCGATCCCCAGACCGCCCACATTCCGGTGATTTTCGTAACCGGAATGACCGACGAAGAGGACGAAGACAAAGGTCTGAAGTTGGGCGCGGCGGACTATATTACCAAGCCGTTTCGCGCCGGCACGGTGAGAGCCCGCGTCAAGCATCATCTCGAGCTCAAGCTCCAACGCGACGCTCTTTCCTCGACCCCCTCCCCCTCCTCGACTCTCCCCTTGCTGGAAAGCGCCCTGGGTCGATCGGCCTGGGTTCCCTACCTGCGCTGCGACTCCCAGGGCATGATTCTCGCCTGCAGTCCCGCCTTTTGCGATCTGCTGGGCCTGAGCCAGCACGTCGTCGGCAGAGAACTGTGGCCCATGCTTCCCGCCGTCCAGGCGACCTCCCTGAGACAGGCTGTGGCGGCCGGAGGCGAGCAAACCGCTCTGCAATCCTGGCCTCTTCCCCAGCGAGAATCCTGGCGCTTTCAGCTCACCTCCGATGCTCAGGGCTTCCTGCTGCTGGGTGAACAGGTCGACCAGGCCAGCCTGGAGTCGACCACGGACCGCTGGCTGACCCAGGAAGCGGCGCGACTGAAGTCCGAGTTTCTAGCCAATCTCAGTCACGAAATTCGCTCTCCCCTGCACGCGATTTCGGGAATGGCCCATCTGCTGGGGGAAACCGCCCTGGATCCGCGCCAATGGGAATTCCTGCGAGATCTGGAGAGCGGTGTCGGTCAGTTGCGCAAAGTGGTGGCGGACCTCCTGGAGTTCGCCGACGCCGACCTCTCTCTGCTGGAACTGCGACCGCAAGAATTCCAACTGCGCGGCCTGGTGGACGGGGTCATCCTGCAACTGGCGGCCCGGGCCCAGCAGAAAGAAGTGGAGCTGGTCTCGCGGCTGGCTGCGGACCTTCCCGACCTCGTTTGGGGGGACTCGGCGCGCCTCGGCCAACTGCTCCTGGCGCTGCTCGACAACGGCATCAAATTTGCCGCCGGCGGTCGCGTCTCGCTGAGCGTGGAGCGGCTGGACGACCGCCATTTGCAGTTCAAAATTCTGGACAGCGGCATCGGCATGACCGGCGAACAGCGAGCCCACCTGCTCGGCGACTATGCGGTGGCCAACGCGGGCATGGGCCTTCCCATGAGCCGGCGGATCGTCGAACGCATGCGGGGCTCGTTTCGCCTGGAAAGCCAGCCCGGCCAGGGAACCCTGATCACCCTCGAGCTGCCGCTGTTGCAACGAATCGAACCGAATCATCAGTCCGATCCCGTCCGTCTTGGCGGACCGGGCCAGAAAGTCTTGCTGGTGGAAGACAACGAAATCAACCAGCGCATCGTCGCGGAAATGTTCCTGCAGGCCGGCATCGGGGTGGAAGTGGCGGCCAATGGTCGCATCGCGCTCGAGAAAGTCCAGCAATGCGGTCCCGAGATCCCCTGGCGAGTCATTCTCATGGATCTGCAGATGCCCGAGATGGACGGCTACACGGCGGCCCGCAGCATTCGCCAACAGGCCCGCTTTCAGCAGGTCCCCATTCTGGCGATGTCCTCTCACGTCTTGGGAGAAGAGCGGGACCGCTGCCGAGAAGCGGGCATGGACGACTTCGTGTTCAAGCCCGTGGATCGCGAGTCATGGTTTGCCACTCTTGGCCGCTGGCTACCCCTCGAGAACTTCTTGAAGACGGACGCTTTCCCCGAGCTTTCGCTGGTCAACAGCGCCTTCGGCATGCGCTCCTGCGGTGGCAATCAGAAGTTCTATAAAAGTCTGCTGCTGGACTTCGCCGAGCGCTGCCGGCACTCGGTCTGGGAGCTGGAGACGGCGCTGGCCCACGGCGATTTTGGCAGAATTCGTTTCATCACCCACACCTTGCACGGAGTGGCCGCCAATCTGGGAGCCGAAGAGCTGGCTCGACAGTGCCAACTGCTCCAGGAGAAACCCGAATCGGACTGGCCGCAGGCGCTCTCCACGATGGTCGCCTACCTGCAGCTGCTGGCGGAAACCTTGCCTGCCGAGTTGACTCCCAGTGCCCCGGATTTGCCGCCCGAAGAGTGGACCCCGCAAAGAGCGCAGGCCACCCGCAAAGCGATCGCGGCCTTGAGCCAGCTTCTCATCCAGGGGCTCGGCGAGTCTCTCGACAGCGTTCAGGATCTCATGGCCGTGGCCACGCCACTGACCGGGCAGATGGAGGAGCTGGAGCGGAGGGTCAATCAGTTCAATTTTTCCGGGGCTCTCCAGGAGCTGGCCCGATTAGAGGCCGGAATACCCGGTAACTGACGGGCTTTTCCGCAGCAACAAGACGGTAATGTCGTCGGAGGGCTCGGCTTCGCAGACAAAGTCGGCCAGCGAAGTCTTCAAGGCATCCATCATCTGGTCCGGGTCCTGATCACACGACCGACCCAGCACTTCCAGCAGCCGCTCCTCTCCATAGAGCTCATAGGCCAGGTTGGCCGCCTCGGTCACTCCGTCGGTGTAGAGAGCCAGCAAGTCCCCGTCCCCCAGAGTCATCGAGAAACTGGGAAAGTCCGCTCCCGGACAGAGTCCCAGGGCGGGCCCCCCTTCGAACTCCAGAAAGCGGACCTGACCCGTCGCCTCCACCAGCAGCGGATGCTCGTGGCCGCCCCGCGCCAGTTGCATGGCTCCGCTGTCGAGATGCAGAAAGCCGCACACCACGGTCACGAACATGCAGGCCTGGTTGTCGCGGCAGAGCTCCTCATTGAGCTGCACCAGCAACTCTTCCGGGCTGGTGCTCCGCGAAGCCAGCGAGCGCAACAACGTGCGTACCTGCACCATGAAAAGAGCGGCGGGAATTCCCTTGTCCGACACATCCCCCACCAGAAAGAGCAGGCGCCGACCGTCCAGCTCGAAGTGGTCAAACAAATCACCGCCGACCGCGCGGGCCGCCTGCAGATAGGTCGCCAGCGCGAACTCCGAAGGCCGCTTCTTCCCCACCAGAGGCTCGGGAAGCATGGAGCGCTGCAGCCGGCTGGCCACGTCCAACTCGCTTTGCAGGCGCTGCTGAATGCGCTGAGCCGCCACCAACTCGTCGGTGCGCTGCCGGATTTCGCGTTCCAGATGATCGCGGTGCCGCTTCAACTCCAGCTGATTGCTCACGCGCGCCCGCACCAGCTCCGCGTGAAAAGGCTTGGAAATGTAATCGACCGCGCCCAAAGCCAGACCGCGCTTCTCATCATCCACATCGTTCAGGCCGGTGACGAAGATCACGGGAATGCCCAGCGTGGCCGGGTCCCGCTTCAGTTCCTCGCACACCTCATAACCCGACAGCCCGGGCATCACCACATCCAGCAAAATCAGGTCGGGTCGCGGCTCCATGCGGGCGAACTCCAAAGCCTTCGGCCCCGAGGTGGCCGCCTGCACACTGCACATCTTGCCCAGAAACCCCATCAACAATCGGATATTTTCCGGCGCATCATCGACGATCAAAACTCGCGGCCGATCGGAAGGGGCTGTTGGCTGGCTGGACATCGGGTTCCTTACGACCGAGGGACTCAAGAACCCTCGGAAAGGAAGGTCGTACACTGCGACCGCAGCAGGAAGGGCGGCCCTGCCCTGGGAAGCAAGATTTACAATTTTCTAAAAACAAGACACATTGAGGGGGCAACATGGGCCAATCGCCGATCGAACTTTACGAGACGGACGCGCTAACGCTGGCTTGCGGCACCGATCTTTTTGAGATTGACGATCCCAAGGACTGCAAAATTTCTGGAAAGTTCAAGACCGAGAAGGGTCACGCGAACTTTCTCGTGGATCCGCCAGAGAAGGACCACTTTCCAGAGCTCACCTTCCGTGGCACTCGATACCAACTGGCCAAGATTCACCTTCACACCCATCCGGAACACGTGGTGGGCGAAGGAGAGCAGGCAAAGTATGAGATTCATCTGATCCACGTGCCCAAACGGGGCGGTGCCGCTCCCTCCCCGTTGGTCGTGATCGGCATTCTCTACACGCTGGACGAAAAAGCCCCGGCCAATCCAGGGGTAAAGTGCTTGTGCAACAAAATTAAGATCAACCCGATCGACTTCTTTCCGCTGCTCGAGGACGGACAGACCGACCTGGTCAACTGGTACCACTATGAAGGCTCACTGACGACGTTCCCTTACAGCGAAAATGTGAGCTGGTTCGTGATGCGAGACCGGGGTAGCATTACCAACGCGGAAATTGCTCCCCTTCAGACCGGAGAGCCTCAGGATTATCGCAAAGTACAGCCCCTGGACCGCCGCCTGATCGTTCGCAGCTTCTAGCTCAGGGCGCAAGGCGGGGCTCTCGGGCCTCCAGGAATCTGGACAGAACGGCCCGGCACATCGAGCGGCCTATGATCTACATCATAGGCCGCCTCCGTTCCATTGCTTAGGCTGGGGACAGGAGGATTTTACCGATGTTTTTCAAGATTGTTGTGCCACTCGATGGCTCCATCTACTCCGAGGCGGCCCTCAAGTCGGCCAGCTTCATGGCCCGCGCCTTCAACGCCGAACTCAAGCTGGTCACGGTCGAAGAAGTGCCACTGCCCATCTACCCGGGCGAAACCGCCTCGCAACTGCTGGTGGAAACCCGCGGCGACGAGGAGCACTATCTGGAAGCCCGCGCCCACGAACTCAGGGAAGAAGGCTGCTGCGTCAGCACCAAGATCCTGCCGCCCGGCTCCCCGGCCCAACGCATCCTGGAGGAAGTGGCCCAGGAGCGCGCCGACCTCATCGTCATCGGCTCCCACGGCCGCAGCGGCATCACCCGTCTGCTGCTGGGCAGCGTGGCCGAACGCCTGGCTCGCGAATCCCCCTGCCCCGTGATGATCTCGCGCCTGCAGGACGTGGCCGCCACGGTGGTCTAACGCGGGCTCTTCTGCCAGACGTGCACGGCCAGCTGGGTGCGACTGCGCACATTGAGCTTCTGCAGCAAGCGGCTGACGTGGGTCTTCACCGTCTTCTCGCCGATGCACAAAGCCTCGCCGATCTGGGCGTTGGACATCCCCTTGGAAACCAGCTCGAGCACTTCTTGCTCGCGCTCGGTCAACACCGGCGCTTCCTCGTGAAAACGCAGCTCGCGCATCAGCCGGGAAGCGGCTTCGGGAGCCAGCTGCACCTGGCCGGCGGCGGCCGCCTTAATGGACCGGCACAGCTCGGTGGCCTGCATATCTTTCAGTAGATAGCCGATGGCCCCGTTACGAACTGCGCTGATCACCGAGGCGTCTTCCAGAACGCTGGTCAGCGCAATCACTTCCGTCTCGGGAAAATCTTTGCGCAGGTGGGCAATGGCCGTCACCCCGTCCATCTCCGGCATCATCAAATCCATCAACACCACATCCGGATGCAGTCTGGCCACCTGCTCGAGCGCTTCCAGCCCGTTGGCGGCTTCGCCCAGGATGGAAATCTCGGGATCCTGCGAGAGCAGCAGCTTCAAGCCCTGACGCACCAACGTGTGATCATCAACCAACAAAACAGAAATGGGCATGGCGGCCGCTTCCCCGCCCCGCACTTCGCCCCCTCCCCGATCAAACCGTGAAGGACTGATACCATGCAAACCGATCTCAAGCCCTGCAGTGGTCAATGCCAGAACTGCCGAAAAAGAACCGCGCCAGAGCCGAACTCAGCGAGTGGAAATGCGCAGCAGCGCATAGAAGGGACACACCTCCAGCAGGGCGGTCGTCCAGACACTCAGCCCGAACCAGCCCCAGTCCTCCCCGTTCAGAGCCAGAGCGGTCAGACCGGCACCCACCAGGCCGCGCAGGAATCGATCTAGAGGTCCGATGTTTCTCATCCCTTCACTTTAGAGAAGGGAGACCGGTCGTCTATGATCTGGATCAGGTCTTGGAAGCCGGAAGATGGACCAGTACGCGTGTGCCCCGGCCGGGAGCGGTGTCAATCACCAGCCGCCCGCCCAGCTGAGCCACGCGCTCGCGCATCGAGGAAAGGCCAACCCGGTTGTGGGGCACAGCCGCCACCTCGAAACCGATGCCGTCGTCCTCGACCCGCACCAGGTATTCTCCGGGTAACCGCTCGAGCCAGACGCTACAGTTTTTGGCCTGGGCGTGCTTCACGATATTGTGCAGCGACTCCATAATCAGGCGATAGACCTCGTGCTTGATGGGCAACTCCAGGGCCGGTTCATCCTGACAGCCTTCCAGAGAAATGGTGATCTTATAGCGCTTGGCCATGGCCTCGATCTGCTTGCGCAAACAGGCCAGCAACCCCTCGGATTCGAGAGACTCCGGGCGCAGCTCGAAAATCAGGGTACGCATTTCGGCCAGGCCCGATTCGGCCAGATGCAGCACATAGTCCACCGCTTCCGAGGCCGGGTCGCCGGCCGGAACGGCATTCTTGATGGCCAGCGTGCCCAGCACGATGCCAAAAAGCGCCTGCGAAACCGAGTCGTGAAGTTCCCGCGAAAGATGCTTGCGCTCCTCCACCACGGCCCGGCTGCGGGCTTCCACAAAGTCCGAAAGATCTCGCAGGGTCCCGATGAAGAACTTCTCGCTGCCGCGCATGTATTCGGTGACGGCAAGGTGGGCGGGGAAGATGCTGCCGTCCTTGCGGCGCGCCGGAACGCGCCGACCGATTCCGATGATCTTTTTCTCGCCCGTGCGGCTGTAGTGGTCCAGGTAGTCATCGTGTTCGACCGCGTAGGGCGGAGGCATCAGAATGTGGATGTTCTTTCCCAGCACCTCGTCGGGACTGTAGCCAAACATACGAGCCGCTCCAGGATTGAACAAGTGAATCGTGCCCTTGGGATCGATTTTGATAATCGCGTCCACGGCCGCTTCCACAAACGCCTGGTAAGAATGATGTCGCTCCTGATAGCAGGCTCGATTGACCAGCTGTTGAGCCACGTGGGCCCAGCTGGAGAACTCGCTTTCGGCTCGCGCATCGGCCCCGGCGCCATACAGGCAAATCCAGCCTTTCTCGGCCATGTTGGGATAGCCAATGGGCTGGATGACCAGAGCCTGACTCGAATCAGGCTGTCCGAAGGCCGAGGCGGGCCGTTCCGGGCCCCGATAGACAACGCCGCTTGAGGTCAGAGCCAACCAGTTTTCCACCAGCGGCACCACCACCACCAGACGGTGGGGAGCCAGGCTGGCGGCGCTGGCCTCGAGCAACAAGCGCAGGCAGTCCTGAAGAGGCAGACTCTCGTCCAGAGCCAGGTAAAATCGCAGCAATTCGTCGCGTAGAGCGGCCGGCACATTTTCGAGCATTTTCGTGACTTCCTCGATTCCGGTTTTTGGGCCTGCCTCAGGGTACGGCCACAAGGTCCAGGTCGAAAAGAGCCTCTTCGACGGGGGGCGGCGGCAGGGTGCGAGCCAACCGCTCGTCCAACAACTGCGCCAGGCGGCGCGCGTCCGAGCGAATACCGCGTAGAAACCGGCTGCGATAGCTGCGCTGCTGGTCCAGTCCCAGAAAATAGAGGCCCGGAGCGGCCAGCGATTCCATCTCCGACAACTGTACCTCGCCCTCGGGTAACAGATCGCCGAGATGGCCCAGAGTATATCGGTAGCCGGTCGCCCACACCACCCCGTCGAAACGGCTGCTCAAGCCATTGACGAAAGAAATGCTCTCTCCGGCAAAATGCTCGATGGCCGGATAGGTCAGCACCTCGCCCGATTCGACCAGGGCCCGCGTCTTACCGCCCGCCATGGGCGGATTGGAGTTGAGCCGCAAACCCATGGCCAGAGCGGCGCGTTCGGCCAGCCAGGCAACGGGAGAAAGCAACGCCTCGCGCAGGGCGGAGGGCCCGAAGAGCAACTTGCCCCGATGACTCAGGGCCACCTCAAAACCGTGCTGATGCAGATCCAGAATCATCTCGCCCGCGCTCAGCCCCGCCCCCACCACCAGAATCCGACCCGAATTCCTGCGCAAGCGGCTCTGCAGGTCGGCGATAGTCTGATATTGACAGGTGTGCATCGTGGGAATCGGAGAATCGTCCTGCCCCGGATATTGGGGCACATTGGGAGTGCTGAAATAGCCGGTGCAGTTGACCACCAGACTGCAAGAACGAACCCCTTGGCGGGTGGTCACCAGGAACCCATGACGGTCCCGCTCGACCCGCTCCACCTGGCACCCATACTCGATCGGCAACCCCTGCCGGCGCGCATACTCCCGCAAATACCAGCTGTAAGCCGGCTGAGTCGAACGCCGCAGCAACCAGTTCCACCCCACCCGCGACCCCGGCAGCGTATTGTTCACCCACGGCCCGAAGAAAATGTTCCTCGGATAATGCGTAAAAGACTCGCCCGCACTCTTCCCCTTCTCGAGAATGAGAAAGTCCAGATTGCGCCGAGCCAGCTCGTAGCCAATCGAAAGGCCAGCCGGACCAGCCCCCAAAACCAGAATCGTATTCCTCTTCATACCCCCACTATGCACGCCCCCACCCACCCCGCCTATGACCTGGATCAGCCCCAGTTCCTACCCACCGCCGCAACACCACCCCAGGAGCCCCAAAACTCGCTCAGTTTCGCCACACCGCTGTAGATTATCTACACACCCCTGTAGAAACCGCCCCCCGCAGCCCCAAAAGCGCCCATTTCACCAGACCACCGTAGATTATCTACAGGCCCCTGTAGAAACCGCTCCCCAGCAGCCCCAAAACCGCCCATTCCGACACACCGCCGTAGATAATCTACATGCCCCCGTAGAAACCACCCCCAGCAGCCCCAAAACCGCCCATTTCACCAGACTACCGTAGAT